>JAOPTU010000014.1:0-45190 GCA_051531995.1 Desulfotalea sp.
TACATTCAAACAGACCACGTTTAATAGTTTCATTTGAATATTACCTAAGTCCAGCGATAGGTAGTAGCACAAGATGACCTTCAAGTTTTTCACCGGGGACCACTGGTCAACAAGTTAATGAATATATAGAAGTAGCTCTCGAAAAATTAACAATTTAAATATACACGCAACCAGTGCAACCAGTGTAAGAGATGTTACTAGAGTTTAATAGAACTTGCAGGAAGTATGAGGGCATAAAAAAAGCTCCAAACCCTTGCGGGCTGGAGCTCTAAAAGAACTTACTGGAAGTTCTGAATAATCGATCTGGCGGAGGAGGAGGGATTCGAACCCTCGGTGGAGTCTAACCCCCACACTCGCTTAGCAGGCGAGCACCATCGGCCTCTCGGTCACCCCTCCAATCGTGGCGGAGGAAGTAGGATTCGAACCCACGGTACTTTCGTACAACGGTTTTCAAGACCGCCGCCTTCAACCACTCGGCCATTCCTCCACGAGGCGTTCTTTTAACATTGTCAAAAATAAAAGTCAACAAAATGAATGACTTTTTTTGTTTTTCGAAGGTTTTTCACATTTTTGTAGTGATATCTCGATTTTATTGCAGGAACGTATTACAATAAATGTCGGAGTAAATTAATTACAAACAGGTTACACATCTGATGATGTAAAATATATAGGTCGAGATATGCAAACAGGAAGAGACACTGCCACACAACTAGAAGATCTAAATTCATTATATGAAATTACTAAAACTCTTGCATCATCTGAAAGCCTGGGTGATTGTTTAGAGAAAGTTATGTCTATCCTTGAAGAGTTAAAGGATATGAAGAATAGCACTGTGACCATCGTTAACCCTCATACTGGAAAATTGGAAATAGAGATAGCTCTTGGTCTAAGTAATGAAGTGAAAGAGAAAGGAACATATAGAATAGGCGAGGGAATAACAGGCCGAGTGGTTGCCAGTGGTGAACCTATAATTGTTCCACATATATCGGAGGAGCCACTTTTTCTTAATCGTACTGGCCTTAGAGAAACTGTTGAAGATCAAAAGGGATCTTTCCTGTGTGTGCCCATTAAAAATGGCGAACAAATTATCGGTGCTCTAAGTATTGATAGAATTTATGAAGGTGGCATTGGTGAGCAAGCTAATAAAGATCTTCAATTTTTGACGGTAATTAGTAGTCTTATCGCTCAGTCAACTATTCGTATTCAGAATGTAAATCGAGAAAGGAATGAACTTGTAACTGAAAATCAAAAGTTAAAAAGGGAATTATCAGAAAAAAATAAGATTAACGATATCATTGGCAATTCCCCTAAGATGCAGGATGTCTATGATATGGTTCATCGAGTTGTGGATTCTAGTGCCACGGTTTTACTCAGGGGTGAATCAGGAACTGGTAAAACATTGGTGGCAAAGGCATTGCATTATAATGGTAAGCGTAGTGAAAAGCCGTTTGTCGTTGTGAATTGTTCTGCTATGCCAGAAACATTACTTGAATCTGAGCTTTTTGGTCACGAGAAAGGTTCATTTACAGGGGCTATAGATAGAAAGATTGGTAGGTTTGAGCAGGCAGAGGGTGGGACTCTTTTTTTGGATGAAATTGGCGAAGTAAGTAGAACTGTACAAGTAAAATTACTTCATATTGTTCAAGAGAGAAATTTTCAAAGAATTGGCTCTACAAAACAGATAAATTGTGACGTGAGGCTTGTTGCTGCAACTAATAAAAATTTAGAACAAGCTGTCACTGATGGAACTTTTCGTGAGGATCTTTATTATCGTCTCAATGTCTTTCCTGTATATATGCCATCTCTTAAAGAGAGAAGAACCGATATTCTCTTAATTGCAGAATTTTTCTTAGAAAAATTTGCCAAGGAAAGTGAAAAAGATATTAGAAGAATATCCACTTCAGCTATTGATATGTTAATACAGTATCATTGGCCAGGTAACGTTCGAGAATTGCAGAATTGTATGGAAAGGGCGGTTATTATTTGTGATGGTGATACCATAAAGGGAATTCATCTTCCGCCAACTCTGCAAACATCGGATACAAGTATAAATAAATATGATTTGAATGCTTCTCTTGCAGATACGGTGGATAATTTTGAAAAAGAAATTATCGTAGAAGGACTGAAGAAAAAGAATGGAAATCAAACCAAGACAGCAAAGTATTTAAAAACTAGTCTTAGAATAATTAATTACAAAATACATCAGTACAATATAGACCCTAAAAAATACAAAGTGTAATTTTTAGCGTCCTGAAGCTGTTGCCTGGTAATATTTTTCTAAGGTGAGGTTTAGGTTCAAGCGTGAAAAAAATATTATTACACAGTTGTTGTGGGCCGTGTTCAATATACCCTGTTGCGGAGCTACGTAAGCAGGGCTTTATTGTTACGTCTTTTTTCTATAATCACAACATTCATCCTTTTAAAGAGTTTCGGCGTCGATTAAATACGGTTGAAGAGTTCGCTAAACGTGAAAAGATAAAATTCATCGCTGAACGAAACTATTTGATGCGTCAATTTCTACAGGACGCTGTTTTTAACGAAAATAAACGCTGTAATAAGTGTTACTATCGTAGGCTGGAAGAAACTGCTAGGTATGCCAGTGAAAATAACTTTGAATCCTTTACAACAACTCTGTTATATTCTAAGTATCAGAATCATAGTGTAATAGTATCTCAGTGCCAAAAATTAGCCACTAAGTATGGATTAGAATTTTATTACTCGGACTTTAGGGAAGGTTGGCAGGAAGGGATTGATCAGTCTATTGCTCAGGACATGTATCGGCAACCATATTGTGGTTGTATTTATAGTGAACAGGAAAGATACGATAAACGTTTTAGAAAATCACAGCTAAAGGAAGAAATAGATAATGGTACCGATGATAGTGCTTGCCACAAACAATCAAAACAAAGTTAAAGAATTTCAAGAAATTTTAAAAGATTTTGAGGTTGAAATAAAGTCTCTTGCCGAGTTTGGACCAATTCCAGAGGCAATAGAAGATGGCGAAACTTTTGACGATAATGCCTACAAAAAAGCTTATCACACTGCGCGAATACTAGGGCTTCCAGCTATTGCTGATGATTCTGGTATTGAAGTAGATGCATTAGGTGGCGCACCTGGTGTTTACTCTGCAAGGTATGCTGGAGAAAATGCCAGTGATGAAGATAACTGCCAGAAGTTGTTGGCAGAGTTAAAAGGCAAGACCAATAGAAAAGCTAATTTTTCCTGTGTTATATCCATTGCCACTCCTGGTGGTCCAGCTCTAACCTATGAGGGGAAGTGTGATGGAGTTATCTTGGAAGAAAAGCGTGGTGACTCAGGGTTTGGTTATGATCCCCTATTTTATTTCGAAGAGTATGGTAAAACATTTGCTGAGTTAAGCAGTGAGGAAAAAAATAAGGTCAGCCATAGAGGTAAAGCTCTTGCAGAAGTTAAAAGCGAAGCAAAGCAAATAATTGGTTGGTTAAAACAGAGACTTTCTGAAGAAAAACCTCCCAAACCTGACCATAGTGAGTTTGAGGATAATGATTGGTCTAAATAAGCCTTTAACTTGATAGTCTTCTGAGGGTAGTTTGTTTCTGAGTTTTTAGGACGTGAGTTGTATGGTCTGGAAAAACAAATTGCGTTCATAATTGAGGGTCAATAATTTGCTAGAAGAGAATAGGTATGGATGTTTTTGTTGCTAGGCAACCAATCTTTGATAAGAAGAAAAAAATATATGCCTATGAGTTGCTTTTTCGCAATTCTGATACCAATGGATTTCCTGATATTGATGGGGACACAGCGACCACTAGTTTACTTTCCTCATCTTTTTTTACGGTTGGTATTGATAAAATAGGTGCTGGTAAATTAGTTTTTATCAACTTCACTGAAGACCTTTTACTTAAAGGGACCCCAAGTCTTTTCCCCCAAGATAAGTTGGTGGTGGAAATACTTGAAGATGTGATGCCAACTAAGGCAATAGTTGATTGTTGTAAGGAATTAAAGAAAAAGGGGTATATCTTAGCCCTTGATGATTTTGTATATTCTAAAAAATTTGATGAATTACTTCAGTTAGCAGATATCGTAAAGGTTGATTTTATTTTAACCTCGCTCGCCGATGTAGAGACCATGGTAAAGGATTTAAAACCATATGGTTGTCGATTACTGGCTGAAAAGGTCGAGACCTATGAAGAGTTTAATAAGGCCTTGGAGCTTGGTTTTGAGTTATTTCAGGGGTATTTCTTTTCTAAACCTGAAATTTTAAAAAACAAAGATCTTTCATCATCGCAAATTAACATGATGCAGCTTATTTCAGAAGTTAACACAAATGACTATTTTGATGTTACTAAACTAGAAAAGCTAGTTTCCACTGATATCTCGGTTTCATATAAATTACTTAACTATCTTAACTCCTCCCATTTTTCTCGTGTGCAGCCCCTCACTTCTATTAGGCAGGCTATAAGTTTTCTAGGATTCGACGATTTTAATCGGTTTATAACATTGATTGCAGCCAGTGGTCTGGCTGAAGATAAGCCAGGTGAACTAATAAGGGCATCCATTATTAGAGCTAGGTTTATGGAGCTGATGGCCAAAGAGTTAGATCTTGATGGTGGTGAAATGTTTTTGCTGGGATTGTTTTCCATGATTGATGCGATCCTTGATCAAGCCTTGAGGAAAACCTTGAAGAAAATGCCACTTTCAGAAAACATTAATGAGGCTTTGCTATCTCGTTCTGGCAATTTATTTAATTTTTTGCGTTTGGTAGAAACTTATGAAAAAGGTAATAAGGTGGCTTTCAAATTTGCTTTGAAGAAGGTTGGTATAAGTGATGATAGAATCAGTGAGTTGTATCTTGAAGCCTTGGAATGGACGGATTCTTTTGCCTTAGTGTAGCAAGTTATTAGCTTTAAGGATATTGAGTTGCCTAGAATCCAGTTTTGTATTGGCTGCAACTAATTTTGCCTGTGATTCCCTTGATTTTTTTATCAGCATCATCCTCACCATCTAGTAGTTTCTGGAATAAATCTAACAAATTAATTTTCTCCATTTTGCTAAATTCTTTGTGCTTGGATATGTCGATGAAAAATCGATGAAATTTGTTCTGTATATTCTTCACTATAGCACTATTTAAGAATGAGGACTCATCGTAAAGTGAGGGGTAATTACCACTTTTCTTTTCTATGTGAAGTGTCTTGCCGTTCACCCCTGTTGCTGTTGCCACTTTTTGACAATCTTTCAGGCATGTGTCATCCATGTTCTCTTTATGGCATCCTGTTACGGACTGAAATAAACAGTGTTTACTGGTAAAGAGCAATGAGGGGTGAAAGATGCTGTAGCATGTCTCAAAATCTTCTGGCGCATGAAGGCTACCGATTTGGGTCATGCTTAATTCGCTAGAAATAAAGGCCCCAGAGCAAGATAAGTTTTCTTTTAAACATTTCAGGCTATATGGATTGGCGACATTAATGTAAGGGCCAGCCAGCCAGCTAATTTTCATCTTATTTGCTAAATGTGCTATACCAAGATTGTTGCTGATTATCTTGTTTGGTTTTAATCTGAGCAAAAAATCTTCTGCCGCTTCAAAGTCTTTACCAATTATGATAGCAGGGAATACTGGGACTAACTCTCTTCCCTCAAAAATTTGTAAATATTCATCTATTCTTTCGTTGAGACTGCTTGGCAGCTGGAAGTAGAAGTCAGCATTGCTTACTTTTAGGAGCGGTAAATCATTTTTTGATGATAATATAACCGAAAGTTTTGGTGTTATTGTCTCTCTCTTATTGGTTTTAATTTTCGGTAAATCAATAGGACTTTGGAATTTATGGGAGTTATTTAGTTTGGCAAACAGGTTTCTGCCAAGATCTTTGATATCTGAAAAAGGCAGGATTAGATTGCTCACAAGTCCTGATAATTCAATATTGTCGATTGCATAACCCAGACCTGCAAGGTTTTTAAAAGTTTTCAGAAAACTTTGCTTACTCATGGGATCTACGGTTTTCTTTTGCTTAGCCACTAGGCTTAACTCATGCCTTGATAATATGACAATGTCTTCACCTGTAGTGAAAGCGAGAACTTTTAGTTTTTCCCCACAATTGCCAGAAATTCTGATTGTGATCGGGGTGTTTTGTAAGGCGAGGCTATTTATTTTTTCGCCTACTGCTTCAATAATTTCTGTCTTTTCATCGTATAGTTCTCTTTTTGCTCGTTCTAAAGAAGTTGAGTCATCAGTTTCAAAGAATGAGGCGCGATGCAAAGCGGAATTATCCCGAGGATTATCAATAAAGGCATCTTTGTGGGCTCTTCCTTTTAGCAGGTGGTTTGAGAAATCTCTATTAAAGACTCTAAATAGATCAGCATTGTCTTTGCCTACCATGCCCGTGTCGTAGAAGTATTGTAACTGTTGTCGCCACGTTTTTACTACAGAATGAACATAGTGATATTTCTTGATTCGACCTTCGATTTTAAAAGAATCTACACCTGCTTCTGCTAAATTTTTTATATCGAAAAATGCAGAGTTATCCTTAAGGTTGAAGGGAAAATTAAACCCACTACTTGTTGTGGTGAATTTATCACGACAAGGTTGGCTGCATCTGCCACGATTGCCAGAATTTCCAGCCATAACTGAACTGAAATAGCATAGGCCTGAAAACCCAATACAATTTGAACCATGCACAAAAACTTCGGTGGCAAGGTCTTCGTTGTGGGCATAGCTACTTAAATCTTTTATCTCGTCTAAGTTTAATTCCCTGCACAGGTTAACCCGATTCGCTCCAAGCATTTTGGCAATACTTATCTGGCCTTTATTGTGAGTAGTTAGCTGGGTGGAGGCGTGGACGGGGATATTTTTAAAATAAGTTGAGATTAGGTAGAATAGACCTAAATCTTGGACAATTAATGCATCAATACCAGTGTTTACTAATTTGTTTAACAAATTGATAATTGTTACAATTTCACCAGTTGTAATTACAATATTCATTGTCAGAAAGACTTGGCAGTTATGCTCGTGGGCAAGATTAATAATCTTCATAAGATCATTAAAATCTATATTAACCGCTCTATTTCTCGCATTAAACTTGTCAAGGCCACAGTAAACTGCATCAGCACCTGCTAAAATTGCAGCTTTTATGGAATCTAAATCACCACCTGGAGCTAGTAATTCAATCTTTTTCTCATTTTTCATTCGTTATCCAGTTACTACTAAATTCTAATTATTCAAGGTACCCTCTAATTAATTTCCACTATTGTAGGTGAGGAATAACAGTAGGTGTTGCAAGAGCATGACAGGAGGGAGTGGAGAGCACTGACAGGGAGATTACCGTCTTTGTGGGAATGACGGTAGGTATATAGCACTTATACCTATTACTCCATCATTCCCGATCAAAGTCGATTTTCTAGTGTTGATAGAACTAGTTATTCAGGCACCAATCATATGCATTTTGGAACATTTTCATCCATGGTGTGACCTGAAGATCTTTCATTTCTGTTGGAATATAGTGTGACTGCCAAGGTAAGAAACATCGTTCAGGGTGTGGCATTAGTGCTAAATGCCTACCATCTGGAGAGCATAGGCCAGCAAGTCCATCCTCAGAACCATTGGGGTTAAAAGGATACTGCTCAGTGGACTCTCCTTTGTCGTTCACATAAACCATAGGTGTCATGCCATTTTCTTCTACATGAGCTTTCACCGCTGTATTAGGAAAGTTTAAACGGCCTTCGCCATGATCAACATGGATACCAAAGGTTAGTCCTTCCATGCCCTGCAACATTATTGCTTTGCTCTTCTGCACTTTAACTGTGGACCAACGTGACTCGAATCGACCCGACAAATTATGGGAGAATCGTGGCTGATCTTCTGCCGAGATACCAAGTTGTGGAACCCAACCAAGGAGACTGAATAGCTGACAACCATTGCAAATACCAAGAGTAAATGTGTCTGGGCGGTTGTAAAAGGTGTCAAACATTTCTTTTAGACGACTATTGAAAAGAATTGTCGCAGCCCACCCTTTGGCAGATTCTGGCACATCTGCGTAGGAGAAACCGCCCACAGCGGCAAGTCCACGGAAACCAGAGAGGTCGATGTCGCCGGCAAGAAGATCATTCATGCAGATATCCCAAGGCTCAAAACCAGCGGCATAAAATGCTGCGGTCATTTCACGATCGGAGTTAGATCCCTCATCACGGAGAATGGCAACTTTTGGTTTAGCAGATTTATCTAGTATTGCAGCTGCTGTTGGTTCGGGTGTAAATGGAATTGTATAGTTTGGTCCTTTACGTTCGAAGATGGCTTCTTTTTCGGAATTAACGCAGTCACGATCAGCTTGAAGCAGCTCTAGCTGGTAACTGGTTTCTTCCCACCAACTTCGAAGGATTGTCATTTCACGTTCTAGAACCAGCTTGTCATTTATTGTAATAGAAATATTCTGCTCAGGAGTTGATTTACCAAGAACAGTATAAGCTACACCAGCCTCTTTTAGAATATCCCCAATTTCATCTTCAGCTTTTTCAGCACATTCCACTACCATTCCTAATTCTTCGTTGAAGAGGTAGTCGATGGCTGAAATGTTGATTCCGTCAGTGTTTATTTTTATTCCGCAATTGCCAGCAAATGCCATTTCAAGAAGTGTGGTCACGAGACCGCCATCGCTTCTGTCATGTCCAGCAGTTATAAGATCTTTAGCGATCATTTCCTGCACAGCCATAAAAGCTTTCTTCAATAAAGGCCCATTTTCAACATCAGGGCAGGTATCGCCGATTTGACAATGAACATGGGCAAGAGATGAACCGCCCATGCGGGCAGCACCAGCACTAGGATCAATGAAAATTAGGGTGGAATTATTACTTTTAAGATCAGGTGTGATAACTTTGGTTAAATCAGCCATGGATGCGTAGGTGGAAATAACCAGTTCTCTTGGTGATTTAACTGTTTCATCACCTACCATGGTTGCCATGGAAAGACTATCCTTGCCGCCATCAACTGCCATGCCGACATCGATCATAACATCTCGCATTGCCTTTGCTGCGTCGTAAAGAGCTGCTCCCTCACCTTCTAGTTTTGGAGCCCACATCCAGTTTGCAGAACATTTTACTTGGTCAACATCATCTATTTTAGCCCAAACAAGATTTGTTACCGCCTCACCAACTGCCATACGTGCACCAGCAGCGGGGTTAAGGAGCATCTTTATGCTTTGCTCGCCAATGGATGATGCAATACCACTTTTTGCAAAATGAGATTGAGCCACAACCGCAACATTTGAAAGAGGAAGTTGAAGGGGGCCAACACATTGCTGTTGGGCGATGAGACCTGTTACAGAACGGTCAACTTTGTTGGTAAGAAAACGTTTGGAACCAACCGACACTAGACGAAGAACATCGCTTAAGCAGGATTCAACAGTGGCATCTTCTCCTAAGACTAGTGGAGAAAACTTGGGTGTATTTCTGTTATCAACAAAAGTCTTTTGTGGGATTTCTCCTAAAAGAGCATCAAGATCAATATCAACAGGAGTGGAACCATCGTTTGCATCGGTTAAGACAAAACGAAGATCACCTGTAACTTCGCCTAGCACTTCGCAACCAATTTTTTCACGTATACAAATCTTTTGGAATTTTTCAATATTTTTAGGGCGTATTAAAAAACCACAACGTTCTTGATACTCTGCCACGTATATTTCAAGGACGGACATGGTAGGATCGCCAACCTGCACTTTTCTAATCTCTACTCGGCCACCAGATTTTTCGACCAGCTCTTTTAGTACATTGGCTGGACCACCAGCACCTTGGTCATGGATAACCTCGATGAGGCTTTTGTCTCCCATTTCGTTACAGGCTCGGATAACTCGATTCATTTTTTGTTCCATTTCAGCATCACCACGCTGAACGGCATCAAAATCAAGTTCGGAGGCATTTTCACCTTGCATCATGGAAGATGCTGCACCGCCACCAAATCCAACCCTGTAGGCAGGGCCACCTACCTGTACGATGAGCATCCCTTTTTCTTCATTGGATTTAATCGTGTGCTTGCTGTCCATTTGACCTATGCCAGCGGTGAACATAATAGGCTTCAGAAAACCCCAGCGGGTATCATCGTCAAGGCGCATATCAAAAGAACGGGTAAAGCCAAGAATTAATGGCTCTCCGAATTTATTGCCGTAATCAGAAGCACCATTACTGGCTTCGATTTCAATTTCTAGAGGACGGGCAAGATTACTTGGGATTGGATAGTCACGCTCCCAACTAAGTTCATAGCCAGGGATGTTAAGGTTGCCAACGCAATATCCGGCGGTTCCAGCAATAACGAATGAACCTTGTCCTGTTGCCATGGTATCACGTAGACGGCCGCCTGTACCTGTTTCGGCACCAGGAAAGGGGGCAACGCCGGTGGGGAAGTTATGGGTCTCGGCTGTGAGAAGCGGATTATATGTAACATCTTTTTTAGTAAAAGAAGATGTGCTACCCGGGTTTTCTGGAACAAGGGCAGACAAGTCATGTCCGGCGATAACGCTGGAATTATCTTTGAAAGCTATTATTGATCCTTTTGGGTGGGCATTTAAGGTGTCTATAACAAGATCAAAAAGGGTACTTTCTTGCTCTTGTCCATCGATTATTTGCTTCCCTTTAAAAAAGCCATGCCGAGAATGCTCAGAATTAGCGTTATTGAGATCCAAAATTTCAACAATGGTTGGATTGCGTTTTTGCTCTTTAACAAAATAATTGTAGTACAGATTACGATCCCACTCATCCATGGATACCCCTGGTATTTCCAAGAGAGCGTCTGGCCCACCGCTAATTAAATCAACATCATAGACTTTTTCAGGGCTAATGCCCGTTTCGAATGTGGTGAGCTTTTGAGGATAATGGCACTCTGTCATCCTGTCGTGGTGAGAATCGATAAAGGTTTGCAACTCTTCATCTTTTGGCACTAGGTAACGTCTGGATCGTTCGACACGACTGATAATATCAAGGCCTGTTGCACGGCAAATTGAAACCATGTTGGAAGACCAAGCGGTGGCAAAGTTCATGCGAGGGCCAACTTCAATAACTCTATCTCCTGTAAAAATAGGTTCTAATGATACAGTTTCTAGCAGAAGCCCATCGGCTAAGATAAGGCGTAGGCATTTCATTTCTTCATTTGTTAGTGCTCGGCTAGACTCGATATTGAAACAGTAAGCTCGGCTATCATCAATTTTGCGATATACTTGTGTGACTAATGCACCCATGGCGGTAGGTTTCCTTTATTTTTTCAAATCACCCTATGGTGTAATGGCTTTGGTCAGTTAATTAATTTGCTGCGGAACTAAGCTAAATTAACGAGACCACGATAACATGCAAAATATCATAAAAAACGAAAAAAATCCGTACTAAACTAAAGGGAAAATCAGCAAAATGTTTATTTTTGAGTAGAAAAACCACATATAAGTGTAAATTAGCGTTGATATTATTTGATTTTTGCGTTCTTCGTGCTATTCTTGCATTCTAATGGCGTCATTAATATGCATTATTTGAAAATTAATCGTTAACCACAATTAATAAAAAAATTATTCAACACAGGGGACTAGATATGGCCGTAAATCCATCCGTCAAAAATCATGGAAAACTCCTCAGCCCTGCCGATTTTGATGCTTGCACAGAAATCGTAAGCATGGACATACTTCCATCTAGTAAGCGGGCAGAGGTGCTATTGTTGCTAAACCGTGGCGTAACACAGAAAAACGCTAGCATAGAAACCGAATTAAGTCTTGGTCAGGTTCGTTATGCGCTTAGCTTGTTTAAAGAAAGTGGCATGGCTATGTTTCCTGAGATGGATAACGTGCAGGTTGCAGAACAAGAAGTTCCCGAAGAGCTTGTTGTTGATGTTGAAGAAGATGTTGTAGAATTTGAGGTTTCAGAGCCTTTGGTGGAAAAGGAATATAGAGAGGAACAGGAAGTAAAGAAAGATAAAGTTGGTAAGAAAAAAGGCAAAAAAAATGCTAAGAAAGAGAAAAATAAAATTGCCAAGAAAGCACGAAAGATAGCCAAGAAAAAGAAGAAGAAAAAAAAGAAAAAGTAATACGCTAGGATTGATGTTTTCTACTGGCCGTATTTATTTGTAATATTAAAAAGCTAGATTTGCTCTCGGAGTAAATCTAGCTTTTTCGTTTTTGGGTACTTTAAAAATCAACTTCTTTGTTCAAATTAGAGGCGAACGCAAAATTTAAACAAAGAAATAGGCGAAGTGGCAATTTTCCAAGATAGCCTTACGTGATTTATCAATCCAAGTGAGACTTAGATTCTACGTGATTTAAAATGCAAAGTTATAAAATACCGGCGGTGAGCATTCAAACGGAGTTAGTTGTTAAGAAAAGTCAATTTCTTTGCCATATTGAGCATTGCCCTGGTCGAGACCATGCCCATGCCTTTATCGAGCAGATTAGAGAAAAACACCCGGAGGCAAATCACAATTGCTGGGCGTTTATCGCAGGTAAACCCACAGATCATAATGGCTGGGGTATGAATGATGATGGTGAGCCAAAAGGTTGCGCTGGTAAGCCGATGTTCAACGTCATTCAGCATTCAGGAATTGGCGAAATATGTGTAGTTGTAACAAGATATTTTGGTGGAATAAAGCTGGGCACAGGTGGTATGGCAAGGGCATACAGTGGTGCGGTAAAGGAAGGGCTAGAAATTTTAAAGCTTGCCGATAAGCATTATTACCAGGGTTTTAGGCTCACCATTCCGTATAATTTGCACCAGAGTATTGAGAAAATACTATTGGATGCTAATTCGATTATTGTTTCCAGTGACTATGGCGCACAAATTATCATTACAGCAGATTTAAGAGAAGATGAGCTAGATGATACCTTGAAGTTGCTGAACGGTTTTGTACACCAGGGTTTGCAGATAGAGGAAATTAGTTAAACCGAAATGCCTGGCTATCTTTTCAAGAACTACAAGACAACATCGAGCATCCCGCTTTATTTCTAGCCCATTCAGGTCTTTTTTGGGCGTACTTTTCATATTCTGGTTGTTCGTCATAGGGGTGGTGCATAATTGTTAATAAAGTCTCTGTCTCGCTATTGTCTCCACTTTCCGCTTTATCAATAGCAACCTGTGCTAGATAATTTCTAAGCACATATTTAGGATTAACTAGATTCATTTTTTCTTTCCGCTCTAGTTCGTTAAAAGGATTATTTTGTAAGCGGTTGGCATACCTGTTTAACCAATTAACTAATTTCTCGTGGTAATCATCGTTTAATTCATGCAGATTATAATAGGCATCTTTTAGAAAAGAGGTATCTCCCTTAAAGTCATCTGGCTTGAATTGTGCAAGTTTGCGGTAGAATATTGTCATATCTGTTTCCACTATTTGCAGGATGTGTCGTAGGTCGCTGGTCAGATCTTTGTCTGTCTCAATTACACTGGCTAAACCAAGTTTTGAAGACATCATTTTGAGAAAACCATCTTGGAAATAGTCATTGTAAAATGAGAGAATTTCTTGCAGTGGCTCTGCATTTTCAACCAGTGGATAAATAGCGTTTGCGAGTTGGGTGAGGTTCCACTGACCGATATAGGGTTGATTGCCGAAAGAATATCTTTTCCCTTTGGCATCTGTGGTGTTTGGTGTCCATTTGGGGTCATAGTCTTCAAGCCAACCATAGGGGCCATAGTCGATGGTTAGCCCGAGGGTGGACATATTGTCTGTGTTCATTACGCCATGCACAAAGCCGACTCGCATCCAGTGGAGAATCATATCCGCCGTAAGCGTTGTCACCTTTTTAAACCAGGCTAGATATGTTTTAGGTGAAGGTTCACCAAGTTCTGGAAAGCTGGTCTTGATTGTGTAGTCAACCAATGACTTTAGGAGTTCATAATTGTTTTGGGCAGCAAGTATCTCAAAATTTCCGAAACGAATAAACGATGGTGAAACTCGGCAGACAATAGCACCAGGTTCGACTTTTGGTTCGCCACTGTAGAACATATCCCGTTCCACTGGTTCCCCTGAGGAAATGAGCGAAAGTGCTCTGGTCGTTGGGACACCTAGGTGAAACATAGCTTCACTACATAGAAATTCACGTAGGGAGGAACGGAGGACCGCAAGTCCGTCGGCGGTTCGAGAGTAGGGTGTTGCCCCGGAACCCTTTAGTTGTAGGGTGAAACGTTCGCCATTTTTGTTAATTGTCTCGCCTAAATTGATCGCTCTGCCATCACCAAGTTGCCCAGCCCAGTTGCCGAATTGGTGTCCGCCATAGCACATTGCAAAAGGATCCATCCCCTCTAGTATTTTGTTCCCTGAGAATATTTCTGTGAATAGACTGGAAAGGCAATCTGAGCTTGATATGCCAAGTTTGTTGGCCATATCTTCGCTGTAGGCGAGCAGTTTAGGGTTTGAGACAGTCGTAGGCTGAATTCTTGAATAACTGGCTCCTGCAACCTGTCTACGAAAGTTTTTTAGTTCTTTGTCGGCGGGTAACTCTCGCACAAAAGAATTATCGAAATTTAAAGAATTGAGAGTGTTTTTACTTGCCATAGTAGACCTCGTATTTCAGGGGGGATACCTTGAGCAATTACCAACGAAGGAGTCTATGCTTATATTATTCGTTGTGTATACAATATTGAATTTCCCAAGGTTCCCATAGGGTTGCTAGTCAACCTAAGCACGAAAATTGTCTGTGTCTACAGTGGTTAGTTTTTGAAAGTTGCTGTGACTCTGCTAACATATGATTAGTTTGTTAACGTCTAAGTAAGCAAAACCGTTAGCAAAATTATTTCTTCAAATGTTTCAATAGAGGCGTTAGGCGAAATTGGCAAGTTGGAGACCTATGTTAATAGCGATAAATTGAATGCGGTATATTGGGGGGATGCAAAGGAGGTGAAGCGCAGAGTTATTTGGTAATTAAACCTCTCTTGGGTAATTAATCAAAAGAGAGGTTTTAGGGAAATTATAGTAAATAATTACTTGTTTTCTAAACGATAAGTCGCAATGTCTTCGATGGTTAGCACAAGCATTGCTTCTTTTTGGGCAAAATCAACAACTTCCGGGAGGCGGGCCATGCTACCATCTGGATTAGTTAATTCGCAAAGTAGTCCGGCAGGTTTAAGACCTGCTAATTTCATTAAGTCAACAGTGCCTTCTGTATGACCTCGACGACTCAAAACGCCACCTTCATGTGCTCTTAGCGGGAAAACGTGACCAGGATGACATAGGTCACTAGGTTGTGCGTTGGGTGACGTTGCGACTCGAACAGTTTCAACTCTATCTGCTGCCGAAACTCCTGTGGTGATTCCAGCTCTGGCTTCAATGGAAACTGTAAATCCTGTACCATTTTTGGAAGTGTTGCAAGAGGTCATTTGGGGAAGAGCTAGCTCGTCAACTTTTTCTCCAGTCAAACATAGACAAACAATGCCAGAACATTCTCTGATCATCATGGCCATCTGTTCGGTGGTGAGGTTTTGAGCTGAAAAGATAAGATCGCCTTCATTTTCACGATCTTCATCATCAACAACAAGGACACCCTTGCCAAGGCGAAGATCGGCAAGTGCCTTTTCTACCCTTTCTTTTGGGGTGCCAAACTGCGTTAAAAGTGACTGATTCATGGTATATCTCCTTATCATTACCAGAACCAGGGCATGGAAAAGCAGAACTATTCTGCCTAAATCCTCTCTTATCCGGACTTTAACCGTCGGCTCTGGAATTACACCAGATCTGCTAGACCTCATTTTAAGTTCTGTCTAAAGATGAGCGCTCGCGGGCTGCCTTCAATGTGAAGGATCACCGCCGGTGGGGAGTTTCACCCCGCCCTGAGAATATAATCAAAAGCATCAAAACAAGAAATATGACTATTTGTCAAGACTAAGAAGAGAAAAACGGTATTCTTGCAGTTTTGCCACGGCTTGGGTGATATTTTCTGAAGAAATTTCTAGTTGGTAGGCGTAGTCCTGCATGCAGTTTCCGTATCGCTTGTCATAATATTCTGTGAGAAGTATCTGTACGAAATCGCTGAGATCGTCTTTCTTTAATAATTGGCAGAGGTGGTCCACCAGGTCACTGCCAAGTCGTTGGCGGAGGGACTTTATGATGACTTCTGCTTTTTGTCGAATGGAGGGATCGTCCATGGGGTAATCTTCGATTATTCTTTTGATTCTGACTTCCATTGGTGCATGGATGAAAACCATTTTGGCTTTTTTCATGGTTGCTGCGAATGTTGATGGCATGAAAACCCCACCAATTTTCCTGCTTTCGCCTTCCACAAAAATTGGTTGCTCTTGGTTTTCTAGGATTTTTTGATGGAACTCTGCCTCGAAACACTTTTGATTATTGGGAATGCGATCCAAAGCTCCAAAGAGAGAGCTCCGATGCCTTGCCATTCCTTCTAGGTCGATGGCGGGACTTAGTTTTTCTATTAGGCGAGTTTTGCCAACGCCAGTTAAACCATGCAGAACTATTAAATCTGGAGAGTAGTTGTCGACGGAATTTAAAACAAGATGCCTATAGGCTTTGTACCCACCTTCTAATTGGGCTACATTGAAACCAGAACTGGCTAGAAAATTGACCATGGCACGGGATCTCATTCCCCCTCTGGCACAATAAATGACGAGAGATTGATCTCTATATGGCTCGAAGGATTGTATGATCTCGCCTAGGCGCTCGCTTACTAAGTCAAACCCTTTGTCGATGGCAACATTTTTGCCTATCTGTTTATACATTGTGCCTATGATACTTCGTTCCATCTTGTCAAATATGGGTATATTGATGGAATTGGGCAAAGCATTTTCGATAAATTCTTCTTGGGTGCGGACATCAACAATTAAAAAATCACCTTGTAGGGCTAGCTCGCAATTGATAGTTTTACTGGCATTTTTAAGAACATCTTTTGGAGATTTTGGAGCATTAGCTTGCATATGTGTTTCCCATTCTAACTAATAGTTGTGTTTTTTGGACCTAAGGGTTGAATACTATTCTGTCAGCTTAAATAGTTATTTCTCTTTTCTTGAAATATTTACTTATCAAAGATTTTATTTTTGAAACTAGTAAATCCTCAGGGGAAGTTTATTGCTTATTGGGGAAAGAGATTTTTAAAAATGTTCAGGTTCTATGTAAAGTCAGAAATAGCAAGGAAAGACCGGTTTAGGACATATTACCCGCTAAATACTGCACTAGTCCTAGAGCGATAATGCCCGCCGTTTCAGCTCGTAATATTCTCTTGCCAAGGCTAACTGTTTGCCAGCCATGTTGGCGAGCAAAATCTATTTCTTCTCTGTTTATTCCACCTTCTGGGCCAAGAATGATATCAACTCCTGAGTGATCGTGGAAGTCAAAATTACCTAATACCACACTATCTTCTTCTTCCCAAAATACAAGCCGTAACCTGCTATCATCGTCAATTGATTGCACAAGGTCGTTGAAGCTTGCAGGGGCGGCAACGATCATTTTGTCGGTTCTTTTGCATTGTTTGCATGCCTCTTGGGCGATGCGTTGCCATCGATGTTGCTTTTTTATGCTTTGGTTGTCACCGAGTCGCCCTTGGCTTCTTTCACCGTAAAAGGGTAAAAAAGTTGTGGCTCCAAGTTCTGTGCTTTTTTGTACCAATAGCTCCATTTTTTGGCCTTTTAGCATACCTTGGGCAATTCGGACACTGTAATTAGTGCTATTGTTGGCTAATTCTTTAATAATCTGCATGGTTACAGCTTGATCTATCGAGTGAATCTGAGCTAAATAAACGCCACCTTGTCCGTCTAATAGTTCAACTTCTTCACCACATTCTAATCTCAGCACTTTGCGTATGTGGTTAGATTCATCTGTGGATAGTTCTACTAGGTTATTTTGTAAATTGTCGCTGTTAAAATAAAATCGTCGCATAATATTATCATTTTTGTACAATGTAATTATTAGGTAGGGTTTACCTT
Organism: Desulfotalea sp.; assembly: GCA_051531995.1. Lineage (GTDB taxonomy): Bacteria > Desulfobacterota > Desulfobulbia > Desulfobulbales > Desulfocapsaceae > Desulfotalea. The sequence goes on from JAOPTU010000014.1 coordinate 17,857, forward strand.
TTTAAAGGAGATGATCAGGTAGATCATTTTAAATTTTTATAAAATCAATTTATCTGGCAGAGGCTATTCATGGAAGAATGTCGAAATGCAGAACGATTTTCAATAGAGGTTGAATCGAAAATAACGTATAGGCATAAAGAGTCTCCTGTTATAGAAACTGTGAGCGGTAATATAAGTAGTAATGGCGCCCTTTTAAAATCTGATCATATTTTTCCACTTGCCTCTAAAATCCAAATAGATTTTTATCTCGACCTAGAAAATCTTAATAAGTTAAAATTTATTCTTCCAGTAAAAAGTATTCTTTTGCTAGCAGAAAATAAGCAGTTATGGGTAAGTATTTCTGCTGTAGTTGTACGCCAAAACGATGAAGGTGTTGCGGTTGTATTTGGCGAAAATTATACTATTTTTCCTGTGAGTTAGTTTTATGAACCCTTAGTTGTTCTTTAGTAGCACTGCTGCCCACTCACCTTTGCTTTTTTCATTTACTAAGGAGAAGCCTAGGTTCTCAAAAATCGCAGTTATCGATTTTGCCTGCTCCCCAGCTAGTACACCTGATAAAATTAGATATCCACCAGCCACTGTTCTTTTAGTTATACTTGCCGATAAATCTGCAAGCACATCATGGATGATATTGGCTACAACAATATCATAACTTCCACTTAGCTGCTCCACAGGAGTGATGGCTATTTCTATTTGTTTCGATAATTTGTTATGGGCGATGTTTTCCGTGGCAACCCTTACTGCGTCTGGGCAATTGTCGATACCAAGGGTTTTGCCTGCACCAAATAATACAGCTCCCATCGCTAATATGCCGGTGCCACAACCGATATCTAAAACAGTTTTGGAATTTTTTGATTTTACAATATCTTGCAATAGTTCCAAAGATAGGCTGGTGGTTTCGTGGTGTCCTGTGCCAAATGCCATGCCTGGGTCCATTTCTATGACTAGTTCTCCATCTGATACTTGGTACTTCTCCCAAATGGGAGAAATGGTAAGACCTGGGACAATGCTAAATGGGTGGAAGTGCTCTTTCCATGTTTTAGACCAGTCTTCATCTTCGATAAATTCCCAAGAAATTGTAGGGTTTTCGATATTGAAAATAGAAGCCATTTCATTGGTAAACACTGTTATTTGAGAAACAATATCTTGAGCCTCTTTTTCTGATAATATCTGTTCAATGAAGCAAGACATCTTACCAGTGCTTTTTTCTTCTTCTGCGGCTAGTTCTACGCCTGCTCCGTGGATTCCAACTAGGTAATCACTTAATGTTTCGACTAAAATAGGATCTGTGTTGATGCTTATTTGTAACCATTTCTTCATGTTTTCCCTCTACGTAGTAGCATGGCAATAGTCAGCAACTTTTATTGTTGATTAGGAGATTTATTTTGCCAAAGTGTTTGTGTGATCCATATAGATATAATTTCTCAAGGCTACCTTTAAAAATTGCTACTTCGCCCAACTTCTTCGTTGAACTTAAAATTTTATCCTCGGAATATCGTTTATATACCTGCGGTAAAATTTTTCGTCCGTCTCGAACTTGAACGAATTTTCTAATTTTTTCAAGATACCCTAAAAGCTATTTATAGCATAAGTTTGAAAAAAAAAGATGTTATAAACATAAAAGATTGCATTTTAGTGTTGACAGGTAGATAATAACTTTGTATAAACCTCGCTCGCAAGGGGGGTCGTTAACTCAGCTGGTAGAGTATCTGACTTTTAATCAGAGAGTCGCGCGTTCGAGCCGCGCACGACCCACCATGTAGCCGTCCCCATCGTCTAGTCAGGTCCAGGACACCGGCCTTTCACGCCGGCGACAGGGGTTCAAATCCCCTTGGGGACGCCATAGACGGCTAAAGGTACTTACAAGATTTCTTGTAAGTACCTTTTTTTTTGCAAATCGCTTGGTCTTTCTACGTGTTTTAATCTGTATCGACTCCAAAGACGGGGCATTTTTGTCTTTACTCGCATAAATATCTTCACTCATAAGAGATGATTTCCAAAATCTCAAAACCTACGCTCTCCGTTGAACAAGCTTCATCTTTCTATGAAATTCTTTAGTTATACAATTACTTTTATAATGGCGGATATTTTAGCAATTGAACTTAATCAGCTCTTTAAACTCCTTCCTAGGGTTTTCACTGGTCTAAAAGGACTTGTGTGAAGATTATCTATTTTGTCGATTAATTCTGATATTAATTGCATGTTGGTGGGTTCTTCCCTTGGTTTCGATATAAATCAGCTAACTCGTGGTAAAACTCTCATAAGCTTCTGATAATAGCCTGGCTTTCAATATATTGATTTAGCCTTACTTCTTTAAGAGCAGTAAGGGTTGCAGGCTTAGTAGGCATTGCTCTAATTAAATCATCTCTCTTTCTTTCTTTCACGGCTTTTCAGGCTCTTTAGTAACGACGACATCTTTTTTTTGCTACGATCTATTGTGATGCCAAATACATTATTCCTTTAAAGGTTGAAGGAGATGGTGGCATACATAACTTTTTTGGTGAAGCGAAGTTTATTTAAACCAATAAATCGAGGGCGCAATCTATTCTGTTGATGACTGATCTTTTCCAAAGCTATCTGATGAAAAACTCTTTCCATGGTAGTAACACTGATGCCGCTTTTTTCGTGTACTGCTTCACTACGGATAGGTTTCTGTGAATCTATTCGTAGTTGATCTCCTTTCTTTGACCGGAAGTTTGGTCAAATTATTTTGAGATGCTTTTTTTTGTTGGTTCGTTATTCCATATCCTCTTTCTTTGAGGGAGAGCCTTTAATTACCAATTGTTAGAGGCTTACGAAAAACTTGGTTAGGTAGGGTTTAATAAAAAACATTAAAAAGCATTTTTCTTAAAAAACTTTATTGACAGGTAGATAATAACTTTGTATAAACCTCGCTCGCAAGGGGGGTCGTTAACTCAGCTGGTAGAGTATCTGACTTTTAATCAGAGAGTCGCGCGTTCGAGCCGCGCACGACCCACCATGTAGCCGTCCCCATCGTCTAGTCAGGTCCAGGACACCGGCCTTTCACGCCGGCGACAGGGGTTCAAATCCCCTTGGGGACGCCATAGACGGCTAAGGGCACTTACAGGATTTCTTGTAAGTGCCCTTTTTTTATGCCCTCTTGTTAAACCACTTCTTAGAATATTCCCCATCTATTATCTGTGCATGGTAGCAATGCTATTTTGCATGATTTGTTTATTTATATTATACTCCTATATTAATTTTGGTTGTAACTTTAGTAGTCCCAATTACCCTAAACTATAATTAGCTACCTATAAGGATTGCTAGTGTCTGAAGATACCTCCACACTCATAATTACCGCCTGTGCCGATTGCGACTTACTAATACAAGAGATACGACCTTGCGTGGGCAGTAAGATCGAGTGCCCTAGGTGTGGTAAAACCATAGATAAACCAATAAGAAATACAGTTGATAGAACACTAGCCTTAAGTATTACTGGTATGCTTGTGTATTTTCCTGCGATGCTACTTCCCTTGATGACTATGAATATTGCTGGTCTTAGTGGTAGCTGTAGTGTTGTTGAAGGGGTAACCGCTTTTTTTGAATCTGGTTACGAGCTTACAGCCATTGTTTTACTGCTCTCATCGATGCTGTGTCCGTTTTTATTACTACTGGCGACCTTGACTATCTCAACTTGTTTGTATCTCCGTAAGGCTCCTCTGTGGCTTGCTAAGGTGATGCGCTTTTATCAGCATGTTCAGGAGTGGGCGATGGCCGAGATATATTTTCTTGGTATTATCATTGCCATAATCAAAATGACTGATAGCGCTGATGTAAATTATAATATCGGTTTTTTTATGTTTATTGTTTTGGTTTTGGTAACAGCTGCCATTGAATCAAACTTAGATACCACTTTTTTTTGGCAGAAAATTAGCTCGATTGATAATAGCGTTGGAATCACAAGTGAAGGAACGGCTGCGGGAAATGATCTAGTGCTTTGCCATGATTGCCAGCAATTAGCACCCAAAAGCCAAACAAAGTGCAAGAGGTGTGGAGCTGGCTTGTATCTAAGAAAAAAGAACAGTGTCAGTAGAACAACAGCACTAGTTTTAACCTCCTTGGTTTTTCTTTTGCCGGCCAATATTTTCCCCATTATGCGGGTTGATTTTCTTGGAACTATCACTATCTCGACGATTATGGATGGAATAATTTATTTCTTCCATGATGGTTCTTATGTTATTGGCGCCATAATCCTGATTGCCAGTATTCTGGTTCCTGTTTTCAAAGTGGTTGGGATTTCTATTCTCTTATTTTGTGTCGCTTTTAATAAGAGGAAATTTTTATATGAGAAAACCGTTATGTATAGATATATCTCTCTTATTGGTCGCTGGTCGATGCTAGATATCTTTGTCATTGCCTTGCTAGCGGCCCTAGTGGATTTTGGCTTCATGTCACAGATATACACTGCAAGGGCAGCTACATATTTTTGTGCTGTTGTTATCATCACCATGTGTGCGACAATTGCTTTTGATCCTAGACTATTGTGGGATAATGTGGATAAAGATAATCTTTTATAGAATAAATTAACCTTAACTTTCACAAATTATATGAAACCAAAGATAACTAAACACACAGGAATTTCGGTTGTTTGGATACTCCCTCTTTTGGCAGTTGCTATTTGCGGTTGGCTTCTGTATGACAAATTTGCCAACGGTGACGTTAATATCACTCTTTATTTTGAGGATGCAAACGGCATTGAAGCTGGTAAAACGCCAATATTATTAAAAGGTATAAAGATCGGTACAATTTCGATTGTAAAGCCAGATTTTGATCAGAAAAAAATAAGGGTCATTGCCAAGGTGAATAGAGAGGTTGCCGGACATCTTGGAAATGATACGTTGTTTTGGGTTGTGAGACCTGAGCTATCGGCGGCTAGTATAACTGGTTTAGAGACTATTTTTAGTGGTAACTATATCGATACTAGACTTGGTGTTTCAAAAGATATTGTAACTGAATTTAAAGGTCTGGGGTCTACTCCACCTTTAAGCTCTAGCTCTCCTGGATTGCACATACTGTTAGAGGCGGATAGTTTAGGTTCAATCCAAAAGGGGACAGGTATATATTATCGAAATATACAGATTGGTAGTGTCCAAGATTTTAACTTAAAAGGTGAGGCTGGGGTTTCTGTAAATGTTCATATAGATAAAAAATATCAACATTTGGTTCACAAGGATAGTCGGTTTTGCAAGGTAAGTGGTATTAGTTTCGAGGGTAAATTACCAGATGTAAAGTTAAAAATTGAAAGTTTATCAGCTCTTATAAAAGGTGGTATTTTACTGCATACTCCAACAAATTTTTATAATTCCCCTCTGGCTAATAATGGTGCAAGTTATAGCATTTATGAGGATTTTGACGCTGCTACTTACGGGCTAGAAATGAAACTGCACCTGCCCTCACTAAATAATATAACCGAGGGTTCCACTAAATTAATTTATCATGGTGTTGAGGTGGGGACAGTTCAAAAAATTCATCTCAGTTCAGCTGCCAAGAAGATAACCGCCACCGTCACCATTGATCCACGAGCTGAAATGATTCTTAGGAAAGGGACCAAGTTTTGGTTGGTGGAAGCTGAAGTAGGTTTAGAAGGGATAAAAAATATCAGCACCCTTTTGGGTGGTAGTCACATATCCTTTATGCTTGATGACAAATCAACAGAGTTTCAAGATACTTTTGAAATGTCTCCTGTTGCCCCTCCCCTTGTGCCATTACGGAGAGGAAAGGTGTACCACCTGACATCCAAAAATATTTCTTTTGCCAGGCAGTCCCCTGTCTACTTCAAGGGTATTAAGGTTGGTGAGGTTGTTGTTAGTAAGTTGGTTAAATCAGGACACTCTATTGCAACGGATATATATATTTATGAAGAGCATTTAACGTTGCTCAGTGAAAAAAGTGTTTTTTGGCAGTATAGCGGTATAGATGTACAGGCGGATTTATCTGGGATAAACGTTAATATTGGACCGCTGGCCAAGATTGTTAGTGGTGGCCTGGCCTTTACTAGTCCGGATAAAGTTAATAAAAAGAAAAATAAACCACCAGAAGAAGGGCAACAATTCAAAGTATATAGTAGCCATGAGATGGCGGTGGAAAATGTTGTAGATTTGCAAAAACCTGGTAAGAGGATCAAAGTTAATATCAAGGGTAATAATAGTTTAAAGGTTGGATCTCCAATTCTTAGGGGTAACTTGACCATTGGTGAAATTAAAAGTTTCTCATTTAACAAAAATAATGGCGATATTATAGCAACTTGTTTCATTGAAAAAAAGTATGGCAAATTTGTTAATAGTAGAACTAAGTTTTTCGATTTTAGTGGGGTTCAAGTTACAGGTAATCTGCGAGGCATTGACCTGAAAACTGGTTCCTTGCAATCGATGGTGAATGGTGGGATAGGGTGTTTTAACTCTACAAAAGGTAGGCGTAAGACTCCTAGTAAGCCATATCAGCTATATAAAAGTTTTGATGATGCCGTAAAAGAAATGGCTAGGCTGGTAATTGAGTTTTCTGATCTTGGTGGCTTGCAAAAGAGCGCCCCTGTCATGTACAAGGGCATTGAGATTGGTATGGTTAGCAAATTAATTTTAGGAAATGATTTAAAAACAACATCTGCAGAAATTATGGTGGAAAGCAAAGTGCTTCCTCTTTTTAGAGAGGATACTATTTTGTGGCTCACACAGCCGCAAATAAGTCTCCAGAATGTTGAAAACTTAGACGCTATCTTACTTGGACCAAGTATTTCTTTGCTGCCGGGTAAAGGGAAAATGGTTAGAAGCTTAAAAGGAGCATCGAAAAAGCCTGATAGCTTTAGAAAGACTGGTTTTTTGTTAAATTTAAAGGCGAAACGTTTGAACTCTTTGGTTCCTGGCTCGCCAGTATATTATAAGCAAGTTCCTGTCGGTGAGGTTGTTAGTTATAGTCTTGATGCTGGTTCTGGTTATGAAGATGTTAATGTGGAAATTAATATTAAGAATAAATATAAAAAATTACTCAATAATGACACTAAATTTTGGATTAGCACTGGTCTAACTATTGAGGCAGGACTTTTTTCAGGAATAGATATTCGTACAGAGTCTTTAGAGGCATTTTTAATTGGCGGTATTTCTTTTGGTAATCCTAAAAGCAAAAGGAATAAGAAGGCGGCTGTTTTAGCGAAATCAGGACAGAGTTTTGTTTTACATGCAACACCGGAAGATTCTTGGCTGAAATAGATTATCGTTCTTTATTTAGTTAGCCGAACTTTCCTGTTTTTTGGAAATGATGATAAGAGAAATAGATGTTTATAAATAGTAAGAGCCTTGATGAATAATAAAATCTTAAAGCTCGTTCAGCATAAGAGCGATCTTGCAAAAGATGTGTCTCTTTTCTGTAATGTTACAAGAGACAAGAGCTTGTCTTGCACTTTTTATCTGCAAGATTCTTTAAGCAATGTTGTTGTACCTAAGTTTATTCAGGGAACTGGGAAAAGAGAAAAAGATCTTTGGAAGAATACTTGCTTTGAACTTTTTCTTTCCAGAGAAAACCAAAAGCAATATTTGGAAATAAATTTGTCCCCAAGTGGAGCATGGAATGTTTATGCTTTTGATGATTACCGACTAGGAATGAGAGAAGATCTATCTCTTGAGCACTTAAATATTCAAACTCGTTATGAAAGTGGTTTGTTTACTTTGCAATGTAAATTGGCGATAAACAAAAAATCTTTTGATAATAAACCTTTACAGGTTGGTGTAGCTGCCGTTCTTGCACACCCAGAAAGTTTAAATACTTATTGGGCGCTAAAGCATAATTGTGACTTACCAGATTTTCACGATAGATCGAGCTTTACTTTTGATTTATAAAAATCTAGAAAAAGGAAAAGTATGGAAAACCCAACAAACAATTACTGGGGAATTCGTCTTCGCATTGTTCAAGATAATCTAAAGAGAAATAATTTTGATGCCCATGTTGTAGATAGCGCATTGGATGCCAAAAGATTGATTTTGGATAAAATTATTCCATCTCTTTCATGCAGTTCCATTGGTTTTGGTGGCTCCATGACTCTGAAGGCTGAGGGACTGTATGATGCTCTTTGTGAGCTTGAATATTGCGAGATCATGAGATCCGACCTGGCAACTCAAAGCCCTGAAGAGAAACTAGAAGTGCGCCGACAATCTTTACTTGCCGATCTGCTTGTCACTGGAACCAACGCTCTGATTGAAGATGGAAGTCTTGTTAATCTTGATGGTATTGGCAATAGGGTTGCGGCACTCACCTTTGGGCCTAAACATGTTATTGTGCTAGTGGGACGTAATAAAATTGTACCTGATTTAGGAAGTGCTATGGCACGAATTAAAGATTATGCTGCCCCTATTAATGCCATGCGTTTGGGTATGAAAACGGCATGTGCTAAAACGTCTGAGTGTGTTGATTGTTTAAGTCCTGCTAGAATTTGTAATACTTGGACTATTCATGAAAAATCATTTCCTAAAAATAGGATTATTGTTGTTATTGTTAACGAAGAGCTTGGGTTTTAGAATATAATTATGACAAGAAAAATAGAGTTACTTGCCCCAGCCAAAGACCTCCTGTGCGGCATGAGTGGTATAAATCATGGTGCTGATGCAGTTTATATTGGCGGACCAAGTTTTGGGGCTAGAAAGGCGGTGGGTAACTCTCTAAGGGATATCGAAAAGTTAGTTGCCTATGGGCATCGGTTTACCTCAAAAGTGTATGTTGCTCTCAATACCCTGTTAAATGATGATGAGCTAGAAGAAGCTGTTAAGCTATGTCATGATTATTACGAGATGGGTGTTGATGCTCTTATTGTCCAGGATATGGGCTTACTCGAATGTGACCTGCCCCCAATTGCTCTCCATGCCTCAACCCAGTGTAATAACCGAAGTCCTGAAAAGGTCAGTTTTTTAGAGCAGGTGGGTTTTGAGCAAGTTGTTTTAGCAAGAGAATTGAGCTTCAGTCAAATCAAAGAAATTAGAAGTAAGACCAATACCATATTAGAATTCTTCATTCATGGTGCATTATGTGTCTCCTACAGTGGTCATTGCTATATTAGCGAAGTCATGGCTGGTAGAAGCGGAAATAGAGGTGAATGCGCTCAGTTTTGTCGACATCGTTATAAATTGACAGATAGCAATAGCAAGATTATTGCTGATGAATATGTGCTTTCTTTAAAAGATTTTAATCTCTCGAATCAGCTAGAAGGACTTATCGATGCGGGTATTGATTCTTTTAAAATTGAAGGTCGGCTTAAGGGCGAGCAGTATGTAAAAAATGTTACCAGCTATTACCGACAAGAATTAGATCGTATTTTGTCTGGAAACGCCAATTTGAAATCGTCGTCATCTGGGTGCTTTACCCCTTCTTTTTCTCCTAATCTGAGCAAAAGTTTTAATCGCGGCTCATCTGATTATTTTCTAAATTCAAATACTAAGGGCAAGAAAATTAGACCTGGATCGACAAAGACTCCTAAGGCGATGGGAGAATTAATTGGTAAAGTTTTAAAGATAAATAAAAAATGGATAACTATTGAAAATGGAAACATTTTAAATAATGGAGATGGTTGCTGTTCTTTATCAAAGGGCGAAAGTCTGGTTGGATTTTTAGTAAATAAGGTTGAATCGAATAATATTACTCCAGCAAAAACTACAAAATTACAGATTGGCGATATTGTTTATAGAAACACCGATTTGCAGTTTAATAAAATCGTTAAGGCTAGTATAGGTGAAAGGCGTATAGGGCTGAACTTGCGGTTAAATTATTTGGATGGGAAACTTGAACTGCTAATTAAAGATGAGGATGGGGTCAATTCTATTTTTCAAATGGAGATTGAGTACCAAGAAGCTCAAAAAGAAGGGATTGCTAATGTAACTGCCAAAAGGCAGTTACTTAAATGCGGCGATACTATCTTTTCTATTGGAAGTGTTGAAATAAATTTACCCAAGATGCTTTTTGTTTCTGCGGCAGATTTTAATAATCTTAGAAGACTCGCTTTGCTATCCCATGAAAAAAAGCGTTTGGATAGTTATAAAATATCACAAAGAAATGAACTAGAGCTAGATAGTCATTATGCCAAGTGGCCTGCTGAAAATATTATCTATACCGATAATATTAGAAATGATAAGGCTAAGGAGTTTTACCTTAAACGAGGTGCTTCTTTAGGTGGCTCTATGTCTGCATCATCTAAACCACCATTTTTAATGCATTGTAAATATTGCGTAAGAGCTGAGTACAGAATGTGTGATGGTAAAGGAAATGCTGAAGATCTGTTTATAGAGGATAAAACAGGTAAGTATCGCCTAGCATTCGATTGTGAAAATTGTGAAATGAAGGTCTTGAAAGATTGAAATTCTCAAATTTGATATTGTCTTATTAGTTTAATATTTTCTTCTGTCGTTTTCTTTTGAAAATAGAAGTTACTATTGGGAGCATTATTACATAGGTAATGATCCCTAGAGTAGTTCCAACAATAAGGCTACCGAAGCACAAGGGAATAATCAGGTCTGAGCCTAAATCTAAAATAAGATGTCCTAAGCTTTTCATCTCCCAAAAATTCAAATGACTCGTCGTTTTAGCAATATGAATAAAAAAATCTGAAACTTCTGAAACAGGTGGACCACCTAAAATCATCTGTCCTATGAAATAGTTAAAAGTATAAATAGGTGCCATTGTTACAGGGTTTGTTACCCAAACCGGAACAATAGAAGCAGGTCTGTTGACATTTAGGAGAGTTGCAAAGAAAATAGCTAAGATAACTTGCACGCCGAGGGTTGGGGTGAAAGCAATGAATGTTCCAAGGGCAAAACCACCAGAAATTGCTTTAGGCGAACTGCGTAATTTCATTACCCATCGAATAGCTGGTCTTAGTTTTAATAATAAGCGTGTGGAAAGTTTTGGTGATGTTACCATTATTTCTTATGAATACTTTCTTTATCTAAGGATAAAGATTTTTCAATTTTCAGTTTAGCTAGGATTTTTCAATTTTGTCACTATCACAATCTAACAAAAGAATGGTAATAACTCTTGTAAAAAAATCAGCCTGATGGTGTTAGTTTGTAATTTTTGCATGAACAAGGTTTTTAGTTGTGTCAAACTTTATCTACAAAGCTTAAGTAGACTAAGGGATTTAGCAAGTAGCACGCATTAATTTTGGATTTCACGCAAAATAAAGTAATACGGAAATTTATAGATAATACTGGCACCTTAATTGAAATTTGAAGGCCATTTTTATCTAGATACAATGGGGGTTTACACATAGAAGTATTTTATGATATAAGAAGTATTCTTATATTTTACGAGATGGTTGATGAAAAGAGATTTAAATTTCTAATACAGGTGAAAAAAGTTGAACAGAAGGGATTGTCTTAAATATATTGCACTTATGGTGGCGTGTAACCCTGTCCAATCAATGGCAGCTGTCCCTGTCATTAGGGCTGAGAAAGGCAAAAAAATTCTAAGTGAAATTAATATAAGGCCCCTTAAGCAACAACCTAGTCGTCCAAAAATAATGCAGCCCCCTATTGTTATGGGCGATAAAAATATTAAGGATTATTTATCTAAGATTCGTAACCCTAATAAAACTCATAAAAATGATCTTGTTTTGAATCTTGAAGGACAAGAGATTTTAAAGAGTGTTGTGACAAAATTCCAGCTGATTCGAAGATATGTAGGTCATGGACATTTTTGTGTTTTAGGATATGATGATGCCGTTACTACATCGATCAAACTTGGTAGTAAAGTTGCTTTTACTAAAAAAGAGATAAGTTTTCTAGAAGACGTTTTTTGGCGTGATGCCAAAGACTATGGCTTCATGGGTGAAAAACAAATTTTACATCTTGGGCATCGTATTAATAAAAATGATGTTTACAAGGTGCCATACAGCGGTAACTACTTGTTTAAAGGCAGGTCAGTAGAGAAGTACAGTCTGATAAAAGAAAAACTGGGCCACAATTTGATTTTGACTTCAGGTATTAGAGGATTGGCTAAACAATTTTATCTGTTCTTGAGTAAAGCGAATCGATTCGGAGGTAATTTGTCACTTGCTTCACGATCTCTTGCCCCTCCGGGATATTCTTTTCATGCTACCGGTGATTTTGACGTTGGTCAGCGCGGTTTAGGTGCTGATAATTTCTCAACAAGTTTTACTAATACAAAGATTTATTCCCAGTTAACAAACCAGGGATATGTTCTTTATCGTTATGAAAAAGATAATATGTTGGGCGTTCGTTATGAACCTTGGCATATCAAAGTATGATGGGTTTTTGCATGATTGTTAGATGTTCATTTTTACCGTTTTTTGGTGTCCTGTGTTTTTTCTGTTTTTGTCTGGCTAGTTTTACCTGGGCTAATAGCCCGGTAACCGATAACTTGTCTTTTTCTCTGCACAAAATAGGTGATGGGAAAGGTCCCACTGTTTTGGTAATTGGTGGCATTCAAGGAGATGAACCTGGTGGGTTTCATGCTGCTTCTCTTTTAGCAACTAACTATAAGATATCAAATGGTAACTTGTGGGTGGTGCCTAATTTAAATTTCCCAGCCATTATCAAGAGAAGCAGGGGCCCTTATGGTGATTTGAACCGTAAATTTGCCAAAATTAGTCCTGACGACCCGGAATTTGATTTAGTTAAAAGGATTAAGGATATTATTCTCGATCCCAAGATTGATCTTGTACTAAATCTTCATGATGGTAGTGGTTTTTATCGACCAACATACGTGGATAAAAATCGAAACCCAAAGCGTTGGGGGCAGTCGGTTATTATTGATCAAGAGGTCTTGGCAGGTGTAAAAAATGGTAATTTAAATGATATTGCTGAGAAGGTTGTTAAGCAAGCTAATAATGCCATGAGGGAGGAACGGAAATCCTACCGAGTAAAAAACACTAAAACCCGCAAAGGTAATGTGGAGATGTCAAAAAGCCTTACTTATTTTGTTATTAATAATGGCAAATCAGCTTTTGGTGTAGAAGCGTCAAAATCATTAAACAAACCCGAAAGAGTTTATAGTCATCTTAATATTTTAGAAGCTTTTATGGGCGAACTAGGAATTTCTTTTAAGCGTGATTTTGATCTTGATGTAGCAAGTGTTGATAGAGTTATTAAGGAAAATAGAAATATCAGTTTTTATGATAAACGAATTTCTATGCAGATGAGCGGCGCTCGAGGAAGAATTAAGTTTTTCCCGTTACACAAAGGGGAAAATATTGATTTTGTAACAATAGACCCATTGCTAACAGTTGTCCCGATGAAAAATACAGGTCAGTTCGCCGTCTACCATGGCAATGAAAGAGTAACCAATATATCTCCACAATATTTCCTTTTTGATGATAAAATCTTAAGAGTTAATCTCAAGATTGATGGCAAGACACAGAGAATAGGAATGGGTAGTACTGTTAATGTTGGCAGCTCATTCGAGGTGTTACCTTTACAGGGCTATAGAGTCAATGTTATTGGTTATTCTTCTAGGAAAAGAGATGAGTCAGGCGAGAAGGTTAGCCATAAAAAAATAAATAAAAGTTATTCTGTTGATAAGAAAGGACAAGTTTTTCGGTTAGAATTTTATAAATTAGCAGAAAAAAAGAGTGGAGAAGATCAGTTTGCAGGGATGATTCTTGCTAACTTTGGGTCTGAGTTACAGATTATTGCTTCTGATAGTCGAAACAAAAAACGTAAAGGTATTTTGAAAAATTAGGGGGAATTTGTAATTTTTTAAGGTGCCACCAAAAGTACCCTCGAAATAAACTATGCAATCAAAAAACTTCAGTCAGCTTCAAACAGCATCCTCTCAATATTGGGTGAGTAACCCTTTGTCGAAAGCTTACGAAGAATTGCACAAAAGTCTTGCTATTAATAATGGCTTTACTGTTTTGATAGGTGAGGAGGGTGTTGGTAAAACAGTGCTGTCCGAATTATTTAAAGAAGGTATAAGCGTTGGTAGTATAAGTTTGATTATTTCCGGCAAAAATCTATCAGAAAGAGATTTTTTTCATGTCACTTCCAATGGTTATCGGATAGAGGGCCCATGTCGTAACCGAATGCAGTTCATTATTAACTTCAGTGGTTTTCTTTATAAATGCCAGGAAAATCATCAACCTGTCATTTTAGTGGTTGATGATTGTCAGTATATAAGTCAACAATTACTCGATTTAATACGTCATATTGGTAATATTGAGCGTGGTGGTCAACGGCTGTTAAATTTATTTTTATTGGCTAGACCTAGCTTTACCGAAATTATAAATAGTCCTGTAAATTCAACGTTTAAGTTATCTTGTGCCAATAAAATAAAGCTCAACAATTTAGATAGACAGGAGACTAGTGCCTATATCACCCATTGTTTAACTAAGGTGGGTTGTGTAGATCGCGTGTTTTGCCTTAATGGATTGGAACTCATTCATCGGGCATCTGCTGGTGTAGTTGCCAAAATAAACTTATTATGCGAGAAGGTACTTGCAGATTTGCCTGCCGGTGAAACTGTTCCCATGGCAAAAATATATTCTACCATAGATTCTCTTGGTTTTACCGTTTACCAAAATCTTGATCCAGAACTTCCTGATATGATATTAAATCCACCTGAGGAAGTTACCGAGAATATTTTGGTGGAAAATAGTGAAAAGGCTGAATTGCATGAACAACCTAAGATTGAAAAACAATTGGAGCAGCCTGATAATTCAGAAATAGGTGCTGTTAAGAAAGGTGGTAGAAAAAAGGTTATTATTTTCTTAATATTAATCTTTTCCCTCGTTGCTGTTGGGTATGGGGGATATCGTTTTAAGCAAGTGGCAGATGAGACTGTGGGTGCTACAATAATTGAGAGTGAACTAGTAGAGCCAGATAAAAAACCTGAATTTATTGTAAATGCTGGTAATTCAGCTAGTGATTTGGAAGAAATCTCTGAATCAACGACCAAAAAAGAATCTCAAAAAGTAGAAAGTTCTGAGATTGAAACTCTTAAGCAAATTGATTCTGAGAAAAACAGTAAGGCAGCTCCAACAAATCCAAGTTTTGTTGGAGAAGAAAAGACTCCACTGAAACAAGAAATAGTAGATGAAGTGGAAGAGCCATTAAACCAGAAAGTAAGTGTAAAACCTGCTGGCGATTTAGTTAAACCTGAATCTCGCGTGGAAGTTGTTGTTGAACCTAAAGAAACAGAAGCTATACTTCCTGAAACTAGCATGACGTTCGTAGTTCCTCTGCAGGCTGGTGATGAATATCTTGTCACGTTGGATGGTCGAAGAGTTTTGAACAAGTTTTCAGCCATGGCGGAAGCTTATCCCGATTCGATGATTATTGTTAGAGGTTATGTTTCATCAAATAATGATAGTCCTGAAAATGATCGTATTTCTCTAAAAAGGGCTGATAATATGGCCAAGAGATTAGTTGAAAATGGTCTAGATAGAGCTAGGATACAGACAATTGGTATGGGAGTGAAGAATCCTGTGGCAAGTAACCGTAACCAAGCAGGAAGAAACAAAAATAGAAGGGTTGAGCTGGAGGTTTCTGCTCAAGATTTTAAATCCCTTTAATGTTTTTTATATCTTTCCACAGTCTCTTTTAAAAGAATATTCAACTTTCCATAGTTTTTAGACAAGTCATGGTGCTGGCGTATATGTTCTTTAGCCGCACTCCCTATTTTCTTCCTTAGATTATCATTACTAACAAGTATTTCTATATTGGCTGTAAACTCTTCTGGTTGTTTATAGGGACTAAGTAAGCCAGTTTTTTTATCTATAACCGCCTCACTGGCACCCCAATTCGAATAAGCAACAACAGGTAGTCCACATGATTGAGCTTCCAAGTACACCATTCCTAGAGCTTCATTTATTCCTGGAAACGCAAAAACATCAGCCGCACTAAAATATTTGTACAGCTCTGCTTGCTTTAAGCGGCCTAAAAAGTGAACCTTTTTTTCTATATCCGAGGAATACTTTTCTAATTCATGACGACAAACACCATCGCCAATAAGTAAAAGTTGGATATCATGATCTTTCTGTAAAAGGTCACGTATAGAATTGATTACAATTTTTACTCCCTTGCTCTTAACATCGTCACGGAACATGGCGACGCAGACTACTAGTTTTGTAGAATCTGAAATTTTAAGTTTAGCCCTAATATCCTTTCTGGATAGTTCGCAAAATTGGAATTTTTTGATTTCAATTCCTGGGGCGATGAAAACAATGTCATCACGAAGTCTTGAAAGGTTCTTAAAGTCTCTTTTTTTGTTTGTTATTAGTAAATCGGCAGAGAGAAGAGCGCGCTTATTGAGTTGAAAGCCAAGCCATGAGGATATTTTTTTCCGTCGTTTGGTGGAATAAATTCCCTGAAAAATAATATATGGTATTTTCAGTTTTTTGGAACAGTAGTGGCCCAGAAGATCAGGTGCCTTGTAGTAGCAATGGTAGCTGAGCCATAAATCTGGTTTATTGTGCTTTAATCTTTTGGTCACTTTTAACTGCTCAAGAAATAATTTCAGAATCAGTAAAGGTCTACGGTAAATCAGTCTTAAGCGTAGGAGGCTAACAACTTCAATATCTTGTTCTTTTTCTAGTTGCTGATACAATCCCTTGCCAATCATCAAATCTCCAGAAGGATTTGGGTGATTCAGGGGCTTAAAAGGCATGTAGTAGGCAATTTTCATAGGTTTTAGTTAGGTCGTTGTTAGTTATTTTTGCTTTTTTCTAGCTATGTTTGTAAAGGTAACAAACATAGCACATTTTATAAAATTCCCCCCCCATTTAAGCTCTTTAGTGGTCAGTTTAAAACGACTAGATTTCTTGATATACGTTCATGATGGTAGTGGATAGGGTGTGTATCAGTCTTAGTATAGGAATCAAGGAATATAATAGGTTATGGTGTGTTTTCATGGATGAAGAAGAGGTGGATAAGGAAATATGCTACTTGTTCAATTAGATTACAAATTGTAGGGTAGAAGCATCTTGGAAAACTTATGGATAAGTATTGTCAGAGAATAAATTGTCAATAAGTTATGGCGGTTACAGCTCCATTGTGGGTGCTTTATATTTGTAAGCTACAAACCTTGTTTGTATTCGTAGTATGAAACACAGTATCAATTTAACGGGAGCTAACATTGCAGCAAAACACATACAAGATGCCTTGCAGTAATTAGATAAAAATTTTTAGCTTTTCAATATTTCAAAAAGTTTGGACACAATATGCAATTTTCAGTTTTTGGTGAAAAATTCACCCAACAGTCTGGTATTTCAGAGTTAATGGAAGATTTAGCCATCCTCTCTACTAGCTCAGAAAAAATATATATGCTCGGTGGAGGAAATCCAGCACAAATCCCAGAAATTAACGAAATTTGGAGGCAGAGATTAAGGGAGATTGCAGAAGATGAGGACGATTTTACCTCCACCTTAACTCGTTATGATTCGGCTCAAGGCAATTTTCGGTTCATGACCGCTCTTGCTAACTTGTTGAGCAAGGAATACGGCTGGGAGGTAGGTCCTGAAAATATTTGCCTCACAAACGGTAGTCAGAATGGCATGTTTGTTCTATTTAATCTTTTTGGTGGACTAGATAAAAAAGGAAATAAAAGAAAAGTTATGTTGCCGCTATGCCCTGAATATGTGGGTTATGCCGACCAGCTTATTAATGATGGTTGTTTTCTCACCCAGGCCGCCAGAATTGAGGAAATTGGTAAGCATGAATTTAAATATTATGTGGATTTTAATAATCTTAATATTCCTGAAAATGTAGCTGCTCTCTGTGTGTCTAGACCAACCAACCCAACAGGCAATGTTATCACAGGGGATGAAATCAACAAATTAGCTGAAATTGCTAAAGATAGAGATATCCCTTTAATCATTGATAATGCTTACGGGGCACCTTTTCCAAACATTATTTTTGAGGATGTAAAACCTGTATGGAATGAGAATATTATTCTCTCTATGAGTCTGTCAAAAATTGGTTTGCCATCCACTAGAACAGGAATTATCATCGCCAAAAAAGAGATCATTTCAGCTCTTAGCACAACTAATGCTATTGTTTCTCTTGCTAATGGAACTCTTGGCCAAAACATAGTCCGTCCCTTAGTGGAAACTGGTAAAATACTTGAAATTAGTAAAGAAATTGTTCGTCCATTTTATCAAAAACGCTCTAGAGATACTATCGACTATATTAAAGAAAAATTTGCAGCGAATATTGACTATCGTATTCATAAGAGTGAAGGAGCAATTTTTCTGTGGCTATGGTTCAAGAACTTGAAGATCACAAGCCGAGAGCTTTATGAAAGGTTAAAAAAGCGCAATGTTCTCGTGCTACCATCTGAGTTTTTCTTTTTTGGGCTCGATCATCCCTGGGATCATTCTCAGGAATGTATTCGAATCAATTACTCTGGTAGTCCGGAAGATGTGCAGATGGGCATTGATATCATCGCGGAAGAGGCTGGCAAGGAAGTATAGGCTCTCGGAGTATGATTACCTCAACTAGTTTTTTAAAAACATACACTCATACAGTGCTTTACCGCTTGGTTTAGACTGTGTTGATCCTGGATAATTTCATAAGAAGGCGGTCAAGAAGATTACATTTTGGTAATCTTCTTGACCGCCTTTGTCTTTGTGCGTACTTTTTATCTTATAATATTAGTTGAAATTAAAAATGTTGAATGACTAATGCAGTATAAGAAAATTACGGTATTAACAAATAAAACCTAAGGAGAAACAATATGAAAGAATATTCAGAGACAAAGAGCAGGGATTTTTTCTCTCTTTTCTTTTCACTTTTTTTGTTGGCGGCATTTGCAACTAACTCTCAGGCGTCAGCAGATATTGACGTTTTACAAAAGTCTTCTCGAGCATTTGCCTCGGTGGCTAAAAGTGCTCAACCTGCGGTGGTTAATATACGGGTTGAAACAAAGGTTTCAGCGGGAGTTGGGGGCTCTCAAGATATTCCAGAAGAAATGAGAGAACATCCCTTTTTCAAACAGTTTTTTGGGCCTCAGTCTAGACAAAAACGTCAACCGAAAGAACGTAGTAGGGGCGGTCAGGGTTCTGGTTTCATTATAAGTCATGACGGTTATATTTTAACCAATAATCATGTTGTTGATAATGCAGAGGTTATGACTGTACATTTAAATGATGGAAGCAAACATACGGCTGTTTTAGTCGGCGCAGATCCATTATCTGATCTTGCACTAATTAAAATTGATGCTGGGGATGATCTGCCAATTTTACCCCTAGGTAGTTCAGAATCATTGGAAGTGGGTGAGTGGGTAATTGCCATTGGCAATCCTTTCGGCCTTAGCCAGACCGTAACAGTTGGTGTTGTAAGTGCTAAGGGCAGAAGTCAAGTGGGGCTGAACGAGTATGAAAATTTTATTCAAACGGATGCCGCCATTAATCCAGGAAATAGTGGTGGGCCATTGTTAAATATTAAAGGTGAGGTGATTGGTATAAACTCAGCCCTTTTTTCTCGAACTGGCGGATATATGGGAATCGGGTTTGCGATTCCAATAGATATGGCGAAGGCAATCGAGCAACAGCTTCGTGATGATGGTAAGGTTACCCGTGGTTGGTTAGGTGTAGGAATCCAGGATATTGATGAGAATCTAGCTGAATCATTCGGCCTTGAAAGGGCTGGTGGCGTTTTAATTACAAGTGTAAATGAAGGCTCGCCTGCTGACAGTGCTGGTGTCAAAGAAGGAGATGTGGTCATTAAGGTGAATGGAAGTAAAACGGATACTACTGCTGACCTCCGCAATAAAATTGCCCTTATTGCCCCTGGTAATGAGGTTATCCTTTTTGTGATAAGAGATGGTAGCAGTAAAACTATTAAAGGAAAAGTGGGTCAACGACCAAATGATCCAAATAAGTTAGGAGCTGTTGCTAGTGCCAAGCTAGATAATGATTTCGGCTTGTCATTCAAACAACTTACCCCTGAGATAGCAGGGAAGTTAGGATATAAAACTAAATCCGGTGTTGTTATTGAAAATGTTGCGAGTAATAGTCCTGCGGGTAAGGCTGGTTTGAGACCGGGTATGATTGTTGAGCAGGTGAACAGGGTTAATATTAAGACGGTTGGAGATATAAAGGGCGCCTTAAAGAAATCGAGCAACCCAAAGAAGGTTTTACTTAGAGTAAATTGGGGAGAAGGTAGTCGGTATGTTGCCTTGGTAGCCAAGTAGAATTTTGTAATCTCATGTAAAATGGGACTAAGTTTATAAAGCTGATTCACGAATTATATTTGTGAATCAGCTTTTTAGGTTGTAATGCTTGGTCTTTATAATCATATGGGTGTGACTGGAAATAACACACCTATGCTTGACTGATTTGCTGTCGCAAAAATGAATTATCATCACAACTTTTCAAGAGCACTCTTTTTTAAGATTCATTTTTGTTATCCTAGTTGCCAGAGTGGTTGGTTTTATGTCAAGCATTGCTGCTGCTCCGTCATTGCCATATATTTTCCAATTGCATTTTTCCAGGGCTGCCTTGGTGTTCTCTTTTTGCAGTGCGACCATTTCTTTTTCAGTAAATATCGGTTGATTGTCGCTAAATGGTAAGATTTCAGTTGTTTGGTCTAAATCTATGATAATCCTAGTATTTGTCATAGATTCTGGAAGTTGTATTTGTAGCGGGCCTGAATCGGCAAAAATAGCCGTTCGTTCAATTATATTTTGTAGCTCACGTACATTCCCGGGCCAATCATAGTTTTGCAATTGCTGTAGGTGATGCGTATTAAGTCGCTGTTTAGGTCTATTCATTTTTCGTAGGGCCAACTTTAAAAAATGTATTGCCAAAGGTTCAATATCTTCTTTTCTTTCTCTAAGAGGAGCAACTCTAATAGGAAATACGTTAAGGCGGAAGTAGAGATCTTCTCTAAATTTGCCAGCTTTCACCTCTTTTTTTAAATCTTTATTCGTTGCCGCTATTATACGCACGTCAGTGCTTCGTGTGTGATCTTCTCCTACTCTTTCGTACTCCCCTTCCTGCAATATCCGAAGCAATTTCCCTTGATGTTCTAATGGGATTTCACCAATTTCGTCAAGAAAAAGGGTACCGCCATCAGCTGCGTAAAATCGGCCATCACGACTGTTGATGGCACTTGAAAATGCGCCTTTGGCATGACCAAAAAATTCACTTTCGAATAAATCTCTTGGAATAGAGGCACAATTAACCTTGATCAAAGGTTTATTGTTACGCTCACTGCGATGATGTATTTCTTGAGCTACAAGTTCTTTGCCTGTGCCAGATTCACCTTGAATCAAGACACTTGCATTGGTGGAAGAGACTAGATTAATTCGATTGAGCATTTGTTGTATTAGATCACTTTGACCAACAAAACTTCCTTGGGAAGAAATATCAAAAAGTTCTTCCCTCAGATAGGTATTTTCGGATTCTAACTTCTTTTTTAATTGTTCAATTTTTTCAAAGGCTAAGGCGTTTGAGAGTGCTGCAGCTGCATGATCTGCTATGGTCCTAAGTTCGTTAAGAATAGGGGAAGTTAGGGGCATTTGGGTGAAAATAGCCAATACGCCCAAAACCTTACCTTGAAAAATTAAAGGCTGTCCTGCAAAGCCTTGGATTTTTTCTTTCTTGGCCCACTCAAGATGAACAATCCATTTTGAATCATCATTTATTTGTTCCACAATGACAGGTTTGCCTGTGGTTGCAATGTGGCCAACCTTTCTTACACCCAGCGGAAATCTGCTATGCTGTCCATGTATGTCACGCCAATGTATTTCAGGATTAACAGTTGATTGTCCGGAACTTGCCAGAAGATGTAGGCAGTTGGTTTTGTTCCGGCATTCGGGTTCCAGTAAGCACTTGTTACAAATATCACCTGGTCTTAACACCCAAATTCTTGCAAGGGCAATACTTGAGAAATCTGTAAGTCTGGTAACCACGAGATCAAATAACTGGCTGGTCGATCGCTGCTGAGCCATATCGAGCAATAATTGTTGTATAACTTCTTTGTTGAATGGAAAGGTAGTTTTGTTGATCATAATTTATCGATCGTACTAATAGGAATTTGAATACTAAAAAACAGTAAAATTTAATGATTTAAAACTCAATATAAACGTAATTTCGTTGTTACTCAACACGGAAAATCGTTGTCAACGATTTTCCGTTCCTCTGTTTGCGCAACTTTGCATGCTCATGGGCGTAGTATCAGTCGTTTAGCCATTTTTTGATTTGGCACAGCTATTGCTAAGTAAGGGTAAATTGCGATATTTCACAAATTCTGCCACCGTTAAGGCGGCTTTAATTATTTTGAGGTCAAAGTCATGAATAAAAATAATAGTCAGATTGTTACAGATAGTGTTACGGGGATCGAATTTACATCTATAGTTGGAGGTGATTTTCAAATGGGAAGTCCAGTGACAGAAAAGGAACGGTTTCCAGCAGAGGGGCCTTTGCATGAAGTTCATGTTGATGATTTTCACTTGGGATGTTTTCAGGTGACACAAGAACAATATCAACAAATAATGGGAGAAAACCCTAGTTATCTTGTTGCGACGAACTGCCCAGTAGAAGGCGTGAGTTGGGAAGACGCTCAAAATTTTATTAGTAAATTAAATGAAATTAATAATACTAAATATCGTTTACCGAGCGAGTCAGAGTGGGAATATGCTTGTCGTGCCAATACTAGCACCCGTTTCTATTTTGGGGATAAAATTAACACAGAACAGGTGAATTACGGTTCTAAGATTTCTTGTAAAAACTCTCCCGTTGGTATCCACCCACCGAATGCATTTGGTCTTTATGACATGCATGGTAATGTTTTTGAGTGGTGTGAAGATACATGGCATGATAATTATGAGGGTGCATCAGCGGACGGAGTAGCATGGATTGATGATAGTAGTGATCAGAAAGTATATCGTGGAGGTGCATGGAACGCTAATGCACATTTTGTACGATCTGCATATCGTTTCCATAGAGATAAAGCATTTTCTTATTACAACATCGGTTTCCGAATTGCTTTTTAATCTTGCTGGAAGCTAGTTTTGCATCTAAATTGGTCGATATGCTGAGAACTGTTGAGTATGTTTGTCTCTAATAGCATGATAAAAAGTATCCTGCTAGCCATTAACTAGCAGGTTGATCATATCTGATAAGTTGATGCTAACAATGTTAATATAAGGAAAATTATACAATTAGAGCACCTGCTCCCAAGGCAGGCCATGAATGTCGATAAATAAGTCACTTAGCTATTTATCAATTCTCTGTGGTACTGTCTGGTATCTTTTCGTTGCTTCAAATTGGTCTATTACTATTAAATCAATCGGAAAACTTTAACAAGCCTAACCAAGGAAGAGTATTATTCTTTCTTAGACTTTTGAGCTTCCTCTTGTTTAATTAAGTTTTTTCTAAAATTGAATCCACTATCAATTCTTTCCATTTCTTGCACAACGTAGTCTTTAATTTTACTTAGTGAATCTTCTGGAAAAAGTACAAACCGCATTAAATTTTCTGCATACATCTGCCTTTTTTTGTAATAGTTATATATCGAAAAGGTTAATGCTGCTATTCCAGTAACAGTAGTTTGGACAATGGCTGAATGTAAGAATCCTTTTTCCCCCCACCCAAAATCTTTCGCAAAAATAGAGAGAGAGGGCCACAGCAAAAGAATTGTCCCTGAAAATATTGCCATAAAAAAAAAACATTTGTTTATAATGCCGTAACTGTTTGCCTTAATATAAATGTCATAAATAATTAAAAATTTATCCATATTTTTATTTTCGTCATCTTTATAATATTTTTCTTCCGCATATCTTACGAGCAATTTTGCACTTGTTTGCCTTGAGTGAAATATTTCCATAGACATTAACTCCTTTGCGGGATATTTATTTTTAAAGTGCTTTCCATAAGTACAGCGTCAAGCGTCAAGTAAATTTCCTTTTTTCAATGACTACAAGCATACGTAGTAAAGGTAAAAACACAAACGCCCTGCTCCCAAGGCAGGTACAAAACTCAATAAATATAGGTCTTTACGTCTTAAGCAATTCGCTGTGGTTGTTTCTGGTGTCTTTTCGTAGCTTCATATTAGTCTATATAACGTTAAGTTAACCTCCTGCCGATATTGGACCGATTACTTGGAAATAGTATTCTTTTTATTGGTGCCGTTTCACATCACAACACCGGCTATTTAAGGTGGTCAGAACGAGCTTTGCGAATGGGTTAAAGCCTGTGTATAGTTACTTTTTATAATGATTTGGTGCCATTGGCACGACTGCAAATGGTATCTTTTTTACGCCAATCCCTATTAGATTATCTTCATAATAGTCTCTTAACTTGTCAATTTTACTTTTGTATTCGAACAATGGAATAAACGCTAAATTGTCATTTTCAACTCCAGTCTGAGCAACCAATTCGATTTCTTTAAAATGATAACAATCTTTTAATTCTCCAAGGAGAGTAATTAGCTCAGAATCCAGGAAAGGCATGAATTTATATATTTCATCAATTAAAATAATTGTACGCTGGTTATACTGATTGAGATATTCAAGCCAATTCAAGTGACGTTTTTCTTGAACACTTGCCATTATTGATTGAGCTTTTGGATCTAATTGAGATAAAACTTCAGTCATTTGTTCGCGAGATGGATTTTCAACTTGCTGTAGCCCAAGTTTGCCACCAGAAATTGCCATAGTAGAAAATTGCTCAGTAAAAAAACTGATGATTAATTCTACATTTGGAGCAACAACA
Source organism: Desulfotalea sp. (assembly GCA_051531995.1). Lineage (GTDB taxonomy): Bacteria > Desulfobacterota > Desulfobulbia > Desulfobulbales > Desulfocapsaceae > Desulfotalea. Next base: position 42,524 of record JAOPTU010000014.1, read on the forward strand.
TCTAAGACTTTTGCTTGATTATGTTCCTGTTCTTTTTGGTAGTCATCAACCTTCTGATGAAGCTCTTTGTTGCTACTTTGAAGGTTTTGATTTCCTGCAACGAGGTTGTCTATTTTCGATTCTTTCTGTTGATCTAGTTTTGAGGAAATGAAGCTAATGCTAATTGTACCAATAGCGACTAAGACAGTACCTATATATAAAGAATATCTAGCGATATTTAGTGCTATTTCAAGATTCATATTGTTTTGTTCATATGATAGTTTTGATATAAGGAAAATATTTCTACATATCAGGATATAGTATTAGTAAAAGTGGACAAAATAGCAAAATACCGCTATCGTGTTGCGGTCTATGTTGATTTGTTTGTTAGCCCTTTATTTAAATGTTGTTTTCACTTTTTGTGGAATAATGTAAGTGCCATTTAACATATGCTCAATAATTTCAATTGCCACAGTCAATTGTTGTTTATTATGCTTTTTTACTTCATGTGCAGAAGCATTACCAAGTACTCTTAATTTATGCAGAGTATCAGCACCTTCACTTGTTACAATAGATAATGTAACCAACGAATTTATCTTATCGTAGAGGTTCGAACCCCCTGCGTTGAGGTCCTTACATACAGTTTCCACTAGAGCACGGATACCTATACCAGCTAGTATATTTTGTTCATTCTCAATTGCTAGAATAGTCTCTCCATAAATTGATTGAACTTTTTCTGGCAACATATAAGATTCAATGTTTTGAACCCCTTCAGACCTTCCTGGATAGTATTTTATATTCTCAATTAAAAAAATGTTACCTTCACTATCATGATCCCAATCTTCAGAGAAAGTTGAGGATGACCTGAACGACACCGACTCACACCCTAAACATTGTATGATTTGGTCGTTATGTATCCAGTCTACCCCATGGCCATGACCACAATCTTCATCGCCTCTCTCCACATAAGTAGCTATGATTTTATGAGTAGTTTCTCGACTACAATCTTTACATATATATTTTTCAGTTTTCTTAATTTCTGTTTTTAGAGAATACGACCGTGTTATTTTTCCCATATTTTATTTCTCTGTTGGCTAACGTTTGAACTTACTGGCAAAAAAGAAGCGTAACAAGGCGATCTATTTTACTGGAATCCTTGGAGCGGAAGAAGTAGCAATAATACTACCCTAACTCTAACTTCTCTATCAGTGTAGTGGCTCGTTAGAGTTTTTTTGGAGTAAATTAATTAATTCCAGAACCATCTAAAATAGTAACTTGATTGCTATCAATTAAAAAATTCATATTGGTTTCATATATATTCTTTTTATTTAATAAACCCTGATATTCTACGATAAATGAGAGTCGTATCCCATTATCGTTTTTCCTGTAGTTATTAAGTAATCTATCTAATTCCTTAGGGTCTTCTGGTCTGCCACCTATAGCTAAATCATAATGATATTTTTCACCTCGCCCTAATATAATTTTAGACAGATCAACTGTAAGTCTTTCAGGTTTAAGGTTGATGGAATTTGGATGTTTAGAGCGGGGGATAAACCTTTATTTACTATTTCTACGGTGATTCACCAGTAGATAGAACCATTGCTTTTTTCAATATCATAGTATCTCCTAGTTTTTTTATTTTTAACCATGCTGACTGCTAACCACGGACGATTTTGAAACTCATGATTTTTTTTACTTTCCGCCAGTGACTCTTGGCTTATTTTATTAGCTTTTTTGGAAGCAAAACAGCTGCCAAGTGCAACAAGTAGTGCAATGCCTGAAATAATTAACGCAATTATTGTAAGTGTTGGGTCTAGTGGCATAATTTATATTGTCCTGACTCTAATCTTTTTTCATTAACCAAGTTTTATATGCAGGAAAAGCGTCTTCAAAAGTTCCTCTAAACCATTCTTTACGCCATGGTTCATTTTGCAGTAACTCACTCAACCATATATCAGCATTAGATAATATTTCATTGTTGATATTGTGTTTACTTTCTTGCCCTGCTCTTAATGTTTTTATACCTTTTCCAGTAAGTATCCACTTAGTTAGTAAATTATATCTTTCCCCAATTCTACAAGCCCATTCTTCTGGCCACACACCCTGCTTTTTCCTAGCATAAACAGCGCTTTGCTTAACACCAACAATGCTTACTAATTCTTCTTGAGTCAAAATATCGGTGTGTTTTTTAATTCTTTCCCAGACGACATCATAACTATAATTGAGTTTTTTTAATGAAGGAGTTAAGTCAATTTAATTTTCTGTATTTTCAGGAAAAAGAGTCAATAAAACGGGTAACTGTTCAGTGAGACTTTCATCTTCCTCTTTTGATACATCTGCAATTACTTCAATACAAAAATTAACACATCCTTCGCAAATATTTGTATTTGAACCTGCAATAATTTTATTAACGTCAAATTGAGATTTACCACAAAATGAACAGTATAAGGTTTCAGTATTTTTCTTTTTCATTTACTGTCATCAATTTTACTGGCTTTAAATTAAACAGATAAATCTAGGAAAAATGCTTCATCATCTATTTTCCTTAAAGTGAAATCTGTTCTATCTTATCGAAACTACTTTTTACGTCCTCTGAAACATCATTCAAGTTTTCTTACAAAAGCCTCTGTTAACATCAAGCTACCTTTTGGTTGGTAAGGGAAAGCAACAGGGGACATCTATGATAAG
>JAOPTU010000015.1:0-52467 GCA_051531995.1 Desulfotalea sp.
ATTCGGATACCGCTTTAAATAAGAGCTAGCCCAGCTTCAAGTGGAGCTTGTAAGTTGGTGCTATAAACCAAGTCCGGTACGTCGGGTGGAGATACCCAAGCCCGGAAAAGGAACTGGCGTTCGTCTGCTTGGCGTACCCTGTATACGTGATAGGGTAGTTCAGGCAACGATCAAATTTCTCCTTGAACCGATACTCGACCTTAGTTTTTCAGACCATAGCTATGGCTTTCGTCCTGGGTATAATCAGCGACAGGCTATAGAATCAGCACAGAGGTTTGTTCAAGAAGGGAAAGAGTACGTTGTAGATATTGACTTATCGAAATTCTTTGACCGAGTTAATCACGATCGCCTTATCTCCCTGCTTTCTATTCAAGTCAAAGACAAGCGAATTCTTCGTTTGATTGGTTTGATTCTGCGAAGTGGTGTGATGAAAGATGGAGTTGTGATACCTAGTGATAAGGGTACACCTCAGGGAAGTCCCTTAAGTCCGCTACTAAGTAATGTAGTTTTGGATGAACTTGATAAGGAGCTTGAACGGCGAGGACTTGAATTCTGCCGATTTGCTGATGACTGTAATATCTTTGTTCGTACGTCGAAGTCTGCGGAACGAGTAATGGTTAATATTAGTAAGTTTATTGAAGGGAAACTCAAGTTGAAAATCAATAAAGATAAAAGCAAGGTCGCTCATTGCCAAGAAGTCCAATTCTTAGGTCTAACAATCATGGGTGGGGCAGTAGCAATATCTGCTCAATCGATGAAACGAGCTATGCAGAAAGTCAAGGAACTTACCTTGCGGGGGACACATCTTTCTCTGGAAGCGACGATGAAACGGATAAACAGCTGGTATAAAGGTTGGTCTGGCTATTATGGCATGACCCAATATCCGGCACAATTACGTAATGTCGAAGCCCATGTAAGAAGGAGACTCCGGTCTCGCTTTGTCGACCAGCAAAAGAAACGCTGTCACCTGTTTAAGAAACTTATCAAACGGGGAGTACCTCGTGGATTAACCAGTAAGGTGTATTCAAATAATGGCAGATGGGTCTTGTCAAACACAATGGCCTTAACGAGAGCATACCCTAATCGTTGGTTTATTGACGTTGTAGGACAGTATATAAGGTCAGAGGAAAGGCAACTACATTGGTTTCCACTTCATCAATGGATAATTATTACATGATGAGCCGTGTACGGACCCGTACGCACGGTTCTGTGGGCAGACGGGAGTTGCGACTCCCTCTGACCCGATTCTTATACCCCTCAAGGGAGTACTGAAAAGAGTTCAGGGTTGAACAATCCCGATTAGCTATATGGAATTATATTATAAGATCAGATCGGATTATAGAAAAAGCAGAAGCTCTTTTGCAGATGTTTGGACGTACTAAAACAATTGCCTTTAATATACATTAAAGGCAATTGCAGGATCTATGTTTTTTTAAAGAACAACCGAGTTACACTTCACTCTTTTTGGTCAAAATAAGATTTATTACCGCAAATATAGATGTACAGGTTATGAGAACGCAGGAAACAGCGTTAATAACCGGGCTTGAGCCGTCTCTTACCTGAAGGTACAGATTAATCGGTAGTGGCGTTTCAGATCCTACCAAAAACAAGGTAGTGTTAAAGTTTTCAAAACTCATAAGAAATGCAACCGCTCCGGCACCTATAACTGCTGGCTTTAAGAAAGGCAGTGTTATATATCGTATCACCTCAAAACGTGTGGCTCCGAGATTAAGGGCTGCTTCTTCCAGCGTATTATCAAACTTTTTTAAACGAGCTGAAACCACTAAAAGTACAAATGTGGTTATAAACGCAAATTGACCAAGTACGACCAAAGGAAAACTTGGTCGTAGTATTTCTATGTCAATTCCATAGGTATCTTCTAGGTACAAGCCTGCGCCGTTCGCTGTTAGTAAAATAGAAATACCTAGAATTACCCCTGGAATAACAAGTGGGCTAATAGCCAGGAAGTACAAAAATTGTTTTCCTTTAAAGTTCTCTTGCTCAAATAAAAATGCTCCCATTGTACCAATAACAACAGAGAGAGAAGATACCCAGAGACCTGTTTTTATACTGACCCATATTGCTGATAAATTCGACCTGTCATGGAAAAAACCAACTCGTTCTGGGCCATCGGCAAAAAACCAATCTAGACTAAATCCATTCCAAGGAAGAGCTGGGAAGTTAGAGTCATTAAAGGCAAGAACACAGGCCACAGCAAGCGGTGCGAATAGGAAAATAAAAAAAGAGATTATATAAAGTCTATAACTCCATAAATATGATTTTGATAAAGGTAGGGTTCTTATCATGATATTGCCTTCCCAAGGTTTTGCTTAGTAAGCTTTAAGCCAAGCCAGATAATGATCGATGAGAGGAGTAATAGCAGAAAGCCAAAGGCAGCTCCTTGATTCCAATTAAAACTAGAGATGAATTCATTGTAAATCTGTTCTGTGAACCAGAGCGAGTTTTTGCCACCAAGAAGATTTGGAGTTAGATAGTTACCTAGAGCTAGCATAAAAACAACGATGGAACCAGAAGTAATACCTGGTGCCGCATATGGGATAATTATTTTGATAAAGATGGTGAATTTTGAAGCGCCAAGGTCGTGTGCGGCTTCAATTAAACTGTCGTCCATTCCTTCAAGAGCTGAAATAAGCGGAATAACCATAAATAACATGGAGGTATATACGAGTCCCATGATCATGGTGATATCGTTATAGAGCATTTCAATTGGTTTATCGATTACACCAAGCATCAAGAGAAAATGATTAAGAACGCCACTTTCTCTAAGAAGTATCATCCAACCATAGACTCTTACAAGCTCGCTTACCCAAAAAGGTAGAAGAAGCAGGATAGTCATGAAGCCAGACATTTTTTTAGGAGCAACTTTGACGATAAAAAATGCTACTGGAAAGGTAATTATAAAGGTAAGAACGGTTACAAGTAGGGCATAGCTGGCAGTTCTTACAAAGGTATACCAGTAAATTTCTTCTTGGAAAAAATGAGCATAGTTGCCAAGAGTCCAAATGCTTTCTCCTAAATCATTTTCACCCTGCAAAGACATCAAGAGAAGCTGGATGTGAGGCACAACTATAAGAAGAACAAGCCATAGTAGTACAGGAGTTAGGAAAATCCAAAAACCTAAATTGATTTTTTTCATTCTTTATCTCCAAGATTGCTTTTGTAGCATTTGCAAGCATCTGCATGCACACCAGCATTTAGGATATCTCCTATTTTTATATGGGCAAATTGTTGGTTTTGGGGCAGGGCAACACTTATTTCTTGCTGACTGCTTCCCATGCTAACGAGTAACTTGGTGTTTGAACCATCAAAGAGGATATTTTTTACGGTAATTGGGAAGTGATTGATATTTTCGAGACTGCTACTGGGTTCCAGAGCAATAGCTTCTGGTCGGAGGTAAAGTTGGCATTTATCTGTTATGTCCCCATTAACATCGACGGCTTTAAAATCTATACCAGTTTTGGTGCTTACCGTGAAATGTTTGCCTTTACTGGTGACGGAAGCTTTTAAACAATTGTTCTCGCCAACAAAACTTGCCACAAAGGCAGTTTTGGGTTTTTCGTATAATTTGCGTGGTGTATCTATTTGTTCTAGCTGTCCCATGTTCATGACTGCTACTTTGTCAGACATTACTAGCGCTTCACTCTGGTCGTGGGTGATATAGATAAAAGTGGTGCCGATTTCCGCTTGTAGCTTTTTGAGCTCTATTTTCATCTGTTCGCGGAGTTTAAGATCAAGAGCGCCAAGGGGTTCGTCTAGAAGTAAAATGGATGGTTCTAGGACTAGAGACCTGGCGATTGCAACTCTCTGTCTTTGGCCGCCTGAGAGCTGATCAACTTCCTTGTTGCCATATCCTTCTAAGCCGACTCTTTCGAGCATTTCATCGACGCGCATCGTAATTTCTTTTTTGCCTTTACGTTGTCTTTTAAGACCAAAGGCGATGTTGCCAGCCACATTCATCATGGGGAAGAGAGCTAAATTTTGAAAAACTAGATTCACAGGCCGCTTGTTTGGAGATACACCAAGCATGCTTTTGCCACGAATTAGTAAGTCCCCAGAGGTTGGCTCTAAAAAACCAGAAATCATTCTTAGTAGTGTTGTTTTGCCACAACCGGATGGTCCAAGAATAGAAAAGAAACTTCCCTCGGGAACAGAGATATCAATTCCGTCTACGGCGACAAAATCACCAAACTTTTTTGTTAAATTTTTGATTTCTAGAACGGGCATGGTTTTTCCTGTGAAATCTGTTCTTTGCACTATTGGTGTGACTAGGAACAAATAATCGTTTTAAATAAAAATAGGTTTTAATCTTACTTTCTCCCCAAATTAGAGGGATAGGTGAAATTAAAACCATAGAATCCTGATAGCTATAATGATGTGCTATAACTATCAGGTTTTGATGTGCTTATCTAGCTGTTAATTTGCAGCTTTAACCTTGTCTAAAATCTTTCCTTCAAGTTGCTCTAGCTTAGCAGGAACTGGTGGATACCATTTAATGTTATCGATATCAGCGTCAGTAAAAGATCTGGTAAAGTTGTCTTTTATAACAGGTGTATAGAATTCTTTAGCACCCTTAGAAGCGGTTCCGTATCCTTCTGCATTTGTGAACATAGCAGCATTCTCAGGCTTTAGCATGAAATTGATCCACTTATATGCGCCTTCAACATTTTTTGCTTTTGCAGGGATGGCATATGTATCGATCCAGCCAAGAGCACCACTTTTAGGAGCAACAAAGTCAATATCAGGGTTTTCTGCGTGTAGCTTCCAACCACCGTTATCCCAAGCCATAGCGACACTAACTTCACCACTACGCATCATTTCTAGAAGAGCATCACCATTAGCGTAGTAGTTCTTAACTAGAGGTTTTGCGGCGATCAATTTTTGACTTACCTGGTCCATTAGAGCTTTATATGCTTTTGTATCACCATATTTCGCAAATGGGTCATCTCCACCGGCAAAAGCCATAGCTATAAGGGTTGGTCGTTTTAATCGATAACTAATGCGACCTTTGTAATTTGCATCTAGTAGGGCATCGTAGTCGTTAGCGTTTGGAGCAAGCTTTTTATTAACGATAAGGCCAGATGTTCCATAGCAAAAAGGTACTGCGTAAGATTGATCTTTAACTTTAGTGTTTTTCTTTACAGCATCGAGCATGGATGTGACAAATAGTGTTTCGTCAATCTTGGCATAATCCATTGCTTGATAGAGTTTATACTTTTCCTGAACAGAAGAAATTCTATCTTGACTAGGTTGTGCAAGGTCAAAACCAGCACCACGAGTAGCACGTAGTTTAGCAATCATTTCTTCGTTGTTGGAAAAAGTAACTTCTACTTTCATCCCAGTTTCTTTTTCAAACTTTTCTATTAGAGCTGTTGGGGCATACCCTTTCCAGGTTAAAATCTTCACTGTATCTTGTGCCAATGCACTTGTGGCGCAGCCTACGGCTAACATGGTCATTCCGGCAAAAAACTTTTTCATTTTTTTCTCCTGTAGCTTTTTAAAGTGATTTTCCCATATAAAGGGGTATTTCGGGTTAAGAAGAACTAAAAGTACTTTGAAAAATGGATACTTGTTGCACTGATTATAAGAAAAATTGAAGAGAACATTTAATTAACTTGTATTTAGCAGTTAATGCCTAATTTTGCATTATAATACTCTAGATATACAAGACTAGTCAGTCACCTCTCTTGTAAGTAGGCAGATATAGTATGTGAAACATGTTTAGAAATAATTTTAATTTTGTGAGTTTATTGTTAGAGATAATTTTACCCTGCATACTTCTCAAATAATATATTTAGTCCTATGGCCCAGAGGACTATACCTCCTAGTATTTCCGCATAAGTTGCTGTCTTTTTTAGTTCGGAAATTTTTTTCCCTAGGTGCATGCCAACAAGTGTGAAACAAGATGCGACAATACCTATAATGATGGCCGGCCAGACGATGGATAGATCAAGCATAGAAAGGCTTAGCCCGACGGCAAGAGCATCAATGCTTGTGGCAATTGATAAGACAATGAGGTTTGTGCCACGGGTGGGGTCTTTTTTGTCAGTTTCATTCTCATCATTACTGAATGCTTCTCGGATCATATTTGTGCCAACAATGGCGAGGAGAAAAAAAGCAATCCAGTGAGCATAGCTTTCTGTGAAAATACTGATGCTATTACCAAAAATCCAGCCGATAATTGGCATTAAGGCTTGAAATAGGCCAAAGTGGAAGGAGAGGCGAAACCCTTGTCTGAAACTGATTTTTCTTAAACTAATGCCAACGCTAATAGAGACAGCGAAAGCATCCATTGCTAGGGCAATGGCAAGTCCTAAGATGTAAAAATCTGACATGGATTACCTCTTGGCAGGTTCTTGGTGAATTGTTTTAAGGTTACCCTTAAGATATCTGCTCTGAGGACAGAATAAAATTTGATTCTCATTGGGCTTTAGCTATTTGGTAAGAAGATCTACGATAACTATCTCAGGGGGATAATGTTTGAAGATAGTTATCGTTTCATTGCTTCATATTGGTAATCAATAAGACCAATAGTAAATGGCTATCTAAAACTGCTATTAACCACATTTAAAACTTCTTGTCCTGGGCATAGTTGCTCTTCTGCTAGGCTGTTCAACGGTTTGGTGCAGGTATTAATAATCCCGTGAGTATCCAGTGATTCCGTATTTAAATATATTAATCCTGTGAGGATTTTCCCTTCTTCTTTTTTTCGTTGCAAGGTCTCAATGGCAAGTCTTGTATCGTCTATTTGTCTGTCACTTTTAGATTTATATAGACAAATTTTACTGCCATCGTGGAGTGATATTATTTTGTCGGTACCTTCTCTTTGTTCGCTAGTAATCTCCGTCATGGCAGGTATGAAGTCAATATCATTATCAGGTTCACTATGCTCCCTGACGTGACCAAAACTTTTCGTGGAAGATTCGGTGTTATTGAAAGTGACGCAGGGCGAGATAATATCTATAAAAGCTAAACCTTTGTAGCCGATAGCAGCTTTCATTAAATCTGATAATTGCTCCCTGTCACCAGCAAATCCACGGGCTACAAAACCTGCCCCCAGGCTGATTGCTAATTCGCAAAGATCAATCGCCGGATAAGGATTTGGAGCACCTTTTCGACTGGTAGAACCTTTGTCGGTAGTGGCTGAGTCTTGTCCTTTGGTGAGGGCGTAGCAACCATTATTCATTACAAAGTAATTAAGATTTAGGTTGCGCCTGATAACATGGGCGAATTGCCCAAAACCGATGGACGCAGTATCTCCATCTCCAGATACACCGATGTAGGTAAGGTCTCTATTGGCCATATTAGCTCCTGTGGCAACAGAAGGCATGCGACCGTGAACCGAATTAAAACCATGGCTTTTGTTTAGGAAGTAAGCTGGTGTTTTACTGGAGCATCCTATACCACTGATTTTTGCAACTCGGTGTGGTTCGAGGGACATTTCAAAGCATGCTTGGATTATGGCATTGGTGATTGAATCATGCCCACATCCTGCACAGAGAGTTGAAGGTAGTCCTTCGTAATCTTTAAGGAAATATCCAGCTTTGTTCGGTTTTTCTTTGGGGTGGCGGAAGTTGGGTTTTTGGTAGCTCATTATAATTCCTCCCTGTTTAAACTAGCTTCTATGCTATGGGCAAGATCGGTGGCTCTAAGGGGCATGCCGTGATATTGTAAAATAGGTGTTAGCTTTTCTGACTGCACCTTGCATTCCATATTTAACAGGGTACGCATTTGCCCTTCTCTATTTTGTTCAATTACAAAAACTTGCTCATGTTGGTCAAGGAATTCTTGAACTTCAGTGCTAAACGGAAAGGCAGTAATTCTTAAATTATTTAACTCGATTTTCTTTGTTGCTAAGATATCAAGACATTCTTGGGAGGCAGGTTGAGAGCTACCATAGTAAATAATGCCTTTTTTGATATTCTTATCTACTTTTGCAATTGCTTTGGGAACATATTCTTTTGTGGTCTCCCATTTTTTCATTAATCTTTTCATACCCTCAACGTATAAGTCACTGTCTTCGGTGTAACCGGAGTATTCGTTGTGCGAGGTTCCTCTGGTGAAGTAAGCGCCTTTACTTGGGTGACATCCAGGGAAACTTCGATAGCAAATCCCATCTTTGTCGACATCTAGATAACGACCCCATTTTTCCTTTGCCTCTTCTAGTTGCTTGGCTGTTATAACTTTCCCTCTTTTGTATGTTCGATTTTCTTGCCAGCTAAGGGGAGCGGATATATGGTCGTTCATGCCGAGATCAAGGTCACTTAGAATCATTATTGGAGTTTGTAACTCTTCAGCTAGGTCAAGAGCTAGAGCGGTATGTTCAAAACATTCGGCTGGTGAACTAGGGAAAAGTAAAACATGTCTGGTGTCGCCGTGGGAGGCAAAGGCGGCTGCAAGGACATCTGATTGTTGAGTTCTGGTGGGCATTCCGGTACTTGGCCCAGCCCGTTGCACGTCAATTAGTACAGCAGGGATTTCTGCAAAGTATGCAAGTCCTAAAAACTCACCCATTAGAGATAATCCAGGTCCTGATGTGGCTGTGAAGGATCTAGCTCCATTCCAACTTGCACCAATAACCATGCCTATGGCAGACAGTTCATCTTCAGCTTGAAGGATGGCGAACTGGTTGCTCCCCTCAGAATCTACACGGTATGATTTGCAATAATTTTCAAATGCTTCAACCACAGAAGTCGATGGCGTGATTGGGTACCAGCCTGCAAAAGTAGCTCCACCATAAACAGCACCCAAACCCGTTGCGGTATTGCCGTTTATGAGAATATTGTCATTTATTAAACCAGTTCTAGTTTCTAGTTTTAGGTGACAGGTGTCTTGGTAATTGTCCTTAGCGTAATTATAGCCAAGCTTTAGCGCTTTGATATTTGAGTCAATTAATTTTTGTTTGTTGGTAAATTGATTTTCAATTGCTTGCACAAGAACACTAAAATCCATCTCTAATAGGTATGCAAGAGAACCAACGTAGATAATATTTTTTAATATTTGTTGCAGCCTTGGAACGGGGAATTCGCTTCTAGCAAGTTCGGTAAGTGGGATGCCGATATGAGTAACATCATCGCGATTAAACGCCTCGGTTAATGGTTTTGTCGAGTCGTAAAGGAAGTATCCTGCTGGGGCGATTTCTTTATAATCTTTTTCCATTACTTTGCCGTTTATTTCCACAGCAAAATCTATCTGTTTCCCTCTACCTAGATAACCTTTTTCGCTTACTCTTACCTCGTACCAAGTTGGCATTCCTTGGATGTTGGAGGGGAAGATATTTTTTGGTGAGACAGGGATTCCCATCCTAAAAATAGCCTTGGCAAAAAGATTGTTGGCACTGGCTGAACCTGAACCGTTCACATTCGAAAAACGTATTACAAAATCATTAACAATTTTAACCATTTATTTGTCTCCTGCTAGGGCTTCTTGATAGGTGAATTTTACCATTTCCCAAGATGCTGTTGGGCATCTATCGGCGCATAACCCGCAGTGCAGGCAGACATTTTCGTCTTTAACCATGACGAGTCCACTTGCCACCTCTTCACTAACATACAGGGCTTGTGAGTTGTCATCGGCGTTCATGGTTAACCCCGCTCTTAGCTTATCTTCTTCTTTATTTCCTGTGAAATTTATACAGTTGACGGGGCAGATGTCCACGCATGATTCACATTCGATGCAGGTTTTTGCTGTGAAGATGGTTTGTACATCACAATTAAGGCATCGTTCTGCTTCTTGATGGCCGACATCTTCATCAAAACCTAATTCAACTTCTAGTAATCTGTCTTGGATCGATCTTATGGGTGAGATGGTGGGGACTTGATTCCTTAAATCATCAGAGACAGCGCTGTCGTAGGCCCAGTCGTATAGACCTAGCTTTTGGCTTACTAGATTAATTTTGGGCTGTGGACGATCGTTTACAAGATCTTTTCCTTGGCAAAATAAATCTATGGATATTGCTGCCTGATGACCATGAGCTACTGCGGTAATGACATTTTTAGGGCCAAATGCAGCGTCGCCACCGAAAAATAATTTTCCAATACTTGATTGAAAGGTTATTTCGTTAACTTCTGGTAATCCCCATTTATTATTTTTAAGACCTATTTCTTCTTCGATCCAAGGAAAAGCATTCTCTTGGCCTACAGCCAGGATAACCTGGTCGCAGTTGATGAATATTTCTTCACCAGTTTCAATGAGTTTTCCTTCTTTTTCAGTCATCTCGTCAAAGAGCACTCCTTTTAGTTTTCCATTCTCCATGACAAATTCTTTAGGGCGATGGTTGTCTACTATTTGAACGCCTTCCTTCTCAGCATCTCTAATTTCCCAAGGAGATGCTTTCATTTTTGCTTTTGGACTACGGACAACTATCTGTACCGTTTCTCCACCTAATCTTCTTGCTGTTCGGCAGCAGTCCATGGCAGTATTGCCACCACCTAAAACTAAAACTGTAGGTTCCACTTTTTTAACGTGTTGATAGAGGACAGCTGCCAACCATTCAATGCCAATTTGGATGAATTCATCTCCCTCTTGTCTGCCTTTTATATTAGGGAGATCCTTGCCTCTTGGGGCACCAGTGCCGACAAAAATAGCATCAAAATCTTTGTCTAATTGGTCTTTTAAGCTGTCAATGTACGTGTCCTGATGGCATTTTATTCCCATCTCTAGAATGGTATTAATTTCTTCGTTTAGCACATCTTCTGGTAGCCTAAAGGATGGCACTTGGGTTCGGATAAAACCACCTGCTCGTGTTTGATCGTCAAAAAGATGGACCTCATAACCAAGTGGGGCTAGGTCTCTTGCTACTGTTAGTGAGGCAGGGCCGCCACCTATGAGAGCTATCTTTTTGCCATTGGGCTTTTTCATGTCTATCGATAAATCCATAGCACTGATACTTTTGGCATCTGCGGCAAGTCTTTTGAGTCTGCAAATGGCGACAGGTTCTTTCTCTATTCTACCTCGTCTGCAAGCAGGTTCGCAGGGGCGATCGCAAATTCTTCCTAACACTCCGGGAAATACGTTGGACATCCAATTTGTGCGATATGCCTGGTCGTATTCTTTTCTAGAAATATGTCTGATGTATTGAGGAACAGGTGTGTGGGCAGGGCAGGCGTATTGACAATCAATAACGCGGTGAAAATAGTCGGAATTCTTAGTGTCTGTTGGTTTCATTTTTTAAGTCCATGGGTCAAGTTAGTAAACAGAAAAATGTGGGCTATTGGTAGCCCATAGATAGTTGTATAATAAATAGCCTACTGATTTAAAGAAGTTTTTGTGAAAACAGTAGATTGGTTAGTTTGAGATATATTAACTTGAGGCTACCTTGAAAATATTGGATATATCCCAAATCAGTTGTTACTGATGTTTCTGTAATGTTGTAATTGTGCATCGATAGTAGGCGCTTGATTCTAAATAAGAAAACGTTTGTAACAGGCTTTTAATATTTATTAGAAGGTAATGTTTTGTGCGCAAGCTTTCAAGTGGTTCGGTTGAGGTGCTACTTTTAGAAATTAAAGACTTTGGGAGAAACAGGGGAAGCTTGAGTTCTGATATCCTGCACCATATTGGCTAATATGGTGCAGGGTGATTTTTTATTATTCGGGGATCATGCGTACAGCCCCTTTGTCTGCTGAGGCGGCAAAAAGAGCATATGCCTGTAGAGATTTAGGGACCACTCGGTCTCTATTTACAGGTTTAAAGGCTAACTTGCCTTTTGCTTCTTCTTTGGTTCTTCTTTGGGATAACTCTTCATCGCTGATATCGACCTTGATCGTGCGGGCTGGGATATCGATTACAATGGAGTCACCATCTTGCACTAAGCCAATTGCGCCACCTGCTGCCGCTTCAGGGGAGGCATGACCAATGGATAAACCAGAGGTGCCGCCAGAAAAGCGACCATCGGTAAGAAGTGCACATTCTTTACCTAGATGGATTGATTTAAGGTAAGAGGTAGGGTAGAGCATTTCTTGCATTCCAGGCCCACCTTTTGGCCCTTCATAAAGAATAATAACCACGTCTCCAGCAACTATTTTCCCGTTTAATATGCCATCACATGCATCGTCTTGAGACTCGAAAACTCGAGCTCTGCCAGTAAATTTAAAATTAAATTCATCCACGCCAGCAGTTTTTACAATGCAGCCGTTCTCGGCAACATTACCAAATAATACGGCAATACCACCTTCAACGCTGTAGCAGTTGTCTGTGCTGCGGATGCAACCACCTACACGATCAACATCTAGTTCTTTGTATGTCGATGCTTGACTACCCATGGTTAAATTTCTAACTCCAGCAGGGGCCGATTTGTAGGCTGTTATTGCTTCTTCTGTTGCACTTTCTCGGGCAATGTCAAATTGGTCTAGAATTGCACCAAGCCTAGGGTTATCCACTCGACTGACATTTGAGTCAATTAGACCGGCACGATCAAGCTCTCCTAAGATAGCCATGATGCCTCCAGCTCGATTTACATCTTCTATATGGTAATTTCCGTTTGGAGAAACTTTGCATAAATTTGGTACTTTACGAGACAGATTGTCGATGTCAGCCATGCTGAAATCAACGCCTGCCTCGTGGGCTATGGCAAGGAGATGGAGCACGGTGTTTGTAGATCCACCCATGGCGATATCAAGGGTCATGGAGTTCATAAAGGCGGCTTTGGTAGCAATTGAACGGGGTAGAACAGAACTATCTTCGTTATCATACCACGCCTTAGCCATCTCGACGATTCGAACAGCAGCTTTTTTAAACAAATTGCTTCTGTTGACGTGGGTGGCGACAATGGTGCCATTGCCAGGTAGAGCAAGGCCTAGAGCTTCATTGAGGCAGTTCATAGAGTTGGCTGTGAACATTCCAGAACATGATCCGCAGGTGGGGCAAGCGCATTCTTCAACTCTTTGTACGGTGGCGTCATCTATATTGCTATCTGCGGCCATAACCATAGCGTCGACGAGGTCATACTTTTTGTCACCATCGCGACCTGCTTCCATAGGTCCACCTGAAACAAAAATTGCAGGAATGTTTAAACGCATGGCAGCCATGAGCATGCCAGGGGTGATTTTGTCGCAATTGCTAATGCAAATAATGGCATCAACTGTGTGAGCATTGCACATATATTCAACACTGTCAGCAATTAACTCTCTAGAAGGGAGGGAGTAAAGCATCCCAGCATGACCCATTGCAATGCCGTCATCAATTGCGATAGTGTTCATCTCTGCGGCAAAACATCCTTGTTCCTCGATCAGTTTTTTTACATCTTGCCCAATTTCGTGTAAATGTACGTGACCTGGTACAAATTGTGTAAATGAATTGATGATGCCAATGATTGGTTTGCCGAAATGTTCTTCTTTCATTCCGTTGGCTCGCCAAAGGCTTCGTGCTCCTGCCATTCTACGACCGCTAGTGCTGGTGTTACTTCTTAGAGTGATTGCCATAATTCTACCTTAATATTTATTGTGTTATCTGTTATTGTGTTGCAGGTTCGGTCAGATGTCGTTTGTAAAGACAACCGATTTATTAATATACTATGAAATACAAACCTATTGTATAGGAAAAAGCCCCATAACCCATATCTATATTTAAAATTCTATGAAAAAGACAGAGATAGACTACTGGATTACGGCGATGTTGGAATCAAATCCTGACGTTTCAGATTTAAACATTACAGTTGGTAAAACCTTGCAGGCAGAAGCATCAGGTGTTTTGTGTCCTGTTGCTGTTGCCCCGCCTGTTCAAGAGCTGACACCTTTTCAGACCGAAGTTTTTGCCCTAAATATTATTGGCGGTAATAGAAGATTACTGAGAGATTTAGTGGAAAATGGTTCCTGTGATCTTTCTTATAGCCTGGGGCAGAGAGCTCGTTTCAGGGTAAATATTTTTAGTCAGAAAGGTTATTACACCACGGTTCTACGTCAGCTTCAGTCAGAGGTTCCATCAATTGAAGGAATGAATTTCCCTGATTGTTTTGCAACAATGGCCGGCGAGTTAAATGGCTTGGTTCTATTTACTGGTTCAACAGGCTCTGGTAAAACTACTTCTCTTGCAGCGCTTTTGGATAGAATTAACAAGGAGAGAGCTGTTCATGTTGTAACCCTTGAGGACCCGGTGGAATATGTTCATCCACAAAGATTAGCTACTTTTAACCAACGGGAACTTGGCAATGATTTCGATACTTTTTCAAATGGCATGCGAGCTGCTTTGAGACAGGCGCCTAAAGTTATTCTTGTTGGTGAGATGCGCGACAGAGAAACCATGGAGATTGGTTTAACCGCTGCTGAAACAGGTCACTTAGTTCTTTCTACCTTACACACCATTGATGCTGGTCAAACAATGAACCGTATCTTGGGTATGTTTGAGGAAAGTGAGCAACCTCAAATAAGACATCGTCTGGTTGATACGCTTCGTTGGGTTGTCGGTCAACGACTTTTGCCTAAGGTTGGCGGTGGGCGTATTGCAACCATGGAAATATTGCGGACAAGCCTTCGTATTAAAGATTTAATACTAAATGGCGAAAGCGAGGAAAAAACCTATTATAACGTTATTAAGGCAGGATCTGCACTTGATATGCGAACCTTTGACCAGCATATTCTAGATCTTTTTAGCCGAGGGGCAATTACTGAAGAAACGGCCAATCGTTTTTGTTCACAAAGGAGTGAGATTGGTCGGGGGATTGATAGAGTTAAAGCGGAACGTGGAGAAACAACAACTTCCCTTCTTGATTTAGGTATGGAAGGTGAAGAGGATGACAGCCTGTACTAGTTTTTTGGTAATATTGTTTTTCTGATGGGAGAGTCAGATGATTATAAAATGTTCAAGTTGTGATAAAAAATTTAAAGCCAGTGACAAACTAGTAAAAGGTTTGCAGGCCTTGCCAGCCGGCGAGAAGATGCGTCTTAAGTGTCCAACCTGTTCGTCTCTGTTTGGGATTAGCTATGGCGATTTGTTATCAGGTGATGAGCCAGCGGTAATCAATGGTGTTGCACCGCCTTCAGCACCTGATCTTTCATGGCTAGATCAGGGGGCAGCAGAAGATGGAGAAGATGTAATTGAAGAATTGCCAACTGTTTTACTTTTGATTCGTGACGAGAGTATGTTTGCAACTATTTCAGATGCTTTTAAAAGCTTAGGGTACAGAGTAGAAACGGCGGCAAATTCAGATGAAGCTATTGAGAAGATGGAGTTTTTCTTGTATGCCGCTGTTGTAATGCATTCTGCCTTTGAACGTGGTGGTGTGGAAAATAGTAAGTTTCATCGTTTTATTTCTATGATGGATATGACAAAGAGAAGGAAAATGCTTTATTTTCTGGTTGGGGCTCAGTTTAGTACACTTTATGATCTTGAGGCGCTGGCATATTCTGTTAACCAGGTAGTGAATGATAAAGATGTAAAACATTTTTCCGTCTTGGCTCGTAAACTTGTTAGAGAGTATGAAGTTCTTTTTGGTCCATTGATAAGAGAATTAGAGGCGGCGGGGCGGTAGTATTTTAGCAACCCCTGAGTTTGTTTAATTAATTGCAGTAAATTTACTTGTTTTTTTGAAAGGCATTATCTGTTTTAGGATGATGCCTTATTATTTTTTTCACCCAGGTAATTTAATATTTGGGTAAGGGTCTTATATGTTTAAAAAAATTGCAAGCTCCATTGGTCGAAGAATTAGGAATGTCTTTGTTCGATCACCAAGAGAATCTAAAGTTGAGCAGGCAGACTTTGAGGTTTTGGAGGGTGTAGCTGACGCAGTGGTAAAAGAAGTTGTAGTGGCGAAGGAAACTGCTGTTGTAGTAAGTGCGCCTAAAGCAAAAGTAAAAGCAAAGACTCCTCCCCGAAAGCCTGCTAAGAAGAGAAAGCCGCCCTGGACGTTGGATAATTTCAAGGTGGATGAGGAAGAGGATAAGGTTCGTTTTCATGATTTAGATATAAACATTCCCTTGATGCACGGCATATCTGATGCTGGTTTTAAGTATTGTACTCCTATTCAGGCACAATCTTTAGGTCCTGTGCTGGCAGGAATGGATATGGTTGGCAAGGCAAATACGGGAACAGGTAAGACAGCGGTGTTTTTACTTGGAATAATAAATAAATTGATGGCTGATAAGGAAGCAGGGCGAGGGCAGAGAAACCCGAAAGCCTTGATTCTTGCCCCTACCCGAGAGTTAGTAGTGCAGATTGTTAAGGATGCCAAAAATTTGGGTTTGTATAGTGGTATAAATGTCGCAGCGGTTTACGGCGGCGCTGAGTACGGAAAGCAGATGGACTTACTGAAAAGCAAGAAAATTGATATCGTTGTGGCAACACCAGGTAGGTTGATAGATTTCCACAATAAGCGAGTACTACGTCTTGATGGTTGCCAGACTTTAGTTATTGATGAAGCTGATCGAATGTTGGATATGGGTTTTATTCCTGATGTGCGTAGGATAGTTGGTTGGACCGCAAAAAAACGTGATAGGCAAACACTGATGTTTTCGGCTACTATATCTACAGAGGTTAAAAGGTTGTCGGATCAGTGGTGTAATGATCCCGTTACAATAGTAGCGGAAGCAGATCAAATGACTACTGATACTGTCGAGCAAGCAATATATTTAGTAACGGCCGAAGAAAAGTACCACGTCCTTTATAATATAATTAAGCAGAATCCTGAAGATAGAATTATCGTTTTCACTAATATGAAAAATGAGGCACGCAAACTCTCCGAGCGATTGAAGCGTAATGATCTCGAATGCGTTCTGTTATCTGGTGACGTACCGCAAAATAAACGACAGTCACGACTAGAAAGATTTCGTGACGGTAAGGCGAAGGTATTGGTTGCAACAGATGTGGCGGGCCGTGGCATTCATATTGATGGCATAACGTATGTTGTTAACTATACATTACCTTACGAGCCAGAAGATTATGTACACCGTATTGGTCGAACTGGTAGAGCTGGTATGGCTGGGCGTTCTGTTAGTTTCGCTTGCGAGGAAGGTTCTTTTTATCTTCCTGATATTGAGGAGTATGTCGGTGAAAGATTGGAGTGTGTTGTGCCACCAGAAGACTTGCTCGTGCCTGCTCCTAAAGGAACACCTCCTCCAAAAGGTCCTAAGTCATCAGGGTATAAAGGGAAAAAAAGTTACCAGAAAAGTGGATCTCATAAGCAGGGTGGAGGTGGTTACAAAGGTAAAAAGAAAAACTAGAGTGAAGATTGTTCTTTCTTGTGATCTCATCCTTGCCTTTGATTAATCTAACAATGAAAAATTGACCATATACTGTCTGTTTAGTTCTGTGTGTGGTCATTGTTTTTTTTAAATTCCGTGATTTTTATATTTCTTTGAGAATAGTAAAAAGAAGATGTTGTATTATCGAAATAAAGTTGTTATAAAGTGATGTTAATTGTTAAAGACATCTTCTTTCTTAGGAGGGAGGGTGAGGTGAGGTAGCATCCATGGTGGATGTTTGCCTTTTTTTATTTCGTTTTATTGGGAGGGTTCTTCTGGTAAAACGCAAACCTTAATTAGTGTGACCTTCTCGGGTCGTAAAGAGCAAACCATGACAGAAGACATGAATAACAGCGGACAAGAGTTGAGCTTTGCAGAACTCTTTGAAATGGAAGAAAACAACAAAGTCGTTGCAGTTGGCGATGTTGCAATTGGTACTATTATTGGTGCTGTAGATGATTACTTCCTCGTAGATGTAGGTGATAAGGCAGAAAGCTATATTGCTAAATCTGAATTCCGCCTAGAAGAAGATGCCGAAATTAATATCGGAGATACCTTTGAGGTATTTGTAGAACGCCGTAAAGAAGAAGGCGGGTTGCTTCTGTCTCGTGAGAAAGCTATTGCTATTAAGGTTTGGGAAGATATTGCCAAAATCCAAGAGAACGATGATACCATCGAAGGTAAAATCGAGAGCCGTGTTAAAGGCGGTATGTCTGTTGATATCGGTGTTCCTGCGTTCCTTCCATACTCTCAAATCGATCTTCGTCCTGTTAAAGATCTTGATGCCCTTATCGGTGAGAGTCTTGAGTTCAAAGTTCTTAAGTATAATAAGAAGCGTAACAACGTTGTTATTTCTCGTCGTGCCATTCTTGAGGAAGCTCGTAACAAACTTCGTGAAGATATGCGTTCTAAGCTTGAAGAAGGCCAAATCATTAAAGGTGCTATTACCAATATCACTGATTACGGTTTGTTCATCGACATGGGCGGCATGGACGGACTTTGTCACATTACCGATCTTTCTTGGGGACGTGTTTCTCATCCAGCTAAGTTATACAAGGTTGGCGAAGAGCTAGAAGTTAAAGTTCTTAAGTATGATAAAGAGCACGATCGTGTATCCCTAGGTGTTAAGCAACTTCGTGATGATCCATGGGCTACTGTTGTAGATCGTTACCCTGTTGAAGAGAAAACTGCTGGTAAAGTTGTATCTATCACCGATTACGGTGTTTTCGTAGAGCTTGAAGAAGGTGTTGAAGGTCTAATTCACGTTTCTGAGATGACTTGGAGTAAGAAGCCACGTCACCCATCTAAGATGGTTGCTGTAGGTGATGAGATCGAGGTTATGGTTCTTAACATTGAGACCGAAACCAAGCGTATCTCTCTAGGTATGAAACAACTTCTTCCTAACCCATGGGATCTTGTAACCGAGAGTTATCCTGTAGGTTCTATCATCGAAGGCAAGATCAAGAATATCACTGATTTTGGTGTATTTATTGGTATTGAAGAAGGTATTGATGGTCTAATTCACGTTTCTGATCTTTCATGGACTGAGCGCATCAAGCATCCAACCGAGAAGTATGCTAAAGGTGAGATGATTCAGGCTGCTGTTCTAAAGATCGACAAAGAAAATGAGCGTTTCTCCCTAGGTGTGAAGCAACTTATTCCTGATCCATGGCAAGAAGCTTACAACAACTACCCATCAGGTACTGTTGTTGAAGGCGAAATTACTAACGTTACCGACTTTGGCGTATTTGTTAAGCTTGAAGAAGGAATCGAAGGTCTTGTACACGTTTCAGAAATCAGCAAAGACAAGATTAAGACTCCAGTTGGAATGTACAAAGTTGGCGACATTCTAAAGGCTATCGTAATCAACGTTTCTGCTAAAGATCGTAAGATCGGTCTTTCTGTTAAAACCCTTGAGGGTGAAGACGAGGAAGTAGTAGTAGAGAAGTTCAAGAAGGCTGAAAAGGTTGCTACTGCAGCTGCTTCTGCTGCTGCTCCATCAACCTTTGGCGACTTGCTAAAAGCAGCTGCTGGAAACGATGAAGAGTAGTAATTAGTTGACGGTGAGAAGTTGAAAAGGTTGTTCTGCTTTTTTAAAAAGTAGAACAACCTTTTTTTATAAATATTATTTATCTAGAGTTATCTAGGTTTACATTCTTTTTTGTGATTATGTTAAAGAAAGATATTATTGATAGTGTAAGTGATGAACTATCCATGCAAAAGCAGGACGTTAGTGTAGCAGCAGATGTAATTCTAGAGACAATTTCTGGTGCCTTGGCCGCAGATCGTCGTGTTGAGTTAAGAGGTTTTGGAAGCTTTTCAGTGCGTAGCCGTAAGCCACGTACTACAAAGAATCCACGTACTGGTAAGATCATGAACATACCAGAACGTAGAACTCTGCATTTCACCATGAGTAAATCATTAAAGCACGCTCTTATCTGCGAAAAAGAGTAGTGTCGCCTTTGCCTTCTCGGATTATTTCCGGGTAGTCAGTGGTAAGATCAACGATGGAGGAGGGATCTGGATATATTATTCCTCCATCGATGACTATATCAACCCTATTGCCAATGGCATTATCAATGTCATAAGGGTCAGCCAGGGGTTCATCCTCATCACTTAGTTGAATACTAGTGTTGATAAGAGGATTGCCCAGATGGTTGATCAATGCTTGGCATATAGGGTTTTCTGGTACTTTGATACCAACAGTTTTCTGCTTAGTGACTACAAGTTTCGGAACCAGTTTGCTTCCTGGAAGAACGAATGTGTAAGGGCCTGGCAGATTTTTTTTAATTAGACGATAGGCTGTGTTTGAAACATGGGCATATTCGCTAATGTTTTTTAAATTCGAGCACATAAAGGAAAAGGGTTTGTTCTTAGGCCTCTTTTTTATAAGCATTAAACGCTTTATGGCTTTTTGATTAAGAAGATCACATCCTATTCCATAACCTGTATCGGTGGGGTAGCAGATGATAGCTCCATTCTTGAGCTTCTTCGTTATATCATTAAGCTCTCGGTGCTGCGGGTTGTATGGGTTTAGTTCAATTAACATAGTTTGGCGGTCATTGTTTTTGGTTAGTTGTGGAGTTGTTTTTAGTAAACTAACATGAATAATATCGTCTGTCAGTATCCTGTTGATTGCATTGCTCATTTAAAGATAAGATATAACAACGATGCAGTTTTGAAAGATACTGCCTTATATAAAACATAGATAGGAGGGGATTATGCTGCCTGATAATATAGAAACAGCTTTGACTTTTGATGATTTACTATTGGTGCCTTCAGCTTCTGAAGTATTGCCAAGTGAAGTGAATTTGGCTACTAGATTAACCGATACCATTAATCTCAATACTCCTCTTATTAGTTCGGCAATGGATACTGTAACCGAGCATCGGTCAGCAATTGCTATGGCCCGTGAGGGTGGAATTGGTGTTATTCATAAAAATATGACTATTGCCAAGCAGGTTTTAGAGGTTGAAAAAGTTAAGAAGTCAGAATCAGGAATGATAGTAGACCCGATAACTGTGAATCGTAATCAATCTGTTGCTGAAGTCCAAAATATCATGGCGGAGTATAAAATTTCTGGTCTGCCTGTTCTTGATAGTGATGGGAAATTGGTGGGAATTGTTACCAACCGTGATCTACGTTTTGTCTCGGACGATGGTCTTCGTGTTTCTGATGTAATGACAAGTAAAAATTTGGTTACAGCCAAGGTGGGTATTGATCTGCAACACTCAAAAGCCCTTCTCCATGAACATAGAATTGAGAAACTTTTGGTTGTAGATGATGCTGGAGATTTACAGGGTCTTATCACTATTAAAGATCTTGAGAAAATAAAGAAATACCCTCTTGCTGCTAAAGACGAAATGGGGCGCCTGATTGTTGGTGCAGCCATGAGTGTTGGTGGTAATGTTGAGGAAACTGCTGGCATGTTAATTGATGCAGGTGTTGATGTCGTAACCCTTGATTCAGCACACGGTCACTCCATAGGTGTTATCAATGCTGTCGCAAAAATTAAAAGTGCATACCCCTCTCTTTCAATAATAGCAGGGAATATTGCCACAGGCCAAGCCGCAGAAGCACTTATTAAAGCTGGCGCTAATGCTGTAAAGGTTGGTGTTGGGCCTGGTTCTATTTGTACTACAAGAATTGTTGCAGGTGTTGGTGTCCCACAGATGACAGCTATTAAAAACTGTGTAGAAGTTGCTAATAGATATAATATTCCTGTTATCGCAGATGGTGGTATTAAGCATTCTGGTGAGTTAACTAAAGCTATTGGTGCAGGTGCTAGCTCCATTATGATAGGCAGCCTTTTTGCTGGAACCGACGAAACTCCAGGTGAAACATTCTTGTATCAAGGACGTACCTATAAAGGCTATAGAGGGATGGGGTCTTTAGGAGCCATGGGGCAAGCAGAAGGTTCATCAGATCGATACTTTCAATCTGAAGTTAGTGCGCCAGGAAAATTAGTGCCTGAGGGAATTGAAGGTAAGGTTCCATATCGTGGACCACTTGTTAATGTTATATATCAATTACTTGGTGGGTTACGTTCAGGTATGGGATATGTGGGTGCGGGAAGCATTAAAGAACTTCAAGAAAAGGCCACTTTTGTCCGTATCTCTGGAGCTGGCCTGCGTGAATCACATGTGCATGATGTAATTATTACCAAAGAAGCACCTAATTATCGTACAGCCTAATATTCTATATTTAGCATAATTAATTAACAAACGAAGTTACACCACCATTGTAACAAGGAAATAAAAAATGGACATTCATAAGGAAAAAATCATAATCCTAGATTTCGGTTCCCAGACTACTCAGCTAATAGCTAGAAGAGTTCGAGAAATGAAAGTTTATAGTGAGATTCATCCCTACTCTTTACCTCTTGAAAAATTAAAAGAGTTAAAGCCGACAGGTATTATCCTTTCTGGTGGTCCATGTTCTGTTTATGATGCAGATGCCCCATTGTCTGATGCAGGAATATTCAAATTGGACGTGCCAGTTCTTGGAATTTGCTATGGTGCCCAGTTGATGATTCAACAATTGGGTGGCAAGGTAGAAAAAGCAGAAAAACGTGAGTTTGGTAAAGCAGAAATAAATATTGTTAATGATTGTGATTTGTTTGCTGGTATCTCAAAAACCACAGATCATCAAGTTTGGATGAGCCATGGTGATCGAGTAGAGCTTATTGCTGACCAATTTGAAGCTACTGCGACTACCGATCATTCTCCTTTTGCAGCCATGCGTCATAAAGAGAAACCTTTTGTGGCTGTACAGTTCCACCCTGAAGTTGTGCATTCATTCATTGGCACTGATGTTCTAAAGAATTTTGTTTTTGGTATGTGTAAGTGTAAAGCTAGTTGGACAATGCAAAGTTTTATAGAATCTAATGTGGCGGCGATTAAAGAAAAAGTTGGAGACGACAAAGTCTTATGTGCTCTTTCTGGTGGTGTTGATTCGTCTGTTGTAGCTGCGATGATTCATAAAGCCATCGGTAATCAATTAACTTGTGTTTATGTTAATAACGGACTTATGCGCATTGGTGAGTCTGAACAAATCATGAGTTTTTTCAGAGAAAATACAGATCTAAATCTTATTGAAGTGGATGCGACTGACTTTTTCTTAAGCGAGCTTGAGGGTGTGCAAGATCCAGAAGTGAAACGTTCTAAAATTGGTCTTGGTTTTATTAAGATCTTTGATGAAGAATCATCTAAACTTGGTGAAGTTAAGTTCTTAGCTCAGGGAACTTTGTATCCAGATGTTGTTGAATCAGTATCATTTCGTGGAGCTCCTCCAATAAAATCGCATCATAATGTGGGCTGCTTGCCAGAAACCATGAAGATGGATTTAATAGAGCCGCTTCGTGAACTTTTTAAAGATGAGGTTCGTGAGCTTGGACTTGAGCTAGGTCTACCTGATGAGGCTGTTTTTCGGCAGCCATTTCCAGGACCAGGCCTTGGCATTCGCATCATGGGAGAGATAACCACTGAGCGTCTTGATATTGTCAGATCTTCTGATGCAATCGTGTTAGAAGAGATGAGGAAGCATGGTTGGTATGATAAAGTTTGGCAGAGTTTTGCCGTTTTGCTTCCGATTCAGACTGTTGGTGTAATGGGAGACGGACGGACCTATGAGCATGTTATTGCCCTTAGAGTTGTGGATTCACGTGATGCTATGACTGCAGACTGGTCAAAGGTTCCCTATGAAATTTTAGGTGAGATTTCCACCAGAATCATCAATGAAGTTCGCGGAGTTAATCGTGTTGTTTATGATATTTCTTCTAAACCACCTGCAACAATTGAGTGGGAGTAGTGAGAAATAAATAATAACAAAAAGGGGCTATTTTTCGTATCACGAGGAAAGCCCCTTTTTTTGTCTTTACTGTTATTAAATTGGTTTGCTAGAATGATTTAATATTAACTATAAAGGGTAATGTGTTGAAAACTGGAATTTATGTAGATGCTGAAAATATTCGTATGTGTGGCGGCTATGGGATGCGTTATGATGTGCTGGTTGAATTAGCGGCGGCGGGTGACTCTCTATTATTGCGGGCCAATTCCTATGTAGCAGAAGATGGCGAAAGAACGAAGGATGATGCAGATTATAGACAGAAACTTTATCGCTATCATGATGTTTTAAGGCAATGTGGTTTTAAGGTGGTGAAAAAGTTTGTTAAACATTTCGTTGATGATGAGGGCATTATAACCACTAAGGCAAATGCTGATATGGATCTTGCAATAGATGCTCTTTTGCAAGCACGAAACCTTGATAGAGTGATTATACTAACCGGAGATAGTGATTTTATTAGGTTGGTGCAAGCGCTGCAAAATATGGGGTGTCGGGTTGAGGTTATTGCCTTTAAATATGTAAGCCAGGACTTAAAAGAAGAGGCCGATAACTATTTGTCAGGCTATTTGATCCCAGGGTTATTGCCTTTTCCTCCAGGTGTTAGCGAAGAACGACAACGTGGAGTCCCCATAAGTTATAATGCCGACCGTGGATTTGGGTTTATGCGCTACTATACAAAGAACGATAATGTGCTAAAAGCAGAGTCGGTATTCTTCCATTGTTCTAAAGGGATTGATTTGAATGATACCTTATTTTTGGATTCATCAAATATCTTTGAATTTAGTATTATACAAAACCCTGAAAATCAAAATAGAACAGAAGCGGCAGATATACAATGGCTAGAAGTGTAATCAAAAAAAGGAGATAGCAAAATATGAATTTTGATTTAGAAATTGTTAAAGGTTTAGTCTTAACTTATGGCCTTAAGGTTCTGGGCGCAATAATTGTTTTTGTTGTTGGTCGCTGGATTAGTAAAAAAATAACAGATATAATTATAGGCTTACTAGAAAACAAAAACGTTGATGTTACTTTAACTAAATTTTTAAGAGCCATTGTTTACTACGCCTTGCTTGTTATGGTAATAATTGCAGCAGCTGGGCAATTGGGGGTGGAAACTACTTCATTTATGGCAATTCTTGGTGCTGCTTCTCTTGCCATTGGTTTAGCATTAAAAGACTCTCTCTCAAATTTCTCTAGTGGAGTAATGCTAATCATTTTTAGGCCGTTTAGGGTAGGTGATTATGTTGATTGCGGAGGTGAAAGTGGAACAGTAGAGGCTATTACCGTTTTTAATACCGTCTTAAATACCCCTGACAACCAAAAGAAAATCATCCCAAATGGGCAAATTTCCAATAATACTATTACTAATGTGACAGCAAATCCAACGAGAAGAATTGATATGGTTGTTGGTGTTAGTTATGACGATGATATAAGGACTGTGAAGAATACTTTGGTTGAAATTATTGCTGAGCAACCATTACTATTAAAGGATCCAAAGGCTTTAATAGCTGTTTCTGAACTTGCAGATTCTTCAGTTAACTTGGTGATTAGGCCTTGGGTTAAAACAGGAGATTATTGGGTGGCTTATTTTTCTTTACTTGAAAGTATAAAGATACGCTTTGATGAGAAAGGTATTTCATTTCCATTTCCACAGCAAGATGTACATGTCTTTAGTGAAGAAGAAGCTTGTGAAGTAAATCAGTAAAGCTCGATGCGATAACAAGATTGCCTAGTAGTTAATACTGGGCAATCTTGTAAAGCAAAAATAGTATCTTTGTTTAATTAGGCTTAAAAAATTATGTCCCTGTGGTGGGCATGTTTTCTTTTTTCTTTTGAGTAGAGATATTTCTCTAATAATTGACTTGTGTTTTCTTGGATATTTAAAAATTCAATACCAATTTTTGTATTGTCTGCTCCAAAACGGTGGTTACGGATAATTCCCGTAAAGGTAAGCTCGTCTTTAAGTCCAGGTAAAATACATTTTATAGTTACTACTCCGCCAATATGTAGAAAGGTTAGCGAAGGATTATCTTTTATGTGAACTTGGCAAAGAGCTCCGAGGGGGCTAAGGTCAACAAGAGTCCCGTAGTATCCACCACTTTCGGAGGTTTCCACTAGACTAGGGACCATGATTGCTGCTCTTTTTACTCGGCGCATATCATGATAATTTAGATATTTAGGGTATGCGAGAAATAAAAGTGGAGTTGGTTGCTCAATATTTGCTCTAATTTGAGTCTTGAAAAACCATTTTCTTCCTTTGTGTATATAATTGACTATTAGTTCTTGATCCTTGTACTCTTCTGTCTTCCAGTCTTTTGGTGTTGTGACGATTATGTAATCTAGCTTATATTGACCTACTGCAACAGATGTAACAGTGGCCTCTTTAGTATTTGTTTCAATTGTAAGCATCGTGGAAGAGTCTAACTGAAGAGGAGAGTCTTCATCTAAATCGCTTTTAATTGGTTGATTCATGTCGTTACCTGAAGGATTTTTTAAAGAAATGTTGGTATCCTCAATAAGCTTGCTAAAATCTTCGTTAATATTATAAGAAAGCGAAGCACCAGTTTTATAAAACTCAATTATAGGTTCATGTTCTGATGTCAGTATGGAAAACGCTCTCTCACCCAATATGTCATCTGTTTGCGCATTAATAACTCTACCCTTGTTGATGGTAATGGAGCCTGTAAGAGAGGACGATGATATTTTTAGGCAACAAGATTCTTTCTGAGATACTAAGCGTTTCACTATATCAATAAGAGTTGTTTTTTCTGTAATCATTTCTAATTTAAATGGAGGATAATAGGTTCACCTGTAATTAAATGTTTACGAAAACACAATTATAATAAATAAGTATAGAAAATAGTAGTAACCTTTTTGTTTTTAATTAGATTACTTTCAAAATGATAACGTTTTAGATCTTTAAAAGGAATATTTAAATTTAGATATGAAAAAACAAAGCCCATTCACCCTTCATAAGAAATCCGACCAATGTGCTGCAAGAAGGGGAGAGGTAGCCACTAAGCATGGAACTTTTCAAACACCTGTTTTTATGCCAGTAGGTACTCTTGGTACGGTTAAGGCGGTTACAACCGATAACGTAAAAGAACTTGGTGCTCAGATTATTTTGGGTAATACTTATCATTTGTATATTCGTCCAGGTCATAAACTAATCGAAAGTTTTGGTGGTCTACATGGTTTTATGAATTGGGACAGACCTATTTTGACCGATAGTGGCGGCTTTCAGATTTTTAGTTTAAAAGAATTAACAAAAATTACCGAAGAAGGTGCCGCTTTTAGGTCACATGTTGATGGATCAAAATTATTTCTTAGCCCCGAAGATGCCATTGAAGTTCAGCAAAGTCTTGGTTCAGATATAATGATGGCTCTTGATACATGTATTCCATACCCTGCGACAAGAGAACAAACTATAGAGCGAACCGATTTGACAACGCGTTGGGCGAAGAGATGTCGCAAGGCTCATACTAAAAGAGATCAGCATTTGTTTGGCATTGTTCAAGGTGGTATGCATGAAGATTTGCGAGCAGAACACGCAGAGGCATTAATAGATATAGGTTTTGATGGCTATGCAATAGGTGGGCTTAGTGTTGGTGAAGAAAACCAAGTGATGTACGATATGAGTGAAGCTACTGTTCCACACCTTCCTGAAGATTATGCCAGATATCTTATGGGGGTCGGGACACCCGAAGATTTGATTGAGGGTGTGTGGCGAGGTATTGATATGTTTGATTGTGTTATGCCAACTAGAAATGCTCGTAATGGTACACTTTTCACATCTAGTGGGCGTTTGATAATCAAAAACGCAAGGTATAAAGAGGACAAAAGACCGATTGATGAAAATTGTGACTGCTATACTTGTCGAAGTTATTCACGTGCCTATCTTCGTCATTTATTTCAGTGTCGAGAAATATTAAGTTACCATCTTAATACTATTCACAATTTACATTATTATGTTAATTTAATGGCGGGTGTTAGAAAATCCATCGAAGAAGATAGATTTGCTGAATTTAGAAGGAATTTTTATAGCCAGCGTGAGAATCATTGATTAGAATAACTCTTCTTTCAAGAGTCATATAAAAATTAATTAGGAGAAGTACTATGGTTAGTGTAGCTAATGCAGCAGGAGTAATGGGTGGTTCTGGAGCAAGTGGTTTTGCGTCTTTTATCCCATTGATATTAATCTTTGTTGTTTTCTATTTTTTACTTATTCGTCCACAGCAGAAGCAAGCCAAGCAACAACAGATCTTTTTGAATGAACTCAAAAAAGGTCAAAAGGTTGTTACTAAGGGTGGAATTTATGGTGAAATCATAGATATTAAAGATAATATCCTTAGCCTGGAAATTGCTAGAGAGACAATTATCAAAGTATCCCGTGATGCAATTGCTGGTGCTGTTGATAAGAATGGTGCTCCGTTGGTTGCCAAAAAAGAAGAGAAGCCCGCAAAAAAAGCCAAAAAGTGAGGCGTTTGATCATCGAGGGGTTCTCTTGATGCACCCCTGTTAGTTCAGGGGTTGTTTGTAGGTCGATTTATAGGGTGGTGGGTCTTGAGACTTGCTACCCTTTTTTTATTTGTGGAGTAGAAATGGCAGCCAAGAAAAAGTTTTATGCTGTGGCGGTGGGTAATAAACCGGGGATCTATTTAGATTGGGGCAATACTCAAAAACAGGTTATTGGTTTTAAAGGAGCAATTTATAAAAGTTTCCCTACTAAAGATGAAGCTGACGCTTTTATGGCAAATCCTGTTTATGAGCAGAAAAAGGCAAAAAAAATTAAGGGAAAGAATGATTCTAAAGAAATGTATCCAGGCGTTCAGTTGCCAAATAAAGGAAATTCTGAAGAAATAATAATCTATACTGATGGTGCATGTTCAGGTAATCCAGGGCCAGGTGGCTATGGTGCGGTAGTTCTTGATGGTGATGAGCGTTATGAGTTGAGTGCTGGTTATGTTCGTACTACCAATAACCGAATGGAGATGCTCGCAGTTATAGTAGCTCTTGAATCAATTGTAAGTATTAAACCTATCAAAGTATATTCTGATTCTAGCTATGTGATAAATGCAATTACGAAAGGTTGGGCTAAAGGATGGCAAAAACGTGGCTGGGTAAAATCTGATGGTGAGCCTGCTAAAAATCCTGATCTTTGGCAGAGAATGTTAGATGTTTGCAGTAATAAAAAAATATCATATATCTGGGTTAAAGGTCATGCTGGGCATGAGTTAAATGAAGTGTGTGACCGTCTGGCAGTTAAGGCAAGCGTACGAGGTGATTTACTAGTTGATGCTGGGAATGGAGCGATATAAAGGGTTAACTTAGCTACTTTTAATTGTAATCTATTCACATGTCTCCTGCTGAAGACATGTAAATAGATTACTTATTAAATTCATGCAGTGGTGATTGGGTTAGTTTTTTATCAAATTAGCTATTTGAAAGGCTACATCTAAACTTTGTTCTGCGTTCAGGCGAGGGTCACATGTGGTTTGATAGTTTGTCGCTAACTCTTCATCCACGATATTGCTTCCTCCTCCTGTACACTCGGTAACATTGTCTCCGGTCATTTCAAGGTGAATACCGCCAGCGACGGTTCCTTCCGCCTTGTGTATTTCAAAAAAGCTTGTGATTTCAGAAATGATATTGTTGAAATTACGAGTTTTATGGCCAGAAGTAGCGGTGTAAGTGTTGGCGTGCATGGGGTCACATGACCAAACAATTTTATGCCCTTCCTTTTTCATTTCTCTTAGAAGCGGTGGCAGAGTTTCCCCAATACCATCTACCCCTAGTCGGGTAATGAGGGTGATGCGACCAGCTTCATTTTCTGGATTAAGAATTTCACAAAGACGTTTGATATCATCAGGGTTATTGGTAGGACCAACCTTAATTCCAATAGGATTTAGCACGCCTCGTAAAAATTCCACATGGGCACCGTCAATTTGTCTAGTACGTTCACCAATCCAAAGCATATGGCCTGAACAGTCATACCAACCACCAGCAGTCGAATCTACGCGAGTTAGTGCCTGTTCATATTGGAGTACGAGGGCCTCATGAGAAGTGAACAATTGGGTTTGGTTGATTAGCGGATGCTCAGCGTCAATACCAATTGTTTTCATGAAGTTAATGGTTTGGTCGATCTGTTGGGCAATTTTTGCATATGACATTCCCATTGGAGAGTGAGCTACAAACTCTTGGTTCCATTCTTGGACTCTGTGCAGAGAACCAAAGCCTCCACGGGTAAATGCACGCACCAGGTTTAAGGTGCTGGCGGCCATATTGTAGCCTTTCATCATTAATTTCGGGTTTGGTATCCGTGCAGATTCGGTGAACTCAGCACAGTTGACCATATCGCCACGATATGATGGCAGTTCTACTCCATTTATGGTTTCGGTGTCGGAGGAGCGAGGTTTTGCAAATTGCCCAGCCAGGCGACCTACCTTAATTACTGGCTTGCCGCCAGCATAGGTGAGGACAACTGCCATTTGAAGCAAAACACGCAAAGTTTCTCGTATTTGTGGGGATGTTACCTTGGAAAAGTCTTCGGAGCAGTCACCACCTTGTAGAAGAAAGGCGTCTCCAGTTACAGCTTTTGCCAATTGTTTTTTTAGCTCTCTTATTTCACCAGCAAATACAAGTGGTGGTAATTGGCTTAAATTATTTACAACCTTATCAACTGCATCACTATTGGGCCATTTAGGTTGTTGTAAGGCGGTAAAGTTTTTCCAACTGTCTCTTTTCCATTCTTGGGCTGACATAATTATTCCTATATTTTAATGATGGTCATAAGTTGATAGATTTGTTCTCAAAGCAACTTGTTTTTTTATGAATATGTAGAATACAGTTATAATTGTAATTTGCAACTATCTTTTGTTCTTTTTCTCGTGCGCCTACGTAAGTTATGTTATGTAGCTATTCATCTTAATATTGTTAGTCAGGATGTCCATTCTGAGTAATAAAATTATTTGCAGCATCTGTCTATGTCAAAAGCGTTTAGTATTCTGTACTCTTTTTCCTTGTGATTGCCTGGGTAAGCCTTAAAAACGAGATCCTTAACCATGGATTTAAGGAGAGATAGTTTTGGGATAGCCCCCATTCCATATTTTATAACCTTACCTGTCATAGTGTCCAACAGTTCAGCATCTCTGCCGTTTGTAACTATGGTAAATGGTATTATATAGTTTGGATTCAATACTCTTGCTGCAGCTATAGCTGACCTTTCCCTGCTTACTAGAGAACCTGGAGCATAACGAATAATCATCACATCCTTGTTTAGAATGTTAATTACTAAATCGATGGTAGAAATTACCTGATGGTTAAAACTAGTGTTGATAACATCTCTTGATCTTAGATCTTCCTTGCTAAATTCTTTTTCTTCCAGCAGTAGGCTGATGATCTCTTGTCGAATTCTTTCATCATCGGTATCAATAATAGATTTGCCTGAAAGTATATCTTTAAGTACTCCATATATATAATGGTGGCCAGTATGGTTTGTCATAATAGGTACCTTTATTTAGAATGCGAATTTATCGAATCTACTTAAGTGCATAGGTAAAATATAATCATTTCAGGGTAATCATCTAGTTGGAGGGTGAAATTTTCCATTGTATTGAGGAAATTCGCATTATGAGCAATTTTTTTGAACAATTAGCAAAAAATCTGATGGAGAGTAAGATATGGCAGATCTGCCTTTGGTGGGTGTTAACGTTATTCTCTGTATTACTTGTTAAAGTATCTCTTACTATTGGCATTAAAATGGTGCAATTTATGTAAGAACCACCAAACTAGGTATCATTGCTATTGGTAATCTCGTGTAGAGTAGAATACTGTTGTGATGATGCAGGAATTTAATTTTGGTAATTGTTTAATATAATAGCAAAAAGCTACTCAAATTATATTAAATCTTTTTGAGGAGTCGGTGATAATCAAGATTTCTTCATGTTCAGGTATAAGAGTTAAAGGCATTGTTTTTGGTCCGAAAATGATAAGATTATTATCATTATAAAACAGACTGTTTATGCATCTTTGGAACAGTCTGTTTTTCTATGCATTTTCTTATATGTTCCTACTCGCTTTCTTCAAGCTCGATAGACTCATCCATTGTTACAATTGGTTGCCCTACGGTGTCGATAATTAAACCGTGGCATTCAACTGTAAAGAAAGAATTAAAAGTCTCAAAACTTCGATCTTGGGGCCAGGAATCTTCATCCTCACTCCAGTCTTCAAGTTCAGTTTCAAAAAGTTGATTAAAATTAAGGGCAAGCCATTCTTCAATTTCTTCTGCGTCCCTATCATCAACCAGATAAATAGTGCGATCGGCGTTTAATTCTTCTATGGAGATTTTTTCGTCTCCTGCTTCTTTAGGGTGACTGGAATTGACCCATTCTACCATTGGTTCTTTGAATCGTAGAAGCACAGCTCCTCTATTAATCATCATCGTTCAACTCCTTACAGGCTTATGCCTGTTGTTTTTGATCTATTGTTTTATACCTAGTTAATAGGCAGGTATATCATTTTGCTACTGTTAGTTCCCCACAAAGAGATGTTTGCATTAACTCTCTCTTTTTAGCAAGATTAATATCTTGACCGAGTAAATAATACATTTTGACAAGAGCCGCACTAGGTGTCATGTCAAAACCGCTTATTACACCGATATCTTCAAGAACTTGCCCTGCTGCGTAGGTGTTTTGATTGACATAACCATGCAGGCATTGGGTACAGTTAACAATTAATACCCCACGTTTTGTAGCTTCGGCAATGATTTTTAGTAAATCATGTTGACGGTCTGGTGCATTGCCTTGTCCGTAAGTTTCTAGGATCAAACCTTGTAACGGTTCTCGTAAAACATTACGGACGTAGTCGGCGGTAATGCCGGGGAATAAACGTAGTATTCCGACATGGGACTTGTGTAATTGTTGTAGTTTGAACGTCTCTTCGGTGGTGGCTAAAATATTTTTATCGTGAATATTAATATCAACACCAATGGTGGCAAGCGCAGGGTAGTTGGGTGATTCAAACGCTTCCATACCTGAGGCATCAACTTTTACGGTTCTGCAACCTCTTAGCACACTTTGTCCAAAGAGCAAGCTGACTTCTGATATTTTGCTGTTTGCCGCCACTAGTAAAGAGGAAATTAGATTTCCATGCCCATCGTTTCTAGTTTTGGTAATTGGGATTTGGGAGCCAGTTACAACTACAGGTTTTTGTAATCCTCGCAATAAAAATGGTAGTGCTGATGCTGTGTACGCCATCGTGTCGGTGCCATGTAGTACCACAAAACCATCATAATTATTATAGTTTGCAGCAAGATCATCGGCGATTTGTTGCCAGTTATCAGCACACATATTAGCTGAATCTAGAAGAGGTTCATATTCTTTAATGGTGTAGTTCGGTAGCTCGTCTACATAGGCTAGTTTATCTAAATATTGGTTGATAATATCGTTCTTAGGAGAATAGCCGTTTGGAGTATGCACCATGCCAATAGTGCCACCGGTATAGATAATATAAATATTTTTTTTCATCTCTGATTACCGCTAAAGCTTAATAAAATTTTGTCATCAATTGTGTTTTCCTGTTTAACCAAATTTTATCCCTGCTAATAACTCTCCTTGGCTTTGATTTAAAATAGTAGTCGTTTGGTTAATCCCAAAAAAAGGAATCTGATAGGAGTGTCTTTGGTTCTGGCATTCTTTGAATGCTTGGAAGACGATCTGTGTATAGATTTTTTGTTTTAGTGTTCGTCGCTTTCTGTGATTGCCGTTTCTGAATTGTAAGAGACTTGCAGTCGGGTTATCTGCTTTCTAAAGTATAAAAAAATTAAAAAAGCAGAGTCAAGATCAATGATGATCAAATTGCCTAATTAGTTATCTGTTGCAAGTTTCAAATGTGGTTTAGTAACCTTTACAAACTACAACCACCGCTGGAATTATCAGTGTTACTCCCGACAGAACAACCACCACTATTTTCGCTAGAAATAGAGCATCCTCCACCAGTTGATGGGGCTATCGGTTCTATCTTGTTCCAAGGAGCTCTTAGTAATATTTCTCCCATCATGCAAATTCCTGTAAGCCCAGCAAACATTAAGCCCAATCCTGCCATAAGACTTAGAAGTATAAAATATGAATTGATAAAGTAGGCCCCTACAATACCTGATGTCACCATGGTTCCGGCAACGACTAGTATTTGTTGCTGTAATGGAATGGCAGGGCCAGTTTTTACTACAGGAAGGCCAGCTTTTTGCCAAGCAAGGATGGCTCCATCAAGTAAGTATAAATCAGGATATCCACTGCCCATAAGAACAGAAACTGCTCGCATTGCTCGAGATCCTGTTTTGCAAGTTAGAATTATTTTTTTATCTTTTGGTAGTTCTTTAATTCTGGCAGAAATTTGTAGTAGTGGGATGTTTAAAGCACCCTTTATGGAGATGCTTGCGCATTCTTCAGCACTTCGAACATCCACTAAAAGCCAGTTGTCATCTTTAATTAGCTGCGCAACTTTTCCTGCTTCAATTTTATTTATTTTGCCAGCTTCACCACTTTGGTTAAGAGCAATGATGTTGTCCATATTAGCAGGTTTTGGTATCTCTTTTGCTGTGGCTAAGGTTATAAAGTCGTCACTGTTGCTAAATTTTAGAAATTTATTATTGCTAAACTCTTTGTCAAGAGTGCTGCTCTTGAGCTTATTGTAATCATGGGCTGGGTAGATAACGGTTTCGCTAGGCAATTCTTTAATTTTTTGCAGGCTAGAATATAAATCCTTAGGAGAACCGTTTTGAAAATCACACCTGCCTATGCTGTTAATTAAGAGTGTGTCTCCTGTAAAAAGATTTCCCTGCCAGAGAATAGAAATAGAATCGTCGGTATGACCAGGGGTCGCAATTATTTCTAGTTCTGTATTTAGTAGCGGAAATTTGTCTCCATCGTCTAAACGAGTTATGGGGAGGGCGGAGACAGCTTTGTTGGACATTAGCAAGGGAGCATTACTCTCTTTTGATAATACCATGGCGCAAGAAATATGATCAGCATGGGTGTGAGTGTCTAGTACTGCAACTAGTTTCTTTCCTTGTAGCTCTTTTTGGTAATGTGATAAAAGACTCAAGTGTGGATCTATTATTATAACATTATCATCAACGTTTAGGAGATACGAGAAACAAAAACCTGCTTGAAGTTGCTTTATTGTACCGATCATTTTTAATCCCTTTCTGGTAGTTCTACATTTACTTCTAGGGTTGATATCCCATCTTCAGAATCGAATTTTATGTCAACTTTGTCTTCGGTAACATCGATATATTTTTTGATGACCGCTAAAAGTTCATTTTGTAAACGTGGCAAATAATCAGGTATGGAGTTGGAAGTTCGCTCATGGGCGATTACTACCTGTAGCCGCTCCTTTGCTCTGCTGGCAGAAGTCGGTTGTGATTGATTTCTAAAAAAGTTTAATAAACCCATTACTCACCTCCAAAAATCCGGCTAAAAAAGCCTTTTTTCTCTGGATTCAAAAAACGAAACTCAACTTCTTTCCCGAGAAAACGCTCAATTGTGTCATTGTAGGCCTGACCTGCATCGCTTTCTTTGTCAAGACACACGGGCCGTCCTATATTTGATGCTTTTAAAACTGCTTGGGACTCTGGGATAACACCAATGAGTGGTATCGCTAAAATATCGTTCACATCTTCTACCGCCAACATTTCTCCATTGGCTACTCTTCTCGCATCGTATCGTGAAAGGATTAGGTGTTGCACTACGGGATCCCTTCCTTCTTCTGCCCTTTTACTTTTGGCAGCCAATACACCTAAAATTCGATCAGAATCACGTACTGATGATATTTCAGGGTTGGTCACAATAATTGCTTCATCAGCATAGTATAGGGCGAGTAGAGCACCTTTTTCGATGCCAGCAGGAGAGTCGCAGACAATATAGTCAAATTGAGATTTTAGTTCTTCTAGGATTTTTCCAACCTCTTCTTTGTCTAGTGCGTCCTTGTCTCTGGTTTGGGAGGTTGGGAAAATGAATAAATTTTCTACCTGCCTATCTTTGATGAGAGCCTGGTTTATTGTAGCACTTCCAGAAATCACATCAATAAAATCAAAAACAACTCTTCGTTCACATCCCATGATTAAATCAAGGTTGCGAAGACCGACATCAAAGTCGATGACCACGGTTTTGTAACCTTTAAGGGCAAGGCTGGTAGCGATGGCTGCACTGGAGGTAGTTTTGCCAACGCCTCCTTTACCTGATGTAACTGTTATTATTCTGGCCACGTTTTTCCTCTTTCTTTATTCTTAGGAGACTAATGAAGTATCTTGAAAAATAGATTTTTCTAGTGCTTGGCTAAAAGTTGATATTTTCCAAAGTATTTCATATTAGTTTAAAATTTAATCGATCGTCCAGTAGACTTATGTGGGTTGCTTTGTTAATTAATTTTTCGTCAAAATTCTCACAAAGACGATAAACTCCGGCAATTGAAACTAATTGAGCATCTAACTTATTACAAAGAATATTCGCATTTTTGTCCCCAGTGTTGCCAGCAAAGGCTCTGCCACGCAAGACACCGTAAATATGAATATTTCCCTTTGCTGCTAGCTCTGCACCGTCTGAAATGCTTGCTGTGCAGATAATATCTCCATCGGATTGAATTCTCACCCCAGATCGTACAGGCTGGTCAATCAATAAGGCTGGAGGAGGTGGCACTAGTATTTTCTCGATTACTACTTCTGGCTCAGGAGGTTGCACAATGGTTTGGTCTGGTAGGTGTGTGCAGTTGTCAGCGCCTTTGCAAACCTCTTGCGTATCAACATTTATAACTTTACCAGAATCACTTTCTGCATCTGGTAGAATTATAAAACCAGCACTTGTAAATATATCTTTATGCTTTTCGCTACATCCTTGGATACCTAGCGGTGATAAACCTGCTTCTTGTAGTAAAACAAAGACTCCTCCTAGTACCTGAGGATCTATTTCTCCTGCAAATTTGGAAATATCTATCACAATCGGTGCCTTAGTAAAAAAAGTTTTAGCTTTTTTTAGGCGGTCTTTTAGGAGGTTGAAAAAGTTTTCGTCATTTGTCGACAAGATGTATAAAACCATCATTGTTTGTCGATGAGCTTTAAATTGGAATGGTTCGTTCATAATATTAGTTGTAAATTGTGTTGGTGGAATTTTCAAGGTTCCCTTTAGCTGTAAGATTGGCTATATAATTATTTTCTACTAGCTATGGGATTTGTCTTCCTAACTGTAAGACGAATATAATAAATTCTAATAATATTAGCATCAAATTAAAAGATAATGCCAGAAGATAAACAAGCACTTATTGAGAAAGCGAGCGAATACCTTAAAACTGGTGAGCCTGAGTTGGCCATTGAAATACTAACCAGTTTTCTCGGACCAGACCATCACTACGTGGCAATTGGATATAATGCCCTTGGTGCTAAGCAGTATGATCAAGGAAATTGGCAAGGAGCCAGGCTGTCTATTGAACAGGCATATATCATATGGCGAGAATCTAAGGGTGAGAAATCTCTCGAAGTTGCCTCATGTGCCAATAATTTAGGACGTATTTATGAGAGCCTTGGTGATATGAAAAAGGGAATAGAAATGCACCGAGAAGCTCTATCATTAAGAGCAGAGCTTTTGGGAGAAAACCATGTTGACACGGGAATGTCATTGCTTGGTCTTGGAACTGCCCTTGCTAGTAACGGACAGTTGGCAGAGGCTGGGCAAATCTTTACCAGAGGAATAACTCTTTTTTCAAATCTAGGGATGAATGATTCGCCAGAAATAAACGCCTGTCGAGCAAATCTAATTCTCTGCCAAGAAAATGGACAAATTCAGTGATTTCTCCATCAACTAAAAAGTTTTGGCGAGTGGCTAGAAAAGAAAAAAACTGGAGTCTTGGGAAATGGATTCATGGCTATATTTATGGGCGTTGGATTTATTTTTATATAAGTCTAGGAACTGGCAGGCATCCACTGGCCAGAGCATTGTCGCCTCTCATCCATCTCTTTGAAAAAATATTTGCTCCACAGAAAGATGGCAAGAGATTAGGCTCGTCTTTTGCCGAAAGTTATCACGGTAAGGTGCTAAGGATTGAAGAAGCGAATCAGATGGTTACGGTTAACAGAAAAATAGAGATCAGGGATCTTGAAAAGATCATCCCGTACACATTGGCTAGAGATATTGTTCTTGAAAATCCAGAGAAGATTTTGACGCTAGAGTGTCCATGCCGTGCTTCCATGGAAAACCCTTGTCTTCCCCTTGATGTTTGTCTTGTCATGGGTGAACCTTTTGTCAGTTTTATTTTAGAACACCATCCTAAAAGGACAAAAGAAATCAGCCAAGAAGAAGCTTTAGTTATAATAAAGCGAGCCCATGATAGGGGAGAGGTGCACCATGCCTTTTTTAAGGAAGAAATGCTGGGGCGTTTTTACGCCATTTGTAATTGCTGTAGCTGTTGTTGTGGTGCTATTGCTGCGATGAAAAAAGGGACACCGATGCTAGCGCCATCTGGTTATCGTATTAGAAAAAGTGAATCTTGTATTAATTGTGGCAAGTGCGTAAAGACTTGTCCCTTTGATGCATTGCAGTTGGTAGGGGAAAAACTTCAGATAACCGATTCTTGCATGGGGTGCGGAGCCTGTGTTTCTAGTTGTTCGAAATATGCCTTAAGTTTAGAAAGGGATGCTAGCAATGGAGTACCATTAGAATTGAAAAGCTTAATGTCAGAAACGGTTAATAGGCAAGACTCAGTGGGAGTTTAGGGGGGGTAAAAGATAAACTATATTTTGTTCCCTGGTTTATAAATTCGACGAATCGGTAGTAGAATGACATGGAGATGATATGTCTTTTAGCTATTTTTATAAGATAGAAAGGAGTTGTTTGTTGGAAAAGATAAAAGAGGAAACTAAATGCAAGACCTGTAGTAGTCACTCTCGTGTTGAGGATGTGGTTGCTGTCATTACTGGCACATTTTTCATTGCCCTCGGTATAGTATTTTTGCAAGAAGGTAAAATTGCCACGGGTGGGATAACAGGACTATCTCTGATACTAGAAAACTTAACATCTTGGAATTTTCCAGTTTTGTTTATGGTTATGAATATTCCTTTTTATATTCTTGCTTGGGTCCGTATGGGACGCTTCTTTGCTGTTCTAAGCTTTTTTTGCGCAGGTATTGTTTCAGTCGTAAATGGGGTGTTGAAAAATTATATGTCACTCGATGTTTTTTCGCCTTACCTATCTGGGGTTATAGGAGGGTTCTTAATGGGTGTTGGTATGCTCATGTTGTTTCGTCATCGTGCCAGTGTTGGAGGATTTAGTGTGCTTGCTCTGTACTTGCAAGAAAGAAAAATAATATCAGCTGGCAAAGTTCAACTTATTCTAGATAGTTGTATTCTCACTTTTCTAGCTCTCACTGTAGGTACTTCAGCTATACTTCCTTCTGCCTTGTCAATTGTTGTCTTGAATTGCGTACTAATCATGAACCATAAAGACGGTAGATATGTTGTTAAGTATTGAGATATTTTAATCATCTCGAAAATTAAATTAACCAGAACTTATTGCCGGGAAATATTGTTTAGGTAAGATTGTGCCTGGGTTCTAAGGAAGTTTTTAAATCTAAACGAGGGTGAGAAGTATAATGCTCATGGAAGTAATCGCATATTATCAGATTGAAACTTTAATAAGACATTCACAGCAGTAATGGAATTCTGGTTAAGGAAGAATAGAAACCCCATGCCTGAGGGATTGGTTCGCTAAGTCTTGTAGGTAAATTCGTTGAACCTTGGCCAGTAGTCCCTCTACAGCCTTCAGCTGCTCATTGCTCGCTAAGTCAAGCTGTAGTCCGCAGGTAAACTGTACTTCATTGTCTGAACGCATCTTAGATAAATGTCTAACTCGGCAGCTGACAGAAAAGAGCATTTCGCCGTTTAGTGTGACTTCTGCTGTTATAGCTTCTTCAATTTCTAGCATTTTTCTGCAAGCTCTTGGGAGTATAACTCCCATTCCCTTAGCGCTGACGTCGGCTACTTCGCAGTTAATTTTCTCACTGTTTCTTACTTGCCGTATTGCTAACCTCAGGTTCATTTTCTTCGGAACTTTGGCTCTGAATTCTCTTGCATTTCTTACTATTCGCCCAATGGTCGGGTAGGAAAATTCTAGCAGGTTACCCTCTTCACCGAATATTACAGATTTGAATTCTGCTCCTAACTCGACGGCATATAGAGATGTAAAAATGCGGATGACCACTTTTAAACTTTTTCTTATCATCATGTTTCCGATACCTGGCTCTATCGGTAGTGTGATAACTGACTGGAATTCTTCCAGGTATTGACCTGGTCTTCTTTTTACCTCATCGTCGTCAGGGTAGGGCATTTCGTTGAAGCGAGTAAAGAATACGCGTGGTGTATTGTCAATTTTGAACTCAACTATTTTTTCAGCTAGTAAAGCTGATTGCAGATAAGGTAGTATCACGGTATTAGACGTGAAGATATCCTCTTCATCGACTTTTTCCTTTACCAATTCTTTGGTAAACACCTCGTCGGGGAAGAATCGCTTCATTTGTTTATAGATTGTCTCTGGACTACTTTCGCTGGTCATCGAGGCCTCAGATCATGATGTGCTTTAAAAACTAAAGTAATAATAAAATTTATTCCTAAATAATAAAATTTATTCCATATTTGTTTGATAATTTTGCTATTTCACGTAGGTGGGCACGCTGTACTTTGGCTGCAAGTGAACTTATTTCTGCCCTTTCAATGGCGGATGCAATTACAAATTCCACGCCACAGATATATTCAATTGTTGAATTCTTGCGTATCTTGGTAATGTGTCGTACATCGCCGCATACATCTATTATGTATTCATTATCCCAGAACAGTTTGCCATTAACTTTATCATTGAGTGAAAAATTTTTGAATATTTTCTTGGAGATAATTATTGCCATGCCACCAGTGCTAATATCATGAATTCTTGCTTGCATTGGTGGCCATTTAACAGATTCATTTACAACACATGAGATGGGGATAGAATCTGCAACTGATACTCTGAACTCTCTGTCATCTGGCAAAATACGTGCAATACTTGGAAATGATAAGCGAAGCATCGGGACTTCATCTATATAAACAATATTTTCATATTTAGTACCAAACTCAATCGTGTAGTCACTGTTGAAAAGACGAATTATTACGGTACCGCTCTTTCGTAGGGTAGGATTGCCCATAGATGGTTCTACAGGTAAAGACAGGATATGAGTGAATTTGTGAAGGTAGCTGCCTGGTTTATCAGGGTTTGGACCAAAATTAAATATTTTTTCATTATCGCTGGGATCAGTTTGGCTTTCAACTTCTTTTGATCCTTCTGGGTCATCGTTTAGGCGGGCATAGTATTTTACTCTAGAGTTATCAAGCTCAATTTCCATGATTTTTTCATCTACAAATGCAGATAATAAATACTTAACCATTTCTTTCTGGTCATAGATTATATCTCCTTTCCGTAGAGCATCCTTTACTTCGGTATTAGTGTAGGATGCATGGGGGAAAAAAGTTCTTAACTCCATGTTTATTAAATTTAACAATGTAGCTGCGCTATTA
Source organism: Desulfotalea sp. (assembly GCA_051531995.1). Lineage (GTDB taxonomy): Bacteria > Desulfobacterota > Desulfobulbia > Desulfobulbales > Desulfocapsaceae > Desulfotalea. The sequence goes on from JAOPTU010000015.1 coordinate 41,122, forward strand.
GCCATGAAAACTATACTCCTTAAAACTCAAAAACCTGATGTTTACTGTACTGTCTTTTGTCTAAATATATAGATAAAGCCAAGGTACGTTCCCGAAGGGATGATGTGTTAAAATTCGACTGTTCAAGTTCCTGTGAATAGTCAATTTCGGGAAAATCCAAGCAAATACCTAAATTAACAAATTATTACTGATAACAAAAATTTAAAATGTAATTTATATATATAATATATATTGTCTTTCATCTAGCTATAACTTTCTTGTCTAATTATAGTCAAGTATAACTTGAGTTTGAAATAAATCTTAAATTTATAATGTGTCCTATGGTCGGCTCATTATCATAAAGGTTTCAAAATTATTATAATGAAACAACTTATAACTCCACGCATGGATAGATGCAATGGTTGTCAGCTTTGTGCTGTTGCATGTGCAAGGCTAGTTTACCAAAAAATTTCTTGGCAGGCTTCAGGTATCAGAATTGTAACCTTAGCTAGTCAACGAACGGCATATCAGGCGATACATTGTTTGGCTTGTGATGAACCAAGTTGTGCTGAAAGCTGTTTGCAAGGGGCGCTTAAGGCGAGGGCAGGAGGTGGAGTAACCTTCGATAAAGAAAAATGTATAAACTGTGGTGCTTGTCAAGAATCTTGTCCCGTGGATGCAATTTCTTCTGATAAAGACGGCACCTACCACTGTGTACATTGTGGGAAATGTGTCGATTTCTGCAAGCAGGGCTGTTTGGAGATGCAAGAGAGCTTACCTGATGAATAACGATTGTTTTAAAGTGCTTGTTGTTGATGTAGCTAGTGGAGATAGTAGGATTGAAACAATTACCCTTCATAATTGTTTTAGTGGTAGTGGCTTGGCAATCCGATTATTCACCCGGTACCAAAACATCGACGCCCCTTGGCATGAACAACCATTGGTCTTTTGTAAAGGTTTGCTCACAGGATACTTTCCTTTGATGAGCAAGATGGTTTGCGGTTTTGCTTCTTGTTTAAATAATAAATATACCGAAAGTACAGCCGGTGGTAGGGCAGCCCTTGCTCTTGCCTTTTGTCAAGTTGATGGTCTCGTTATTTTGGGTAAAGCAGAAAAGTTAACCACACTTCATTTTAATTCTAGTGAGGTGAAATTAAAAGATGCTAGCTCACTTGCTGGGCTGAATGTTAATATTGCCATTGCCATGGTTCGGCAAAGAATGACTAGTGATTCCGGGCGAAGATCTATTATGACCATTGGTCCATCAGGGGAAAATCTGTCTGCTATGGCCTGTGTTAATGTTGATGAATATAGGCATTTTGGTCGTATGGGTGGTGGCGCTGCAATGGGTGCTAAGAATTTAAAAGGAATTATCATTAGTGGAGATGGTAATCTTCCTATGCCAATAGATGATGATTATCCCAATTTATATCAAGAAATATATCAAAAAATTGTTGACGAAGGAATACAGAAAAATCAGATCCGTTCGAAGCTGTCTGAAGCTCATAACGGTGCCTGTGCTGGGTGTCCTGTTGGGTGTGTGCATATTGCTTACATTCGGGGAAAGCTCGAGGAAGACCCTAGTTATCTTCAGAAAGGGTTGGGCATAGATGGCGAGCCCGTTTTTGCTTCAATCAAAACGCTCGGAGTAAAAAGAATATTTGATATTCTGCGGATTGTGGAAATCATGGAGAAAACCTGCCTTGATGTTATTTCAACAGCCTCAGCTCTGCGCTGGGCGACATTAGCAACTGAAAATGGTGTTATTGGTTCTAAGGAAACAATTGTTCCATTGAGTTTTGGTAATAGCCAAAGCTATCAACAGGCTATCGTCTATTTAAGTAGGGCTTCCAATCATTTTTACAGGTCTCTTGGTAGAGGCGTTCATTTTGTTGCTAAGGAATTTGACTTTAAAGGGCTGGATGTTGAAAAAGATGCTGAATTGGTTTTGCAAAGAACTGAAATGCCTGTGGGTGTAATGGATTGTTTGCCGTCTGTTGGTGAGATTGTAGAAAATAAAATTTTAAAAGATGAACAAAAAGCAGTGCTAGATGCAATGATTGGCTGTCTATTTGCTAAAAAAATTTATCAACCAGATGTGCTAGCTAGGTGCCTACGAAGTATTGGCTGTACAAATATAGAAGAAAGGCTCAGTGTTAAAAATATAATGGCGGAATTATGGACGACTAGGTTTGACCTTGGTGTTGATAGAGTTAACTTGAAAATATCATCCTCTGGCAATGAAGAAAATCAGCAACAGTTGCGAGAAAGATATCTTGAAAAAGTACGGGAACTTTATTTGTCATAATCTTAGGTTGTTATTTTTACTTACCCCAGCCAAAAAAACATTCTCATATAAATGTTTAAATTTCTTCACTAGTTGAAAAGATAAAAGGCCTTAGCAAAAATGCTAAAGCCTTTTATAAAAACAAACTATCCACACATAATCCAAATTTATATTTAGATCATATCTGCAACAGCTTCGCGTTCTGATTGTAGCTCTTTTTCGGTGCCAGTGATCATCTCACGTTGGAAGTCGCTAACCTCAAGACCTTCAACGATTTTCCATTCACCATTCTCGCAAGTGATAGGGAAGGCGAACATAAGATCAGCGTCTACGCCATAGTTGTTACCTTTGGAATAAACACCCATACTTACCCAGTCGCCGTTGGAGCCTAATGCCCAACTTCTCATATGGTCAATAGCAGCAGAGGCCGCAGAAGCAGCAGAAGATGCTCCGCGAGCTTTGATGATTGCCGCACCACGTTGCTGAACAACAGGGATGAAGTTCTCAACATACCAGTCGTTATCAACCTTGTCGCTTACCTTATCAGCTCCAATTTTAGCATAGCTAATATCAGGGAATTGGGTCGCAGAGTGGTTTCCCCAAACAACAATGTTTTCTACTTCGCTTGAATGACAACCAGTCTTCTCAGCAATTTGAGACATGGAGCGATTGTGGTCAAGACGCATCATAGATGTGATGTTCTTAGGATCAAGGTTTGGAGCATTCTTTAGAAGAATAAGAGCGTTGGTATTCGCAGGGTTACCAACAACTAAAATTTTAACATTAGGATTAGCGTTATCACTTAGAGCTTTTCCTTGGGCTGTAAAGATGGCACCGTTTGCTTGAAGCAAATCAGAGCGCTCCATGCCTGGTCCACGTGGGCGAGAGCCAACAAGAACGGCATAATCAACATCTTTAAAGGCAACATTAGCATCATCTGAGGCGATAATGCCTTGTACAAGTGGGAAAGCACAGTCGTTTAATTCCATAGTAACGCCTTCGAGGGCGCCCATTGCAGGTGGAATTTCGAGAAGTTGTAGGATTACAGGTTGATCCTTACCAAGCATATCTCCAGCAGCAATACGGAAAATAAGGGAATAACTAATTTGACCAGCAGCACCAGTAATGGCAACGCGTACAGGTGATTTCATGATTTCTCCTAACAATTATATTGTTTGTAATAAAGCAGTTTTTTACTGCGAGCAAAATAACACAATGGTAAATTCTAATCTAGCCAAATTTGCAAAATTGATGGGTTTCATCAACTTTTTTAACGATTGTTTGCTAGAGAGTGTAAAAATCCTCTTTTTCTTTGGTAAAAAAGAGTTTATTTATTGTTTTCTTTCATTAATTTGTAGTTGATTGAATCAACTAGAGCCTGCCAGCTAGCCTCAATGATATTAAGGGATACACCGACTGTGCCCCAAGTTTCTTCGTTGTCACGACTCTCAATGAGAACTCTAACCTTCGCTTCGGTGCCTTGCTCACCTGATAATACACGGACTTTGTAGTCAAGTAGGACTATTTCCTCAAGGACAGGATAGAATTGGATCAGTGATTTTCTAATGGCGGTATCAAGAGCATTTACAGGTCCATCTCCTGTTGCTGCGGTATGCACGTCAATTCCGCCTACAGCTAGTCGAATGGTAGCCTCAGTTAGAGGTGCTTTGTCCATGCGGTACTTGTTGTCCATTACTCTAAAGTCTTGGAATGTGAAGAAGTTTCTGTGCAGGCCGAGGATTTTGCGCATCACTAGCTCAAAACTAGCTTCGGCTCCCTCGTATTGGTAACCTTGGTTCTCTAATTCTTTTAACTCTTGGGTTATTGCTGGCAAAATGGGATCTTTGGGATCTAGTTTGATCCCCCACTTTTCAGCCTTATTAAGAATGTTTGATTTACCCGCTTGGTCAGATAGAAGGATGCGTCTAATATTGCCAATTTTTTCAGGGGGAATATGTTCATAGGTCTTAGGGTTTCTGCTAACAGCACTGACGTGAATGCCGCCTTTATGGGCAAAAGCAGATTCTCCGACATATGGTTGGTAACGATTGTGGGGCAGATTGGCAAGTTCGTTAATAAGCCGTGAGCAACCGTATAAATGTTCTATGTTTTCGGTGATATTGCATTCATATCCCATCTTAAAAACCAAGGCAGGGATGATTGATGTTAGGTTAGCGTTACCGCATCTTTCCCCGAAACCATTGATGGTTCCTTGGATTTGAGTAGCGCCACAGGAGACCGCCATTAAGGTGTTGGCAACAGCTGATTCAGAATCATTATGGGCATGGATACCAAGGCTGATCTCGGGGTTTATGTTTTTTAAAAACTCGGTCATTTTGTTAACAATAACCTGTATTTCATGGGCTAATGTTCCGCCGTTGGTGTCGCAAAGAATGATGCTTTCAGCACCTCCCCTTATTGCTGCTTCAATGGTTTTAAGAGCGTATGCTTCATTGTTTTTGTAACCATCAAAGAAATGTTCGGCATCGTAAAATAGATGCTGAATCTGTGGTTTAAGAAAGGCGAGACTGTCTTCAATTATTTGTAAATTATCTTCTAGGCTTATTTTTAAGGCATCTGTGACATGGATGTCCCAAGTTTTGCCGAAGATGGTTATGGCATCGGTCTTTGCTGCTAATAATGCTTTTAGGTTTGGGTCCGTTTCAGGGCTTTTCTGTATATGCCTAGTTGAACCAAAGGCGGCAATTTTGGTGTGTTTTAAATCAAGCTCGCTAATGCGATTGAAATACTCCACGGAAACAGGATTGGAACCAGGCCACCCACCTTCAACAAAATCAACGCCAAGATTGTCTAACTCTTGTGTTATTCGTAGTTTGTCTTCTACAGAGATATTAAAGTTTTCTGCTTGGGTACCGTCGCGCAGAGTTGTGTCGTAAATTTCAATCTTCATTCTTTTTCCTGATATAATATGAAAGTTGTATTTTTCTTTGCTAAAAGTAGTTTTAAAGGTGTTTAAAAATCAATCACAAAGCTGTACACGCCTTCTTCTAATCTTGTTGTAACCATATGTCCTGAGTGGTTGAAGATTGTTTGCATGCGCTGATTTTCTCTTAAAACCTCGGCTGTGAATCCGCTAATGCCATTGCTTTTGGCGATGTCGGCGAGGAATTTAAAGAGAAATGAACCAAGTCCTTTATTCTGCCAATCATCATGGACAACAAAGGCAACTTCAGCCCGATTTGTTTCACTATCTAAGTAGTACCTACCAACAGCAACAATATCCTCTCCGTGAGCTTCTGGCACAACGCCGATAATTGCCACATCTTTTCTGTGGTTAATATAAACAAAATCTTGTATTTGCCTATGGCTAAACTGGGATTGAGCACTCATGAAACGATAAAAAACAGTCTCTTTAGAAAGTGCATAGACCAAATCTCTCATTAGCGGTTCATCGGTTGGTAAGATGGAACGGAAATTTATTTGCGTTCCATCATTTAGAAGCATGGAGTTTCGCATAGAGTCCGCAGGCGGAACGATGAATTTATCTTCTAAGCCAGCAAGCTCTGGGTGAATATAGTGGGCTTCTACTGCATCATTAAAAAGTTGATCTCGGAAATCTGGATGGGCAATAGAGATAAGGGCAATGGCTCTTTCTTGGATTGATTTTCCGTACAGATAAGCGATACCATATTCAGTTGCCACATACTGAACAGTTCCTCTTGTTATGACAACGCCAGCTCCTTTTTTTAGGGCAATAACCACATTTGAGCGGTCTCCTTCAGGATTAGTTGCCGGAATGCAGAGAATGCTTTTGCCACCTTTTGATCTTGCTGAGCCACGGTTAAAATCTACTAAGCCACCGATGCCGGAATAAAGGATTCCCTCAACTGAGTCTGATGAAATTTGCCCGGTAAGATCAATTTCTTGGGCCATGTTAATGGAAATCATTTTGGTCTGCTGGCCAATTACATTTGAATCATTAACGTATTCCGTAGGACGAAAGCAAAAAAGTGGGTTTTCATTCACGTAATCATAGAGCTTTTTTGTTCCCATGCAGAGGCTTGTTACAATCTTCCCTCGATCGTTACTTTTTCGGTTACCTGTCACAGCCCCAGATTCTATTAGGTCGATAATGTTGTCTGTAATCATTTCGCTATGAACGCCGAGATCCTTTTTGTCATATAAAAATTCTACAGTGGCATGGGGGATTCGGCCATATTCTTTTAGGCGTCCCATTCCCATTTGAATAGTGGCTCCATCGGGAATGAGTCCTGCGACGTGCTTGCCGATTTTTCTGCTAACCTCGTGAGGTTCAGTCATTACATGCTCAAGAAGAGGCATGTCAACAGAGACGAGTAGGTCAAGGTCGTGAACATCGACGATGCTGTCACAACTCGTCCAAGGCATTTGTGGGTTAACCTGGGCTATAATCAATGAGGCATTTTCGATGGCAGATTTGACGATATCAACAGAAATGCCAAGACTGACTTTGCCTTCCGTATTAGGCATCGTGACTTGAATTAAAGCAACATCTATTGGCAGCTGACCAGAATTGAAGAGGTGAGGTACATTACTTAGTAGGATGGGCGTGTAGCTGCCTAGGCCTCGGCGGACGTTATCTCGTACATTTTGACCAATGAAAAAAGAGTTAATTCTAAAAGAATTAGTATATTTTCTTTCAGCGTAAGGCGCACTGCCTTTGGTGAATAATTGGACAATTTCCACATCGGCAAGTTCGCCAGCTCTCTTGGTCATTGCGTTGATAAGTTCTGTGGGTTCTGCACAGCCCGTCCCCACAAAAACACGTTGTCCAGAGCGAATCTCTCGGACCGATTTTTTTGAGGTGCTTACCATTCCTTTGTATGTTTTTCGCCAATTTACATCATAATCCATGCTGGTAACCTATTATTATATTGTAGGTTTATAGTTCTTTCTAATTTAACTGGTCTTAGAAATTATAAAAATGGCCTAAAGTTCTTCATCCGGGTTTTTTAGCGTAATTCTAGCATCAGCGACGATTGGGTCGCTACCAGCTTCTCCAACAATGAAGGGATTAATATCAAGTTCTAATATTTGTGGATAATCTGTTGCTAGTTGGCTTATGCGTTGTAATCCATTGGCAATTGCGACAATATCAACACCTTTGTTACCGCGTCTTCCTTCCAGGATATCGTATGATCTTGTGGATTTTAACATCTGGATTGCCTCGTTTTCAGTTATGGGAGCAAGGTGAAATGTTACATCTTTCATAACTTCAACAAAAATACCACCAAGACCAAACATCAGCATAGGGCCAAATTCAGGATCTCGATTCATACCGATAATAACTTCAAGTCCTGGATCAGCCATTTTCTCAACATAGACACCGTCGATGCGAGCGTTTGGGACCTGTTCTTTGATACGAAGTTTCATTAGATCGTATCCGTCGTGGACTTGTTGAGCATTGGCGAGATTAAGCTTTACTCCGCCCATGTCAGATTTGTGAACAATATCGGGTGAGACGATTTTTAGGGCGACAGGGAAACCAATTCTTCTGGCGTATTCAATCGCCTCTGTGGAGCTGTTAACTAAATGGCCTTGCGGTACGTTGAAACCATAGGCATCTAGTATTTTTTTTGCTTTTACTTCACCAAGGTGATAACAGCCGCTGTTGATACTTCTTTGGATAACTCGTGCGGCTCTTCTTCTGTTGACTCTGAATCTAGTGACAATTCTAGGTGGTAGAGATCGCCAGTTTGCGTGTTTATGTAGTGCCTTAAAAGCACGGATTGCTCTTTCTGGGGAATCAAAGATGGCTAGCCCTTTTTCAACCAATTCGTCAAGGGCTGGTACACAACCTTTCCCTCCCATTAGGCAGCATAGAACAGGTTTTGTCCTATCTAGGATTTCTGATATACCAATTAATATTTTAGTGATATCCGTGATGGCGGTGGGAGTGAGGACAAGAACGATGCCATTGACATCATCATCTTCTTGGGCGGCCACAATTGCGTCAATATAAGTTTGATATGGTGCATCGCCTAGGATGTAAACAGGGCTTTCGATTGCGGTGTAATTGAGATCTCTGCCACGCATGCTGCCCGTTTTATTGGTGGGAGGTTCGCATAATCGTAAACCTGCCATCTCAACGGCATCTGCGGCGATGGTTCCAGTTCCACCAGCATTACTCATGATTAACACTTTGTTGTCAGCTGGTAATGGTTGGCTGACAAATGCCATGGAGAAGTCAAATAGATCGTCGAAACTTTCAGCTCGAATGATTCCTGCACGATTAAAAGCAGCTCCGTAGGCGGTGTCTTTACCTGTAAATGCCCCGGTGTGACTGGTGGCTGCTCTTTGTCCTGCTTCGGTGGTCCCGGCCTTTAGGATGACTACTGGCTTTTCTCGACATATATTAGCTGCATTCTTTACAAAAGTGTTTCCTGCAACAATATTTTCCAAGTAACCGACTATAACTTTGGTGTCTGGATCTTCTGCAAAATAGTTTAGTAATTCATTTTCATTAATATCGGCTTTATTGCCGATGCTGATCATTTTCGATAAGCCTAGGCCTCGTTTGTCAACCTGGTCTAACATGGCGGCACAAAGGGCACCTGATTGGGAAAATATGCCAATTCCACCTGCACGGGGAAGTTCACCAGCAAAAGAGGCGTTGAGCTTTATTCCAGTATTGATAAATCCTAAACAATTAGGGCCTAGTAGCTTAGCACCGCTTTTCCGGCAAAGATTTAGAAGATCTTCTTCTAGAAGTGCACCTTCATTGCCACTTTCTTTAAAGCCAGAGCCAACGGCAACGATAACTCGACATCTTTTTGTTAAGGCATCTTGGACTACGTTAAGGGCGAGATCTCGGGGGACAGAGATGATAGCCATGTCGATATCGTCATCATAATCTTTTAGGTGAGAGTAGATTTTTAAACCAAATATTTCTCCACCTCCGGGGTTAACGGGGATGACTTCACCTGTATAGCCACCTTCGGTAATATTCTTCACAAGATCATAACCGACCTTGCCTTTAATTTTTGAAGCACCAATAACTGCAATTTTCTTAGGGAAAAAAAGTTGTTCCAGCATAATTTTCTCTTTTTCTTGTTAGAGGTTATTTGGGAGTTTATCTGTTTGTTTGAGGAAAAAATTCACCTTTTCTTAAGGTACAGTAGATATTGAAACTTGCAAGTTAGTACCGATGTTTATTTGAAAAAACTTCACGTATATGAAACCGTGAATAACCTCAGCTTGCGATATTAAAAAGCTTGTATTAAAAATAATAAACATAATGATGCTAAAATAATAATTTAAACCCATAAGGAGTAGCAATGTCAAAAACAATTCTAATTACTGGTGCCACATCTGGCTTTGGCAAAGCTACAGCAGAGTTGTTTGCCTCTCATAACTGGCAATTAATTCTCTGTGGTAGGAGAGTTGAGAGATTAGAGGAATTAAAGGCGGGTTTTGATGTACCTGTACATATAGCTCAATTTGATGTTTCAATTCGTGGTGAAGTTGAAGAATTTGTAAAGAAAATACCTGCTGAATTCTCTGATGTTGATATCCTTGTGAATAATGCTGGATTAGCACTTGGTCTTGGAACTTCTGACAAAGCTGATATGGATCAGTGGCAAACCATGGTGGACACTAATATTAGTGGACTGCTTTATATGACCAGACAAATTCTACCCAAGATGGTTGCGGCCAATAAAGGACATATTATTAATATCGGCTCGATCGCTGGTTCGTGGCCTTATAAAGGTGGTAATGTTTATGGTGCAACTAAGGCTTTTGTCTCTCAGTTTTCAAGGAATTTGAGATGTGACACTCAAGGTACCAATATCCGGGTGACCAATGTTGAGCCAGGGCTTGCTGAAACTGAGTTTTCAGTTGTTCGGTTTAGTGGTGATAAAGAGCGTGCGGCGTCGGTGTATGAAGATTTAGAGGTTTTAATGGCTACTGATATTGCAGAAACAATTTTTTGGTCTGCCATGCGACCAGCTCATGTAAATATTTCTTCAATTGAAGTAATGCCCACCTGTCAAAGTTGGGCGCCTTTACATATTAGTAAAGGATGAGGGAGATGGTTTGAAAAATAAAAGGTGTTTTAAATAAAAGGTGTTTTAAAAAAAATATTTTTGGCTAAAATATGGAAAAAACGAGGTTTTGTAATTTTCTACGAATAAAGCGTAAAAAAAGATAAAATACCTGTTGACACCAACCGAACTTTCCCGTATATTCTCGCCCACACGAAACGAGTTTAACAACGTTTCGATGCTCCTCGGTAGCTCAGCTGGTAGAGCGGGTGACTGTTAATCACCTTGTCGGCGGTTCGAATCCGTCCCGAGGAGCCAAGTTATTTTAGCTTCATAATAGGAGCTTTTGTATATAGAGTCGGGGCGTAGCGCAGCCTGGTTAGCGCGCCTGCCTTGGGAGCAGGAGGCCGAGTGTTCGAATCACTCCGCCCCGACCACTAGAATAAAAAAGCACTTACGACATTTAATGTTGTGAGTGCTTTTTTCGTTTCAGCTTTATTTCTTGAAATTCATAAAAACCCCATCTAGCGATTTTAACGCCACTTCTTGCGACTTATCCACCGTGTGTAAATAAATTTCAGTAGTAGTTAAAGACTTGTGACCAAGAATATCTTGGATTGTTTTCTTACTTATCTTAGGATTATTGGCGAGTAATGAAGCCACATAATGTCTAAAATCGTGGAACCCAAGTTTAGGCACGCCTGCCTCTTTGCATATCCTATGCAGGAGCTTCCTCTGCTTCTCTATTTTTTATGTAGAAAAGTAACACCTGTATGGAAATATGTTTCATTCCACATAACAGACAAAAAATATCAAATATTAATCCAGCTAGGGCTATAGAGATTACTTGTTTTATTCATAACCATTGATTATCAGGTTGATTTCACCTGGTAAGTTTTTCTTCGAATCAAACGCCCTGCTCCCAAGGAAGGTAGAAACTTCCATAAACATGGGACTTTGCGTCTTAACCAATTCTCTGTGGTTACTTCCTGTATCTTTTCGTTGCTTTAAATTAATCTTTGCAACATTACTTTCATCGGTTAATCTGATGCATCGATTTGTTGAATGAAGAATAATTGTGGTCTGTTTGAATGT
>JAOPTU010000016.1:0-119124 GCA_051531995.1 Desulfotalea sp.
ATCCGGCAAATTGAAATTGATGCTGCCACTTAAATTGGATGGATATTGGATCGAGCTCTTCGGCATAAGTACAATTCCCCCATACGGCACTAAGGCTGACAAGTAGGAATGTGTAGAATGTTTTTTTAATAGTCATGTTTTCATATTGGGCTATTATAAACCTATTTATGGATGGAATTATTCGTATTTAATTATAACCTGAATCCGTGACGGTAGAGCTACAATCCCTTTCAAGGCTGACGCTGAACCATATTAAATGTTTCTGACACTGTTTATATTTCATATAGTACAGTGTCAGAGTTCCTTGTCTCATTTTTTGGACAAATCAGTCTTTAAGCAACCATTTTTCCTGCAATAAGACACAACTCTCCCTTTGTATCGCATACTTCATCTACTCTAGGACATCTTTTGCTAAAAGCTAAGCAACAAGCCTCTGGTATAAAGACTTGTACATCAAGAACCACGGATTGCACTTGCCGAGCTTTATATAATTTTGATTACTTCGACGGACATATTTACAAGCAGTCAAAATGATATCACGAATTACACTTTTTATCCTACGACGCTTTACAGTAAGCTTAACTGGCGAAAACTCTTTTAGCTCAATCATCAGCTGTCCAATGGTTCTCAGGCAATTAAACGCTAGCATGGACAGCAGGAGAACCAAGCCGTTAGTTCCAAAATTACTTGAAGGCAACCGTTCGACGTCCATATCTGACTTCAACTCACTGTGAAATTGCTCACTGGTCCCATGATCGTGGTATAGCTTAATAATCTCTTCAGCATCCTCACACAAATTTGTCCAATAAGTATCAACCTTCAATTGAGGGAACAAAAGATAATTTCCTGCCTTGTCAATTTCTCTCACAGTAACTTCAAAGGCTACGGGAACAGAAGAGCAGTTTTCATTTGCTGGCTGTTTAGAGTAGAGAACACCTTTGTAAACCGTTTTCCCGAGCCGTGGCTCACTTTTCTTACCTAAATCCATAGCCGTTTTGAGCCACTGCTCACGAACTTCTTTGCGAAGGTTGCGCTTGATGATAAAGTTGCATTGACCTTGAATGAGCTCAAGGTTTTCCGCGCTATCATTGCCGGAGTCCAACCGCAAAAGCACTTCTCCTTTTAACCCAAGCTCTTCGATGAAGCCTAAGCCACGTTTTAAAAACTCAACTGTTCCTGACTGACAATGTTGCTTGCCAGGTCGTAGCTCACAATCAAGCATAAATCCTTCTCCACCAAGGTAGCCAAACATCGGGGCGTAGCCGTCATAGTCCTTATAGGTGCGAGACACATTTTGCTTTTTGGTTCGAGAGTTATCCATGGGAGACACGTCGCAGTCCCATGGAATATAGCTGCCCAGTTGTGTTTTCACTCTGCTAAACTGCTGATTACTCAGTAAAGCAAGATTTACTTTGCGAATGCTAGAGTCGAATAGCCCGGCACCTTCATCAAGCCGTTGCCTTATCCTTTCGATTGAGGCCAAACCTTTGATGTTTAATGAATCAGCATAAAACTCATTATTTTTGAAAATATTCAGATCATCAAAAGCTGTTCTACCTTGGCACAACAACCCAAAGTAACTTCTGACAATCAACGAGTTACTATAGACAGGTCTTCCTTTACCTGTCTGGATTGCATCTAAAGTCTCGTTCAGGCCTGACTTATCAAGCAATGCACCAACGAGGGCCATACCACCGGCACTGTTGATTTTTTCAGAACTTTGTTCTATCTTAAATTTCATGGATAACCTTTTTGGTGAAGTTATATATGCAGTTTGGCGACCGCATTAATATACCTAAACTAGAGAGGTTATCCTATTTTTTTGCTGTTATGCTCGTGTGTTCGTCACGGATTCAGGATATTCCTAAAACATATGTTTTGATCAGCACACATCAATTACTTATTAAAGATTATCGACAACTGTTTCCGCAATAGAGCGATCAGGCTCTTAAACTCAGATGATTAGGACTTATGTTTTCAAGATATTTGGACACCTCCATTATTTTTTAAATATTACACTAATTTGTGTGTCCACTCCACTGAATTTAGATGATAAGTAAATGACTCTCTAAAATATGTTTATAAAGTTGATAACTCTATAGTAAAACTTAAAGGTTCAAAGTCCATTTACACAAAAAGCGACAAAAGTATTTACCAAGAAAGCTAATAAGACGCACGTGGGGCTTTGAAGAAAAGTATTATTTCGTAATTGCAACTAATAACTAAAAATCTATTTCTTGCATGGTAACATCTGTTGATAGATCCCTAGTAATAGTTCCAAAAATCTCTGGAATTCGTATGAAGATTTCCAGAGAGTAACAATAAAGATGATAGAAAAATTATGATTCATGGCTCACAACTTGAATTAATTATAATTGAAATCTTAAATACTATATAAAAACAATTAAACAAATACGTCTGTGATCCGATATATTAATACAAAATAATTTCTATTAACGGAAATAAAAGCTACCATTATATATTGAACAGCTTAGAAAATTCACGGAGGAATAAAATGAGCCCTGCAATCAATTCTAACACAGCTTCCATAAACACCCAACGACAATTAGATACAGCTGATAGAAGCAAATCAAGTAAGCCAGAAAGCAATCTGACAAGTACTCAGTCTAGTGCTAGAAAAGAAGACAATGCCCCTAAAGATATTGTTTCTACTAGTATAGGAAAAAATAGTAACATTGCCGACTCTAAAGATAGCGTTAAAAATTTGGATCAAGCGATGGAAACAATGGCACGAGCAAAGACAAATATTCAAACTAACTCTCGTATTGCCCTTTCAACCCAGGCCAACCTAACTCCTCCAGATGCATCAGCTTTACTCCAAGAGTAAAAAGCACATTTAGAAAATATTAATAATTTAGTCGTAAAGTATATAATAATTTAAAGAGGTGGTATGGTTTTCACAAACCATACCACCTCTTTGCGTTTAACTTTTGAATTAAGATTCTAAAAATTGAATTGGTTAGATCCATTTTTCCCATCTCCAACACGAGGGAGATTACAGCATAAGTAAGTTTCAACAGCGAACAATAAGAAAAAGTAACATATCTATTGAATATCTTGGTAAAATACCCATAGCACTATACACTAAAAACTCTCCTTCCTTCACACCTTATAAAACATAATGGTGCGCGAGTTAAATTGTAGATTGCAGGCATTAATACCAGAAAACAAGGCCAATCCCTACTACTTCTATGCTTAAACTTATTTAGTTTAAAAGATATATAAAGATTATTAATTTAGTGTCACTTATGTGAGATACCCCAAAGGGGCCATATTAAGTATATAAAAAGCACATGCAACAAATACCAAAACTACAGATATTATTATTAATTAATTTTCCATTAAACAAATATCGCCAGTCTCAAGCCCCTCTTCGGCGTTACAAATAGAACGGAAACATAGGCCTTTAACATTTACTTTAAATAAATATAAATATAATTAAAAAAAAGCTAAACCTTTTCAAACAAGCCTCCGATACAAATATTAGGAAAAACTAATTCTTAAACTTTTAACTAGAGGAGGTGAGGCTAGGAAAGGTTGTTGCAGTGTGATAAAGTAAAGGGTAAGACAAAAGAAGTACAAAACGTAACAGACAAAGTAGTTTTAAAGTGATGAGTCGTTCATTACTTTTTTAAAAAAGGGCAAGGATGCCCGATTTATTAATATCACGGAGGAAAACATGGGTTTAACAATAAACACAAACGTATCGTCTCTTAATGCTCAGAGAAATCTAAACAAATCTTCTGGCGCTCTTTCTACTTCAATGGAAAGATTATCTTCTGGTCTTCGTATTAACTCGGCCAAGGATGATGCTGCTGGACTAGCGATCTCTGATCGTATGACTTCTCAAGTCAAAGGTTTGAACCAAGCTGCAAGAAATGCTAACGATGGTATTTCCCTAGCTCAAACTGCTGAAGGAGCGCTACAGGAATCCACAAATATCTTACAACGTATTCGTGAGCTGGCCGTTCAATCAGCAAACGATACCAACACTGGTTCTGATCGTGCATCTCTTAATGATGAAGTTCAACAATTGAAAGATGAACTGAGTCGTATTGCTGAAACAACACAATTTAATGGTAAAAGCGTTATTGATGGTACCATGGAAGATGCAACTTTCCAGGTTGGTGCTAACGCTGGTGCACCACAGACCATTTCTTTTAGTATAGATAGTGCTAAAGCTGCTGATTTAAGTCAAGTTGGTACTACTATCGAAGCTCCAGCGGGTAAGCCTGAGCGAGGCACAACCCTAACTGGTTCTGTTGCAGCTAATACTATCCAAGTAAACGGTAATGATGTTGGTGCTGCTACAAATAATCGTGAGCTAGCAACTGCTATTAACGCTGCTGACGAGACTGTTACTGCAAAAGCTGTGAATTTCCAAGAATTTGATTTTAATGAAATTCAATTAGATCTTCAAGAAAAAGGTGGTCCTGTAGTTGGATTAGATATGCCAGCCTCAACAAATGCAATTGCTGCTGATTCAATGCAAATTAATGATGTTGACGTTGGTTATACTGCGGCAGCAGGTAAAGCTGATGCATATGACCTAATGGTAGCTATTGAAACTAATGATGAGGTTAAAGATTTAGTTGAGACTACTGCTACTAATGAGCATACTATTGCTTTTACTAATGTTACTTTTGCAGCGACAGGTACTGATACCGCTTATGAGGTTACCTTAAGCGCTGGTGGAGAAACAACAGTATATAGCTTTGCAAACGATGAGGTAGGTGATACAACCGCAGCGGGCACAAACATCACAGCATCGGCTGTAGTAGATGCAATTAATGCTGAAGATGATGGTTTTTCAGCTGAACTTGACGGTGCCTCAATTGTTATTACACAAGCTGATGGTAAAAACTTTGATATTAAAGAATCAGCCACAACAGCAACTATGACTAGTGACGGCCTTGGAGTGGTTACTGGTGGCTCTACAGTAGCAATAGGTGCTGCAGCTACAACTCTATCAGGACAAATCAGCCTTGATGTCACTGGTGCAGAAGATGTTACACTGGCAGGCGATGAGCTAGTGGATCTTGGTCTTGCAGCTGGAGTAACTAAAGGACCTGGTGAAGCTAAAGTCGGTGGAGCTGACGAAGTATTGTCACCACTTAACACTGGAGACCTTGTCATTAATGGTAATGATGTAGGTGCTGTAGCGGGTGATGCAGCTGCCATGGCTGAAGCTATCCAGATAGCAGATCCAGCTGTTTTAGCAACTGCTAAAAACACGCAGGAAATAACGTTTGGATCAGTTACACTTGGTTCTGGCTCTTATACTCTTCAACTTGATGGTAAAGAAGTTGCCATCGACGCTAACGTAGATAGTGATACTGCTACTGTAAGTAATGAAGATATTATTGCTGCAATCAATGCTGTAGACGGATTTTCAGCTAAAGAAACTCTAGGTGATAGCACCAAGATCGATATCACTAAGGCAGGCGGTGATAACTTTACTATCAATGAAATCCTTGATACCGTGACAAGTGGTATAGGCTTTGAGGATGACAAAGCTGATGGTAGAGACCTAAGAGGAACTATTAGTCTTGAAAGTCAGACATCTATTGTTATAGGTGGTACTGATCCTACTAAAGCTGGTTTAGAATTAGGTCGCACAGATCCTAAAGTAGACGGTGAGTACAAACTAACTCTGACTAAAGATGATGGTGGAACAATAGCAGTAAATTTAGATTCTGCTATGCGAGATGGTATCGTTGATGCTGAAGAAGTTGCTACAGCTATAAACGCAGATGTTAATGCGACTGAAGATTTTGCAGCAGCCGTTACCGAGAGTGGCAAATTAGAAATTGGTCGTAGAGATGGTAGTGATTTCAAAATCACTGAGTATTCTGATAAAGATGGTAGTAGTGCTGACGATGCCAACATCAACGATGGTATAGTTGGTGTTAAAAATGAGGCCAAGAACTTTGTTGGTCAAGTTGAAATCGATAGCACTGTCGATGTTACTTTAACAGGTGTTGGTCTTGAACAAGCTGGTCTTGCAAATGTTGGTAATGCAACCACAACAATTGACAAGGTTGACATCTTAACAAGAGAATCAGCTGTAACGGCAATCACTTCTGTTGATGAAGCTCTAATGGATATTGATAATATTCGTGGCGGACTTGGTGCTGTTCAAAATCGTTTCTCTTCAACTATTAATAACCTTAACAACGTTTCAGAAAACCTTTCTGCTGCTAGATCACGTATCCTAGATACTGATATCGCTGCTGAAACTTCTGAGATGACTAAACAGAATGTTCTACAACAAGCTGGTGTTTCTATTCTTGCTCAAGCGAATCAAGCACCGCAAATGGCTCTTTCTCTAATCGGTTAATCTTAACGGATTTTTGATTAGCTTCTGCCCTGTCTTTAGGTTTGATGCCTAGAGGCAGGGCTTTTTTCCCATCCTAAACAAATGAGATTTGATATGATTGGCGAAAATTCGATAGTAATGCAAGGGACGCCTGCCCAACCAACCAGGCCCACTGACGAAATAGACGACGCTAGACGTAAAAAAGATAATAGCTCTTTAACTCAGGCTACCCAAGAAGAAGAAAGAGATATTCCTCAAGAAGAATTAATTGATAAGATTAAAGCTATAACTAACGACGGGTCGTATAGCGTTCAATTTGATAACCAAAAAGAAATTAACCAATTAGTGGTTAAAATTTTTGACAATGCCACAGAAGAAATTGTTAAACAATTTCCTGCCGAAGAATTAATAGGCAGTAAAATAAGAATGGCAGATTTACGTGGAAATTTTGTGAATATCACAAAATAATTGTCTACTTAGTGAATTGGTGCAGTAAGGCTTTTATCAAAACAGTATAAGTATTCATTTTAATTATTGTTTTTGATGAAAGACAACTTAAAGTAGCATAAAAAAATATCAGGAGAAACGCCATGGGAGAAATTACCTTTGGTGGTCTAGCTACAGGTTTGCCCACAGAAGATTTAATATCCAGCTTCTTAGAGGTTGATAAGCAGCCTTTAAACAGGCTCAATGCCACTAAGACAGAAGAGTCGGAAAAACTTAAAGCATATAAACAATATGACGTTCTTCTAGATAAACTTAAAGAATCTGTTTCAGGATTAAATCTTACTAGTGACGCTAGAACTACCTCAATCGATTTAAGTGATGAAGACCATGTTGCTGTTGAATCAAATGGTGCAGCTACAGGAAATCATACCATATCTGTGGTGCAGCTAGCTCAGGTGCAAAAAACTGTTACTGATGGAGTGTCGTCCCAAAGTGATGCAATTTTTTCCGAAGGCACCATTAGTATAGGCGATGTTGGCATTGTTATTGATGAAAACAATAACTCTCTTTCTGGAATGATGAATGCCATTAATGCCACATCCGATGAAACTGGAGTAACAGCATCTATAATTAATGACGGTAGTGAATCAAACAACTACCATATTGTCTTAACTGGTAAGGACGCTTCCACTTCATTCTCTTTTGCTAATGACCTTAAGGTTACAGAGGATGACACAGAAGTATCTTTTAGTGCTGATCATACCTCAATTGCTCAACAAGCTGTTGCAATTATTGATGGAATAGAAGTTGTAAGTAATAGTAATAAAATTAATGACGCTGTTGCAGGTCTTGATATCACTTTAAAAGAAGTAAGTGAGATGCTGACGCCTGCTAGTGGTGAAACCAAAGCTACATATGCATACACAACCATTGAAGTAGAGCCAGACACAGATGCATTAAAAGAAAAAATAACCGGGTTTGTTACTGCTTACAATGAAGCGATGAACTGGATTGTTGAGGGTTATGAATATACTGAAGACGATGATGACACAGACACATCTTCTTCTACGAGTGACGACGATGATACAGAAGAAAATCTTAGTCATTTACTTCGTGGCGACTCTACCATTAACAAAGTAAAACGAGACCTACAAAACATGCTTGTCGACTCCAACGACAACAGCAGTAAATTTCAAATTTTAGCAGAACTAGGTATTCAGACTCAACAGGACGGTACACTCCTTATTAAAGCAGCCACATTAGACGAGAATCTAGCAGATAATTACAATGATGTGGTTAGCCTTTTGGCAGGTGATGAGAGTAATGATGGAATAATGGATAAACTAAACGATTCTCTTATAAAACACACCTCGGCAACCCAGGGAATGTATGCACTAAAAGAAGATACTCACGATAGCAGATTAACATCTCTAGACAAACAAATAGAACAACAGAACTCCAGACTAGAAACCATTGAGCTTAGATATAGATCTCAATTTACAGCATTAGAATTACTAGTCAGTAGTATGAATAATGAGGCAACTTTTATTTCTAACTTTTTCTCCAGCATGACGTCAAATAAATAGTCAGTAGAAGAGATTTGCCTGAAGGGTTACAAAACCACCTAAAATAAGCGAACCAACGAGTTAAAAGGGTAATTTATTGATTGGCACATCTGGCCAAAAACAATAAAATAAAGGAAGCACAATGAGTACACATTTAAATCAATATCAAAAAAACCAAATAGAAACAGCAAGCCCTGAACAAATACTTTTAATGCTCTATGATGGAGCCATAAGATTTATTAGGCGTGCTATTGTTGGCTTAGAAACTGGCGACATGAAAGAAGTTCGTTTCGGGGTCAATAAAACTCATGCTATTATAAGTGAGTTTTCAAATACTTTGGATAGAGAATTAGGCGGCAAAATTGCTGAAGATTTAGATGCGCTCTATTTCTTCATGCTTAAAGAGTTAAATTCTGTCACCATCGAACCAGATCTGCAAAAAATGAAAGATGTGGAAAAATTGTTGGTTGATTTGCGAGCCACCTGGGGCGAAGCGGTTGAAATCAATAAAAAAGAAAAACTGGCCAACAAGGAACAACAATTATCACCCCCCAAAACAATTCCACAGGTACCAATTAGGAACCCCGTAGCAACAGGGTATGGGGCCGCAGGCAATGCACTACCGCAAACATATTCACCAATCTCTATAGCCGGTTAAGATATGATTAATAAGAAAACTATTGACCTTTTATTAGACACTTGCCTCAAGGAAGAGTTGTTACTTGAAGAGATTTCTAATAATCTTTCAACCATGAGAGAATCTGATTTACGAACTAAACTGGAAAGCCATCATGATTTGCGCAACATCACAACTCCTATTCTTACAGAAATAGATGATCTTTCATTTAGTGATATCGATGAAGGTGAGTTAGAAAAAATTAAGGCTAGTTTAAAAAATATACAAACACTCAATAAAGAAATATTGAGAAATGGTAGCAACCAAAAAGCTTTAATAAAAAGTGAACTCTCAACTATGTCTGCATCGCGAAATGCGCTTTCTGGCTACTCATCGCCGACGAGTGGTTCTTTAAAAAAGTCTGGCAATCTCTTACAAACCTGCGGTTAGTATTTAAATAATCTTCAAATTTAACCCTTCACATTCACCAGGTTGTACATAGAGTAATTCTGTTCATCTCCTCACGACATAATTTTTCTCAACGTGATAATCTATAAAAATCCTGCTTAACTTACTAGAAATCAATTACGTACCTAAGCAGGATGCGGCTAATAAAATTCCATTCGCCAACAAAAGATACTAACAACAGCCAAAAGCTTACTCTTATAGAATGATCATTAAGTAATTTCAAATACACTATAAAGTCTCATCGACATTAATTAAACCACCTAATTGTTTCTTGGCATGAAAAACACAATTTCTCCCTCACTAGATATGTCAGTGTCTATAACGCCACCATCCTTGAAAAAGAATGGTGAATAACCAACATCTTTAAAAGCACTAATAATTTCATTAATATCAAAAATCAATTTTGCAGTATTTATTTGAATGATAGGTTGCCATTGATTGATTAGGTCAAATACTTCTTCTAATATTTCTTCAAAATATTGGCTTGCATTAATTCGAATGAGATTACAACCATCTACAAATATTTCAGCTAAAGCATCCTTTTCAAGAATATCTGTACACTTCGTATTTTGGAGAAGATTACCATTCACATTTTCTAAAAGATAATCCTCGATATCAGCGTCGCTATCAACAAGGAGGTACTTACCTGAATTGGTTACTGATGTAGCTATTGTAAGACTGGAAATAATATCAGAAAAACCTATATCAAGGCATTTAGCTCCTACATCTAATATGTTTTCCAAGTGTAAACAATAGTCATATTGCAATTTTGTTAATTCTGGTATTTCATTTTCACGAACAAATAACTGAAAACCACATGGATGACAAATCCTTTCGCCATGCCAATTATTTTTAACTTTACTAAGATGAACACTCCAAACTTTTTCTAATGCATTTTCAAAATCTTTCACAAACTTTTTACCATCAACAAGACCGAGTTTAATCATTCTAGGCCGCAATGTCCTACTAACCTGGTCTAATAGTTCTAGATTGTTAACTAGCTTTTCGGCCACATTAATATATTCAATATCGCTATCAACAACAAGCTCAGTCATATTTGAATTCCGTAAAATACTGCCACTCACCCTACTAACATGATTCCCTCCCTCTCTTGAAATAACAGGACGGCCCATCCATAATGCCTCAAAAGTTGTGGTGGTGCCATTATATGGGTAAGAATCAAGAGCAATATCCATTTCACCATATTGGGCAAAATGTCCTTCATGGGTTGGTGATAGTGGTAAGATTTGGATACGGTTACGAGTAATCCCCTGTGCTTCAAATTTACGATAAGTTAGATCGGCAATCTCACCTACTAATCCACGCGATTTAAGTGCAAGTTTTGAGGTCGGTATTCTCTTTAAAATAAAGGCCCAAAGCACAATGGTATGATGACTAAGTTTCGTTACCTTGTTAAAAGATCCAAAGGTTATATATCCATTTTTTTTGTATGGTAACACTGGAACATCAGGGCAATACGAAGGAGGCTCAAAAGCCAAAAAACATTTTGGAAGTCTTAAAATTTGCTCACTATGGAATGGCTCTGTAAGTTTTGGTGGGTCTGCAAAAAAATCAGATATCCTATAATCAATTTGAGGTAAACCAGTGGTATCAGGATACCCTAGATATGTCATTTGTACAGGAACGACTTTACGAGCCATAACATCAAGCCTAGAAGCAGCTGTATGACCTGCTAAATCAACTAAAATATCAATATTATGTTCTTCTAATAATGAACAAACTGCAGATGTATCTAGACCATGTATATTTACATATTTCAAATCACTCCGCTTTTGTATTTGCAGAGTCATCTCTGTCTCTTCAACAACATTTCCAAAACAGAAAATGTTAAACTTTTCCCTATCTAGATTATTAAAAATAGGTAGCATAAAGTATGTTACAGGGTGATTCCTGAAATCAGGTGAGATAAATCCGATATTAATTTTTCTTTTCTCAATTACCTCACTTCTTTTGTAGTTTGTAACAGGATGCTGCTGTGCCCAGAGGAAATGTTCTTTATATATGAGTTCTGGGCAATATTTCGGATGGTAATGATAAGATAACAGAGTACCACAATGGTTTTTCCAGTCCTTAGCTGGCACCATCTTGAAGTATTTAATGGCCTTTTCTACTTCACCAAGATTTAAGTAACAACCTCCGATAGGCATAACCAACTTATCTTTACATTGTGGTACCGAACCTAACAATTTCTGATAAGAGACAAGCGCAATTTTCCAACTACCACCTTTGTCCGCTAGAGGGGCTAGTTTAACAAGAGTACTGTTATCGTCACCGCATATTTGTAACTGCTTTGTATAGGCCCAAAAAGCTTCTTCTGCCCTTCCCATCTCTTGGAGACATACTCCTAGGTAATAGTGAGGAGCATTTTTAGGGGTTGAATGTTCTTCGAGCAGCTTGAATTTGTCATAACTTTTTTGATATTTTTTAAGTTCTAAATATGATTTAGCCAGTATTTCTATCAGTTCTTTATCTGGAGACTTTTCATCAAAGATGGTCAATGCAAGGTCAACAGCAAGGCTATAATTCTTTTGTTTAAACAAAAGGTATGACTTTTCTTTAATTATCAGTTTGTTGTTTTTATTAAGAGCAAGATAAGTATCACAAGTTTTTAGACCTATAGCAAATTGATCTGTCTCAGTATATGCTCTTGCCAAAAATGAGTAGGCTTCTCTTAATGAAACCTTAGAAGCGATCGCTTTTTTACACAGCTTTATAATTTTAGAAAATTCTTTTTTCTGAACTAGAGATTTTATTTTGTTATTATTAAGCTTTTTTTTATTATTTTTCATTTATGCCAATTATAATATTGTGACATAAACCTAATATGTCACATATATATTCATTTTTAAATATGGATGATATTTAAGAGTATGAAAACATTTCAAATACTTACAATTTAAACTAACCCAAAGAATTTAATAATTTTACTAACATGACAAGGAATAAGGAGTCTTCCTCTTTGTAAAAAATTATATTTAGGTTCATTTCTTCAGCAGCAGGCAACTTATTGATCAATATTTCATCCAGCTGATAATCCCATATCTTTTTTGCAAAATTTCCATAATCATTATAAAAAAAGACAGCACATTCATAACCATTACTTTTCATGTTACTTATGGCTTCTGCTATATTTTCTTTTGTTTGACTCGGGAAAATGGTGCAAGCTTCTACCATTATCAAAGTGGGCCTAATGTGCTTGTAGTCATATGACAACATTAACTCAAGATCATGTCCCTCTGCATCTATTTTTAGAAAATCAAAGCTAGCAGAGTCCACCCCTTTTAGTACTTCAGTATAATTTAAAGCTTCAACAACAATATCTTCTCCATTTTTATCGTACGGACTAACACTCAATCCAGATAGTCCATTCGATGATGCCTTAAAAAATGTTACACTTTCTTCATCCCCAGTTGTTACTGCACATTTATAGATTTCTCTATTAGTTTCAAACTGTTTAGTATTACGAGTTACAACCTCAAAACACTCTGGATCAGGTTCATAAAGATGCCCGACCATTCCATCCATCAAAAAGGGTTTTGCTATTTGCCCATAACATGCACCTATATCAACAAAGTGACGATTTGCGAGAGATTTATGATTAGATTTAAGGCAAGGGATAATAATATTATTTATTAAAGCAGAATCAGTTAGTTTTTGAAAAATAAGATTACTGCTCTTTAGCAATGACACTTTTGAGTGAATTTTTTCTATCAATAAACTTTTGTTTGTATTAACAAGTTCTTTGTTAATATTAATTTCATTTTGATAAATATCCATGAATAACAAAGCCGTGTCTCTGCCTAAGCTGTCAATATTAAGGATAGGATTACCATTCATAATCACTCCTTGTATATGGTTCTTTAATTCAGCTATCCTAGGTTTGTCATTTGCAAGTTTAACCGCCATATCAACGTATTCTTCACAACTTTCGGAGACTAGCGAATTGAGTTTCCATTGTTTTAAAATTGAAGCGGAATGTTGAGATCTAGCGACCCTACCACGTCTTGCAATAGGTGGAACACAAACAGCTAATGGATCATAAAGAGAGCAAGCACCACTAAACGGAAAACTATCTAAATAGATATCAGCAATACTTATAACTGCTCGAACATCAGCTTTTTGAGGGACTGGATTAATTACCTTAATTCTATTCATGTCAATGTTATACTTGGCGGTTATGGTAGTTAAATTGTCGCGTAATATTTGACGTGGATAAGTTTTTGACCAATTCGGATTGTAAGGCATTAAAATGAGATAACTATTCTCAACTTTGCTCAAAATCTCCACCCAGTTACCTAGTAAATCTCCATTTAATTTGAATAAATTAGCACAACTAACGAACACTGTGTCTGTTTCAGAAATACCTAATGTGTTACGATTTATAGTTATTGTTTTTGGTTCAAAATCAAATTGGTATGCATATTTATTTAAAGACCCAGGTAACAATAATAGTTCCTCTGAGTAATAATCTTGAGCATCACGATCGGTATCATTGTCTTTAGCACTAAAAAAATAATCAGAAAAAGCTAAGCCAGTGGTCACAGGGCTGGCCATAGAAATAGTTTGAATTGGTGCTAATCGATGCAAAGCGAGCATAAAAGATTCATTAGTAGTTGCAGTTATATTAGTCGCAAAAAACACAATATCGGGATTTTCTAAACGGATATAATCAACTTTATCCGTAAGATTTTTACCATTAAGAGCACTATATTTATTTGCCAAGCATCTTACTTTTTTACTATGAATATTGTCATTACTATTAAGGCAAAAGACATGTACGAAAAAACCAGCATCCATAAGCTTGCACATATGAGCTATGAGGAAAAAAGTCTCCGTATGATCACTAATTGACCCTACAACAATACCTATTTGGGGACTTTCTTCACATTTAGCTTTTAAAGGAAATCCGCGAGAAAGGTTATCCTTCAGAGCAATCAATGTGCTTGTTGCAAATTTAGCCCTTTCGATATAAAGGTCTTTTGTATTCTTTTCGCTAAAATACGTACCAATAAAATTCAATCTAAATAAAACATTCTTCTTAACTTCAGTAGTCCAAAAACCAGTTCCTTCCTGAGCTAAATTATTTAATTGCTTCATAAAATTTAGCATATAAGCGTGAAAACATTCACTCTTTTCAACTGAAGAAAAGTAAACTGGTGAAACCAGTAAAATTTCAAGGTAAATTGATAAAAACCAATTTGGATGATCAGTAAGATTTATACTTGATGATATCTCATAATTTTCAAAGTAAAGAGCGAGCGCAATATAAAATTTTTTAAAATTCTCGCTTTGCCAATTCGTACATTTACTATAACCATTTTCAAGAAGATTAAGATAATTCTGCTCCTCAGTATTTATAGGTATAGACATAACTCTATTTTGAATAAGCAATCTTACAATATGTCCAGTTTCCCCTGCCAAAAGATCTTCTAGGCCATCTTCTGTCGCCGAAACTAAACTATAGGCCAATTGTCTCCTTACTAAACACAAACTTGCTATAACGCTTTCATCATTCTGCTTAGATAACTTTTCAAGTAGGCTTTTTACTGTTTGCAAATTAAATTCCATGGAATTACCTTTATAAGAATGTTACTAGCGATTAATTTATAAATAGTTCAAATCAGTTTGATTGAACATTATATCAGCTACTGCTTCGATACCTACTTGGGTTTGCCAACCTATATCATTAATTTTACGAGGGTCTGAAATAAGAGTTTTATAATCAGGAATATAATCAGGATTTTCTTCAATATGATTGCGCCAGTCAACGCCAACCTTTTGTGCACATATTTCTATCCAATCTCCAACACTGTATCCTTCACCACTACCAATAACAGCCTCATAGATGTTATTTTGTTTTACTAACGCCCATATACCACTTACAATATCTCCTGCAAAACTGAATTCTTTTTTAGCCCCTAGATCCCCTATAGACAGCTTCTCATATTTCTTTTCGTTAAGAGTTTGAAACCAATTTACTATCTTCATGTTGATATGACGATCCGTTCGATAAGAACTATCATGATTAAAAAGATAGCCAACATACACCTTTGTGTTAAACTTTTGACGATAATATCTTGCCAAATAAGTGGTTTGCAAACGATTAACAGCATATGGACTTGTACAAAAAAAATCGGTTTCTTCATTGATGGGAGTGTTGGTGTTTTTAAACTGCAAAGCACTGCCAGACAAAAATACTTTTGTAGCAGGAGAGTACTCTCGAACACTTTCTAGGATATTAATGGATCCGAGTTCAATAGTTTTGAAATTTTCAAAAAGAGCATCATGCCTAGTCGTGGAATTAGCAGCTAAATGAAAAACATAATTTGGCTTTTCTTGCTTAATTATATTTTTAACGTAAACAGTATTTGACACGTCACCAATAATCCAATTCCCTACCGATCGAGAAACCCCTATCACAGTGACATTCTGTCCAACTAATTTTTGGCTAAGTAAGATACCATCTTGGCCACTAGCCCCAAAGATTATAGCTTTCATAATTTAAACTATCTCAATTTGTGGTAAAGGAAATAGAAATTTTCCTCCAGCCAATCGGAAGTCTTTTTCTCTCTCTAATATTGAGTGCTTAAAATGCCAAGGCAAAACCAAGAAATAATCTGGTTTCATGGCTCTAGCTTCAGCCTCAGGAATTATTGGTATATTTGTTCCTGGCGTAAATGAGCCAAACTTATCTTCATTTACTTCTGCTATGAAAGGTATCTTGCTAGAATCAATTCCACAAAACTGCAACAAAACATTACCTTTAGTACTTGCTCCATAGCCAAATATTTTTTTCCCATCCTCTACTAATGAATCAATTAGATTTACAAGATTTTTTCTATGTAAATATACTTTCTCCTCAAAATCTCGATAAGGTCGAGGGGTATCCAACTGCATGTCTTGTTCTTGAGTTAACATCCAGTTAATAATTGGCATATTGGACAGTCTCTTAGAGTCGTGAAGACATGCTGTAACAGCAAAACTTCCTCCGTTCACAGAATTCATTTGAACATCAACGACTCTCATTCCACAGTCATTCAACAATTGGTTTACGACCTTAAATGAATAAAATTCAACGTGCTCATGGCAAATTGTATCGTAGGCATTGGCTCTTAACATTGAGGGCATATAGCTTTGCTCAAAGTGCCATACACCATCATCAGCGAGTATACTAGATATGTCTTCTACAAATTGTTTAGGGTCTTCAAGATCATAAAACATAGCTATTGAAGTGACTATCCTAGCCTTCTTGCCACCTAGGTTTTTTTTCACCAAGGCCGCACTAAAGAAGTCATCTAGCAATATAGTGTTAGGCTCGTAATATTTTTGGAATTTTTTTCCGGTAGGATCAACTCCAACTTTCATAATATCTTTGCTTAAATAACAATTTAATCCCGTTGAATCATTACTTCCAATATCTATAACTAAATCGTTGGATTTTAATTCAACCATTTTTTCTAAGTATCTAAATTTATCTGTGAGATGAGCAACCATTGAATTATTTAAGCCTGACCTATACCCATAATTATCCCCATACATATCTTCAGCGTTGTAGGTTTGTTTTAATTGAACCAACCCACTTTTGGGACACCAAAGTAGATCCATTGGTCCTTCAGCTACCAGATCATCTTTATTTTTTGGAAACACACCTGTTAAAGATTGGTGCCCAAGAGATAATATATTGACTAGTTCCTTACTGCCACTGATACGACATTTTGATATTTCTTTATACATATCTCACCTATTATAAATTATTCAAGCCGCTATAGGCCAAAAGGTAAAACAAAACTATTCCTTGTTTTCGATTGACAAACATTAACACTCAGGATATATGTCATCTCTTCAAAAAATCTCAAGCCCTAATGATTATAATATCGATCTTTTTCGCAAAAAAAACTTGCCCATTATTCTCATTATTCTTTTAAATACACTAAACGCTTGCCTGCATAGGTCTTTAAGACAAAACTAAAAACTTATTTTATTATCGGACTAAAGCACTTTAGTATTTAACTAAATAGACCATTTATACTAATTATTTTAAAGCAATAACTTGAAAGATCTAAGAAAATTTTTAACTGAAATTGTCATCTTACAAACACTTAATAGCCCATGATTCATCTTACAAATATATTTAAACAGTACGGATCGCAAATTCTGTTTGCAGGGGCAAGTCTACAGGTATTGCCAAACTCACGCACGGGACTTGTCGGTGCCAATGGAGCTGGAAAAACCTCGGTTTTTCGGTTAATCACTGGCGAAGAAGAAGCTGATAAAGGTGAGATATCTTGCTCTAAAAAAACAGTCGTCGGCTATTTTTCCCAAGATATTGGCGAGATGGCCGGTTGCACAGTTTTGGAAGAAGTCATGTCAGCCGCTAGTGATTTAGTTGCCATGAGCAAGCAAATGAAAGAAATGGAAAACAAGATGTCAGAACCCATGGATGATGAAACCATGGCTGAGCTTCTTGAGAACTATGGGAATATTGTTGAAACATTCGAGCATCGTGGTGGTTATGAGTTAGACTCAAATGCCAAGGCTATTCTTTCAGGGCTCAGATTTTCTAATTCAGACCAGCAACTACCTGTAGAAACCTATAGCGGTGGTTGGAAGATGCGTATTGCGCTCGCCAAGATCCTACTCATAAACCCAGATGTTCTTTTACTTGATGAACCTACAAATCACCTTGATATTGAGTCCATCCTTTGGCTTGAAAATTGGCTTATCAGTGAGTTTAAAGGTGCTCTTCTCATGACATGTCATGATCGAGAATTTATGAATCGTATTATTTCACGAATCATAGAAATTGGTAATGGTGGTGCCACAACCTATAATGGCGATTACGATTATTATCTAAAAGAACGCGAAATTAGGCGAGATCAATTAATGGCAAGCTTTCGCAGGCAACAAGAAATGCTCGCCAAAGAAGAGGATTTCATAGCCAAATTTGCAGCCCGTGTGTCCCACGCAGCTCAAGTTCAATCTCGCATAAAAAAATTAGATAAAATTGAACGCATAGTTTTACCACCTGAGCAAAGGGTAATGAAACTTACAACTAAAGTTCCACCCCGTAGTGGCGACGACGTTCTTCACCTAAATGATCTTTCAAAAGAATGGACAACCGTCCATGGCGATATCAAAAAAGTTTTCAGTGGACTTTCTGGAACGATCCGTCGTCTTGAAAAAATAGCCTTAGTTGGTGTAAATGGAGCTGGTAAGTCTACTCTATTAAAGGTAATAACTGGTGACACTGAACCAACATCTGGTTCAGTTCAGATTGGTGCTGGTGTGACCGTAGGATATTTTAGCCAACATGCAATGGATGTTTTACATCCAAGCCATACAGTTTTTGAGGCGTTACAAGAAATAATGCCACTTGAGAATATCGGCACCATAAGAAACCTTCTTGCCGCTTTTCTTTTCCAAGGAGACGATATAGATAAACGTATATCAACGCTTTCTGGTGGAGAAAAAAGTAGGGTTGTACTAGCAAAAATACTAGCTCAACCGTTAAATTTCCTTGTTCTTGATGAGCCAACTAACCACCTTGATATACAATCTCGAGAAGTTTTGTTGACAGCCCTTCAAAAATTTGAAGGAAGCATTATAGTGGTAAGCCACGATCGTCACTTCTTGCACTCGCTGGTCACTCGAGTAATTGAAATTGATCACGGAGAGATGAGAACTTATGAAGGTGACTACGATTATTACCTACGAGAACAAGAGAAGAAGTCTCTAACAAACAATTAATAAAATAAAATTTACAGATTCCAGGATATATAAATGATACAAGCTTCCGACATAGCCCTTTCCTATGGCAAAAGAGTAATTTTCAAAGACGTTAATATTAAATTTACAGCGGGTAACTGCTATGGACTTATAGGTGCCAATGGTGCCGGAAAAACTACTTTTCTTAGCATTTTATCTGGCGATAAAGATGCTGATAAGGGAGAGGTTTTTGTGGGTTCTAGAGAACGCATTGCTGTTCTTCGTCAGGATCAATTCTCATTTGACGAGATGACAGTGGCAGGTACAGTGCTTGCTGGCCATAAACGTCTCCATGAGATTATCGCAGAGCGAGAAGAACTTTACGCCAAGACTGAATTTACTGAAGAAGATGGGAATCGTAGTGGTGAACTGGAAGCTGAATTTGCCGAAATGAACGGTTACGAGGTAGAATCAGAAGCTGCTACCCTTCTAAGCGGCTTAGGTATCAGCGAAAATCTTCGAGATAAAAAGATGAAAGATCTTGAAGGTGGACAAAAAGTCCGCGTTCTCCTTGCCCAAGCACTTTTTGGTAACCCTGATATTTTGCTTCTTGATGAGCCAACTAACAACCTCGACAACAAGTCAATTAAATGGTTAGAAGGTTTCTTGGAGCGTTTTAGTAACACCGTTATCATTGTATCCCATGATAGACATTTTCTAAATCAAGTTTGCACTCATATGGCAGATATCGATTACGGGCGCATCCAGGTTTATGCGGGTAACTATGAATTTTGGTACCAAGCAAGCGAACTAGCACAACAACAGCGTCAAGATGCTAACAAAAAAGCCGAGTCTAAGGCTAAAGATTTAAAAGATTTTATCGCTCGTTTTTCCTCAAATGCTTCTAAAGCAAAACAAGCCACCGCCAGAAAAAAGATGCTTGATAAACTTGAGCTTGGTGATTTACCTACTTCCACAAGGAAATATCCATTTATTCATTTTAAGCCTGAACGTTCTTGTGGCGATGTCATTTTGGAAATGGAAGATATTTGTAAAACCATTAATGGTGTGAAAATGTTGGATAATTTTTCTTTAACCATTAGTAAAGGTGAAAAAATTGGCTTCGTTGGCCTGAATGGGCCGGCAATTACAACTCTATTTAAGATTTTGATTGGTGAAATTGAACCTGATAGTGGAAAATTCCGCTGGGGACTGACCATGACCCAATCATATTTCCCTAAAGAAAACAGAGAGTTCTTCTCCGATGATAAAACCCTTGTTGATTGGTTAGGTGAATACACTCCAGTAACTGAAGGTGAAAGTTTTGCCCGAGGTTATCTAGGTAAAATGTTGTTTTCAGGCGACGAGGCTACCAAAAAAACTTCAGTATTATCTGGTGGCGAGAAAGTGCGTTGTATGCTTTCAAGAATGATGTTGAGTGATGCCAATGCCTTGATTTTTGATGAACCGACCAACCATCTTGATCTTGAGTCAATCACTGCTTTGAACAATGGTATGCAAGAGTTTAGTGAGATTATACTTTTTTCTTCCCACGATCATACACTTCTTGATACTGTGGCAAATAGAATTATAGAGATTTTACCAAATGGTATAATCGACAAAATGATCCCATATTCTGAATATTTGCAAGATGCTGATGTCCAAAAGATGCAAGCCGAATATGCTGGATAATTTATTTTTTTTCATACTATATTAAATTTCCAAGGTCGTTCTTCCCTAGCTGATTATAATATTATGAGTTACAAAAATAAATCATGAAACTGTACAATCACTCTGGTATCCTGGAGTGATTGTATAATACTTGTTGATAATTAACACTAACTCGCAATAACCCGTCGCCTTCTAAAGGTTCTGTCACCCTTGCCTTTTTAGTAAGTGATGGGCTACTATATATTTTGCTAGTGTCACAATCATCCTGCAACATTTATTATTTTAGGATCTCCCCATGACTAACGCCACAACAGATAATAAAGCCGTTTTAGCCAATATCTCGCTACCCACTTATAATGTGCCAGCTAATCCGGTAAAAGAAGTACTCTCGGCAAGTCAAAAAAATATTTTAAAAAAAGAAATTAAAGAACTTTTATTAAAGAAAAATGCGGTAATAGTGGCACACTATTATACTGATGGAGACATTCAAGATTTAGCCGAAGAAACGGGAGGATGTGTCGCAGACTCTCTTGAAATGGCTCGATTTGGAACCGCTCAAAAAGCTGAAACTTTAGTTGTTGCTGGGGTTAAGTTTATGGGCGAAACATCCAAGATCCTAAACAATGAGAAAACTGTCTTGATGCCAGATCTTGGCGCTACCTGTTCTCTTGATGAGGGGTGCCCTGGTGACCTATTCTGTGAGTTCTGTGATCAGTACCCAGATCACACAGTTGTTGTATATGCTAACACCAGTGCTAAAGTTAAAGCTCGTGCAGATTGGGTAGTCACCTCTGGTATTGCACTTAAAATCATTGACCACTTGGCAGGGAAAGGTGAAAAAATAATTTGGGGACCAGATAAGCATCTTGGACACTATGTACAAAGCCTTACTAGTGCTGAAATGATTTTCTGGCCTGGCGTTTGTGTTGTACACGAAGAATTTAAATCCATCGCCCTTGGCGACTTAAAACACAAACACCCAGATGCAGCAGTTCTTGTGCATCCTGAGTCACCTGCTACCATTATTGCCCATGCTGACTTAGTCGGATCAACTACCGCAATGATTAAAGCAGTCGAAGAAATGCCAAATAAAGAGTTTATTGTGGCAACCGACATCGGTATTTTCAATAAAATGAAACAATTAGCACCAGATAAAGTTTTAATTCCCGCCCCCACTGCAGGAGAAGGTGCGACATGTCAAAGTTGTGCGGCATGCCCATGGATGGGAATGAATAACCTTAAAAGCATCGCTCATGTACTAAGAACAGGCGAAGGCGAAATCACCGTAGATCCTGCGTTAGCAAAACTCG
Organism: Desulfotalea sp.; assembly: GCA_051531995.1. GTDB lineage: Bacteria > Desulfobacterota > Desulfobulbia > Desulfobulbales > Desulfocapsaceae > Desulfotalea. The sequence goes on from JAOPTU010000016.1 coordinate 22,144, forward strand.
CCCAGAAACCGATCCAAAGAATGCTTGATTTTGCAGCCTCTTTGAAAGAGTAAGACATTGTAATGCCTAATTATTCTAGATCAAAGTTGTAAAAATAAGCTAAAGGCAACCTTTAAAAATTGCTACTTCGCCCAATTCCTGAGTTGAAATTAAAATTTGATCTTTCGGAGATAAGCGCACAAAGTGAGACTTAGATATCGTTTATATGTCTGCGATTAAATCTGGGCTTGCCTTGGATTAGTGCAAAACTTTCGATTTTCAAGGCACCCTGTTTTTTTTAAATTTGCCCTTAACAATCGAACAGCCATTTTTTGTAATTAATTGCTAATTCCGGCCAAGAAAACTTATCTGTTATTTCTTTGGGCACTTTTTTTATTGAGGGTTGTTTCAACAAGCTTTCTAGTTCCTTTGCCAATTGTTTTTCTTTATAAAGATAACTTTTTTCGAAAAGTTCTGGGTATGAAAGCCTGGCTGGTAAAAGTGGCCTGCACCCTGCCCTAACTGCCTCAATCACCGAAATTCCATAGAATTCATGTATGGCTGTGGAAACCACGATATCAGCTCTACTCAAAAACTCGATATATTCACTGTAACTTTCTGCATAACCAAAATGAATTATTTCCTCGGCAAACTCTTCTTTAGATTCTTCGAAACAATTTGGCACAAAACGGAAAGATTGACCCAAAACTATTAACTTAAAACGGACACCTTTCTTTTTTATAATTTGAAGAGCCTTGAAAAATTCTTCTGGGTTTTTATCATGCTCCCAGCGATGATTCCATACAATTGTCGGTACTTCAGTTTTCTCTTCTTTTTTTTGAAAATTATCAATACTGCTAAAATCAATACCCGGGTAGATTACTTCCGATTTTTTTTCAAGTTCTGAAACTATTTCTGGCATCTTCATATCAGAACCTATCTTAACAACTTTTTTAATAGCAGCCAAAAAACTTGTTCGATTATATTCAGAATTAAACGCTATTGAATCAGAAGCTAATGCTGACATTAAATTAATCGTAGCAAATTGTCTGGTATCGGGTGCCTCAAGTTGATTTGGGTATTCAAACTGATTTTCGTGAAAATATGTCAATATTCTTGCCTTATCACTCCAGCCTGGTAATGAACTCACCAATGCTTTGAATACTGCAACATCTAAAAATGTCGAACAAAGAACGACATCATAATTTTGATCTTCTGACTTTTTTATCTGCTCAACAAACCAAGGTGCTGACAACTGCATCCGCATTTTCCATTTTCTCGCCGGTAAAGAAAGCAACGTGTAGTCAGCTTCAATATTTTCTTGCAACCCTAAGAGAAATTGCTTGTGAGAGCCACCATAATATGGTTCTAAAATTAAAATTTTCTTCATCTTATCTTTAATATTTGTTATTGATTGGGGAAGTAATTAAAAATTATATTTCCGTTTCCACAAAGATTTTATAAATAATATTCAACGAATCTACACATTCAGGATAAGACCATGCTCAGACATGTTTATTATATTTCCAGTAATACTGCCCTGCTTGCAAAAGATATGGGCAAAAGTCTCCTTAGCCAATTTCCTGAGACTAAATTTATAGAAGAAGCTATACCATTTATTAAAACAATTGATGGTGCTAAAAACGCATTGGAAATCATTTTAGCTAGAAAATATGATTTTCCACCTATCATTTTATCAACGATCTTTAAACCAGAGGTAAATGATGTTTTCGATATTAGCGATGTAATTTTCATGAATATTTGTGCTCCTCATATATGCAGTCTTGAAATATTACTCGAAGAAAAAGCACTTAGACGATCTGGAACCGCTAGAAATCTAAACAAGAACATATTTAATGACCGTGTAGATGCGATCCACTATACCATAGCTCACGACGATGGTACTGCAATCAAAGATTATGAAGAGGCTGATCTTATAATTGTTGGTATTTCAAGGGCTGGAAAAACACCTGTATCAGTATTCTTAGCGACTCAACTAGGTATAAAAACAGCGAATTATCCACTTGTTGAAAATGATTTACAACATTGTAATCTACCTGAAGATATTATCAGAAACAAAGATAAGGTTGTTGGCTTATCTATTTCTCCTACAGTACTAAATTCTTTTCGAGAGCAGAGATACCAGGGAAGTAATTATGCCCGCATCGAGACCTGTAAAAAAGAAGTTATTTTAGCCAGAAGGATTTTTGATAAATATAAGTTCCCGGTGGTTTTCTCAGATGGCAGATCTATAGAAGAGACCGCCACACAAGTATCTCAGGAATTACGTAAACACTGGAATCCTTCTTTCTAGGCGACTAATATGATTAAAAAAAATGATTTATGTCCATGCGGTAGCAGTGAACAGTTCCAATCATGTTGTATGTCAATTTTAAAAGATATACGTCTAGCTAAGACAGCTGTTCAGCTTATGAGAAGCCGTTACACAGCCTTTGTTTTAGAAGATGAAAAATTTCTTCTAAAATCTTGGGCTAAGAAAAAACGACCAAAAAGATTAAACTTCAGTAGCGATTTGAAATGGCTCGGATTGAAAGTCCACAACACCACCGATGGCATTGAAGGTGATCTAAAAGGAAAAGTATATTTCACCGCCAAATATATTGAAAATGGAGCAGAACAATTGTTTTCTGAAGAAAGTAATTTTCGTAAAACAAAAAACATTTGGTATTATGTTGATGGGGACATTAATCCCAAATAAGCCCTATATCATACCATTTAAAGAGCTTTTCTGTAACTGATGTAATTGTTGTTATTCATCAGCAGATATGTTAATTCATTGGTTCCGTGATATAATTAATAGGACTATTAATATAGTTCCGATTTCAATAAATTTAAATCAGTACTGACATAAAAAAACACTATGGATTCCAAACCTAAGGCAGCATCAAAGTATAGTGAAGCAGGGGTAGATATTGACAAAGGTAATGCTTTTGTTGATGGGATTAAAGGCATCGTTTCAGAGACTCACAAGAACGGTGTTATTGATAATATTGGTGGCTTTTCAGCCCATGTATCAATTGATCTAAACAAATTCCCAAAACCCGTAATTGTTAATTCTACAGATGGTGTCGGTACTAAACTAGCTATTGCCCATATGTGTGACAAGCATGACACAATCGGTATTGATCTAGTCGCCATGTGTGTAAATGATCTTATTGTAGGCGGGGCTACCCCTCTTAGCTTTCTAGATTATTTTGCTGTAGGCAAACTTGATCTAGAAATTGCAACAGAAGTAGTAAGAGGCATTGCCGAAGGTTGTAAGCAAGCTGGTTGCTCTCTTGTTGGCGGTGAAACTGCTGAAATGCCAGGACTATACAAAAACCAAGATTATGATCTTGCCGGATTTGTAACAGGTATTGTTGATAGAGATTCTATCATCGATGGTTCAGAGATTAGAAACGGCAATAAAATTATCGGACTAAGCTCCAGTGGTATTCACTCCAATGGCTATAGCCTTGTTCGTAAGGTTTGTTTTTCTGATAATGACTACAAAATCGATGAATATATTGAAGAACTTGGTTGCACCCTTGGCGAAGAATTACTAAAGCCAACCAAAATTTATGTTCAGCAAGTATTAAATGTTCTTAAAAATTATCATATAAACGGTATGGTTCATAACACTGGTGGTGGTTTTATTGATAATATTCCTCGTATCCTACCAAAAGGTTACAAAGCAAACCTAACTGAAGGCAGCTGGGAAGTCCCTGCTATCTTTAAGTTCCTTGAAGAAAAGGGAGACATTCCACACGAAGAAATGTACCGCACCTTTAATATGGGTATTGGGTTACTGGTAATTGTGGCGGAAGACAAGGCCGAAGATATTGTTCACCACTTTGAAGCACTAGGCGAGAAAGCGGCAATCATTGGTGATATTAGTGTGAATAAAGCAGGCAATCCAGAGGTTGTTATCTCTTAGGATATCTTGAAAAATTGCTAAGTCAGCCAACTTCTTCGTTGGTCAATTTATAAATTTTTCTACGTATCCATTATATATTACTACAACAAGAAGGGTTATCCTATGATATAGGATAACCCTTCTTGTATTTGAACTATTAAATCACACTGCTTGTTATATCAGAATATCACTTCCAGTCAGATCCGATCCCGTCCACCTTTACTCGCTATTATAACTCAATAACATAACCATCATAGGCTTGAAGAACCTCAACAGCAGCGTCTCTAGCATAAATTTCCTTATACCTGACACTATCTTTAAGAAATTGATGTAGACTAGTATCGTCTAATCCATGCTCACTATGAAACATACACAATCTCTTCGCCCCTGCTCGAACTGCAAGCTCAACCCCCATAAGATTAGAGGAGTGGCCCCAAGTAGATTTAACATGAAAATGATCTGCTAAATTGTACTGGGCATCAAAGATTAGTAGATCTGTGTTCTCAATAAATTTAAGAAATGGATAATCTTCTTGTTCGCTATCCTCTAAGTGTTCAGCATCAGTGGAATAGACCATCGATTTATCATTCTTGCTAACCCTATAACCATAAGATGTTTGTGGATGATTTTGCTTAAAACTATTAACTTCATATCCTTCCACTTCAATAGGTTTACCAACATCAAGTTTATGAAAAAAAATATCCGCTTGCAACATATCAAAAGATATTGGGAAGAAAGGTTCTTGTTGTTGAATAGATAAGCTTTCTTTAATATTCTCATGGCAACCATAAATATGAATCTTGTTCCCTTTAATTAATACAGGAACGAAAAACGGAAATCCTTGGATATGATCCCAATGAAGATGAGACAGGAAAATATGAAACGTATTGCCAGTTGGCTTAGTAGCAACGATCTGTTGCCCAAAATCTCTTAAACCACTACCTGCATCTAAAATGATATTATCGCCAACTTGAACACAACTAGTATTGCTACCGTAGCTGGAAGATGTCTCAAAAGAGATCTCTTTATCAATAAAGTTATGGATCGCCTGATCGTCGGAGAAAGACTTACCATTGGCAACCTTAAGAGCGTTAAATATTTTCCCTCTTATTTTATCAGAACCATAAGAGGCTGGTATACTCCCTCTGGCACCCCAAAATTTAACTTTCATATTTGCTCCTTACGTTAAAGCACCTTTCACAAGCAACAACTTGATATACTTACTCCTCAATACCAGGAAGGTTAGGAATATTTTTATCAAGTTTAGGTGGTGGCGGTGGTCCGGCTGAGACTACTCGGCGAACGACTCTCGGGGATACTCGCTTACCTTTTGCAGCAGCACCCTTAACCAAATACTCATCAAAAGTTACATGAAAAACATTGGTTTTTGCTCTTTGAGATGGCATAACGCTAACCTTAGCAAATTGCTCTTCACCCAAGGTTAGTAATAAAATCTTTGACCTCTTATTTTCTGAAAAGAGTTTATATTCTTTATCCAGGATAAACTTTGGTGTTTTAAATCTTTTTACATAGGCAAAATTCTCATTCCCATCTCGGTAAACAAGATTAAATACATTGCTTTGCTTTACGACACCTAAGTAAAGAAGACCTGTACCAATAAAAACTTTATCAGGTACAGAAATAATTTTATATCGCCCATCACCATAAATTAATAATAAACGATCATATTCAGAGCAAGTTACAGAGAACTCATCGCCATCACTATTGGACTTGATTGTATGCCCTAAAAACCCTGTATCATGTTGATACTCAACAACTAGATTAGAGAGAGCAACCTTTCTAACAACAACCTCACGAAACTCCTTAATTTCAGTTTTGCGCGGATACTGAGCGCCATATTTAACCAATATTTTATCAATATAATTGGTTGTATAAAGCACCATGTCCTCTAAAGATTTTAGAGTAGCTTTAATATCTTTATTTATGGCTCTAATTTCTTTTTCCTGCTTGTTTATATCAAAACGTGATATTCGTTTAATCCTAATTTCAAGCAGTCGCTCAATATCTTCAATGGTAACATCACGAAGAAGGTCTTTTCTGTATGGCAATAAAGCTTCTTCTACACTTTTAACAACCGACTCATAGCTAATTTCTTCTTCGATATTTTTATAAAGTCTATCTTCAATGAAAATCTGCTCTAACATCCTGGCATGAAGTTTTTCTTTAAATCTATTAAGGCTAATTTCAAGCTCTTTTGTTAAGTCAGCTTTAAGCTTCAAAGTATTGAATTTTAATACTTCTGTAACAGTACTAATAGTTGGATTAACACCCTCTAAAAGAGTCAGGTTTGGCGAAATAGAAACTTCACAATCAGTGAATGCATAAAGAGCTTTTATAGTGTCTTTTGCATAAATACCTCTGGCTAACTTTATTTCTATCTCAACATTTTCTGCTGTATAGTCATTTATAGAAACAATTTTAATCTTACCATTCTTTGCAGCTTTTTCGATGGAGTCGGTCAAAGATTGAGTTGTAGTTGTATAAGGAATCTCATCTATTATAATGGTTTTTTCGTTTAATTCTTTAATGCACGCACGGCATTTAATTTTGCCATTGCCATCATTATAGCCATTTACATCTACCAAGCCCCCTTGTGGAAAATCTGGAAAAACTTGGAATTCTTCTCCACGAAGGATTGCCTTTTGAGCTTCTAACATTTCACTAAAATTATGGGGCATGATTTTAGTCGCCATGCCAACAGCGATCCCCTCAGCACCCTGTAATAAAAGCAGAGGTATCTTTGCAGGGAGATTAACAGGTTCCAACATTCTACCATCATAAGAATCAACAAAGTCAGTCAAATCCTTATTAAAAAGGATTTCTTTGGCAAGGGGAGATAGTCTGCACTCAATATATCTGGGAGCAGAAGCTTGATCGCCTGTATAAATATTACCAAAGTTACCCTGTCTTTCTATCAAGAAACCTTTATTAGAGAGATTAACAAGAGCAGCAAAAATAGATTGATCGCCATGGGGATGTAACTTCATTGTTTCACCCACAACATTTGCAACCTTATGAAATCTGCCATCCTCCATATTGAATAGAGTTTGTAAGATTCGCCGTTGCACGGGTTTGAGACCATCTTCAATAGATGGGATTGCTCTTTCTCGTATTACATAAGAGGTGTATTCAAGAAAATTATACTCAAAGAGTCGATGTAGTTTGCCTGGTGTATTGTCCATAGTAAAAAACCAACTTTGATTATTGTTCTACATTAACGACTAAATTATCCATAATATATTGCTTTCTTTCCGGCGTATTTTTGCCCATATAAAACGAAAGAACCTTGGCTATTTCAGAAATAGAGTCAATAGTAACATTTATAAGACGCATTTCATCACCAATAAACTGCTTGAACTCTTTAGGTGAAATTTCCCCCAAGCCCTTAAACCTTGTCATTTCAACATTTAGTTTTTGTTTTCCTCGACCAGATAACTTTTTATGTGCTGCATCTTTCTCTTTCTCTGTATAGCAATAAATTGTTTCTTTCTTATTTCGTACTCGAAAGATTGGAGTTTCAAGAATATAGACATTATTTGCTTTAACCATTCCCTCAAAATAATGAAGGAAGAAAGTTAGCAATAAATTTCTAATGTGAAGTCCGTCAACATCAGCATCTGTGGCTAGTATAACTTTATCATAACGCAAATCTGCAACAGAATGTTCGACATTTAATGCTCGCATCAAAGAATACATTTCGTCGTTCTTGTAAAGAGTTGCAAGTTGATGACCTAGGACATTAAGCGGTTTACCTTTAAGCGAAAATACCGCCTGCACAAGAGGATCGCGTGAAGAAACAATTGAACCAGCCGCCGATTGCCCCTCAGTGATAAAAATCATACTCTCACATCCTGGCTTGGACGGTTTGTCTTTGGAAGGATGGTATTTGCAATCTTTAAGATTTGGAATTTTTAAAGCAACCTTTTTTGCCTTAGCTCTCGCTTCTTTACGTACACTTTGTAGCTCCTTTCTCACTCTCTCGTTTCGCTGTATTTTGTCTAGTAAAGCTTCCGCTGTCTCACTATTTTTATACAATTCACTGGATACAGCTTCACGAACCTTGTTAACAATCCAAGACCTTACTTCGGTATTTCCAAGTTTATTTTTTGTTTGTGACTCAAAAACCGGCTCTTTAACCTTCACAGCCAAAGTAGCAACGATACCGTCACGTACATCGGTATTTACAAATTTTTTCCCTGAAAACTCATTTATTCCTTTTAAGATTCCTTCCCGAAAGGCAGAAAGATGAGTTCCCCCTTCACTGGTATATGTTCCATTTACAAAAGAATAATAATTATCGCTAAATGAGTCGTTATGGGCAAACGCAAGCTCCAGAGTTTCATCACGGTAGTAGATAGGCTCGTATAAATTAGAGTCATCCAACTCTTTATCTAGTAGATCTAGCAAACCTCTTTTAGAGTAATAAAGGTTTTTGTTAAAATAAATTCTCAAACCTGCATTTAGATATGCATAACGCCACATCCTATTTGCTACAAATTCAAGATCAAAAACATAATCTGGAAACATCTCAACAGATGGTACAAATTCAATCAATGTTCCATTTTTTTCTTTGGTTTCCCCACCATGCTTTTCTAACAATATTCCATGTTCAAAGGTTGCAGAAGCGAACTTGCCATCTCTGAAAGCTGTAACAATAAAAATATCGGAAAGCGCATTAACTGCCTTAGTACCAACACCATTTAACCCTACTGAAAACTGAAAGACATCGGTATTATATTTGGCTCCTGTATTAATCACAGAGACACAATCAACAATTTTACCAAGAGGAATTCCACGACCGTAATCTCGTATCTTTACCCTCCCTTCATCCAAAATCTCGATATCAATACGTTTACCAGCGCCCATGATAAATTCATCAACACAGTTATCCACTACTTCTTTAAGAAGAATATAAATACCATCATCTTGATTAGAGCCATCACCTAAACGGCCAATATACATCCCTGGGCGTTTTTTAATGTGCTCTAAGGAACTGAGTGTCTTGATTTTTGATTCATCATAAGCAACAGACGATGAATCCTTTTTTGAGGGTTCTGCTTTTGCCGACAAACTATTTGATAATAAATCAATGGGTAGTGGTTTCTTGTCGTTGGTCATATTTATCTTTATAGATGAGGTTACTATGAGAGGGTAAAATGCTGAATGAAGCTAACATATTATTTTATTTGCATACAATCTGCAAGTAGTCTGATAATCACATCATCCTAATTCGCTCACAATCTGGGCAAATCCAAGTAGGACCATTACTAATACCCCACTTATTTTCTTCGAAACATTCTGGACAAATTTGAAAACCGCAGGGACAACTCCAACAAAAAGGTTTTGGTTCTTTACAGCAGTGACATTTGTATTCGCCTATCTTTTTTCTCTGCCACCCACTTTTCTTAGGTTTTTCTTCTGTCATTTCTCACCCTGGAACAATGAATATTTTTTAGTTTATTATGCAAATTATAACTAGCTTTTTAAAAGAACTTTAATTTATACTCAGGCTCAAAATATTTGCAAGCTATTGAAAATTTAATAGACAACAAGAAAGTAATTATTTACACAATTGGACACTCAAAAATGCTCTTAGTTATTGATATTGGTAATTCGCATACAGTCTCAGGTCTTTACAAAGATGGAGAATTACTTGGAAGTTGGAGATTAAAGACCAATAAAGACTACACTGCTGATGAACTAGCCATCAGATATTATGGCTTATTTAAAAACACTTTATCCATTGAACCTACGAAAATCACCGATATCGTAATTGCTAGTGTAGTACCAACACTTACCTCGGCATGGTTGGAATGTTGCAACAAACATTTCAATGCCAAACTATCTCGCCCCGCCATTAATCTTAATATTGATAATTTAGATTTCTTAATCAAAGTAGATACAGATAATCCTAAGGAAGTTGGCGTTGATCGATTAGTGAATTCCTATGGTGCTTGGAATGAATGGAAAAGTAACCTTATTATCATAGATTTTGGTACAGCAATAACCTTTGATTGCGTAACATCTGAATGTGTTTATATAGGAGGCGTAATACTACCCGGCATTGTGATTTCTCTTGACGCACTCGCTTCACGCACGGCCAAGTTACCAATGGTTGATGTGCATGATGCGCCAAAAAAATTAATCGGTAAGAATACCGTTGATGCTATGAAAAGTGGTATCTTATACGGTTATGGTTCCATGATAGATGGTCTTATAAATGGCATTCAAAAAGAAATGGAAATTGATCATGGCAGTCAAGCAAAGGTAATTGCTACTGGTGGAATGGCCAAATTAATAGCACCTTTTTCTAAACAAATTGAGCATATAGATCAGAAACTAACTCTCAATGCTATGGAATTGATTTTCCAAAAATTGAAAGGTCAACGATGATAACACCTTCATTTTTAAAGCCAGGCGATACAATCGGAGTAATTGCTCCAGCTGGACAAATAAGAGATAAAGAGCTCGTTTACAATGGAGTTCGCCTTCTAAAAGAATTTGGTGTAAATGTTGTAATTCCCCGAGAACTCTGGCCAGGAAAAGCATATTTATCTGACACTGATGAAAACCGAGCCAAGGAATTCCAACAAATGTGGGTTGATGATAATATCGATGCTATTATTTGTTTGCGTGGTGGCTTCGGTGTTCTCCGAATTTTACCATTTTTAGATCTCAAAGAGCTTAAAAAGTATAACAAATTTTTGATTGGCTTTTCTGACATTAGCCTTCTGCAAAATTATCTTGCTGTCCAGATTGGAGTGCAAAGCATCCATGGTCCTGTTTTAACAAGCCTGAGTCAGATTGAGCCTGAGTCTATAAAAAAGACCATGCTTATTCTTGGTGGTAGAATTAACACTGCATTTGAGAATGAAAGAATTGAGATACTAAAAACCGGGGAAACCTGCACAGGACAAATAATGGGTGGTAACATGACCTCCCTCACCACGGTGCTAGGAACTAGTTTTGACTTCTCTTGGGACGATAAAGTGTTATTTCTAGAAGAAATTGGTGAACCTTTATACAAAATAGATAGACTAATAACTCAACTGGCATTGGCGGGTAAATTCAATAAAATAAAAGCATTGGTTTTAGGGGATTTCACTTACCGCCAAGATGACTCTGTAAGCGATAAAACAAAATACAAAGAAGATGTATGGAATTTATTTTTAAATACTTTTATCAATAGAAACATACCAATACTAGCTGGGTTAAACTCTGGACATGGAAAAATAAACAATCCATTTATTATTGGTAGTTATTGTCACATTCCTGCCGGCAAAGCAAAGATTGAGATTTTGAAAAAAGACTAAATTTGAAAATAAAATTAAATTCTACAAAACCTTTTCTTAATAAGATTACCTATTATTTCGAGATGTTTGATATAATAAAGAAAAGATGTTAGATTAAAAATGTAACTTACTGGAAACGCTTCCTTAAAGATTAACATAATTACAATAACGGTTTGATATTATGCGAAAACAAATCACCAAAAGCAGTAAATTATCTCTTTTTATCCTGGCATGTTTTATTTTATCTTTTAATATTGTCCAAGCTGCAGAATATTTAAGCATCAACAAAGATGGGATTAATATACGTAAAGGGCCAGGAACTAATAAAGAAATAGCAATGGAGTTATTTGCTGATTGGCCTGTCAAAGTAGTTCAGAAAAAAGGCGATTGGTACGAAATAGTAGATTACGAAGGTGATGGAGGTTGGGTTTTCTCCAAGCTTGTCCGTAAAAACAACACCGTTGTAGTTAATGTAAACAAGGTTGCTAATTTACGCTCAGGTCCAAGCAAAAATGATCCTACAATCGCTGAACTTGAACGTGGCGTTGTTCTGCACCGATTACAGAGAAAAGGTGACTGGACAGAAGTTAAACACCACACAGGTACAAAAGGTTGGATTTATTCAAGTTTGCTATGGCCTAAGAACTAAAAAGTATTTGTAAGATCTCAAGTTTGTAGCATAAGTGCGGTAATTGCCTCTTTTAAATTAAGTGGTAGCCGCACTTTTTTTTGTGCTTTATTAACAAATAATAAATGCTCATGCTCTAGGGCAAAATCAAATACCTGCTTTGTAATTTCCACATCCTTCTTACAATATTTTTGAATAAGATCAATCCGACCCTCCTTATACCACTGCAGGGCTTGCAAGCCATCTGCTGATTTCTCACAACCTAAAGTAGCTTTAGCTAAACGATCTAGACTAAGTCTGTATCCAAGTTTTTCCTTAATTACCTGTAAGATATCTAGGCTTGGTACCTGTAAATGCTTTGTGAAACCATGTCCGTATAGAACCTGATTATCAAATCTAATATTATTAAAACCAACTATCATTTCAAGTTGACATAAATGATCTACCAGCGCATCCACCTCATCCTCAAGATAAGTTACATATTCTTCTAATTTCGAGTCATAGAGGACACCTAGAGACATTCCCATCTCTGATATATTATGCCAACCGCCAACATCTTCAGCTGAACGCTTAGTTTCGAGATCAAAGACGCCGTATCTGGATGGAAAAATCTGTTTACGGGTAACTGGCGTGATCATTTTTTTAATTGGTTTTCTTGCAACTTCCACCAATGAATTTTCTTTAGATTTTATTGTACCAGAAGATCGAATCGCTTTTATAAGCCACAAACATGCTTCTTTATCTATAGGTCTATTACCAGACCCGCATTTAGGCGAGTGGACACAAGATGGACATCCAGTCTCGCATGGACAGTTACTTATTGCATTCTCGGTTTGTTCAAATAGGTATTCCAAGCCTGAAAATGCAGATTTACAAAGACCAACACCGCCAGCATGGCCATCATAGATAAAAATAACCGCCCCATCAATCTGCTCATGATAGGAACATGAAAGCCCACCTATATCATTTCTATCACAGAGAACATAAAGCGGCATGAGAGCGATTAACATATGTTCAAGTGCATGAATTGCACCCATAAAATGAAGCTTTTTTGACTCCATTTCAATTTTAATATAATCTGGAATCTCAAACCATAATCCTTCTGTGGTAAATTCCTCCTTTGGTAATTCTAATGGTTGTATTGTCAAAACTTTCTGATTTGTTTTATGAATTTTTTGAAATCCTGTAACCTGCTCTGAAATCTTCAATTTACCTAAGTAAGCATTACATCCAGAAATAATTGAACCATCAGTCTCTTCAATAATGGTAGTGTTTTTCTCAATTAATGGTTTTGTGTAATAGTTTGGTTTACCGGTTCTAGCTATAACCTCTTTACCTTCAAGACTCAGTGAGTCAACAACCCATGTAACCCCACGATGCAAATATATTGCTTCTGGATGACACTCTTTCATCGCTCGTACTGAATCAGCCTGACCAATTATTTCACCTGACACTCCATCAATAATAGATAATTCTCCTCCGCCTCCACGTAGAGAAACCAATCGCTGAGGATATTTCCTAGTGGCATACCATTTCTTCCCATCATATTTTTCTAGTAAGATTGCCTTTTCACATAATACGGAGATGGTGTTCCGCACTCGTGAATCAGCCATTATTTCATCGGCATGACTAAGTTCTAGTTCGGCGGCAAGACAATGCAGGTGTTGCTCCATAATAGATTCATTAAATGGATTAATAACGGCCGACTCAGGCGGTCTACTAAAAAAATCATCTGGGTTTTGCATGAAATACTGATCTAGCGCATCTTCTTGAGCAATAAGAATAATTGCTGAAGATCTCATGGATCGCCCTACCCGACCGCCCCTTTGCATGGTTGCCATAATTGAGCCTGGATAACCAACCAAAATACATATATCAAGATCACCAATATCAATGCCTAGCTCAAGTGCTGAGGTGGAGATAACACCTAATAGATCTCCAGAAAATAATTTTGCTTCAATATCTCTTCGCTCTTCTGGTAAAAAACCTGCTCGATACGAGCTCAACTTACTAGCTAAGTCTCCTAAACGTGGTGAAGTCCAGACATTAATAAGTTCAGTCATTTTTCTAGATTGAGTATAAACAATCGTCCTTAAACCTCGTTTTACCGCCGCTTCTAACAATTGACAAGCTGTAAAAGCAGCACTGTCCCAAGGATTCAAGAAGACAAAGTTTTTCTCGGGAACAGGAGCTCCGTGGCTACAAACTACATTCACTTTTCTACCTATCAAACCCTCTCCCAACTCAGCAGGGTTTCCGATAGTGGCCGAAAGCATAATAATCTGCGGATTTGCACCATAACTTTTAGCAACCCTCAACAACCTCCGCATAACCCAAGACATATGACTACCTAAAACACCTCTATAGGTATGAACTTCATCGATAATTACATATTTGAGATTCGAAAAGAACTCATGCCAGTTATGGTGGTATGGCAAAAATGAAAGATGGATCATTTCAGGGTTTGTTAAAATAATTGGTGGTGTATTATTCTTAATTTTTTGACGTTGGTACTGGCTGGTGTCACCATCATAGATTGAGGCTATATTGCTAAACCCCTTCTTATTTTCTTTAGATAAAGACTGAAAAATTTCTTCAAGTGAGGATAGTTGATCCCTTGCTAATGCTTTAATAGGGAAAAGATATAATGCATGCATCTTTTTTGAGGAGATAAAACTATTCAGCACAGGAAGGTTGTAAATTAATGTTTTTCCTGATGCTGTTGGCGTTGAAACCACAACATCGTCTCCATTATTTATACTTTCAATTGACTCCGCTTGATGCTGATATAGGCGTTTAATTTGTTTGGAATTAAGATAATTTTTTAAATCATAATTAAGCCACTGAGCAATATCATCATATAAGCCATTTACTGCCTCAATCTTTTTATGATAGGTAACCTGCGGTCCAAACTTGCTAGAACCTTTCAAAGAAGATAAATACTCTGTGACTTTGGGAATACTAGATTTCACTTAAAAAAAGTCCTATCTCTAAAAGGTTGCCATGGAGGGTAAGAAAGATTATTTTGCTACTCTAAATTTCCCCTTTTAGACGATTTAATTCAACTAATCGAATTCTAAGACATACTAAAAGGTTGCATAAAAACTTTGCAGGAGAAGAAATGTCAACAATAGCTACCCTAGGTCCAAATTTTTCTAGTAACCATCGAGCAGCACTTTGTTTCAAAGAAAATGCCGATGTAAAAACTTATACTCACCTAGAATCATTACGAGAAGCATTTATTACTAATACCGCTGACTACATTATTCTTCCTGTTTTCAACACAAGAGAGGGAGATAACAAGGCACATCGTCAACTAATAAGTGAGATTACTGGTTGTTCGTGGGTTGATAACATTATCTTGCCAATAAATCTCTCCCTAGGAGCACTTGACGGTAACAACAAAAATTTTGATACCATTGTTAGCACAGATTCCCTCTTTCGCCAATGTGGTGAGTATTTAAATAAGCACTACCCAGATGCCACTCGCATGGCCGTACCAGACATTAGCCTTGCAATTACTAAAATTCATTCTGACAAATTACACAATTACGCTGTAATTGAGGCAGAAGAGTTCATCCGACAACAAAATCTAGAAATTATAATTAGAGAAATAGCTCCCCACAACAAAACTAGGTTTGCTGTCATAGGGCGAAAGAAAAAAGAGAAAAGTGGTTACGATGCTACTGCTATTTCAACAAAACCATTACGTGATCGAGTAGGTCTTTTGACCGATTTATTAGGTGAGTTCACAAGAAGGGGTATTAACATCATTGATTTAAAATCAGAAACTGATATTGAAACCCAAAAACTTGCTATTTATTTAGAGATTGAAGGTCATATTGATGATATAAATATTCAAAATGCCTTAACTAATCTAGAAGAAAATATCATCCAAGAAGAACGTGCATTCCAGCTATTGGGATCTTTCCCTCGAATTGACATGAGGGTTAAAAATATAAAATCAGTCGGTTTTATCGGTTCTGGGGCAATGAGTAGATGGTTTGCAGATAGGCTTGAAAATGAAGGTTACCAGACCCTAGTTACTGGCCGAAGTACAGTTTTAACACCAGAAGAAATGATTGCTAAAGTCGATGTCGTTATGGTTTGCGTGCCAATCTCTGCAACTCCTGAAACCATTAAACAATACGGACCCCTATTAAAAACTGGCCAAGCTTTAGTTATCTTGGCTGGAGAGTCCGAAAGAACAATTGCCACAAGCATGGAGGCCACAGCTGAAGGAGTAGAAATTCTTTTTGTTCATAATCTTTGGGGACCTCAAGCCAGAACAATGAAAGACAAAAATGTATCGGTCGTACGTACCATGCGTAGTGGGATTTTCTCCGATGAAATTGAGGCATTTCTTTATAAACACGGTGCTGCGATTCAACATGATTCCGAAAAACGACACGATCTACTAATGGGTGTGAGCCAAAAACTCCCTTCTATCATATCAGTGGCACTAGCCATGACTCTCAACGAGCATGACATAAACGCAAATGACATTGATAGTCATTCAACCCTTACATCAATATATGGAATTTTAGCCATGGCTAGGATTCACAACCAAAACCACCGTACCTACGCCGAAATAATATCCACCCAGGGAGAAGGTGAAAAAATTGTTTCGAGTTTTATGGATAATATCGCGAAAGTATTCCAGCTTAGCCAAAACACCAAAATCGATGAATTAAGCAGTATCATTCAAAACAGCTCACAATCAATGGATAAAGAGTTTTTAGACAGCAAGATGAAACTGGCCAAGGCTGTTGACGAAATACTTGGCACACATAGGTTATAAAGAAGCAAAACTTATACTTGTAAATTTAGAATAGGTATCTATATTTGTAGCCTACTATTACAAACACGATGATTTTAGACTTTTAGTTTTAAACCCAATTTATATTTTTAAGAGGTATCGCAATGTCCAGCCCAGAATTAAAAGAATTAGAGGAAGAAAAGTATTGCCCACACTGTAAAACTAGGCTTTTACCCTGCGAAGCACCACAAGTGCACGTAGGTGATGGGCTAGGATGGGGTGCTAATGTGCTTTTTATTTGTTTAAATGATTATTGTTCTCTGTTCTTAAAAGGATGGCAGCACATCGAAAACAAATATGGGCATCACGCTTCGTACCGATACATGGAATTACCTGGAAGTACCGAAAGTAATGTGATGATGGTTGGCAATAAAGAGGCCTTTACAGGCAGCGTTGTGGACCCCAAAGTCATTGAAGGGCAAAACAAGCGTTTCCAAGCTGAGGTAAAAGCAACAGAGGCTCTAGGTAGTGCTGTAGAAGAAAATAACCTTGCGCCTGTTCTTACTCTTCTTTTAGATGAGGCTGCACGAAAAGAACCTCGCGAAATGGCAATAGTCAAATTAGCTCAATTAAACGACATTGCCTGCATTGACCCTATTCGTAATCATACATTTCGTGATACTTCTTTTGAGCAAAAAACAAATATGGTTATCTTAAGGATTTTAGAAAGCAATTTCAAAAAGGAATGCCCTGAGTGCGCAGAGATAATCAAGGCTCAGGCCAACAAGTGTATGCACTGCCAAGCTGACCTTAGCTAAAAATAAACTCTTTTTTTGAAATTTGATAATCTTTTACCCTTGCGAAAGCTTTCGTAAATGGGTATAAGAATTTCGCAAATTTTTATATATGGTGGGCGTGGCTCAGTTGGTTAGAGCACCTGGTTGTGACCCAGGAGGTCGGGGGTTCAAGTCCCCTCGCTCACCCCAGTTTTTCTGGTATAAGGTTTTTGTTCTTGCAAAAAGAAACCTTACTGTGTATAAAGATTTCGATTTTCAAATACAATTTTTTTGTGGTGGGCGTGGCTCAGTTGGTTAGAGCACCTGGTTGTGACCCAGGAGGTCGGGGGTTCAAGTCCCCTCGCTCACCCCAGTTTAAAAAAGGGTTACAGCTTATAGCTTGTAACCCTTTTTTTGTTTCTGCACCTCGTACAATTCAACTTCGAGGAATTTTTATGTCCGATATTCTTTCTTGGCCCTGTCCATATTGTGCTAGCTTCACTCTACAAGGCGACAACAACTTGACTTGCAATGATTGCGGGAAAACTCTCAGTCGCTCTCAATACCGTATCAGTATGGAGTATGCCGCATTCTCCTACCGTTATGGTCATTTATTCCGTTCTGTCTACCAAGGGCAAATTGAGAAGGATAACAAGGTCACTCCTGTAAGTTTAGGTGATGCCCATCCTATCGCTCTTGCAACTAGCTTGGTAATCTTAAGTGCTATACATAGTCCCACTACTAACTGGTTTCTTATTCGACAAACAGTAAAGAAGTTCACTGCTTCCTACCTGGAAAACTTTGGCGAAGAATGTGCTTTGTCTGATGATGAGCTAAAAGACATGAATAAAAATATTCGTGAATTCACCAATGATTTCAGCGAAACATTACCATCAATAAGAAATGCTGTCTTTGAAGAAATTTTTTCCGAACATTGTAGCAAAACTGACAATGAAACTCTATTATCATTAAGAGAAAAAGTTATGAAGGCAAGCGATACTCAAAGAGCTGAGCTTGCCAAAGAATTTGATGATAATTTTCAAAAGATCATGGCAAAAACATTCAAGAAAGTTGGCAAAATAGCCAAACCGACCCCCGAAGAATTAGGGTCTTTTTGGTGTGATGTTCTTAAGACCACGTAATTCTTTGACATAATTCACAGGATATAAATAATGACCTATTCTAAACTAGACCAACCTGAAGCTTTGGTTAATATCTTTTTCCCTACCAAAACTGCCAAAAACATTGCTCCCATCAACGCAGTTGATATAGATATTGAAGTCGAAGACGGCATAAGAATCGGATGCAGATTTTATGGTGCGTCTCTTGATGCCCCTAATATAATTTTCTACCATGGCAACGGTGAATTAGTTTCCGACTATGACGAAATTGCAGCTAGATACACAGCAATAGGGATTAATGTCTTCATGACTACCTACCGTGGTTACGGTTGGAGTGACGGCAGCCCGACTGTTACTAATATGTATGCTGATGCAACAACCATTTTCGATTACGCCCTTACTTGGCTTAAGGAAAATTCATACTCTGCACCTATATTTTTAATGGGTCGCTCTTTAGGATCTGCTCCCGCCATTGCACTTGCTGTTGAAAAGGATGCTGTTATCAAAGGGCTCATCATAGAAAGTGGTTTTGCAGATACTCTTCCTCTTGCTAAAAGCCTTGGGCTGAATACCGAAAATCTTACCGAGGAAGATTGTTTTAATAATCTCGAGAAAATCGCAAAAGTAAAAAGAGCCACTATCATACTACATGGTTCATTAGATACACTTATTCCTGCTGCTCAAGCTGAAAACCTACAGTCATTTTGTGGCGCTAGAAGCAAGCAATTTCAAATAATTCCAGGCGCAGAACATAACACCATGATTGACACAGCTGGTGATCTATACTTCGAAACTATCAAAAAATTCATGGATACTCTTATGGGAGTGACCGATTGGCGCAAAAAACGCCGCGCTCACAAGGAAAAAAAGTAAATATCCACACTTAAATTGACAAGAGGATAAGATGAAGAGAACTGATTATCTAGACTGGGAAGAATATTTCATGGCCGTCGCTGTTCTATCGGCTCAACGCAGTAAAGATCCTTCAACCCAAGTTGGAGCCTGCATAGCAAACCCAGACAACAAAATAGTTGGTGTGGGCTATAATGGTTTTCCGCAAGGGTGCGGGGATGATGAACTTCCTTGGCAAAGAGAAGGCGATTTCTTAGATACCAAATACCCCTATGTTTGCCATGCTGAGCTAAATGCAGTTCTCAACTCAATTTCAAGAAACCTCAAAGGATGTCGTATTTTCGTCGCATTATTTCCATGTAATGAATGCATGAAGGTCATTATTCAATCTGGTATTTGCGAAATAATTTATCTTTCCGACAAGTATAAAGATACCGATAGTGTCAAGGCATCTAAAAAGATGATGACCCTTGCTGGTGTAAAATGTAGACAGTTAAAACCAAAAAAGAATAATATTCTTATAGATTTTACAACTTCCTAATAATTATATTCCGGCACTACAGATACCATTGGTTTCTAACTTTTTAATTACTAATTATTATGAGAGGCATAATTTCTTGTGCATCTCATCTTAATTAGAAGTCAACGCTTTTCATTATCTACTCATACCTTTAGCCCTAATGCTGATATCCTAAATAGCTTACATCCCTACTACTTCCATCTTGGTTCTTAAGTATCACACCCGAGCCCTCGACTATCTTCCCAACCCGATAAATTGGTTTCTTAATACTAGCCGCCACTTTTTCAATTTGTTTTTCTTTACCTTTCTTAACAGTAAAAACGAGTAAATAGTCATCACCACCAAGGAGCGCAAAATCATCGCTGGATTTATCGTACTCTAAAGCAAGATCTTGCAACTGGGATACAATAGGAATTTTGCTAGAATAAATTTCAGCTTGAACATGGCTACTACTTGCAATATGGGCTAAGTCAGTTGCAAGTCCATCAGAAATATCCTGCATTGAAGTAACTAAACCACTAGCTGCAAGGGTTTGCGCTAACTTAAGCTGACAAGGTGGACATAAATGATGATCTATTATTTTACCATATCTATCTCGTACACTATCAAGATTCCCATGGTTTTCAGAACAGACTAACAAGCCACCAGCCGCAGAACCCAAAGGCTCTGTAACATATATGCTATCACCAACCATTGCTCCACTGCGATAAATAGGCTTATCAGTTTCACCTAAAATCGTAACAGTGATACTCATTTTATCGCCACAAACAGTATCGCCACCAACTATGTTTATACCAAGTTGCTTTTGCATATGCAGTAGGCCTGATAAAAAATCTGCTAACCATTTTTCTGTCATTTTGTCGGTATAGGTTAGTGAGATAGTAACGTGCTTAACCTCACCACCCATCGCGGCAATATCACTAGCATTTACAGCTATAGCTTTACAGGCAAGAGAAAAGGCTGGGTGCCAACGCAGATCAAAATGTCGCCCCTCAAGCATAGTATCGGTAGAAATCAACTGTTTTCGATTAGGTGAGGATTTTAAGACTGCACAGTCATCACCAATACCACAAATAACACCATCGCCAGTTGTAATTAAATGCGATTTTAATGCCTTAATTATGTCTAGTTCTTTCACTATTTTATTCTTCTAAGTTGATTATTTGGTTTAGGAGTTTTCTTCTTTACCACTTTTTTATTGCCTTGCTGGCCACTTGGTAAAGACTCCAAACTAGTGAGTGGTTCCGGTTTTGCAACATCTACCGCTGATACATATCTCTCTTCACCACCAACAGTAAAAATCTCTTGCCCGGTCATCTGCTCTGTACGCAGAATAAGAGAACCATCTTGGAGAGGAATTGATAACATTGTAAAAGAAATGATCCACCACTCATCACGCTTATTAGGGTCTATTTCGATACCTGTAACTATCGCATATTGTAACATTAACTGATTATCTGGTTTGGCGGCTATAAGAATTATATCTCCAATATCCGTAGTTTCTTTAAATGGTAGTAACAGTTTTAATTCATCAATATCTTTACGCATTTTAACTCCTAAAAATTAACACTCACTACGCCAGTACAATATGACTTCAGTAAGATGATTTCCTAATATATTTACAATATCATCAAGATTTGCAATTGCCCTATTGCGCTAAATGATCTGATGACAACCACGAGCAGAAAGCTCTAAACGACGAACATTATTTTTGAGCAATTCTAACGAAGTTTCTGATATTTTGCAGTGCTTTTCTATACTGATATTACCAAAAGATAATATGTCAGTAATTATTTGCTCGATACTATAACTAATACTACAAAAATATAGCCAATAATTTTAATTAATGAGTTGTAAAGCTATATATTGGAATTTAAAAGTGAGTTTAAATCAGAGTGTACGCCAAAGTCACTAGAAGATCATGGTATTAAAAAGCCTAAATAAGGTTAGTTACAATTCAATTTATGTTACTTCTAAAAATCGGCATATTACCATCCAAGGAAAGACCATAGAACATTTCTCTCAAAGCTTAGATAATGCCTATAATTGTATTTTTTCTTTCATAATACTATAATATTTAATTATCCTTCGACTAACAATAAAAAAAGAAAGCTTTGAACCATCCTTAGTTTCACGATATATAAATTTATTCTTTAGTTCTTAAAATACTTACTCATTCGTAATGAGAGATTAATTCATGGAAAATTTAGTTTTCACCCAGGAAATGGGTATCGTTTTAGCCATTGTAGGAATCACAGTAATATTATTTTTAACAGAATTGTTAAGAGTTGATGTCGTAGCCATCCTAGTCATGGTCAGTCTACCTCTCCTTGGTATTATTAGCGGTAAAGAAGCCTTTGCTGGCCTTTCTAGTAATGCGGTAGTGTCAATTATAGCAGTAATTATAATAGGTCGTGGCCTTGATCATACAGGGGTCGTAAACCAATTAAGCAAGCCCTTAATCCGCCTTGCTGGCAATAGCGAAAATAAAATCATGATACTGGTTGCGACCACCGTGGCAATTATCTCTAGCTTTATGCAAAATGTTGGAGCTGCGGCTCTATTTTTACCAGTTGTTCGCAGAATGAGTAAAAGTGCCGGGGTCAATATTTCTAAACTTCTTATGCCTATTGGTTTTTCTGCCATCCTTGGTGGAACAATAACCCTCGTTGGCTCTAGCCCTCTTATTATGTTAAACGATCTAATAAGCCCCTACAATATGGAAAGTTTTGGTCTTTTCAGTGTAGCTCCTATTGGTATCGCCTTACTTGCTTCGGGAATTCTCTATTTTCTTCTCATAGGTAAATTCTTTCTACCAAACGGAGAAACTTTGCCAGAAGCTGAAGAGATTAATGTTCTAGCAGATTATCCCAACGTTGGTGAGCTGTGGGAGATAACAGTTCCAGATAGACCTGACTATGGTTGTACAGTTTTTGATCTTGAAGACATAGATGATCTATGTGAAGGATATGAATTGCAATCTGTTGCCATGTCTTTTTCAAACAAAAAGGATATTCTTACCCCACCAGACAGACTCATGTCTCTAAGTCCAGGTGCCAAAATAGCAGTCTATGGCCACCACGATTCTGTACATCGCCTTGCAAAAGAACATGGATTCAGTGTAAGCAAAGAGCTAACAACCTTTGGCGATTATCTTTCTGAGGATAATTCTGGTGTGGTGGAAGCTTTAGTAGCTCCTCACTCAGAGTTTATTGGCAAGGCAATGATTGAAAATCGTTTTCGACACAATTATCTACTTGCTCCCTTGGCTTTAACCCATAACAATGAAGTGAGATTTTCTAATTTCCAAGATATAGAACTACAGGCTGGCGACTCAATTTTAATGCACGGCTCGTGGAAACAGTTCCAAGCAAAAAAAGCCAAGAACAATTTACTTTTTGCTAAAGCGATTAACCATGAAATTCTCCGCCCTGATCTAGCCCTTCGTGCTCTAGCCTCTTTTGGTATTGCCATGCTTCTTGTATTTTTCACTAACCTAGCTCTCTCTGTGAGCTTGATGGCAGGTGCTCTCGGTATGATTTTAACTAAAGTAATCACAATCGATGAAGCCTACCAAGGGGTCGATTGGCGTACTGTATTTCTATTAGCCGGACTTATTCCACTAGGGGGTGCCATGCAAAGTACTGGTGCTGCTACTTGGATTGCATCTGGACTTATGACCTTATTAGGAACTCCAACTCCATTAGTATTTACCCTTTTTGTGGCAGTCATATCGACTACTTTCACCTTAGTTGTCTCTAATGTAGGAGCTGTTGTCTTACTTATTCCACTAGCTATCGACATGGCAAATCAGTTAGGAGCTGACCCTCGCCTTGCGGCACTTGTTGTGGCTCTTGCAGCATCAAATTCATTTTTACTACCAACTCATCAAGTAAATGCTCTTTATATGGGACCAGGAAAATACAAAAGCATTGATTACCTCAAGGCTGGACTACCACTCACTATTATCTTTATTCTAGTTCTAACTGCCATGATCACATTATTTTACTAGGATGAATTTCATATGATAAGTTCATGCCCCTGTATGGTTGCTTCTTACATAGATTAACATCAAATCTGATTAACGATCTATAATTACAACCTTAAATGCAATTCCTACTAGTGTAAAATGGGAGTTAGATAAAAATATTTATTTGCTAACGATTAACACTCACCACGCCTATATCCGATGGCCTCAGCAAGATGGTTATCTAGTATATTTGCACTTCCATCAAGGTCTGCAATTGTTCTAGATAGTTTAAGGATCTTATGATAACCCCGGGCAGAAAGTCCTAAACGGCGAACACTTTTTTCGAGTAACTTCATAGAAGTTTCAGATAATTTACAGTGCTTTTCTACCTCGCGACCAGACATCTGCGAATTTGTTTTAACAACCTTGTTACCAACAAATCTTTTATTTTGGATTTCCCTGCATTTTAAAACTCTAGCTTTAATATCCGCAGACGACTCACCTAATTTACCACCAGACAGTTCCTGGTAATTAAGAGCTGGAATTTCTAAATGAATATCTATTCTATCAAGAAGTGGTCCTGAAATGCGTTGCATATATCGTTGAATTTGCGTCGCTGTGCAATCACATTGATTATTGGCGTCGCCATAAAAACCACACAGGCAAGGATTTAAGGCACAAATCAGTAAGAACTGAGAAGGGAAAGTAACTGCCATTTTAGCACGTGAAATGGTCACATTACCATCTTCTACCGGTTGACGAAGTACCTCAAGAACAGACTTTTTAAATTCTGGCAATTCATCAAGAAATAGGACTCCATTATGAGCTAGAGAAACTTCACCAGGACGAGGATTATTTCCGCCACCAATTAATCCAGCATCCGAGGTGGTATGATGGGGACTACGAAAAGGCCTACTACTTATGTGATCCTGCTTAATACCTGCAACACTATATATTTTGCAGGTTTCAACCATTTCGTCATAGGACATAGCGGGCAGAATAGTTGGGATACGTCTGGCGAGCATCGTTTTACCAGCTCCAGGTGGCCCCTTCATTAGAATATTATGGTTTCCGGCAGCTGATATTTCCAGGGCTCTTCTAGCTTGGCTCTGTCCTTTGACCTCGTTAAAGTCGACTGCATAATCAGGCTTTTCGGTGATAGGAATTATATGCTCAATTCTTTGAAGAACTTTAATTTTCAAAAGATCTTCCACCACCTCTACCAATGTTTTAACAGGTATAACCTGTAAATCTTTAGCTACTAAACTTGCCTCTGCTAGATTAGCGAAGGGAACATAGATAGCGGTTACACCTTCTTCCTTGGCAGCTATTATTCTTGGTAGAATCCCACGAACTTCTCTAATACTTCCGTCTAAAGATAGTTCTCCTAAAAAGGCTTGCTTTTGCACTATTTCGGGATGTATAAGACAAGAAGCAGCTAAAATACCAACTGCAAGTGGTAAATCAAAACCAGTCCCCTCTTTTTTAAGCTCGGCGGGTGCAAGATTTACGACTATTTTTTTATTAGGGAAGTCATAATTTGAATTCTTAATTGCGGATTTAACACGATCTTTACTTTCCCTAACTGCGTTATCTGGCAAACCAACAATTGAAAAGCCTGGTAATCCTCTACCAATGTCAACCTCAACATAAACTGGCAGTCCATCAATGCCTAAAATTGTAAAAGTTATTACTTTGGAAAGCATATTAAATCCTATTAAAGATTAGCCTTATAAAATCCATCTACCTCTGTTGAATAAGCACCATTTTTTTTATCATACACATACAGTGGTGGCATTACCGATAAGTTAACACCACCATTTTTTTGACAAACAATTATAAACAAAGAAGAATCTTTTACCCCTTCGGGATAATTATATACGAATTGTATTTTTTTAGGTTCTAAGTTTACTTTTCTAGCTAAACATATAAAATCATTTAAAAATTCAGCAGGATAAACAAAAACAGCCTTGGCTCTATTTTTTAATAATTTGGAAGTTGCTAGTAAATAATCTTCTAATCCTCCAGCTACTTGGTGTCTTGCATTCAAAGCCTGTTCATTGTCACTTTTCCTTCCTTTGCCTAAACTATAAAATGGAGGGTTAGCAACTATTTGATCAAATGATTCTAAGGGAAAATATTTTTTGAATTCGCGTATATCACCATTTATAGCTGATACATTTTCTGAATAACTATTTACTTCAATGTTTTTTTCTGTCAAAGAATTAAGTTCAGGCTGAATCTCTAGCGAACTAATATTTATATTCTTATTTTTCCATCTATAGTAGATTACAAGACTGACAACACCGCAACCAGAGCCAATATCTAAGATCTTAAAGTTTTTTTTAGGTTCTAGAAATTGTGCCAGAAGAATAGCATCTATAGAAAATCGATAACCATCTTTATATTGAAAAATGGTTAAATCACCATTAAAAAGTGAATTTTCTGTTAATTTGTCTTGATCTATGGGATTCAATTTATTCTCTTTTACTTATATTTTACTATCTCTTAACTAAACAATAAAATTATAACTTTAACATCGGAGCTCAAAATGTTTGATATTTTTATAAAAACACATTTCTCAGGTGGGCACCATCTTCGTGATTATCCTGGTGACTGTGAGAAACCACATGGGCACAACTGGAAGATCAAGGTGACCGCTAGAGCGACAGAACTTGACAAGTTAGGAATGGCTCTAGATTTTACAATCTTAAAAAAAGAAGTAAAAAAGGTAATAGAGCAATTAGATCACAACGACCTAAATAACCTACCATATTTTCTAGATAAAAATCCATCCTCAGAAAACATCGCAATATTTATCTTTGATAATTTAAAACCAGTAATAGAGCATGAAAGGTATGGAATTTATAGTGTGGAAGTTAGAGAAACAGACAACCAAGGTTGCACATATTACGGTAAATAAACAATCCACTTTTTGAAATAAATTTTCACCATTTTCACTTCATACCTACCTAAAAAACAAAAGGCCAGAAATCACGAATGATTCTGGCCTTTCAATAATACCTAGAAATAATTCTAAAATCTAAAATTCAATTTCAGTATTACTAGAAATAAGACATTTAGGTAAGGCTGAGATATCTACTTTTTTGGCCTCAGTAATACCAGCTTGTAGAGCATCACTATTCATTTGCTCAGTGCCTTTTGGAACACGACTGATCAATGCCTTTTCAAGATTATCCATATTCACTTGTCCAGATAAATAACCTACTGCTCCAAGAGCTACCATATTAGCAACCAGTTCACGTCCAATCACCTCTCGGGCAATTCTAGTAAAAGGGATTGCAACAGATCTAGAAGTAGGAATCTGTTCCACAAAGGTAGAATCTACGATAAGAAGACCGTCATCACGGGTCTCATAGAAATAGGCATCACAGGCAGCTTGGGTCATGGCAAGGAGTAAATTTACATTTAATGCCTTAGGGTAATCAATTACCTCATTGGAAATTACCAATTCTGCTTTTGATTTACCTCCACGAGCCTCAGGTCCATAACTTTGAGTTTGGCAAACATGTTTTCCATCCCAAGCACCACAAGCATCTGCCATAACTACAGCGGCAGTGATAATACCCTGTCCACCGGAGCCACTAAAACGAATTTCATATCTTGAATTTGCGTCCATTACTTTGCTCCTTTTTGGGCTAATTCACGAATTCGAGCATACTCGTCAGTTGAGCAAGGCTTTTCAATATCACAAAGAATACCTGTCGTAAACTTTCCTTCCATTTCTTCAGGGCTCAGTTTCTTAGAACGTTCAAGACTGACAGCATTTTCTTTATAAGACTGAATCATTTTAGCAGCATTACCAAGCTTGTTTCTTCTACCATGTTGAACATGGCAGTTAGAAATAATCTCGACCACAGAAAAACCTTTCTTCTGAATAGCCTTTTTGATAAGCCCGTCTAACTGAGTTGCGTGATAAACAGTGCCTCTAGCTACAAATGCTGCTCCAGCGGCTATGGCAAGTTCTGAAATATCAAATGCATGCTCGATATGACCGTAAACCGAGGTAGTCGATTTGCTACCGTATGGTGTGGCTGGTGAATACTGCCCGCCAGTCATTCCATAGGTGCTATTATTAACAATAATAGCTGTCATATTAACATTTCTACGAGCGGCATGGATAAAGTGATTTCCACCAATTGCAGTTGAATCACCATCACCCATTACTGTGATAACGTTAAGCTCAGGCTTAGCCAACTTAATACCTGTAGCAAAAGTAAGAGCTCTACCATGGGCTGTGTGGATGGTATTAAAATCAGCATATGTAGTCATGCGACTAGAACAACCAATACCTGATGCAAATACCACATCATCCTTTGGGATTTCAAGACCATGAACGGCTCTTAAAATGGAACCAAGAACGATACCGTTACCACAACCTGGACACCATACATGGGGAAATTTTTTATCATGTCGTAAATATTCTTTTCGAATTACTTCTGCACTTTCCAACATATCTTCACTCCTTCAATGATCCTTTACTAAGAATTCACTGAAAAACTATGATTAATTTTATGCCTACTGAAGGTTCACCAGTTTATGGAGAATCTCCTCAGGAGTGATCAAGGTGCCATCAATCTTATTTAGCTTGACTACACGGGCATCACCTGGATTAACTCGATTAACTTCACGACTGATTTGCCCTAGATTCATTTCTGGAACGATAGCGGCGCGACACTGACGAAGAGCAGCATCAACAGCACGTCTTGGAAATGGGAAAAGAGTAACCAGTTGAATAAGACCGACTTTAATACCCTGGGCACGAGCTTCTTTAACAGCTCTTAGTGCAGATCTAGCAACGGAACCATAAGCAATAACACAAACCTCTGCATCATCCATTTCATAGGAGTTGTGCATCACTATTTCACCAAAACCTTTGGTGATTTTATCGTGAATACGAGTAAGAAACTGATTTACCTCGTTTGGTTCTTGGGTTGGAAAACCTTTCTCATCATGAACAAGACCGGTAATATGATGTCGATATCCATCACCCATGGCCGCCATGTCAGGTACACAACGATTATTACTTGCGTAAGGCTTATACCATTCCCCAGGAACACTAGGTGCAACACGATCAATCACCTCTAGCTCTTCAGTTTTGGGAAGAACTACAGATTCACGAGTATGCCCTACTACTTCATCAGATAAAATAATTACAGGAGTTCTATATTTCTCGGCAATATTAAATGCTTTAACAGTAATAGAAAAACATTCACTAACAGATGAAACGGCAAGGACAACAATTGGATGATCGCCATGGGTTCCCCAACGCGCCATCTGAACATCGCCCTGAGCGACACAAGTAGGCAAACCAGTAGATGGTCCACCACGCATAACGTTTACAATGACACAAGGCGCCTCGGTGATACAGGCATATCCTATAAGTTCTTGTTTCAAAGAAAACCCAGGCCCTGAAGTTGCTGTCAAAGATTTTGCACCAGCAAGAGATGCACCGACAACAGTACCCATGGCAGCTATCTCATCTTCCATTTGGATGTAAGTACCACCAGCTTTAGGAAGCTCAACTGACATTACCTCAGCAACTTCAGTTGCCGGTGTAATAGGATATCCACCAAAAAAATTACATCCAGCGGCGAGGGCACCATGGGCGATTGCTTCATTACCTGATAGTAAAACAGGTTTATTATCGTCGGCCATTTTTCTTCCTCCTTACTTTGGATCTATCCTGAACAGTAATTGCAAAATCAGGACAATGGATTTCACAAAAACGGCAACCTATACAAGCATCAGCATTTTCGATGAATGGTTCTCCGGTCTTATCAGCACCGATAACTTTCTTAGGGCAAAGAGCCGAACAAATACCACATGACTTACACCATTCATGAAATATTGTTATCTCAAACATCTTACGCTCTTTCTTCGGAGCGTCATCCTTGGTAGCTTCATTCGAAGCAGTTACAGTTTTAGCTTGTGCACCCTTCTTAGGTGCAGGTACTTTCTTTTCCATTTTTCCCTCAAACAGCGTTAAAGGTAGGTCAAATAATAAATAAACTCAGTCAGAACTTCTAGTTCCCTTTTACTATATAAACGTAGACTGTCAACTAGAATAACAGGCAATAACGATATTTTTTTATTGACCCATTAATGTTCCCTCTCAAGTTTGAAAAAATACAAATATATTCTGGAAAATAAAAAAAGATATTTGCTGTGAACTATATCAATCAATAGGAGGTTTTTACAAAAAACAAAAAAAAAGGATGCCACCCGACAAGGGTAACATCCTTAAAAAAGACTACTTAGTAGCTAATAATTAGCAACCAAAAGCAACTTGAAGATTTGGAACAGTTTGCTTCTTACGGCTCATCATACCATCGATCCACATAGAACCATCAGCAAGGGTTGAACCGAATGCTTTCTCAACTAGTGCGGTGTCATCAGAAAGAACAACTAGGTCAGTTCCTTCCTTAACAACATCAGTAAGCATTAGAAGAACAGTGTGACGTCCGTCAGCTTTAACATCTTGCATAGCAGCTACTAGATCAGCACGGATAGCTTCTACTTGATCAAGACTAGCAAGCTCTAGCTGGCCAACACCAACTTTGTTACCTTTCATATCGAAGTCTTTGTAGTCGCGAAAAAGAAGATCTTTTGCAGGAACGCCATCTACAGAAGACTTAGCTTTGAGCATAGCCATGAAAAGTTCTTCAGTATCTTCAACACCAGCGATAACCTTAAGCTCAGCAACTGCAGCTTTGTCATCATCAGTTACAGTAGGGCTTTTGAAATTAACGGTATCACTTAAGATAGCAGCTAGCATACCACCAGCAACATCCTTAGGAATAACTACGCCAGCTTCTTTGAACATTTTGTTTAATACGGTACCGGTACAACCTACAGGCTCTGCTCTGAAAAGAATTGGCTGGTTAGTGGTTACATCACCAATTTTGTGATGATCAACAACAGCAACAACTGTAGCATCAGCAAGACCAGCAGGACCTTGTCCGATATCAGAAAAATCAACCAACGCAACTTCTTTACCAGCAACGTCGTTAAGCTCAGCAGGTGCAGCTAGACCAAAACGCGCTAGAATCATTGCAGATTCAGGGTTTAATGCGTCAGCAGTTGATTGCATACAAGCAACAGCTTCTTGACCTTGAGCGTTTAGCAGGGTAGCAAGTGCAATAGCAGAAGTTACAGAATCGGTATCAGGATTAGAGTGACCTACAACAGAAATAGTCATGTTTTTTCCTCCAAGGAAAAAAAATTTAAAATACAAAAGTGTAAATACATATAAATAAAATCAGATTAATTATCTTCGTAAAGATATTTTGACTCGAAGTAAAATAGTGGATTGAAAGGAGAGGGTCAAGAAGAAAAATAAAATAACTAATATTAACTATTTTATTTTGCTAAAAGTTCTAAATGACTAAAAGGAGTATTTGAGTTAAATTAGGATAGAAACCTATTCACTTTGTTTTTCATGGAGATAATAATGCCCAGACAATCTACTAGAAAGATGCCTAAACTAATTTCGACCATTGTAATTATTGGCGTTGTCGCTTTAGTTTTTTATTTTACATTGTTCACTACTTATAGTGACGCTCCTACAAATGAATCGTCTGAAAGCATTTCAGGTAACAATTTAGAAATACTTTATCCTGCCAAAGACGACAGCAGTAATTCAAATATCGCAAATATAAACATTGATAAAGAAAATTCTACAGCAAACGATCCATACACTAATTCAGATAAAGAGTTGCGTTTAGACACCTCGACTCCTGTTACATCCATAACTCTTTCGACATTTTTCGACGAACTTGACAATAAAGAATATGTCAAAGAAATCTTAGGCGATGAAAAATCTAAAGATAAATTTTATTCAATTATGCAAAAGCTTGTAGATTCCCCACCCATTATTTCTGGTGAATCTGATGACCTCTATAACCTCTTACAAAACACTGCCCATTTTTTCCGAACTCTTGGTGGTGACAACATTAAGTTACTAAAACTTATCATCATAAGAGAATCGAAAAATATCGAAAACATAGCGGCCGACTTCTACACAAATATCGAAAATCCTACTTACTTTGATGATAAAATTAAAATTCCGTTAAATACATCCCCTTTTTATGAATATTCATGTTTCTTTCTAAATACCATGGGTGGTAGATTATATGTTTTTAGGCGCAACACTGAAACACGCATGATTATAAATTATTATTCCTTACTTATTGTTGCTAAGGCGGAAGAAAATGGTGAAAATAACCATGGTATTGACATAAGAAAGCACCTAGAGAACCTGATTAAAGAAATTGAAGATTACGGCCAAAAGTTAGTTTTCCGTGACATTTACTTAAAAAGTCTATATAATTTAGAAAAGAAGTTTCAACAACTTAAACCTAGCGAGTAAGTCATGGATATTAGCTTACATAATCAAACTAGCCAAAACATTTCTACTCAGGTTACGATAAAACCACCTGAGAGTAAGGAAAGAGAAGACCAAGAAAAGAAATCTGTGACCACCAGTGACAAGGTTATAATTTCTAAAGAGGGTCAAGCTTTGTCAGAGGAAGAATCCAACTCTGAAAATGTTAAGGAAGAAGGATTATCAGCTGAAGATACCAAGACTCTTCTTAAAATGAAAAGTAGAGACTCTGAAGTACGAGCTCACGAACAAGCCCATTTAGCTGCTGCTGGTGGTTTTGCTCAGGGTGGTGCCAGTTATACTATGGAGACAGGTCCTGATGGTCAACCATATGCTGTGGCTGGGGAAGTTGGAATTGACCTTAGTAAAGGAAAGACACCAGCAGAAACAGTTGCCAAAATGCGGCAAATTCAACAAGCTGCATTAGCACCAGCTCAACCCTCAAGTACTGATAGGCAAGTAGCGGCACAGGCATCTGCCATTGAACAACAGGCCCAGCAAGAGGTTCTTGAAAGCAGAAGTATAGATACAAAGAACACCTACGAAGGTTCAGTCTCTATTTCCACTGGTGAGCCTGAAGAAACTAACAAAACTGAGCAAGATGATTCCACTAAGAATGCTAGTTCGGGCAATAATGAACATGCTAGCATCTACCTCTCTCACTTTAGACAAGATGCATTAGGTTCTGACTCTAACTCCATCGCAATAGCCTAAATAATGACCGATTTTGACATTTTCACCAAACAGTTTCTAGAATTTAATAGCAATAGTCCGTCCGCTTTCCACGTCACAAAGGAATTAAAAGAAGTATTAATTGCTGATGGCTTTAAACAGCTTATGGAAAATGAGAAATGGAATCTATCCAAAGGTAAATACTTTGTAACGAGAGATCTCTCATCTATAATTGCTTTTAAAATTGGCAAGCAAGAAAAACTAACAGACGGGTTTAGATTGGTTGGTGCCCACACTGATAGTCCAGGTTTACAGATAAAGCCAAATTGCATACAAAAAAAAGAGAGTTACTTAAAAATCACAGCTGAAATTTATGGTGGCCCCCTTCTTAGCACTTGGTTTGACAGAGACTTATCTATAGCTGGCATGGTGGCTATTCAAGACGAAGAAGGTTACTTGAAAACACTACTAATTGATCTTCAAAGACCTCTATTAAATATTCCTAACCTTGCTATCCATTTAAACAGAGAAGCAAACACCTCCGCTTCCATAAATAAGCAAAAAGATCTTGATCTCCTTTTTAGTCAAGTTGTTGAAGATAATATACCCGACATAAAACAGATCATAAAAGATCAGATATCTAAAGAACATCCAGAAACCAAACTAGCAGAAGTACTATCCTTTGACCTATTTTGTTACGACACCCAATCTCCTGTGATTTTTGGATTAAATAACGAGTTTATCACCTCTGGTCGATTAGATAACCAACTTAGTTGCTTTGCTGGCTTACAAGCACTAGTTGCATCAGATGATAACCATAACTCAATGCTACTCTGTTTTAATCACGAAGAAAATGGTTCTACTTCAACCAGTGGTGCCGCTGGTTCTTTTGCCCAATCTATATTTACAAGAATATACCAATCCCAGGAAGAGAAAGAGATTGGCATTGCAAATTCATTTTTGATATCATTTGACAATGCCCATGCTACCCATCCAAATGCACCAGAAAAAAATGACCCGAACCACCAAATCAAACTAAACTATGGACCAGTAATTAAAATTAACGCCAACCAGAGATACGCCTCCAATGCCAAAAGCATTGCCAAATACAAACTGATTGCTACCAAGGCAGGTCTTAACTGCCAAAGTTTTGTTATGAGAAACAACATGCCGGGAGGATCAACCATCGGACCGACCTTATCTGCAAATCTAGGGGTTAGCTGTGTCGATGTTGGAGCCGCAAGCCTGGCCATGCATTCTATCAGAGAAACAACTGGTATAAAAGATCCATATTTTATTTACCAATCAGCTCTCTCATTTTTTAACGGAAACTCCCATCGCTGTCCCTGTGAATAAAAGTATTCTTTTAACCATTGCCTTCACCTTATTATTTGCCAACAGCTCGCAAGCTGTACTGAAGAATTATGTCAATAAGTACAGGGGACAAAAGCCACCTAGCATCGCCCTTAAAAGAATTATAAGTTATGATCATTTAATTCAATATTATTCACAGTTTGCCTATATAAAACCGCACTATAAAGTTAATCCTAATTTCATAAAAGCATTAATTATGGCAGAATCTGCAGCAAACCCTGATGCCGTTTCTAATAAAGCAGCCTTTGGCCTAGGACAAATAATCCTTAGCACCGGCAAATTAGCAGGTAGAGAGCTTGCCGCCACCGGGTTTTCATGCAAATATGTCTCAAATGAGAAGTTGAAAAACATCACCAAAAAAGATTTATTTCGCCCTGCGATCAATATTCTCCTCACCTATTATCTTATTGCCAAATACAATATACTTTTTGATGGGCGAATTGAACTAGTTGTTTCCGCTTGGAATGCAGGCGAGCACACACCTGCTCTAAAAAAAGGAAAACACGCACCATATCAAGAAACAGAAAATTTGATAGGTAAAGTAAACTCTTATTTTATCTACCTACTTAAAAACAAATAGATATTTTACCACCACAAATGAGGTCTTATGAGCACTGATGACAAAAAAATAATTTATTCTATGATGAAGGTTAGTAAGTTTTACGATGAAAAACCTATCATCAAGAACATATCCTTATCATATTATTATGGCGCTAAAATTGGTGTACTAGGACTAAATGGATCTGGTAAATCGACATTACTTCGTATTCTAGCAGGTTTAGACAAAGATTTCAGGGGTGAAACCACCCTTGCACCAGGTCACACCATTGATTACTTGCCACAGGAACCAGAGCTCGCAGAAGGTAAAACCGTAAGAGAAATTGTTGAAGAAGGTGTACAGGGCACTGTTGATCTTCTAAACGAGTTCAACGCCATCAATGAAAAATTTGCAGAGCCTATGACTGATGATGAGATGCAGGATCTCATCGATCGCCAAGGTGTGGTTCAGGAAAAATTAGATCATTTAGATGCTTGGGACCTAGACAGTCGCTTAGAAATGGCAATGGACGCATTGCGTTGTCCACCTCCCGAACAAGTTTGTGATGTGCTTTCTGGTGGCGAAAAAAGACGTGTTGCTCTTTGTCGCATCTTGCTTAAAAAGCCAGATATTCTCTTACTTGACGAACCCACAAACCATTTGGATGCTGAGTCTGTAGCGTGGCTCGAACACCATCTACAAGGGTACGAGGGTACCGTAATTGCCGTAACACATGATAGATATTTCCTAGACAATGTTGCAGGGTGGATTTTAGAACTTGATCGTGGCAAGGGCATTCCTTGGAAAGGAAATTACTCTTCATGGTTAGATCAAAAACAAAAACGTTTAGCACAAGAAGAAAAGAAAGAAAGCGATCGCCAGCGTACTTTGAAGCGAGAACTTGAATGGATCAAGATGTCTCCTAAAGGCAGGAGAAGTAAATCTAAAGCTCGTATTAGCGCCTATGAGAATCTAATGTCTCAAGATAGTCTCGAAGCGACAAAAGATCTTGAGATATTTATTCCACCTGGACCGCGTCTTGGTAAAGTTGTGATCACAGCTGAAAAACTAAACAAATCTTTCGGTGATAGGCTGCTCGTTGAGGATATGGAATTTAATCTTCCTCCTGGTGGTATCGTTGGAATAATTGGCCCAAATGGTGCTGGTAAATCTACACTATTCAAGATGATTACGGGCCAAGAGGAACCAGACTCTGGCTCTATCCGTATTGGTGAAACTGTAAAAATTGGGTACGTAGACCAAGATAGAGATGTCCTAAATCCAGAAGACACAATTTGGCAGGCAATCTCTGAAGGGCAGGAAACTATCTGGCTCGGCACAAAAGAAATAAATAGTCGAGCCTATGTTGGCAAATTCAATTTTACAGGAACGGATCAACAGAAGAAAGTTGGATTGCTATCTGGTGGACAAAGAAATCGTGTCCATCTCGCTAGAACATTAAAAGGCGGCGGCAACGTCTTATTACTTGATGAGCCTACAAACGATTTGGACATTAATACACTAAGAGCATTAGAAGAAGCTCTGGAAAATTTTGGCGGTTGCGCTGTGGTTATTAGCCATGATCGCTGGTTCCTTGACAGAATTGCAACCCACATGCTCGCCTTTGAGGGTGATTCTCAGGTAGTCTGGTTTGAAGGAAACTACTCTGATTACGAAAAGGATCGTAAGGCACGCCTTGGTTCTGCCGCAGACCAACCTCACCGTATCAAGTATCGCCAATTAACAAGATAGTAATATATAGAAATCG
The DNA here is from genome assembly GCA_051531995.1 of Desulfotalea sp. Classification (GTDB taxonomy): domain Bacteria; phylum Desulfobacterota; class Desulfobulbia; order Desulfobulbales; family Desulfocapsaceae; genus Desulfotalea. The sequence continues at coordinate 58,737 of JAOPTU010000016.1, forward strand.
AACAAGCCTAAATAATATCTAGGCTTGTTCGGTTTCGACAACGACCTCTTGGTAAAGCGCCTGTAAACCTATATATTGATTTATTGAAACATCATCAATTCCTGATTTAGATTCTTTTTCAAGAGATTTTGCTAACTCGACAATCTCCTGTAAACCCAGTACGAGAGCAGCCCCTCTTATAGAATGAGCTGCCTCTAAAACAGCCATACACGATTCTCTTTTAATACCAATTTCAATCTTACCAAGATCCGCAAGCATCGTGTCTCTAAATAAACACATAATATCATTTAACAATTCTTCATCGCCATCCACGGATTCTAGGGCTTGGACTCTGTCCCATTCCATACATCACTCCTTTTGTTAATGATTTCTACATCCTGATTTAAATCTATAACGCCTGCTCTTAATACTTTTATTTTGCCGTTAACTATCCCAATAATTGTAGAAAACTCTCTTTTCCCAACATGAGGAGCATCAATCACATATACATCAGATTTTTTAAAGAGTTCCCTACATTCTATGGCGGAGACTAAAGGAGAACCACCAGAAAAATTAGCACTAGTTGCAGTAAGTGGAATGCCACACTCGTGTAAAAAAGTTTGAGCTAAATTGCTTGATGTAAATCTTACTGCAACCCCATCTTTTTTCTTTAGCAATTCTGGTAAATCATCATTCGCAGGAAATATCATGGTTAATGGCCCAGGCCAATACTTCTCAATCAACAGTCCGTATTGGGGAGGTACACCACTAACACATTTCCGAAACTGCTCTTCGTCACAGACTAAAAGTAATAAAGGTTTATCAGATGGCCGCTGCTTAAGCTTATACAACTTTTTCAGAGCCATCTCATTAAATGGATCAACCGCTAATCCGTAACTAGTCTCAGTGGGAAATGCTACAATCCCACCAGAACGAATTACCTTTGCAGCATGGTGGATTTGCTCAACCACCGAATCCAAACTAGGCCTCTTCTACAATTTTAGCTTTTGCTTCTACCTCAGCTACCATTTGTTCACGAAAAGTAACAATTTTAGCTGCAAGAGTAGCATCATTTAGTGCAAGAATACGAAGAGCAAGAACAGCGGCATTTTTAGCTCCTGATTTACCAATACCCATAGTTGCCACAGGGATTCCTGGAGGCATCATAGCAGTTGCCAGTAAGGCATCCATCCCTTGAAGAGCAGATGCGTCCAAAGGTACACCAATAACTGGCAGATCAGTATGAGAAGCCAAAACGCCTGCTAAGTGAGCAGCCATACCTGCACCGGCGATAATCATTTTCAGACCACGCTCTGAGGCAGTCTTTGCATAAGTCGCTGCTCTATCAGGGGTTCGGTGAGCTGATGCAACGGTCATCTCATATTCAATGCCCATACTCTTAAAAAAATCTGCTGCTGCTTTCATAACTGGTAGGTCAGAATCACTACCCATAACAATTCCAACAAGTGGTTTTTTTTCAGTTTTCATTAATGCTTTAGCTCCAATATCTTTTCTATAAAAACAGTCCTGCCAATTAATTTCATTACAAGCTATATATGAATTCTTAATTGCATCATCGAGGTTGTTGCCAATTGCAGTCACTCCAAGCACACGACCACCCTTATTAACAAGCTTATTATCTTCCATAGCTGTACCAGCATGGAAAACTTTGACACCAGCTACAGCATCACCTGCAGCAATACCTGTTATTTCTTTTCCGCCGTCATAAGACCCAGGATATCCTCCTGAAGCTATAACAACACAAACAGTTGGACGAGGATCAATTACCATTTCTACTTCATCAAGCTTGCCATCTATGGCTGCCTCAAAAATATCGACAATATCACTTTTTAAACGCATAAGAAGCGGTTGTGCTTCTGGGTCACCAAAACGACAATTAAACTCTAGGACATTTACCCGACCTGAGTCTATCATCAGGCCAGCATAAAGCATACCTTTATAAGGCCGACCTTCAGCCGCAAGACCTGCTATTGTAGGTTTCATCACCTCTTCCATTACATATTTTGTAATTTCCGGAGTAACTACTGGTGCAGGAGAGTACGCCCCCATGCCACCAGTGTTGGGCCCTTTATCACCATCATAAGCAGCCTTATGATCTTGGGATGTTGGCAATGGCAAAACAGTTTTCCCATCGGTAAATGCGATAAAAGAAGCCTCTTCACCTGTTAAAAATTCTTCTATGACAATTTTATTTCCTGCTTCACCGAAAGCTTTTTCAAGAAGAATTTCATCAACTGCTTCTTTTGCCTCTTGAACAGTAGTCGCAACAATTACACCTTTACCAGCTGCTAGTCCATCTGCTTTTACAACTATAGGTGAACCTATTTCATCAATATACGCATAGGCCTTATCACGATCATTGAAAACACCATAACCTGCACTGGGAATAGAATATTTCTCCAGAAAATCCTTAGTGAAAACTTTACTACCCTCAAGAATTGCGGCATCTTTACTTGGTCCAAATATACGAAGTCCATTTTCTTCAAACAAGTCAACAACACCTGCTACAAGTGACATTTCAGGACCTACAACTGTCAAAGCGATATCTTCACTTTTAGCAAATTCTAGCAGTCCTGTAATATCAGTAGGAGAAATATTTATACAGGTCGCAATATCAGCTATACCAGCATTACCTGGAGCACAAAAAACTTCAGTAACACGATCACTTTGTTTAATTTTCCACACAAGGGCATGTTCACGCCCACCAGAACCAATAACAAGAACCTTCATATTATCTCCAAAACAAAAATGGGTTTAATATTTATAAATTAACCCAATCTATTTTAACCTTACAAGATGCTCAAACACACTTAGGCAAAGTCACCTGTACGAATTTCAACAATTTCAAATTCACGATTTCCACCAGGAGTGATAGCAACAAAATCATCACCTTCCTCTTTGCCAAGCATTGAACGACCGAGTGGGGATAATACTGATATGGAACCCTTTTTCACATCTGACTCTTCAGGCCCAAGTAGTTGATACGTTACTTTTTCATCAGTATCCAAATCCAATAGATCTACAATGGTACCAAAAACTACGATATCTGTATTAACGGCTGAGCAATCAATTACCTCGGAGCGACCGAGCTTGTCTTTCAGCTCCATAATACGCCCTTCAATCATTCCTTGGCGTTCTTTGGCAGCATGATACTCAGCATTTTCTTTCAAATCTCCATGCTCTCTTGCAACTTCAATTGCCTTTACCACTCGACCTCTCTCAACCCTCGAAAGCTGTTGTAACTCTTCGGTCAATAACTCTTTTCCCCTTACAGACATGGGAATTCGCTCAATCATCTACTGCCTCCACAAAATTAATTAGACTAAGCTAGTAAAAGGCTAGCTTTCAAACTGCATCTATTTGTATTTATTTGTAATTTTTAAGAATAAATCCTAAATTATCATAAAACTTCACTTATCACAAAGGAGAATCCATTCTATATTAGATAGAATCAAATGGATATCCGAAGTAAATGTATGTTAATGAATATTTTAAATTTGGACAACTACCAACGATAAATAACGTCTAACAACACACTACTCTCTTCATATTCATCACTAGTACTATATAGAAGACTACCTTTTAATAAGAATTCTGTATTCATTTCAAGTAAAATATCAAATTTACCTGTGTATATTATATTTTGATCATCTTCAAAACCCACTCCTAGCTCAAATGCATAATAGCTATTTTTCTCTTCACTGACTCCAATCCCTTCTATTTGATGTTGAAAATATGCTGAAAATTTATGCTCGCGATAATCAACAGGATTCCAATAAGGTAATATTCCATCACCTTCTCCACTAAAATATGTGCCATCATAACGAAAATCAACTCTTATATTGTCAATAAAAATATTATATACAAGCCACGTTTTTAATAATGCTTGCTCATTTTTATCCGTCAAATAACCATAATTATATTCAATCCCTAAATCTATACCTATTTCGGATTCAAATAATGCCCCAACACCCAAATTATCCACGAAAATTTGGCGATCAACTGCTTCGATTGTATCATCCACTCTTTCATGACTATATTGAACATAGGTGTTTAACCTATCAAAAAGGCGATGATCTAACCTAATCAAACCATGAGGATCAAAGTTGTCATCTTTATCGAGATACTCCATACCAAAAAGAGTTGATAACTTGGTTGCTGGTTGAAAATTAATACTCATACCACCACCCATATAATGCCCTATACTATGTTTAGACTGAGTGGCGTAATGATTTAATGAATATTCTAGATAAAAATCTTTATTATCTAAGGATGGGAATTCATAACTAATGGCATATTGGGAAAGTTGCATATCAATAGCACCATTACGCCCTTCCCTATTAGTGTAATGAAAGGTATTTTGAAGACGAGCACTCCTCTGTTTGTCATTTTCTTTAATTGATTTAGATAGTTCATTAGAATATCTACCATTATCTTGAATATATTTGTACACTCTTGCTTCTTCGTTGAAATTCCTAAGTCTCTTATAGATAGGAGCTAAATCGGCAATTGCCTCTGACTCTTCATCTTCTAGAAACAATTGTCTATATTTCCGTTCCGCCAGCATAAGACGTTGTTCATAGGTCGCATTCCTGGCTTCATATTCTTTATTAATTAAACTATGCCATTTATAAACAGGGTATAGATTAGCTAACAAGGCCGCATTTTCGTCCTCTATATTTTCCAAAAGATAATGAATAGACATTTTTTTATCATTATCACTATTTGTGAAATATAAAAAATCTGCCATATTCTCCCAATAAGAACTATCTGGATTTGGTAAAATTTCGAGTTCTTGAATTGCTGGTTCCAATGTTTCAACTATATTAAAATAAAGCTCTATGGATGCCTTTTTCCCATCTGCCCGCCACAGTGATCGTGCTAGATACAATTGTCTTTTTAATCTCTGAAGGTCAATAGTAGTAGATATATTTTCACCAGCTTGCTGTGGAGTTAACTTACCTAACTCAGCTCTTAAAACAATAGTTTCCTCTTGGGTTTGACCATTTCGTCCAAGATAGAAGCCAAGTTTATCGGTAAATAAGGTTTCTTGAGGATAGAGCTTCACTAAATCTTTCAAGATTAATACAGATCTATCAAAACTAGATAAATGAGCATAGCTCTCATATAATCTTCTTTTTATTAAAACCGAATTAGGAATTACTTTGTGTAATTGTTCATACAAAACTGAAGATTTAATAAAATTGCCATTTTGGTAAAAATTATCTGCTCTAACAAGTTTACCTTTCAATGATTGATCGCTAGTTAATTCCCCATCATTTATATATATTTTCAGTTCGTTTCCATGAGCTTTCAAAAGTCTATCATAGGCAACAGCATCACCCTGATGCTGTAGAGTTTTCAACAATAAAACTTTTACGCGCAGCCTAACTTTTTTGCTTCTAATTTTATCAGAAAGTAATTTCACAAGAAGTTCTTCAGCATCGTCATATTCTCCTTCCGCAACTAACAACTCAGCTTCAAGCTCATATAATTCAAATTCTAAATCTTTTGAACCTCTTTTCTTTGAGTGAGACGCAAATTCAAAAAGCTCCCTTGCTTCATCCTTCAAACCACGCTTAATTTCATATTGAGCTAAGCCAATAGCGGCTTCTATTACATTTTGCCGATTCACCAACATCAGACGGTATGTTTTTTCGGCTAAATACTTTTCTTCCATAAGCTGGTACGCTTTAGCCTTGATCGAAGATCTCCTCGCCTCGATATCCCCTGATAATTTTTCCCACTTTTTCAGATAAAAAAGAACCTTCCCCCTTCGTCCTTCTTGCGCATATCCTATTACTAACTTCTCTAAAAGATAACTGTTTAATAATTTTTCCCGAACCGCCTTGTTTAAAACTGTGTCTAGAATAGATAAGCAACCTAGGCTTTCAGCTTTAGACACGATCGAAGATATTTTGTTTGAGCTTAATCCAGACAACTCAATATATTTTAGTTCTGATAATAAACTTTCATATTCAAAAGATAATTCTTCTTCCAACAGATACTTCAACTGAAAGTACCCTTCTGTCTTTGCTGCTGGATCGATTTTTTGTAAATAATCGTAACTTATTTTGGTTTCTCCTAGCTCTCGATATGCAAGTGCTAGACGGAAATATTCTTCTATTTTTATATATGGGGTTACAAAATCAATTAACCTTTTAGCATGTACTTGTTCTTTTTTGTCTATTAACAATTCAACCATGAGAAGAACTATTTTTTCGGGGTACTTTGAAAGCCGAGATAAATCATTCCATAATTGTTCGACTTTTAGATTTTCAGCCAATATTAAAAAATTAATGGCAAAATCCAGGTGAAGCTCCGAAATGGCATTATTGATATCTTTGTCGCCATGCTTATTAACTTGAATTTCCTCATAGTAAGTCAAAGCTTTATCAGGTCGAACACCACGATGATTATACTCTAAGGCAATTTTTCGCTTGAATTCATTCCCGGCTAAATAAGGAATCCCACTCAAATATTTCTCAGCTTTTTCTAAAGAACCAAGCTTTAAATAGTAATTAACAAGTTTAATTTTCACACTAGATGAATCGGAATGAATCAGGAGATAGTACTTAAGAAGAATCGGGTACAAAGGTGTTTTGGTCGAATAAATTGTACTTAAATTCAACGCTTTTTCTGCAGGAAGCTTACGTTGTTCAATTAAATCACTAATTAAATTTGAGGCTTCATCGTCACGACCAAGTTCAACTATTTTATCAAGGTAGGTTAATGTTAATTCAAGGTCACTTTTTTTTCTCGCTACCAATTGTCGCAATAAGGGTAGAACGGCAATCTCATTACCTAAAGCAAGATTAGATTGCACAATGCCATCAAGAGCCTTTGTTCCATCTTCAGTGAACGGTGTTTCATCATAAACCGAACTATAATAGAGCAATGAGCCCTCATAATCATTTATTGCAAAGTTTATATCTCCCGCTAATAGATTGTACCTAGCCCCACTGGGATTTATCTCTAGCAAAAGGCTAGCTTCCTTTTTTGCTGTTAAGAAATCTTTTTGCAGAAACTTTAAATTAGCGTATTCCCAACGGACTTCAATTAGATATGGCTTCTCTTTTAATATTTTAAAATATAAATTGTCCGCCGAATTCAAATCGCCTTTCAAGACAAAATTACGAGCCTGTTGCCAATCATATCGCCACTCAGGAAGCTGAGGGGAAACAATAGATAAATCCTGTGTAGGACTTATGTAAGCAAAGACCGCCACAGGATAAAAAAGGATGAAAACTAAGATCTTAAGAATTTGTGTTTTCACAGAAAAAAAGAAACTATCAAAGAAATTAAAAATAAACGAAGGTGGCTTGTAAAATTGTATCTTCATAACCACCTAAAGATCTACTTATAGAACTCTTCAATCTTATCTACTACATATTGAAGTTGCTCTATAGTTAATTCAGCAAAAATTGGAATTGCAATAGTTTCGCTAGACGCCTTTTCAGCTTCTGGGAAAGATAATTCATGCCTGAGATCACCTAAGCATTCCTGTTTGTGCATAGGAACTGGATAATAAACCTCACAACCTACCCCTTCTCGCAAAAGAAAATCCCTTAACTCATCACGGTTTTCCACTCGAAGAATGAATTGATTGTAAATATGATAATTGGCATTTTGCTCAAAACTATCATCCTCATAAATTCGCACTGGAAGTTGAACCTTTCCAGAATCTAACAGACTAGTTTTGCCAAACATTGTTTCATAGGCCATGGCATTTGAACGACGACCTTTGTGCCACGATTCAAGATATGGAAGCTTGACCCTAAGAGCAGTCGCCTGAATTGGATCTATTCTAAAATTACCCCCCACTTCAGGATGATAATATTTCGGTTCCATACCATGATTTCGCATCAAACCCATTTTATATGCAAGATCATCATCTTTAGACACAACCATCCCAGCATCACCAATACCACCTAGATTTTTACTAGGGAAAAATGAAAAACAGCCACAATTGCCCATGGAACCAGCACGCATATTTTTCTTAATACCATCAGTGTCCCAAGGATACTCAGCACCTATAGCCTGAGCTGCATCTTCGATAACGGGCAAGTCATATTTCTCAGCTAAAGCCATGATTGCTTTCATATCAGCACATTGACCGTATAAATGCACAGGCATTATCGCTTTTATAGTTCTTTCTGTATCTGCTGCTAATACCTCTGCCATTTTCTCTGGATCAATATTATAACTAACTGGATCTATATCAGCAAAAACGGGTATAGCACCTACGCGTAAAATAACGCCCATGGTTGCAAAAAACGAATAAGGAGTAGTAAGAACCTTATCTCCCACCCCAATTTTAAGCGACATCAAGCTAACCAGTAGTGCATCTGTTCCACTTGAAACACCAACACCATTTGCAACGCCACTGTACTCAGCAATTTCCTTCTCTAAACCTTCAACTTCTGGTCCTTGAATATATCTAGTTGAACGAACAACTTTTGTAACTGCGGCTATCATTTCATCTTCATAAGTAGCTAGTTGCTTGCTCAAATCTAACAGGGGTACATTCATGTTCATTTTCCTTATATAAAAATCACTTTTCTGACTGAATCACAATCTTTTCACCATCAAAATAATCAACAATATCAGGCATCTCAGCTTCAAAATGTTTTCTCATTTTCTTTAATAAATTTACTTCAATCTGTCGCACCCTCTCGCGAGAGATACCAAAACGGTCTGCGATATTCTGTAAGGTCAAAGGCTCATCTGTTAGAAGACGTTCTTCAAGAATCATCGTCTCTTTTTCGTTAAGATTAACTTTTAAAACATCAATCAATTCATTGAGCTTTACCTTAACTTCTCTGCCAGCAACCATCGCCTCAATACCAGGGCCATTACTTGGCAAAAAACTTTTCTGTTCGTCGTCGGAATCGGATTTTACTGGACTTTCAAGGGAGACATCCCAGTTATCCATCCGCTGACTCATTTCAATAACTTCTTTTTCCTTCACATTTAGTCTCTCAGCAAGCAACTTAGGCTCAGCCTTAAATCCTTGAGATTCTAAAAGCTTTCGTTCTTTATTTAAACTAAAAAATAATTTTCTCTGTGCTTGAGTCGTACCAATTTTAACCAAACGCCAATTATCCATGATAAATTTGAGCACATAGGCTCTTATCCAATAAGCAGCATAATATGAGAACTTAACTCCACGGTAGGGGTCAAATTTCTTGGTGGCTTGGACTAATCCGACATTACCTTCCTGGATTAAGTCCATAAAATTTTGCATCCAATATTTCTGAAAATCCATAGCAACCTTCACTACTAAGCGCAAATTAGACGAAACCAATCGATAAGCAGCATCTTGATCGCCTGTTTCTTTAAACCTAGCGGCTAGCTCTTCTGTTTCTTCTCTTGAAAGAAGTTCATATTGGCTAATTTCTTGAAGATATCTATGCAGAGCAGGATTACTTACAGCTGGTAAATTTTCGTTATCAGATAATGACACCAGAGGGTTTTCAAAGCCCACAGAAGTTCCTTTATCTTCTGCTGGCAATATTTCGGTAGGTGAAATTTCAGGTATTTTCTTTTTGCTCATATTTTCTCTATTCACAATTTGTACTAGAACATATTAATTATTGAAGTTTCTAGAAGACATTAAAAAATTAAAACACAATATTAATGATTATAACGCATTAAGCAAGACAAGCTGTTTTCATTAATAACTACAAAATACTATTTAACAATTCACGACTATGTAATACGTGGTTAATTCAGGGAGTTAATAGTGTATTTCACAATTAATTATTCTTATAAACCATAGTCAGTATAATTTATAGCCTGCAACTCCCTCGATGAAACCACTTTTCTTATTTACACAAGAGTCACTAGCACCAGTAGTAATAAACTTAATTGGTGACCGACTGCTTCAAACAATTGATCGATAAATAGATTACTATGTATAATTTATTATAACATAGTATGCACATTGATGGATAAACTAATTGGAGATAGCCTAAAATACTTACATTGATTAACATAGCTTAAACATTAGACTATGATTTCGATTTACATCCTACTCTAGCAACGCACTCGCAAAAACATCTTTTAGGTCGATAAATCAAGGGAATGCCCAACACAAGAAGGCTAACTAACAGTGATATCTACCCGTGACATGCTATTTGAGGGTACTATTAATAGTAAATTTGTATTTTCTTCTTGTCTAAACTATGATATGAAATCGCCATCATAACAACACCTCAGAATCCTGATAACTATACCGTGCTAATAAATGAAAAACATACGTAACTTCAGCATAATTGCTCATATTGACCACGGCAAATCCACACTTGCCGACCGCATGATTCAAAACTGTTCCCTAATTACCGATCGAGAATTCCAAGATCAATTACTTGATAGTATGGATATTGAGCGGGAACGTGGAATAACGATTAAAAGCCAGACTATGTGCCTACCTTTCACGGCAAAAGACGGCAAAGAATATGAGCTTAATCTTGTAGATACACCTGGCCACGTGGATTTTAGCTATGAAGTGTCTAGGGCCTTAACTTCCTGCGAAGGTGCATTGCTTATTGTCGATGCTGCTCAAGGTGTAGAAGCTCAAACGCTCGCCAACCTTTACCTAGCCATGGAAAATGATTTAGAGATTATTCCTGTGGTTAACAAAATTGATCTTCCTTCTGCGGAGCCAGAACTTGTAAGCCAGCAAATTGAAGATGATCTTGGTCTTGACGGCGATCTAATTAGACTTTGTTCCGCCAAAAGTGGCATCGGCGTAAATGAAATACTTGAAACAATTGTTGAGTTTGTGCCACCACCAGAAGGTGACCCCAAGGCCCCCCTACAGGCTCTAATTTTCGATGCTAACTACGATCCATTTAGAGGAACAATAATTTCAGTTAGAATTATAAATGGCAGTCTTAAAGCTGGGGACACCATCCGTTTCATGTACCATGACTCTGAATACAAAGTTGAGGAAGTCGGCTTATTCAAAGTGAAAAGAGAAGCCCAGAAAACACTTTCAGCAGGACAAGTCGGATATATCCTAGCTGGAATTAAAACAATTAAAGATACAAAACCAGGTGACACAATCACCCTAAGGGATAACCCTTGCGAAACTCCTCTCCCGGGTTTCAAAGAGATGCAACAGGTAGTTTTTTCATCCATTTACCCTATCACCACCGATGAATACGAGGATTTAGCTGCAGCTCTTGAAAAATTACAATTAAACGACGCAGCCCTGAGTTTTGAAAAAGATTCTTCTGTCGCCCTTGGTTTTGGTTTTAGATGCGGGTTCCTTGGCCTCCTTCACCTGGAAGTAGTCCAGGAAAGACTTGAACGAGAATTTGATATTTCGCTTATTTTAACAGTCCCTTCAGTTAAATATATTTTCTTTCTATCCAATGGCAGTGAGCTAGAAGTTGATAACCCTGCCCACTTCCCTGACCCTTCACATATTTCTCACATAGAAGAACCGTATATAAAAGCAACCATTCTTATACCAGAAAGATATATGGGTGCAATTATGACTCTTTGTATAGACAGAAGAGGCGAAAACACAAATTTTCATTACCCGACTCCAGGACGAATCGAATTCACCTGTGAGCTGCCTTTGGCCGAAGTAATTTATGATTTTTACGACCGCCTAAAATCAGTAACCCAAGGTTACGGCTCTTTTGATTATGAAATGTTAGATTATCGAAAAGCAGATCTTGTAAAGTTAGACATCCTTGTTAACGCAGAACCAGTTGATGCACTCGCCCAATTAGTACACCGTGAAAATGCAAGAAAACGTGGTCTCCATGCCTGCGAGCAGTTAAAAGAAGAAATACCAAAGCAAATGTTCAAAATTGCTATTCAAGCTGCCATAGGTGGTAGTGTAGTTGCCAGAACAAATATCTCAGCCATGAGAAAAGATGTTACCGCTAAATGTTACGGTGGTGATATTTCTAGAAAAAGAAAACTACTTGAGAAACAAAAAGCAGGTAAAAAGAGAATGAAGACCGTCGGCAATGTAGATATACCGCAAACCGCATTCCTTTCTGTATTAAAATCCGAACATTAGACCCTATATTTTATCTTAGTTGGTTAAAACCAACTAAGATAAATCAATCATCTTTCTAATATTACAGCTTCAACATCATCAATTGTTTTGGGTTTTGCTTTACCAAGCACTTCATATCCGGTTTCAGTTATAAGAAAATCTTCCTCGTTCCTAATTCCTGTGAAATCTAGATATTTTTCTATTTCAGGATAATTCAAAAACTCATCAAATCTATTTTCCTCACTCCACATCTTTATCAGTTCGGGAATAAAATAGATTCCTGGTTCTATGGTTAATACCATGCCAGCTTTCAACTCTTTACCCAATCGTAAAGATTTCAAACCAAAAAGATTGCTCTTGGCCTTACCATCATAACCCACATGAACTTCATCTAAATTTTCCATATCGTGGACATCAAGTCCAAGCATATGCCCTAATCCAGATGGCATAAATAGAGCATGAGCACCTCTTTCAACAGCAGTGTCAACATTGCCTTTCATAAGCCCAAGCTCAGATAAACCTTTGGCAATTTCTTTACAAGCTGCAAAATGGATATCAATAAAATTAACTCCAGGTTTCAAACAAGAAATAGCTTTTTCATGGGAGGCAAGAGTAATTTCATAAATATTGCGTTGTTTCGCAGAAAATATGCCATTTACAGGTATCACAGATGATAGATCTCCTGCATAGAACTCTGGTGATTCTGCACCGGCATCAAGGAGGAGTAAATCCCCATCTTTTAGTATATTACCATAAAAGTGATTATGTAAAGTTGCACCATTAGTCGTTACAATTGGCTGAAAAGATGGGGCACCATGAGCTAAAGCCACTTTCATCACCTCGGCCATCATATCACTTTCTCGCATACCAGGTCTTACACTCTTCATTGCAGCAAGGTGCATATCCACAGATATCGAAGCAGCTAGATGAAGTTGCTCTATCTCTTCTGGTAATTTAATTTCGCGCTGAGCAATCACAGCCTTAACCAAATCGATGGAAACAAACCTGTGAATATTCGGAATTTGGCAATCGAAAATCACACCTAAAGAGATTTTTGCACTATCGGTATAGGGGGGAAGAACATGCAGTTTTGTTTTCTTTTTCTGGTTAACGACTACATACTTAAAAAAATCAACCAACTGCCCAACACAAACAACTCCAACTTGCTCAGCAAGTTCAGACATTGAAGGTTGAGGCCCCATCCATACAATTTCATCAATAGTTGGCGCGTTAGCAAAAATAATTTCATCACCAGAATCAAAGTTAATAACTGCTATCATATTTGGTTGATTAATGCCAAAATAGTAGAGAAATGTACTATCCTGTCTAAATGGGTAACAGTTATCAGAAAAATTACGTGGGCTTTCAATGTTGCCAATAAAAATAGCAATTCCAGTCTGCATCCTTGCTTTTAATGCCAGCCGACGTTGCTCATAAATTTCTTTCCCAAACATCCAAATCTCCAATTTTGCAATAATTGACAATACCAAATATATAATACTTCATAATTAGATTTACCCTATTGCACATATTACGAGTAATTACAAATCAAAACAAAAACACACCTTTATCACCAAAGTGAATAAAATTCAGCATACAACTACCCATACGACTGATTATTAACTAAAAGCACTGATACCCCACCTCCTATTTTGAATATCGCACCAAACAGCATAGAAACGCCATTTACCTACCCAATGGACTTATCACACTGAACTGACCAGAAACAACATTATTATTGAAAACCCCCCATAAAAACATTATATAGCAACTGATTTGAAGCGACTCATCAATAGATGGGTTATATGAAAATTTAAAAGGAGATTACAGTGAAAAAATTAGCCCTTTTGTTCTTGGCTGTAGTAGTGGCTGGTGCAGGCTATGGATATTTTACCGGATATTTCGGTAAAACCACTAGTCAAGAGCCAGTAAGCCAAAAGACTCAAACACCGACACCTGAAAAAGTTGAAGTTGCTAAAGCAGGTAAGACACTAAAGCTAGCAATGGATGCTGACCCAGTATCTCTTGATCCTCATGTTCAGTTATCAGGTGGAATGCTACAATACTCCCATATGGTTTTTGATCCTTTAGTACGTTGGACTCAAGACATGAAGTTTGAAGCTCGTCTAGCAACAAAATGGGAACGTGTTGATCCTACAACCCTTCGCCTGACCCTTCGTGAAGGTGTTAAATTTCACTCAGGTAACCCTTTTACCGCTAAAGACGTTGTTTGGACTTTAGATCGCTTGGCAAAAAGCTCTGATTATAAAGGTCTCTTTGAACCTTTTGCCCAAGCTGTTGTCGTAGACGACCACACAGTGGATATTAAAACAAAGAAGCCATACGGTCTTACTCTTAACATGTGTACCTATATTTTCCCTATGGATTCAGTATTCTATAGCGGAAAAGACGACAAAGGTCTTGCAAAAGACGCCATTGTCAAAACTGATTATTCCTTTGCCAACGAGTTTGAATCAGGAACTGGTAAATATCAAGTTACCGAACGTGAGCAAGGTCAACGTTGGGTATTAGATCAATTCCCTGAATATTGGGATAAAAATACTGGTAATGTTGATAAGATCATCATGACCCCTATTAGTGAAAATGCAACCCGCCTAGCTGCTCTTCTTTCTGGCGATGTAGATTTCATCATGCCTGTTCCACCACAGGATTTCGAGAGAATTGAGAATCAAGATAATCTTGAGCTTATCTCAATACCAGGAACCCGTATCATTACAGTACAATTAAACCAGAAACGTCGTGAAGAATTTAAAGACCAACGTGTTCGTACTGCGATTGATCTTGCTGTAAATAACACTGGTATTGTTCAAAAAATCATGAAGGATCGTGCTACTGTTGCTGGACTAAGTTCTCCTCCAGGGTATGCAGGATATGTTGAAGAACTTAAGCCTCGCTTTGACATTGAAAAGGCAAAAGAACTCATGAAAGAAGCTGGTTACGAAAACGGTTTCACTGTGTCTATGATTGCCCCAAATAATCGCTACGTCAACGATGAGAAAATTTCTGAAGCTATTGTTTCCATGCTTGCCAAAATTAATATCAAAGTTGAGCTACAAACAATGCCTAAAGCTCAATATTGGGATAAGTTCGATGCTCAAGTAGCTGACATGCAATTGATTGGTTGGCATTCTGATACTGAAGACAGTGCAAACTTCTTTGAGTATCTATACATGTGCCCAAGCAAAGAATCTGGTTACGGTCAGTACAATAGTGGTAATTATTGTAACCAAAAAGTTGATGAGCTAACCATGGCTTCTCAAAGCGAAACTGATCTAGTTAAGCGTTCAGCTATGTTACAAGAGATAGAGACAATCCTTTACAATGATGCTGCATATATTCCACTACACTGGCAGATGCTTTCTTGGGCTGGTAACGATAAACTCGTTAACACAAAAGACATTGTTAACGTGATGAACTATCCATATTTTGGAGACCTCAATATGAAATAAGCTTCGTCTGTAAAGCGTGGTTTTCTATTCACGCTCACAACTAGCTTTAATATTGATTGGCCTGATCTAGTTTTACTAGATCAGGCCGTTTTATATCTACTAGTGGCCCACCAGCAAAAATAAATTACCCGAAACATTAGTTTTTCTTTTTTTAAAAAGAGACCTTAAAACATGATTGCATTTTTTATTCGCCGGATCAGCCAAGCCATCTTTGTCATGCTAATTATTAGCGTAATTGGTTTTGCCATTAAACAGAGCGTTGGCGACCCTGTCCGTGAAATTACAGGCATTTCCGTTTCAGCAGATGAACGAGATGCCATTCGCACCGAACTTGGTCTTAATGACCCTTTCTTAACCCAATGGACACGATTTGTTGGCAATGCCCTCAAAGGTGACCTAGGTAACTCATTTTATTTTAAAAAACCCGCTGTCGATGTCATAATGAGTAAGGCTCCAGCAACACTTGAGTTGGTTTTTGCCACCTCTTTCCTTGTCATCTTACTCTCGGTACCTCTTGGGATTTATGCAGCAGTTAACCCTCGTTCTTGGCTTTCTAGATTTTTTATGGGAGCTAGTATAATAGGCGTATCCATCCCTGTCTTTTTAACAGCGATTCTTCTTATATATGTATTTGCGGTAGGTCTTGGCTGGCTTCCTTCCTTTGGCCGTGGAGAGCTTGTAGAAATTTTCCCTGGTTGGAAATCTGGTTTTTTTACAGTCGATGGTTTACTTCACTTTATCCTGCCAACCATATCTTTAACCTCTATTATGCTTCCACTTTTCATTCGTTTAATTAGAGCTGAAATGAAAGAGAGCCTAGAAACAGAATATGTTAAATTTGCCCATGCCAAAGGCTTAAAAGCAAACCGTGTTCTTTATGTGCATGCTTTTAAAAATACACTATTGCCAGTTATCACCGTTGGTGGTGTGCAACTAGGAACCTTGATAGCCTTTACAATTCTTACAGAAACTGTTTTTCAGTGGCAAGGTATGGGTTCAATGTTCATAGAAAGCGTCGAAAGAGCAGATACCTCACTCATGGTAGCGTACCTTGTCTTTGTGGGACTTATCTTTGTAGTTGTTAATACTGTGGTCGATCTTATTTACGGATTTGTCAATCCTACAGTTAGAGTCGCGGGGAGAAAATAATGGGTAAACTTAAAGAGTTCAAAAACAGTTATTTTCTTTTCAATTTCCTTCGCGATCCCATAGCACTAACCTCTTTTGTGGTGTTAGCTTTTTTAGTGATTGTTAGTTTTGGGGCACCAATCATAGCTCCCCACGATCCTTACAATCCATCTACCATTGATATTATGGATTCCGAACTTCCACCCGTCTGGGAAGCGGGAAGCGATTCAAATTTTCTCCTTGGTACTGACTCCCAAGGTCGAGATATGCTGTCTACCATGCTTTACGGCATGCGTGTCTCCATCCTCATCGGACTTGGAGCGGTATTATTGCAATCTTTTATCGGAATCATTGTCGGGCTAGTGGCAGGTTATAAAGGTGGGAAGATTGACACATTTCTTATGCGATTAGCAGATGTGCAACTTAGCTTTTCCACATATATGATCGCCATCTTCTTTGGAGCAATATCTCAAGGAATATTTGGTATCGGGTTTTATGAAACATATGCAATCCCTATTCTGATTTTTATTATTGGCTTTGCTGAATGGCCTCAATACGCTCGTACCGTTCGTGCCTCTGTGCTCGCCGAACGTAAAAAAGAATATGTTGAAGCAGCGAGGGTTGTTGGTCTTAAGTCATCCAGAATTATGTGGCGACATATTTTACCTAACACCATGACTCCTGTTCTCGTTATCTCTACTGTGCAGGTGGCTAATGCCATCATGAGTGAAGCAGCACTATCGTTTATTGGTCTTGGTATGCCAGTTACTAGACCAAGTTTAGGCTCACTTATAAACTCCGGTTTTGATTATATTTTTAGTGGCTCATGGTGGATCACTCTTATGCCAGGTATCGCCCTTGTAGTCCTCATCCTTTCCATCAATTTACTTGGTGATTGGTTACGTGATTATTTGAACCCAAAACTGTATAAGGACTAAACTATGAACAAGGTTAAATTACTCTCGGTGCAAGGTCTGAAGATTGACTTTAAACTACGAGAAAAAATATTTACTGCCGTAGACAGAATAAGTTTTGATTTAGAGCAAGGTCAACGCCTTGGTCTCGTAGGCGAGTCTGGGGCAGGGAAATCAGTTACAGGTTTTGGAATCATCAATCTAATTTCTAAACCCGGTTTTGTATCAGAGGGATCAGTTTTCTTTGAAGGAAAAGACCTCCCAAAATTAAGTGCTGAAGAGATACGTCAGATTAGAGGAAATCGAATCAGTATGATTTTCCAAGATCCTATGATGACTCTCAATCCTGTGCTTACCATTGGCACCCAGATGATTGAAACAATCTTGGCTCACAAAAATATCTCTGAAAAAGAAGCGATGGAGATTGCCTTAGATAAACTTAAAAAAGTAGCTATTCCGTCCCCTGAAAAAAGATTGAAACAATACCCCCACGAATTTTCTGGAGGTATGAGGCAACGTATTGTTATTGCCATTGCCCTTTTAACTTCACCATCTCTTATTATTGCTGATGAACCAACTACCGCTCTTGATGTAACGATTCAAGCAGATATAATGGAGTTGCTTCTTGATTTATGTGAAGCTGAAAATATGGCATTAATACTTATTACCCACGATCTTGCTGTTGTCTCGACTGTGGCAGAACGCATTGCGGTTATGTATGCCGGAGGAATTGTCGAACTTGCCAATACTGAAGACATTGTCACTAATGCACAACATCCATACACACAAGGATTACTAGCTGCACTTCCACAAAATGTATCTAGAAAAGGCAGGCTTAACCAAATTCCTGGTTCTATGCCTAGCATTACTAATAAAAGCAAAGGCTGTGCTTTCCACGAACGATGCTCTCTTTGTGAAGAGATATGTCGCGAGAAAACTCCAACCCTCGAACAAAAAGAAAGTGGCGGCCAGGTTGCATGCCATCTTTTAAAATAAGGCGATAATATTATGAAAAAAGACACCTTATTAAGCATAAAAAATGTGGTGAAAGAGTTTGATATCTCTGGCGGCTTACTGGAACAAATCAAATTCAAAAATAATCGATTCGTTCGTGAAGAGACTGTAGTCCACGCTCTAAACGACATCAGTTTTGATATTGGTCGTGGTGAAACCGTCTCGGTGGTTGGGGAATCTGGTTGCGGTAAATCTACCCTTGCTAGGTGTGTTATTCGTCTTCATAACACTAATAGTGGAGAAATTTTATACGAAGGTAAACGTATAGATAACCTAAGTCATAATGATCTAAAGCCTTACCGCCGCAAAATGCAGATGGTATTTCAAGACCCCTATTCTTCTCTTAACCCTAGAATGACTGTTGAATCTACCCTAGAAGAGCCTATTCGCTTCCACAATAAAAGCTTTTCTAAATCTGACGTGAAAGATAAGGTTGCTGAAGTTATGCAGCATGTGGGAATTGACCCTCTCTGGCGAACTAGATTTCCTCATGAGTTTTCTGGTGGACAACGACAACGTATTTCAATTGCCCGCGCCTTAGCTGTTGATCCCGAATTTATTGTAGCTGATGAGCCTATTGCAGCTCTTGATGTTTCGATTCAGGCTCAGGTGCTAAATCTGCTGATGGATCTGCAAGAAAAACATGGTCTTACATACATGTTTATCAGCCATGACCTATCTGTAGTTGAGCATATCTCTACAGAAGTTGCAGTAATGTATCTAGGTACCCTTTGCGAATTTGCTGAAACCGAAACTCTTTATAAAGACCCAAAACACCCTTATACTAAAGCTTTGCTTTCTGCAATCCCACAATTTGGGCAAAAAGGTTTTTCCCATCTCATTTTAAAAGGCGATGTACCAACCCCTATCAACTTACCAACTGGTTGTGTTTTTCATGGCAGATGCCCTGAGGCTAACACACGTTGCCGAGCGGAAATTCCAAAACCTATAAAAGTTGACAATGGCTCAATTGTGGCCTGTCATGCTGTAGAAGAAAATAGAATTTAAAAGATCATTGATCTAAACCCCCACCAACTTATAAAGTAGGTGGGGGTTTTTCTGTGCCTTCTATTACTCCATACCTAAAGAATACTTTACCTGCCTACGAATTTATTACTCCAGAGTCTAGAAAAACAATAAAGTCTACAATCTACACAATAAAGCCTGCCAAAACTACATGATCCAAAAGTTTTATCATGCCTTAATTCAAACGATAAATGCATAACTTCGGAAGTCAGCTAATAAAAGATCTTGGAAAAAAGTGGTAAATATTTTTGTTCTGCCACCCTTACCCTTGGAAGATCTAAAAAAGGCAATATCACGGGAGGTCAACCGGAACCAAGGCGGCAGAGGTTATCGGTACAAACAAGCTACTGTGATTGCTTGTGCCCTACATACACAGAAAACCAAGTCGAAAAAGATGGCGCAAACTTTAGTGCCATTATTGAAGAATATTTGCGAAATTTGGCGATATTATTTACAATGAATTTGCTCGGCAGTATCTTGCTAAATCAATGGAATTTCCAAGGTCGTTTGTGATGCTATTAATAAATTAAACAGTAGCCCTAGAAAATGTTTAGGTTTCAAAACACCATATGAGGCTTTTCAGGTAGCTACGGGAATAGATGTTAGAAAAATAAAGAGTCATGCATTTATGACTTGAATTCACCTTTTAACATTTCGTAACCTTCAGCAACCATACTCGGAATGAATTCATTAATATCATATGTTGCAATACCATGTTGATAAAAAGGATCTTTTGCCAATACAACTTCAAGTTTTTCTCTTGTTTTAATATTGGATAAAATGACACCACCAGTTCTTGGAACTTTTCTCCCAGACGCAATAAAATGTCCAAGAACATATTGTTCCTTTAAATATTTAACGTGTGCTTCAAGGAAGTCTTCTACTTCTTCTAGCTGCTTTATGTACTCTAATGATATAATAAACATTTGATCCTTTGTTAGTAAATATGAACGGTAAAAATATTATAAAACACCTTAAATTATGTTAAGGACGAATGCTTTTTAATATACCTCTGCAACTAGATATATGTTGTAATTATTTGGAGAAAATCTGCTAATTAATCCAGTCGAGAAGTTTTCTGGTAGGCAGATAACTGCCATTACTCCAGTCTTTAATGTCATGACAGGAGTCACACTTGCCGGTTTTGTGCTCCTCAGGACGACTGTGACATTTTACACAATCAACAAAACCTTTATGGTCAAATTTAAATGTATTCCAAGATGAACCGGTATGACAGAGATAACACTGGATAATACTGTAGTGCCGAACTGGCAAGTCTTTCTCATGACAATTAATACAGTTTTGTTGTTCTAAGCTACTGTTAATTGAAATGTTCCAGTTACCAGATTCATGACAATAAGCACAATGTTTTCCAAAGTGTGATATTTGATGCTGTTCGTCTTTTTGATTTTGTAAGGTGTGGCAACTATTGCAGGAGGCATAGTTAGGTATATCACGATAATGACAATCAATACACTTAGTAATCCTTGGTCTAGAAGTATCTATATGACACTGCGAACAAGAAAAGGATTGATGACTACCGACTAAAACATAGTCAGAATGAAGCTTACCATCATACTCTGCCCCTTGGCAGGCATGGGCTACTAAAAGAATTATAATAATTGACATCTTAATGCCAAAACTGAAAAATTTTTTTCGGAAAATAAAATAGCCCATTAAATCACTTAATATCTTTGAATAATTCAGGATATAACAAAATAAACTAGCAATAAATATTCAATCTAGCTGTGGAAAAATGAACCTTTTCCTCCTCACCCTCCATTTCTTCAACTTGCCAAGTGTCCGTGTTGCGAAGCCAACCTATAACACCTTCTACTAAACCCTCTGGTGCTGAAGCCCCAGCAGTTATGCCAATAGTTTTCACTCCTTCAAACCAATCAGCAACCAAGTCAGTAAAATCATCCACTAAATATGCATCACAGCCACATTCTCTACCAACTTCTCGTAATCGATTTGAATTGGAACTATTTTTAGAACCAACAACTAAAATAATATCCGAATGCTTAGCAAGCTCCCGAACAGCATTCTGTCTGTTTTGAGTTGCAAAGCAAATATTAGATTTAGGACCTTTAAGACTAGGAAACCTTTTCCTAAGTATAGAAAGAACCGAATTTATATCATTCTCGGCGAGAGTCGTTTGTGTCACAAAGGCAATTTTATCCGGATCAATAACTTGTAGTGCTTCAGCTTCTTTGGCAGTTGCAACAACTAAAACATCATCTTTTTCTACTCGGCCTGCAGTGCCCTCAACCTCCGGATGTCCATGATGACCAATTATAATAACTTGGTCACTTTGTCTAGAGTATTTTTCCACCATTCGATGAACACTTGATACCAGCGGACATGTTGCGTCAATTGTTTTTAGACCTAGCTGAGATGCCTTTTTCTCCGTTGAAGCGGACACACCATGAGCACTAAAAATGCAGATACTTCCAGCAGGTACTTCGTCTAGCTCTTCAACAAAAACGGCTCCAGCAGTCTCAAGAGCAAGTATCACATGTTTATTATGAACAATTTCATGTAAAACGTAGACAGGAGACCCATGCTCCTTTAGAGCAATTTTAACGGTTTCAATTGCTCTTTCAACACCTGCACAAAAACCTCTAGGAGAGGCAAGTATAATTCTTTTGTCAGTCATTATTATATATGCGTTATTTCTTACTTACCTATGAGAAATATTTGCCCCATGGAGAGCTTCTTTAATTTCAGAAATTGTAACTTCTTTTCTATGGAAAATCCCGGCTGCCAAAGCTGCATCTGTATCAGTTGCCTTTAGAACATCAACAAAATGCTGTGCAGAACCAGCACCACTTGAAGCAATGACTGGAATATTAACCGCTTTTTTCACAGAATCAACCAAAGCGATTTCAAAACCATCATTGGTGCCATCCTTATCTATACAGTTAAGCAATATTTCACCAGCACCGAGTTCTTCGCAGGCCTGAACCAACTGAATTACATCAAGACTACTCCCTTCACGTCCGCCTTTAACAGTGCATTCATACCAACAATACTCTTCACTTGCTGGTCCTAGAACATCAGTTTTCAAACAATTATGAGAAGTATCTTGCGGTGATTTAACATAGATTCTTCTAGGATCAACTGATATCACGACTGCCTGAGCACCATACACATTTGAAATAGATTCAATAGAACTCTGTCCTGTTTTTTTGCCGGTTTTTATATATTCTTCAGCAATTGCGACAGCATCAGAACCTATGGAAATTTTATCAGCTCCTGAACGAAAATATTCCGAGGCAACATCTAATGCCGTATATTCTTTACCAGTGCTATCAACAAAATTTCGAATTCCACCACCTATCGTTAGAGGAACAAAGACATTTTCGGAGGTTTGTCTTAACACTTCAAGCATCGGTTGATCTTCCATAGGAAAATCTCTAAAGCCAGTGATATTAAGAAAAGTTACCTCATCGGCTCCTTCCTTGTAATACCTCTCAGCTAACTCAACTGGTTTTCCTAGATTCCGAACATCACCCTTATCACGGACATCGTATTGATCTCCCTTAGTTACAACAAGATCACCCTTATCATTGCCACGAACATCCAAACAAGCAATAACCCGTTTGGCAAACCCCGTTTTTGTAATTGACTGAGGATTATTACCAACGACTAAAGGATCATCTTTTAGGAAATTGTCTAATATGTTTAGACCAGCTTTGCCGCTTTTTTCAGGATGAAATTGGCAGGCTGTTACATTTCCTTTTTCAACTGCAGAGATAAAAGAAAAACCATATTCAGTCTGAGTTAAAGCCCAGTCAGAGGATACATCTGCAATACTGGCATGATATGAATGAACAAAATACAGCTTTTCAGAATTGTAATTATTAAAAGTCACAGATTGTTTTAAAATTTCAATATCATTCCAGCCTATTTGCGGGACGGATAATTCGCCTGTAGGAAATTTTTTTATGATGCCAGGCAAAATATTTAGACCATGCACCCCTGGGCTTTCTTCACTTCCTTCAAATAAACTCTGCAAAGCCACGCAAATACCAAGAAACGGTTTGTCTTCTTTTATTCTTTGCTTAAGTGGTTCTACATACCCAAGATCATTTAATTTCTGCATCACAGAACCAAAACTACCAACACCTGGGAATATTAATCTTTCAGCTGTTAAAATATCCTGAGGTTTTTCTACATCAACAATATTATAACCAAGTTTTTTTATAGCATTTCTAACACTTCGGACATTCCCTGCCCCGTAATCGAGTAATGTTACATTCATTGATTTTCCTGTTATAATTTAATTACTTATAATATTTAAAAATCAAAGCCTGCTTGGGCTTTAATACCTTTTTTAAATGGATGTTTTACTTCTTGCATCTCTGTTACTAAATCAGCAATCTCGATAAGCTTGTTACTAGCATATCTGCCAGTAACAATAATATGTTGATTTTTTGGTTTGTTTAGTAAAACATCGACAATCACTGATTCTTCTATCATATTATAGTGTGGTAAATATGTTAACTCATCTAAAACTACAAGGTCGTAATTATTTTCATTTATAATATCAACCGCCAAATGCCAAGCATCTCTAGCAATAGCAATGTCTTTATCTAAATCTTCACTATTCCATGTAAAACCTCTTCCCATAACATGAAAATCAACATCATTTTGTTCTTGGAAAAATTTCTGCTCGCCTGTCTGCCAACTACCTTTAATGAATTGCACAACAGCCACTTTTTTGCCATGCCCTAAAGCTCGAACGATATGACCAAGTGACGAGGTTGTTTTGCCTTTGCCATTTCCAGTATAAACTGCCAGTAATCCGTGCATAGTCCCTCTATAACAAACAGAAAATAGATGTAAATTCAAATGATATATATAACTATTTCAGTGAAGAGATAAATTAGATATTACATTAATCATCAACAGATTCACGGCGACTTCATTAATAATTAAAAACATATTTAATTTTTAATAGAAATCAATATAGATAAATACTTAATGAACTCCACTAAAAACGAAAATAGGAGATCAAACCCATAAATGAGTAATTAATCTCCTAAAAATCAATAGACTAACAGCAATATAATTATCCTGTCACACTATCTATGATCAACAAGCTATACTAGTTAATGCTTTCAGCTAATTTGCTTCCGGCTTTAAACTTTGCAATATTTTTAGCAGCAATCTGTAACTCAGCACCTGTTTTAGGATTTCTACCTGTTCTTGCAGCACGTTTAGATACGGAAAAAGTACCAAAACCTACTAAAGTAAGCTTGTCACCTTTTTTTAAGGTATCTGAAACGGCAGCCAAAGTTGCATCTAAAGCCTTTGTAGCATCGCCTTTACTGATGTCAGCGCTTTCTGCGATATACTCAACAAGTTCCTTCTTGTTCATACATTCCTCCTAGCTTGGATCTAATTATATTGTACCAGGATAACAACATATTATCCCTACAGTGTTTTGCTATTTAAATATTACAAGATAAGACAAAACACACTAAAGACCGAATTGGCAACTACATTAATTGAATAAATATCCATATTCAAGTAATAAATGGTAATTATTTAAAGAAAAAGCATTTCACCCAAACTATAGAGAAACCATATGTGTTACATAGTCTATCTTCCTTGCATTTTTGTGAAATGATACTTTTTTTCACTAATTTCGACAGAGTTTTAATTTCTTGACAAGAATCACCACTCAGCCTAATATTATTAACCTCATCCAAGCAATCGTCTAACTATCAAAGGCAAAAACAATGAAAGACACAACTAGTATTAAAGACGTAAGGGAAGGTATCGACAAAATAGACGATACTGTTTTACAACTACTAAAAAATAGACTCGATCTTGCAAAACAAATTGGTATTTTAAAAAATGAAGACAATAGAGCTAAATGGGATCCTCGAAGAGAGAAAGAAATATATGATAGGTTAATTAGTGATAACCATGATAAATTCCCAGAAGATTCACTAAAATCAATCTTCCATGAAATAATAACTACCTGCCGACTGTCCCAAAAAAAAGCTATCGTAGGCTTTCTTGGCCCCATTGCAACTTTTTCCCATTTGGCAGGAGTTAAATATTTTGGACATGCAGCAGAATATAAAGACCTTAAAACCATCGAACAGGTATTCGCAGAAGTAGAAAAAGGACGAATAGAGTTTGGCATAGTCCCCGTGGAGAATTCCATTGAAGGTGCTGTTTCTTCAACCCTAGACTCTTTTATGAAATATCAGGTAAAGATTTGTGGAGAAATGCAACTCCCGATCTCCCACAACCTTGTATCTCAATTAGGAAATATTGATGATATTGAAACTGTTGTATCCCATGACCAACCCTTGGCTCAATGTCGAGAATGGCTACAGAAAAATTTGCCCAACACCCCAACTCTACCAGTATTTTCCACCGGTATTGCCTCACAAATGGCAGCTAGTGACCCAACAGTCGGAGCAATAGCTTCATCACTTGCAATTTCTACCTATGATTTACAGGTAGTTGAAAAAAGTATTGAAGATTATGATGGTAATACTACAAGATTTCTTGTGATTGGCAAGCAATCACCTAGCAAATCCGGTAGAGATCGTACATCTTTACTCATTGGAACTATGGATAGACCAGGCTCACTAAACGAAGTCTTAACCGTGTTATCAGAAGAAAAAATCAATTTGGCAAAAATTGAGTCCAGACCAGTAAAAGGTAAAAGATGGAAGTACCTGTTCTTCTTGGATATGATTGGTCATATTGAGGACAAAAAAGTACAAAAAGGTTGCAATCGCTTAAAGGAAACGTGTTCATATTTTGAGTGGCTTGGTTCCTATCCCCAAGACGAGGACAGTCTAGAGTACTCACCCACCAATCCTTGACATCTGTCCAGTACAATTTTCTTCTGTTAATTGAGGGCCACTGCTACTTAGTAGGTGGCCCTTTGGTTTGGCCATTACTACTTGCTGAATTAAATTTACTATTTCATCATCAGACCCACCATTCCTAAGTAACTGCTTCACATCAGTTTCCTTATCATTCAACAAACACGAACGTAATTTACCTTCAGAGGTTAAGCGAAGTCTATTACACTGATCGCAAAAATGATGACTCAAAGGGCTTATAAAACCAATCTTACCACAATTTCCTTCCCTATCAACTATCTCATATAATTTTGCAGGCCCTGCCCCTTTCGCAGATTCATAAGGTGATAGATCTCCAACGTCAGCGACAATCAATTTAATATCATCCATAGAGATAAAACGATCTTTACTCCAAGAACTACAATTGCCCATGGGCATAAACTCTATAAATCTAACTTCTAAATTTTCGGCAATTGCAAGTTTGGCAAAATCCGCAAATTCATCTGAATTGACCCCATTCATCGCAACCACATTAACTTTAATTTCAAATCCAAGTTCTTGGGCTGCCAAAATACCTCTTCGCACATCATCGTAATTATCTCTTTTAGTGATCTCGAAAAACTTTTCTTTTTCTAAACTATCAAGAGAGATATTTAGCCTTCTAACTCCATACTCCCAGAGTTTTGCCGCATTATCTGCAAGCAAAAGACCGTTAGTAGTCAGACTAATCTCATCTAAACCATTTATTTTATTCAAATTAGCAATAAAATCGATAATTCCACGTCTAACCAATGGTTCTCCACCTGTTAAACGAATCTTCCTCACACCACTACCTACGGCTATTTTAGCAAAGTGCAAAATTTCTTCATATGTTAGCAAATCTTGGTGCTGAAGAATTATTCCTGTTTTACTGTGTTTACCATGTTCATCTTCAGGCATACAATATAAGCACCTAAGGTTGCATCTATCAGTGAGTGAAATTCTTAAGTATGAAATATTTCGATTAAATTGGTCAATCAAATTTATCTGGTTCATTTTTTTCTCCATTTGACAAGCTGTATCTATGCCTTAAGGTAGGGCGTTGTTGACTTTAAAATGCTACAAAGATATATTGGCATCCAACGGATTAACACAAAATAAAACAGCTTAGCTAATCTCGCCAGCCATTACACTGTTTTTTATTGTTTATTTATCCATATCATTATTTTCAAACACTATATTAGTACTATCTCTTATTAAAATGAATATCTTAGCAATTGAAAGTTCTTGTGACGACACTTCCGCTGCCATCACCATTGATGACAAAAAAATCCTCGCAAATGTCATTAGCGGCCAAGAAGAAGTGCATAATTGTTTTGGTGGAGTTGTCCCAGAACTTGCTTCAAGAAGCCACCTAAGCGCAATTCAGCCCGTTGTAGCCAAGGCGCTTGCCACTGCGAACATGAGCCTTGATGATATTGACCTAATTACGGCAACCCAAGGTCCTGGTTTATCAGGCTCTTTACTGGTTGGGTTTTCCTATGCAAAGGCAATATCACAAGTAAAAAACATTCCCTTTGTGGGAGTTGATCATATGGCAGGACATATGCTAGCGGTTTTACTGGAAGATAAACCAGAATTTCCATATATAGCTCTTATATGCTCAGGCGGAAACTCATCAATCTTTTTGGTCAAATCTACCACTGATTTCGTACATCTTGGCCGGACAAGAGATGATGCAGCAGGAGAAGCCTTTGATAAGGTAGCAAAAATAATGGGTCTTCCATATCCAGGAGGGCCACATATATCAAGAATCGCAATGGATGGAGATCCAGAAGCAATCCGTTTCCCAAGATCTTTTTTAGAAAAAGACAGTCTCGACTTTAGTTTTTCTGGCCTTAAAACCTCAGTAATGAATTACTGCAACAAGGTAAAACAACAAAAATCTAATCTGTCAGAAATTGATAAGGCAAACATAGCGGCCTCCTTCCAACAAGCGGTTATTGATGTTCTTACCAGCAAGACGATACTTGCTGCAGTGCAAAATGAAATTTCAACTATAGTTATTGGTGGCGGAGTTTCTGCCAATAAAGAACTGAGAAAAACATTCGAACAAGAATGCCAGAAAAAAGGGATTAATTTCTTTGTTCCATCTCCAGTTCTATGCACAGACAATGGTGCTATGATAGCCGTAGCTGGATTTCATAAATTTAATCGATTTGGTCCATCCGAAGCAGATGATGATGTTTACTCTCGGTCAACTCTAGGTTAGAGCCGAATTATTCATTTATATATAAAAAGCAATAAACGCCTAAAGGTCAGCACAAATGACAAGTTACTCTAAAACACGTACAGAATTAAAAGAACATAAACTAGCTCCTAAAAAACGATTTGGTCAAAACTTCCTTGTACACAGAGGCACTGCCGAGGCAATTGTTAGAGCAGGAAATATAAGCAAGGATGAGATCATTGTAGAAATTGGAGTGGGGTTAGGCGCACTGACTGCACCAATGGCTGCTGCTGCAAAAAAGGTTTATGGTATCGAAATAGATAGCGGCCTTATAAAATATCATGAGGACGAACAAGATCTTCCAGACAATGTAGAACTTATTCACCAAGATGTTTTAAAGGTAGGATTTACTGATCTTGCAGAAAAGTGCGGTGGTCAGTTAAAAATAATGGCAAACCTCCCCTACTCAATTTCCCACCCATTTTTATTTAAATTAATTGAATATAAAGAGCTTATTACCTCTGTAACAGTGATGCTACAAAAAGAAGTGGCCGATAGATTAATGGCAGAACCTTCGACAAAAGAATACGGAATTCCGACGATTCTTCTGGGAGCATGTGCGAGCATAAAAAAGAAGATGGTGCTAAAACCAGCCGAATTTCATCCTCGACCAAAAATTGACTCTACTGTCATTACAATTGATTTTACTGACGGACCTCAATTTGATGACTATGACGAGAAATTGTTCAACAAGATTGTAAGGTCTTCTTTTAGTCAAAGAAGAAAAACCATACTAAACACTTTAAGCTCAGCTCAATTTTTTTATAATACCAAAGAAGAAAAAGCAAAAAATAAAGAAATTACAGAGAAAACTATTATAGAAGCAGGATTTAAAGTGAATTTAAGACCTGAAGTGCTAAGTATAGAAGATTTTATATCACTGACGAGAGCCTTTACCAAAAACATCAACAAATAAAATATCACTCCATAACAAAAAAACCCAGTATTTCCTCAAAGTGGAAATACTGGGTTAAATAATTCAATTAAACTAAATACTAATTGCTGGCAGGCTCCCCAAATGGGTTTAAATTACTAGCTGCCGCTAAATCTACAGTAACATAAAAACTAGCGTAAGTATTTCCATAATTTACCCCACCACCATTTTGCAACATCACCATGCAGGTTTTATTGGGCTTAGTGAAAGCAAGCATAATTTTATCATAATTAGCTTCACCAACTAGTTTCCATTTATTATTTGCCATTGATGTTACGATATAGTCACGCAAAGAATAAATTTCAACCTTACCCTTAGTCTCATGAACTCCGCCTCTAAAAGAATCTGTCCTAATGGCCATGCTCTTCTTAATTTCTAATTCCACTGGAATATCTATATCATCGTAACTCGCTAAATTCATCGATAATGGGTCTGTCATCGTTCCTGTTCCGTCATCAGCCGGAGGAAATTCGCTTGTACTGCTGTTTCCGGGCCAACTAGTACATGAGGTTGTAAGAAATAACATCAAAACTGCTATAAGAGAAAAAAATTGTTTAATTGTTAAGTTGCTACTAGCCATAGTGTTCCTCCACTGTTAAAATAAAATTACTATATTAAAGAGTCTTTTCATTGATTGTGTTACCAATTAATTTAAACTAGTTTAAATATCAGCTAATGTCTAGATTTTTCCCTACTTATTTCAACACCTAAACAGGCTAAATAAGCACTATGAATGAAAATCAAATTGAAGAAATAAAGATAGATAATTTACCTATAAAACTTGGTCAATTCCTTAAAATGGCCAATGCTGTACAAGACGGATTTGAAGCAAAAATACATATCCAATCTGGGCTAGTAGAGTTAAATGGAGAGGAAGAAACAAGAAGAGGTAAACAGCTTAATATTGGAGATATAGTCAGTTTTGATGGCAAATCTTACCAAGTAAGCTCATAAAACTAAACAATGATCATTTATTGATCTAAGACGAACTTTTTTCTAAACGGATAACCAATGCGAATTCTAATTTATTTAGCAGTTATACTTTTAACTTTACCTTCTTTTGCCATTGGCAAAAGTAATAATTCCACTACTGAGAAAATAAGACTTATCTTCACAAGTAACATCAATGGCCAAATAGAGCCATGCGGCTGAGCATCTTATCCACTAGGCGGTCTGCCTAGCCAATCAAGCTTAATCAAAAAACTGTCTAAAGGCGGCAATACCACTCCAATAGTTGTCTCAGCCGGTAATATTTTTTACGACGAAAGTAAAGATGCAGATAGCAGCAAAGAACAAAAAGATGCAACCAAAATTGCAAAAGCCATCAAAAAAATGGGTTACACAGCTATTGGCATGTCAGGTTTCGATATGCCCAAATACAAGCAACTTGCTAAGGGAGAAACACTTTCAGCACCTTTTATCTCCCTTAACACCCATGAAGCAACTAAAGGTCAGTTATGCTTACCATACCAAGCGTTAAAGGTAGGTAATTATAACATTGGTATAATTGCACTAACTGATTCTACCAAGTCAAAAGTTAAGATTTTGAAATGGCGGACGACTATGCAAAATCAAATGGCTAAACTAGAAAAGAAATTCGATTTTATAATTTTACTTTCAAATTTATCCACAAAAGATAATAAAATAATTGCTAATAGCTTCCCTTCAATCCAAGTAATTATTGGCAGTGATCCAAAGATAAAAAATCTATCTCCTAGCATTGTTGGTAAAACAATAATTACTCAAACAGGAACACTTGGGCAATATTTAGGAGTTATGGATATCACCCTAAGCCCTGAAATCAAGTGGAAGGCGAACTACTTCTCAATCAACAACTTATATGTCAAGCAAGCAATTAATAATAAAAAAATTGTTAAGCTTGAAAAACAAGGTAACGCCCCGGGTGAAGTAAGTATCTTAAGAAATGAGCTTAAAGGTATTCCTGGAAAGATCAAAGACCTTAAGAAAAGATTGCCAAAACAGAAAGGATCTAGCTTTACCATGAAATTTGTCCCAATCACATCATCTGTTATGGAAGATGCTGTAATTAAACAAATAGTTGACTAAGATTTTTATCAGAAAATATAAGTAAAAAACGGCCCAAATTCTTTGATATGAGTTTGGGCCGTTTTCATATTTTTACAAATAGTTTGCAGTGCTACACTTTACTATCCTTGTAACTTTAAGATTTCATCAAGAAGTAAATTAGCAGTATGAAACTTACTAGTTAAAGGTAATGTTTTTTGTTCTTTTGAAGAGATTAAATGTAATTTATTAGTATCAGAAGCAAAACCGGTATTTTCAGCGCTTATATCATTTACGGCGATCA
Source organism: Desulfotalea sp. (assembly GCA_051531995.1). Classification (GTDB taxonomy): domain Bacteria; phylum Desulfobacterota; class Desulfobulbia; order Desulfobulbales; family Desulfocapsaceae; genus Desulfotalea. The sequence goes on from JAOPTU010000016.1 coordinate 90,682, forward strand.
TATCCAGATGTTTACTAACTAATTTTTTCCTACCCTCACTTATAATATCTTTACTTTCCGCCGCAAACCCGACAAGCAACTGCCCTTCTCTTTTCTTTTGTCCCAACCCTTTTAAAATATCTGGGTTTTGCACAAGGTTGATACTCAAATCAGCATCAACTTTTTTCACTTTATTCTCAAAACTTTCCTTTGGTCTAAAATCAGAGACAGCTGCACTTTTTATAATAATTTCGCTGATTGGGAAATTCTCCACCATTGCCTCATTCATCTCAATGGCACTTGTGATTTGAACTAACTTAGACACTATTGGAATCTCTTGAGATGACGGCCCGGTGACTAAACAAACCTCAGCTCCTCTTCGTGTCGCAGCACGAGCAACAGCATATCCCATTTTCCCAGATGATCTATTACTAATAAATCTTGCCGGATCGATAGTTTCAATCGTTGGTCCTGCACTGACGAGTAACTTCTTGCCTGCATAATCCTGTTTAACCAAAATGTGAGCTAAACATTCTCTCACAAATTCCCACTCGATTAAACGGCCTTGCCCTTCTTGCTTACATGCTACATGCCCAACACTTGGTTCCAATACAATATAACCATACTCTTGCAGTATTTTAATGTTCCTAATTGTAGCTGGATGCTTATACATATTTGGATTCATTGCAGGGCAAATAACAACCTTACAAGTTGAAGCTAATAAAATAGTCGACAGTAAATCATCAGCCATTCCAGCAGCAGCTCTTGCAATAAAATTAGCAGAAGCAGGAGCGACGATTAAGACATCCGCATTTTGTCCAATATCGATGTGGGACATGATGCTGTTGGTCTCATCAAACATATCTTCATAAACTTTTTTACCAGACAACGCAGCCAAGCTGAGAGGTGTGATGAATTTTTTGGCTCCACCTGTCATGACTACGTCTAAATCAGCTTCGGCCTTACTCATGGTGCTTACCCAGCCAGCAACCTTAAAAGCGGCAATACTGCCACATAAACCAACAACTATTTTTTTACCTGCCAAAAAAGAATCCATAGCACACCCTTCTTTTAAAAAGAAAAGGGGGTTAGCAAAACAAAATGCCAACCCCCTAAAAAATACAAATTCATTCAAACACTAATCTCTACTAGTACCAAAGAAACGAAGTAACATTAAGAACAAATTGATAAAATCAAGATATAGAGTTAACGCTCCCATGATCGCACCCTTTTTTATCATTTCTGCACCTTGTTCTAATATGCCATCCTCACCCATCTTCTTAATTTTTTGTACATCATAGGCTGTAAGGCCGGTAAAAATCAAAACACCGAGAAATGAAATAGCCCAATGTAAATTAGAACTTCCTAGAAACATATTCACTACAGAGGCGATAATAATGCCAACTAGCCCCATAAACAAAAAAGAGCCCCAACCAGAAAGGTCTTTCTTGGTAACCATTCCGTAAACAGCCATGGCTCCAAACATCCCGGCAGTGATAAAAAGGGTTCCGACCACTGACTCTGAAGTATAAGACATACATACAGCAGATAAAGTCAAACCATTTAATCCAGAGTAACCAATAAAAAGTGCCGCTGCGGTCGAAGCTTGAATTTTATTGATTCTAGCAGAAAGAAAAAACACCAACCCTAATTCAAATAAAATTAGCCCTATAAACATTGGACCTTGCACAATTTTTTCAGTAAGGCCACTTGACATAGCATAAAAGGCAACAACTCCCGTGAGAGCAAGACCTCCTGCCATCCAGTTAAAAACTTTTGCCAAAAAAATTGATGAGGCATCCCGCCTAGCCTGCGTTCTGGAAATTGCTTGGTTTTGATACATAAGCTCTATGCTCCTTTAGTAAATTCAATAATTCTATCATAAATATCAACATTAAAACCGACAAATAGAGTTTTATCAATTTTAATTGTTGGTGCTCTTAAATTACCTGTACGCCCCAAAATTTTTCCTAGAATTTCATCCTGCTCTTCAACACAAGAAAATTCAAATATTTTCTTGCCGCTGGTAACAAAAACATTGTCGTTCTCAGCAAGTATTTCTTTTACTTCAAACTCTTTATACGGAATTTTTTGGGCATTATACTCATCAACAATACTGACTTCATTGTCCGCCAAAACTTGGCAGGCTTTTTTACAAGAAACTCAGCTTTTGCGAAGATAGGCCCAGGTTACATTTTTCATATTTAAGTCCTATTTTACAGGTTGAACAAATACTCTTTTCCCTAACTCTACGTCAAGCGAGTATAGAGCCGCACTATCATTCATAACTCTTTTTACTTTTTCATAAACATCAGAAACAGACGCCTCTTCTTCAACCTGTTCCTCAACAAACCATTGCAAAAAGATATTAGCAGCATGATCACGCTCCGCAATAGCAAGATCCACTAAATCATTTATTGCCCCTGTAACTTTAAGTTCATGGGCAACAACACCTGCCGTAACATCTTCAACAGAACTCCATGAAGTTTGCGGTTTCTCAATAACATCAAGTGTTACAGTGCCCCCACGCTCTATTAAATAATCATACATTTTTGAGCCATGGAACAATTCTTCCTGACACTGTGCCTTCATCCAAGTTGCAAAACCATTAAGATTTTCGCCACTCAACCAAGCTGACATGGAAAGATATAGATAAGCTGAATAATATTCAGCATTAATCTGGGCATTAATAGCATCATTCATTTTGGGATTAATCATTATAACACCTATTTGTGTTTAGATTTTTTATTTTTATTACAACTACCGGAGTCATCTAAACAAGGACATTTTTTGCAAAACTTGCCTTTTTTTTCAACCTTGCCACAACATTTTTTCTTAACTTTTTTATCCTTTTTAGACATAACATACCTATCATTATTTCTTTTCAATCAATTAACTAGAATTTTTTTCATCTCTAACTATACTTACTAGTAATTCTAATATATAATTTCAAATTAGAAACAAACAAGTATTATTCTCATAATATGAGCTTTGCTACTTGTCTTAGAAAAAAATTTATACTGGAGATGTAAATGACTATAGTTAGTGAAGTATATAAATGTGACATTTGTGGCAACATAGTTGAAATGATATCAGCAGGAGCAGGAATATTAGTTTGTTGTGGTAAAAACATGGTTCTTAAAACAGAAAACACAACAGATGCTGCTGTTGAAAAACATATTCCAGTAGTAGAAAAAACAAGTGACGGTTACGTTATCAATGTGGGTTCTGCTGCCCACCCCATGGCCGATGACCACTACATTGAATGGATTGAGCTATCAACCAACGACAAAACCTATCGTGTCACATTAAAGCCAGGTGATGATCCTAAAGCCTATTTCCCTGCCGTGGAAGGTGATATTACCGTACGAGCATATTGCAATTTGCATGGTCTATGGAAAGCTTAAAAAACTATTAAGACTCTCTACTTTTCGGGAAACACATTTACCAAAAAGTAGAGGTTAGTAATCTATTAGTCCATCTTCCTTAGAAATCAATTAACGACAAAATATCAAGACAACTCTCCCTAATCTATTCTATAATTCCATTCGCTTTTTAAATTCTAAAAAGCAAAACTTATTTCATCGAAGTTTAATGAAAAAAAATGACTTAATAGGTATTATGTAAACTTTAATATTCGGTTTTCAGTTTATATAAAAATTTTCAATATATTCACTTTTCAATACCATCGTCTAAGGAGAGCTCCGTGCCAGAGTCAAGCAAAGTATATTTTTGGAATATGCGCACAACCCAAAAGGGACCATATGACAATAAAATGCGGAAATTACTAAAATCAGTGAAGGCAACTGAGAACGTTGACAGTGGTGATTTACTAGCCTTAAAAACTCATTTTGGCGAGCTTGGAAATACAACATTTTTACGGCCTATATGGTTAAAACCGATCATAAAATATTTTCGTAAAGCTGGAGCAAAACCATTTCTTACAGACACCAGCACCCTATATGTCGGTGAACGTGGCAATGCAGCTCAACATCATATGTGCGCTGCCGAAAATGGTTTTGACCCACTTTTGTTGAGGGCTCCAATTATAATTTCAGATGGCCTCAAGGGTGACTATGAAGAAGTCGTAAAACTAGATAATACGAAAACAAAACATTTTTCAGAAGCCTACATAGCAGCCGACATAGCCAAGGCTGATGGCCTCGTTACTATCAGTCACTTCAAAGGTCATGAACTTGCGGGTTTTGGTGGTGCTTTAAAAAACATGGGTATGGGATGTGCCTCGAAAAAAGGCAAGATGCAACAACATTGCACCAGCGGACCCAAGGCGAATATTCACAATTGCATCGGCTGTGCACTCTGCATTGAGCTATGCAACCACGAAGCCCTAAATCTTAATGATGAAAAGAAAATTATTGTAGACCATGATAGATGTGTTGGTTGCGGTGCCTGTTTTCTCGCCTGTAAACATAATGCCTTAAAGGTAAATTGGGAAACGGGTATTCAAGATTTTCTTGAAAAAATGATGGAATATACGCTAGCTGTAATTCAGACTCAAAAAAAACCAATTATCTATATAAATTTTGCTGTAAATATTACCCCTGAATGTGATTGTGCCAGTTGGTCAGATGCTCCCATCTGCCCTGATCTTGGAGTATTTATATCTACCGATCCAGTTGCCATAGACCAAGCATGTATTGATATGGCTAGTAAAGCTCCTGTTATACCAACCGCAAGCCATCGATTACCTGTTGGTTACAAAACAGGAGATTGTAAGTTCACCGCTATACATGACAAGGTGCCAACTGATATGGGATTAGCATACGCCGAAGAAATTGGTATTGGCAGTAGAAGTTATCAACTAGTGACAATATAGAATCGCAGAAAAAAGGATTTTAATCATGGCTCAGCACGGCTGCACCAAAGACATTGACAAGCTTGCCGAAAGGTTACTCGATATTGAGATTGAACTAAATTCCAATATTCCGACTACCTTGTGGATTAGTGACCTGCACGGTGAAGGTGACAGATTCAAGTCCATCCTTCGTGGTCGTTTTGGAATGCTATATCAAACATGCAAAGAAGCACTACCTGGTACTTTCAGTGCGGAAAAAATCCAATATCTTGCGAAAATAATTCGTAAAAAATCATACCTTTCCGATAAAAACAACAAAATGGATCGGCAGGATGTTATTCTTTGTTTAGTTGAAATACTAAGATATAAAACCAGCAATATCCCGCCCAAAGACCATATCCTTCTACCCGAATTTAGAAAGGTTATCCAAAGACTGCTATCTGGTTCAGATACACCTGATCCAATTTTTGAAGAGAGAATTATCTCTGATAGGCTCATTGCCCACCTTAGTCATGGTATCAGACAAGTTCTTTTAGACAGAATTCAAATCCTTGGAGATATTTTCGACCGTGGTTCCCAGCCAGATAAAATTATCAGGATTATTTCCTCCCCAGCCTATAAAAACATGGTGGACTATGTTCTTGGTAACCATGATATTCTCTGGATGGGGGCTGCCACTGGCTGCCCATCCTTGGTTGCAGAAGCGATGCGAATAACTTGCAGATATGACCACTTCCAACTTCTACATAGACTAAAGTTAAATACTGATAAACTTGCTGATTTTGCGGTAAAAACCTATGGCAATAAAATAACTTGTACATGTAAGGCAAAAACAGAAAAAGGTCGAGCCATGGAAAAGGCTCTAGCTGTGATACAATTTAAATTAGAAGAAAAAGTCATAACCGAATTTCCAGAATTTGAGATGAACTCGAGATTATGGCTAAAAAAACTTAGCAAAATGCTAGAAACTTCTGATACCCAAGGCCTGAATGACACACATTTCCCAACCATAGACCCCAATAATCCGTCAAAATTATCCACTGAGGAAAATGAAATAATCAATGATTTGATTTTTCAATTTGGGAATAACACTAAACTAAAAAGACTTTTAAACTTCTTTTTCACAAGGGGCAAAACCTACCACATCTATAATAATTTCTTAAATATTCACGCCCTAGTACCTTCTACTAAGGAGGGAGATTTTCAAAATTTACTTGGGTTTAAAGGTAAGAAGTTACTAGAACACATCCAACATACTATCACTAGAAGCGGCAAAAGATATTTAGCTGGCGAAAAACAGGACAAAAAAGACCAAGCACTCTTTTTTTATTTATGGTGTGGACCCAAATCCCCTTTTTTTGGCAAACATGCCATGAAAACATTTGAACGATATTTCTTACTTGATGAAAACAGCCACGAAGAACTTTCTTTGTACTGGAAAACAAATATGAATTCAAAAGAGTTTAAATCAAAAATGCAGAAGGAATTTGGGGTCAAGAGAGTTATTTATGGCCACACACCTGTTGATTATTTAAAAGGCAAACGCATGGCAAGTGATGACGGCGTTGCTATTAACGTTGATGGTGGTTTTGCTGCTGCTTATTATAATCGAGGTCATGCTCTCGTCCATACCCCTCGTCAACTTTATGGGATAATTCTACCAACACCAGAAGAACTTAAAAATGCTGAAGTTAAACTTGAACCAGCACCGCTTGATGTTGAATTTATTGATGAATTCCCTCTAGCCATGAAAATAAAGGATACCATTGCCGGAAATGCTCTTAAACTAGAGCGAGACCAAATACTTTCAAAAATCAAAAGCTTATCTCTAGCTTAAATCAGGTTTTAAAATGAATAAAAACTACGGCATGGAAATAGTAAGGGCAACAGAAATTGCAGCCCTTACAGCAGCACGAATCCAAGGATTGGGCGACAAAATTGATATATTAAATCAAGCAAGATCTGCTCTTGGTAAAACTCTGCACAAGCTTAACATCGAAGGACACCTCATAAATGATAGATTTTGCGATCGAGAAGATATTTTTACTTTGCCTAAAATTATTGGGGTTGGAGATCAAGAATCAGATTTAATGACCATAGCCTTAGAAGCACACAACTCTGCTTCAGCAGGCAAAAACAACGCCACTACCTATGCCGTAATTGCAAAAAAAGGTTCTATACTACCTTTGCCAAATTTAAAAATGTATAAAATCGTGGTTGGTCCAAGAGTTGGTGCGGTCATTGACATTCGCAAAAGTCCCACTATAAATGTAAAACGATGTGCGAGAAAGCTTGGCAAATATACTGAAAACATGACTATCTGCATCCTCGACAAACCTAGTCATCAACAATTAATTGAAGAGATTCGAGCAACTGGGGCAAGAATAAAATTAATTGAAGAAGGTGAGGTTTCTGGTTGCCTTTCTGCAATTACTGGTGAAAAAGCAGATTTATACATAGGCTACGGTAATGCCCATGAAGGATCAATGGCTGCAGCGGCGGTAGCTTGCTTAGGTGGATATTTTGAAGGCCAAATGCATTACAAAGACGACAATGAAAAGAATTTGACCTCTCAATACGGTGTAAGAGATTTAGAAAAAGTTTACCAAGCTCAAGACTTAATCCAGTCCAATGAAGTTGCTATTGCTGCTACAGGAATTACAGATGGAGAGTTTCTTGACGGAGTAAGATTCACAGCCAACGGGGCTATTACTAGTTCGTTCATCGCTAGAGCAGAAACCAAAACATATCGAAAACTTGAAACTAGGCACTTCTTTGACTACAAACCAGTATTTTAGATTCTACAATTCTTAATAATCGGAGAAATTTATAATGGCTAAGAATAAACCACCCATGGGAGCAATTTTACAAAGAGATAAGGAAACCTATGCAATTGTACCAAGAATACCTGCAGGACTGATTTCCAAGGAAAAATTAAGAAATATAGCTGATGTTGTAGAGAAACACAATATACCGATCGTCAAAATAACATCAGGTCAACGCATTGCACTCGTTGGAATGAAAGAAGATGAAATCCCTGCCATTTATAAAGATCTGGAAATGGAACCAGGTAGGGCAACTGAATTATGTTTACACTATGTGCAAGCCTGTCCAGGAACACAAATTTGTAGTTTTGGTGTTCAAGATTCACTCGGGTTAGGAATTATACTAGAAGATATTTTATCTAAACTTGACATGCCAGCAAAACTAAAAATTGGTGTTTCTGGTTGTCCTTTTTCCTGCGCAGAGCAGTTAGTTCGAGATTTAGGTATTCAAGGTAAACGTGGTGGTTGGATCTTATCTTTTGGTGGAAACTCTGGTAGAATGGCACGTATAGCTGATGTTATAGCTGACAACCTAGATGACAACCAAGTTATTGAACTAGCACAAAAATGTTTGAAATATTATGCTGAAAATGCAAAAAAGAAAGAAAGGGCAAGCAAATTTATCGAGCGTATTGGAGTCGATGAATTTATGAATAATATAGGTTTAGTATAAATACAATTCGAACACTGTAGAGAAAGTTATAAAGGTAACAGGTCGACTGTAAACTCTTTAGTAACATAACTAAGAATCTTTCTCTTAGTTTAGAATTGTTCTACGCCTCTCGCTCCTGCATCCCAAAAGATCATGTAAAAAGGATAAAAGCCCTTGTAGTCCCCCAATTTATCCTTTTTTTATTGAGTTTTCATCGGAACAACAAGATAAAATGAATAGAACAGAGTTTACATTAAGTACTTAAGTATAAAAACTAATTACAATCTTTTGAATGAATTGAGCTAAAATTTTTTTTACTCAATTCACAATATTATTAACACTTACTTTGAACAACTATGAATCAATCCTCTTATAAAGACAATAATTCTCCCATCCAGGATTGGGAGGATATCTATAAAGAGGAAATGCCACGCCCTGCCCACTGGTCAATTGCATGGTCTGATTTGATGATGACCATGTTCATCTTATTTCTAGCCATGTTTGTTTACCAGAGCTCTAACCAAGAATTTCTTAAACCTGAAACGGCTGAAATAATTGGTGGGGACACAACTGACGCCCTAAATATTATTGACGAACCTGCTCCATTTGAAAAACCACAAAAACTGCCATTTATTACTGCTGGTGAACTCCCTAGAATTACAAATTTGCCTATAAAAACACCAGAGCTGCCAAGTTTACCTCAACCCAGTCAAGCCGAATCCACCAATAATGCGTTAGACAATTTACAAGCACCACAGATACCTAGTATGGGATTGCCAATTGTTAACAATTCACCTACAACTCAGCCTGTATTAGGTCAGCCTGCTTCAATTCAACCGATCATAGTCGAAGATGAAGCCCAAAAAAAAATACAACCAAAGATTAATCTTGAAATCACACTGCCTCCACTAAATTCTCCCTTAAAAAAAGTTGAAGTTGAAACAGTTGTCAAAGCCAGAAATATTGGACTGATCACGCCTACACCTCCTGTTATTGAAAAAACAAAATCTCCAATAGCAAAACAAAATAGTGATATTCTGCAACCTTATCCACTTGAATATGACAAATGGGGCAGATTGAAATCTCTAAAGGAAAAATCTTTCCTTTCCCCAAAAACGAACAGCCCTAAAATTGGTGATATTTACACCAGCAGTCAAAAGATGGTCAAAAACAATGGACTTGATAAATTTGCCGAAATTAATTTAGTACCGGAAAAAACTGTTCGAATAATACTCACAGGAGATCTTTTATTTTCCACGGGAGAAAGCAACCTAAGCCTAAGTGCTAAAAACTCAATTCGTGAGTTAACAAGGAATATCAAAACTACCCCATACATGATTAACATAGTAGGACATACAGACAATATCCCCATGACTTCTGGCAGATACCCTAGCAATTGGGAGTTGTCAGTTGCTAGAGCCTCCAGCGTTGCCAGGTTCTTAATAAACGATGTTGGTATGAATCCTAATCAATTTGTCGTTAGCGGCTATGCCTCATACAGACCCATAAAGCCAAACAATACCTCATCTAACCGCGCTAAAAACAGACGGGTTGAAATCATAATTAGTAAGAAGAAACCGCTGCCTAGCACTGATATAAATAAACTTTAAAATTGAGTGATAATAATGAAATATAAAACACTAATAGGAATTATTTTTTGTACCATGCTATTTGTCACTGGTTTCTTCTTACACGGTAATTTTAGCTTATATTTTAATCTTTCAGGCTTACTGATCGTCTTTGGCGGTACAGCCACCACTGCCCTAGTTAGTTTTCGTTACGCTCAACTGAAAAAAACATTTCTTACCATCTTAAATGCCTTGCGAAAACCTGTTACTAACAAAACTGAAGTAATAAATATTCTCATCGATTTATCAATCAAATCCCGAGTGGAAGGTATACTGTCCCTACAAGAACAAGAAAATGAAACCTCCGTTTCATTTCTTAGAAGAGCCTTAGGTTGTCTTGTTGATGGGTATAAAATAGAACAAATACGCGATATCATGAATACAGAAATGTATTTTTACAAGCAAAGTCGTGATGATTCTGAACGTATCTTAAGGACAATTGCAGATTTTTTCCCAGCATTCGGAATTATTGGATCAGTAGTTGGTTTAATAACCATGCTAGGTGGACTAGGTGATACTTCTGTCATTCTCAGCGCTATACCAATTGCCTTGACTTCTACGTTGTATGGACTTATCTTCTCAAACTTTTTCGTCCTCCCCCTTGCCGCTCAAGTCAGAGAACGTACAAACCAAGAAATGTTACTAAGGAAAATCATTATCGAAGGAGTTATTTCGATCAATTCTGAAGTTAACCCACTAATACTAAAGACTAAACTAGAATCTTTCCTTACCCAAGATGAAAGAGATGACGAGCTAGTTTCTTACAGCAAAATACGCGAACGTTTCAATATTTAGCCGTCACTCGTAATTCTCAATTCTTTAACTCTATCAACACTTGCAGACAGGAGAGCACAAATGTCAGCTGGCTTCACTCACCTCCACGTCCATACCCAATACAGTCTCCTAGATGGCGCAATCCGCCTAGCCGACCTTTTAGATAAATGCGAAGAATTTGGCATGACTAGTGTTGCTATCACCGATCATGGTGCCATGTATGGAGGGCTTGAGTTTTATCTAAAAGCAAAAAAAGCTGGTATTAAACCACTGGTCGGAGCCGAGCTATACATTGCTCCTGGCTCAAGGTTTGATCGAAAACAAATTGATGGTCAAACGGCCTATCATATCGTTCTTTTAGCAATGAACAAAACAGGCTACCAGAACTTAATGAAACTTTCCAGCATCGCTCAATCCGAAGGTTTTTATTATAAACCTCGAATTGACATGGAGGTTTTAGAGCAATACAACGAGGGAATTATTTGCCTTACCGCCTGTCTTCACGGACAAGTAGCCTATCGTTTAATGAAAGGTAAAGATAAAGAAGCGCGCCAGGAAGCCAAAAAGCTCCATAAGATTTTCGGAGATCGACTATATTTTGAGCTTCAAGAAAACAGCATTCCAGAACAACAAATTGTCAATAAAGGATTGAAAAAGCTTGCTGCTGAGATGGATGTAAAGCTTGTTGCCACGAACGACTGCCACTACTTAACAAAAAAAGAAGCGCATGCCCACGAGGTCTTACTCTGCATCCAAACCGGTAAGACCATGAATGACCCCAAGAGATTCAAATTTTCTGGTGATGAATACTATTTCAAATCTCCAGATAGCATGAGAAAAGCCTTCAGTCATTGCCCGGAAGCCATTAGCAATACCCAAGAAGTAGCCGATAGATGTAATCTCGAACTTACCTTTGATGATTATTACTTTCCAAACTTCCCTGTCCCTGAGGGGGACACTCTCGAAAAGATGTTCTCCAGAGATTGTTGGGATGGTCTAGAAGAACGATTCAATGATATGAAAACAGCTGGCACCTTTACCGATGAAATTGAGAAAATTTATAAAGATAGATTAACGATGGAAATCACGGTCATCAATGAAATGGGATTTCCCGCCTATTTCTTAATTGTTGCCGACTTTATCGTTTGGGCTAAAGAACAAGATATTCCAGTTGGACCTGGTCGTGGATCTGGTGCCGGTAGCATCGCTGCCTGGGCAATGAAAATCACAAACATTGACCCAATCCCCTATGGTCTAATTTTTGAGAGATTTCTAAATATCGAACGAAAATCCATGCCGGATTTCGATATAGATTTTTGCCAAGATCGTCGTGGTGAGGTAATTAATTATGTCCGGAATAAATATGGTGGTGCCGACTATGTAGCACAAATAATCACCTACGGAACCATGAAAGCACGAGGCGTTATCCGTGATGTTGGGCGAGCTCTAGATATACCTTTTACAGTGGTGGATAAAATTGCCAAGCTTGTCCCTGATGAGCTAAAAATGACCTTGAACAAAGCTTTAGATCAAGAGCCTGCTCTTCTTGAAGAAGCTCAGAATGACCCGCAAATCGCAGAACTGATTAATGTTAGCCAAACCCTCGAGGGTCTGGCACGTCATACATCTGTTCATGCCGCAGGTGTTGTAGTTTCACCTGAGCCCATGACCAATTACCTTCCCACATGTAGAGGTAAAGAAGAAAACGAGCGAGTAACTCAGTATGATATGATGCATACTGAAATGACAGGTCTAATTAAGTTTGACTTTCTTGGTCTCAAGACTTTAACGGTTATTGACAAGGCTGTTAAGCATGTTCATGCAGACAAAAAAATACCGCTTAATATAGACACCATTCCAATGGACGATCAAATAACTTTTGATCTCCTCTGTCGAGGTGATGCACTAGGAGTCTTTCAGCTAGAAAGTGATGGAATGCGAGAACTTCTCGTTAAAATGGCTCCAGAACAATTCAGTGATTTAATTGCCCTTGTTGCCTTGTATCGTCCTGGACCTCTTGATTCTGGCATGGTTGATGACTTCGTAGAAACCAAACATGGTCGTGCCGAAGCCAATTATCCTCTACCGCAAATAAAACCTGTTTTAGAAGAAACTTACGGAGTAATTGTCTACCAAGAGCAGGTAATGAAAATTGCCAACATTCTCGCTTCTTATTCTCTCGGTGATGCAGATATTCTTCGCCGAGCTATGGGTAAAAAGAAGCCAGAGGTTATGGCTGAAGAAAAAATTAAATTCCTGAAAGGTGCCAAAGGCAATGACATCGACATGGAAAAAGCTGAATTCATTTTTGACCTGATGGCAAAATTTGCTGGTTACGGGTTCAATAAATCACATTCTGCCGCTTACGCCCTTGTTTCTTATCAGACAGCTTACCTAAAAGCTCATCACCCTTCACAATTCATGGCAGCCCTGCTCTCTTGTGATGTAAATAATACTGAGAAAATTGTTCGCTACATCAATGAGTGTAAGGAACAAGGCATTAAGGTTCTACCTCCTGATATCAACTCTAGTTTTAAAGATTTTACTGTTATTAGCGATGAAGTCCGCTTCGGACTTGCCGCTGTTAAAAATGTAGGTGGTGCAGCTCTTGACTCTATCATAGAAGAACGTGAAAAGGATGGCATGTTCACAAGCCTTAGCGACTTTTGTAATAGAGTTGATTCCAGAAAGGTTAACTCTAGAGTTATCGAATTTTTAATTAAATCAGGCTCCTTTGACTCCATAGGTTTTCGCAGGTCCCAGTTATTTGAAGTTTTAGACAAGGCAATGGAACAAGCCAAAGCGGTACAGAGAGATAAGCAGAGCGGTCAAATTTCTTTGTTTAGTATTGGAGGAGCGGAAACCCAAAAATCGACTACAGAAGTAAATTCACTCCATATTCCAGACATTGACGAGTGGAATGAAAAACAAAAACTTACTTTTGAAAAAGAAACTGTTGGTTTCTATATTACCGGTCACCCATTAGATAGGGTAATGTCAGAATTAAAAACTATTGTAGACTGTTCCATAGACGAATTAAGTAACAAAAAAGATGAAAGCTATGTTCGCGTAGGTGGACTCATCCGTAGTTGTAAAAACCATCGTAGTAAAAAAGGTGATGCAATGGCATTTCTTAGCGTTGAAGATATTTTTGATGCTGTTGAGGTAGTTGTTTTCCCGAGAGCTTATGAACAATGCCACGAAATACTTGATTCCAACGACCCCATTATTATTGTTGGCAAGGTTCAGCAAGAAGAACGAGGCCCCAAATTACTTGCAGACAACATCTATAGTTTACCTGAGGCAAGAAATAAGTTTACAGATAAAATTAGATTAACGATTAAGGCTGAAACCATCGAACGAGGGCAATTAGAGCAATTAAAAAAAGTATTCTATTCCCACCACGGAGAATGTCCCGTAGTCTTGACCCTTAAGTATCGAGATAAAGGCGAGGTAGACATTAACATCTTAGAAGATATCACCTTAAAACCCTGCCGAGACTTGGGAGAAAAGGTAGATGAAATTTTAGGATACAAAGGGCTCAGCTACACCAAGAAAAAAATAGAACCACCCAACCGAAGGAAGTCATGGGGGAAGAAAAAAGAAGAAGCACCTGCGACAAATGGTTAATATGTGAAGACTTGCAAGTAAGTCTTCACATATTATAAAAGATGCGACTTTTACAAAGGGCTCGATATTGTTGCTATAATGCTCGTCTGAAATTATGTTTTCAAACGAGTATTATCTTTTCCAAACCCGAACCGAAGCTCACTTAGCGATAGTAAAGGCTCCTTTGTAGCCTTGTTTCTCTAAACTGCGCTCAAAAGCCTTGGACTTTTTAAGTGAATGTCCTGCGTAAATGTGTACTCTATACAGGGTTCGTTTGCCATTTTTGTTAATTGTTACTTTTGCTTTATGCCCATATTTTTTGAACTTGTTTGCTAATCTATAGGCATTATTTTTGTTGGCAAAAGCACCAATCTGAACAAAAAATACCCCTTTATTAATATCAGGATAATTTATTCTTCCTCGCGAATCCTTTTTTAATTGATGATCTGAAATAGCTTCAATCTTAACCCTCATTACTCCAGCGTTAGCCATGCCAATCTTTTTGGCAGCACCATAACTAAGATCTAGAACCCGCCCTTTTACAAATGGACCACGATCATTAACTCTTACAACTATTTGTTTATTAGTTTTTAGATTAGTGATCAGTAACTTTGTATGCATGGGCAGTGTCTTATGGGCAGCAGTCATGTCGTGCATATTATAACGCTCACCGTTAGAAGTCAGACGTCCATGAAATTTCTTTCCGTACCAAGATGCTTTACCAATCGTGTTATAGCCGACACTGCTGGGAACGGGGTAATATTTAATACCTTGTATAACATAAGGTCGCTGGGTCGCTTTAATTTTTGCGTGAACAGGACTTACTGAGAGGCACAAACAAAATGATATAATAAAAAATGTTGGCAAAAATATTATGTCTAGTTTTTTCATATTAGGCGTTTTTTTATAGTTAAAGAGTATTAATCAAATTTCATTCCAGCAGCTGTTATATTGTATTCCTATTGAACTTTCAATAATTACCTGATATAAAACTTTTTTGAAATAAATATAGGTTATTGTTTCAGCCGACGTAGCTCAGTGGTAGAGCATCTCACTCGTAATGAGGTGGCCAGGGGTTCAACTCCCCTCGTCGGCTCCAAACAAAATCTCCTGCCGATTCTTTCAACTAGAGGAATCTTAAAACTAGTTTCATCTTCTTACCGACTAAACTTCTAAAAATAAATTCTTACACTCGCATTGCTTATTGAAAATTTTATCTAAGAAAAGTAAATTGAATCGCTTCGATATTAATTTTTCTTTCCTGTCTATAATTTCTACCAAATAGGTTTTAAGTGGATCTTTCAATTACTAACATGATTTTTAGTGCTGGCCCCATGGTAAAATTTGTCATGGCTATTTTGCTTTTCTTTTCTATGGTTTCATGGACTATAATCCTAATGAAATTTAAGCTTCTCAGAAATATTCGTATTGATAGTGAAGATTTTGTTGAGGATTTTTGGAGTTCCAATAACTTAAATGAGGCATTCGCTGAAGCTAAGGAATACACACACAGCCCTGAAGCGACCGTTTTCATTAGTGGATTCACAGAATTACAAAAAATCAATAAAATTGGGGCTGACGCAGACGGCCACAAGAACACATCTCTTGATATGCAACTAGCATCAATGGATAACCTTAAACGAGCAGTTAGAAAAGCAGAGACTAAAACATTTACCCAATACTCCAAATCCCTACCATTTCTTGCAACAACTGGTAGTGCTAGTCCTTTTATAGGTTTATTCGGAACTGTTTGGGGTATAATGGCATCTTTCCATGAAATTGGCCAGAAAGGTTCAGCCTCCCTCGCAGTTGTAGCCCCAGGAATATCTGAAGCCTTAGTTGTTACGGCAGCAGGTCTTTTTGTCGCTATTCCTGCCGTAATTGCCTACAATTTTTTCGCCAACAAATTAGAACAAATAGACTCTGAAACCAGCCATTTCACCACTGATTTCCTTAACTTAGTAGAACGAGATTTTTTAGGTAGGGTTAAGTAAAAAATCGTCTCTTAATCAGTCATAACAATATATCTTAGAATAGAGTTTATAATGGGTTTTGATACCGGAAATAGAGGAAAGAAAAGATTAGTCTCAGAGATAAACGTCACTCCACTTGTTGACGTCATGCTCGTGCTACTAATTATTTTTATGATTACTGCCCCGATGATGACAGAAGGTGTGGATATCGATTTACCAGAAACCACCTCCAAGGCTCTTAGACAAAATGAACAACCGATCATTATTGCCATAGATAATAAAAAAGTTATCAGTCTAGACGGCAACACTGTTTCAGAAAAGCTCTTACTTCAACAACTAAAGGGATTACCAGAAGATAGAAAAGAAGAATCTATTTTTCTAAAAGCTGATAAAAATTTACCTTACGGTTTTGTTATTAATATAATGGCAGGAATTAAATCAGCAGGGTTCAACAAATTGGGCATGATTACAACACCAGAGGAAGAATAATCAGTGTTTGCTAATCACAGGGAAATTAATCAAATTAATGAGAGCTGGACGATATCTTTTATCGTAGTTTTCATTCTTCATATAGGTTTAGCACTGGCTGTTACCTTCACTCCCGATTTTACGAAAAAAAAGCCTCGCTTCGAAAATATATACACTGTGGATTTAATCCAAATCGCAGCCCCATCATCACCGCCACAACCAGTGCAGAAAGCTCCTGTAAAAATCAAACCTGAGGCTGTTTCAACAAATACTCAACCCGATTCTCCTGTGGCACCAATATCAATCAAACCAAGAAAGAAAAAGGTTAAAATTAAAAAGACCGAAAAGATTAAAGATAAAAAACCAAAAAAGAATCGAGCTGCAAAACAAAAAGAACGACTTGAAAAAGCACTAAAAGAAGAACAGGAAGCTAAAGAATTAGCTGCTGAAGCACAAAGATTACTTGATGAAGAACGCCGCCTGCTTAATGAGACAACTAGTACAGCTAATAATAATTCTCGCAAACCAAATACCAACCGAGGGTCTTCAAGCTCACGAAATAGCGGTGCTCTTTCAGCCATAGAATCCCAATGGCTAGCCCGAGTCAACAGCCATCTACTTGCACATTGGGCTTTACCATCTGTTAAAGACTGGGATCCATTTCTAAAAGCCATTATTGTTGTGGAATTAAATAATAAAGGCACTGTTCTTAACACATTTTTTGAAAGGAAATCTGGAGATAGAGTCTTTGATCAGTTTGTAAAGAAAAGTTTACAAGAGGCATCACCACTACCGGCAATGCCAGCGGCCATGAAAAAGACACGATATGAGCTAGGGTTAAATTACACTCCTAGCAGTATTCAATAATTTTGACTCTTAGAATAATACAATTTTTTCTTCCCAACTAAATAGGTTCTATGCTAAGTATACGTAGTTTTAAATAAGCTTAGCTACCTAGAAAAATTTAACCTGAATTGAAGGCATATGACTACTCAAAAAATCATAAATAAAATAAGCCAAGTTATTATTTTATCGACCATTCTTTTGTTCCCTATATTTCAATGCATGGCTGCGGATCGAGTATATCTTGATATTTCTGCTCCCGAAACTAGGAAAATCAATGTCGCCGTCCCTTGGTTTATCGATGGTAATGAATCAGGAATCTCATCAAGTTACAGTAAAAGCCTTGCTAACACTCTAGCTAAAGCGCTAAAGTTTCATGGTATTATAGATATTATCCCTACTGTAGATTATAGTGGTTCACAGGTTGCCGACTGGAAGGCTCTTAATGCCGATTATGTTGTATTTGGTAAATACAACGTTATGAAAAAAAATACTGCCTTCGAATTGCGTCTTTATGATGTAGCTGAAGATGATTATTTACTTGGGAAATCATACAGGGGTACTAAAGATCAAATAAACAAGATGCTCTATAAATTTACAGATGCATCTATCAAAGAATTAACGGGCATTGATGGTATTGCCTCCACTAAAATTGCTTTTGTTTCCTACGAAACAAATACAAAAGATATTTACTTAACCGATATCCTAGGAAAAAAAATCAGGCAGGTAACTAGACACAACAACCTTACTGTCTCCCCTCGTTTCACGCCTGATGGCAACCACTTAAGTTATTCATCCTACCATTCAGGAAATCAAAATCTTTACCTTACAGACCTAAGACAAAATAAAATCACTAGAGCCGTCTCTAGGAAGAAAGGTTTAAATCTTGCTCCTGCTTGGGCTCCGGATGGAAAAACATGTATTCTTACTATTTCAGAATATGGTGCTCCTGACCTATATAAAATTAACAGAGATGGTAGCATTGTTGAGCAGTTAACCAACAGAGCAGGTGCTAACTTATCGCCTACTTACTCACCTGATGGTAATCATATTGTTTTTGTTTCTGATCGCAGCGGTCGTCCGCAACTTTATCTAATGGATCTCAAAACAAAATCTCAGAAGCGTATCACTTATGTTGGTCCTGAAAACTCAGAACCAAATTGGTCACCCACTGAAAACAAAATTGTATACTCAAGCCGCGTAAATGGAGTTTACCAGTTGTTCACAATTGATCCTTTTAGTAGTGACGAACCTGTACAAATAACCAAAGATGCATCACGCCATGAAGCTCCTGTTTGGTCACCTGATGGTAACCAAATAATATTCACCAAACGAGATGGTAGACGCCAACAGATTTATGCCGTTATGAAAAATGGTGATTACCAACGCAAAGTTTTCAGCTTCCCTGGTAACCAATCATCTCCTAGATGGGCTAAATAATCTTTAACAATAAAGAAAAAATATGAAGAAAAATCTCATTTTACTCAGCATCTTTCTGGCACCTTTGTTAACCAACTGTGCTTCACAACAGGAAATCAGAAAGATGCAATACCAGATGCGCGCCATGAACCAGAAAATGGCACATATGCAACAGGAAAACGAGAGCCAAATCCAAAAGAACAGTGCTCAATACAGTTCTAAAATTGATCAACTTGAACAGGAAGTTGGCATTTTACAGAACCAACTAGAAGCGACAAACGAAATTAATAATCGTTTGTCTGATAAAAACTCATCGCTTGAAACTAATATTACAACAATAGCTAATAATGAATCTGTCCAACGAAAAGCGGCTATTTCTGAAATAAAGCAACAACAACTAGCGAAAGAAACTGAACTAGAGGCGATGCGTCAAAAGCTGATAGATCAACAAGACAAGTTAGCTGCCATACAGCAGGCACGAATCCGCGATGCTGAAAGAAAGGCAAAAGAAGCTAAGTTGGTTGCTGATAAGGCTAAAGAGAAATCTAATCAAGCCAGAAGACAGGGAATAATCAAGATAGAAGCTGAAGAGAAGAAAATTATTAAAAAATCTTCTGCTAGCAAACCAAAGCCTGTTATTAAAGAAAAACCAACTGCACAGCCAGTTGTTGCACAAAAGCCAAAGACTAAACCTGTCAATGAACCTGTTGCTAGTGAGCCACAAAATATTGACTTGTCTGAGCAAGAACAACTTTCACAGGCTATAAAAGAATTTGACAAGAGTCGATACCAATCTGCTCTCGACAAACTTGCTCTAATTGAGAACAGCAAAGATGAAAACATTGTCGTCAAACGTACCTTTTACGAGGCCAAATCCCATGCAAAGCTAGGTAATACAAGTTTAGCCATGTATTCCTACAATGAAATCACTCGTCGATTTCCAAGTCACCCAACAGCCAGCAAAGCAATGCTTGAACAAGCATATTATTTCAATAGTATAAATCAAACCCAAACAGTTCAAGTTTTGTGTGAAGGACTTATAAAAAAGTTTCCGAATAGCCCTGAAGCTACAAGTGCCAAAGAATTACTAAAAAACGTTGCTGGAAAGACTGAATGATCAAGATTCGCCTTGACCAGTTGATCCTCGACCGACAACTGGCCCCGGATTTAACTAAGGCTCGTGCCATCATTGGTGCGGGCCAAGTATTAGTAGATGACCAACCAGCTGATAAAGTGGGCGTATCTTTCCCAGAAAATTGCTCTATTAGACTTCGTAAAAAATGCCCCTATGTTTCTAGGGGTGGTTTTAAGCTTGAACAAGCAATCAATTTTTATAATATCAAAGCACAAGGTTTAATTTGTGCAGATATAGGTGCCTCCTCTGGTGGTTTTACCGACTGCCTACTAAAACATGATGCTAAGAAAGTTTACGCCGTAGATGTTGCCTACGGTCAGCTAGACTGGAAAATTCGCCAAGACCCAAGGGTTGTGGTGATGGAAAGATATAATGCTAGAAAGCTAGAACATGATAGCCTTGGCGAACCGATTGATCTGGCGGTGATGGATACTTCCTTTATTTCAATCACCAAAATAATTCCCCACCTAATTGATCTTTTTCAATCAAATAAAGTTGATATTGTTGCTTTAATCAAACCTCAGTTTGAACTACCAAAAAACTTGGTTCCTAGTGGTGTTGTTTCTGACAGTGAATCTCATCAACTTGCTATAGATAAAATAATTTCCTTTGCAAATTCTATAAATCTAAAGAGTTTACCAAGTACAGCATCGCCAATTCTTGGACCAAAAGGTAACAGAGAATTTCTCATCAGACTAACCTCACCATAGAAAAAATATCCCAATGGAAACCATAGCATCTAAAGATGAATTGAAAAGTCGTTGGCAGAAATGTCAACTGAATTTGACTAAATATTGTCCTGATGCTGATGGCTTAATGGTATTCTCTCGGCTTAACATTTTCTACCTCACAGGTACATTTGTGAATGGTATACTCTGGTTGCCAAGAGAAGGAGAACCGGTGTTACTTTGTAGAAAAGGCATCGATAGGATTCTACTCGAAAGCGAATTTAGCAATGTTCATGAATTTAAATCATATAAAGATATAAAGGATTTATTTAAACATTTAAGATACGATCTCCCGAATAATGTGGCAGCAGAAATGAATGGCCTTTCATGGGGGTTATCCCAAAGTCTTACTAAACATCTTCCCTCTGTTAACTTCTCTGCTGGAGATCTTATTCTTGCCAGTACCAGATCTGTTAAATCTCCCTTTGAACTAGCTATTCTAAGAAAAGCTGGTGAAGCACACGGCAAATGTTTATCCCAATTATTACCCAAATATCTAAATGAAGGTATATCCGAAGCCAAAGCCGCAGAAAAATGCTTAAATTTATTTTTCGAAAATGGCCACCACGGAATCCTCAGAATGGAAAAATTTGGGGAAGAAATATTTTTTGGTCACTCTTCCATCGGAGATAGTGCCAACTATCCAAGTGTCTTCAATGGCCCTGTTGGTTTAAAAGGATTTCATCCAGGGGCAACCTTCATGGGTTCACGAGAGGTTCACTGGCAGAAAGGATTGGCCTTAACAATCGATAACGGCTTTTGCTATGCTGGTTACCAAACAGACAAAACACAAGTGTATTGGTTAGGTGGACGGAATAGCATTCCACAAATTGTAAAAGATGGTCATAAGTTTTGCGTTGAAATACAAGACTTCATCGCCGATAAAATGGTTCCAGGAGCCATTCCAGCAGAAATTTACCAGGAATCTATGAACCTAGTGAACAACAGCCTATTTAAAGAAGGATTTATGGGACTAGGTAATAATAAAGTTAATTTCATTGCCCATGGCATTGGCCTTGCCATCGATGAATACCCCGTTATTGCCAATGGCTTCACTGAACCTTTAGAGGAAGGTATGGTTCTTGCCGTTGAGCCAAAGCTTGGAATAAAAGGAGTTGGCATGGTTGGACCTGAAAACACCTTTGAAGTTACACCTAGTGGCGGTAAATCAATCACTGGTAACAATTTCGAAATTATTTGCATCGATTAGATAACGACATCTTTTATAAAATAAAAAAGGAATTACAATGGAAATCGATATCAATCTATTTTTAGATAAGTGCAAAGAAGCTATCAAAGGGCGAGATTTACCTGTTGTTGACTTAATTGCTGTTCAGACTAAAGATCCTTTTAAAGTATTAGTTGCTACCATTCTTTCTGCAAGAACCAAAGACGAAACAACCGCACCGGCCGCTGCCCGTCTTTTCAAAGTCGCAGATACCCCTGAAAAACTTAGGAAATTATCAGAAGAAGAGCTACAGAAATTAATTTATCCTGTAGGATTCTACAAAAATAAAGCGGGATATTTGAAAAAACTTCCCGATGCCTTAGCTGCACACGATGATATGGTTCCCAAAACCATGGCCGAGTTACTTAAACTTCCCGGTGTCGGCAGGAAAACCGCAAATCTGGTCCTAAGTATAGCTTTTGATACTCTAGCTATCTGTGTTGACACACATGTCCATAGAATCATGAATAGATGGACATACGTGGAAACAGAAACCCCTGAGCAAACCGAAATGGCTTTAAGAGAAAAATTGCCTAAAGAATTATGGATTGGTGTCAATTCAATTATAGTTTCCATGGGTCAATCAATCTGCCGCCCTATTTCTCCCCATTGCCATGAATGTCCACTTGATAAACTTTGTCCTAAAAAGAATGTAAAAGGAAAAAGAGGTAAAACTAATAAATCTGCTTACAGGTATTTGTCGTGGAATGTTAATGGTATCAGAGCTGTCGAGAAAAAAGGTTTTATCGATCTCGTTAAAGAACTAAATCCTGACGTGCTCGGCCTCCAAGAAACCAAGGCTCAGCCTGATCAATTATCAGATGAATTAAAAAATATTGATGGTTATAAATCATATTGGTTTAGTGCCGAGAGAAAAGGATATTCTGGTACAGCAATGTATTCTAAAATTGAGCCCATACAAGTTATATATGGAATAGGCCACGAAGAATATGATTGTGAAGGACGTGTTCTCACCCTCGAATTTGCTGATCATTATATTTCTACAATCTACTTTCCCAATAGTGGCAATGAACTAAAGAGACTAGATTACAAACTAGACTTTAACAAAAAGGTACTAGCCTTCGCTCAAGAACTAGAAAAGACAAAACCTGTTATTTTATGTGGCGATTTCAACGTTGCCCACAAAGAAATAGATCTGAAGAACCCAAAAAACAACAAGAAAAACGCAGGATTCACGCCTGAAGAACGTAGCTGGATGGATACTTACTTAGAAGCTGGATATATAGATACTTTTAGAATGTTCAACCAAGATGCTGAGCAATATAGCTGGTGGAGTTATCGTTTTAGTGCCAGAGCGAAGAATGTTGGCTGGCGTATAGATTATTTCTGTGTCTCTGATAATGGCAAAGACCGTATTGTTAATGCTGATATAATGCAAGAAGTTCTAGGGTCTGACCATTGCCCTGTAATGCTAGAGTTTAGCAAGTAAAATATTGAGTCATGCACTTATTACTTGAACACACCCTTGATCTTTAACGAAAATACTACTTTTGCAAAAGGCTCAACTGTTTATTAACAACTCTCAAAGAAATATTTTCTTCCTAAAACTCTTCTTATGCACCTATCTCCTGAGCACCTCCGCTATCATCTGGCTTAAAGCTGACTTTCTAAAGGGTTTATTTATAAAACCGTCTAATCCGCTTTGACGGACTTTCTCTAGTTCCTTACTATCTGTGAATCCTGAAGAAATAATAAATTTCATTTTTCCATCAATTTTTTTCATCTTACGATAGGCTTCTGCACCATTCATTTTTGGCATGATCATGTCTAAAATGACAAGATCAATTTCAGCATGTTGTTTAGAAAAAATATCAACAGCATCTTTTCCATCGCTTGCAACAATTACCGTATAACCAAGACCTTCAATTATTTCTGTGGTAGTTATCCGAATGACTTCTTCATCATCCACAAATAATATTGTACCGTGTCCTTGTATTATCAGTTCCTCTTCCAGTATTGGTGTATGCGTTTGTTTAGAAAGAGGCAGCATGAGTTTGAAAACAGTACCTGTGTTCTCCTCACTATAGACATTTATTGCTCCTTGATGTTCTTGAATGACTCCATATACAGCAGCCAATCCAAGACCTGTTCCCTTTCCTTTTTCTCTTGTGGTATAAAAAGGCTCAAAAATCCTTTTTAGATTCTCTAGTTTAATGCCGCATCCTGTATCAGAAATGGATATTTCAACATATAATCCCGGCTTAAGTGTAAATTGGCTGGTTTTGCAAAAATCTTCATCCAGGTACACATTTTTAAGACCGAAAAATAACTTTCCACCATCGCTCATGGCATGGCCGGCGTTTATGCCAATATTTATCAAACAATTTTCAAGCTGGGAACTGTTGCCAATTATATTTGTTTCTTCTGCTTCGAAACTCCCGGAAATTTCAATTCGTTTATCGACTGTCCGCTCTAATAAACTCAATGAATCTTCAACTGTTGTCTTGACATCAATCTGTACACATTCAATGTGTGATTTCCTACTGAATGTCAGTAGCTTTGAGGTGAGGATAGCTGCTCGGCGAGTAGCCGACTGGATAAGATTTACATATTTTTCGCCATCTCCCTTAACTGTGAGAGACAGTAACTCAGCAGCACCAGATATACCCGCAAGCATATTATTGAAATCATGTGCCACACCTCCTGCAAGCTCTCCTATGGCATCCATTTTACGACTCTGGTTTAGTTGTAATTCCAGATTATACTGTTTGGTTGTATCATCAATTCTGATTACTGCTCCTTCGATACCATTACTCACCAGAGGAAAGATAGTTACACTCTGGTATCTGTTTGTTCCTTCTGGGGTGTCTAATCTCTCATTGGTTATATAGTTAGGTGTTCTGGATGAAATGCTCGTAGAAATTAAATCTAGTTTTGATGAGATTTGAGGAAATATATCTTCAACTGGGTTGGAAAGTGCATTCTTTACAGAGATTCCAGTTTGCTCCTCGGCTTTCGTGTTCCATTGAGTAATTCTACCTTCAATATCAACTCCGATGAGAACAGACGGCATTGAATTAATTATATTAGACAGGTAATTCTGTAACTTTTGGATCTCATACCGTTGCTTTTCATTATGATCAAAACTTTGATTTAATCTTTTTGCCATATCATTAAATGTTACCGCAAGATCACCAATTTCATCGTTTCGTCGAATATCAACTCTTTTTGTAAGATCACCTTTTGCAACTTGCTTAATTTTGTCTGCAAGTAATTTGATCGGTTCTGTAAAGTTTTTTGAAATAAACCCACCAAAAATCGCTGCAATGAGAAAAAATACGATGGTGCTGATAACAATCACCATATATAGTGAGTGAGTGTTACGAATAAGCTCTTGAGAGCTCAATGCAGAGGAAACAACCCCAACCACATGGCCAGAATTATTTGTCAGAGCAGTAGTACTTACTAGATAGATGTGGTTATTAATTTTGGAATACTGCTGTTCAATTTTAACATCCTCATATTGTGTGAAGGATCCAATATCAGTAGTCCAAGTATGAGTCAGTGATCTTCCGTCTTCACGCAGAAAGCTACTGGTAACAGCACCATCTTCATTCCATTGCACTGTAACATCTGACTTAGTCTGCAATTTGAGATTCTGCATAAAGACTTGATTAAGAGGTATGGTGACCACTACCACCCCAACAGATTGAAAGTTTTCCATTAAAATAACAGGGGTGAAAACCTTTATTGCTAAACCACTCTTATTGACAACATAGTCACTGAATGTCTCAAGCTCCATCGCCTTTTTCAGTCTAAGAATATCAGATTTTATAAATTCAACTTTTTTTCCAATATGATCAACATCACTTCTGGCTAGTAACACCCCCTTAGCATCAAAGACCTCTATAGTCGCCTGACCTGATATCGCACTGAACGTGTTGAGTTGTTCACTGAGATCTTGGGTATCTATTTTATTATTTTTTATGTTTACAGACCCTGCAGCAAAGGCAGCAAAAGCATCTGCGAAACTAAAAAAACGTGATAGTTCACCTTGCACACTGTTTAGAGCATAACGACCATCCGTTTTGAGTTGATTTTCTAGATGAAAAGAGGTCACCTTGAGGCTCACCAGCGCTATTAATATAGTAGGGATGAGTGTCGTTGATATAATGGTGAAAATTATTTTCCATTTAATCGATATTCGCATACGTTTTTTGCTATAGTGAAAATTTTTAAATTAAAATTGTTGTCTCGCCTATTCGGGTAATAAACGTACTTTATTAAGACGAACGTTTGGTAGTACTGGTATCAGATCGAGATCCTTTACATTTTTTCTTGCAACAAGAAGCACCTTCCCGTGAGCTAGAGGAATCCATGGTGCCTGGAATAAAATAACCTTTTGTATTTCATCATATAGTTTCTTTCTTTCTTTTCTATCAACAGTAGTTTGGGCTTTTTCCAATAGACTATCTAATTCAGGATTGGCATACCAGGCTAAATTCATCGCTGATGGAGGTGTGGTATACTGAGAATGAAAAAGGGAGTAAAAGAAATTGTCTGGATCAGAGTTATCCCCTGTCCAGCCACTTGAAATCAAATCGTAATTACCTACTATTGCCTGTTCCCAAAAATCGCCCATAGGTAACTTAACTATCTCGACGTTGATTCCAACAGCTTCGAGGTTTGCTTTAATATAGCGAGCAAGCTTTTCAGGATAGGGCATATAGGATCTAGACACCGGACTTTGAAGTAATGTTACTGTTTGATCGCTTTGCCATCCAGCTTTCGCAAGCAGTTTTTTGGCTTCCTCAGGATTGTACTCATAGTCAGTTAATTGATCATTATATGCCCATTCACTTGGTGGCAGGGGTGTTATCGCTGGTATTGCTACATCCTGACAAAGAAGCTTAATGATCCGCTTTTTGTTAATAGCCATATTCATGGCTTGACGAACGAGCACATCATCAAATGGTTTTCTACTGGTGTTAATACCTATGTACCCAACGTTGAGACCTGGGCCCTGATGAAGTTGGAGTTGGGGGTTTTTATTGAATTCGTTGATAACCGAATAGGAAAACCCATCCATTATGTGAATTGCTCCAGCCTTCAATGAAAGGAGACGGTCTGAATCTTTTGGAATGGTTTTGAAAATCAAGGTATCAATGAAAGGACCTTCGCCCCAATAGTCATTATTTATTTTTAACACAATAACATCGTTCTCTATCCATTTATCAAAAATAAATGGTCCAGTACCAACTGGATGACGGCCGAAGTCTTGTCCCCATTCATTCATTGCTGTTGGACTCAAAATTCCGGCTGCCGCAAGAGATAGATTTTGCAAAAATGGTGCATAAGGGTGTTTGAGGACGAAAACCACTGTATCTGGGGTTGGTGTTAAAATCTCTTTGATCGGCCTAAAGAATCCAGAGTACGGTAAACCTTCTTGGTAGAAATGATGTTGTGGATCAATCATTCGTAAAAATGAGAATCGCACTGCATCAGAATTAAATGGTGTTCCATCATGAAAAGTGACGTTACTCCGTAACTTAAATGTCCACCTTAGGTTGTCTTTCGAAGTTGTCCAGGAAGAAGCAAGACCTGGAAGCGGCTCACTAGTACTGTCTCCATATATCACAAGCGTATCATAAATATGGCTAAAGACTTTTATTGACTCGCTCATAGCACTTCTTGCTGGATCAAGGGTATCTGAATCTCCTCCCCGTCCATATATAAGGGTAGCGTGTTCGGCTTCAGCGAAATTTGGATGTATGGTCAGTCCAAAAAGAAATACAAACAGCGACAGTAGCCTAATGTGTTGCTTTTTAATCTTCATTTTTGCCAATTCCAATAACGAATATTTATCAATTTTGATTTTTCCAAACTCATTTTTTTAATGATATTGTAAGTAATTATATCATTTCAGCTTTGAATTGCAAAGGTAATGCAGGGTGACATTACAATGTAAAATCTATTGTTTGTTATCACTACTGGACGTTAACTTTGTAGTAATTGCTCTAAATCAACTTGACCGCTGTTTGAAATATTATTAGCAACATTTTTTGCTAATAATATTTGTTCATGGGTACCAAACAGTTGAATATCTGCAATTACAGATTCAAGGTCTTTCCCAACCTGTGAGGATGATCTCTGAATTGCATTTTCCAATTTTTGATACGCTATAATTAAAAATGTAACTCTTATCTCTCGTCTTTTGATTTGGGCTTCTCTTTTTGAAGTAAAATGATGTGCAATTATCCAATCCAATATGGTCATAAAGATTTATATGATAATTTTTAGGTAATCCACAGTATTCCTTTTTCTCTTTCACATAACATTAAGATCACCAGTTTATTCGGTGCATTAACTTGTTGGACAAAGATTAATTGTGGTCTGTTTGAATGT
>JAOPTU010000017.1:0-1643 GCA_051531995.1 Desulfotalea sp.
AGGTCTCTTTTCGTTGCTCTAAATAGATCTTTGCAACATTACGTTCATCGGTTAATCTGATGCATTGATTTGTTGAATGAAGAATAATTGAGATCTGTTTTAATGTATAAGTAGGAGGGGCGTGGAAACAGAAACCCCCAAGTGGTAGAATAGCTCAAGGCTACTGTGCAGATAAACTCACAGAATCATAAACCACAAGGAGGTCTCATATGCTTACTATGCATTATATTGGTTTTGATATCCACAAAAAGGTGATCAGCTTTTGCGAAAAAAGAATTGATGGCGAGATTGTTGAGCAAGGTACAATTAGTGCCACCAGGGAAGCACTAACACATATGGTTGAAACAAGAGAACACTCATGGATAGGCGCAATGGAAGCCACACTGTTTACAGGCTGGATTTATGACTATTTGTTACCATTTGCTCAAGATCTCAAAGTTGCTCATCCTGAAATGTTGAAAGCAATTACAGCATCAAAAAAGAAAAATGATACAGCTGATGCCGAAAAAATTGCAGATTTACTTCGTTGCAATCTCTTACCAGAATGTTATATGGCTCCAACAGAACAACGAGATTTACGCCGGATTTTGCGTTATCGTAATCTTTTAGTTAGAGAGTCCGTGAAGATGAAAAACAAAACTTCCGGTTTATTGATGGAAGTGGGAGCAATTTACAGCAAGAAGCGCTTGCATGGTAAAAAATATTTTGACGATTTGCTAGAGAGTCTGGACTATGTGCCAGATTCAGTTGTTAATCTGTTGAAGATATCCAGGAGTAATTTGGAGATCTTCACAGGATTACAAAAA
This sequence comes from Desulfotalea sp., assembly GCA_051531995.1. Lineage (GTDB taxonomy): Bacteria > Desulfobacterota > Desulfobulbia > Desulfobulbales > Desulfocapsaceae > Desulfotalea. The sequence goes on from JAOPTU010000017.1 coordinate 807, forward strand.
ACGCTTATTGCCTCTCTCATTACAAACCCGCAAATCAAAAAACGAGTAGATCTTTTAATGACCATTCCAGGTATCGGTGAAATAACAGCCCTTACCTGGGTGCTTGAAATTGGAGAGGTTGAAAGATTCAATCGAATCAGTCATGCTGTCAGCTATTGCGGTTTATGCAGTGCGCAAAATGAATCTGCTGGAATAGCCAAACGTGGACCAATTTCCAAGAAAAGAAACAAACACTTGCAGTCTGTGTTGATAGAAGCCGCTAAATTAGCACCACGCTGGAATCCTGAACTTGCCCTCTTCCACGAAAAAGAACTTGATAAAGGAAACCGGAACAGAGCGACACTTGCAGTAGCACGTAAATTAGTTGCCTATATGATGGCCGTTGATAAAGGGCAAAAAAAGTTCACCATGACAGGAGTGGAGCTAAGGGAAGCAGCTTAATACTAAATAATTACAGCTTGGTTTTCCTGCCGAGTCTTTCAAAATTGGGGACTGTGCGAACCTACTGGGGAGGCACCTATGGTCTGTTTAAAGATCGGCAGGTTTTGATCCAAACTCAATCTTCTGTGATGGCGACGAATAGCCTGATACTGCAAATAGATGTCTGGTCACAAGCCTGTTGACCCAAGGGATAGAATAAAAAAAAGAGTTGTAATTGTTACAGAAAGAGAATCGATAGCTAATTGCTCCCGCCCATTTTTGAAAATCATAACCCTGCGAATTTTTTGAAGATTCTCCGTATTATGATTTTCAAAAATGAGCTACGTGCTAGAACATACCACTGGGAGGAGAGGAAATCTCCGTTTTCCTATTGACTTTACTTATCATAGATGTCCC
>JAOPTU010000018.1:0-160860 GCA_051531995.1 Desulfotalea sp.
GCCCATATCTGAAATTCTTTAGCCTCACCAAGGTGTTGGTTGATCAGAACTCCCTCAAGGGTTGCTACTGCAACGTACGAACGTTTTTTCGGCATTGGCTTGATCGTTGAACATTCTGTGAGGCAACTTCTGAACTCATCTGTTTTGTCATCATCTAGTAATCCAACGGCATCAGCACGACAGCGAGTACAATGTCTCATTTGTGGTAGATACTGTTCACCTATTGTTCTAATGTCTTCCATAACTTTTTTGGTTGGCTGTTCAATTTTGCCAAATGGTGTGTTCACATTAGGGAACATTGCCATACAGTTGAGTAGGTCAACGCCAAGTTCTTTCATCTTTTTTGCCATGTCCTCCACATGATGGTCATTTACACCAGGGATGACAATACAGTTCACTTTTACAGTGATGTTATGCTTTTTCAGCTTTTTAATAGCTTCTAATTGACGTGATAAAAGTAGTTCTGCCCCTTGTTTTCCATGAAAGATTATATTGCCGTCTTTGACCCAAGAATAGACTTTCGCACCAATTACTGGGTCAACGGCGCAAACGGTAATAGTTACATGGGAGACTTCTATTTCTGCTAACTCTTCAATGTACGGGCCAATATTCATACCGTTTGAAGATAAGCAAAGAATCATTTCCGGATGGTTTTTTCTCACCATTCTCATGGTCGCCATGGTTTCTTCCCCATTTGCAAATGGATCTCCAGGGCCGGCAATACCAGCAACTGTGATTCTTGGCTCTTTCTCAAGAACACGTTGCATGTAAACCCCAGCCTGCCCAGGAGTTAAAATATTACTTGTAACTCCAGGGCGAGATTCGTTGACACAATCATACTTGCGATCACAAAAATTACATTTGATATTACATTTTGGGGCAACAGGAAGATGCACGCGGCCATATTGGCCTTTTGCTTTTGCATTAAAACAAGGATGATGATGGTAATCTTTGGTTTTAAGTATTTTCATGATTCTCTTCCTTTTTTTATCTAGGTTCTTAGATCGTTTTTTTGCTGGATCTTTTACATATAGCTGTAGCCAACTGGTGAATTGTCCTGTTTTTGCTCGATGATTGTATTTGTTATGGTGTCAAATAACATTTGAGCTCCGTGGTATCCTAGGTGAAGAATGCGCTGTCCACCAACTCTGTCATGAATAGGAAAACCCACTCTGACAAGAGGGAGATTCATCTTTCTTGCAAAGCTGTATCCTTTGGAGTGGCCAACAATGAGATCAACTCCGAGCTCTTCAGCTTGGGATTCGATATCAAAAAAGTCGACATTCTCTTTTACTATTGGCGCGTCACAGCCAAGTCCATCCAGAACCCTAGTAATTGCGTTCTTCAACTGCCCGCTTTTACCTCCAGAGGCACATAGCACAGGCTTAATACCAATTTCTCCAAGTAAAGAGGTGATGCCAACGACCATATCTTCTTCGCCGTATATCAACGCACGTTTGCCAGAGAGATATTTATGTCCGTCTACAAGAGCGTCTACTAATCTTCCCCGTGCAGAACTGTATTTCTCTGGTAGTTCCTTGCCGCTTACCTGAGTGAGCAGATCAAAAAAGGCATCAGTTTCTCTAATGCCAATGGGTAGTCCGGTTTGATGTAATGGGGTTGCATAGTCGTCTTGCAAGTATGTGCCAGCAGTCAATTTAGGCAGGGTAGAACCAAACTCAATGGTAGCGATAGCTCCGCCCATTTTCTTAATTTGTTCAACAGGAGTTCCGCCTTTAGGGATAAGCGGATAGTCGTTTAATGCTGGTCCATCCAGAGTTTCTGAGTAATCAGGCATTAAAGTAGCTTCTATCTCCATATCATGACAAATCTCTTTTAAATGTCTGATGTCAGCAGCAGAAATGAAACCACTGAAGAGATTAAGGCAATTATGATTGTCAGTAGATTCAGTTAACTGTTGAACAGCAGCTCTTGTGGCAGCATGGAAACCTTCCATGTGGGTGCCTGAGTAGCTTGGGGTAGAAACTGAGACTAGTAGAGGAGATTTGTCAGTGCCAAATTCTTCTTTATATTCATGAAGGATCATTGGTACATCATCGCCAATGGTTTCTGTTAAACAGGTTGTAGCGATGCCAATGATGCCAGGGGTATACTTGGCTGTAACATTTTGCAGTCCAAGTTTAAGGTTTGCAGCGCCGCCGTAAATTGCGTGTTTTTCTCCAAGTGATGATGAAGCAATATCAATGGGTTCGTTGAAGTGACTTATAATGTATCTGCGCATGTAGGTTGCGCAACCCTGAGAACCATGCAAGAAGGGAACGCATCCTTCTATTCCTCGAAAGGCAAGTGATGCGCCCAAAGGTTTGCATAATTTACATGCATTGGTTGTTGATATATAATTAGGTAACTTTGTCATGATGTTACTCCTTAGCTCTGCGAGGGACAAAATTCCAAACTGGGCTCATAACTGAGTTGTATACTTCTTCGGCAAAGTTCAACATGCCTTGGAATCCAGCAAGTATCTCTTTTCTCTCATGATTATGGTCGCAGAATGCAACTCCAAGTTTGTATGCAATGGGGCGCTCTTTGACGCCGCCCACGAAAATATCAACATCTTTTTCTTTCATAAAAGCTGCGAGTTCCAAAGGATTGGAGTCGTCAACTATAATTGTTCCATCTTCTGTGATTTCTTCTAGCTCTTCGTAATCTTCTTTTGTGCCAGTTTGGGAGCCGACCATGACCACTTTCATGCCGATAAGCCGGAATGCCTTTACAAGAGAAAAAGCTTTAAAGGCACCTCCCACATAAATGGCAGCACTCTTACCTTGCAGAGCTTCACGGTATGAGTTCAGCTTTGGAAGTAGCATTTCAAGTTCTTCTTTTACAAGCTTGATGGCTTTTTCCATAAGGGCAGGATCATCAAAGTGACGGGCAACGTCGTATAGTGCTTCGGCCATGTCTTCAACGCCAAAATAAGAAACACGTAGGGAAGGAATGTTGTATTTTTCTTCCATCATATTTGCAAGATCCATAGTAGCACCAGAGCATTGCACTACATTTAAGGCAGCTCCGTGACATCTTTGGATGTCAGCAATACGGCCATCACCTGTTATGTTGGCAACAACTTCAACACCGATGCGCTCAAAATATTCGCGTATCAGCCATATTTCTCCGGCAAGGTTGAAATCACCAAGGATGTTAATAGAATATTTTGAGATGGAACTTGTGTCGCCAGTTCCTACTAGGTGGCCCATCGCATTACATGCAGCTTGGTAACCGGCACGTTTGTTTCCTTTAAAGCCTTCAGATTGAACTGGAAGTACAGGGATGCCAGCCTCTTCACTCACCTTTTTACAAACCGCTTCAAGGTCATCACCAATAAGACCGACGATACAGGTGGAATAAACAAAAGCTGCCTTTGGGTTGTGTCGTTCAATGAGTTCATCGAGTGCTGCTTTTAGTTTTTTTTCACCACCAAAAATGACATCTAATTCTTGAAGATCTGTTGAAAAAGAAAGTCTGTGCAGCTCGGGGCCAGAAGAAAGAGCTCCCCTGATATCCCAGGTATAAACAGCGCACCCAATCGGGCCATGCACAAGGTGAAGTGCGTCTGCAATAGGATATAAAACCACTCGAGAGCCGCAGAAAACGCATGCTCGCTGGCTAACGGCTCCCGCCAAACTGTCTTTGTTGCAATCTATTTCGAAGGGAGCTGTGCCCTTTCGGTGAATTTGTTTTTTTCGCTCATCTAGTACTGTTGTTGTCATCGTTGTGCTCCTTATACATAAAAATTGTAATGATGTATAAGGTACATCCAGCAAGAGCTGTGCCATACTGGGTGTTTTCTGTGTTAATAGCAAATTCAGTGGCTTGAAGGATTAATATTGTGGGGAAGAAATATATCGAATCTGATGCAGAGATGTAGCTATCTACCAATTTGTAGCTATTGCTACATTAATGAAGTGGTAATGTTTGTGGCGCGGAAATTGTAACAGAGGTGTTAAGTTATCTTTAAGAATTAAAGAGTTAAAATAGCAAACCCCACGCCTTAAAAAATGGAAATAATCTTTAAGGCGTGGGGTTTGGATAGAGTTTATATTCAAGGTACCCTACAGTCTTGGTCAGAGAGTTCTTGCTGCTAATATAGCTGCTTGATCGCTCCAGATATGTTTAAAACCACCAGATCATTTTTTTAGAAGGGTTACCGAATGATTCAAATGAATCACCAGATTCACGTAGTACATCTTCTAATTCTTCAATGCTAAAGTCATAACCGTCTTCGGTAGCTACAGTAACAAACTCATCCATTGCCTTGATTACATCATATTTTTTTCGTAAATCTTCATTTTCACCACCAGCAATCAACAGTTTCTCTACACTTTCCTTTGCCATAACTACACCTCTTTTTATTTGGTTGTAATATTATTAATAATGACTGTTTTATCTGTTATCTTTTTTATGAGTGAAACTCTATGTCAATATTTTCATCATCTTTTTGCGTTAGTGAATAGGTTCCAGCATAACTCACTATTAACTTGAGCTTTTTTCCTTCGGTAATGAGTTTTTCGGTAATCTCATCGCGTTTATCTTCTTCAGAATCTTTATTGAAGTGAAGTAGGATATCTTCACCTTTGTCCCCAAATTGGAGAATGAAGGCATTATGTTCAATAAAAACTAAATTATCCCAGACATGCGTTATAGAGAGTCCTGTTGCATCTATTATTTGTTTAACAAGGCCAAGGGGGCGGGGTGAAATAGTCATAGTAGTCACGTCTTTATAAAGGTAATTTTTAGTGTTTGTTTATGATAGGTTATTGATGGAAATGTTACTCTGCCAACTCTTCAGCATAGGGGGCAAGCATTTCCTGTACATCTTTGCCAATGGAAATGAACGTTTTAAGATCATCTTGTGTTGGCACTTTTATTACGTAGGTTTCTATTTCACAAATTTCTTGAAAACCGTCCATGAAATAGAGCTTATCGGCGATTTCAGGTTGGGAACCAAGATGTCTTTCTAAAGCAAATACCAAATCTCTCATGGTGTGGTTTTCGGCCAAATCACCATGTCGCATGAGAAAAGCCATGATGAATTTTTCGATTGCCATGGCAGTCAGGTTGTAAATAGCTTCAGGGTTGAATGTTTTTTTACACTTCTCAACAGCTCCTGTTGCGGTTTTTAGAAATTGGTCACCATCACGTTTATAATCCTGCCAGTCGTCGATGGGGGTAATGTCTGCAAATGATTGTAACTTCATGGTGGTACCTCTATGGTTGCAAAGTTTTACCTGAATCTGTGAGTGTTCAAAAATAGTGCAGATGCAAGGCGGCACCAGTGAGCTTGAGTTTTTTTATATTGAGTAAAATTATTTTGTAAAAAGGTGTTTATCTCAAACTCATGCTTTGTGCCGTCACTAATTTAGGTTTTTCGTAAACAGATGAGATTAGTTCTAGTCCAACCTATTTTCTCGTAGAATTTTAAGCCATTAATGTTGCTAACGTCAGCCAGGAGTTGAAGGCGTTTGGCTCCGAAAGTTGTTGCCCATCTACACACTGAGTCGACAATGTTTTTACCGATGCCAATTCCTCGGTGTTTTTGAGAAATAATAACATCTTCAATAAGAAGAGATGGCCCCCCTTCAGCAGTCGAGATCAAAAGTTGACCCGTCGCCATCCCAATTATTGTCTGATCTAATTCTGCAACAAGTACTACCCCGTTTGGATTATCTAGCATGAGTTGCAATCCCTTCTTTTGAAGTTTCTCATTAAACTGGAAATCTTTTTCAATGGAGAATAATTCTCCGAGAAGTGAGGTAAGAACCTCTATATCGCAGGGTGTTGCGACTCGTACTGTAAAATTTTGCATACCAATTCTTTTTTTAGCTGATTAGATACTCTTCAGCTGGTTCGCCATCTTCAATACCATCTAAAATGGCATCAATAGCTTCTTCACTGTTAACATTTTTGTACCACTGGTTATCTGGCTGAATCACCATGATTGGACCTGACTCACACTGCTTTAGGCAACCAGTTGCAACTACCTGCATGTCTAAGCCTCTGTCGAGTATTTCTTCCTCCATATATTGCAGAAAGCCATCGGTTTGTTTGTGGCAAATTCCTTTTGGATCGCCCTTCATTCTGAAACTTTGACAAACTAATATCTGCTTTGCTGGTGTAGCCATTGTTAGTGCTCCTTTCTTATTCATGCTAATTTGTTATTGGTTTGTTTTCTTTTTCTTATCAAGTCCGTATAGAACTTCTATTGTTCCTTCAATGTTGTCTTCTGTGAGTAAGGTTGATATGCCTTTCTGCGCTAATATTTGCTGAGGTTTGTCTCCTGCGTGGGCTGCAAGTATGGTAAAACAGTCTTGCAAGTGATCTGCTAATTTATCCCAGCGTGAAGATCCACCACCTGGTTCTGGTGCTGGGCGAAGTTCAAGAAGGCAAACTAAGCCATCCTCTCGTGGCCCATAAATAAGCACTTGGATGGCGTGACCTAGGTGCAAGTCAACCTCAATGCCATTAGAACTAACTACTGCAATATTTGGTCTTTCCTTACTTGGTTTGGCAAAAAGTTCTGATTTATCTGCTTTTTGGGCCTGAGATGGGAGCTTCCTGCCTTTTTGTAAAGTAATATGTTTAGCGACAGAGTCGCTTACTGAGCGTAAAATATTTTCTGTGATTGAGTTTAAAGTTATCTCAGTGTTATCACTTGTGATATATGGCTCTAGAAGCATGTCGTCGACCCCCATCTTGCTTAATATTGGGGCGATTTTTTTAACATGATTGATGTTGTTATCAGGGTAGAGAGTTGTTACTGCTGTAACTTTCATTCCCACATCTTTAAAAGCGCAGATTGCTTTTTCTTGTTCAAGTTTTAGTATTTCCACAGCCTCTGGAAGAGCAAGTGTTTTGAAACCAGGACGGATCCAAGCATAAATTTTTTTAAGTATTTCGGTATCGAGACTATCAATTTGCATCTCTACATGGGTAACGCCTAATTTTGCCAACTGGTCGGCATATTTCTCACCACCAATACCAAGAGTTTTGATGTAAAAGGAGACTTCTGGTAAATCCTGTTTTATTAATTGCAAAGTCTCAAAGGTTATATCGATAGTAGCAAGAGGATCTCCTGGGCCAACAATACCTATCCTTTCAATGGCTTTGCCGTGTTCCATGTATCCCCGTAGCCAATTTCTAGCTTCCATTGGCTGCAAGGTGTGAGGTTGCATGACTTCCATGGGCGAAAATCTGGTTCTGGCATTTGTTCTTGGGGCAACAGGAAGTTCAATTGATTCGGGTTGTCCTAATGGAGTGTTGTTGCAATAGGTGTATTTTATGTTGGATAGGTTTGCACTCATCGTTTCACACTTTTATTGAGACATTCTTTTGAAAACTTACCGCTCCTAGAAAGAAGTCTTGGTTGATAAAACAAGAGGAGGGCAGAGCGTGCCACTCCTCTCTCAGCTTTATGGTACTTTGGAAAATAACTAATTTTTCAAAGTACTCTGAGATCTACGGCAGATTAGTAGACAAGCTCGAATTTTTCTTCAGGATTATCTCGATCCATTCTATCAAGAATAAGCCCTAGTATTTTTTCAAGTAACCGTAAGCCACCACGGTAACCAACGGTTGAGAAATATTGGTGCCCTTGGCGATCGAGGATAGGAAAACCCCATCTCAAGAATGGAATGTCTTCATCTCGAGCTATATATTTTCCGTAGGTATTACCCATGAGAAGATCAACACCCTCGTTTTTAATCCACTGGTGGAGGAGGAACATGTCGCCTTTTGCCTTCACTTTAACTTCGTAAGGCATATCCTCGGTAATCTCTTTGATACGTTTTTCAAATTTCTTGCCCGGTGTTCCGGTGACCACATATACTGGGCACATATCGATGGAAACCAAGAACTCGGTCATGGCAATGAGCTGATCTGGGTCACCAAATATGGCTACCCTTTTGCCAAAGAAGTACTGATGCATGTCAGAGATCATATCGACCAATTGACCACGTTCTTTTGAAATCTCATCAGGCACAGAAGTTCCACCGACGGTTCGTAAGGCATCTACAAAGCGATCAGTTGCTTTTAGGCCAAATGGCATATCAAGAATAGAACATGGGACTTTACATTTTGTATCTAGGAGGCGTGCAGCATCAGCAGAGCACCACTCACCTAGTGCTAAAGTTCCTTTTGCATTTCCACTAGCTTTAATATCAGTAATGGAGGTTCCAGCATCAGGGAACATTTCATATTTTCCTGTCAGAGGTCCATTCACAACGCCAGAGGTGTCTGGGTACATTGTGGTTCTCACTCCAATTGTTGCAGCCATGCGTTTAAGTTCTTCCATATCACATGGTTCAACCCAGCCAGGGAATATGTTCACTTTGCCATTTTTTGTTCCAGTAGTTTCAGCAAGGGCTGCCATGGATTTACACATGTTCGAAAATCCGGTTACATGAGAGCCAACGTAACTAGGGGTATTAGCGCCTAGTACAGTTTTGCCTTCTGGTACTTTCTTCTCTCTTATAGCCTTAGCAAAAATCTGTGGTAAATCATCACCAATGGTTTCTGATAAACATGTTGTGTGGACAGCGATAACTTCAGGATTGTACACAGTGAAAATATTGTTAATAGCCTGCATCAAGTTAGCTTGGCCGCCAAATACAGAGGCACCTTCGGTAAACGAACTGGTCGCTGCTGAAATTGGTTCTTTGTAGTGTCTGGTCAAGGTTGATCTGTGATAGGAGCAGCAACCCTGTGAACCATGACTGTGAGGTAGGCATCCTTTGATACCCAGTGCCGCATACATGGCGCCAATCGGCTGGCATGTCTTGGCTGGGTTAATCATCAGGGCTTTACGCTCTGAAATTTCTTTTGGTGTATGTTTGAGTAACATTGTCTTTACCTTTATATCTAGTTCTTAACAGAATTATTCCCATACGTATGTTGCAGAAAGTTCGGGCTTTTCTTGCCATGGTGCCTTCATGTAACTCCACACCTTGCTGTTGACTAACCTGTCGATCTCTTCGTAGAAATTAATAGCTCCAATAAATCCGGCATATGGTCCGCCAGAATCATAACTGTGTAGCTGTTTCATAGGAATTCCAAGTTTCTGGATGGAGAATTTTTCTTTAATACCGGCGCAGAAAAGATCTGGCTTCATCAACTCTACTATTTTTTCAGCTTCATGCTGGTTCATGTCATCGACGATGATGGTGTCCTCGTCCATATCAGGGTTGAGGCCATCGTATTCTTTAAATATCAAGCCATCATCTTCCAGGGCTTTGAGCTCTGCCTCTGTTTTTCGGGGGTTGTATAGTTCAGGATCAGCCACAACCTTGATCTCTTCAATATTTCTACTATCAGCATCTACTTTTAGATTAGGGAGAACAGCTCTACCTTCGTAATCATCACGATGACCAAACTCATAACCTGCTGAGATAACCTTCATGCCAAGTTCGTTGAACAATTCTTTGTAATGATGCGCTCTTGAGCCACCCACAAAAATCATGGTGGTTTTGCCACTTGTTCTTGGAAAAGCTATATCTTGGGCAATTTTAACCTTTGGCATCTCTTCAGCGATTACACTTTCAACTAGGTCGATCAGTTCTTGGTCGCCAAAGTATTGGGCAATTTTGCGAAGTGATTTTGCAGTGGCTTCTGCGCCAATAAAGTTCACCTTAATCCAAGGAATACCGTATTTGGTCTCAAGCATGTCCGCCACATAGTTAATGGAGCGATGACACATGACACAACTTAGATCTGCTTGATTTGCAGAGGCAAACTGGTCGTAGGTTGAGTTACCTGAAAATGTTGCAATGTTGGTGATGCCACATTTTTTGAAAATTCTATCGATCTCAAAACCATCACCACCAATGTTATACTCACCAAGAAGGTTGATTTTGTACTTGTCGGTTTTGACAGTCTCACTCTTACCTATTAGGTGAGTGAAAACCTGATTGTTGGCGATATGGTGACCAGCAGATTGCGATACACCTTTGTAACCTTCACAACTAAAGGCAAAAACGTTACAGTCTCCAAATTTTTCTTTGGCAAGTCTGGCTACGTTATGAATATCATCACCAATCAAGCCAACTGGACAGGTTGCAAATACCGCAATTCCTTTAGGATGGAAAATGTCATATGCTTCTTGAATTGCTTGTTCTAACTTCTTTTCTCCACCAAAGATGATATCGGAATCTTGCATGTCGGTGGACATACAATATGTTACAAAGTTATCACCGGTTCCACCGTCTGCATCTGTCTGGTTACGACGAGTTAGCCAAGCGTAAAAGCTACAACCGATTGGGCCGTGTACTAAGTTGACGATATCACTAGCAGGCCCCATGATAACACCTTTACAACCTGCGTATGTACAGCCACGCATGGTTATAATTCCTGGAATAGTTCTGACATTTGCTACAATCTCAGGAGGTGCTGAATTTTCTTGAGCTTCGTTGATCATTATTTGTTTGGCACGTTTTCTGGCAACCTTAGCTGGATATTTATCAAGTAATTTTTTCTTGATATCCGTGGGCGTCCATTGCACCATTTTTTCATCCTTTCCCATTACTTTTCTCCTTGAACCCTTGGGCTAGATCTATGCTATTGAATCGGAACCAGTCTCTCCGGTTCTTACACGGACTGAATCTTTCACTGGGATAACGAATACTTTGCCATCACCAGGTTTCCCAGTCTTGTTGACAGAAATGATGGTACTTACAATATCCTCTACCTCATCATCTTCAACAACCACGGTTATCATCCGCTTCGGATATAACTTTCCTTTCTCGCCCAGAAGTGCTGCTGCTTCTTCGTACCCCTGTTCTGCTCCTTCAAGAACATCGCTGTTGATAAACCCTAGTCCTCGACCTTGCGCTTCATGGGCGAAGTATGCATCGACCCCAGCTTCTGTTAGGGCACTTTTTGTACGATTCATCATATTCATGCGTACGACTGCAATTACCTCTTTCATGCTTCCACCTCCTCACCTTCCTTCACTCCAGAGCTAATGGTGTAAACATCTTCAACATCGGTAACAAAGATCTTACCATCGCCAAAAGCTCCTTTAATTCCAGTTCTGGCAGAATCCATGATGGTTGAGATGACGTAGTCTTTGTCCGTTGCTTTCACAACACTTACAAGCATGGTTTTTGGTATCTCATCGTAGGTTACTTCGCCAATTTTAATGCCACGCTGTTTACCTCTACCTGCAACTGAATATTTAGTTACTGCTGGGAATCCTGCATCCATAAGGGCTGCGAGTACTTCATCTGTCTTTTCTGGTCTGACAATAGCCCGAATCATGATCATCATTTTCTTTGTCTCCTGTTCTAATCTCGAATTATGTAATTTGAAAATATGGTGATTAATTTTTTGTTAGCTGACTTCCATTAAACCGAAATCAAGTAATAGTTGTTCTAGTTCTTCGATCTCAAGAGGAGTCGGGATAGAAAAATCTTTGTTGTCATCAATTGCTTTTGCGAGACCACGATACTCGGCTGCTTGCGGCACGTCTGGGTTCCACTCAATTACGGTTTTTCGGTTAATCTCAGCGCGCTGAACATCATTGTCACGTGGAACGAAATAGATCATCTTGGTATTTAGTTTTATGGCAAGTTCTTCGATCATCTCTTTTTCATTATCAACATTTCTAGAGTTACAAATAAGACCACCGAGACGAACACTACCTGACTGTGCAAACTTCATGATACCTTTACAAATGTTGTTAGCTGCATACATCGCCATCATCTCGCCCGAACATACGATGTAGATTTCTTCAGCCTTTCCATCACGAATAGGCATTGCGAAACCACCACAAACAACATCGCCAAGTACGTCGTAGAAAGCGTAATCAAGGCCTTCTGACTCTTCGTAAGCACCAAGGGATTCAAGCATATTAATTGAGGTGATAATACCACGACCAGCACAACCAACACCTGGCTCAGGACCACCAGATTCAACAGACCAAGAACCGCCGTAACTAGCTTTTCTGATGTCGTCTAGTTCTACATCCTCGCCTTCTTCACGTAAGGTATCGAGAACAGATTTCTGAGCTAGGCCACCAAGAAGAAGTCTAGTTGAGTCAGCTTTTGGATCGCAACCTACTACCATCACTTTGCGACCCATTTCAGCAAGCCCAGCTACTGTATTTTGTGTTGTTGTTGATTTTCCAATTCCGCCTTTACCGTAAATAGCAACCTTTCTCATGATCTTCTCCTTCAGAAATTTGGGTTTGAACCTTTGTTTTCAATCTCTATACCCTTGACAGGTATGTTGAATATATAACTGCAATCTTGTCTTACTCTCTTAAATAGCAATTGGTATGCCTAAATGAGTATCTGTTTGAATAAGTTTGTAATTACAGCTAGATATAATGTTTTGTGTGGTGGCGGCGATATTTTTAGGTAGTGGTGATATTGTTGTGCAGTGACCATCAGTGTAGGAAGATTACAATTATGAAGTGTAAGGTTGTGTGGGTAGTTTTGTAGCTCTAGGCAACAATAGACATCTATGACAAAAATGTAATAGATGTCTATTGTCCAGTTACTGCTTATGGAGGGTAAGCTACTGATAATAGTAGCTTTGGAATATTCTTCTCTTTGGTTCAATAATTGCAAAGAACGTATGTAGGGATGAAAACATCCACATTAGTCAAGACGATCTAAGTAATATACAGATCGTTGATACCCGGAGGAGTTTGTATGGATGCGTTGTCATATAATTCAAAAAGAGAACAAGGTTCAGTACAGAGTCTTGAATTGCTTGCGTTGCATAGAATAACTCAATTGATAAGCAAGGCCGCAGATTTAGAGGTTACGCTTACTTCTGTGCTTCGAATGTTATCAGATACGATGAAGATGGAGCGAGCAACTCTGCTGTTGTTAGATGTGATAACCCAGCGACTTGTAATTAAAGCTAGTTGTGGTTTGTCACCAGAGGAAGAGTTACGAGGAATATATAAACCTGATGAAGGTGTGTGCGGCGTTATATTTCGCAGTAAATCACCTTTTGTAGTGCCAGATATTCATAGTGAACCTCTTTTTCTCAACCGAACAGGTGCACGTCCAAAATTTAGTAAGAAACGTATGTCCTTTTTGGGTGTGCCTATATTAGTAGAAAACAAACCTGTTGGTGTTCTTAGCGTAGACAGACTCTTTGGTGACGATGTTTCCTTTGAAGAAGATATTCGGTTCTTAACAGTTCTTGCCACATTGGTAGCTCAGTTTATTGCTCTTGATGAAGAGATCAGAAGGAAGAAATCTCTTCTTGAAGAAGAGAACCGTTCTCTAAAAGCAAAGCTTCATGGCACCCATGGAGGCCACTTTATTATAGGTAATTCAAAACCGATGCAAGAGGTATTTTCTATAATAGAGAAGATTGCTTCTAGTAATGTGACTGCACTACTGCTTGGTGAGTCTGGTACTGGTAAAGAACTTGTAGCCAGGGCGATACATGAATCAGGCTCAAGGAAAAAACAGCCATTTATTACGGTCAATTGTGCAGCTCTTCCTGAAAATCTTTTAGAAAGTGAATTGTTTGGTCATGAAAAAGGCGCTTTTACAGGAGCCAATGTCGCAAGACCAGGCCGCTTTGAGCTTGCTAATGATGGGACAATTTTTTTAGATGAAATTGGTGAAATGCCACTGGCTCTTCAGGCAAAGATGCTTCGTGTTTTGCAGGAAAAACAGTTTGAGCGTATAGGTGGTACAAGGACAATTGATGTAGATATACGGATTGTTGCAGCGACAAACGTAGGTCTTAAAGAGGCCGTTTTGGAGGGTAATTTCCGTGCCGATCTTTATTATAGGCTAAATGTCGTTCCAATTGTTATGCCACCTCTTCGTGACCGACAGGATGATATACCACTTCTTTTTGCCCATTTTTTGAAGAGTAGTAACGCACGAAATAACAAAAAAGTGAAGCTCACTTCTGGGTTACTTGATTTTCTAATGGATTACCAATGGCCAGGTAATGTAAGAGAAATGCAAAATATTGTGGAGAGAATGGTGATCCTTGCTGAAGAGGACAGGCTTACAACAGCAAACCTGTCTGCAGGTATGCTTCGTAGTCTGTCGCTTCCTAGTTCAAGCTCAAAAGCTGATGAAGTTAAAGAGGTAGTAAATCAGCCAGTGAATGAGCCTATTGGCGAGAAGGTAAATGATGTTTCTGAAATGTCATATCTAGAGGATCTTGAGCGAAAGGAGATTGAGGCAGCCCTTAAGAGGCATGGCTGGGTTCAGATTCGTGCCGCAAAAGAGCTTGGTTTGACTCAGCGTCAAATGGGGTATCGTATTAAAAAATATGGATTGTCGAGATATGATTCATTCTAGTATGGGCAAGAAGCTTTTTGGCTAATTTTGTGTTTTAATTTGTAGTAGATCATTTTCCCCCTATAAAATGAGGGCGAAAATGATCTATAATTTGCAAATGGAGAGTAGTTCATCGTTACTTAGCGAACGACCAAGATCAAGTGCAGATTGGCGAACCATTTTGACACATTTTTCTAAGACTGGCTTACTGAGCTTATCTTCACCAAGTAACTGCATCTGTTTTTGAATCGCATATTTACCACTTTTGGCTCCAATCATTAATTTTCTGCGTGCCCCAACTTTTTCGGGGGGATATGGTTCGTATGTTTTCGGTTCTTTGAAAAGACCATGGAGATGTAGGCCAGTTTCACAGATGAAAATATCACTACCCAAAATGGGGGCTCTTTTATTAATTGAGATAGATGGCGTTCTTGCAAGGTATTCAGCTAAATCTTTCAAGGGCTTTATCTGCTTAATCAAATCACCACAAACAAGTTCAAGATATGCTACCAGTTGTTCTAACGGAGCACACCCAGTTCGTTCACCAAGGCCAAGCATTGCTCCATCAGCCCAACTGGCGTTGCTTTCAAATGCAGCGATGGCATTTCCTGTTGCCATCCCAAAATCATTGTGTGTATGTACTCCAACTTCACATGTTGATAAAACTGAATGCACAGCCTGTACAAGATCTGAAATTTTCCCCGGTGAAGCAATGCCCACAGTGTCAGCTAGACGAATTCGAAATGCGCCCATTTTTTCGGCGATCTGAGCCATATCTTTTAAAAAGGTAATGTCAGCCCTAGTTGCATCTTCAAACCCGACTGCCACTAGCAGCCCTCGCTTTCTAGCATAAGCAATAGAGGCCTTAAGTGTTTCAGCAGCCCATGCTCTGCTCTTATTCATTTTGTCATGCAAATGAAGATCTGACGCTGGGATTGAAAGTGATATTTTTTTGATTTTACAGCTTGCTGCAAAATCAATATCTTTCTGCATACACCTAGCCCATAATGAAAACCTGTTTTCATCAAAATAATTACAACAATAGTTTATTAATGTAGGTAGTTCAGTAGAGCATGGAGATGCTATTCCCAATTCAATCTCATCAACTCCCGAGAGTAGCAGTTTACTCACGATCTCTTTTTTTTGTTCAATGGAAAAAATCAGGCCAGGAGTCTGTTCTCCCTCACGGAGCGTCGTGTCTACAAGTTTGAGCTTTTGCATTTTGTATCCTTGTTGTTGATGTTTGTTAAAAAAAAGCAATATGAATGCCAGTTATGTTATTTATCCTTTAAATTAGTATTCTCTTAAATTATTTCAGGAAGTTTTGTTAAAAAGAAACAGCCTGTAAACGATACAGATAGCAGTGTTCTAACTAAAAGAGCAGAAAAGTTTAGAGGTTAAGAACTATATTTGAGTTGAAGTGAGCTCTCTTGAAATGGCTCTTTTAGGTTTGGATAGGTACTGGATAATTTGTAGCATGGTGACAGAAGCTACAAAAACGTCTTAATCTTACATTGTCTGTATCGTTGAGAGATGGATGAAATTGATAGGTTATCTTGTTCTTACTACTGTTTAGTGCGTGTGTATGCTGTAGGTGTCTGTAGTTTCTAGTTAATGACGGTATTCGTCTTTTAGTTATTCAGCTGAGAAGTTAGTGGCACGCAAGTTGCTAATTCATGTATGAAGGTCAGGAAAATTACGGTGCTTGATTAAGCAATACTCCACTCTTATTGATAAAAAAATCAAGGAATATAATGGAAAGAAACAATGAAAAATATAACGAAGATATTCATTTTATCTGTGTTAATGATATCATGGAATGTTTCTGCTAGGGCAGAGACTATCAATATCTCAGTGGCATCAAGCATGACAGATACATTTAAAGATATCATCGCTGCTTATTCAGTTAGTCATCCTGAGACAAGAGTTCTAGCCAACTATGGTTCTTCAGGTTCTCTTGCTAAACAGATAAATCAAGGTGCACCTGCAGATTTGTATGTTTCAGCAAACCCAAAATGGATAAAGTTTCTTGTCGATAATAAGGATGTTATCTCATCTGACAAAAGGGTTGTTGCGTACAATAAACTTGTATTTATAGGACGAGGTGGCGCTACGGTTGATAAAATGAGTGATTTATTATCACTGGAAAAAATAAGCATTGGCACTCCTCAAAATGTGCCTGCTGGCCAGTATGCTCGGCAAGCTATGAAAAAAACAAGAGTTTACTCACAGCTAAAAGAGCAAAGAAAACTGGTGATGGCAAAGGATGTTCGCCAGGCTTTACTTTATGCAGATCGAGGAGAAGTTGATGGTGCTTTTGTGTACAAAACAGATGCACTTCTTGCAAAGGATGCAAAGATTCTCTTCATAGTGCCAGATGCGCTCTATGATAGGGTAGTTTACATTTTTGCTTTAACTACTAGCGGTGCAGAGAGACCGGTAGCAACAGCATTCTATGAATTTTTAGCTACAAAGAAATTAGAGGGAATATTAAAAAAATATGGTTTTGAACCTGCTACTTAAGATAGGTAATGGAGTTGAATAGTGTTTTTTTCAGCAGAAGACATGATAGCGTTGCGCCTTTCATTTCAAGTGGCAACTATTGCAACAATAATTGCCTTGCCCTTTGGCTATGCGACCGCCTATGTACTTGCTTTTAGCAAAATACGAGGCAAAGCGTTGCTTGAAGGTGTAGTGAATTTGCCTCTTGTCCTTCCCCCAGTAGTCGTCGGTTATCTATTGCTCCTTACCTTTGGTAAAAACGGAGCCCTCGGTTCAATGCTTTCCTCCCTTGGTATTCAAGTGGTTTTTACAATTAAAGGGGCCGTGATTGCTTCTGTCGTAGTTGGTTTCCCCCTGCTTGTTCGTTCAATCCGCATCGGTTTGGAAAGTATTGATTATCACTATATGCAGGCATCAAGAACACTTGGCGCAAGCTTGTGGGACACATTGTTCTCAATCGTTATCCCTCTCTCTTACAAAGCTACTTTGGCTGGAATGACATTGATGTTTGCCCGTAGCCTTGGCGAGTTTGGTGCGACTGTTATCCTTGCAGGAAATATTCCCGGAGTGACTCAGACCATACCACTGGCTATTTATCAGTATACAAGTACGCCAGGTGGAGATGAAATGGCTCTTAATCTCTGCATGATCTCAATTGTTTTGTCATTTGGTGTGCTGATGATCAGCGAGGCGACAAACCGTGCCATGTCTAGGAGGTAGGAATGTTACTGGAAGTCGATATAGAAAGGAATTTTCCTGGATTTAATAGCAATGTGAAATTTTCAATCACTGGTAATAGATGTGGTGTTTTTGGGCCATCTGGTAGTGGTAAATCAACTTTAATGAATATGTTGGCAGGGCTTGTTGAGCCTGATAGTGGTTCGATTAAACTCAACGGTAAAATTCTGTTTAATAAAAAGTTGAAAATTAACATGCCACCAGAGCAACGGAAGGTTGGTGTCGTTTTTCAGCACGGCCATCTTTTTCCCCATATGAATGTAGGGCGAAACCTCTATTATGGATATAAAAGAAATTTATCAGAAGGGCGCAATTTATCCCCTGAAAAACTGATTTCTATTCTACAGCTTGAACCTCTTCTTAAGCGCCAGATAGCCATGCTTTCTGGAGGTGAAAAACAGAGGGTTGCACTCGGTAGAACTATTCTATCCTGTCCAGATTTAATCTTAATGGACGAGCCACTGAGTGGTCTTGATGGTCAGTTGAAGTATCAGATTATTCCTCACTTACAAGAGGTACTAAGCACCTTTTCTATACCTATAATATTCATCAGTCATAGTTTACAAGAGATGCGCATGATGACAGAAAATGTTGTGGTATTGGGGAATGGAAAAGTTGAACAGCAGCTTTCTATAGAAGAATTGGCTAAGTCAACTCTTGGTTCAGGCGGGCGAGGATATATAAATCTACTTCAACTTGATAATCCAGTGGATCATGGTGACCTATATAGTTATAGTTGGGGTAGTAATGAACTTATGCTTTTGAAATCAGGTAATAGTGGCAAAGGCCAATTCAGTTTAAACAGCAGGAATATTCTTCTATTCAAGAAACATCCTGAAGCGACTAGCGCCAGAAATATGTTGCCATGTACTGTACTTGCCACCTACCAGACAGATTGGCTTGTGGGTGTAGAATTAGATTGCAATGGTAAAACCATGATAGTTGAAATAGTGCCTAAGTCTGTGGATGAGCTTGGAATAAAAAAAGGGGTAGAAGTTATAGCTGTTATAAAAGCGTCTGCATTTGAGAAAAGGTTTTGAGTAAAATTATATAGGTTTTTTGACTAGTAAAATCAATGGTAGTCAAACTTGTTATGCACCTGTTTATCCCATGTTTAGTAACATTTTTTGAGAAGACTTGGTGTGATGAAATATATTCGGTAGTAGTGAACAACTACGGCTACTCTGACAATCTTTTGTTATTTTAATGGCAAGGTTACCAGTGGTACACATTCTTCTCTATTACAAAAAATTTTACTTGTTTGGATATTACCTAACTGAGTGTTCATTTTAATGTGAAAAGATCAATGGTTGGCTCAATTGATCGCTATCAGGTGAAGGCCTTTCGGCTTTGCCTTTAAACTTAATTTTTTAGGCTGTTGGCTGCTTAAAGCGTGTGCAATATCGTCTAGTTCCACTTTGCCTTTAAAAACTTCAAATAAAGCACCTGCTATATAACGTACCATGTAGCGTAAAAAACCGTTGCCGCAAATTTTTATATAATAGATATCTTCACATAGCGGCCCAAAGTTAGCAGGATGGATATCACAGTAGCTAACTGTTCTCACTGTGGATGATATATTTTTGTCTTTATTGCAGAAATTGTGGAAATCATGGGTGCCAAGAAACAAGCGACAACTAGCTACCATTTTGTTGAATCTTTCTTGGTGGGGATGATTGTCAACAGAACGACAAAAGACACAGTCTGCAATATCGTTAAATACTGGATTCGAAATTTGATAGGGTGAAAAATAATAATGGTACTCTTTTGAGCTTGGAAAGGTATGAGGGTTAAACTGTTTGTCACACTTTTCGCAATGAGTAAGCTGGATATCATCTGGCAATTGTGCATTTAAAGCCATATGTAATATTTCAGGTTTCATTTCAATTTCCAAACTAATTCTTGCCAGCTGACCCTTAGCATGCACCCCAGCATCGGTACGACTCGCACCAGATAATGAGCATGCCTGATAGTTAGCCACCTTACGAAGTGCATTTTGTACCACACCTTGTACAGAGGGATTAATTTCATGAAAAGTGTCAGCGCTTTGTGCCTGCCAGCCACAATAAGCAGTACCTTTATAGGCGATAATAATTTTGTAATAAAACATAGGAATAAATGACAATAAGGTGGATATTAAATATGCAAAAGTTTACAAGACCAGTCTTCACCCTAACCTAGATGTCTTGCCAGGGTAATAGGTTTTTTAATTCTATGTTAAGATATTATTTCATATGTTTTCTAACTAGTTACAGGGTGTCATTTTGTATGTGCGATTCGTCTGAACAGAATAGTTATTTAATCCAATATAGGCAATTAAAGAGACACAAACCTTGAAGCTCAGTAAAAGATTGAAGAAAATTGAATCGATGGTTGCCCCTGATTATACCCGCATTTGGGATTGTTGTTGCGATCATGGCCTGTTGGGATCAGCTTTGTTGTCTAGACTTGCGGCCCCACATATTCACTTTGTTGATATTGTTCCTGAGCTAATAGGAGTACTCGAAAACAAACTAGAACGCTTTTACTCCAATTGCACATCAAGCTGGTCGACTCATTGCCATGATGTGGCTCTTTTATCGATAGCTCGATATGAAGGGAGAAATTTAGTCATTATCGCTGGAGTTGGTGGTGATTTAATGACTCAGGTCGTCAGCGCTATTCATCTGAGTCATCCATCAACAATTATTGATTTCCTGCTATGCCCTGTTTACCATCAATTTACGTTACGACAGCAACTAATTAAGCTTGATTTCAATCTTAAAGATGAAGTGTTAATAGAAGAGAACCAACGTTTCTATGAGATTCTACTGGTTTCATCTTCTACCATTTCCAACGATAAACAAGTAAAAATTAGCCCCGTTGGTGAGTTGATTTGGCATGCGAATACCGCTGAGCAAGAAGAAATAGCATTGAACTATTTAAAAAACACACTGAATCATTTTCAGAGGATGAAACGAGGGAACAACAGCGATATTCAAAAAGTTATTGATGCGTACCATGCTGTAAAGATAAATTGTTTGACTATTTAAAATAAACATAGCTGAATTCAAGTCACAAGTGCATTACTCATTATTTTTTAGCATCTGTTCTCTTTGCTATCTGGAAAGCCTCATATGGTGTTTTGAAACCCAAATATTTCCTAAGTCTAATGTTTAAGTTTTCAGAAATATTTTTGCTAGGCAAAAGCAGTAATTAGGACTATTATTAAATTTTAAATATATTTTAGAGATTACTAAGGAATTGTTTTATGCGATTTGACATTGATGAGCCTGTAGGATCAACCTGTATAAACATCATTAGAGCCTTCTTTTGGCTTATACGTATTTTATTGCTTGGCTCAATTATTTTCTTCTGTTTTTCATTTGGCTTTTTTGTTTTTGAGCTCATTAAAGCTGATACGATTTATTCTTACTGCAGAGATCTTGTTCAAGGCGCAGAGTCTATTGATCAAGTTTGGCTTTTGTTGCCGGCATGGTGGGTTGTAGGCTGGTGTTTGCAGATAATTTTAAAACCTTGGGCTAAAAAGGTGAATATTGAACAGCTTTGCAAACTGTTTCAAAATATAAATAATTGTCAGGCTGTAGAAACTTATTTGACAAAGGTTAGCCATGATAAAAGGATGATATCATTAAAGGAATATATATACTTGGACCGCATGGTGAAGAATCAGGTTAAGTTGAAATATTGGGCCTTGGGGAAGGAATAATCCCTGCTAGTTAGAGGAGCTAAATCAAATTTAACTTACCGGTTTACTGATTTTATATGGTGAATGCTAGGTTTTATTTGATACGATATTTTTTAATATTACTGATATATGTAGTTGAACACTGCCTTCAACTTCACATGCAGAGAGTTAAGCAGGGTTCAGTTTCTATCCTCGTCTCTTTTTTTAACAAGTTCTGTTACGGTTACATTTTTGTATGAGTTAAAATCCTTGCCATTAATATGCATAACAATAATTAAACAAAAACTGATGCTATGCATATTTCGCATTTACCAGATAATTGAGGGTATTTGTTCATTGCTATATTTCCAAAGAGCAAGATTGTTTCAGAAGCATAACTAATCTAATTTATCTCTTTTTGAGGCAGTCAATTTTTAAGTTAATGATGTTTAAAGGTTAAAATCCCTTTTGATTGTTTCGACTTAAATTTTGCAAGGTGTACACCTATTTTTTTAATTTGACCGTCATTAATTATAGTGCATCCCTCCCACCTAGATCTTCTTATTTAAATCAAAATCGTCTTTGTATTATATTCGTTGGTGAAATTCTTGTTTGTCGGCCCTATGTGTCAGGATAATTTGCGTTTCTTTTTATTTTGTGTTGCATATAAAATGTCTTCGACATTCCCATTATATGATCACTGGCTGTCGAGTAAACTCTAACCACCAGATATGTTTCTCTCACGCTCCACATATCAGCGTGTTAGAGCCGACTCCATTTCTCAAATATCTGATAAAATCCACATCTTAGGTATTGTTGGCATGTTCATATTTAGATTTGTAAATAGGAGCGTACCTTGTATTTATTGGAGGTGTCCATTTTTGTTTTATGAACTCGCAAAAATACAAACATTAAGGTCAACTATTTTAATTATGGTTAATAATTGATATCTTCTTGATATTCCAAAATATTTTTGTAACAATATGGATTAGAGTCTTTTCAGCCAATCTAATTTATATGGAGCCATTATGATCATCTCAGCCCCAGACTTAAAGAGAAATTTTCTGCGCAGGTTATTCTTATCTTTTTTTGTTTTTGCCGCATTCTATACACTCTGGGTTCCTTGTGTTTTCGGAGCAGAAACAAGCAGCGACAATATAGATTGGTTAAACCTTTTTATGAAGTTGTTTGGAGGCCTTGCCTTATTTCTTAACGGTTTAGACATGCTCTCTGCTGGTTTAAAGAAAGCCGCTGGTGACTCACTTCGTAAACTCCTCGCCAAAATGACAACTAATCGCTTCCTAGGAGCTATAACTGGTGCTGTTGTAACAGGTGTTCTCAATTCTTCTTCTGTTACAACTGTTCTAGTCGTTGGTTTTATTACTGCTGGCGTTATGAACCTTACTCAATCTGTTGGGGTTATCATGGGTGCCAACATAGGTAGTACGGTTACAGCCCAATTGCTTGCTTTTAATCTTTCCGCTTATTCTCTTATCTTGGTATCTGTTGGCTTTTTTATGCTATTTGCAGCAAGAAGAGAAAGTATGAAGTTTTACGGTATGATGATTATGGGACTTGGTTTGGTTTTCTTTGGTATGGGGCTTATGAGTACTGCCATGAATCCTCTGCGTACCTATGAACCTTTTATGGACTTTTTAGTAAAGATGGAAAAACCTTTGTTTGGCATTTTGGCAGGGGCAGTTTTTACTGGCTTGGTTCAATCATCGGCCGCAACAGTGGGTATCGCTATTGCCATGGCAACTGAAGGCTTACTCTCTTTACCAGCTGGTATAGCTCTTGCTCTTGGTGCTAATATAGGAACATGCGTCACCGCACTTCTTGCGGCGATTGGTAAGCCAGTTGAGGCGGTAAGAGCTGCTGTCGTTCATATCCTTTTCAATATTTTTGGCGTTCTTATCTGGCTACCATTTTTCGAATTCATTGGTGATATTGCAACAATGGTTACTCCTGTTGCAGCGGATGGTTCCGTATCTATTGCTCGGCAGCTAGCCAATGCTAACACCATGTTTAACGTAGTTAACACAGTAGTATTTATTGGTTTCACCAGCTGGTTTGCTAAACTGGCAGAAAAACTGGTTCCCAACAAAAAAGTTAATGAGGAAAAGGCTATTATCGAGCCAAAATATTTAGATGATGGAGCATTGCAGGTACCATCCGTGGCCCTACAGCAGGTGCGTCATGAATTTGGACGAATGGGAAAGATTACCCTTTGTATGCTGCAGGCACTACCTGGTGCAATCAGAGAAAAAGATACCAAGCAGGTGGATCATATTGTTGGTATGGATGATCATGTTGATATTCTTGAAAGAGCTATTTTTAAATTTTTAGGTTCTATCCGCAATCAAAGTTTGACCAATGAGGAAAGCTATTCTCATCAGCAATTGATGTCTGCAACAATTCAGTTAGAAAATTTGGCTGATATTGTGGAAAACGAAATTTCAGATTTAGTACGCAAATATATCAGCAAAGATAGACAAGTAAGTGACTGGACCCAAAATATGTTTAACGAATTGTTTGAGGAGGTTTTTCATTCCGTTGAACTTACCTGCCAATCAATTGAGTTGGAAGATCAAAAAATAGCGCACGAGGTCATTAAAAAATCTCCGCGAGTTAGAGAAATAATGGATTCTATATTTGTGCATAAGGCAGAAGGTCTTGGTGTTGAAAATATTGAAAAACTTGAAACTGATCGAATCGAAATTGCTCTTGTTGAAAAATTTGGCAGAATTTATGATCTTGCAAAGCGAATTTCCATAACGATTTTACCACCTGAAATCACCGATAAGATTTAAAATCACTTAATTTTTTCTTAAAGGTGTTAGGTCGTAACAAATAAAAACACATAATTTGCTAAGATTAGTTAACGGAAAAAGGAACTGATCTTAGCAAATCAATAGCTGTTTGCTAATAATCAGCATCTGTCTCAGAAAGCTCCATATTACGCCTATGGAAAGAATAAAATAGTTCTAGCAGGTGAAGTCAGAACTATTTCTAAAGAAACCTATTAATTGGCAGCGACCAGGTAATTAGGCAGAGTGTAAGCTTGGTATGACTTTTTTTAAATAAGTAAACAGCACAATATCTATTGATAGCGGATGCTAGCAATGTTTATTCTTCGACCTTGATTATGACAAGGGTTATGTCATCCTCGTTTTTCCTGCCTCTGGTGAAGATTTTTAGTTCTTGATAGACAGATTCAAGAATTTCATCACTGCTTTTTTTATGGTTATTCCGAATTACGTCTTTCAGTCTTTCTTTACCAAACATTTCATCATTATTATTAAATGCTTCCCATATTCCGTCAGTACCAACGGCAATTATTTGCCCTTTGGTTAATGATCCACGGCAATTGGTGATATAATCAATATCGTCGATTACACCTAGTGCGACACCTTTTCCTTTGAGTTCTTCAAAGCTGTTAGTTGACGGTGTGTAGATTAGGGCTGGATCGTGTCCAGCTCTAATCCACTCTAGTGATTTTACAATGGGATCAAGACTAAGGTAAAAAAGAGTCATGAACTTGCCTGTATCTAGTACATCTTTAGTAAGATGACGGTTCATAGCTGATACAATTTCTGAAATTGTTCCAGGCTGGGATGCTCGCATTCTTAAGAAAGCTCTGGCCGTGGTCATGAGTAATGCAGAATCAATACCGTGGCCTGATATATCGCCAACAATAATACTTAACGAACCGGTTCCTGGCTTTTGGCTCCATATAAAATCAAAATAATCGCCACCAATTTCGTCGCAGGAAATATTTCTCCCAGCTATATCTAAACCTTTGATGACTGGGTTGGATTGTGGCAATAAGCTTTTTTGTACTTCGCCTGCAAGTACTAATGCTTTTTTATGGGCGGTCATGTCGGTGACAAAAGACATATTACCAATGATGTTTTCATGGTCGTCTCTTAATACATTTCCATGGATTAAAACAGGAATGTGTCTATCATCTTTAGTTACAAGGTTGCCTTCTATTTTTCTGTATTTGACTTTTCTTAAGTTGTGCCAATTGCTTTTTAAATATTCACGAAAGTCACCAGCGGCAAGGTCAATTGGAGTTTTGCCTAGTAATTCTTCGGGGCTATAACCAAGCATTGAGCAGAAGGTGTTGTTGAGGTCTATTATTATAAAATCTTGATCCATCAGAACAAATCCTTCTGCGGCGGTCTCAACAATTCTTCGGAATTTCTCTTCACTTTTGCGAAGAGCATCTTCGGCTTCTTTACGTTCAGTTATATCGATTAATATTCCTTGATTATGGGTTTTTACCCCGTTTTTGTTTCTAACAACTGATGTTTGATCTTCAACCCAACGGATTTTACCGGTTTTCGTAACACAGCGGTATACCATGGTATATTCTTCGGCATTTTGTTCAGAATATTGATGAATAGCACTTTTAACCGGTTCATGATCAGCTGGGTAAACAATATCACTGTATTGAATTCTGCCATCTAAAAAATCATCTGGGCTGTAGCCAAGTTGTTCGATGTTTTTGCTTATATACTCAAGTTTGGGGTCTTGCCCTTCAACCCTGTTACCAGCAATTCGACGGAAAAGAATAACAGGACTGCGTTCAACAATTAGCTCAGCCATCTGCAATTCTTTTAGGACTTGCTGATGTTCCTTAGCCTCTTTTTTTAGTGTAGAAATTCCATCTTTTGCGCTTGAAAGTTCAAGCGCAAGGTTTTCAGCTAGTGAAAGCTTATGGGTAAGAGTTGCGATTTGTTCTAATAATTCTTGTTTGCTATGTTCTTTTTTGCTTTTCATAATCGCAATTCCTTGAGCGTTCAGAGGGAACATATTATAATTTAAGGATCTCTATCGACTAGCCGAGAGTAAAACGGAAAAAGCCATCTCCAGGGCGGCTAAGAGAAGACATTCCAAGACTTATTTTGCGTTCATCTAGATGATCTGTCAAATGTTTCAAATGATCCCCAGGAATAATTACCATATATTTATCGTCTTCTTTTTCGCTCGTATTTTCAGCGCATGACCGAATTGAAGCAACTTTGGCGATATTCTGGTTATGAACAAAAACAGTGCTGTCGCAAAGTGGTGATTTGTCAGAGAGGTCACTAATCTCTGGATCTATACCTGAAACAGCTTTCCATTCATTAATAAGATCTTCTGTTTCATTTTTGTTGCCGTAAAATTGCACGGTGTCCGCTACGAGTTGAGCGTCAGTTAAAGGTGCTATGGCCATTCCAAGGACTCCACCTTGAAGCTGCTCTTTTCTGTCGGTGGTGTTTTTCTGTCCTTTAGAATCCTCCAAATTAAAACTAAATAAAGCAGCATTATCAAGATTTTTAGGTTCTAGGTAAATGACCTGTTTTTCAAGGCGTGATTTATGTTCCCAGTGGCAGAAACTATTGGCATCGGTGGGTTGCTCGAAATCGTGCCATTTTTTGAAATATTCTACTTCTAGGTCGGTATAGAAAAATTTAACCGCAATTGGGCAAAGTTTGAGTTTAAGCTCTGACATTAGTGTGTCTTGCATCACTTCGTAATTGCGTCTGTAAAGCGGCTTGTCTTCAGTTGATTGATCTTGCATAATATTTTCCTCTTACTTGAACTTTCGTTGTATTGGTGGAATTAGATGATGATTCAAATGATACACTGTTTATTTTGTTCTGATAGGGAATTACTATTTTTTTAATTGAAGTAAAGTGTACCATAAATAAATTAGAATGGAGAAATAATATGAAAGCTGTAGGTTCCAAAAAAAATTGGATATTTCTGAAAACGAGTTTTTAGTAAACATTGAATTGCCTCAACCTATAGCAACTTGATATGATCTTCTTGTTAAAATAAATGTAATAGAACAATGGGTATTATTATAGTTTGGTGGATTTAAAAAACATATCTACTTATGGTATAGTGCAGGATCAACTGAAAAAAATAATGTTTGATAATCCAAATTCTTTTGAGTCTGTTTTTCATGATTTGCGCAATAAAATGATATAAATTTTTGGATAGCCGTTTGATTGGAAATTAAGGAGAGTTTTATGAGTAAATTAAGTTGTGTAATTGTATTTATGTGTCTTTTGTTTACTGGCTTTGGTTGTACAAGTTCGGCAAATAGTAAACAAAAAAGCATGCAAATGGGTGATGGGTTAGTCATTGATGTGAGAACTAAGGGTGAATATGATGATGGGCATCTTCCTCGGTCTATTAATATTCCTTATGATATTATAAAGAAAGAAATTGGTAGTTATGCCAAGGATAAAGAACAGAAAATTTATGTTTATTGTCGCAGTGGTAGGCGATCTGGTATAGCCCAAAATTTACTGAGAATTGATGGTTATAAAAATGTTGTAAATGCAGGTGCTTATAAGAAGCTGCTGCAAGGTATACAAGTTGAAGAATAGAGGGGTATTGTTATTGCTAGTTGGCAATATCTTTAAGATCAATAGAAGAGTCGAAGGTTTTAAATAGCTGCAATTCTGCCATTGAAGCGTTATGCCATTAGCTTGAGGATGCATTGTCTTGATTAGGCGGTGTTCAATATCTGCTTTAGCACATTCAGCATCAAAAAGATGTGCACCTGTTGGCTCTCTTTCACTTGTAACAGAAAACCGATCTGTAAATTATTTATCATTATCAGAATAATAATCTTAAAGGTTCCTTGGGTAGTTAATTGCTGAAAATGTACAAGCCATCAGCTATATAACGCAATAACAGTGTGTTGAGTTATGGTTTGAGGTGTTAGATAACCATTTTAGCTTGGAGCCTTAATATGAAATATCTTGGGTTTTTTGATTAAAGATCTTTGTGTAGCTGACTTACGAAGTTATGAGCTTATGATACGAATTTAAAATATTTTAATAGGAGGCGTCATGAAATCTTCTGAGCTAACACTTTTAGACCAACTACGTATCACCAAAAGAGAGATCGTGCGTAGAAAAGAGTATATTTCTTTGGGACCAGAAGATTGTGAGATTCTTGCTTCACTCAGAGACTTGGTAGCTGAAAATATAGATGAGATCATTATTGACTTCTATGCTAAAATTACCTCTTTTTCAGAAATGGATGAACTGATTGGTGATGCTGAAACCCTCCGCCGTTTGCAGAATCATCAACGAAATTATATATTAAGCCTTTTTGATGGACAGTACGACGAAGACTATGTTCATTCAAGGTTGAGGGTTGGAGTTGTCCATAAACGGATTGGTGTTGATCCTAAGTATTATATTTCTTCAATTTATATTTTAGAAGAAGTTTTGGGTAAGCTTTTTATTGAAAATCAATCTAGTGGTTGTGATAATTGTAAGAGTGGTTTGTCGGCAATAAAAAAGATACTTATGTTTGATCTATCCCTTGCCATTGACACTTATGTTAATAGTTTAGTCACCCAAGTTAATCGTAGTCAAAGTGAGCTTGAAGAGTATGCAGAATCTTTAGAGGAAATTGTTTCTGAGAGAACAAAATTATTACGAGAACAGGCTCGTCATGATGGTTTAACCAATTTACTGAATCAGCATTCATTTTACACCGAGTTAAGGCGAGAGCTACTTAGAAGTTCTAGGGGCAATCACTCAACGGTGCTAGTTTATTTTGATCTTGATAATTTCAAAAACTTAAATGACACCCAAGGTCATAAACGTGGTGATGAAATTTTGGTTGCTGTGGCTGATGCGATGCGTGCCACCTTGAGAGATAATGAAATTTCCGCTCGATATGGTGGTGATGAGTTTTGTATTATTATGCCTGAGAGTACGATTGAAGACGCTAAACAAGCATGCAAAAGGCTTTGTAGTGAAATTAAAAAATCGATAGAAGGATCAGGGGTAACATGTAGTATGGGGATAGCGGTCTCACTTGCCGATAAGCCTTCTGATGCCAACAGTTTAGTGAAAAAAGCTGACAAAGCGATGTATAAAGCTAAGAAAGTGAAAGGCTTTGCAATTAAAATTGCCAATTAAGATTTATTTGAAGTTTACTGTTTTTTTACGCCTATATTAAGGGATCTATCAATGAGCGCTCCAAGTATTTTTAATGATGTTATAGGTCCAATTATGCGTGGTCCGTCTAGCTCGCATAGTGCGGCGGCGGTGAGGTTAGGCTGGTTCGCCCGATACTTAATGAATAGTGATATTAGTGAAGTTTTGGTGGAAGCAGATAAATCAGGATCTCTTCCCACCACCTATCATTCCCAAGGATCTGAGATGGGTGTATTGGGCGGTATTTTAGGTTTTGGTCTCTCTGATGAAAGGCTTATTCATTATGCTGATGAAATCGCTAAAAGTGGTATTTATACAAGGTTTGAAGTTGGTGATTTTGGTGATGTTCATCCCAATACTTATCGGATCACTGTAATTAATAAGCATGAAGAGCACAGTATAATTGCCATTTCATCCGGTGGTGGAATTGTTGAAATTATAGCAATAGATAATCTGCCAGTTTCGTATAAAGGAGACAGGTATCTCGCCATCATCTATTATGACGTAGATAAAAAGCCGAATGTAAATATTTTAACGACTGTTGTTTCAAATGCCACTGTTTCTGAGTATGAAAATGATCAAAATTCTTTTTTTCTTGTTGAATCAGGTAAACCTTTTGGCAAAGGAACTATTGATAAACTTAAATCTTTAAATCTTCAAATTAGAATTATCCCTCCTTTTTTACCTGTTTCGATGCCAGATAATATGAAAGTTCCTTTTTCGAGTTGCAATGAGATGCTTGCCTATAATAAGGAACGTGACTTTGATATTGCAGATTTAGCCATAGCTTATGAGGGGCAAAGAGGTGGGCTTACTCCTGAACTCGTTGTCTTGAAGATGGTAGAGATCGTAGAGGTGGTACAAAAGGCCATAAAAACAGGTCTTGCAGGTACAAGCTATAAAGACAGAATTCTCGGATTTCAATCTGGAAAATTTGTGCAAGCTGAAGAAAAAGGGACACTACACGATTTAGGCGTTTTAAATAAAATTATAGCTTACACGACAGCTCTTATGGAGGTGAAAAGTTCCATGGGGGTTATTGTCGCAGCGCCAACCGCTGGTTCGTGTGGAGGTTTGCCTGCAACTATTCTAGGCGTTGCCGAAAGCTTAAATTGTGGTAATGAGAAAATCGCGAAAGCCTTTTTGGTCGCAGGTTTAATAGGTGTTTTTATTGCTGGGGATGCTACTTTTTCTGCAGAAGTTGGTGGTTGTCAAGCAGAGTGCGGGGCTGGCTCGGGAATGACTGCGGCTGCGATAACCTATTTGCAGAATGGAAGTGTTAAGCAATCAGTAGATGCAGCCTCCATGGCTCTACAAAATATTCTTGGTATGGTTTGTGATCCTGTTGCCAATAGAGTTGAGGTGCCTTGTCTTGGAAAAAATGTGTTAGAAGCTAGTAATGCCTTATCTGTTTCAAATATGGCACTGGCAGGTTTTGATGCTGTTGTCTCTTTGCATGAGGTTATATTGACTATGGATAAAGTGGGTAAAAGTATTCCCCACGAGCTTAGATGCACAGGGCTTGGTGGTTTATCAATAACTAATAGTTCGGAAAATATTATAGTGAAATTAAAATCTAACTAAAAGATAACTTTTTCGTTGTATATGGAATTTAATTCTATCAATATCATTTATTTGGCTGCTTTAAAATTTTGTGTTCGCTTGGAAGTCGAGTTGTGGTGTAAGAAAATGCTTTGGAGAGTAAATGAGAACGACGAATGTTATTCACACTGTTAGTTGTCATGCAGAAGGAGAGGTTGGTGATGTTATTGTTGGTGGAGTAGCACCTCCACCCGGCGATACTATTTGGGAACAGTCTCGCTGGATAAGTAAAGATGGTACCTTGAGAAATTTTATGCTCAATGAACCACGAGGCGGCGTTTTTAGACATGTCAATCTTCTTGTTCCCGCTAAAAATCCTAAAGCTCAGATGGGTTGGATTATTATGGAGCCAGAAGATACTCCCCCCATGTCTGGTTCAAATTCAATTTGTGTTGCAACTGTACTTTTAGAAACAGGTATTATCCAGATGCAAGAGCCGGAAACAATGATGGTTCTTGAACCCCCTGGCGGAATAATTGAAGTGGTAGCTCGTTGTAAAGATGGTAAAGTAACACAGGTGCGGGTGAAAAATGTTCCTTCATTTGTTGATAAATGTGATGTGAATATAGAGGTTGAAGGCTTTGGCTCTCTGACAGTCGACACCGCCTATGGTGGAGACAGTTTTGTGATTGTAGATCACAAGCAGCTAGGTTTCTCTTTAGACGCCAGTGAGGCACGTGAACTTGCTGAAGCGGGAATAAAAATTACTAATGCGGCAAATGAACAGTTAGGATTTTACCACCCAACTAACCCAGACTGGAATCACATTTCATTTTGTCAGTTTACTACCCCATTAATTCAAGAAAATGGTATTTGGGTTGGTAAAAACACAGTTGCTATTCAACCTGCAAAGCTAGATAGATGTCCGACTGGCACAGGTTGCTCAGCTCGTATGGCACTTTTGTATCATAAAGGTGCCTTGAAAGTTGGAGATCAATATATTGCCGAGTCCATTCTGGGATCAAGGTTTTATTGTTCTATCGATAGTGTGGCTAAGGTAGGTGAAAAGAATGCAATTTATCCAATAATTTCTGGGCAAGCATGGATAACTGGAACCCATCAGCATATGCTTGATCCTACTGATCCCTGGCCCGGTGGTTATAGACTGTCTGATACATGGCCAAATTTAAAGTAGAAAATATTTTTTGTTGGTATGAATGTTTTAATAGAAATGGAGTGAGATGAGATACGTAACAGCAGAAGAAGTGCAAAAATATCTACCATGGCAAGATACCGTTGAATCTTTGAGAAAGATGTTTAAAGATGGTTGTGTTGCCCCTGTTCGGCATCATCATGCGATGCAACATCCAGATCAGCCAGAGTCGACCATGTTGCTAATGCCAGCCTGGGTTCCCGGTAAATATGTTGGCTTGAAGTTCATCAATGTTTACCCAAATAATTTCGCAAAAGGTGTGCCCACGATAAATGGTGTTTATTTATTAATGGAAGGTGAGACTGGAGTGCCAATTGTAAATATTGACGCGGGCGAGCTGACTTCTAGGAGAACGGTTGCTGCATCAGCCCTTGCTGCCGATTATTTAAGCCGTAAAGATGCAAAGAAAATGCTTATTGTTGGTAGCGGTCGTTTATCCAGATATCTTGGTTTTGCTTATAAAACTATTCGTGATATTGATGAGATAAAGGTATGGGCTAGAGATCCTGAAAAATCGGCGAAGATTGTGCAGGTTTATGCTGATGCGGGTTTCAAGGCGAGTGTTTCTACTGATCTACAGGAGGATGCTGGCTGGGCAGATATTATTAGTTGTGTTACTCCATCCACAGAACCGATTATCAAGGGTGCGTGGTTGAAACCTGGATGCCATGTTGATCTTATTGGTGGTTTCAAACCTAATATGCGAGAAACGGATGATGAAGTCGTGGTGAAATCTAGCGTTTTTGTGGACACTAGAGAAGGTGTACTGGCCGAGGCAGGAGATCTCTTGATACCGATGGAAAATGGTGTATTTAAAAGAGAAGATATCTTGGCAGAGTTGAGTCAGCTGACCAATAGCGAGCATCAAGGGCGCAAAGATGATGATGAAATAACTCTTTTTAAATCTGTGGGAGCATCCTTAGAGGATTTGGCCGCAGCCATTACTTGCTATGAGAATATGAATAGTTAGGCGGGGGCTCTTGTATCAATTACGTTTAGGTAATTTTACTAGAGCTTTGTCATGCTAGTTCTAGTAATTGATATATAATCGCAACTGGTATTCCATCTTTTTATGTTTGATTTTCTTGCTTGTCTTTAAAAGATTATAAAAGAGATATAGATAAACCTTCCAAACATTCTTTGACATGCAATGGAATATTTGGAAGGTCAGTGGCGCTTAGGTGTGTTGTTATTGCTAGTTGTTGGTAGTGGTGTACCCTTTACCCCTTAGCTTTATTAACTAAAATTCTCTTCCTAGTTTATGCATCATTATCTTCTGAATCAATATCTGGTAAAGGCTCATTATTAATTGCTGCCTCAAAAGATGACAAACGTTTGTAAACAGATAGCAACTCAACAATCGTGGTCCATGAGTTCACTAAGTATTGAAAAGAGCTACTAACCTGGCCAAAGGCAGTTAGTATTTGCTGGAAAATTCCTAGAGCAATTGCCCCTGCTGCAATGGTTGGGATGAGCAAAACCATTACGAAAATATTGTCTGCTTGCAAGTAGAACATCCTGGCAACATTGAAATACATATAGTGAAAATAAAGGCGAAAATAATTCTTCCTAACGTCTGTAAATAATTCAGCAAGCGTTTGAGGTTGTGCTCTTGCAAAATCATCTTCACCATAGACCAGCTCTTTTCTGTATGCTGCTTCCACTCTCTGGTTCTTAAACTCAAGCCCAGGCAATTTAATTCCCACTAGACCAAGTAGTCCAGTGCCAAAAATTGACCACGCAATAGCTGCGTAAAATAGCGGATGTGAAATTTCACCAACTATTGGCAATTCGACAACGTATTGGGAGAGAGACCAAAGTACAGGCAAAAAAGCGACAAGAGTCATTACAGCATCTACGATGGAAACTCCTAAGCCTTCCATAATTGAGGCAAAACGCATGGTGTCTTCTTGTACACGCTGGGAAGCACCTTCAATATGTCTAACCTGTTTCCACTTTTCTGTGTAATATTCGTTCATTGCTGTTCGCCAGCGGAAAATATAATGACTGACAAAAAACCTAGTAATTACAAATACAAAGATATACATAAAGGCAATTTCAGCAAAAATAATTAAAAGGTCATAAATTTCACTAGAAATTGATGCGGTAACTTCGGCTAATGGGGCTGCAGAAACTGGAATGTCTGTTTTTGATGCAGGGTTTTTTAATACACTTTGAATTAAATCCCAAAAAGGACGGCGCCAGTTGTTAAGAGCAACCGAGACTTGCACGGAGTAATAAGTTGAAAACAATATGAGGGATGAACCAAGGACTGACCATAATTGCCATCTATGTTTTGAAATTGCGAAACACACCCCTGCGAAAACTGCTGTGCATAGAAAATAAAAAATATAAAACAGTAAAAATGAATCTGTTAGAAAGTGACCAAGACCAATAATTGGTTCGCTTTCAGCTAAATTAAGCCCAATTAATTGTCCAATGCTTTCGCTAAATTGATACCATATAAGACAACAGAGAATCGCGTATAAAACTGCTGTAGTGAAGAACAAAATGGGTCGTGGAAAAAAAGATTTAAACATAGGTTTGGTGTTTATGGTGTTATAAATTTAATGTTTGCAGGTGACGCATTTAACAGTTTAGTTTATGGGCAAAAAGAAACTTAGTGCACTTACTGAACATCTGAAATTGTTGTGTTATTAAGCTAGCTTATTTTTAGCATAATTTCCTACCCTTATCTACTATTCCTTTTCAGTGAAATAGTTTCTTGTGCATATGGAATATACTACTATTAGCTAATATTTCTCAATAAAGAAGAGAACAATGGTTGATGACCATTGTTTAGCTTTGCAGGGATTACAATGGAGCTAGAAAAGCCAGAGAGTGTGTTAGTTTGAAATAGAAATAATCCTTGTGTTTTTAGGTGGTTATTCGGTTATTTTGAATAAATTCAATTGGTAGTTGCAAGGCTGAATCAGCCCACGAGTATCATCTGTCAAAACATGGTTTTTCTAAATTTAATTAAGCTGTTTTCCTTTATCACCTTGATTGTAGATCGATTTGTAGATGGTTATGTTTTGGCCATCTTCTTTGCCGGAATCGTAAACGGATTGATTAATTCGTAATTTTGCCCCACTATTTCTTCTGACGGATGGATACCTGCCATGGATGAAATCTTGTAATCCATTGTCTTTGGCAACTACTAATTCACTGGTTGTGGATTTAATTATTTGCTTACCCATCCTTTTATTCTCACCGTCTTTTAGCCTTTCACGAAAACCGTAAAGTACACCATAGTAGTAGGATCTTTTGTCATGCCCATTAACCTTGTTGGTATGCTTGTATCTCTGCCAGAGAATTTCTAGTCTATCGCTTAGAAAATGAAAAACGTGTTGGGCGATGTCTAGATTATGCTTCCTGCCAATTAGTTCTATTGCCTTGTATGTTTTGTTGTCTTTAGCCTTATACTGACTGATGATGATTGCATAAACGAAGAAGTAATCTGTGACGATGGAGGATATCATCTTTGTCCAAGTGGAAACATTTTTATTGGCTACATAAATTTGCACATAGTTGTAGTCACCTTCATTGTTAGCTGTGCTTAAATCGATATTATAACGGGTTATTAGCTCGTTAGCTTTTTCCATGGCGGAGGAAGCTTCGTGTTCTTCTGCTGATTCAGCAAGTGCTAGGAGTTTTTTAATCTTTTGCTGGGTCTTGTTTTTATTTATTTCATGGGGTTGTGTTTTATCCAGAAATTTAGGAATAACACCGGAAGCACTTATGAAGTCGGAGTGAACATTTAGCTTCTCACAGGCAAGTTTAAAGGCTAAACCATGGGGAGGTTCGTTAGTGTCCACCATCTCACTTAGAGCTTGGTGTGCCATTTCATGTTTCAATACTTCCACGACAACATCCCAGCTATGGTTCAGGATAATTTCGCGGGAAATGGAAATTATTTTGTTTTCGCTATCCCAAGAGCCTATAATCTTTTTGCTACAACTTATAGCAAAGATTGGGGGTGTAAGCTGGATAGACCTAGCTGAACATATGTTGAGGTATTCTTTTAGTAATTGAGTTGCCCATTGCCTTTCTATTTTTGTGTTCTGCACTTTTTATGTCCTATAATTGTAAAGCTGACTTTCACTTTGTCATTCTTAATGCTCGATTTTTATTACTATCAGTATGGCATTTATGTGAGTTAGATTAACATTTTCTGTTAACTATTTGTGAGGGTGACAGTTGATGTTGAATAGATAAAAATACTCTTTAATAGCTGTTGGTGCAAATAATAGCGCAATTTTTCTAGTTAACTTAATGTCTGTATCGTATACTTTTAAGTAATAGTTGATGAACGAAGAAATTCTATTCTTCATATGCTTTGTTTCTTGTTGTGGTAGTAACTATTTGGTATTATTTATCTTGCCTTTTTTTTCTACTACAGGTTTTACGAGCAATAAAAAATGTGTAACACCAGGTTTTTGCAGTGTTCTGGTAATTAATGTTAATTATTTAATTGTTTGGGCTGGTTCTGTAATTAAAATGCCTAGTAACGCGCATAGTTTGGATTTCCTCTTATACTTCCAGTATGTAATGAGCCACACATCATGATAAGATACCGATAACAGCTGGGGACAGTTTTTTAGTAAATATATTCTTTTAAATTGCTGAATGTTTCTAACTTGTTATTGCTCTAAGCACTGCAAGGGAAAATGATAATGACTACGTATCAACAAAATATAAATCTACAGAACGAGAATGAGAGAGAAAGTTTTTACCGGCCCATTCTCGATTACTCAAATATTGCAATGGTGTTGCTTGATCAAGAGTCTGTCATTATCTTTTGTAATATTGAGTTTGCCGAGCTTGCAGATTGCAGCCGAAAAGACATTGAAGGGAAAATGAATTGGCATGATTTTGTAAACCCTACAGAATCTCTTCAGTCCACAGAGCATGATAGGAATGAAGAGGAAATTGTTAACAAGTACTCAGCTACTTTTTTCAGTCAAAATGATGTTTGTAGAGCTGTTAAGGTCATTACTCGCTCCCTTCCAGAAAAAAAAGTTCAAATTTGCTCAATCATTGACTTTAGCGATTACGGTGCGACACCCCATGCACTTTCTGTGGATCAAGAACGTTATAAACTTGCCTTTGATATTAGTAATGACGCCCTTTGGGAGTGGGATATTAAAACCGACAAAATATTTTTCCCTGAACAGTATTCAGAAATGTTTGGTTATAGTATGGACGATTTTTATCCTGAAATATATTCGTGGGAAAATACCATCCATCCAGATGATCGCGAAAAGATTTTGTTGGAAAATAAAAAATGTGCAGATGGTGAGATTGAAAAATTTAACTGTGAATACCGAGTAATACATAAAAATGGTTCAATTCGATGGGTGCGAAGTCGCGGAACTTCTGTGAAAGATGCACTGGGGGATGTTGTTAGACTTGTAGGGACAAATGCAGATATTACCGAGCGAAAATGGCGTGATGAAACAATAAAGGCACTCTATTCCATCTCTTCAGCGGTGAGTGCAACCAATGATTTAACTGAGTTGTATAAGGTTATTCATACCATTATTAGTTCAACGACCTATTCGAGTAATTTTTACATAACTCAATATGATAAAGATACAGATTGCTTAGTTTTTAATTATTTAGTCGATGATGCAGATGAACACTTACATATATGCAACGTTAGTGATCCTAAAAATAATTCTCTCTCTATACATGTTTTTCGCACTGAAAAACCATTGCTTTATGGAGATAATTATCCTTCCGATGTGAAAATTGTGGGCACTTTACCTAAAATTTGGCTAGGAGTTCCTTTAATCATAGATGGTAAAACTATTGGCGTTATGGCGATTCAGGACTATGACGATCCAAATAAGTTTTCAGAAAATGATGTTATCTTCATGACAGCTGTATCAGAACAGATTGCGCTCGCTATCGAACGTAAGACTAATGAAAGTAAAATTTTACTTCTTAACAAAGAACTTGAAGATAAGGTCGAGAAGAGAACAAAAGAACTTGGCGAATTAAATGAGATGAATCAGACCTCGCTAGAGATTGCTGGTGCCGGTGTTTGGAGCATTGATTACGGTAAGGACCCAGACCGTCTTTATGCTGATGTTAGAATGTTTAAAATTCTAGGTGTTAATGTTTCTGAGGGTACACGTTATATTTCTTTCAATCTATTTCTTTATAATGCCATGGCAACTAACAAAGTTGCTACTGAAGAATATATGTCACAACTTGAAAAAGCGATAAAAGACCCATCTGTGACCTTTGAAGGTATTTGGGAATTTACACGACCCAATGATGGTCAGAAGCGATGGTTTAAATCTCTTGGAAAGTTAAATAGATATGGGCCAGGAAATGATATTTCTATTCAAGGGGTTACGCAGGACATTACAGAAGTTGTTCATGCAGAACAGCAGCTTTTGCAAAGAGAAAAAGTTTCAAAGATGTCTCTGCATCTAGCTAAAGTTGGTGCGTGGCGCATAGATTATGTGAGTCATCCTGACCGATTTTACCTCAGTCCTGAAACGATTGAACTTTTAGGTCTTAATCTTCCTGATGGAATTGATTATTTAATGGGTTCTGAATGGCGAAGAAACATAATGGAAGTAGATCTAGAATTAGCGAAAGTAGCTATAGCCTCACACAATGCCGCTGTTGCAAGCGATACTGTTGAACATGAGGTAGTTTCAAAATTCCGAAGACCTTGTGATGGTAAGATCATATGGACGAAAGGGATTGCACATATAACCAGAGACTCGTTTGGGGAAGTCATTGCAATAGACGGAGTAATACAAGAAATTACAGACGCAATGGTGTCCCAAGCTGAGCTTCAGAGGTTTAAGGATCAGATGGG
This sequence comes from Desulfotalea sp., assembly GCA_051531995.1. Taxonomy (GTDB): domain Bacteria; phylum Desulfobacterota; class Desulfobulbia; order Desulfobulbales; family Desulfocapsaceae; genus Desulfotalea. Next base: position 38,738 of record JAOPTU010000018.1, read on the forward strand.
TATTGTTTCTCAAGCTGCTCTTCTCACCGTCTGGAGCTTTGATACGTCAAAGGATGTGGTGGACTATACCGAAATTTTAACTGAGATTCTTGGTTACCCTGATGAGAGCGTTTCAGCATTACTTGATGATTGGATGATGCTTGTTCATCCAGACGATTATGAGCAAGTAGATAATTATCTAACTAATTATTTAATGAATTATGCCCCAGATGAAAGTGCAGTTTATCGGGCTGAATATCGGCTGCAAACAATCGAAGGAGATTGGCGTTGGGTTTCTAATGTTGGAAAAGTTGTGGAGTGTACAAGCAATGGCGACGTGGCCAGGATATTGGGGGTTTGTGTTGATATTACCGACCATAAAGAGGCTGCCAAACTGCTTGAAGAACAGAGCGATGCCCTCCGCAAACAGAAAGCTATTGCCGAAATTATTACCACCCTTTCGCTCAATTATATCAATATTGCTTCCCACGAGGTAAAAGGCTCCATCAGTCAAGGTTTGCAAGAGCTTTGTGAGTTTTTTGAATTTGACCGCTCTATTTATACAAAAGTGACGTGCCATGGGGTGAAGCAGCGTGCAGAGGTTTATGAATGGTGTGCAGAAGGTGTCTCTTCACGACTATCTGGAGATGAAGAACTAACGCTAGAAATGTGTCCAGCATTTTATGAACAACTACAGCGTGGAGAAGTGCTAATTGTCGACTCTTTAGATGATGTCCATGATTTGCTATTAAAAAAAGAATTAGAGGCGCATGACGTAAAAAGTTTCATATTCTTTCCTGTGTTTGTTGACGGGACCCTCTACGCAATATACGGTTTTGAGTCAATTAAAAGCCATCGAATTTTAGAAGATTGGGAAATTCAGGTTTTGTCTATTTTTGGGCAAATAATATCAAATATTATGCAGAAGGTGGAGGTTGAAAAAATCCTGGAGCAACAACGGTTTGAGTTGATTGGGGAAAAAGAAAAAGCGGAGTTGGCAGCACAGGCTAAAAGTGAATTTATGGCAAATATGTCCCATGAAATCAGAACACCAATGAATGCTATTATAGGTTTATCTTACCTTGGCGCTAGAGAGACATCAGCTATAACACAAAAAGATTACCTTGAAAAAATTCATACATCATCGAACTCCCTTCTAGGGATCATCAATGATATTTTAGATTTTTCTAAACTTGAATCTGGCAAGTTTAGTCTCGATGAATCATCTTTTGATTTAACTGAATGCTTTCGCGTTATTTTAGGTGTATTTAAACAATCTTCACAAGATAAGGGGCTAAACCTTAGATTCTTGTTGCCAGGCGATGTGCCCAGGTTTCTCGTGGGAGATTCTTTACGATTTAGACAGATTTTTACCAACATATTAGGTAATGCTATTAAGTTTACCAAAGAAGGTAGTGTCACAATTAAAGTTGAACTGCTTGATAAGATAGGTGAAGAGGTGAAAATACTCTTTAGTGTTAGCGATACTGGCATTGGTATGACACCTGAACAAGTAAACATGATTTTCGAAGAATTTAACCAGGCTGACACATCGATATCACGAGATTTTGGTGGAACTGGGCTTGGCTTAGCCATTACTCGCCAGCTTGTAGGTCTCATGGGTGGGAAAATTTCTGTTGAAAGTATATATGGTGAGGGGAGTGTCTTTTCTTTCGCTCTTAATTTTAAAGAAGCAGAGGCTGAAGATAAAGAAGAAAAACAAGAAACTTCAATATCTATTCCACTGCTCACCTCTAAACATATTCTTATCGTAGAGGATAATAAAATCAATCAGCTAATTGCTGTTGAATTGCTTAAACGAACAGGTGCAAAGGTTTCCGTGGTAGAAAATGGTAAGTTAGGTGTCGATGCTGTTAAGGCGGGTGGAATTGATATTGTATTAATGGATATACGTATGCCAGTAATGGATGGACATGAGGCGACAAAAATCATCCGTGCAGATCAACGTTTTAAAGATTTACCAATTATAGCAATGACAGCAGAAGCAACTGCCGAAGAGCGTTCTAGGGTTTTAGATTCAGGTATGAATTACCATTTAACTAAGCCAGTTGTTCTTGAAGAATTTTATACAACCATTCAAAATTTGATCAGATAATGGATGGTTGTATAAATTTACTGCTATTAGGAGGTTGAATTTGACTACATTTTTTACCAGTGTGCTTCAGCGTTTGCTTTATCGGTGTAGTTGAAATTACCACTTTTAAATAAAGTGACGGCATCAGCTACAGTTCCAGTGGTCTCGCTTATCACTTTTATGCCGGCAGCATCAATTATTTGGAATGCCTTGGGCCCGCAGTAACCAGTCATTAAAACTTCAGCACCTTTTTGGTGAACACTTGTTGCCGCTTGGATACCAGCACCTTTAAATGCATTGACGTTAGCTGAGTTATCTATGGCGTCAAGTTCATTGGTGTCTGAATCTAATATGATAATATAAGCTGCTCTGCCAAAGCGAGGGTCAACTAGACTGTCCAGTGTCTTACCTTTGGCAGTAATTGCTATTTTCATATCTATCTCCCTGTTATTTTTTTGTAAAAGTTACTGTCCACCACCGCCGCCGCAGACTTGATCATCTGAAATAAGCGCTAGTTTACCCGCGATCATATCCTCAACAACAGGCTTGATATCAAGGCGTTCAGCGTCGTGATAAACATTTATTCCAACTTGTTTGAAACCCATTAGAGGTCTCATGCCAATGCCACCAACAACTAAGGCGTTAACCTTGTGCTCAGCTAGAAGATTAACAGGAACCATGCAGCCGCCTTGGACGTGCTCCAAGTTTTTAATAATTGAGACTTCTTTGATTGCTCCGTCTTCAACATCAATACAAGTGAATACATCACAGTGACCAAAGTGACCAGCGCGAGTGCCTTCTAATCCGCCTTCACCATTTGATGGGATTGCAATTCTCATTTCTGACATTTAATTTCTCCTTTATAATGGGTTTATGAATGATAGCTTTTTTTCTAGGTTGTTCGTAAAACTATAAACTTGTTGCCAAATATCATTAAGATTATGGCTTAATTCTTTGTCAATATCTGCATCATATACATTCTCACCCTCTATCATTGCTTGGACAAAAGATTTGTTAAAAGGAATTTTACCAACCAGTTTAATTTCTTGTCTCTCAGCTTCATTTATGATGTTTTGGCACATTTGTGGATTTATATCTGATTTGTTGATAAGTACCATTGCAGGCAATTTGAAATGTTTTAGTAAATCCATTGCTCGTTTCATATCATGTACCCCTGAAACCGTAGGCTCAACGACAAGTAGGGCAGCTGTAGTTCCTGTGACTGCGGCAATAACAGGACAGCCAATTCCTGGAGGGCCATCAATTATGATAATATCGTTTTTATTTTTATTGGCTATCTCCATACTTTTTTGACGGATTAAATGAACCAAAAGCCCAGAATTTTCCTCGGCAATACCTAATCTCGCGTGAATCATGGGACCACTTTTAGCCTCAGAGATAAACCATTCGCCGCATTTTTGTTGAGGGAAGTCAATGGCCTTAGTCGGGCATAGATTGTAACAAATACCGCATCCTTCACAGGCAATTGGGTCAACAACGTAATCTTCAGAGATAGCTTCAAATTGACAAATCAACCTGCATTGACCACAATCTAGACAATCATCTTGCCTTATTTGCGCTAGACTTCCTCCCATGAAATCAAAGGTTTCTTTAATTTTGGGGGCACAAAGAAGATGGAGGTCAGCAGCATCAACATCGGTATCACACAGTAGGTGGTTGTTTGCTATGGCTGAAAAAGCGGCAGTTATACTGGTTTTTCCAGTACCTCCTTTCCCGCTTATGATAACTAATTCTTTCATTATTTTATGGCCCCCGCCTTGATTCTGTTTTCTATTTTTCCAAAAAGCTCTTGGAACTTTTCCTGCCACTCTGGCTGGGCATTGACTAGTAACTCTCCATTTGAATAAATTTGTGCTATTTTGCGATCAAAAGGGATTTCAATAATTATTTCTATGCCCTCTTGTTTAGCATATTCATGGACTTTATTATCGCCGAGGTCGGCCCTGTTTATGGCAATGGCATGGGGCAAGTTAAGTTCTCTTACTGCACCAACAGCAAGTTTTAGGTCGTTTAAGCCAAATGGTGTTGGTTCTGTAACTAACAAAACAAAATCTGTATCTTTCATGGCTGTAATTACTGGGCATGAAGTACCAGGGGGAGCGTCTATAATTACTGTTTCATCATCTTTTGTTTTATTGCGAACAGCTTTAATTAGTGGTGGAGCCATAGCTTCACCAACGCGCAATGTTCCTTTGAAAAAAGTGATATTCTCTGATTTTGCTTTTTCCATATGGCCAAGATTTCGCTTGCCAGGTGAAATTGCACCTTGAGGGCAAACAAGTTCACAACCTTGACAACTATGGCAGAGTTCTGGAAAGCAAACCACAGTAGAGCCTATAACAGCAAGGGCGTTAAATGCGCAGATGTCAGAACATTTTTTGCAACCGTCGCATAAGTCGTTATCTATCTTTGGGACATAAATATTGACTTCTTCTTTGTCGCCCATTTTTAGATTGAGAAAAAGGTGAGCGTTCGGTTCTTCGACATCGCAATCGAGAAGCGTTACTGGTTGTTTTAAACTGGCAATTAAGTTGGTGGCAATCATCGTTTTGCCTGTGCCACCTTTGCCGCTGGCTATACTAATTATCATTTTTTACCTCACTTGATGCTGGCAATTTTTTTGACAACTTCCACAATTTCATCGCCACTTTTCTCTGGGTTTAAGATAGGTATTTGCAATAGAATGCCATATCCTTCTGTTACTTCATGGAAGTCATCTGCCTCAAGAGGAGATTGCAGGGCACAGTTCAAAAAAGGATTTATGGGAACAATTTCTTTTATGAAATCTAAACCACTTCTATTGATTAGATTTTCTGCAAAAATGGCAATGTCTAGTCCTCGTTTAGAGCAAAGTTGAAGGGCTTCTTTAGTAGAAGATGTAAGGCTTAGGTTGATATTTCCTTTGGCCTCTAAATAATTTTTTAGTTCTGCTAGTGAAGACTTCTCGTCATCAACAATTAGGATATTCATGTCTATCTCGCTTTTTTTTGTGAAATAATATTTGAAGAATAATTATTAGTTAGCAAAACAGATGCCAGATTGTGAATAGGTCGTGAAGGAATAATGGAAATAATTTAAGACATTGATTTACTGAGTGGAAGGATGTGAGGTGCTGAAAGGAATAAGTCACATACGGTAGCGCCTGTGCTACTGTATGTGGTTGCGCTGTGTCGCGTTGCTACTATCTGCGACTGTTTCTGCCGTCTTGGGTGGGAAGGGTGATATCAAGTTTTTTTATTTTTCTAAATAGAGTGCTTTTGTGGATGCCTAAGAAATCTGCGGTTGCTTGTCTATTGTAGGAATTCTGGGCAAGCGCATCTAATATTTGCTCTTTCTCTGTAATTATTAAATCTATCTTGGTAGCTTCCGGTTTTAATTCGACAATATTTTCAGATAGATATATTGGAAGATGTTTGTTCTGGATGGTTGTATCTGTACAGAGTACAAAGGCGTGCTCAATAATATTTTCAAGCTCTCTGATATTACCTGGGAAATCATGTTTTAGTAAAGTTTGCATGGATTCAGGTGATAACTGCCCGATATCTTTTCCTTTTATAAGATTGAACTTTTTGATAAATTTTTCAACCAAGAGAGCAATATCTTCATTTCTTTCTCTCAGAGGAGGGAGATTGAGGTTGATAATATTAATGCGATAAAAAAGATCCTGCCTAAAAGTTTTTTCTTCAACTTGTTTTCTTAAACCTTGGTGTGTCGCCGCAATTATGCGACAGTCGGTGGCAACTTTTCTTGTGGCGCCGAGTGGCAAAAATTCTTTTTCTTCTAAAACTCTTAAGAGTCTAACTTGAAAGGCTGGACTGGTATCGCCAATTTCATCTAATAGGATAGTTCCGCCAGAGGCTGCTGCAAAAAGTCCTTCTTTGTCTTTTTTTGCATCGGTGAATGCACCGGCCTTGTAACCAAATAGCTCAGATTCAAGCAAGTTGTCAGGTAGTGCTCCGCAGTTGATGGCGATAAATGCTTCTCCTGCTCGATTTGATAAATTATGGATGGCCTTTGCCATTAGCTCTTTACCTGTTCCTGTTTCTCCTTCCACAAGAACGGTACTGTCTGAGGTCGCGACTTGTTCTAGAATATCGAACAGGTTTTTCATCTTTTTAGAGCGACTAACCATATTTTCGAATTGAAAATTACCTTCCAATTCTTTCCTTAACTCTTCCACATAACTATGATCGCGAAACGTTTCAACACCTCCTAGGAGCTCACCTTTTTCATCTATTAGTGGCGAGGTCGAAACGGTAACACTTATATAACCACGGTTTTTGTTTTTTATTGAGGTGTATGAGTTGATAAAAGATCGCCCCTCTTTCATTGATCTCTTTAGGCTGCAATCTTTTTTGCACATATTGGATTGGAAAACGTCCCAGCAAAATTTACCGATTGCTTCTTCTTTATTGGCTCCAGTAATGTCGCTGGCTGCTTTATTAAACGAGGTAATACGCCAGTTATTATCGACGGTGAAGACTCCGTCGGAAATACTCTCGAGAATCGTTTCTGTAACATTGTCTGGAATTTTATTTGTTTTCTTCATAGGCTCGATAAAAATTATTTGTTTTTACTAAAATGAGGCAAACTATTTTGGTTTCAAGCTCACAACATATCGTTATTGTCTAAAAATAACTTGGATAATTTTAAGCATTTTCTTGCATAATTAATAGTGATTTTCTGTTAAGTTCTATTATATGTTATCTAATTATTCAAGATACTCATCTTAAAAAACATTTTTTTATTTCGGGGTAAAGATGGACGTAAATACAGGATTAAATATAAATTTCGAGGCAATAAACGAACTTTTTAATCTAGCTGATTTTGAGGGGCGGGGCTTTTTATATGAGTATGAGGTGTATAACCTTTTGGCTTGTTCAGGCGCCGAAACACCGCCTAAAGCAATTCTTATCCCAAGAGGAGCAAAACCTTCTGTTGAAGAATTTATGGCCTTGCCAGGAGAAAAGGTGGTGTTGAAAATAGTTTCTCCGGCCATTATCCATAAAACGGAAGTGGAGGGAGTAGCTGTTGTAAATAAAGACCCCAATAGTATTCGATCTGCCATGCGTAGAATGTTGTATGAGGTGCCTGAGAATTATGCAAGATGGTTAAATACCAATTTAGATCATACACCTGAAGTGTACCGTGGTTTACAGGGGCAGAGTTTAATTGAGGCCATTAGCAGAGACTTGAAAGGTGTCTTAATGGTGCAATTTATGCCACCTGATTCCGGGGCATTTGGGAACGAACTTATTGTGGGTCTTCGTAACACCAGAGAATTTGGTATGATCATCAGTGCTGGACTCGGTGGCACGGACACAGAACTTTATGCCCAACGCTTTCGCAAAGGTCAAGCTGTTGTTGCCGCCTCCTGTGAATTGATTGATGGCGAGAGGTTTTTTGAACTATTCCGAAAAACAATTTCTTATAAAAAACTTGCAGGGCTCACTCGTGGTCAGCGTCGCATTGTTACTGATGAACAATTAATAGAATGCTTTGATTCATTTATAGAAATGGGAAAAAGATATTCTCCCATAAATCCAAAAGCTGAATTTGTAATCGATGAGATGGAAATAAATCCCTATGCCTTCACAAATTATTTGATGGTTCCGCTTGATGGCATGTGTACATTTTCTAAACCTCATAAGGTGAGTAATAGAAGACCTATTGTAAAAATTGATAACCTTCTGCATCCTAAAAATATCGGTATTATTGGTGTTTCTAGTAAGAGGAAAAATTTTGGAAGTATTATTTTAGATAATATTATTGCAGCAGGATTTCAAAAAGAAAATATTTTTTTGATTAAGGATGGAGTGAGGGAAATAGAAGGCGTAAAGTGTGTGCCAAGTTTACAGGATTTACCAACAAAACTTGACCTTTTTGTGGTGGCTGTTGGAGCAAACCATGTGCCGGATTTGGTGACTGAAATCATAGATAATGACTTTGCTGAAAGTGTCATGCTGATTCCTGGTGGAATGGGCGAAAATGAAGAAAGCCAAGAGCGAGCCAAAACTGTGATTGCTAAAATAGATGATGCTCATAGTAGGCCGTCTGCAGGTCCTGTTTTTTTAGGTGCAAATTGCATGGGTGTAGTTTCCCATCCAGGTAACTATGATACTTGGTTTATTCCAGAAGAAAAACTCCCTAAAGATAGGAATCGCAAATGTCATAGGTCAGCTCTTATTAGTCAAAGTGGCGCTTTTATGCTCCATCGTATAAGTCAATGTCCAGAATTAGCTCCCGCCTATATGATCTCAATGGGCAATCAAACTGATTTGACTCTAGGGGATATGGTTCAATATTTTAAAGATTTAAACTCTATTGATGTAATTGCGGTGTATGCCGAAGGTTTTAATGATCTTGATGGTTTTGAGTTTTGCAAGGCGGTAAAAGAAGCAGTCCTAAGTGGGAAAGAGGTTGTGTTTTATAAGGCAGGTCGGACGCCAGAAGGAAAAACTGCTACGAGTGGACATACTGCTTCACTGGCGGGTGATTATATGGTTTGTGAAAGTTGTGTGCGGCAGGCTGGGGCCATCGTGGCTCGATCTTTTATCGAGTTTCAAGATTTACTGCTTTTGGCTGAGAATATTGGTGATAAGAAAATAGCTGGCAACCGTTTAGCGGCTGCAAGCGGGGCTGGTTTTGAGGCGGTTGGTATGGCCGATTCTATCTGTTCAGATGATTATCAGATGGAGTTAGCTACTTACTCTGAATCTACTATTGCTAAGATTGAAGGTGTACTAAAGGATAAACGACTAGATAGTTTAGTTACCGTCGCAAATCCTTTAGACATGAACCCATCAGCTGATGATGAAGCTCACTCAGAAATTGTACGAATACTCGCTGAAGATGGTGCTGTTGATGCCATCGTTGTAGGGCTTGACCCTCTTTCTCCTGTAATCCACAGCCTTGCAAATTGTAGCAATCCGGCTTTCGAGTTAACCAGTGAAAATGGGATTGCCAGTTTGCTTGAAGATGTCACGAAAATAAGTGAGGTGCCAATTATTGCAGTGGTTGACGGTGGTAGATTGTATGATCCTCTTCGTGATTTGTTACTCAGTAAGAACATCCCTGTGTTCTCTGTTTGCGACAGGGCGGTGGCTTCTCTGTCACTGTATATAGAGGCAAGATTGTATGTTGAAAAAATTAGAATTGAGGATGCTATCTTAACATCATCGAAAGCTACTTTGAGTTAATGTCTCTTTTTTAATTAATTAAAGGTGTAAGCATTTATTTCGTGTTAAAACTGCGTGCTGCAAATGAAGTGTTTTTTTTATCTGTTAGATAATTTTAAAATAGGCAAATGATGATTAGGAAATGTGCGGTTAAAGGGCAGTTTTACCCCGGAAATGTAGATGAGCTGAAAACAATGTTGTCTGAGTATGGTAAATCAGAGACAATAGTTAATTGTCAAACGGTCATCGTTCCTCATGCTGGATACATTTTTTCTGGAGAGTGTGCTTATAAAGCAATCTCTGCCATGGACTTTGATTCTTTTGACCGGTTAGTCATCATCGGTCCTTCTCATCTTTCATCGGTTCAAGGTGTTTCTGTGTTTATGGGGGAGGAGTTTGAAAGTGTTGCTGGTAACCAGAAAATTGATCGAGAGTACTGTGAGATTTTGGGCAAAGATTTAAAGTTAGAGCATATAAGTAATGCCCACTTAGAACATAGTACCGAAGTGCAAATTCCAATAATTCAAAATATTGTTCCAGATATGCCTATCGTTGAATGTGTATATGGTGGAGATGTCGTGGAAGTCCTTTTTTTGCTCTTAGCTTATCTTCAAGGGGATGAGAGGACAGGGGTTATTCTTAGCACGGATTTAAGTCATTTTCACACGGATGAAGAAGCACGCAAAATTGATGCTATTGCTGTTGAGGCCGTTCAGTCTGTGGATGCTGGTAAATTGCAAGGTGCGGAGGCCTGCGGTATGCTTGGACTTGTGGCTTTGCTTGCCGCTTATGAAGATTATAAGGCGCTAAATGTAGTGTATGGAACGAGTGCGGATGGGTCGTTTGGAAATTCAGATGAAGTTGTTGGTTACTTGTCAGCGTGTCTTGTTAAAAAATAGCATAATATTATTAAAGGTAGATGAAATGGAACTGAAAGAAAATCAATCAGCACTAATTTTAGAGATAGATGAAAATGGTGAAGTGGAAGTAAATGTAGCATCAGGCGATCAAGAGAGTCTTCCTTCGCGAATCTGTATCGCCATGGCTAAAAAAATAATGGGTGATGCTGATTTTCAAGAAGAAATTATGGATCTTGTTGCCCAGGAAGAAGATTAGGGACGTTGTTATTGTAGATTACGCTTCTCGGCAACATTTTTGTTCGGTGATGGGAGCAATCTCTAAATTATTATCTTGTAGGTACTGTCGATAGCAGGGGCTTGCTTTGTTGATGGCATTTTTCTTGCCGTTGTCATCTACTGAAACATAGGTGAAATCGGCCTTTGTTACCATGACACGAGAATTATCAGTGCAGCAGTTTGCATAGATTGCTGTTTTTATCCACACTTCTAGGCTAATTCGCATGGATGTGGTTCCAGCATGAACAATCTTGCCATAGCAACAGACCACATCTCCAACTTTAACAGGGCGGATAAAGATGATTTTCTCTACAGCAACAGTGACAACTCTGGTGCAACTAAGTTCTTTGGCTAGTATCCCACCTGCAATATCCATTTGAGACATAATCCAGCCGCCAAAAATATCCCCAGCAGGATTTGTATCTGTGGGCATAGCTAAGGTACGAAGAATTAGATTTCCTGCGGGCTCTGTTTTATCTTCAATCATGTTTACCGTTAAGTGTAAGTTTTGATTTGGAGGTAGACAACCCCTAGCACTTGATGAAGCGCGGCGTTAGGGGTTGTAGTGCTGAGCTAGCTAGAGAAGGCTATTGCTTGTGGATATAAGTACCAACATGCTCACCGTTTAAAGCTTTGGTTATATTTCCTTTTATTGTGCCGTTGATGATCTGAACTTTTTCGATTACTTCACTGTTCTGAATCATCTCAAGACATGGTCTTTCAATTACTAAATCGTCTTGACCACTATCAAGTAGATCTTGGGCGCCAATTTCAGGAATGAACTTCGCACTAGGATCTTTTTTAGGATCGTCAGTGTATAGACCATTCTCATCTTTAATGAAAAGAATGTTTCTTGAACCAAGCAAGTCAGCCAAGATTACTAATCCCGAGTCAGTACGATGGGTTGGAATGCGACCAACCTTAGGTTTGATCGCAAAATAATCATAAGGAGGCATGCCGTGCATTACAGGAATGATTCCATCCTTAAAGTAGGTTGCTAATTTAACTATGTCGGCGTGGCCAATTTGTGTTCCACCCCATGGAGATAGCAGAGTGGCTACCATCAATGCATTTTGTTCCGATACCATACTGCCAAATTTGGCGATGACACCAGTTGGCATACCCATTTCTAAACCGATGGTGTAAATATGCCTGCTTCTGGTGCCACCACCAGTGGTTATGAGCATTTCGTGTTCAGCGCGGTTGGCAACGAGCTCTTTTAAGATGGCTGGCAGTGCCTTAACACCACGATCACAGATGGACTGGCCACCAATTTTCATTACAGTTACATCAGGATAGAGTCTTTCTTGGGGGGCAATGTCTAGGTTTTCAATAAATTCTTTGCTAACCAAACTTTCACCCATAAGAGCACTTTTAACGTGTACTCTTTTGCCATCTTTTTCTCTAATTAGAGCCATATTTGCCTCTTCTTTTTATTTGGACTGTGATTTCTTGCCACGTTTTAGTGCAACAAGCTTAGCATCAACGGCTTTTGCTATCTGTTCAAGTTCTATCTTGCGGAAGTGGTTTCCGTAAAGATCTAAATGACAATCGGTAACAGCGATAACACGATATCGAGGTGTTCTACTACCTTCTTTCGCCTTGCTTCTTTCTCTGTAAAATATTTTTCCTGCCATGAAATCCTCCAAATATATATTGAGTTAGTTGAATATCTTCGCTAGATTAAAAATTTTAACCTAAGAAAAGAAAACATAATCATTAAAAATTATACACCAATATTTTATTTATTAAAAATGAAAGAACAAGAAAATAATAAACCAATGGACGCAAGACTGAAAGCTGCTTGGATATCACTTTTAGTTAGTGCAATCGTTATGGCATGCAAGTTTGCTGCTTTTGTAGTTTCTGGTTCAGAAGCAATTTTTTCTGATGCAAGTGAAAGTGTTGTCAATGTATTGGCAGCACTTATGGCACTGGTCGTTATCTTTAATGCTTTTAAACCTGCCGACAGTGACCATCCTTATGGGCACGGGAAAATGGAGTTTTTCTCGGCGGCTTTTGAAGGTGGTTTGATATCTTTTGCCGCTCTTGTCATTATCGTTAAGGCTGTTTCGGCCCTGTTTGTAGGCACACATGTGGAAGATTTACAACTAGGTATGTGGTTGTTAGCTCTAAGTGGTTTGATAAACTTGGGACTAGGCGTTTATCTGAAACGTGTTGGTCGGAGATGTCAATCAAAGGCTCTTATGGCAAGCGGTGCTCATGTTTTATCAGATCTTTGGACAAGTGTTGGGATTATTGTTGGTTTAGTGCTTTATGTGCTAACTGGCTGGTCATGGGTTGATCCTGTAATTGCTATAATTGTAGCTTTATTTTTAGTTTATACAGGCTGGAAAATTATGCGTGAGGCTGGGCGGGATTTACTAGATGGGCAGGATGAGGAATTAGTGGCAAAAATGGTAATCCTTGTTAATAAACACCGATTTGCTGGTATAATCCAACTACATCATATGCGTATTATTCGTTCTGGTAATTTTCATCACATAGATGCCCATCTCGTAGTTCCAGAGTTTTGGGATATTGCCACTTATCACAAAAAAACAGAGCGTTTTGTAAAGATCCTTATGGGTGATTATGAATTTAAGGGCGAAATGTGTCTACATATAGATCCTTGCAGGTCGGCTTACTGCTCAGTTTGTGATTTGCCAAATTGTAATATTAGAGCAAGTGAATTTGTCAGTTTAAAATCATTTGCCATTGAAGAGATCTTAAGTCCTAAGGAGATTTTTGTACAGTAACAGGGTACTGTCTTAATTTCGACTGTGCATTGGTATTATGTTAGCTCTCTCTGGTGTGGTGGAAAAGGCATCAAGACAGATTATCCAGTACGTATCTGGTGCTTCATTGATGTCTTTAAGGGTTGCTTTGGGGACGCTGTGGCTATCGTCAACTAGATTGTAAAAAGATGAATCAACACCAATAAAACCATCTGAGAAGTGAGTTAATAAATGTAGGGTCTTACTAGGGTAGCCTTGTTCTATATCTTGCAGGTCTGAGATCTTTTTAATTCCTAAATCTTCTAAGTTTTTTATTAACTTACGAATAGATACTTTATTTTTATCGATAGCTTGGTTCATTGATATCATAAATTCAGGCTGTGAGGCAGGGTAAGATTGTTCTTCGATGATATGGGTTGAGTCATAAAGGACAATACGACTCCTTTCAAAGTAGGACATTATTTGCCTGCAAGCATATTTGAAGGCACTCGCTTTTAGTAAAATTCTGTGCTCTGCAATTTTTTTCATATTATCTCCACTCCACCGTAAAAGCTATTATTTGTATATAACCTTGTTCTTAATAAATAGTATTTCATAAATATGATTTATTAAGAAGGGAAAAATAAAAAAGCCTAAAAGAGATATTATCTTTTAGGCTTTTACAAATTTTGTAGCAATGTCGGTTAGCTTACTCTCATAACAGGAGGTGGCGGTGGAAGATTATCTTGTTTATTTCTCAAGCCAGCCAAGTGTAGCCCACCATATGTAGCAAGTAGCATAGCAAAGGCTATAATGATGAAAGTAGGGTTGTGGCCTTCTGTAATTTGGTAGAATAGAGTGGCAACAGACCAAGCAAGAACGGTGCAGTAACAAGCCATGATAGCAGTGTAAAACCCACCCATTTCTTGACGCGCCGCACCGATAACAGCGAGGCACGGGAAGTACATAAGTACAAAAAGCAGGTAAGCAAAAGCCGACCAAGGGGTAAACTTTTTGGCAATATGCTCATAAACATCAGCGGTGGCCCCAATTTCCTCGCTCAGTCTGTCTTTATCTTCGGCAATTATACCAATTCCAAGAATATCAACAGAACTAATTATGCCGACAAAACCCTCACCCAAGGCATTAAATGCCTCGCTTACAGCACCACGTATATCAAGTTTGCTGTTTTCACTTTGGGCTGGATCATCTATTTTGCCGTTCATATCTTGAGCTGAATATAATGAGTTGATGGTTCCGACTATAGCTTCTTTAGCAAATAACCCAGTAAATAGAGCTACAGAAGCAGGCCAGTTATCAGCACTTATGCCCATTGGTTTAAAAATAGGTGTCACCTTCATGCCAATCTTAGCTAGGATGGAATTTTGGGAATCTTCGTTACCAAAGCTAAACTTACCGTTCTCGTAACCAGTTGAATTTACAACGCTTAAAAGAAATACGGCAAAGACCACAATCACACCAGCTTTCTTGATGAACATGCGAAGGCGTAACCAAGCATTGTTGAGAACTGAACCGATTCGCGGTCTATGGTATAATGGTAAATCCATTACAAAGTGGGATGCTGTTCCTTTAAATAAAGTGTTCTTTAGGAAATAACCGGTAAGAATTGCCATGAAAAGACCGGAAATATAGATCATGAAAACTGCAAAGCCAGAATATGAGCCAAAAAGAGCAGCTGAAAACAGGGCGTACACAGGAAGTCTAGCTCCACAGGACATAAAAGGAGCCATGAAAATTGTCATGTGCCTGTCTCTTTTGCTAGTCAGGGTTCGTGCTGCCATGACCGCAGGAACAGTGCAGCCAAATCCAACTACCATCGGTATAAAAGCAGAGCCAGGTAAACCAATTTTTCGCATAAATCTATCAGCTATAACTCCAACTCTGGCCATATAACCAAGGTTCTCAAGAATCGAAAGAGCGAGGAACATAAAAAAGACGACTGGGATAAAGGTGGCAACTGTTTGACAACCAGCACCGATTCCTCCTGCAATCATTACAATTAACCATTCTGGTGAATTTATTGATTGAAGAAGTGCGGTGGGGATATCAACAAAAATTAGTCCCCCTATGATATCGAAGAAATCGATAAAAACAGAACCGACACCAATTGCTAACCAAAAAGTAGCAAACATTGCTATTAAGAAAATAGGAATAGCAGCGAACCTGTTCATAACAATAGAATCAATTTTGTTTGTTATGCTTTCATTTTGGGACTTGGCGTTATTAACAACTCTGCCGAAAATATTGTCTATATTGGCATATTTTTTTACGGTGTCAACAACTTCTGCATGGGATGCGTGACTGTCATGTTCAGGGAGGTGCTTTGCAGCTTCTTCCACTTTTTTTACAGCTTCACTAACGGACTCTGGGTCAACTGCAATAACAGGGATAACTGGGAAGCCAAGCTCTTTGCTTAGTTTGTCTACATCTACATCTATACCTTCTGCTTCAGCAACATCTAGCATATTTAGAAGGATGATCATCTGGTTTGTTCTCTCCATGAGATCCATGGTTAGAAACAAATTCCTAGAGAGGTTGGTGGCGTCGATAACATTCAGGATGAGATCATATTCACCACCACGTATCACTCTTTCCGCAACTTTTTGGTCTTCAGTATCAGGGCTTAAGTTGTATGTTCCAGGAAGGTCAACAAGTTCAATCTGGCTCCCTCTAAGGGGGAAAGTTCCTTCGATTTTTTCAACTGTTACCCCAGGCCAGTTACCAACTTTTTGTTTAGCACCTGTGAGGGCGTTGAAAAGGGTGGTTTTGCCACAGTTTGGAACACCAGCGATGGCAATTCTATCAATTTTGTGCATTGCTAGACAATCTCCACAGTGATGTCGTTACACTCATTTTTTCGTAGAGCAATACGGCTACCCCGGATTTGAATCATAATAGGGTCTTTGATGTCCACAGGAGAAAGCTCTATTTTTGTGCCAATGATAAACCCCATTTTATTTAGTTTGTTGGTGTATTCATCGTTAGCTTTGTTGAAACCTGTAATCTGATATCTTTGGCCCCGCATCATTTCAGCAAGAGGTATATTTTTGCCCATTTTATATCCATAAATCATCTTAAAGTTCGTCTGGTTGTCGCTTGTAAGGCGACCCTTATTTCCTGTGCAGAATAAATTACATACATTAGTTTCCCCTGTCAATGTTTTGTTTGCCTAAAATTCGAAAAATGAATTATTTTGATATTCCCAAAAAATGTGTTTTTATGCCCCGAAAAATGTATAATGAGTCAGATTGTTTGTTAGCTTATTGTGCAGTTTAAGTTATCGAGAAGATTGCTTTTTTGCTAATCTTGTTTGAATCATCAATTACTTAAAGATTTATTACAGGGGTAGGTTATGGATTTTATGCATACAGGTCTGTTTTGGCTATCAATTGGCGTGATGATGTTTATCATGGAAATGGTTGTGCCGGGGTTTGTTTTGTTCTTCTTTGGTGTGGGTGCGTGGGTGGTCGCGCTACTAACGTGGTTGATGCCTTTGACCTTAGTGGCTCAATTGTTTGTTTTTTTAATATCTTCAGTAATAAGTCTTCTAGTTTTCAGAAGATTTATTAAGGATAAATTCTTTGGGGTATCAGAAGACGAGCCTTCTTTTGAAGAGGGCGATACCGCCGAAGTTATCGAGGTAATCAAACCCCCTTATAAAGGAAAGGTTCGTTATTCTGGGACAACATGGAAGGCTCTTGCCGAAGAGAGAATTGAGGTAGGTGAAGTTGTAAAAATTGTTGTCCGTGACGGGTTGGTTTTTCGCGTGGAAAAATTGTAATTAGAAGAAGTTTAAATCAAGGAGATTGTTATGGAATTGTTGTCGGTACCTATTGTTCTTTTGGTGTTACTAGTAGTCATTTTGGTTAAAACCGCTGTAATTGTTCCACAGAGATCTGAATATGTTATTGAGCGATTAGGTAAATTTCGCACTTGCCTAGGTGCAGGGTTTCATATTCTTTTGCCATTTATTGATAAGATTGCCTATAAAAGAAGTCTTAAAGAGGAACCAGTTGATATTGAAGCTCAAACATGTATTACAGCTGATAATGTGACTTTGGAAGTCGATGGCGTTTTATATATTCAGGTAGTTGACGCAAAAAAATCTGCTTACGGCATTGAGAACTATCAGTTTGCAACAGGTCAATTAGCACAAACTAGTTTGCGTTCGGCTATTGGTAAGATCACTTTAGATAGTACCTTTGAGGCACGTGAATCGCTGAATGCTAGGGTTGTTGATGCACTTGATCAGGCGGCAACAAACTGGGGTGTGAAAGTTTTACGTTACGAGATTAAAGATATTCAGCCACCTAGAACTGTCCTTGATGCGATGGAAAAACAGATGAAGGCAGAGCGTGAAAAACGGGCTGAAATTGCAAGATCTGAAGGTGATAAGCAATCTGTGATTAATCGAGCAGAGGGTAATAGGGCTGAGGCAATTGCACTTTCAGAAGGTGAAAAAACTCGTCGTATTAACGAGGCGGAAGGTAGAGCTGAGGAAATTTTAAAAGTTGCCACGGCGACAGCAGAAAGTATTAAGCAAATTGCAGAAGCTTTAAGTTCTCCTGGTGGCACTGAAGCGGCTAATCTAGAGATCGCCAAGAAGTACATTGATGAGTTTGGTAAACTAGCTCAGACCAATAATACCATGATTATTCCAAGTAATGTTGGAGATATAAGCAGTATGGTCGCTACAGCTATGACCACAATGGATCATGTGAAAAAGGGAAATAGTCCAGAAATTAAATTTCCTTCTTAGAGGGTATATTGGAAATAGCCATTAATTATTTTTAGTGGCTATTTTTTCTAGGCTAGCTTGGGAAATTTCTACTTAGCTCAACTTCATCGTTGGATTTAAAATTTTATCCTCGGAGATAAGCGAACAAATGGAGACTTCGGTATCGTTTATTTGCCTGCATTAAAGTTTTGAGTCAGCCTCGAACTTGAACTAATGTTCTAACTTTTTCGAGGTATCCTTTAGGTAAAAACCCTGGATCATCCGTTTAATGATGATCTAGTCTCTACTTTTTTGTTATGTGTGAATTTATGGAACTGAAGATGTTAGTCATGTTGCGTGTTGGGAGTAGGCAACTGTTACAGGGGCGTAAGCGAGAAACCTAACTTTGATTGCTAATTTGATTTGGTTAGATTGTATTTATGTGCCTATGAGTGTGTTTTGAGGTGAAGATGAACACTTTTTGTATGTATGTTTCTACGCTAGTTTTAGTTAGGTGTTGGGAGTGAATTTTCTTGACATTACTGATTAAAAAATGTCATTTAGTTAATTAAATCAGTCAAAGGTAATGAAGTTATCAGTCGTTTAACTAGAACGTTCCTTGGTATTGCCTAACTTGTTTTATGTGTATCTATTTTTTTATTTATTATGTGACATGTCTAATGGAAAAATTACGTATACCTAGGTTTTAAGCAAACTCACACCTCTTTGGAGAGCTTTTATGCTTTCTAGGGTTACATGGGTTTGCATTCTTTTATTACATAGCAGTAGGAAAGGATATAAATGGTGGCAGGACATAATATAGCGAAGAAGTTGAGCTTTACTAATCAGACAGTATTGCAATATATCCAAAACACTGATGTACTCCAAAAATCTAAGGATATTTCGCTAAAAATTACTTGTGGTCAGCAAATAGGTTATATTCATATATTTAATAAAAAAATACATGCCAGCCAGTGTGGTCGTTTAAAAGGGAATGGTGCTGTCATGGTGATGGCAGGTTGGATGAACGCCGAAGTTAATGAATTAGCTTTTGCAGGGCCATCAAAGAAAAATATCAGCCTTAGTTTAGATGGCATCATTTCAGTAAAAAATCACTATGGGGCTATTACTAGTGATTTGCAACAAGATGATAAATTGTTAAGGCAGGCAATAGTTTTAATTTATTCATTACAGTACCAAAAAGCAGGTTCAGTTCTTACCAAATTACTACGTGCTAATAGGTATGATTATACCGCGTGGCTGTGGTATTCTAGGTTACTTGTCAAAATTAAAGATATCGAATCAGCTCTAGATCAAGCACAGGAATGGGGCAATACAGATCAGGATGTTTGGGGTGAATTAAAAAACATCCAATTTCTTGTAGGTACGGATTGTACGAGTGTCAGGCGGTGCCATTTTTGTTGGTCTCCCATAAAAGACAAAGCTTCACATTGTCATTCATGTAATGTTCAACTTTCTATTACGGAAGATCATAAGCAAAGCAAAATAAATTCAGAAAATTTAAAAAAGGTAATAATTCGATTTAGAAAAACAGCTGATGCTTTTCCTGGCAAAGCGTCGATTGCCTATATAGTATCTCTCGGATTATATAATTTATCTCAATATAAACAGGCTTTGGTTTACTTGAAAAAAGCTGTTAGTTATTCTCCTGATACCCATCTTTATAGGCAAGCATGTCTTAACCTTGAAAAGATAATTAGAAAAATTGTACCAAAATCCAGTACGAAAATAGATATACCGAAAGAGAAGAAGAAAAATATCGTAAAGTCTGTCGGGAAAGCTTCTAGTGCACGAAAAAAGGTGCTTGTTGTTGAAGATAGCCCAACTTCTCAAAAAGTAATTAGTATGATCTTGACTAGGGCTGGAATACAAACTATTAGTGCCGTGACAGGTACAGATGCAATTTTTTTGTCAAAGGAACACACTCCAGACTTAATCCTTTTAGATGTTATGTTGCCAGATATGACTGGGTATGATGTTTTGCAGCATATTCGTGGACAGGAAGAATTGAAAAATGTGCCAGTAATTATGTTAACAGGCAAGACGGGGGCGCAGGATCGTCTTAAAGGTTTACAAGCTGGTTCTAGCGAGTATTTGACTAAGCCTTTTGATCCTCAAAAACTCACTAAAATAATTAATCAATATTTAAAATAACTGGTCAAAAAAACATATCATGCAAGAAAATCAACCTGATCAATTAAAAGATATAGTCGCTAGAATTGATAGACAAATTATAGCCAGTAAAGATCCCATGCTGTCTATGGAAATGATACAAGAAGCTGACAGTGAGACGGTGAAAACTCGCCATGTCTTCGTACAAAAAGGTCATTTCTTCTTTGCAATTCCAATCTCAAATACTGTTGAATTATCCCCACTGGGTAAAGTAACTTCTCTGCCAATGTTACCTGTGTGGATTCATGGTGTTGCAAGTTTACGTGGTGAAGTTGTTTCAGTGATAGATTTACCAGCTTATTATGGATGGAGCGATCCTTCAAAAAAAGCGGGTGAGCATATTGTGGTTGTAGAGCATGGTGATGTTAAAGTTGGTATTGGTGTCGATACAATTATAGGGTCTGGTGATATTGATCTTTTATCAGAATTGCAAAGCCAAGCTAAACATGGTCAAGAAGATGATGTGGTTTACAAAAAAGGCTACCTATTAGACGAACGCCTGTATTGTATAATCAATGTGCAAGAATTGCTTGCAGAAAGCCGAATGCTTCAGTGGTAAGAATCAAATGACAAACTCATCAAGACAGGCACTTCAAGGGCTATTTTATAAAGAATTTAAAGGTTATCAAGATCAGGTTGAAAATATTCTTGCTGAAATGGAAACTGTGGATTACTCGACATCTTCGGGTTTTTCAGAAGAGTTACATAGAATTTTTCATAATATAAAAGGTGCCTCAGCTCAGGTGGCTCTCCCTGTATTAAGTGAAATGGCGTGGGTCGTTGAATCGGTTTTAGAAGACATAACCTATCATTCATCTCCTTTTTTAGAAAAAATTGTCGATTTTATACAAACCTCTCTTGTTGTGATGTGTAAATATTATGACAATATTAATAATGGGATTCTCCCACCAAAACTAGTTTCTAAAGAAATAATAACTGCCTTGGAAAAAATCTTCGCCCCAGAAGATATTTCAGCTTGGCCCAATGTGAAAAATATTATCGAACAAGATAAAAAATATATGGGCGATTCATTACAAGAAGAGAAAACAAGCCGTCTGATTAAATTGTTGCGCCAGTATAATGCTATCTTTCTGGAACAGGGAGTCGGGCTTAATGATGAAATAGTAGATGATATTCATCAGGCAATTACGGGACTGGGTGAGTATGCCGATGTCTCAGGGAAAAAAGAAAAAGCGAGACTATTTTTTAGTCTTGCAAGTTTGTTGGGTAATATTAAAACCTCACCTCAAGAAGTTCGAGCAGAGGTCTTTTCTTTGATTGATCATGTTTTAAGTTTCCTCGATGAAGTTTCTGGCAAAGATGAGGATCTAAGTAGAACTGTTGTTAACAAGATGGCAGAGCAAATTTCTACTTTCAGCGATTCATTAATTCAAAAATCTGATGCTATAGAGGGCCTGGGCGAGACATTTGATGAAGATTACACTGAAGAGGGCGACATTTTTACTGCAGGAGACTTCGGGATAACTGGAGATAGCTTTGCAGAACCTAGCCAAATCGATGATAATTTGCTTGAGCCAACAGTCGATATGGATATCTTTTTTGATGATGATGCTAGTTTTGGAACAGGAGAGATTGAGGATGCCACAGATGCTTTATTCGGCAACGATTTCTCTTCAGATGATACTTCTTTGTTTATTGAGCCCGATACAGAATCGATCAGTATAGCTGAAGAACTTTCAGGTGAACTAGAATTTGAAGAGGTTGAGGTCGATGACCTTGATGATGATGACCTTTCGTTAAAAGAAATATTTCACGCTGAATGTGAAGATCATGTAGCTTCGATAAATAGAGCGATGTTGCAGATTGATGAAAATTTTGAAGATAATGCAATAGTTAGACGTTCTGTAGGTGATTTGCGAAGAGTTATTCACACTCTAAAGGGTGCAGCTGGGATGACAGGATTTACAGTTCTGGCTGATTTTGCTCACCATTCTGAAGATTTTTTAGATAAATTATATGAAACTTCTACCTTTGTTGATGTAGATATCAATAATTTATTGTCTACAATAGTAAATACCATAGAAGACTTGGCATACAGATCAGAACAGGTTCCCCAAGATAAACTTGATAGTGTCATTGCAGAAATCAGAGATCAACTTGGTAGTCTAGGCTCATCAGATCTTACTGAGAAGGAAGATGCGCAGGATAGACCCCACATTGCCAGAGAATTCATTGATAAAAATGAAGAGAGTAGCGTTTCCACTGGAAGTACAGATAATGTTTTGGTGAAGATTGATAATATCGACGAATTACAGACTTTGGGCGGTGATATAGTAACAAGTAGAAATGCCATGGCGGGATTTTTGAATGAAGTTAATTACGCCCTAAAGGAATTAGAAAATACTAAGGACAAACTTAAGAAAATTAGTAATGACCTTGATGTGGGTTTTGAAATTCAAGCTTTGCAAGGTTTCGGTTCTGGTGGAGGGGAGTTAGAACCTAGTGCTCAATCAGAAAATAGTTTTGATACAATGGAACTAGACAGATATTCTGAACTTAGTTTGATTATTAGATCTCTAAATGAGACTAGTATCGATCTATCTTCACTTCACTCTGATTTAACTCAATCATCGAATAAGATTCACGGTCAACTATTACAGCAGGAGATTGTCGCACGGATCACACAGAATAGATTGATGCGTATTCGTATGACTCCATTCTCCTCAATATCAAGGATTTTCTTTCAAAATGTTCGAAGCACTGCCGCTGGATTAAATAAAAAAGTACAATTAAAAATTGATGGTGATGATGTTTACTTAGATAAATTTATCTGGAAGAAAATATCTGATCCTATCATGCATATTCTTAGAAATAGTATCGATCACGGCCTTGAATCTAAGGAGGACAGGCTGGCTATAGGTAAACCTGAAGTTGGTACTATTACTATTGAAACAATACAACGGGGTAATATTGTAGTTCTTCGTATTAGTGATGATGGTGGTGGTATTAATATTGATAAGTTACGTGAAATACTTGTCTCGAAAAATATTATTTCTAAAGATGAATCTATTAGTGATGATCAGCTTATTCAGTATCTTTTTCGCACAGGAGTAACTACAAAAGATGAGGTTACAACAATTTCAGGGCGTGGGGTTGGTCTTGATGTAGTACAAAAAAATATTCATGATTTAAAAGGATCTGTTCTGATACGAACCGAACCCGGCAAAGGTACAATGTTTGAAATAAATGTACCTATTTCTTTATCTATTAATAAAGCCATTATTGTGAAAGATTTGGATCGTTTGTTTGCTATTCCCACCCAAGATGTTAAGGAAATTTTAGCATATGAGGAATCCTTAACTTGTGACGACCAAGACGATAAACCTTCAATGATTGATTGGCATGGTCAACAATTAGAAAAAGTCATGTTGCGAAAATTGGTGTCTGAAGGTGGCAGGATTGATGGGAAGTTATCGGAGAAGCCATTGGCAATAATAGTGTCATGTGGTGATGGACATCGGGCTGTTATTGTCGATACTGTTAGAAATCAGCAAGAGATTGTAATCAAAGATCTTGGTACGCATTTGCATAATTTATCAGGTGTTTCAGGAGTCACTGATTTTGGTGACGGGGAGCTGATTCCCATTCTTAACCTAGAAGGATTGATAGGTGGGGGTAATCAGCAAAATCTGATGATTCGGAACGAAACAAGTCGTCCACCTGTCGTTAATGATAGCGTGAGGATATTAATTGTTGATGATTCAATAAGTGTACGACAGACAGTTCAACGTTTGTTCAAAAAACAGGGCTGGGAGGTTAATGTCGCTATAGATGGTATAGATGCTTTGGAAAAACTTCAGCTATTCACTCCTGATATAATTGTTAGTGATATTGAAATGCCTCGAATGAATGGTTACGAACTAAAAGAAAACCTTAATAATATAGATGGATTGAGTGCTATTCCAGTTGTTATGCTTACGTCTAGGATTTCTGCTAAACATAAGATCGTGGCTCAAGAATTAGGTATACAGGAATATGTGACAAAACCTTATAAAGAAGAGGATTTCATTAATCTTGTTTGGAAATTAGCCGGTCAGGCTAAGAAGGAAGAAGTCTAATGCAGGATGAAAAATTAGAACTAATTGTGTTTCCGGTTAATACAAAGTCTGAGGGGAATAATTTTTTTTGGGCATTGTCGAAACAGCAATTGGATATGGTATTACATGATATTGACAAAGATGATGATGACCCTGGTTTTGAAGTTTCCACGGTTTCTTGGCAGGAGCAGAAAATGCCTCTGGTATCCCTTGAACGTTATTTCGGTTTAAGGGTTGAAGATAATTTGTTTAAGACCAAATATGCTGTTGTTAAAGGATCGTTAAAAGATGCTCTTGAATCTAAAATTATTCGTTTAAGTTTACAGTTTACTGGTAACGTTAGTATCCGAAATTGTGAGAGTTCATGTGTAGCTAGTTCTGAAGATATAATTCAAAAAAGAAAACAAGATTTGCATGGAATTTTCACAGTTGAAGATGGTTCTACGTTGATTATTCCAGATGTCACTAGTATCTGGGAAAAAGTTAGTAAAGGTTTTTATCCTGATTAAATAACAGGTGGTATAAAATTGTAGTATTAATAATAGGCTTTGTACTGAAAAAGTGTGGTAGAAGGGATTTTTTCTTTTTTTAAGATAGGTGGATATGATGAGCGAAAAAATAATTCTAGTTGTAGATGATAGTCCAACAGATAGACAAATTGCCAAGGCAGTTTGTGAGGGCAAAGGCTTTAAGGTTGAAACAGCAGAAGAAGGCGAACAAGCCTATAAAAAAGCTGCAGAATTTAAGCCTGACTTGATTTTGCTAGATGTGATTTTACCTCAAAAAAATGGCTTTCAAGTTTGTAGACAAATAAAGAAAGATGAAAATTTAAAAGACATAGCCATTATTCTCGTTACAAGTAAGTCTCAAGAAAGTGATAAGTTTTGGGGTAAACAGCAAGGCGCGGATGCATATCTCACTAAACCTTATACAGATGAAGAACTTTCGGAGCTAATTGATAAATTTATCAACTAATTCCTATAGTAATTAGTTAACTGAAATATTTATTGAAATTATATGTATCACATGAATCTGCCTGTTTGTGAATAATAAGATAGGCTCGGAGGAAGGAAGATGAGCGAAGAAAAAAAACGGCGAAAACATTTTAGACCGTTTCGATTTATTACAGGAAGAATCCGTAATAAACTATTAGTAATTAGCATTGTTGGTGTCGTTGGTGTTGCTCTGATTGGTGTTATTTCAATTTTTTTGATGAATCAAATTCGTGAAACTGCGGAAGAAATTGTTACTGTCGATGCTCGGGTAATGAAACTAGCTCAGCAGGTAGAGTTAGAATCTTTGCAGGCGCTTCAAATGGAACAAAAATACCTTCTTAATTATAAAGCACTTGGTTTCAAAAACGCTCGTGCCGAATATATGGAGCGCGCATTAGGACATATTAAAAATGCTAATAAAATTATTAATGAGTTAAAATCACTGTCGATTGAAGAAGATGACGAGCCTGGTGAGGGTAATAGCGGTATTGCTAAGCAGCTTTTGAATATTCAGCAACGATTAGATGTATATGCTAAGAACCTTACTAATGTTGTTGTTCAGATCGAGTTGAGAGGGCATAAAAATGAGGGAGTCTTGGGTGAACTTCACAAGGCTGTAGAAGGGCTTAAAAAGGGAAGTAGGTCCTCAGCAGGGCGCCAAATTCAGGCGGATTTGTTGAAGCTGGTAAGCTATGAGAAGGACTATTTGCTAACTGGTGAAAGAAAATCAAAAATAGCTGTGCAAAAACAAGCTTTTTTTCTTAAAGAAAAAATAACAAGCAGTGATCTTGATGCTGTGACTAAGCAGCGGATGATTTTGTATGCAGATGAATACATGAATAAATTTAAGCAGATTATTTCTATCGACAAAAATAGTGCAAATGCTGAAAGAAATGTACATGCCGCTATGAACAGTATTCAGCCATCTATTACGACAATTCTTGAATCTGTTATTCATGAATCGACAGAAGATCTTGATAGTATGGTTGAGCAGAATGAGCAGAATTCACTCATTATTATTGCAGTAACTGGTTTTGTTGCACTTTTCGGATTTCTAATTTCTATTCTAATTTCAGGTCGTTTGACCAAACAAATTGATAAAATTATGGATCTATTTGGTAGTATTGGTCAGGGTGATTTTTCTTCTCGATCTGAAATTGTAACATCAGATGAGCTAGGTGAGATGGCAGAGTCTCTCAATGCGATGCTCGATAATACCTTATCTCTTATCCAGAGTCGTGATGAGCGTGATGCTATTCAAGGTTCTATTATGAACTTACTTATGGAGATTGCTGGACTTGCTGATGGTGATCTAACTGTAAGAGCAGAGGTAACAGAAGAAATTACGGGAGCTATTGCTGATTCTTTTAACTCAATGGCAGAAGAACTTAGTCGTGTTGTACATCAGGTAAAAGATGCATCCTCTCAGGTTGGTCAATCATCCCATGAGGTTGAAAATGTAACGAAAAAACTTTCAGAATATAGTGAAGCTCAGGCAGCTAAGATTGCAGAGGCTATTAGTTCAATTAATGAAATGGCTGATACCATCAAACTTGTTTCTAGTAGGGCGAGTGAGTCGGCAGACGTTTCCGAGAAAGCTCGTGCGAGTGCTCAAGAAGGTTCTGAAACTGTTAAAAAAACAAATGAAGCGATGGCCTCTATCAAAGAAAATATGAAAGGCACATCTAGAACAATTAAGAGACTGGGTGAAAGTTCTCAGGAGATTGGTAATATTGTTCAGTTAATTCAAGATATTACAGATAGAACATCTATTCTTGCATTGAATGCGTCTATTCAAGCTTCCATGGCTGGCGATGCAGGTAGAGGTTTTGCGGTTGTAGCGGAGGAGGTGCAGAGACTGGCTGAACGATCTGCGGAATCTACAA
The DNA here is from genome assembly GCA_051531995.1 of Desulfotalea sp. Taxonomy (GTDB): domain Bacteria; phylum Desulfobacterota; class Desulfobulbia; order Desulfobulbales; family Desulfocapsaceae; genus Desulfotalea. Next base: position 65,734 of record JAOPTU010000018.1, read on the forward strand.
AACAAATTGAAACTCTTATTGTTACCATTCAGGGTGAAATTAGCACTGCTAGTGTAAGTATGGAAAATAGTATTTTGCAGGTAGTTGAGGGAACAGATCTTGCTGATCAGGCCTATAATAAACTAGAGGAAATTGAAAATGTTTCAAGTAATCTAGCTGAAATTATTCAGTCAATTTCTACTACAGCTCAACAGCAGGCAACTGATTCCGAGGCTATTACTAGCATGATGGAAGAGGTTGGTGTTCTAACTGATCAGGCAACTAATATGACTCGTGAAACAACTAGCTCTATGAAAACAATTACTGCTACCTCTGAGAAGCTAGAAGAATCAATTGCTGTCTTTACAATTGATGAATCAAATAATCAAGAATAGAAATTTGGTCGGAGAATTGAAATGAGACATACTAGCCGAGTTATATCTCGCATGATGATAGTGGTAATGCTTTTTGTATTCATACAAAGTGGTACCTTAAATGTATATGCAGATGAATTTGACAATGAACCTACTGTTATACGTTTTTCCCATACTGTTTCGAATGAGATGCCACGAGGGCAGATGGCTTTGAAGTTTAAGAGTCTTGTGGAAGAGAGAATGCCCGGCAAGTATGTTGTAGAGGTGTATCCCAATGCTGAAATGTTCGGGGATGAGCAGATTTTTGAGGCTTTACTGCTAGATGATGTTCAGATGGGAGTCCCTGATTTTGCATGGTATGGGAGATATACCAAAAAGTTACAACTCTTTGACTTACCATTTCTTTTCAAGGATATGCAAGCGATTGAAAAGTTTCAGGAAACGGCAGAAGGTCAAGATTTAATGACCTCTTTTCGGGACCGAGGTCTTCTTGGGTTAGGGTATGTTCTGAGTGGTTTTAAACAAATGTCGGCTACTAAGAAAATTGTTTTGCCAGCAGATGTCAAAGGGCTAAAATTTAGAATCATGAGTTCTGATGTTCTTGAAGCTCAATTCAAAGCTGTTGGAGCCGAGGCAGTGAAAAAGCCATTTTCCCAGGTATATTCATTGCTTGCAGGTGGTGTCGTGGATGGTCAAGAAAACGCTTGGATGTATATCTATTCGCAAAAGTTTTATAAGGTTCAACCATATATTACTGAGACTAATCATGGTATTCTGGGTGCTATGGTTGTTACTTCAATCAACTTTTGGGATAGTTTACCAGGCAATGATCAAAAGGTTTTGAAAGTTGCGCTGGGAGAAGCTATTACCTATGGTAATGATCTTTCAGTAGTTAATGCCAAGGCCGCTCGGCAGAAAATTATTGATTCAAATCAATCAGAAGTAATTCAATTGACCGATGCTCAAAGAAGTAAATGGGTTGAGTCTATGCGACCAGTTTGGAAACAATTTGAAGGTGAAATTGGGGCAGATTTAATTGATAAAGCTTATAAGGTTAGTCAAGAATAGAAATTTTTCATCGGAGAATTGAAATGAGACATACTAGCTTAGTCATATCTCGTATGATGATACTGGTAATGACTTTTGTCGTCATACAAGGCAGCGCTTTAAAGGTATGCGCTGCCCAATTTGATAATGGTCCTACTGTTATACGTTTTTCCCATTCTGTAGCTGAAAGTACTCCAAAGGGACAGATGGCTCTTAAATTTAAGGAGCTCGCTGAAAAGGCATTGCCGGGTAGAGTTATAGTAGAAGTACACCCCAACTCTGAACTGTTTAGTGATGGAGATGTTTTAGAAGCGTTATTTTTAGATGATGTACAAATGTGTGCGCCTGCGTTTTCAAAGTTTTCAAATTATACTAAAAAGTTGAAGCTTTTCGATTTACCTTTTTTCTTCAACGATCTTGCTGCGGTTGAAAGATTTCAACAAAGTAAGACTGGACAGGAACTTCTTTCTTCAATTTCTAGTCGAGGCCTTTTTGGTCTTGGGTACATGGGTAGTGAGTTTAAGCAATTATCTGCAAATAGACCACTTATTAAACCTGGGGATGCAGAAGGGTTAAAATTTAGAATAATGAATTCTGATGTTTTAAGTGCACAGTTTAAAGCTGTCGGTGCCATACCAGTAAAAAAGCCATTTTCCCAGGTATATCCTCTTTTAGCAGATGGCGTTCTTGATGGGCAGGAAAACACTTGGCCTAATATGTTTTCCAAAAATATATATACTGTGCAATCTGATATAACAGAATCAAATCATGGGGTCTTAGGTTATTTAGTCGTGACCAGTGTTAATTTTTGGGAATCTATTGATGAAAGTGAACGGAATATATTAAAAAGCTCTCTCGATGAAGCGATAGCTTTTGGGAATGCTGAAGCTATAAAGATATCAAGAAAATCAAAAAAAGCAATTTCTGGCTCAACTACCATCCACGAATTAAGTTCAATTGAACTTAAGAAATGGCGCAAAGTGATGAAACCGATTTGGGTGCAATTCGAGAATGAAATAGGTAAAAAATTGATAGACAAAGCCTATTCAGCAAATTATAAAAATATTTTGTAATTTGCTTTTTTATTTAGCTGATTGCTAGTCCGTCGATCCACTTGAGTACTGTCTTTTTCAGAACCATTTCAGCGGTAGTAGTAAGATAGACGTTATTGAATATGTTTTGCACTCAGTTAGAGGCAATAGAAGAAGGTTTGTGTAAGGTACTCATAAGGATATGTCGATTAATTTTCGATCTATTGAAAATTACAATAAGTCGGTGATTAGTTAAATTTTCATCCGACTCATTGTAATGGATTAGATTTGTTTAATGCTAATTTGATACTTTTAGTTCAAGTATCTTAACCGCATCGTCAAAATTTTGGGCTCTTTGCATAGCATTAAGGTTCACAGCTTCATTCGGTTTAGCGGTTAAAGTTATAGAATCACTTTGTCCCATGATTAGTTCTGAAAGAATCTCGCGGAGTTCTACTGTAGTTTTTTGCTCTCCAGCTAAAGAAATGCTTAGCAAATTGATTAATTCGGACTTTACTTGTAGGACTTCTTGTTGTTTATCTTTGGCAACAGCTTTCATGACAGCTTCAGTTAAGCCATCATCTATATAGTTTAATTCGGCTTTCTGTAAGGCGATTGACATTGCAATACGAAAGACCATCATTGGGTCATTTTCAGCTTGTTTTGCAATTTGTTCAATAAGTTCACCGTCAGATTTGTTTTTGAAATCATTTTCTCTTAGGCCAAAATCGAGATTATCCAAGGTCATGGAAAATTTGATTGCGCCAACTTTTTTTGCTGCGATAGAGTATTCTTTTACTTCAAATTTTTTTCCTTTTAAGTCAATTTTATAGCAGCTGCTCATTGACCCTTCAATTTTTTCACCAAAATTCAAGTCTTCAAAAGTTTTGTCTTCTTTATATATAGGAGCAAGTGGAAAGGTAATGCCGTTGGCCTTTAAACACATGTTTGATTGAAATGTTGAAGTAGGGTCGTATCCCGTAAGAGAAAGGTTGTCGATGGTGATAGTGGTACTTAGGTCGTCAATGGGAGAAATTTTGAGATCTTTTATTGTTAGACCGCGATCAATAATATCTCCTTTTACTTCCGAATAGGTAACTTTAGCCTCTGGGCCAATTTCCGCTATCATGGCATCAGCTTGTTTTTTTGCTTCTTTATTTACATAAAATTGACTGCCCACACCTGCGCCGATAGCTAATGCCGCCACACAAATAGATGCCTTTACAATAGTTGAACTCATTTTGTTTTCCTTCTGTTAGTAGTAAGTGATTTTGGAAAACTGAATATTAGGCAAAAAGAATTATGATAAAAATAAAATCTCTGTCTTTACTTCATTTTTCCCTGCATTCCATATAACTAAATTCTAAACTTCCTCAAAGAGCAGGCCAATTCCAAAAAATATAAGGAAACTGCCACTAATATTGTTTAGAGTCGTTATGATCCATCTTTTGGATAAATGTTGTCGGGCTTTTTCGCAAGCAAAGACAAGAAAAAATCCATAAATCATCGCAACTATAAAGTGGGTTCCAGCTACGATGAGGCTTTGGGCCAGTGTTGAGATGACGCTACCATGTGATATGAATTGTGGTAAAAAGGCAAGGTAGAAAATAATTGTTTTTGGGTTCAGTATGTTTGATAAAAATCCCTCTGTAAGAGATCTCCTTACGCTGCTTTTTTTTAAACTATTATCATTGGTAATTATGGAAATACCCGTTCTTTGCTTTATGGATACATAGCCTAAGTAAATTAAATAACAGGCTCCAATCATCTTTAATCCATTAAAAGCCCAAGCTGTTTTAAGCAAAATGATGGAAATTCCTAAGGCAGAAATTCCAGCGTGGATGAATAAGCCAGAGCAAATACCAAGGCTAGTTGTAATTCCATCTTGCCAACCACCTCTGATAGAGTTTCTGATGACGAGAATGGTATCCACTCCAGGAGTTATGGTCAGCAGGCTAACGGCAAGTAAACATGTGAGGAAAGTTGCGGCATCCATTAGGCAGCGTGGGATTTTGTGTACTTAGCAAATAAGGCGAACACTTTTTTAGTTATTTTCCCAGCATTAACATCTAAAGAAATAGAATTGATAGCGTTAATAGGGAGTATCTCTTTGTTAGAAGCACTAACAAATGCCTCGCTCATTACCTTTATCTCTTCACTGTGGATTGGTCTAACCTCTACATCAATTTCTTTTTTGACAAGATTTAGAACAATTTCACGGGTGATGCCTGGCAATATTCTATCGCAGGGCGGAGTAACAAGTTTATCATCAATAACAGCAAAAAAATTAGAAGTTGTCCCTTCTTGAATATAACCGTTGCGGTCGATTAAAATTGCTTCGATAGCGTTTTGGCTAGTAGCCTCTTTCATGGCCATAATTGAAGGGATATAATTGATGCTTTTTGCGCCTGGGATTAATCTTTCCGTATTGTATGTGATTACTTTAATACCATCGGTGTAGTAGCTTTTAGGCACTGCTGGCAATGCAGTAACCATGATAATTAGGTTGCTAGCACCATCTTCTGGCAAGTAATTGTTATTACTAGTGCCACCAGTTACTAAGATACGAACATTGAATTCAGAGTGAGAGTTTCTTTTAATACACTCAAGTGTTAACTTGTAAATCTCTTTTTCTGATTCAGGAAGTTCTAAGTCTATAAGCTTGGCAGACTTAGCAAGTCTTGCAATATGTCGCTTTAGGTGAAATGGTTTGCCATTGTAACTTATTAGGAAATCGAAGACACCATAACCACGCAACACGGATAAATCTTTAATAGAAATATTTGCCTGATCTTCTTCTATGAATTTATTATTGATATAATAAATATCCATCATGGCTCCTTGTTAATAATGCGGCGGAGGTGGCTCAAGAACTTGCCCTTGTTCCGTGTTCATGGCGGTTAGGGCACCTTGTAGTTTTTCAAGTGTTAAGTTTAGACTATCAAGTTGTTTTTGTTGGTCTATGATAACCCCATTCAGGCTTTCAATAGTTTCATCTTGGAACGCCATGGTTTCTTCAAGGTGCTGAACTCTTTTTTCTAAATTGCTTATCATATGGCAGTGTTATTCAACAGGGGTGCAGGGGAATTTAACGATTAACTCTATTATGCCTTTTAGCATGTTTTCGACCTGTTCATCTTTTATTTCTGAAACTCCGTCGCAGTCTGCTTTTTGCTGTATTTCAATCCAAGAGAAAATGTTTTTGTTAAATTTACGATCATAAACGTTTTTCTTGTAGGCTCGGCTGTTTAGCTGAATGGTGCTACAATCGACCTGCTCACCAGCTACATCTTTTGAGGTATTTACGCCTTTGTCAACACATAAGCTTCTTAAGTGATTGTCTAGAATTCCGCTTGCTAGGATAATTGCACTAAGCTTTTGTCCATTTTTAAGCTGATTCTGGCAGTTTTGAATCATACCCCTTTCCATGGAATTAAAAATTTCACCTCGAACAGAGGTGAGCCAGTCGCCTTGTAATTCTCTTTGAACGGAAGTTAAGATACCTAAACCACGTTCTGTTCTAATGGGGGTGGGAGTAGTCACTTCTTTTTCAAATTCTTTGTAGAATGGGCTTTTTTCACTAAAAACGACGGCTAGAAATGAAAGTGATGAAATTCTGAAATCATGGAACATCTTCTCATTGATATAATGTTTTTGATGACCAGCTGTGGCGGTTTCTAGAATTTTTTCCGCCATTTTGATAAGGGCGATAACTTTTTTGTCTGTTTCTTGTTTTGTCTTCATGGTTTTAATTTTGCCGCTCGGCTTTTATATGTTTTTATTCTTACTAGGTAGGATGATTGTAGGCACTTTTTATACAAAACAAGCTACGAAGGTTTTTGCTTAAAATATTGTGGTTCTTTTACTGGATATACTTATACCAAATCTGATAAATTTACTAGAGCATCAATCACTTTATCAGATTTGTATGCTGGAGAATAAGTAAAATTTTTCGATATGCTAGCTTAAATATCAAAATATAGCGTATAGAAGAAATTATTAGCCCATAGAATCAGGAGAAAATATGGATTTATTTAGTGTTGTTCATACAAGAAGAAGCATCAGAAGTTTTAATGATACAGAGGTTAATGACCAAGATGTGGAGAAAATTTTGCGAGCTGCAATGGCTGCACCATCTGCAGGCAACCAGCAACCTTGGCATTATATAGTTGTAAAAGATAGAGCCAAGCTTGAAGCGGTTACTAAGATTCATCCATATGCGAAAATGATAATGCAGGCTCCATTGTCAATTGTAGTTTGTGGTGATCTTAAAGGGAAATGGCCCAATTTCTGGTCTCAAGATTGTTCGGCGGCCTGCCAAAACATTTTACTTTCAGCTAGAGCACTTGGTTTAGCGACTACTTGGACTGGTATCTATCCAGAGCAAGAGAGGATGGAAGGATTCCGGGAAATATTTGATATCCCAGAAGATATTATGCCTTTTGCTATTATCCCAGTTGGATATTCCGATACTAATTGGAAAGAAATAGATCGTTTTCAGAAAGAGAAAGTTTTCACTGATGGTTGGGGAAAGTAAGGGTAAGGCTAATACGTGTAGGTGAATCACCTACTTGTTAAAAGGACACTACCCGATTTTAATTTTGTCTTTCATAAACTACTTTATTTCTCGTAACCTGCGAAGTCTGCCTTGTGTTGAGGCTGGCTATAAAAGAAAGTGTAATGTTTTTTTGTAAGGTATCAAATAAATGAAAAAATCGTATGTCACATACATGTTATGCCAGAATGAAATTGGCAACACTCAACTTGTTGGCACTGAAATCAACCTCCTGCCCGGACAAGGTTTCACCTCTGATCAAGATGAAACAGTTTTACTTGCCGGGGGATTTACCTCAATTGCACCAGAAACAAGCTTTCTTTTATCACCAACCTTGCAACTTAATGCGGACCTCGCGGGTTATGGTTCTAGCCAGTTAGAGATACTAGCTGCTGCAGAATTAAGACGAGGAGATGATAAGCTATATCGTAGCTACACCGTCGATCCAGACAGTAGACTCTGTGTTGTTGCATCCTCTGTTGAAAATTTAAAGAATTTTATCGATACCTACGGTGGGCTACTTCCCATTGAACCGATTTTGATCGGTAGTTTTGATCCTGAGTTTACAACTGCAAAAGAGATGAGTATCAGCTCTCCAGTAAACGGAGTTCTGATAGATTATGTTATCGCAAAGCCTGTGGATAAAAGCAAATGCAATTATTGTGGTATCTGTGGGGCCATTTGCCCAGAGTCCTGTATATCCCCAGGCCTTGATGTTGATTTTTCAACCTGCTCGCTCTGTAGAGAATGCGAGAAGGTTTGCCCAACCAAAGCTATTGAAATTCATGGTGTTGAACATCGAACCCTTAAAATTCCAGCGATTCTAATACTTGATGAATGTAAGATTGAGGGTGTTGACTCATGTCGAGCAGTATATACGGAAGAAAATTTCGATGAGTTTTTAAAAGGGTTATATCCATTTCAGGTTGATGAAATTATTTCGGTTAATAAAGATCTCTGTCAGTATAACCAAAAATTAAATCTAGGCTGTAACCTTTGTTTTGAAAGTTGCAGGCACGGGGCAATTTCTCTGAATGATGGTGTTGGTATAAACCCCCTTGTCTGTGAGGAATGCGGTGATTGTGTAGCGGTTTGTCCTACAGGGGCGTTGCAATACGAACGATTTACGGATTCTTCGTCAACTAAATATTTTCAGACTATTGAACCACTTTTAAGAGATAAGGTCGTAATTGGTAGTGATGAAGACATGCATAAATTCTGGTGGCTTAATAGCGATCAAAGTTATGAGAATTGTTTTTTCTTCGCTACCGAGAAACCGGAGTTTTTAACTCTTACTACCCTTTTGTTTATGTACGCTAAGGGTAGTAGAGATATCGTGATTGTAAAAAGCGATGACGAAGGCCATATTCTTAATCGTAATGTAAAACTGGCCAATACTATTTTACAGGCAATTTTTTCTGTTGCGTCTCCAATTACTCTTGTCTCTAAATTATCAGCAGAAGATTTAGAGGTAAAGAATGAAGGTGACTCATTACCTAAATTTAGTGGACAAGAATTCATTAATCGTCGTGAATTACAGAGCGATGTACTTAGTCATCTTTTGGCAGAGAGCGAAGCAACCCCAGGTTTTAAAGGCAACGCTCAAACAAGTTTTGCGACCATAGATTGCGACAATGACAAATGCACTCAGTGCATGTCTTGCATAAATGTTTGTAAAATTAAAGCCATGAAAGCAGATGATGATGAGATGTCTATATCCCATAAATCCTCGTTGTGTGTGGCTTGTGGGTTATGTGTCTCTGTCTGCCCTGAAGATGCCCTGACCATTAGTCGTAACTGGCAGTTTAAGAACGATTTCTTCCAAGAAAAAACCATGGCAATGGGTGAACCAATGGCCTGTGTAAAATGTGGTAAAGTATTTGGAACTAGGAAAAGTTATGAGCGAGTTATGAATATCTTAAAGGCTAAAGAAAGTGTTGATACTAGTCATTTTGAATATTGTGATGAGTGTCGTGTAGTCAGAATTTTTGAGGAGCAATAATAATGGAAGGTATGAGCGAGAAGGAACTGGCTAGGATAAGAATGCGTTTTATTGATCTGATTAAAAGTTTCTTTTTAACAGAACCAGATGCAGAAAAACTAAGTCGTTGGCGTGGAATATTTTCATCACTTAGTGGTGAAAGGGTAAATTTACAATTCGATGCGGCAGTAACCGAATGCTCATCTCACCTAGCTAAAAAATCTTTAGCTGATTTAGAAAACGAATACTACACGCTTTTTGTAGATCCTTTTGTTGAAGGACATATTGCCAGAAATGCTTCCTTTTATATTGATGGTAAGCATCATGGCAAGACCTTAGCTGAGTTTAGGGGATTGCTCGCTGAAGCAGGGATCGCAAAAGAGGAAAATGTGAATGAGCCAGAAGACACATTGGTGATTGTTCTAGATGCTCTTGTTCGTTTAATAGAGCAGGGAGAAGATGGAAAAGATTGCTCTAGGGCATATCAAACCAAGTTGATTACAGAATACCTTGAGCCATTGGCCGAAAATATTTGCCAAGCTCTAGAAAAAAATGCAGAGGCTGATTTTTATACCTCGTGTGGTAAGTTTTTAAAGGGCTACCTTGATCTTGAACGTGGCCTTATAATGGAGTTATAGGAACAACTTTAGTGGGTTTTCATCAAGGAAACCTGGTATCCCAAACATTATTGGAGGGGAATTATGAAACAGGATGAAGGGAAAAGACGCTCTTTCCTGAAACACATTCTTGCAGGAGGTGCGGCAGTGGCAGCTGTGGCAGTTACTCGTAAACAGGCTCAGGCAAGCTCGGTTACTGATAAGACACTTAGTAGTGATCTTTACAAGGAAACTGACGACTTTAAGAAGTATTACCAAAGCCTAAAGTCATAGAATAGTGTGTATTTATAGAAACAATGTTTTTTGTAAATACCTGTTTTAAGATTTTACAAGGAGACAACAATGGCTAGAAGTAAAATTAAAAAGACGGTTGAAAGTAGTTCAACTGCCAGCAAAAGGGTTAGCCTAAACCCTAAAGTTGCTAGGAGATCTTTTTTGAAGATTTCTGCTGCTACTGCGGCCTTAACCGGTGCTGCGCTTACTACTAAACTAACCACAAAAGCACACGCAGGAAAAACAAAGCAATACGAAGATTCTAAGGAAGTTCGTACTGTTTGTACTTATTGTGCTGTTGGTTGTGGTATTGTGGCTGAGGTTAAAAACGGCGTTTGGGTTCGTCAGGAAGTAGCTGCTGATCATCCAGTTTCCCGTGGTGGACATTGCTGTAAAGGTGCTGGTGCCATCGATATGGTAACTAGCCCTAAGCGTATGAAAACCCCAATGAAGCGTGTTAATGGCAAGTGGAAGGCTATTACTTGGGAACAGGCAATGTCTGAAATCACTGATAAGTTAAAAGATATCCGTGAAACAGATGGTCCTGACGCAATGCATTTTAATGGCTCTGCAAAAGTATCCAATGAAATGTGTTACCAAATCCGTAAATTTGCAGCCTTCTGGGGGTCGAATAACGTAGATCACCAGGCAAGGATCTGACACTCCGCAACGGTGGCAGGTGTCGCCAATACTTGGGGTTACGGTGCAATGACAAATAGCTTGAACGATATTCGTCATGCTAAGTCAATGATTTTTATCGGATCGAATGCAGCAGAAGCTCATCCGATCTCGATGCAGCATATTCTTCATGCAAAAGAGAAGAATAATGCGCCAATAATAGTAGTTGATCCACGTAGAACCAAACTTGCTGCAAAGGCAGATGAGTTTGTTCGTATTCGTCCGGGCAGTGATGCAGCATTCATGAATGGACTTATTCGTGAAATTGTAAAACAGGGATGGGAAGATAAGGATTTTATCCGTGATCGTGTTTCTGGCTATGAAGAACTTGTTGCGAATTGTGAGAAGTATACACCAGAAGAAGTAGAAAACATTACTGGTATTCCTGCGGATCAAACCCGCAAAGTTGCAAAGATGCTTGCTACGCATCGCCCTACTAGCCTTACTTGGTGTATGGGTGGAACTCAGCATAGTATCGGTTCTTCTATCACTAGAACTTTTTGTCACCTGCAACTTGTTCTTGGTAACATGGGTAAATCTGGTGGTGGAACTAACATTTTCCGTGGGCATGATAATGTTCAGGGTGCCACAGATATGTGTATTCTTTCTCACTCACTTCCTGCATACTATGGTCTTTCCACAGGTGCGTGGAAGCACTGGTGTCGTGTTTGGGGTGTAGATTATGAGTGGATTCGTGGTCGTTTTGCAAAGGATGCATCTGATACTCCAAAGAAAAGTAAGTGGATGAGTAAACCTGGTTTTACTCTTTCTCGTTGGTATGAAGGTGTACTAAACGAAGAAAAAATTCATCAAGATCCTATAAAAGCAGTATTTCAGTGGGGTTGTGGCGCTAACTCCAATTCCCAGTTTGCTCGCGTAAAACGTGCTTATAATAAGCTTGAGTTGCTGGTAATTGTAGATCCATTCCCAACAATGGCGGCAGCTCTTACCGAGACTGATAATGTTTATATTTTACCATCATCTTCTCAGTATGAAACCTCCGGTTCTGTAAGTTCTACTTCTCGTCAAATCCAGTGGCGTAATAAGATTGTTGATCCTATCTTCAACTCTCGTGATGACTATACTATCATGAAAGATCTTGTTACTCGTCTTGGTTTTGCTGATAAATTTTATAAAAATATCAAGCAAGTGCCAGAAGATATTACTAAAGAACTTGGTTCTGGTTCTCTTACCATTGGTTATAATGGTCAAACTCCTGAGCGTATCAAGAAGCATACCGATAACTGGCATACCTTTGATATAGATACTCTTAAGGCTAATGGCGGTGATTGTGACGGCGAATATTTTGGTTTACCATGGCCATGTTGGACCCAGGAGCATCCTGGTACTCCAATTCTCTATGATATTTCAAAAACAGTCGCAGATGGTGGTTTACCTTTTCGTAATCGTTTTGGTGTTGAAAAAACTTACGATGCAAAATTTGGTGGACGTACCGAAAATCAACTTGCTGGTTACGGTAGTGCAAACCCAGGTTCAGAAGTTGATGGTGGTTATCCTGAGTTCAAAAATGTTGTTCCTGGCACTAACTGGAAGACAGATCTTAGCCAAGAAACTCTAAAGAATGCAATCAGTCGTGGTATGGCTCCTTTTGGTAATGCTCGTGCCCGTTGTATTGTATGGACATTCCCAGATCAAATACCGATACATCGTGAACCTCTACATTCACCGCGTCCTGATTTAATTAAACGTTATCCAACTTACAAGGATAAGGTTGATCATTACCGTGTTGACACTCGTTTTGAGTCTGAACAGGATCCAAATCTAGTTAAAGAATACCCATATATTATTACCACTGGTCGTCAGGTTGAGCACATGGGTGCTGGTGCTGAAACCCGTAGTAATCAATACTTGGTTGAGCTTCAGCCAGAAATGTACGCTGAGATTAATCCAAAACTTGCCAATGACTTAGGTATTCGTCATGGTGATATGATCTGGATCGAGTCGCCTGAGAAAGCACGTATTAAGGTTAAGGCAAATTGTACAGAACGTGTGGATGAAACAACCATCTTCTTACCATATCACTTTGGTGGTTCTTGGGAAGGAGAGTCTCTAGTGGACAAGTATCCTGAAGGACATGCCCCATTTGCAGTTGGTGATGCAGGTAATGTGGTAACCAACTACGGATATGACATTGTAACCCAGATCCAAGCTACCAAAGATGGTCTGTGTAAAGTCACAAAGGCTTAAGGGAGGTAATGACTAATGGCTAGAATGAAATTTTTGTGTGATGCAGAACGCTGTATCGATTGTAGTGGCTGTGTGGTTGCCTGTAAGGAAGGACATCATATTCCAGTAGGTATTAACCGCCGCCGTGTTATTACCCTTGACTCCGGTAAAGAAGGTGAGAAGTCAATGTCGGTTGCTTGTATGCATTGCTCCGACGCTCCTTGTGAAGCCGTATGTCCTGTAGATGCAATTTATCATCGTGATGATGGTATTGTCCTTGTGGACAAGAAAAAATGTATCGGTTGTGGTTACTGCTTTATGGCTTGTCCATTTGGTGCGCCACAATTTCCTAAGGGAGAAACTTTGGGTGTGCGTGGTTCTATGGATAAATGTACTTTTTGTGCAGGTGGTCCAGAAGAGACATTTTCATCTGAAGAAAAGCATCTCTATGGGCAGAATCGTATCGCTGAGGGTAAACCTCCTTTATGTGCCGGAATGTGTGCAACTAAAGCACTTCTTGCAGGTGATGCTGATGTTGTGGCAGATGTATATCGTAAGCGTGTCTTTCAACGTGGTTCAGGTTCCAACGCCTGGGGTTGGAAGAGAGCATATAAAGACGATAAATAATTAATTATTGATGCTACTTGGCTTTAAGTGATCCAACTTAAAGTCAAGCCATCGTATAGGATAAAAATTATGAAAAATGTCTTTCGATCCAGAGTTGGTGCTGGATTATGTATCGCGGCGGTTACTCTGTTCTGGGGCACTGTTGCGTTAGCCGACGGGAGTTCTGCGGATTATTATCGTCAGCTAATCACCAATATTACAGGGGAGGATTATGGGCAGTTAGGCGGACTTTTTACCCTACTGCAATCCACCTATTTTATATGGGGATTTTTGTTAACCATCACTGTTGTGCCAGCTGTTTTTGCCCTGCACCTTTTGATTATTGGTGCTAAGCACTTTGATCATAGTGGGAAACAAATTTTATTCTTCCCATTTATGGCTCGTCTTATTCACTTCATTGGTGCGCTATCGTTTACAGGTCTTGTGGTAACAGGCTTAATGATTGTTTTTGGTTCTTATTTGGGTGGTGGTACTCCAATTGTTTTTGCTCGTTATGTGCATCTTTTTTCTGCACTACTTGCTGTTCCAGCAATCGTAGGTATGCTTGTGATCTGGATCAAAGATGCACTTCCTGCTAAATGTGATATCAAGTGGTGTCTAATTGCAGGTGGTTATCTTTCTAAAGAGAAGAACCCGGTTCCAGCTATGAAGTTCAACGCTGGTCAGAAGGCTTGGTATTGGTGTGCTATCCCTGGCGGTTTTCTTATGGCTGCCACAGGGTTTTTCATTTGGGCATTCCCTGCAGGTAACAGTTTTCTTGCTCCGGCTATTGACCTGGTCGTGTCTTTAATTCCTTTTGTTAACACAGAAGTAGATTTTATACGTGCCCTGGCAATTGTTCACAACGTGTTCGGAATGGTTCTTGTGACCTTTTTCTTAACCCACGTATACATGTGTGTATTTGCTATTGCAGGTTCCCTGGATTCTATGGTTACTGGTTATAAGCCAATTGATGAGGTTAGTATCCTTCATAGTCTTCATAAGTATAAAGAATCAGATGTAAAAGAAGGTCACTAAGTTAGCTGGTCATTAGCAAAAACTTGGTAAAATAGGCGGTATCTCCTTTTTGGAGGTACCGCCTATTTTCTTTTGTTAACTGCAATGCCACTAAATAATATCTGCTAGGTTGATTTCACTTCTACAATGTCTTTTTGTTGAATATGTCACAATAATATCATGTGTTTCTTTTTGACCCAATTGCCTATCTCTTTGGTGTATCTGGCGCTCGTCATTGTCTATTTTTGATCTTAATATCCTCAAAGTGTTAATTCGTTGATAACCTTCATGTTGCAGGTTTATGAAAGCCAAGTAATATTTCTAATGATGGTTTGCATCGGGAAATTTAATGGTGCTTTTTTACTAACTAACTGGAGAGGCAGGAGGGTTTTTTGCAGATTCATACAAAAACGTTGTCCGATGAAGTTTCAGCATTAGGTGCAAAGGACATGGATGCGTGCATGCAATGTGGTAATTGCGCTGCCGCCTGTCCTCTCTCGCAAGGAGAAAACACCTTCCCCAGAAAAATTTACCGTTATCTGCAGTTGGATTTAAAAGAAAAACTTTTATCTTCACCGGAACCGTGGCTCTGTTATTATTGTGGCGATTGTAATACTGATTGTCCAAGAGGTGCAGAACCTGCTGAAACGATGATGGCATCTAGAAGATGGCTTACAACCCAGTATGACTGGACCGGTCTTGCTGCGAAGTTTTATGCATCTCCCAAGTGGGAGGTGGGTGCTTTTATGATGATATTTTTCGTCGTGGCAGGCCTGTTTCTTAGTTTACATGGTCCTGTGATCACGGATAAGGTCGAGCTTAATACTTTTGCTCCTGTCTATTGGGTTCATCTTGGCGATGAGATAATGTTTGCTATTGTTGGCTTTCTTCTCATTTCTAATGCGATTAATATGTACTTTAAGATCATGGATGGTACCCATGTTCCCTTAAAATTGTATCTCACTGAGTTACCAGTTTTCATAATTAATTACTTCACCCAAAAGAAATGGCGCAAATGTGGTACTGGACCATCCAGTGCTTGGTGGCGTCACCTATTCCTGTTTTCTGGTTGGGTTGCCATGGAAGTTTTGATTATGATCTTTTTAACTAGTTTTCAAACTGATATTATTCATCCATTCTGGCACCCCACTAGAATAGTTGGCTATTATGCCACGGTTGCCTTGATGCTTGGCTCAGGCACAATGTTGTACTCCCGCTTTTATAAAAAGGAAGAAAATCTTCACCGCTATTCAGATTTTACTGATTTGTTCTTTTTGATTTTAATTTTCATCATTGCTTTCACGGGTATAACTCTACATATAGTACGTTTGGCTGGTTTACCGCTAACTACCTATACAATATATGTTATTCATGTTGCCATCTGTGTCGGAATGCTGATGATAATGATGCCTTTTGGCAAGTTATCGCATCTGCTATATAGACCTCTAGCGATATTTTTAACAACAATGAAACAAAAAGCTCAGGAAAAAAGTGTCTTAAAACCTGAGCTAGTAAGGGATATTGTTGGTGATACCTTTCAATCATGTATGCAGTGTGGAACTTGTACCGCTTCCTGCCCTCGGATTAATTTTGTGAAATTTAGCCCTCGTCAGGTTTTAAGAAACATTCTTCTTGGTCGTTCAACTGATGTAAATGTGGATGTTGCTGCTTGGAATTGTGCAAGTTGTGAAAGTTGCAGTACCCACTGTCCTCGTGGAATTCCTCTAGCGGATATTATGACTACAATTCGTGAAAAATCCTCTGATCTTTTGCAACCAAAATCTATTGTTAAAGCACTTGCAGAATTAAAGAATGATAGCAGGTTATGGCATACTGATCCAAGTCCTTCTGTACCAGAATATATGACTGGTATGGACTTTTGTCTACAAACCTGTTGCGCTACTTTAAAAGCGGAAAAGCATCATCCAAACAGTAAGACTATTCCCTCTCTCACAAGTATATTTGATGCAGCTAAATTATCCTACGGGCGTATGGCTAAGGAGGAATGTTGTGGTGAAATAGCTAAGGTGGCAGGGGCTTCTCAGATCACATCTGATTTATCAAATGCTAGGAAGAAAGCCTATCTTTCAGCAGAGGTAAGTAAAATTGTAACATCATCACCCCACTGTTTAAGGCAAATCCATGATGATGGTGGAGATGTTGTTCATAGTGTTGAGATCTTAGCAGAAATTATTAAATCAAGTGTAATTACTCCAGAAATAGAACTAGACCTTCATGTCACCTATCACGACCCATGTTATTTAGGTCGTAAGGCAGGTGTTTATGATGCTCCAAGAACAATTTTGAAAAGTATAAAAGGCATTAAATTCACCGAGATGTCAGCTGTTAAGGACGAAAGCTTATGTTGTGGTGGTGGCGGTGGAGGCATTGTCCTTGATGATCGAATTAGTCAAACAGAAAAAAGATTGCAACAGGCTATTGGTACAGGCGCAAAAATATTGGTCACTAGTTGTCCATTTTGTATAGAAATGTTCGAAAAAACAATTAAGAAAGCTGGTCTTGTTGAGCAGATTGAAGTCTGTGACATAGCAAGTCTTTTACATCAATCCCTAGCAATATCCGGTGAAGGACTCGCTACCCCTCACCTAAGAAGTACAGATCAGGAGGGAATACATGACTGAGCGAATTGGTTTTTTTGTCTGCCATTGCGGTGTGAATATCGCTAGCAAGGTAAGGGTGAAAGAAGTAGCGGAATACGCTAGCACCTTTCCTGGAGTAGTGGTGGCCAAGGATTATTTATTTATGTGTTCAGATCCAGGTCAAGATTTGATTGAGAAGGACATCAAAGAACACAATCTTACTAGAATTGTGGTGGCGGCTTGTTCTCCAAGGATGCACGAAAAAACATTTCGTACTGCATGTGAAAGAGGTGGTCTTAACCCATACAATGCTTTTCATATGGTTTGTGTGCGTGAACACGGATCATGGGTAACAGAGAGTGAAGACGAAGCTACTACAAAGGCGATTGTCATCACCAGAGCTGGACTTAGACGTGTGTCGCAACAAGAAGCACTTCACCCCAGTACCGTTCCTGTAAACCCAGCGTCTTTGGTTGTGGGTGGCGGTATTGCAGGAATGCAGGCAGCTCTTGATATCGCTTCTGCTGGTAACCAAGTTTATTTGGTGGAAAAACAGGCTACAGTTGGTGGTCATATGTTGCAGTATGATAAAACTTTTCCAACTCTAGATTGTGCGGCTTGTATCGGTACACCGAAAATGGTTGCGGTGGGACAGAATAAAAATATTGAGCTACTCACATATAGTGAAGTTGAAAGTGTTTCTGGTTTTGTTGGTAACTTCAAAGCTCGCATTAAAAAACATGCTCGATACGTAAAGTCTAATTGTACTGGTTGTGGTGATTGTGCCACGGTTTGTCCTGTTATGGCTCCCAATGAATGGGATGTAGGAACTAAACGTCGAAAAGCTATTTATATTCCTTTTCCACAAGCTGTACCTGTACAGTATGTCATCGATAAGCATGAAGGTAAGGGTGGTTGTATTGACTGTGGTAAGTGTGAAAAAGAGTGTAAGGCCGGGGCGATCGATCATGATCAGGTAGATGAGATTCTCGAAGTGGAGATTGGTTCAATTATTGTTGCCACTGGTTTTGATACTATGGATCCTAGTGTTATGCCGCAGTATGGTTATGGCAAACATAGAAATGTTTTAACTAATCTTGAGTTTGAACGTATCTCCAATGCCACAGGGCCAACAGCAGGTAAGCTTTTAAAAAGAAGCATGAAAAACAAGATGAAGTATACCGAACCACCAAAGAGTGTGGCGATCCTTCATTGTATTGGTAGCCGTGATCTAAATCATCACGAATACTGTTCCAGAACCTGTTGTATGTACGGTCTGAAATACGCCCATTTACTTAAAGATAAATTAGGTCATGATACGGAAGTTTATAATTTCTATATTGATATGCGTTGCTTTGGTAAGGGTTATGAAGAGTTCTACCGTAAGGTGCAGGAAGAAGGCGTGAAGATGATCCGTGGTAAAGCCGGATCAGTTACAGAAGATGCAGACGGTATGCTTACTGTCATCGCCGAAGACTCACTTTCAGGTAGCATGGTTCAGATTGAAGTTGAAATGGTCATTCTTTGTACAGCCATGGAAGCTCGTAGCAACGCTGAAGATGTAATGCGTACTTTTGGTATTGGTATTGGCGCAGATGGTTTTTTCCAAGAAGAACACCCCAAACTAGCCCCCGTTTCAACACCATCAAGTGGTGTTTTTCTGGCCGGAACTTGCCAAGGACCAAAAGATATCCCTGATACTGTAGCTCAAGCAAAAGGTGCCGCTTGCGAATGTTTAGCTCTAAGTGGTGCTGGTCAGGTAGAGATACCACCAATGATTTCATTCATTGATGGAGACATCTGTGTTGGTTGCCAACTCTGTATCGGGCTCTGTCCATATGGAGCCATTGAGTTTAACGAGTTTTCACGAATTAGTGCTGTTAACTCTGCGCTTTGTAAAGGGTGTGGCAGTTGTGCTGGTGGTTGTCCAAGTGGTGCCGCTAAAGTGAAACATTTTACAGATAAACAAGTTTTTGCCGAAATAGACGGATTATTAACACTTTGATTGAGGATAGATGATGAGCAATTATGAACCTAAAATTGTAGCATTTTTTTGCAACTGGTGCACATTTACCGCTGCAGATTTGGCAGGTACCTCTCGCCTTTCCTATCCGCCGAATATGAAGATTATTCGCGTAATGTGTAGTGGCATGGTTGATCCTAAATATGTATTGAAAGCGTTTCTTGGTGGTGCTGACGGTGTACTTATTGGAGGTTGTTGGCCGGGAGATTGTCACTACATTAATGGTAATCTGAAGGCGAGAAGACGTGTGGCTCTAATAACAGAATTGCTAAGTCAATATGGTATTGGTGATGATCGTTTGTGGTTAAGGTGGATTGCTGCGAGTGAGGGCACTATGCTTCAAGAAGTGGCCCAGGAAATGACCAAGAATTTAAAAGAAATTGGCCCAAGCCCACTCAATAAAATGGCACAGGCAGGATAGGAGAAATATATCATGACTAAGTGTGTAGAAATATCTTATGCCCAGGGCGAAATGAATAATAAAATTGCTGAAGTCCTTGGTAAAATGCTCGAAACTGGTGTGGTTGACGGTATCATGGCTCCTGTAAAGCAGGGTGCAGGTGTTAGACAAACTTTGGTTACATCAGTGGATGCTCTTGGGGGGATCGATGCTTTTGCCCCTGTTGTTGCTGTCAACTCAGCAAAACTGGCTTCTTCGCTTACTGCGAGTCCTTCTGGTAAGAAAGTAGCTTTAGTGATGCGATCCTGTGAAATTAGGGCAATGGTTGAGTTAATTAAACTAAACCAAGCTAATTTTAAAGACGTTTTGATGGTTGGTACTGACTGTCTTGGACGTATGGAAAATATAGATTATAAGAGTTTTGCCGTAGCAGGTGGTGACAGCGAAAAATTTATCGATTCACCTGAAGGATTATGTTCAGCATGTACTATCTGTGAGTATCCAGTGGCAAGTAATGTTGATCTAAACCTTGGAGTGATAGGTGCAGGCGGTAAGCTAATTATCGAAGCTTTAACTGAAAAAGGTGAAGAGGCTCTTGCTGCCAATGCTCTTGTGGAAACGCCTTCTGGACGCACAAGTGCTATTGAGACTCTAATTAAAGAGAGAGAAGTCGCAAGGGATGCTCTCTATGCAAAATATAAGGAAGAAGTTCCTGGTTTTGCAGCTCTTGAAGAGAGGCTTGCAGACTGTGTAAACTGTTATAACTGCCGAGTAGCTTGTCCGGTCTGTTACTGCAAGGAGTGTGTTTTTGTAACTGATACTTTCCGCCATAAAGGCGAGCAGTTTTTCAATTGGGCGCAGAATTCTGGTAGTTTGCAAATGCCCACCGATACTCTTTTTTATCATCTCACTAGAATGAGTCATATTTCCACTGTTTGTATTGGTTGTGGTCAGTGTACTTCAGCCTGTCCAAACGATATTGATTTGATGCCGATATTTCGTATGGCGGCAGATAAAGCTCAGAAACGTTTTAATTATGAGGCTGGTCGTTCTGTGGACGATGAGCAACCGCTATCTATCTTTGAGTTTGACGAAATGGTTGAAGTAACTGGTCAAGTGAAATAGGAGGAGTAACAATGGCAGAAAACACAACAGGTACAGTTCTGGTAGCCGGTGCCGGTATTTCCGGTATTAAGGCAGCTATTGAACTTGCCGAAAGTGGCTATAAGGTACTGCTTAGTGATGCTTCAACTCAAACTGGTGGTATTCTCTCTAAGCTAGATTATCAATTTCCATCAGATCATTGTGGCATGTGTCGTATGTTGCCAATGGTAGGGCGCGAATACTCTTCTGAATATTGCATGAGGAAGAGTTTGCACCATGAAAATATTGAAATTCTACCTTTTACAGAAGTTGCCAGTATCAGCGGTGAGTCGGGTGATTTTCAAGTAGATCTACTGAAAAAAGCAAACTATGTAATAACCGAAGCATGTAATGGTTTGGGTGCTTGTCTTGATGTTTGTCCTGTTGAGGTTGATGATGAATTCAATCATGGTTTAACCAAACGTAAGGCAATTTATCAGCCTGTACCCCATAATGCTCCGCATATGCTAATGATTGATATGGATTCCTGCACAGAGTGTGGAGCCTGTGTAGATCTATGTACTGCTGGAGCCATTGATTTTGGTGCAAAGGATGAGACTGAAAGCCGAGAGGTGAATTCAATTATTCTTGCTACAGGAACCAAGTTATATAATATACACGAGGCTGAGGATGCAAAGTCCTATGCCACTTCTCCAGATGTGGTCAGTGCTCTGGCATTTGAAAGGATGCTTAGTTCATCAGGTAGTTATGGTGGAGAAGAGATTGCTCGTCCATCGGATGGCAAACCAGCTAAAAAGATAGCCTGGATTCAATGTATGGGATCTAGGAATCGCCGCCAAGATAAACCTTATTGTTCATCTATTTGTTGTATGTTTGCCCTAAAAGAGGCTGTGCTAGCCCATGAGAAGGGTGGTGATGGTATGGACACCACCATCTTTTATATGGATATGCGAACCTTCGGTAAGGGTTTTAATGAATATCGAAATAAAGCCGTGCAAGAACATGGTGTGAAGCTAGTTCGATGCCGTATACAGGAAGTTGTGCCAAAAATAAATGGCGGCTTAGAAATCAGATATTTCGATCCTAAAACCAACGAATTTTTCGTGAAAGAATATGATCTTGTGGTTATGTCCACAGGACAAACTCCTTTTGAAGATCATAAAAAATGGGCAAACCTCATTGGTACTGAACCAAATAGCCTAGGTCTTATTCCAACTGAGCAATATAGCAAGATAAAGGTGGCGGATAAACCAGGCATTTTTATGTGTGGTTCTCTTATGGGGTTAACGGATATTAGTGAAGCTATGGCTAGTGGTATGGCTGCTGCTGGAGAGGCAACGAGCTTCCTGCGAACTATCAGTGTTGATCGCAACAAGGAAGAGATTATCGCTGAACCTGATAGTGATGCAACAGAAGTGGCTAAGGTCGCAGTGGTCATTTGTAAATGTAAGGATAATGATGGGCTTGGACTTGATCTTGACTTGCTGGCAAATAATCTTCGTAACCACAGTGGTGTAGGAGCTGTGCATATCAACGAATCCATCTGCACACTTGATGGAGAACAAGCGGTGATGAAGTCTCTTACCGATTCAGGTTGCAACCGACTAATCATTGGTGTTTGTCAGCCATATTTGTATCGGCGAACCGTAAAAAATCTTTGTAAAAAAGCGGGTTTTCATAGTTCTCTGACAAAAATATATGATTTGCAAAGTTTTATTAGAAGAGGTGCACGAGGCACAGCGGTTGAAGCTTGGACCAATAAGGTTAGCGGAGAATTAAAGAGCGAAGTAGAATCCTTAAAGTTAACTCCATTACAGCCAATGGAGACTATGCCTATTAACCAAAATGCGCTGGTTGTTGGAGGTGGCATGGCCGGGATGTATGCCGCAATTTCTCTCGCCAATAAAGGTGTTGGCGTGTACTTGGTTGAGCGTGAGGCAGAACTTGGTGGCTTTATTGGCCGTACTATAGCAAAGACTATTGATGGTTTAGCACCGATGGAAACAGCTGCGGAATTAAAGCTAAAATTATATGAGCATAAAAATATAACTGTTCATCTAAATTCAGAAATAGGTGAATCTGCCGGTACCCTTGGCTCATTCGAGTCCTGTATTGTTAATTCAGAGACCGATGAAAAAACGTGGATTCATCATGGTGGTACCATAATAGCAACAGGTGGAAAAGAGGGTCATACGGACGAGTATTGCATCGAAGAGTCAGATCAGGTTTTGACGCAGTCAGAAATGCGTGATGCAATATCGACAGGTAGTATTGACTTTAGCAACGTTGAAGAAGTTGTGATGGTTCAGTGTGCTGGTTCTAGAGAAGAAGGAAAACGCAATTACTGTAGCCGAATCTGCTGTATGTGGGCAATTACCAATGCTATCCAGATTAAGAAAAAGAATCCTGAAACCAGGGTTATAGTTCTGTATCGTGATATGATGACCTACGGTTTTAATGAGTTATATTATACAGAAGCTAGAAAGGAAGGAGTTCTTTTTGTTAGTTATGATCTAGAGACAAAACCAACAGTGGAAATGGTAGATGGCAAACCTCAGGTCAGTTTCACTGAAAGCATTTTGGACGCTCCGGTTGTGATGTCTGCTGATTATCTGGTTCTTTCAACAGGCGTTGACCCCGATGAATCCAATGGTAGAATCGGATATAGTTTTGGTCTACCAATTGGCAACGACGGCTTTTTTAAAGAAGTTGATTCTAAATGGCGGCCGATTGAATTCCAAAAGTTAGGTGTTTTTGTTGCTGGTACAGCACATTCTCCCCAGCCTCTAAAAAATATTATTATGCAGGCGGAAGCTGCTGCTCAGAAGACTTACTCTTACTTGCAAGGTAAGGAGCTTAAAACAGCTCGTACCGTCTCAAAAACTAAGGATGCGCTTTGCGTACGTTGTAAACTGTGCGTGGGTGTCTGTCCGTATGATGCTAGAAGTTATGACCCTCTACAGGAACGTGTACTTGTTGATGCGGCGGCTTGCCAGGGTTGCGGTATGTGTGCTGTTGCTTGTCGAAATAATGCAGCTCAGATATCAGGCTGGAATGATAAGCAGTTAATGGCATTGGTGGATCAAAAGATAATGGATGATTTGAGCAGTTTGATGTCCAGCTAATTTCTTTTTAGGAATGAAGCAACTTTCTAAAAAATATTTTGGAGAAAATGATGGATATAAAAGAAGAGGCAATCAAAGATCTCTGGAAAGATATTTATGCTACCGGTGATCTTCAACATTGTTTTAATTGTTCTACCTGTATGGCGGGGTGTCCGGCCTCCCAGGGTAAACCACCTCTCATGGTGCGTAATCTAGCTCGTAAGGTGATGCTAGGGCTTGAGGAGGAACTTTTTGAAGAGGATACACCTTGGGCTTGTGTTTCATGTTCGCGTTGTGAAGAAATGTGTCCAATGGATGTGAAACCATTTGAGCTTATTTTAGCAATTCGCCAGTGGCAGAGTACCAATGATGAGACCCGTGTTCCACCATCAATAGTTGAGATTTATAAGAGAGGATACACCCAAGCTGTTGGTGTAAACCAAAAAAAGCGTGATGGTCTCGGTTTACCAGTACTAAAGACTCTTGATAAAAATCCTGAGCAGTTAAAAATGTTTCAGGAAATGTTAATGAAAACTCCAGTGGTCAGTGCCAACGATTATATGTTCGGGGGCTGATGCTTCCGTAAAATTTGATAAGGAATGAGATATGGAACTTTGTCTGTTTCTCGGTTGTAATACCCCGGCAATTAGACCTGATGTAGAGCGGGCCATTCGTGTGTCCATGCCTGCCTTAGGTGTTGATCTTGTCGATGCCGACAATTATGTGTGCTGTCCAGCGTTTGGTTCTTTTCCCTCCACGGATATTGATTCGTGGTTAGCCACTTCTGCATGGAACCTTTCCATAGCAGAAGAGAAGGGCAGGGATTTTTTAGTTCAATGTGGTTCTTGTTACTCTTCCCTTCGTATGGGGCGTGAACATATTTTAGAGCATGAACCAAGACTTACCAGAGCAAATGAATTACTTGAGCCAACTGGCAGAAAGGTTGCCGGTACGTCTCAAGTTCGTCACGTAAGTGAAGTGCTTTATAAAGGCGTAGGGATTGAAAAAATTAAGGCGACCATAACCAAGAATCTTGAAGGGTTACACGGTGTAGTTCAGTATCCTTGCCATACACTGTATCCTAGTGAAGTGGTTGGGTTTGAGGATTCGCCACGTGATCCCAAAGGGATGAGGACATTGGTTGAAGCACTTGGTGCTAAGGTTGATAGTTTTAGTCGTGAGATGCAGTGTTGTGGTGGTGCTGGTGGTTTTATGAAATCAACACCAACAGAAGCGATTGAGTTTGCTAAGGCAAAATTTGATGCTATCCTAGAGGAAACGAATGCTGATTTTATAGCTGTCTCCTGTATCACCTGTCTAATGCATATGGAAAATGTCCAGAATACTCTTAATAAATTGGTGGGTGAAGAACGATATAAGATACCAGTTTTTGATTATAATCAGTTGCTTGCCCTTTGTTTAGGTGCTGATAAAAATGAAGTTGCATCTATCGCTAATATTTCCAGAGATAAAATTTTAGAACGATTCTAGGTAATGCATATGTATCGACTGATGTAGTTATTTGAGATATTTGTTTTTTTACCTTGTATGTGAAAACAGTGTTATAATTTTTAGCCCCTAAAAGCCTTTTGGCATTTAGGGGCTATTCTACTTTTTTACTGTTATCAATAATAACTTAAATTAACCCAGCAAATGCCAGATATAATAGAGATAAAAAAACAATTTAGAACACAAGCGAGGATGGCAACTGCACAACTGTCCCAAAGCCAAAAGATTGCCGAATCCTCACTTGTCGTGGAAAGTTTAAAAAAATTGTTAGCGGAGCAAACAGGCAATATCATAATGCTCTATTATCCTCTGTCCGACGAAGTTGATCTTTGTCCACTTCTGGAAGATCTTGACAGTAATTGGATTATTTTATTACCCGTAATTACAGGCGCGGATATTGTTCTTAAATTATATGAGGGGAAAGAGGCGTTAGTTCCAGAGCCTATTTACAATATACCAGAGCCTACAGGGTGTATAGTTAATATAAAACCAGATATTATAGTAGTTCCAGGACTTGCTTTTTCCTCTGATGGTTCTCGTATGGGGCGTGGCAAAGGGTATTATGATAAATTTTTAAGTAATAACCAAGATTCTTTGAAGATCGCATTGAGTTATAGCACTCAACTCTACTCAAAAATTCCCACCGAACCCCATGATTATAAAATGGATATCGTTATAAGTTCTGAGCGTCTAATACACACATTGCCATCTGTTTAGTAAATCATCTTGCTAAAACCATCTTGCTTTAGTTATTATACTTTTTTTAATTATTAATTTATTGGAGTGTTATGGCTTTTTCTGCAATAATAATGGCTTTTGTGGTTCTACTTTTGGTGGTGGCTTGTTGGTTTAGCTTCCATTATTTAGCTAATACTTCTTTGAAGAATCCTGATGCAAAGGCACGTATAACAGGAAACTGCGGTGATACCATGGAAATAGAATTCTCCTTTGTTAATGGAAAGGTTGGACCACTCCAATATCTCTCCGATGGTTGTGGTATTTCAAAAAAATGTCTTGAAGGTGTAGCTATGCTTGCCCGTGGTAAGAGCATAGTTGAATTAGAAAAAATAAATATGATGGATATTATGGATTTAACTGGCCATTTACCCGACACCCATGTCCATTGTGCTCAGTTAGCAGAAACAACTCTACAGCACGCTCTTAAAAATTATCGAATAAACAAACAAGAAAGTTGAGGATTATATGGCAGCAATTGTATCTTTTATAGGTTGGCATGATAGCGGTAAGACTACTCTTGCCACTAATGTTGTCTTCCAATTAAAAAAGCTTGGTTACTCCGTTGCTGTGATGAAATCGAGTTCAGAGGAAGGGCTAGAGTTTGATACCCCTGGCACAGATACCTATAAACATAAAACCATGGGTGCTGATGATGTCCTGCTTTTAGCTCCAGATCAGATGGTTTTGCAGTCATTTACCCCTCAGCACTCACTACAGACAATTGCTCATAGGTACTTCCCCGATGCTGATATTGTTATTGCCGAAGGGTTTAAAAAAGCCCGTAAAATAGCTAAGATAGAAGTCGTTCGTGATGAGGATCAGTGTATAAGAAAAGATGTTACTGGAGTTGTTGCTGTTGCTACTAATCTAGAAAACTTAAGCTACGACTGTGTATTCAGGCTTGATGAAGCAGTCGAAATAGCAGCCTTTATTGAGAAAAGATATATTGATGAGGGTAAAGAAGAACTTATCTCCTTACTTGTAAATGGTAATAGTGTACCGATGAAAAGCTTCATTCAACGATCTTTAGCGGGCACGGTTCATGGTTACGTGAATAGTCTTAAAGTTACTGATAATATAAAAGAAATAGAATTACGGATTAAGCTTCGTTCTTAAACTAGCTATTAACAGCAATGCTCAGTAAATTTAATCTTAGAATAGGGATATCATTCTCCTGGTAAACATAGTTATTTTTCAACTTATTTTAATTCATTTGTTGGTTAAAAAGTAGAAAATCAACAACATAGCTTGTAAAATTTTCTGGTTGTTCTAAGTGTATAGAATGTGCTGCGTCGTTGAGTTTTGTGTGGGTAACTTTAGGGATTGAATTGAACCAATGAACGCCTTTTTGTGACGGGAATAAAATATCATTTCCCCCACTTATGACTAGTGTTTCCGCTGTTATAGTCGGTAAAGTAGCGCTGCAATTAAATTTAGTAATTGCCTTAACTTGGTTTTTAAATGCCTCTGAACTTTGCGGATAAGGATAGTTCATTGCGTATTGAACCATGGTCTCCACGAAAATGTCATCTTCAAAAATTCGTTCAGAGAATAACCAGTAAAATAAATTGCGGTACCAAATGTCCGAATTTCCTTCTGTTTCTAAAAGCGATGCCAAAGTCAAAAGCAGAGAATTATTTCGCTTGGAACTAGAGTCACATGTGCAGGCAAGTACAAGTTTATCTAAACTATTAGGGTAGCGTGTGGCAATATCTAGTGCGACAAATCCGCCCATGGAATGACCCAGTATGTTAATGGATGGAAGATTTAAGTGCCTCGCAAGAGCAACGCAGTCATCAGCGATGAGATTAATACTTGTTTCTATTTCTTGAGGAGTTGTTCTTCCCACACCTCTATTGTCAGGAGTTATGACCATGAAATGCTTGCTTAGTTGCTTGATGATTGGCTGCCAGCTTTGGGAATCACTCGCTAACCCAGCAATCAACATCAGTGGGGTGCCTTCGCCAACAACTTCATAGTAAAGGTTTATGTCATTAAGATCTTTAAATAGTATGGTGATCCTCTTTTAACTTAGAGTTAATTGATTAGACAGTCTTGCAGAGTTGAGTGAACTGTATAAAAAAATGCTTATGTCCCTTTAGTAATTTTGGGCAACTTGTCTTCATTGAGTAACCTAAAATCCTGAAGAGAATATCTTGAAGAGTATGCAACGCCATCTTTTTTGTACAATATTAAAATAATGTCAGATTCTACAATAGTGTGACCTATTAATAAATCGATTTCAGGTAGTATCTCTTTGTATTTTGTCCCTGAAGGTGAGCTTAGAGCAATTGTTGTTTTGTCTTTATTGGTAAGTCTTTTATCACCATTTGTATCAGCTTTTACGATGTTGAACAGGAGACCTATGACTTTTTTACTTTTGCCAGCTGGTTCGATTTCCGCTAGAACGTTGTTGTCTGCTATTAGCCAATTATTGTTTGGAAACAACCATTTTCGTTCGTTCGTGAGCACGTTTATAAAGAGCAAGTTTCTGTGTGAATTTGAGCTTTTTGAGTAATATGATTGAGCATAGGATTGGTCAGATTCTAAAGGTATCATAATGAAATCTGTTCCATCAAGTTTTTGCATATATCCAAAGGACCATATTTCTTCAATATTGCTGTCCTCTGCGACATTAACAACATTGCCAATTTGGTTGTTCCAATAGATATCTTTTATTACATGGTATCCGCCGAATATCAGTAAAACTATCGCAAGAATTCCTGCAACTGAAATGATTAATGCGTTAAAACACCATAGCTTTTTAAAAAAAGGTGATTTTTCCATATTCTTATCTTTGCCTCAGTAGACTAAGTTGATAATCGAATAAAATTTATGAATTTTGTACTTTTTCAATTTCGTCCCAAATATTTTCCCATAAGTTGGACCGAAATGCTGAAGTACGAAAAACTTTATGCTCAGATTTATACATTTCAAGAAATGCCATATTCTTGTCTCTAACACATGCCCTCATATTTGCTAATCGGTCTCTTGCATTTATTAGTAGAGCAATTTCTTCCTCACCCCTAACCGAAGCCAATTTTTTGTAGGTGGCTGTTTTTCTGATTTTTCGTGTTTCACCAGGTTCATCTCTTTAGCGAACTCCCGAGCTATATTTTCAATTCAATCTTCTTTTACGGTTTTATATAGTGACGTTAGTAGGATTTTGATAACAAAAACAAACCAATTAGCAGGTAGATGCAAATGAAAATGTAGTATAGAATCGGACTTTTTCGTTTGCTATAATAATTTGCTTTAAAACCTCTTGATCCAGCCATTATTTTGCCGGAAATTAATCCCAAAATAGCTATAGCTATTAATATTAAGCTTATTATTTTTATCAGTATAGGTGACATAGTTAAGCCTTTGTTTCAGCTCTAATGCTTAATAGAACTCAACCTAAACGTATTATGTTCATGGTGAAAGCACTGATTATGTTGTTTTTTTCTTTCGTATATCCTTAACTAAGTATGTATTCCCTGTTCCTCGTTTTAATTCAAATAAATCAATTGCATTGATCAGGCTACTTAAGTTTTTGTAGCCGTAATTTCTTGTGTCAAATGACGTCTTGTTGGATATATGTGAACCTACGGGTCCTAGAGCTGCCCAGCCATTATCTTCTTCAGTTGCTTCAATGGCTTGTCGGAGTAGATTTATCAACTTTGTGTCAGATTTAATATTTTTATATTTTGTTTGAACTTCATCGTTTGTTTTAGGTTCTTCATCTAGAAACAGGAATTTTGAGCATGCATTTACAAAGGGAGAAGGCGTTTTTCGTTCACCAAAGCCTAAAACTACTTTGCCCTCAGCTAGTGCTCTTGTAACCATTGGTGTAAAATCACAATCGGATGATACAAAACACATAACATCTATGTTCTTTGTGTACATCACATCCATGGCATCTATTACTAGAGCAATATCTGAGGCATTTTTCCCTTTTGTAAGATCATATTGCTGGATGGGTTGAATCGCATACTCGTGTAAAAGATCTTCCCATGGTTTAAGCGAGGGGTTTTTCCAGTTACCATACGCTTTTCGAATTGTTACAACGCCGTATTTGGCCACCTCACTAAGGACTTCTTCAAATTTTCTTGCAGGTGCATTATCTGCATCGATGAATAAAGCAATTTTTTGTTTAGATTCACTCATTAGGCTTTCCTCGATTTTAACGTTTAGTTAAGAGGTGGTAAGGTTTTGGCTGCAATAAGTTTATTATGATCAATTGTTAGCATACAGAAAACTGGTACAGTTGGAAAGCTTACAAAATAAAGAATACGATGAAATTGACAGATTATTGGAGACTGACTTTTTTTGTTATAAAATTATACTTTTTGTAAGTACCATTTAAATGTGGCTGACATAGTCACTATGTCATTTTGATCTTTGATTTCAACTGACACAGATATAGTTCCTCGACCTTTGGACTCGAATCTTTTTAAAAAGGTTTCCTTTTGAGGTGTCTCAATAGAGGCATGAGCGGTAATGTTAGATTCAGCTGGCTTTTTAAATTTTGCATCAGCTTTATGTAGTATTGGTATTACCGAGTTTTCTAGTTGAGAAAATTCTTGTTGTAATGCTAAGCCACTTGTCACTTCTGCTAAAGCAAATTGGGCGCTTGCGTGGAATGTTCCAATGTGGTTTTGCATATTTTCAGTAAATGCAAGTTTTAGGACATCTTCTGAGTCTCGACTCTTTTCAATTTTTAATAATTTATGAAAAGGTATATCCGTAATTTTCATGTTTTTATACCTGAATATAGGTTGTAATTTTAGTGTATCCTATAGCGTTAAGTTAATTGGCACCGGCAACTGGTTTCGATTGGGTGAAATAATAAATAGTAAATAGGTAGAGGAGGAAGGGTTTGGGGTGTGATATTATTTTGAATAGCACAATCATAAAATTCACGACCTCTTCTTAAAAGCCCAATCTGTAAATTCTTCAAATACAATTATACATCCTCTTTCAGTGGATGAATATTATTGTTTATCCTGTTTTCCTCCACAAATAATATGGCCACCCTGATGAATGTGTGTTGGATAGTAGCTCAAAACTAGGGAAATCAATCGGCCGGTCACAAACAATAAATCCTCCCACATTAACAACAGACTCAAGAATTCTTTGGAGTGGACTTATTCTGTCAATATCATCAGAATAATCAGTTGTGCCAATATCTACATGTGCTATTCGCACTCCTTGGCTCAGAGTTCCTAGCATCTTGGGTAATGTTTCGAATATGTCCCCTTTCACAAGTTTGGTGGTTTTCCGGACATTATTCATTTTTGCATTATCATCTATTTCGAAAACAATAATTGGTGAAGAAGTATTATTCTCTAGATATTCAAGAGTTCTTCCCTCTCCAAGCCCAAGCTCTAAAATTATTCCATCTAATTTATTTGTCTCTTCTATCGCCTGGCTAATTAAATCGATTTGAATTGGTAGTCTTCTGGCTAATCTTTCGATTCGAGTTAGTTTTTTTAGTTCCTGTGATAAAGATAAATATTCTTTTTGTAGATAATCGCACATAACTTTTTTAAGTAGAATTTTGTAATATATGACTGAGAAACTAAAGTGTTAGATTAATTCTCGATTTTAATATGATGTTCAAGTTCCCAAAACCTGCAACGTTATATCTTTGTGCTATCTACTAAGCAGCACAAAAATATAACAATCAAGTATCACAGCGCATTAGGGTCGAGAGCTGGGGTCGGTTGTACTGGCTGGCTAGCGAGGGCTGCCGCCCCTGCGGCTTTTTTCATATCATCGCTGGCGTTGCTAGGAATATCAACGATAACTTTACGGTGTGCGTAGAAGATACCTTTGTGGTTCAAGGCTTCTGTTAGTCGCCTATATGCTTCTCGGCGAATAACAAATTGTTTGCCTGGATGAGCTGTAAATTTTACCCTGATAGTCATAACCGAATTGGTAATTTCCCGTACACCTTGTGATTTTACAGGTAGGATGAAGTCATCTTTTAACTCCTCATCTTCAAGCATGGCAATACCAACTTTTTTGATGATCTTTCTGATCTTATCTATATCTGCATCGTATGGGAAATCGAGATTGAATTTAACGACGATACCACCTCTGTTGGAGTTGGTGATTGCGCCCATTTCACTGTGGGGAACAATTTGTAGCATGCCAAGATGGTGTCGTAGGAAAACGTTTCTAAGAGAAATACTTTCCACTGTTCCTGTGACGCTACCAGCAGTTAGGTACTCTCCAACTCTGAAGGCATCATCTAACAAGTAGAAGAACCCTGAAAAAATATCAGCAACTATTTTTTGAGCACCAAAACCTATTGCTAAACCGAAAACACCAGCACCTGCTAGAAGAGGTCCGATATCAACGCCTAATTGAGAAAGGATGGTCATTACAACCATGACAAAAAGTATGGCGCCTATAAATTTTCTTAACATAGGAAGAAGAGTATAAGCACGACTTTTACTCTTTGAGGTGGATCCCATGCCATCTTCGTTTTCTTCTTCTTCAGCATCTTCTGGCAGTGAGGCAAGTATTTTTCTATGTACCCATTTGCAGAAAAATCGCCAGAAAATGATGGCGACACCACAGATTAGTATTGAATCAAAAACGCCTTGGGAAATTTTATCAATAATAGGCATTCTAAAGCCCCAGAATGATGCGAGCCAAATACCCAAAGATATTGCAAGAATTGTTCTAGCGAATTTATGGAGTTTGGCGACAAATTTATAATCCTCAGATTTTCTTGTCTCAATTTGTTCGATAGTGAAAGCACTTTTTTCATCTAGTTCTTCTGGCTTAAGGATGTTTACGCCATAGTTTACGACCCAAATAACAATTCTATCTAGTAGGAACCATAAAGGAATAGCAAAGAAACTGATAACAAAGGCAAGGCCTGTGCTGTTGCCTCTGTCTCCTAAGTTGTTTACTGTCATAACCCATACAATAATAAGGTAAAGTATGGCGCAGTAGTGCCATATGGAGGAGAAATGCTTTCTGCCCCAGCCAGCTTCCTCGTGCTGGGGAGAATAGCTTTGGGATAATATATAATTTGTAATAGAACTTTTGTAGATGACGATATAACAACCAGCTACAAGTATTAGAATAGTTGAGATAGCAAAAGTTATGAAAACATACATCTCATAGCTGTCTCCTAGCCTGTTTACAAGAATTGCAAGCATCGCCCCCACAAAAATAAAACCCATAGAGCCAACGAAAAACCTATGTAGAGTTTTTGCTAGTTTGTCGGTGAGTGGGATAAATCTGAAGCTAGAATTATGTGGGGCAATTATGAATCTTGATAACATGTAGACAATGCGACAGAGGATGATACATGTAAGGGTGCAAAAGAAGGCGAGTTGCACAAAATGTAGATCAGTACCTAGTGTCATGATGTTTGTGATATAGGCGGCGCTAAAAAATACAAATAATCCTAGTACGGTAGGAATTTGTCTTATGACACTAGCGCTGATTTTACTGCCGGTATCATTGCTCTCTGGCAAATCTTCGTTTTGTAAATGATCATTGCCGATAAATCTTAGAAAAATCCGTTCGGCAATAAACCCAGCAAAGATGAAAAGGGCAATATATAATAAATTTTTTCCGGCAGTGCCGTGGTTTGAGTTTATGGGACATAGTCGTAAAAAAGTTGCTTCAAGATTGGGGAATAGGTAGGGCAGGCGAGATCCAATAGAATTAACATGAGCTTCAAAATCACCGGCGCTTTTAACCATTACAGATATAAAATCGTTAAGGACAAATATGGGGCCGTCATGATTTTTATTATTATTGTTAATATTTCTTTCACTATCTTTTTTGAGTTCATCTAAAAGCATTTCTCTTGCTTGTGTATCGCTGAGGCCTGCCATCATGGCAGTTATTTTTTCATCAGTAGGAGGGGGAGAGTTTTTGTTGGTGGCAGCGTTTAGAGGGATCGAAAATAGAAGGATGAAAGAGAATAATGTTAAGAGTGTGATTTTTTTGAGGTGCAGCATAAATCCCCTATTTTGACATCGAAATTAATTATCAGATTATCATTTAAAGAAAGGCTTACCCATTGCTTTTAAGATTATAGCGGAATAATTGTGGAAATGCCTAATTTAATTATGTTTAAATTAAAAATCAGTAACGCATAGTATCTCTTTCAAGGATGAAGTTATGGGCGCTGACACTAAGTCGATCCTTACTCTTATTATGCTTTTTTGTGTTTGCAAAAAAAAAGCACCATGCCAGGGGCAGGTGCTTTGAAAGAATGTGGTTTTTACGTAAAACTCGTTATTTGCAGAATTTATCTACAAAATAAGGTTCAAGTACTTCAGGAAGTTTGATACTACCATCTTTTTGCTGATAGTTCTCCATGATGGCAAGCAGGGTTCGGCCGATTGCAAGTCCAGAACCGTTTAAGGTGTGCATTAATTTACTTTTCTTTTGTCCTTCGGGGCGATATCTTAAACCACCTCGACGAGCTTGAAAATCCTGAAAATTAGAGCAGGATGAGATCTCTCGATATTTTTGTTGTCCAGGTAACCAAACTTCAATGTCATAGGTTTTAGAGGATGAAAAGCCAGTGTCGCCTGCACAAAGGGTTACTACCCTGTAGTGAAGTCCAAGTAGTTGCAATACTGCTTCTGCTTCTGCAAGTAGGCTATCTAATCCGTTTGTTGATTTTTCAGGTGTGGTGAAATTTACCAACTCAACCTTATTGAACTGGTGTTGGCGAATAAGGCCACGGGTGTCACGACCATGGGAGCCAGCTTCAGATCTAAAACATGGGGTACAGGAAGTGTATTTTAGTGGTAGATCTTGTTCAGCAATTGTTTCATCTCTATGGATATTAGTAAGTGGAACTTCGGCGGTCGGAATTAAGTATAAATCCCAATCTTTTATAGCAAATAGGTCTTCTTTGAATTTTGGCAATTGACCTGTTGCGGTGAGAGATGCTGAATTCACCAGCACGGGTGGCACATATTCTGTGTAGCCGTGCCGCTGGGTGTGAAGATCGAGCATAAAATTACTCAATGCTCTATCCATACGAGATGCGAAACCTTTGAGCAGTGAAAACCTTGCCCCAGCTACTTTTGCTGCTCGTTCAAAATCTATGGTTCCTGCATCTTCGCCAAGCTCATAATGAGGTTTGGGTTCAAAATCAAATTGTGGCTTTTCTCCCCACATTTTAACTTCAATATTATCTTCTTCGTCTTTACCAGCTGGCACATCATCTTGTACTAAGTTAGGGATTGCCATGACAACTTTTTCCAACTTTTCTTGGATTATCGCCAGCTCCCCATCGAGACTTTTAATTTTTTGGCCTATCTCACGCATTTCTAAAATACGAGGTTCAGCTGCTTTTTTGTCTTCATCCGAACCCTGTTTAAGCTGAGCAATCTCTTTGGATGCAACATTGCGTTGATTTTTTAGATTTTCGACCTCGGTTAGGATGACAAGGCGTTTCTGGTCGATTTCAGTAAACTTATTAACTAGTTCATCATCCATTCCTCGGAGATTACATTTTTCTTTAACAAGTTGTAAGTTTTCGCGGATAAATCGTAATTCAAGCATAATTAATCTCGTTGTATTTTGAAAATGGAGCTATAAAAACCCCGCATAGATTTGATGATAGTTGTTCGTATTATCTTTTATAAACCAATCTCATATTTAGCACGTTGAGTGGTGTTTTTGCAAGAGCTATGAGCGAGACCTTGTTGTAGATGGGTTTTACCAGTATTTCTTGTTGATGACTGGGCATTTTGGTTGTAAATGACATTGCCCAGATAATTGCATTTTCTATGGTACTCTGTTAGTTTGTCTTGCTTAGTCTCCGTAGCTTTTTGATTTATTTATTTACTGACTTTGTGAGAAATATGGTTGTCCATAAAACATTAATTTCGTTTTTACAGGAAATACGAAAATACATAAAGATGGTACTTGTCTCCGTGATGCTGGTGACAGGATTGATCTTTTTTCTTAGTCCTGAGCTGTTGCATATTGTTCAGGGTCATCTTTCTGATAAGCTTTATTTCTTTTCCGTGGCGGGTCCTTTTTTAGCCCATGTGAAATTGGCATTGTTCGCCACCATTTTTGTGATGATGCCAGTGCTTATGTCCGTTTTTTGGTATGCTATGGCAAAACCATTTAAGGTACAAGGATTTACCTTGTGGTGTTTTATCATAGCCACATGCGTGTTATTTTATTCTGGTACATTTTTTTGCTATTTCATCACCTTGCCATTTGGAATAAGTTTTCTTTTAGGTTTTGGTTCAGAAGAATTAAAGCCAGTAATCTCGGTGGGACGTTTTGTTAACTTTGTCAGTGTTTTTGTATTGGCGTTTGGGTTAATTTTTGAGATGCCAATTTTTATGATATTTCTTGCCAAGGTTGGTGCTGTTAGTAGAAGGTTTTTTGTTAAGCATAGACGTTATGCAATATTGGTTATGGCAATTGTTTCAGCGGTTTTAACTCCCACCCCCGATGTGGTTAATATGCTTTTAATGGGTGGGCCGTTATATTTATTATACGAAGGTGGAATATTGGCGATGGTTATATTGAGAATAAAATAATCTGATGGTTTGTGAGTAAATCGCTATGAGTACTCTATGACCTCAAAACCATTTTCATCTAGAAGAGCAGCGGTAACTCCTATTTTTTCACCAAAACCACAGGAAGGGCTACGGCTTTTCAAAAAGATGCCATCGACATTTTGGGCTTTTGCAATTTCTAGAACTTGCTTTGCCCCTTTTATAAAGGCTGACGTTAAGTCCTCTCCTTTTTTATCGATGACTTTGGCATTGCCTTTGAGTACATCGTAGCCTGTGCCTCCTGCGATATCGGCAGGTTCACGGGGGGTTGCAAGACCTCCAAGTTGTTCTGGGCAGAGCGGTATCCAAGTGCAACCTTGTAGGGTATCTAAGCAGTTTGATGATGTTTTTAATTTGCCGTCATAACGGGTACAAAGACCAACGAGACAGGCACTAACAATATATGTTTTTGTAGACATGATTTCCTTGGGAATGATTATGAAAGGTCGAAAAAAAAGCTCCACCACAAAACAGCATCAGTTACTCATTAAAATAGTGGCTGGTATGTTTGTTGTGGCAATTTTTTTTCTGATCTTTTCTAAGAATGGTATGCTTGATTATTACAATAATACTCAGTTAGAAAAACAATTAGAAGCCGATCAACTATCATTAATTTTAGAAAATTCTAACCTAAAAGATGAGGTTGAAAAGTTAGATAGAGATCCTGCCTCTATTGAACGGGTTGCTCGAGAAAGCTATGGTTTACTAAAATCAAACGAAAGAGTTTATGATTTTAGTAAACCAGAAAGAGGAAAGAAGGAATAGATTTATATTTTCTTAGGGTGCTTTGAAAGATATCTTTAAACACCTTTTAATATCCAAACTGGATATTTTTTAATTAGCTCATTGAAAGGGAGAATTGCTAGGTGGGCAACTATCACCGCCCATGCTTAAGGTTACAGGGGCTGATAATTGTTTACTAACATCTTCTGATTTGCATTTAGGACAAATAACTTTTTCTGCACTATTTTTGCTCATGTGCTCGAATTTATGGTCGCAGGTTTTGCAAATGTAGTCATGTATTGGCATTGTAGTTCCTTGTTTTTTATAAAAGTAGAAATTTCTACACGGTAATTCATAGAAAGGTATCTTGAAAATAAAAAAGTTGCTCAAATTCAAGGTAACCAGAAAGTTATCTAGGCATTATAAAAGTAGATAACAAATAGGGCAAGGGGCTAGTTCATTTAGTTTTTTTGGTTTGGGTTTGGAAAGAAAGAGGATTTTGTAGTGAACGAGAATATATTAGCCGACATAGAGGGATTGCTAAATTACTATAAGTTATTGGGTATTGATCACTATCCTAATAGTATAGAAATTCAGGAGTTTTTGCAATTCAAGTTGGACGAGAAACTCGTAAATGTTCCATCTTTCCCACAGCAATCGCCTCAGTTGAGGCCAACTGATCGAGGCGATTATTTACCACCTTCTCCCCCTCAGGAAAATAAGGAAATTCCATTACAACAAATTACTAAGCAGCCATCTTCTGGAATTATTGCTGCTAGTGGTTGCAAAAATTGTAAATTCTACTCACCTGATGGCGATTTTGAACTCGGTAAAGGGGGATCTAATCCTAAAGAAATAAGACTTCTTGTGCTGGGTGATTGGCGAAAAACTGGTTCTAGTTCGATGGCTTCTGCAGCTTTTGGGGCTGAGGAGGATATTATGTTATCCAAGATGCTTGCCGCCATGGAACTACCATCTAATCACGTTTTCGTGAGTAATCTAATAAAATGTAGACAGAAAGAAGGTCTTAAAATTCAAGCATCTGATGCTGAGCAATGCCGAAATTATTTACATGAGCAAATTAAAGAAATGGAACCGGAAATTATCTGTGCCATGGGTAGTTTTGCTGCTAAAACCCTTTTGGGAAAGAGTCAATCTTTGTCACAAATACGGGGCAAGTTTTATCAGGTTGAAATATTTTCTAACTGCACAATTCCCGTCCTAGCCACCTATCATCCGACTTATCTTTTAAAAAACGAAGAGATGAAACGACCAACATGGATTGATTTGCAAAAGATAGTTAGTCGTCTTAATGTTCAGAAATCCTGAATGTCATCAAGCTCTTTTCTGGCCTAGTAAAAGCACATGATGGCTTCTTTCGTAGGCTGTTAGATAGTCATCAATAGCAAAAGCAAAAGCTGAAGTATAATTCTGCACTAAAATACCTCTTATACCTCTAATTTCTTGAGGATTAGTTAGTTTTCATATATTATTTGAATAATCAGTTTTCTTATTATTTTAGCAATAAAATTATTGTACAAGGAAGCCTATGTTCAATTTGAAAATAAGAACAAAACTCTTACTAATCGGCATAGGTATATCTTGTGCAATATTGTTGGTGATTATCACCACGGTGTTTAAGCAAGAGCAGAAGATGGTTGAAGTTGGTAAGGAAGAAAGTCTTAATCTTGCCTATGCTGATCTAGAGCATATTGTCCAAAATCTTTATACCCTCGCCGAATCCCATCAAGAAGTAACTCAAAAAAATATAGTCGCATCCCTTAAAGTTGCCCGCAATTTTGTAGCTAGTTCTGGTGGAGTTAATTTCTCTGATGAGATGGTAAACTGGACGGCAATTAATCAATATACCCAAAATATTAGCAAAATCGAATTGCCGAAAATGTTTTTAGGTGATGAATGGTTTGGACAAAACTTTTCCTTGGCAGAAGTTACCCCACTTGTTGATCCTATTCAGGATATGCTTGGTGTAACGTGTACGGTTTTTCAAAAGATGAATTCATCTGGCGATATGCTCAGAATTGCCACCAATGTAAAAAAGACAAATAAAGATAGAGCCATCGGAACTTATATTCCAGCCATAGACCCTAGCGGTCAACCCAATCCTGTTATTAACACAATTCTTCGTGGGGAAATATTTCGAGGTAGAGCCTTCGTTGTAAACAAATGGTACATCACCGCCTACGAACCAATATTTGATGATCAGCAAGATATCATTGGTGTTCTATATGTAGGAATTCCCCAGGAAAATATTAATAGCCTACGTAAAGCCATTATGGATACCAAGGTTGGGCAAACAGGGTATGTAACGGTTATTGATTCCAGTGGAGAGTATGTCATTAGCCCTCGTGGAACCCATGATGGACAAAATATCAGACAGATTGTCGATGGGGAAGGAGTTCCCTATATCCAAAACAGGTTGGATATGGCTAATAAACTTGTTGGGAGAGAAAGTGGTATTCAGCAATTTACTCATAAAATTGGTCGATTAGACCATGTTGTCCGTGATGCAAAATTTGTTTATTTTGCCCCATGGGATTGGATTATTTCGGCTGAAGCTGACAACTCAGATTTTATAAGTGGAGCTGAAAGAATAGCCGATATAGGCAAGGAATCTAAATACATTGTGTTGTTTGCTAGCGTTGTTGTTGTCGCATTAACTTCTTTTCTTTGGGTTCTAATATCTAATTCAATCACTAGACCTATTAAACAGTTGGTAAGAGTTTTCGAATCGTATGCTGCTGGTGAAACAAGTGTTCGTGCTGAGATAACATCGAAGGATGAAATTGGTTATTTCGCAGATAAATTCAATTTATTGCTAGATAAAATTAACCTTGCAAGCGAGGATCTACTTAAGAGTCAGACGGAGTATAAATATTTCTTTGACCATCTTAAACAAGCAATATCAGAAAATAATTATTCTTTTAGATTTACTACTGAGGATGGTTCTTTTGAGTTGGTGAAATCTTTAAATATTATCCTCGATGAGTTAGAAATTGCAGAGAATAATGTGGCCTACCAAAATTGGATAAAAACGGGTGAGGCAGATTTAAATGCGTTGGTGAGTAGCCAAAGAGATGTGGCTGAGTTGTGTCGTACTGCTCTCAATTTTATAGCTATGTATTGTGGGGCAGGGATAGGTGTCCTTTCTGTAAAAGATAATGGGAGAAATATTTTTAATATGAAAGCTAGTTATGCTTTTCAAGGAGATACGAAACCATTTAAAACTGGTGAGGGTATTGGAGGGCAGGCGGCACTTGAAAAACATATGATTGTTATTTCTGAGGTGCCAAAGGATTACTTGAAGATATCTTCTTCACTCGGTGATGCTCTGCCAGATTATATCATTGCCATACCGTTGATCTTTGAACAAGATGTGAAAGGCGTGCTTGAACTCGGGAAAATAGGTAGTTTTTCTGAGGAAGGGCTTAAATTTGTTAAGTTGGCAGCTAGAGTTCTTGCTGTGGCTATAAATACTGCGATTTTCAACCAGCGCCTAGAACACTTATTGAGCCAAACTAAACAGCAGGCTTTGCAGTTAGAAGAAAGACAGGAGGAATTGCGCGCAGCTAATGAAGAGCTAGAGGGGCAAACTGTTGTTCTGAAAAAATCCGAGTCCAAATTACAATTACAACAGGAAGAGTTACAGGCAAGTAATGAAGAGTTAGAAGAAAAAACTGAGATTCTTGAGGAGCAAAAAACTCAGATTATTAACAAAAATTCATTCCTTCACCAGACTCAAAAACAAATAGAGGAAAAGGCCAAACAGTTAGAGTTAGCGACAAGGTATAAGTCGGAGTTTTTGGCAAATATGTCCCATGAATTACGCACTCCTCTAAATAGTTTATTGATATTGGCAAGTATCCTACATGAAAATGATGAGGGCAATTTGACTAAAGATCAGGTGGAGTCTGCCAACGCAATTTATAATGGTGGTAAAATTTTATTGCGCCTTATTAATGATATTCTTGATCTTTCTAAAATAGAAGCTCGTAAAATTGAGATTACTATTGAAAAAACTAAACTCAGAAGTATTTGCAATAATAGCAATTCTGAGTTCAGCCATATGGCGAAGGATAAGGGCCTTTCCTTTGTTATTGAGATAGAAGACAATCTTCCAAAGACAATCTTTACAGATGAGCACCGACTAAACCAAATTCTTCGTAACCTCGTAGGAAACGCCATCAAGTTTACAGAAGCTGGAGAAGTGAAGCTTTCTATCGCTAGGACACCTATTAATACGGTTTTCAAAAGAGATGATTTGCAACCTGAAAACAGTTTTTCTTTCACGGTGAAAGATACAGGGATTGGAATTTCCAAAGAAAATATCAGTGCTATCTTTGAAAAATTTACCCAAGGTGATGGTTCAATTTCTCGACGACACGGTGGCACTGGGCTGGGGCTATCAATTTCAAGGGAGCTTGCTGTTTTGCTTGGTGGTGAATTGACAGCTAAGAGCAACCCCAACGAGGGTTCTGTTTTCACTCTATATTTGCCAGAGGAACTAGCGGAAGATGGAGTAGATGGTAGGGCCACAAAGGTAAATCTTCCAGAAGAAAAGGAGAATCTTAATATTGAGCCTGTTAATGCTTTAGTAGAGCTTGAGGGTGCAAACCACAATGAAGTAAAGAAGCATACACTTTTTGCTGTTGGTGAACAAGAGGATGACATATCGTTTGATACTCGCACAATGCTCATAATTGAAGATGATAAAGAGTTTGCGTCGGTATTGGCAAAATTCTTCGATAAAAATGGCTATGATTCCATTATTGCCTCTGATGGGGAAAGTGGAATAAAGCTTATTGCCGAGCATCTTCCTACGGCGATTATTCTCGATATTGGTTTACCAGGAATAGATGGTTGGGCAATTCTTAACGAGCTGAAGGCAAACTCTGCCACAAGGCATATTCCTGTTCATATTTTATCGGCTTTTGATGATTCAAGACTTGGCCTTGAAAGAGGCGCTGTCGGTTATCTAGTTAAGCCTGTCGAGAAGAATGATCTCCATAAAGTTCTGGCAAAAATAGAAGGTGTTTTGGGGGCTGATGTTCGTAAATTGTTAATTGTCGAAGATGATGATTCTCTTCGTTCGACACTTCTTCATATTTTGAAAAACAAGGATATTGAAGCTAAAACAGCTAAGAGCGGCAAGGAAGCAATGGAGCTTTTGCGAACTCAATTGTATGATTGCATGGTGCTGGATCTGGGGCTAGCAGATACCAGAGGCTTTGAATTACTAGATCAAATTCAAAATGATGCAACTCTATCAGGTATTCCGGTTATTATATTTACGGGCAGAGATTTAACTAATGATGAGACCGATAAGCTTGAAGAGTATTCATCGTCAATTATTCTCAAAAATGTGGCTACCATTGATCGTTTACTTGATGAAACTGCTCTTTTTATGCACCGGGTAGAGGCCAATATTCCAGAAGATCAACGCAAGATGATCCAAAACGTCCGTGATCGAGAATCAGTTTTAGCGGGCAAAACCGTTATGGTGGTTGATGATGATATGAGAAATGCTCTTGCTCTTAATAAGTTTTTAAAGACTAAAGGTTTAAATGTTGTTGTCGCAGATAATGGGCAAAGAGCCATCGATTTACTACATGCTGAACATGAAAAGAGACCTGATATTATTTTGATGGATATTATGATGCCTGTTATGGACGGTTTTGAGGCGATAAAAATAATTCGTGAATCTCTAAGCTTAAAAGATATACCAATTCTTGCTCTTACAGCCAAAGCAATGGAGTCGGATA
This sequence comes from Desulfotalea sp., assembly GCA_051531995.1. Classification (GTDB taxonomy): domain Bacteria; phylum Desulfobacterota; class Desulfobulbia; order Desulfobulbales; family Desulfocapsaceae; genus Desulfotalea. The sequence continues at coordinate 108,613 of JAOPTU010000018.1, forward strand.
GACAAGATTGTATTGCCGCAGGAGCCAATGACTATCTTTCTAAGCCAGTGGATATAGATAAATTATTAACCATGCTTCGTGTCTGGCTATATAGCTAGCTTGAAAAGGATTCCTGATTGGATATTGAAAATATTGAAATAAGGGTTCTAATCGAGGCTATCAGGTTACGTTATGGCCATGACTTTAGACATTATGCCGAAGCCTCACTGCACCGACGCATTCGACATTGTCTAAAAGAGAGTGGGTACCATACCATTGCTGAAATGATTCCGCTTATCATTCATGATCCTAAGTATTTTACCCATTTTTTTCATTCTCTTACTGTAAACGTGACGGAAATGTTTCGAGACCCATCATTTTTTCAGACACTTCGTCAGAAGGTTATCCCTTATTTGAAAACTTTTCCCTTTGTTAAAATTTGGTCTGTAGGTTGCTCAACTGGGCAGGAGGTTTATTCGCTTGCCATACTTTTACGCGAAGAAGGATTGTGTGAAAAAAGGGTATTAATTTATGCCACAGATTTTAATGACGAGGTGCTCGACATTGCTAAACAAGCAATTTACTCGGCTGAGGATATTAGAAAATGGACTAAAAGTTATCAAGATGCAGGTGGAGGTAAATCTTTTTCTGATTACTATCATGCAGATTATGATTCGGTAATTCTTGACCAGTCTCTGAAAAAAAATATCGTCTTTGCTAACCATAACCTTGTTACTGATTCTGTTTTTGGCGAGATGAACCTGATACTCTGTCGAAATGTGTTAATTTATTTTAACCGAGAATTACAGAATCAAGCCTTGAATCTTTTTGATCAAAGTCTCTGTGAAAATGGTTTTCTTTGCCTTGGTAATAAGGAGAGTATTAAGTTTTCTATGATCGGAAATTTGTACAACAATGTTGCTGGACGGGAACGTGTTTTTCAGAAAATATAAGTAAGGCTAGAATCTTTATGGAATCAAATATGTGTGATTATAAAGTTGTAGTTATGGGTATATCATCCGGTGGTTTTAAAGTTCTACATGCTCTTTTACCACTTTTCCCTGCTGATTTTCCTTTACCTATTTTGGTGGTACAGCACCGACAACCTGATAGTGACAATTATTTTGTAAATTCTCTTAATGAAGTTAGTAAGGTTAATGTAAAAGAGGCAGATGATAAGGAGATTACAGCGTCAGGAGTGGTTTATTTTGCCCCAGGAGGTTACCATTTACTACTAGAAAAAGATATGTCACTTTCTCTATCCGTGGATGACCATGTCTCCTATGCTCGACCATCCATAGACGTACTTTTTGAATCCGCATCTATGGCAGTCAAAGAAGGTGTTGTCGGGGTAATAATGACTGGTGCCAATTGTGATGGGACCAATGGTATGAAGGTTATTAAGAAAGGTGGTGGAGTAAATATCGCCCAGAATCCAGAAAGTGCAGAAAGCGTTGTTATGCCGGCTTCAGCCATTCAAGGCGGTAGTGTTGATTTTATAAAAATGATAGAAGATATACCGGATTTTATAATGAATTTAACGGAGCACCTCTATGGTAAATGATCAGGGAACGCCAAAAGTATTGATTGTAGATGATATTAAAGCCAATCTTGTCGCCTTGAAAATGTTACTGAAGAAACTTGATGTGGAGGTTATTCAGGCTCAGTCAGGTAAAGAAGCAATAGATTTAAATAGCAAGTATCAGATTGACCTCATCCTGCTAGATGTCATGATGCCGGAAATGGATGGTTATCAAGTTGCTGAAATTTTAAGTAATGATGATAAAACATCTGATATTCCCATCATTTTTGTTACTGCAATGGATAAGAGTGAGGTCAACGAATCTCTAGGGTATTCTAAAGGGGCTATCGATTTTATTTTTAAACCTATTAATGAAACTGTGCTAATTAGTAAGGTTAAAGTTCATCTTGAGTTACAGAGTAAAAAACAGGTTGTCCATTCCCATATTGATAGCCTTGAAGGTAAGAAACCGAAAATATTATTAGTTGACGATAATGAGGAGAATTTGATTGCAGCAGCTTCAACACTTAGTGTGCTTAACGCAGATATTGTTCAGGTAACAAATGGTAACGATGCTCTTTCCGCCACCCTTTATAACGATTTTGCATTGGTAATTCTTGATGTCTATATGTCGGGGATGGATGGTTATGAGGTGGCTAAAATTCTTAAGTATGACGAGAAAACCTCTTCGCTACCAATTATTTTTATTACTGCAATTGACCGAGATAGTATAGATGAAATTAAAGGATATCAGCAGGGCGCTGTGGATTTTATTGTTAAACCATATAGTAGCTTCATACTCCTCAGCAAGGTCAAAGTTTTTCTTGAATTGTATAAGGTAAAAAGTGCCCTTGAGCATGTAGTGGAATCTCGTACTATTGAACTTGAAAAAGCCAATGCAACTCTGGCTCGACAGAATTTAAGGCTCAGAAGTATTGTTCCTTCTATTGGTAGGTTTTCTAATTCAGATGCAGGGGATAGCAACTTAGGCCAATTGATATTAGAAGAATTTGCACAGCATATGCAGGCTCAAGGAGGCAGTATATACTTAATAAAAGAGGATGGCCTTCATTTAATGCATGCTCTTAATGGTTCAAATTCAAAGCCATATTTGCCTATTCCACTTGTTGAGGGTTCTGTTTTTCAGCATGTTATTGATAGTGGTCAGGCTACCTTGGTACCTGATATTAATCAAATGGGTAGTGTTATGCCTAGTGGCTGGGAAGGTTATATTAATAGTTCCGTTCTTGCTTTTCCTGTTCTTGATATTGAAGGTGGTGGGAGTAAACCTATCGCTGTTTTGACTTTGCATGATAAGAAAACACCTCCATTTACGGCCTACGATTTAGAGGTAGGCCGTATTTTAACATCCTATATTGGCGAAACATTTAGAGGATCTCAGTATAAGGTTGCTCTTGTCCGTAGTCAGCGCCAGTATAGAGCTCTTTTTGAGAGAGCTAATGATGGATTATTTCTTATCGATCGTTTTACACTGGATATTTTGGATGCTAATTTGGCAGCTCTTGATATTACAGGCTTATCCATAGGTGAGATAAAAAATCTAACTATGTCTGATGTCTTGGCAGGAAGTTCTTATTGTTTTAGTGACAATGTAGAGCAGTTAGATCATGCTACCGATATTGGCCAGGTGAGAATAAAAAACCATGACGGCTTGGAAAGAGAAGCACTTATGAGTTTGGTACCGCTAGACGGTTATTGCAGCATGTGCCTTGTTAAAGATATTACCGAAGAGCTACAGATTCAGGAAAAATTGCAAAGATCCAGGGAGTTGAAGTCCCTAGGAACCATGGCAGGAGGTATCGCCGATGACTTCAATAGCTTGCTCGTACCTATTTTGGGGTATTCTGAGATGCTTTTGAAGTTTGATGTCGATGATGAAAGTAGGAAAACAGCTTTACAGGAGATCCATTTAGCCTCAAGCCGTGCCCAGGATTTGGTTAAGCAGATACTGACTTTTTCCTCACAAGGTAAAAATAATTTTGGACCTGTTATTATAGAACCGATTGTACAGGATGTTAAAAGCCAACTGCAACAAACTCTACAAGATAATATTGTCATTACTCTTATTTTACCCGATAGTAGTTCCACCATAAATGGTGAAACTACACTTTTACATCAATTGGTAATGAATTTGGTTAAAAATGGTTGTCAAGCCATGGAGAAAGAGGGTGGAGAGCTTACCTTGTCTCTGGCACATTTACGGATTGACAACTCATCTCCCGTAGCTTCTAACTTGATCGCTGGAGAGTATTATAAACTTACAGTTGCTGATTGTGGTGAGGGGATGGATAAAGCTCTAATAGAAAAGATTTTCGACCCATTTTTCACTACGAAAAAGAGTGAAGAAGGTACTGGTATGGGGCTTGCCGTAGTTCATGGCGTACTGCAAAGATTAGGTGGGATTATCGAGGTAGAAAGTGAAATTGATCATGGTTCTTGCTTTACTATTTATCTTCCCTGTTGCACCGTATAAAGGAGTGAATTAGTGGGTGAACACAGAAGGAATTGAGGCATATTTATGACATGGCAATAAGTTTTCTCTTGCCTAGATCTCTAAAAAAAGATGTCACAGATTGTTCGGCTTCATGGTTACTGATCTTGTTCTTTTTGGAAAAAAGGAGGATTATTTGCCTGACATTTCTTTTGTCGTCTATTAAATTCCATACTTCGCTGCCGTATTGATCCAAATCCAATTTTTTGATACTCTCTTCGTTAACCCTGTTGGTGAATTTTTGTAGTATATCGCTAAACATGGGTTTCATGGCAAGGGGGTAACTAAGACGGAGGCAATTGTTCTTTTGTATTGAAATGTCGACTGTGGGATTTATTATTGGTATTGCCGCCAGTGCTTCCTCGCGGGTTGGTGTAGGGATGTTTTTTTTCTTAGGAAATAGCATAGCTTTGCCAAATGTTTTTACTTTCTTCTTGGTTTATTGGTCGTAAGTCTTCGATTACCATGGCAAGGATCATATCATTTGCTGTGAGTTTTAGCTGTGCCTCAACAAAAGGTTTTTTTCTTTTAGCTCGGATGACTAGTTGTTTTAGAATACTCGGTTTGTTGTAAGCATATAAACTATCATTATAATGAATTTGCATATCCTGCCAACCAGCTAATTCTCTAAGTAAATCTTCTGGACTAATGTTTGTTAACCTTTTTTGCGCTTCGGTGAGCCTGCAAATATGCATTATGGTTTTTGCTTTGGAGAATTGTAGACGGGTAAGGCCTGGGCTGAAATTAAAATTATCCAGCTTCCAGTGTCGAGGGATATTAATGGTGAAGTCTTGTATTTTCCAAATATTATCAGCAAAAAGGTGCAGGCTCGGGAGATGGTTTATAATTGCTTGGATTTTGGATGTTTCATTTGTGGTAAGGTGACAGTGGATTAGATATTTTTGTTCTTTTTGATAAATAAAGCAACCAGAAAAATCATGATCATTTTTTTGGCGATAACAAAAAATGTCATCCATTAGTTGAGCTAAAACTTTTGGTGTTTTTGCTGGTTTTATATTTAGGCCATTTTTAGAACATTCTTTCTGGAAATTAGGTTTTTGGGCTAGGGGATACCAGCGGATTTCGAACAGTGGTTGTAGGTCACTTTCAAAAATAAGATGTTTACTTCCCTGAACTCGACCTTCCCAATGGGGATTTAATTCAAGGGAAAGACCGTTCCAAGAGATTGAATTCATCGTTAATTAGATATCATAAATTATTGTGGAAGACAGTCGTCCCAATTCAAAATTTCTGTATTAGTAGGGGTGTTGTCATCTTTACTTTGGCCTTTAATACTACACAATCTTTCTTCCTCGATAAGAACAGGATAGGATATTTTTAAGACTGATCCCATGCTAAGTTCGGTATCTTTTAGATTGTAATCTAAAACTAAATTGACTTTTTTGCCTTCTGCATCTTTGAATTCCCATTTCCAACTACGGACTATGCCAAAAGAATCACCTTGCCATTTTCCTTCACCATATTTGGCTGTAATTTTATCATTCAATTCGTCAAAAAACTTTTTGCTCTTATTTAAATATTTAACTTTGATTTTTAGGATCTGTCCTTTCCTTTGGCATTGACCATAGGATAAGGTTGCTTTGCGAAAAGGTGAGTTAGTTTCAACAGCTTTCTCTATTAGATAAGGTGAATCTTTTTCGGTATGATAGGAAGATGCTTTACTTCCTAATGTTATTCCAGCAATACCCTTAGGAACTTCACTTGTGTAGGCGTTACTTGCAAAGACAAGTGAAACAGTCAGTGTTATGAGTGTGCGAAACAATTTTTTTATCATTATAGAAACCTCTTAAACATATTATTGCGGTTACTGTTAGCAGCTTTGGTAAGTGTAAAAAACTGTATTACATATTTAACAGTGTGACAATATCATAAATTGCCAGTAAGAGCAGGAAAAATATTAAAATGCCATATGGTTAAGTGATTTCATGATTAGAGCAAAGCCCATGGCAAACATTCCGCTTAAACCCATTCCACAAGAAAATCCGGCTAAAAGAACAGGCGCGTACTGTCGCCACATGGGGCCAAACTTTTTAAGAAAGTAGTACCTGCCAAGAAGAGCTCCGAGTACTTCTAAAATTAAACCATGTGGGGTTGATTGACCAAGTCCTCGAACAACTCCATAAATTAGTAAAATTGGCAGACCTAAGAAACTAAGAATGGCGTACATCGCAAGGCCAAATCCAAGACCTGAAAAAACAGTGGTACCATTTAGGGCTTGGTAAAACATGGAATTTCCTTCCAAAGTAGATGTTTGCATCAAAAGAGTGTTTAGGGCTTGAAGATGCCATAATTCTTGAGCAAAAGGGTAACTTGAGGATGGGATTGGAGCTAACTGCCAAATAAACTGCGAGAATATAAGGCTTGCAGTAAGAACAATTGGAAGCACTAAGAACTCTGCCTTGATAATTCCTCTTAGCGATGTACCTGTTAGTTCTATTTCTCTAAATTGAACTGTTGCTTCACCATAATTGTGGATTGGAATTGGTGCGTACCAAATCTCTATTCCTTGATAACCAAAAAATTTCGCTCCGGCGATAAAACTTGCTTCCCGTACAAGTGGTAAACTGACAAATTGGCCAGCAATACCTTCCATTCGAGCGGTAATATAGGAAATTATTGGTGTATAGATGAAACCATAGGCAAGGAAAAATATCCAAGGGAATGAAGGTACTAGAACAACACATAACCCGACATAAGCAAGGGTTGAAAAAAGATAAATAGCGATGGAAATCCAGAAGTTAAAATCACCTCGTCCTTCTGGGGGATTGAATAAATCGTTTAGATTTCCCCTAGAATTGGAGTCTTTAAATGACCTGACCACTGACCAAATACCTATGGCACCGATCGCAAGACCTAGACCAATACCAAAGCTCATATAAAAATCGAAATTATTAGCAAAAACTGTATCAACGGTGCTCATCCCTGGATGCCAACGATTTAGTATCCCAGCAGAATAAAGAATCGGGTTGAGTATGATGGTTATGATCAGCCCAATAAGTCCACCAATGACTGCCCAAAAAGGTAAAACCATACCTATAAAAACTAGACCTAAATCAAGTTGTATACCTGTTGCGACGGCGGGTAAAATATTTTCTGTGTAACGAGTATAATCAATCCACGGTATGGGGATTAATCGGATTTGTTCAGTGAAAATAAGTCCAGATATAATGGGAAGGACTACATAGATGGCCCCAAAGGCGAGGCCTATAACCCCGCCAATGGAAAAGACCTTCCATTTCCAGCTATTTTTGCTTTTTTTCTCTTCGGCAGATTCGGCAAGAGCCATTGTACCAAGTGCTCCAACAGGTGCCATGGGGAAGGGTAGTTTCTCAACATCTGAGGTTATCCGATATAGGGCGTAGCCAAGACCAAAATGATCAATTCGTTGAATAATTTGCGATCCAACGAGAAGGAGAATTGGGATTAGCCAGTCTCGGTGAAAGAATGTTCTTTCTAACATTGAGTCGGAATCCGGCGATGGAGCAATCCAGGCAGGTATAAACTCTGTTACCCCCAGCATTCGTGCCGCATCAGATTGGACTAAATATTGATTCCATAATAGGCCAGAAAAAGGAGAGGCCAGAGCTGCACCAGCCATATAGTATAGAAGAAAAATTTCCTGCTGCTTAAGTTCAGAATGGGCTCTTTTGGCAATTTCGGCAAATAGAATTATTGTTACCCAACGAGCGGCAGGGCCGATACCTTGCCCTATGACTAATTGCAGATACATAGAGCCAGGCATCATCAAAAAGCCGATGAAAATCGCACCTATGATTGTTTTCCAGTCAAATCCTTCTTCGAATTTCGTCGGAGTAGGAAGCAGGTCTCGATATTCTTTTAGTTCCTTATCATCATACATAGGATTTTCCTAGGGTCATTTTTTTGGGTACTAAATAAAGCTGTATTATCTAAACTGTGCCATTCTCTTTAGTGCTCTTTTTGTTCCATCAATCAGCTACTCAGTGATTTAGCTAGGTAAAACTTGATAGCTGATGTCTGAGAATAGGCCCACAATAGCCCACATTCCACCCATTAGAAAATCGCCAATTATCATACCAATAAAGAAAAATTGTAGATGTTTAAATAGTCTGACTCCACCATATCGTAGGCATAGAGCATTACATGCCCAGCCTATGAAAAAGCTAAGCCATAGGATGCGCATGGCAGAACTATAGGCAGTAAGGTAGCCGATGGGATGGATTGGCCACCAATAAAATCTTTGGTAACAAACAACCATAATTAACATGGCTATTGCCCCTATAATTGCGAAGATAAAAACCCAATCTCCTGTTTCAGCAGGGCTAGAAATCAAACGGAAAATATTTTCATAAACTGTGAGACTTGTTCTTGTACTCCACTCAAATTGTAGTTCTCGGACACCAAATCTATAACACATGGCTAACATGGCGACGGTCGATGCCATTAATGAGCATGCGAGGGTGAAGATAAGGGTTGTGAATAACATTATTGTAGGTCTTCTATCGTGATGAATACTGTTGCTGTGTAGTAGGGAAGGCATCAGTGACTCACGAAGATCGACAAAAAGAATTTTTTGGGTTAAGCCAGCCATTAAGGCATTTATACCCGAGAACATTTTGCACCCAAGGAGGGCAATAAGTCCATCCATTGGGGCTGCTGTGAGGGTAAAATATGCTAGTCCTCCTTGGCAGATAATACGAGTGGCAACTAACATGATCATGAAAAATGCACCAACCAAGAGTATTGCCGAAAATGGATTCATTCCGTAAAAAATATACCAACCTATGAGTAACGAAATTGAGATGATAGCGCCCCAGAAACTAATCCGCACATCGATCCATTCAGGACCTTTACCATTACTTTTACTTAAAAATAGTGATTGTTTGGTAACATCAAGAAGATGTTGTCGTGCTAACCAAATTAGAAACACAAAGAAAACACCGTAAGCCCCTAGCATTTGCATTTCTTCTGGTCTTGTTACGGTTGGTCCAAAGGTTATGCCTAGTTCGGCGGCGGCTATAGAGTATCCAGCTAAATTAAGTAAACCGTACAGCAGTCCTCCTGCGAGGAAAAATACCCAAAAGGAGAAGGATATTTGCCGTGAGGTGAGAAAGGCAAAACCGATAAATGCAGGATAAAAGTATAATTTTAGTTTGCTGAAACCTGTGAATAAACCATCGTTTGGAAAGTAACTTCCTGCCAAAACTAAAGTTGGTATTTGTGGCACCGAAGGATAATAAATGCTTAGCCCATTGACCAGATGTAAAAATACTGGAATTAGTAAGCCTACTAGTAAAAAACGATTGGCAAAAAATGTTCCGCCCTCGCCATCATTAATGGCTTTTCCGATCATTTGGGGAACTTTAAGTAGAGGGAAATTCATCCTCTCGTAGTGCACCCATTGGCGAGAAATGATGTTTATCAAAAAAATCATTACCATATAACCGAGGAAAACATAAATCCACCACATAAGAAGGGGACTTAGCCAATCATTCCAGGGGATTGTTTGCAGTGTCTGAATCCAACCACCGTCACGGGCACCAGGCAAACCATTATAGAGACTTTCGACGGCCTCTTTGCTGGCAGGAAGCAGACTCTTAGGGATAAGTGGATGAAGGACCTCTTCCCAACGGTTACCAACGGCAGCAAAATGGATAGGAGCTGTAATGTTTATTAAAAAAGTTCTGGCAAAACCTGTATAGGCTATACCTGAGCCAATGACAGCCTGTATCCAAATTACTAGTAATTCTCCACCTGTTAGTAGGTTGATATTATTTTTTATTGCTCGGATAATAGTTGTGATTATCGCAAGAATTAAAAAAATGAAAAATGGAGCGAGTGGGAAATGGCCGCCACCCAGTGGAGTTGCTTGTAAGTAAACATTATTATATGGCGTTAAAACACAGATGCTGATGGCAAAAATAAGGCCAATGATTGGCGCTCGCCAGCGAATAAATCCTGGGCTTTTAGTTATGGATTCATTATTCATGATCGCCTCTGATAGGTCTGATGTTCTCTGCAAATTTAACTTCATTTTCTTTGTGTCCATCGGCATCAATGGATCGCCAGATAAGTAGTTGCTTGCGTAATTCGTGGAAAAATGCCGTATTTATTCTTCGCCAAGCCGCTGCTTCGCCAGCTTCTCTGTTTATTTGCACTGCGATTTCTAGAAAGTCTTCATCAACAAAATCTTTACTGGGTAAAAAGCTGATGGAAATATTTTGCATGATACCTAAGTCAAATGGTGCAAGCCATAGTTTAGAGCTAAGATAAAAGGCGTCTTTTTCCTGATTAAGTTGTACAAAATCAGTGGAAAATAATCCGTGTGATACCTCGTGGTGAGCGTTGAAATAAGAAAAAAGAAATCCGCCTAGACTGTTCATTTCTCTTGTTTTTAATAGGAAAGGAAGAGCTACGGATATCTCATTGTCACTTCCAGATGGTAATTTAAAAGTGCGATTTACATCTGGAATAGCTATTGTAGCTGCAACCTTGGCTGGATAAATCACTGAAATAAGAACAACAAGTATAACCAAAAACATGGCGGCAACGCCTGCAAGGGAAGAATAGTTGACTGTTATACCAGCCCAAAGAGGGGTGTCGGCTAAAAACGAGGCGGATACTTGAGCGACAAGATATCCCGTCACCACGGAAATTACCGCCAAGGCGAGAGCCTCTGCAATGAATAAAAAGGCAACATGGGATGGTGCCAAACCAATTGAAGTATAAACACCAATTTCGCCTCTTCTTTCATGCACCGAACTTATCATAGTGTTTAAGACGATGAATATAGAAATTAGTAACGGGATAATAATGTTTGGTACACCACTGTAACTTATAGTGTCACTAGAGTTATATAACCAGACTCCGTCTTTATCTCCTGTGAATATAAGTAGAGTGAATCTATCCACCAGTTTGCTGGCAAGCGTATCCAGATAATCACTGCTGTTCTCTTTAGGGATTAATGCGATATTTTTTAAGTTACCGCCTGCAGCTAGCAGGGTATTGGCAGGGATAATGATAGTTTGAGCAGAATTAATATGTACATATCTGCTTTGAAAACCACCCGTGTCGTCTCCTGCCTCAATGGCATCTTGTTCGGCATCGCTGACATCTCTATTGCTTTCTTCGGGGAAAATTACGGGTGTTAATGGTTCTCCATCAAGATCAAGGCGTTTATCTAGTTTTTCGCTGGAAAAGATAGCTTTAATATAAAAAGGGATGCCCCAGATATTGATTTTGTCACCAACGTTAACCCCAAGAGTGAGAGCTATTTCTTTGGGTATGATTACATCATTTTTATTGTTGTCAGTAAACCAACTACCCTGCACAAGTACTTTATCAAGACCTGTAACCTCAGGTTCGTTGACACTAAGTCCGATTAATCCTGCCGCACTAGTCTGAATGTTTCCTGCTTGCATAGGCACATTTACGGGCCTAGTTGGCTTCTCTTCTTCTAGCCATATTCTTGGGGCGGTCATCTTAAAGCCATCAATATTACTAGAAAAAATATCTGCTGCCAGCGGTGGCATCGTCTGCCAGTCAAATTTTTTCAATAACACGCCATGGTAGGGGGCGCTTGTGTGAACTGGTAGGCGAATATGCTTTTGTCCTGATTTAATTGTTGTAAAACTCATGATGGTAAAAGTTAGTATTATCAGGGTAATACAAGTTAAAATGGTACGAAGTCTTCTGCGACGAAGATTTGAGACGCCAAGAAAAAAGGCGACGACAAAAGCTTTCCAGCGACTAATTTCTTCTGGTTTATAGTGATTTGCCCGGTTTTGCAGATTTATCATCTCTTTTTCAAAACGGAAAAAGATAATCAGGGTTACTAGAAAAGATAAGCCAATTATGAAGAATGCAAGGATGATAATTAGTGGACTAAATGCAAGATTGAAAGCGGGATGAACATTGTAAATTATGGCAATTAAGATCGTAAGAATGCCACAAAAAGCAACGATTCTTTGATAAATATTGACATAATTAAAGAGAAATCTTTCCATTACAAAGGCAAATGGTACAAAAAGGGCGATATAAAATAACACTCCAAAGAGTACATCCTTTTGGGTTTGCTCTACTGCGGTATAGACTCTGGTTGCAAGTGCTAATGAACTGCCAGCCTCTTCCCAAGCATCAAAATATTTTAAATCAGCAAATAAGTTGGTTGCTTTTTCAAGGGCATTAAGACCTCTATTTCTCAAATCATTAATGCGAACATCAAATATTCCATGTTCTTCAAGATTGGCAATCCTCGGTCCCAAAAGAGCCCAGGCATCTTTTGCAGCAACGAGAGTTGTGGCAGGAATTTTATCATACTTGCTATTGTTAAAACCAATCCCACCTTTCTTGTCTTCTTGACTATTGGTCAAAAGCATCTTGTTGGTGATGACAGTATCAGATAATGTTAGTTTTATGGGGGTGCCTGGCTCGGTGAAAATTGAGCAAAGAGAAGATTTTCTGGTGTCGATTCTACTGTACCAATAATGACGAGGTGGGGCATCTCGCCTACCATCGTAGAGTTGAATCTTGGTCATGAAATTAAGATTTCTTGGTTCTAGTAGATTAAATATAGTGGTCTGCTGGCAGGTAAACATGGTCAAATCAGTTTTCATGGCTTTGCGCATGACTTTAATTCGATAGTTTCTTTTGCCAGTATCTTTTTTATCTATCGCCCAAACTGCTAGACCTTTTTTGTCAAATTTATATCCTTCTAGGATTAATTTGTCGGAGACATTTTTCTTGTCGGCAAAACCTTTGATCCTAAAATACCCTTCCGTGTCCACCATTGCATAATATTTTTTTAAACCTTGGTAGGCTAAAATTGTGGACTCTGTTGCTGGGTAACTGGCGAATAATTCACCTTGTAATAGAAGGTTGCTACGTCCTGTAAGTTCTGAAAATCCTTTTCGAGGGAATTTTTTATTATGTAGTTTACCAGCAGAACTTAATTTTTGAACCAAAGCGCTGATAAGCTTATTTTGAGCATCAATATAATTCCAGTCAAGCTTATCTAGAGTGTCGCTTGGAGTGCCCCATCGCATCCGAGCGTCACCAGTTGTGACAAGGCTTAGGCCAATTAATCCAGCCATAGAGCTAACTTCACCGCCAAGGCCAGGTTGATCTAAAAACCAAGAATCCCAACTTCTGAGTACACTAGGGCGTAGGGTTTGTTGGTATTTAGCATTGCCAGTGAAATCAAGACCTGCCTCGTCAAGTAAGTCAGCTATTCGACTATATATACCAGTTCTATTGATGGATGCTTTTAGCGGATATAGAAAACCGCGGTGAAAGGCACCAACACCATTACCGTGCCCGGAGAGATGAAAGCTGATTGAGGCTGCAATATCATATTCCTTCACCTGCTTTCGAAAATCCATGGCAGAATCGTATGCTTTCTTCTGGGTTTTAATATTCTTTTTGGATTTTTTATAAACCTTTTTTATTTCGGGGAGTAGTTCCATAAACAACTCTTTTTCGTAGGGTTGCATATCATGATAAAAACTGACCCAACTGAGTTGTTTGTAACGCAGACGTTCTTTTGCAAGAGATTTGATTTTCTCTTTATTTTTTGGTGATTTTTTTTCTAGTCTTAGGTTAATTAACTTTCTTGTTACCTGATCTATTTCTTTCGAAAGGATACGTTGTAAGGCAGAGCTGATTAGTTTGTCCCTATCAATATCTTTTTCTAGTGGAAAACTAAGGCTACCGATGATATCTAGGATTTGTTCGATATCTTTTTTTAGCGATTTAATCCGCTTTTTTTCAGCTTTCAGCATTTTTGATTTGGTGGCAATACTCCACATCGCATCACGCATACCAGCCAAATTTTGATTATTTCCTGAGGTGGCGAGAAGCAGAACTGATCGTTCGGGTGGGTTTTCCGATAATTCTTTGGCTGTTTTTAGCAAGGAGCTAATGGAGATGCTGCTGTCAGCACCAGGGCTAAAATTGTGTACTAATTCTTTATTGTCATAGAATGCTTCTAAGATCAGTAATTCCTTGGCCTTCTTGGCATCAGTTCCTTTTATAAAGGTGTAGACGTTTTTTACCAAGCAATTTTGCCAAGATATTTCTGTGAAGATCTGAACTTGTTTGTTGATTAAACCGAGTTTGTCTATTGAATTGGCAAATAGTTTTTCAGCTGTTTCTTTTTCTAACCAGTAGCAAGGTAGTTGTAATGGAGTTAACTCTGTTTTTTCTTCAAATTGAAAACGATTTTCACTGCCTTCAGCAAGATAAATAACAGCTTTTGCACCGAGGGAAGCGATGAATTTCCAGTTTCTAGCAGAATTAAAATCTATAAGTATAATTGAATCTAGTATGGGAATTCCGTCCAGCTCTTTTAGGCTTCCTTTGCCAACATAGTAGGCAGGGGCGGCAAGCAGTCCGTTCGAACTTTCTGGGGTTATGGCGTTGTAGAAAAATGGCCTTAGTGATATTTCTTGTCCAGCCACTTTTATTGTAGATTTTTGTACTTTTTTTACTGGAACCTGATACAGGTATTCTTGAGGGGCAAACCCAAGTTTTGTGAAGTAATTCTCAATGTATTGAACAGTCTTTTCTGCACCATTACTTCCGGTTTGCCTACTTTTAAAGGCACTTATATCGGTGATTATTTTTTTAGTGTCATCATTAAGAGCCGCAAAACAAGTGCTAGTCGTAAAGATGATTAAAAATAAAAGAAGAAAATATTTGAGAGAATTATGTTTCATGTTTTTAGTGGGACTCTCCTAGACCGCCAGTTTTAATATCAAGATCAGCACGTTCCTGAATTTTATCTACTTTACCATCTCGAATCCAGATCACTTGATCAGAGACATTCAGCATTTTGAAGTCATGGGTTGCTGAAATAACTGTCACCCCTTTTCTTCGGCTTAAGTCCTGTAGTAGATTGATAATATCTTCGCCGGTGGTTAAATCAAGGTTACCAGTGGGTTCGTCAGCAAGGATGATTGCTGGACTATTGGCTAGTGCACGGGCGATGGCAACACGTTGTTGTTGTCCCCCCGATAGTTCCGATGGCTTATGACCATGTCTTCCTTCTAAGCCAACCTGTGTAAGTAATTCCATGCCTCGTTTGCTGGCATCGTCGCTGGACATTCCAGCAAAGGTCATGGGGATGGTGACGTTTTCAAGAGCCGTCATGACAGGGATTAGGTTAAAAGTTTGAAATATATAACCAATTTTGCGGCATCTGAGCCAGGCTAGTTCGTAGGCATCCAGCTGGGCGATGTCCACCTCATCAATAAAAACTTTGCCAGAGGTGGGTTTGTCCAGGCCACCAATCATATTAAATAGAGTACTTTTGCCTGAACCAGAAGGACCCATGATGGAGATATATTTTCCCTCTTCAATCTCTAGATCGATGCCTTTTAGCACGTTCACAACAATTTTACCAAGATCAAAATCTTTAGTGACACCACTTACTCGGACAATATTCTTTTTGGTTTTTACCATGGCCTATTTCTTTTTTATGAATTTTATTGTTCGGCTCGCATGGCTTCAACTGGTTGCATGCGGGCAGCAATAATTGCGGGGTAAAGGGCGCCGATTAAACTAAGGCTAGTTCCAATTATAATGGCAAGCATCGCCGAATAAAAAACAGGAAAACCTATATGAGATATGCTTGAAGTTCCAAAACGAAGAAATGCTGAAAAAATAGCAAATCCAACCCCAAACAGGACACCAAGGATTGAACCAATTAATCCTTGGATAAGTGCTTCTAAAACAAAAAGTCTTATGACAAAAGAATCTAAGGCACCAAGACATTTCAGGGTGCCAATTTCTCTGAATCTTTCAGTTACCGACATTAATTGGGCATTGATGATGCCAACTACGCAGACTAACAGGGATAAGAAAACAATCCAACGTTGTTTAGGTGAGGCGGAAACTGATGAGCTAATATCGTAACCCATGACCTGTAACTTTTGCATAATTGTTTTGTCGGCGGTATTTAGAAGGGACTGCATGATATCGTTACCAACCCAAGTATAAGCGAGAAATGCTACGGCAAGTATTAAGCTCATGGTGGTGATGGCAGAGCGGAAAAATCTAGCTCGCAGCGATTGTACTGCCATTTGTACAGATTTTGAGAAGGGTAAAACTATGATGCGCATAATATACCTTTGGCTCAGAATGAGTCTTCATTGGGATTAAGAAGTATTTTGTACCCTAAAGTTTATTCAAAACTACTCTTGTAAAAAGAAGGCTACTATATGAAAATAACAGAAAATTAGGCTAAAGAAAAGGTGTTATAGAGGTAGTGTTTTTGTTATAGGTAACTTTTTAAATTAATAAAACTAATACCTTCCTTGTTCTTTAATTCTTCTAGTAGTATTTCTAGGAGGAGAAAGGCATTCTTGTTCATGCACTGGTGGTGAATCATTATGCCGCATAGTGGTTCTTGTAGCGATTTTTCGAGCTCCATGAGTAGGTCTTGAAAACATTTTTCAGCGTTTTCTTCTCTTCTGGTGTGTAAATCTACATTTACTTGTAGGTCTGGTAGATTATGAGGTGATTTGGGTTTTGCTCCTCTACTGCGGGAGATTGCTTTGAAGCCATGTTTTACCAAGTAATGTAAGGTCAGTTCTGAGCATCTATTCCATGGGGGAGTGAATAATGGGGATAATCTTGAGCCAACAAATTTTTCTAGAGTCATTTTTCCTCGTAAAAGGTGTAACTCAAGTTCTTCATTCTTCCGGGAAGGACCAAATTCGTATTTTTTTCCTGTAGGTTCAAAATTACGGTGCAACCTACCATGTTGGTGCCAGCACCATAGGGTATTGTTTCCTGCTATTTCAAGTATATCGTTCCATCTTTTCTCGCTTAGCCAGGTTGGCACCAAGGCAAGGGCAAGTGGTAGTTGATGTCTTTGGAATATGGCCATGAGCTGACTATATTTATCAGAAGGAACAGCAATATCGTCCGCTCTGAAAAAAACGTTACTACCATTTTTACAGCCACGTTGGATGCTTGCTTGTATTTCATTTCGGCGACTATTGAAATCTATTGATGCTCGGTATATAGGGGATGTTTGGTAGGGCATATTATGATTCGCGGCAAAAATTTTCAATTATTGTAACGGTCTTGTCGGCACCGTTTAAATCAACATTAACATGTACTTTTGATTTCTTCAGGCAAGTTGTTATTTTTTCTAAAAGAAGGGTGGGGGCAAGGTCGGTATCGGTTAAAATTGTTAGCGGGGCGATTGTACCTAGCTTTTGTATCCTTAATTCCTGCTCTCTATTTTGTTTGAATGGCAGAAGAAGGGCTGGGATGCCGGCTCTTAATAGATTCATACAGGTGTTGTATCCTGCCATAGAAATTGAAAGGTCTGCTCGGCATATTTCCTCTTGGAAATTACTAGAAAAACCTTCTATTTGTAGATTGTCAGGCGCTATTGCCTTTAATTCATCAATGAAAGTATTTTCACTGTAACGGCCAGAAAAAATCTTGAAATCTATATTCTTTTCTTCTTTTGCCACTTCGCAAACTGCCTTAAGAAGTTTAGAACCAACATTCCCACCACCAATAGAGGCGATAACTAGTGGTCTCTTG
Source organism: Desulfotalea sp. (assembly GCA_051531995.1). Classification (GTDB taxonomy): domain Bacteria; phylum Desulfobacterota; class Desulfobulbia; order Desulfobulbales; family Desulfocapsaceae; genus Desulfotalea. The sequence goes on from JAOPTU010000018.1 coordinate 126,186, forward strand.
TTTTCACTAAGTAGCTGAGCCGTAACGCTTTTAGGCGCAATGAAGCCTGTGTAATAGCATGGGATACTAATTTGACTGGTGGCGGCAAATGTTTCAGAGAGTTTAATTATCTCCTCATCTGAATGAATCAATAAACCGTGGAAATATTTATTTAGACTATTAACTGCACGTTGTTCAAACTGTTCTCTATCTTCTGTCTTTTCAACTAAAATATCTCGGACAGAAGAGAAGCATTTAGCTGGTTTAATATCACCATTTCTCATACCTTTTAATACTGGTTCAAGTTCAAAACGAAATGCTTTGCGACCGAGTGGGTAAAGTTCCGTTATGAAGATGTCAGGAGCTTCTTTAAGGAAAAAATTATAAAGGATTGTTTTACGTTTTGCCTTTGTCTCTTCTAAATTAAGACTGGGTTCGCAGGGCATGAGCCCAGTAAAATTTTCATCCATATAAAGTCCAGGGAGCTGGATTATATTTATTTTTTTTTCGTCTATTTCGGTTTTTGGGCCACCAAGTATTAAGTATATTTGATGGCCAGCATGAAGTAGTGACTCGCAGATGGTAAGGCTGCGTCTAAGATGACCGATGCCTAGGATATGCTGGCAATAAAAGGCTATTTTCATGGAAGAGTGATGTTTAGTTCTTTGATTTTAAGTTGGCCATTATCTAGAACGATGCACTGCATTTCATCCTTGGCGATTAACTTCTCTTCATTAGGTAGGAATTTTCTATTTGCAACATGATATATTAACGCCTTAATTACACCTTGATGACAAATAATGAGGCTATTGTCATATTTGGTTTGTAACAGAACAGTAATAATTCTTTCTAGTACTGCCTTTCTGGTTTCACCATTCGGGGCGGAAAAATCCCAACCTAACTTGATGCGGTTATCAAGTTCTACCTGGTCAATTTCTGTCCTTTTAAATCCTTCCCAGTCACCCCAGTCCTGCTCTCTAAGTCCGGAGTTATTGGTAACATTAAGGCCAAGTTTTTTTGCAATAATGTTAGCTGTATCAATTGCTCTTTGTTGGGGGCTACTAATGATTTTATTTATGGAAAAATTATGTAGGAAGATGCTCCATTGTTTAGTTCTGTTGCGACCGTGGGTTGTTAGTGGGCTATCAAGTCGACCTTGGATTTTGCCAGCAACATTCCATTCTGTTTGCCCATGTCTTAGGAGATAAATTCGTTTCAATTCAGTAAACCATTATCCTTTTAGGATTGGTGCATACTTGAAGAATACCTCTTGTAGCTTGGCCGTTTGTACCTTGTTATTAAAATGTTCTTCCACAAACTTTCTGCCATTTCTTTGTACATTTTTTCGTAAAGATTCATCGGTTAGCAACGCCTTGATTCCTTTGGCTAGGTTAACCTCATCTTTTGCTTCCACCAAATATCCTGTTTCTAGGTGATGGATTAATTCAGGGATGGCAGATACATTTGTGGAGATGGTTGGTACCTGCATGGCAAGGCTTTCAACTAAAACATTTGGTACACCGTCACGATCACCGTTTTCGGCAATCTGTGAACTTAGAGCAAAAACATCTGCTTTGGCTAGTTCACCAATAACTTCGGTGTGGGTTTTAACTCCGAGCCAGTTAAGATTCTCTTGCAAACCGAGTTCTTCAAGGTAGGAAAAAATTGACTCGCGATCATCACCATCACCTATGAGGGTATAAATGAAATCTACACCCTCTTCTTTTAGTATTTTCAATGCCTTGAAAAGAGTTGGTAAACCTTTTTTCTCGGTTAATCTGGCAACAGTTAATATCTTATACGGACTAGATACTGTGCCATCTTGTTTGGTTTTATTGAAAATATCTAGATTTATACCATGGTAAACTTTATGGATTGGACAGTTAATTTCTTTCTGTAACTCACCAAGATATTCTTTGTTGTAACCAGTGCAGGTGGCAAGAAATTCGGCTCGTTCCATTTTGACCTGTAAACTTTTTTTACTGGAGGTATAAATATCCTTAGCGTGAGCGGTAAAACTAAAAGGAATTTCCAGAAGCATGCTGGCAAATAGCGTTACAGAGGTAGGAGAGTGGGCAAAATGACCGTGTAAATGGGCAATGTTAATATTCTTGTTGAGAACTATTTCTGCGAGATAACAGGCTTGCAGGAAGTGCTTTATAGTCCCGGTCTTCCCTTTCTCTTTAAATAATTCGCCGGCATAATTTAATGTCTTGGTAAAACTTTGTGGGCGTAATTTGGCAAAACGTCTGCTCGACTCGATTAACCTGGGAAACTCTTCAATTAGATCACTCGGTAGGTAGGTTACCTCGGCGGCAATTTCCTTAACCGACGGATGGCAAAAATCTTCGCGAGGGTGGCGCATGGAGAAAAGATGAAGCTTGGTTCCTAGCTTTTCTAAAAGAAGGATTTCGTTTGAGATAAAGGTCTCAGAAATTCTTGGATAACCTTTTAGTATATATCCGAGTACAGGTTTATTTTGGCTCATTGTTTTCTCTGATTTCTTTTAGTTCATGGAGTCTGGAACGCATTCTGTCGAGTCCTGATAGAGCAAATTCGCTGATTGTTTTTTGGTAATATTCACTTTCAGCTAAAAGATAACTTACTTTCTCGCGGAGTACTCTAGGGTTAACTTTTGTCCATTCTATATAGTCAAGTAATCCTCGTTTTTTTAGGTGTTGAGCGCGGATTAGCTGTTCTTTTCTAGGGGTTTCTCTAGGGATAATTAGGGCTGGTGTATTTTGGGTAAGAATTTCACAAATGGTATTATATCCACCCATGGAAATAACAAGGTCAGCCGCTTTCACCATATCTTCCACTTGAGAATGAAATGGAATTAATTTGATGCCATATTCTCTTGCCTTTACTCGCAATTCTGTAAGTTTTGCCCTAGGCATAAAAGGGCCGGTAATCATAATTGTTTTGAAGGGCAAAGAGGTTGGGAAATACTCATGCATTTCAATACAATGCTCAAAGATTTCCGAACCATCACCACCGCCACCAGCTGTGACAAGGATCAATTTGTCGCAGTCAAGTATCCTGTACTTTTTCCGGATTTCGCTCCTTGTGGACCCTTTTTCAATTCTTCTGGGGATGTATCCAGTAAACAGGGTTCTAGCATCTAAGGCTTTGGGGATATTGTATTCGGTAATGGGATTATAAATATCTTTATCGCCGTATACCCAAATTTCGTCGTATAGCTTATCGATATGTTGATAAATTCCTTTTTTAGTCCAATCCCGGCAAACAACTTCCGATTCATCAAGAATATCTCTAAGTCCAAGGACAACATTTGTGTTTGGGCTATGTTCTTTAAACCATTGCAAAGTTGGTAAAACTTCACCTTTTAAGCCTAGAGGTTCTTTATCAACAATGAAAAGATCAGGTTGGAAGGTTTGGGCGGTGGCCATAATTATACTAGTGCGAATCGCAAGAGCTTTGGCTTGGTCAATTCTTATGGATAAAGACTGATATTCGTCATTAGTTTTTTTTATCATTCCAGGTATACGGACAAAATCAACCTGCTCAGAGAAAGAAAAACGTCCAGCGATGGGAGAACCTGTCAGGATTAACACATTGGTGCCAGAATCCCGTAGGTGATTGGCAATTGCCATGGTACGACGAATATGGCCTAGACCATAGGTGTCGTGGGAATACATTAATATATTGTATGTTTCTGCTTGGCTCATAGGGCTTCTCTTTAGACAAGGGAAAAAACGTTGATGCTAAAAACAGATAAGAACTTAGAAATTATTAAGCAAAATAACCTACTAAAAGATAGCAAAAAACTCTATTATTCTTTTCAAATCAAGTTTTTAATTTGTAGCTGTATACTTAAAATGCGGTTAGTGAGCTAATAACAGCTTAAATGAGAAATATATTTGATTGTAAGAGGCTACAAATTACGCTATAAATGTCCTACTTTAGTCAAAAATTCCATATTAGATGTTTATAATTATTTTGGAGAATATATGTTGCGTTTATTAACTTCACTATCTGTCTTTTTACTAGCCATATCTTTGACCACTGTTTCGTGGGCCGAAAGTAAAGCGAAATTAGCTACTATTGAGCCAGTTAAGGTTCAAAAAATTAAACAAAAATCAAAAGTTCTTTTTTTGCCTCTTGATGCATCCCAAGCAGGTGTTTACGCACCATTAGTTCCTGGGTTAAGTACTATGCTAGCTAGTGAGCTAGCTAGCCGAGAGCGTATTATAGCCGTGGATTATGATCTTAAGAAAAAAGAGTTATCAGAGCTTGCCAGTACTGGCAAGGTTGTGACTAACAAAGATCTTGCGGTAGATTATATCATCCGTGGTTCTGCTTATAAAATAGGAGATGGCTTGTCCTTGCAGGTTAAGGCCATGTCTATGACTTCTGCAAATAATACTCAAAATTTCTCGGTTAAGGCTGAGAGTGAGCAGGAAATTTTTGCAGCGGTAGATGAACTTGCAGCTGAACTTGCTAAGAGTGTTTTTGGTTATGATAATACTGCCAATATTGATGGAACTGCAGCCCTAGGGCTTGCTGGGTTTACCACGGCACATCCAGAGATTGAGTACAAGAAAGGCTTAATGGGCGGTGGTGGCTTTTTTGGTTCAGCAAACCTGAATGCTGTTGCCGATGTTAAAACAGTTAGACGCCTGCCGCCAATGCCTATAGATGTTGTTGGTATGTTTGTTGATGATATTGATGGTGATGGAATTATAGAGCAGGTTTATGCCTCTAAAAATAAAGTAGTCATCTATCAAAATGATGGTGAGGTAGGAAGAAAAGTAGCTGAGTATGAGCTTGGTTATAGAAATAAAATTAATAATATCAATGTTGCAGATCTCGACGATGATGGTAAGAAGGAAATTTATATCAGTGCGAATTTTGGTTCTAGGGCTTTATCTCAAATAGTTTCGTGGCAAAAAGGTGGTGGTGTAAAGAAGCTTATGGATATCCCAGGCTTATATATCCAGCCACTTAAAGTGCCAGGTAAAGGATGGCAGTTACTTGGTCAACGAGGATCAACTGATCGAGCAAAGAGCTTTGTCTTGCCAGGCGTTTATCATTTAGAATTAACTGACTTTAAACATATTACTAGAGGTGAGAGACTACCTTTGCCTGCAAAAGTGAACATCCATTCTTTTCTTTGGGCTGATTTAACAGGTAATGGAACTGATGAACTTGTCTATGTGGATGGACGGGATAGGTTGCTAGTATACAATTCTAAAAATGAACTAATTCATGTAAGTCGTGAAAACTATGGTGGTTCCACAAATCATTTTGGGGTGGGCTTAGGTAAAACCAATAAAGCAATAAATAGTGATGAGCAAGAGCTGAATGATTATGGTGATTGGACTTATATTCCAACCAGGTTAATAGCTAAGGACATTAATAATGATGGTAAGATGGAAATTATTATTGGAGCCAATAGACGATCTGATTTTGTGAAAGGTGTGACGCGTAGTAAGAAAAAAGATGAAGATGAAGAGGACGGTGAGGATTCTATTAGTGATGGATTTTTTGGCCTATTTCCAAACCTAAGAGGTTATGAAGGTGGTGATGTGGTGTGCTTGCAATATGAAGAGGCTGGTATAAAAGAGTTATGGAGAACAAGCCCTGTTACAGGTGAAATACCATCTTATGGATATTATAATAGTAAAAAGAATGGTGAGAAACTTGCTAATTTGCTAATTGCTCAAATCCCAAATAGATCTTTTTTTGGATTTTCTGTTACTGGTAATGAAACGAGGGTAATCCATTATAAATTTACATATAAGAATTCAAATATATAGCTATATTAATATCTTTTTTTAGAGACATTAGATGTTGCTATCTAATGTCTCTGGAGACTTTCCCACAAGCCAATAGGTTACTGTTTAAAAGTGATTTGATGCGCGTCTAATTTTCGTAACACCTTTTGTGTTAAAATTTCATATATTACATGCTGGTACTTGTGGGTATTTAAAATTTGCCAGTTGGCACGTTATTTAATAGGCACCTAATGCCGATTTAGCCAAAATTTTTACTAGCTATCTAAGTAAAAGTATAAAAAGTTATACTTTTAGTAAAAAAATATTGACTAGTTAGGTAATACCCGTTAAATAAGCACTATTGTTTTATGATGTCCTTTCATCGTGTTGGTGTAAGGAAATCCTTTCTGCCTGAGAGACAGGAAGGGAATTTAAATGCTTTTCAAGGAGAAAAGAAATGAAAAAGATTATTGCTGCTGCTGCTGGTTTAATGCTAGTTGGCTCTGTTGTTGTAGCTTCTGCTGCTGTAGAGTTTTCTGGTGATGCTCGTACTCGTTACTATTTTGAAGACAACTATGATCTAGGGTTGTTAGGTGATCAAGTTAGTCAAAATGATCACTGGAGATCACGTGTACGTCTAGCTATCAAAGGAACCACTGCTGGTGGCGCATTTGTTAAGACCAAGCTTGTTATTGATGATGATAATCAATGGGGTAATTCTGCTGATGGTGACGTTGATTTCAACGAAGCGTACATGGGCGTACCAATGGGTTGCTTCTTGCTAACCGCTGGTCGTCAAAACATGAACCTAACTTCTGGTATCTTAAGTGATAACGATTTTGATAATGTTCGTCTTACCTGGAGCAGTGAAGGTACCACTCTTATAGCAATGTACGCTATCGATAATGTTGATGTTCAGCTTGCTACAGCTAATTCTGGAAATTTTTACACAGATAGTGAAGATCGTTCATACGTTTTAGCGTGGGTTCAAGATTGGAATGATGCTTGGACTACAAAAGTTGGTTTTTACTATGGTCAGTTGGACTTAACTGATACTGGTGCTCTTGTTGGTGAAGCATATAACGATGCTGATACATGGATCATGACTGCTGAAATGGCTGGACAAGTTGGTCCTGTTGCTTTAGGCGGACAAATTGCATATCAAGATTTCGCTACTAACATTCCAAACGCAATAACTGGTGAAGATAGTGGTTTTGGTATTTGGTTAAGTGCTGGTGCAGATTTCGACGCATTCAATGTAACTGGTATTATGGGTTATGCTGGCGACGGTTTTGCATGGGATGATGATATCGGATTTGTAATGATTGGTGGTGACGCAATTATCACTCCTGCAATTACCTCTCAAGTAGGTCGTCTAAATGGTATTGGTGTTGATACATGGTTTCTTGGTGTAAAAACTACATATCAGGCAACCGAAGATTTCGGTTTAGGTTTCAACCTAGCATACGCTGATATGGAGCAAGTTACCGGTACAGTTAATGCTGGTATTGAAGCATCTGTATTTGAACTTTCTGCAACAGCAACTTATGCTATCGCTGATGGCACCAAGCTTGTTGGTCAGGCTGGTTACTTGCTTACCGATATTGATAATAACGGTGTAAGTCTTGATGATGCTGATGCATTTGGTTTCGGTATGTCTCTTGAACTTGCATTCTAATTTAGCCCTTAGCTAATTAGTTTTTAAGTTATAAAAGGTTGTTCTATTAATTTAGAGCAACCTTTTTTTTGTTTAAAAATTGACTTCGTGAACAAGCTAATGATAATAGAAATCTACGGTTAGTAAATTGGTTGCTTGTATAAGTGGCTTATAATTGAATGTATAGCAAGGATCAACTAGTGGTAGTCTTAGGTTTAGGTGCAGAAAAACAATTTAGGTAAAGTGCCGTTATGTAAATTATAAGTTGTTAACGACCAGCAATATTAAGGTTGCTATGAAATGACCAAGAAAACATAGTTGTCTGGACCATCTAGAAGGTATGCCTTTTAAATTAATCAGTGATTTGCCGATACCAGCATTTAGATAAAGTAGTCGATTTATTATCGGTGCAATCAAAATCGAGGGAATGTGGAAAGCTGGTTTGGAAACTTTCTTTTTCAACCCTGTCGTTTCTCACAAAAGTTAGTTCCATTACTTTGGGAATATTAAGTCCATTGATATTTAATGTTTCTTTGCAATTGTTTGGGTGAAGATGAACGCATGAGTGGGTTTCTAATATTTTTTCAATAGCCCTGCTTGTTAAATTGAAATAAGGTTCACTCCAAAATTTGTCTAACTGATGAAACTCCGCAACAATAACACGAAACCTTTTCATAAGTTTGTCTGAGGTGGCAAGGAAAACCTCGTATTCATAACCTTCAATATCAATTTGTAAAAGTAGGTCTTCACCGTTATCTTTACCTGAGTTTATAACCCAATTGTCCAGAGTCATAAAGGTATCGTCATTGGTCGCACCAATAAATTTTTTTGTGAAGTGAAATTTGTCGTGATTAAATTCGGGTTTATCAACGGATTTATCAGCCAGATAAACCTCCATTCCTAGATCGGCACAATCTTTTTCAAAGCCAGATACATCACTTACCCCAGGCGAAAAGCATGTGTTTATTCCAAGCAAATCATCAGGAAGTAAATAACCCCCGTCACCATTTGGACCCATACGTATTAATTCTTTTTTACATTTTATAGGATGCAGTTTCTGTATTAATTTTTTGACTAAAGCAGGGTCAGTTGAGTCGGTGGTGCAGGTGTTGAAACTTGCAAGTATTTGTTTAAAGAACGATTTGAGACTGGAATTCATCCTGGATTATCTCCATATATTAATAGGTAGTTAGCTAATTATTCCACGAACAAACAATTTATCCTTTTTATGTTTGGAATGCACAAACTATTCTGTAATACAGGGATTTATGTTAGTAGCAAAATTTTTAAGTGCAAAGAAATCGATTAAATTTTATAGAAACGTATAATGAAATCGAAATTAAAAAAACTCCATTTTCTTTCTCAAAAAGAAAACTCTAAAAAACTATTCATTGATTAATAAATAAGTTATATTTCAAGGTTTGTATAATTAGATTCATTTCACAGATTAGGACAGGTTTTGAAAGATATTTTTGCATCTGGCGGGGCATTATCCTCGCTGATAGAACATTACCAACCAAGGGAAGGCCAGTTGGAGATGGCAGAGGCTGTAGCTGATTCCATCGGCGAGGACATTCCTCTTGCCTATCCAGATTCAGATGAGCCAAAAGTTCTGGTTGTTGAAGCTGAAACAGGAATTGGTAAAACACTGGCTTACCTTTTACCAGCAATTATCTCTGGTAAGAGAGTCGTAGTCTCCACCGCCACTAGAAATCTACAAGATCAAATACTTCATAAAGAAATCCCCTTAATTGAACAAGTTTTCGAGAGAACAGTCTCTGCCGAGTGTGTAAAGGGGCGGCAAAATTATCTCTGTTTATATAAATGGTTTCAGCATATAAGTGAGCAGCAACTAAAACTAGTAGGAAATAGTGATAATAGTAAAATTTCTGACTGGCTAAATATTACCGAGACTGGTGATAGAGCAGAACTAGGCTGGCTTGATGATAATGCTGCCTTTTGGCATAAAATTTCTTCTCAGTCAGATCAATGCCTTGGTAGTGATTGCCCAGAGCATTCCAACTGTTTTATTACAAAATTACGCCAGCGTGCAGCAAACGCTAAAATACTCATAGTTAATCATCATTTGTTTTTCTCGGATATTTCTCTAAAAAAAGCGGGATATGGCGAACTATTACCACGTTACGAGGTAGTTATCTTCGATGAGGCCCATCATCTAGAAAATATTGCCACCACATTTTTTGGCAAGAGTTTTAGTCAGTATCAAATTTTGAACTTTATTGGTGATGCGGAGCGACTAGCTGAGCAAGATTTGGATAATGAGCGTCATAAAGAAATTCGTACAAAACTAGAAGGATTAAGGCAAAGATTAGAGCGATTTATCTTTCTTGTTCCCAAAAAGAGAGGTAGAGGCGCTTTGCGTGATCTGCTTCTTGAAATTGGCGAAGATACTTGGCGTGAAAGGGTCGAGAATTTGGCAAGAGGGATAATTTCCTGTAGTGAAATTTGTTCCCAAAATGTAACCTTTAGTGAAGGTTGGCAAAACCTTGAACGAAGATCAGCTGAATTACATGATAATCTTCTGGCCATTGCTAATATGGATAATGCCACCACTAGCAACTATGTTCACTGGTATGAAAGACGTGACAAATCAGTTAGTATATCCGCCACACCTATATCAGTTTCAGATGAGTTAGCTACTCTTGTTTACGCAGGTGTGGAGTGTACGGTTTTGACTTCAGCAACTCTTAGGATTAGTGATAATTTTAATTATTTACAGGAGCATCTAGGTCTGCCAGTAAACACAAAGTTTTTGCATTTTCCTTCTCCTTTTTCCTACGAAGAACAGGCCCTGCTTTATATTCCTGATACTGGTTTCCCTGAGGCAAATGCAAGGAATTATAATCAAAAATTCCAAGAGCAGGTTTGGGATCTTTTGCAGTATAGTCGTGGTAGGACTTTGGTTTTATTCACAAGTTTTCGAGCTATGGAATCTATGGCTATCTGGCTTGAGGATAGAATTGATTATACGCTGCTTGTTCAGGGGCGCAGTTCAAGGAAATACCTACTTGAAACATTTAAGAAAGACACTGATTCAGTGTTACTTGCAGTGGCAAGTTTTTGGGAAGGTATCGATGTACCGGGTGAATCTCTTAGTTGTGTTATCATCGAAAAATTGCCATTTGAGGTTCCAACCGACCCAGTAATTCAAGCTCGGATGGAGCATATAAAAGAGCAGGGTGGCAACCCGTTCATGGAGTTTCAGGTGCCAAGAGCAATACTTGCTTTACGGCAGGGTGTTGGTAGGTTAATGCGCTCACCTAAAGACCGTGGTGTCATTGCTATCTTAGATATAAGGCTTTTTAGTAAGTTTTATGGTAAAAAGTTTTTGAAAAGTTTACCGGCTGCTCCAATTTGTCGTAATTTGTCAGACGTCGAAACATTTTTTGAATAGTCTAACTAGCATATAGAAAAGGTTCGTGATTTTTTAATGGATGAAAAGAAATTTTTAGTAGCAATAAAATTAGAAGCCGAGAAAGTAAATTCCTTTATCGCTAAAGATATTGATCTTTTGCGGAAAAACATGGAACCTCTTTTGTGCGATATTTTAGAATATGGCCTATTAACAGGCGGCAAACGTGTGCGGCCACTTTTGTGCCTGCTTGCCAGTCGTTTATGTGGCAAAAGTGGGGATGAAAGTTATCAACTCGCCAAAGCCTTTGAATATCTTCATGCAGCCACTCTTTTTCATGATGATATTATTGATGGAGCTGATCAGCGCCGTGGCAAAGAATCGGTGGCAAAAAAATATGGTATTTCGGCGGCAATTCTAGCTGGTGATTTTCTTCATGCTAGAGCCATGAAATTGGTCGGTACCATTGCGGGTGTTGATGCACTGACAAGTTTTTGCACTGCGACCTCAGCAATGGTTGATGGAGAATTTTTGCAGTTACGAAATGCAAATGAATATAATCTTTCTGAACTAGATTACTACCGAGCTGTTATGGGGAAAACAGGTGTTTTAATTGCTGCTTCTTGTGAAGTTGGAGCCATTTACGCTGGTGGTTTAGCTGAAGAGATTGAAGGACTACGGAGTTATGGCGAAAGCTTAGGTGCGGCCTTTCAAATAGTTGATGATCTTCTTGATTATCAGGGTGATAGTGAGAAAACTGGTAAAGCAGTTGGTAATGATCTGGTTGAAGGTAAGATGACTTTGCCTTTGATTTTAGCTCAATCAAGAGCTAATGATGCTGACCAGGATCGATTTGCTGAAATTTGGGCAGACGATAAACTACGAGCAAATTCTTTTTCAGAAATACACACTTTAATTGAAAAATATAATGGTTTTGAACTAGGTCGTTTACAGGCTAAAGAGGAAGTGAATAAAGCCTGTGCTGCTCTTGATATTTGGCAAGGAAGTTCTTTACTAGAAAAAAATATTTTAATCGATCTTGCCCATTACGTTTTGGCTAGAAAATCATAATCTCTCATTCTTCTTTAAATATTTAAGCCCATGTCATCTGCACCTAGAAAAAAAAATACTGCCCAGAAGTCTGTGAAAAAAATAGCGACAAAGCCAGCTACTAAGAAAAAGGTAGTACGAAAAAAACCGACGAGGAAGAAGGTACAAAGGAGATTCTCGCCTATCAAGGTTTGTCTTTGGTTGTTCTTGTTGGTAATACTAGGAATAAGCATCATTGCCACTTTTTTCATGGTGTTTTTTTCTGTTCCTACAGTTCAAGCCGGGGAAAAACCTCGTATCTCTATTATAATTGATGATATGGGCTATGATAAAAGATCTGGCCTTGGTCTAATTAATCTACCGCATGATTTAAGCTTTTCTTTTCTTCCCTTCACTCCAAACTCAGAATTTTTGCAGAAAGAGGCGAGGACCAACGGTAGAGATGTCCTGCTACACCTAGCTTTAGAGCCACAGAGCAAAGATGTTTCCTTAGAGCCAACAACCCTTAAATTGCATTATAGTCCTGAGCGTCAATTGCAATTACTGGAAGAAAATTTACATGGTGTTCCAGAGGCAATTGGGGTGAATAATCATATGGGCTCACTGTTTACAGAGAATGGGGGTGCCATGGGAAATGTTTTGACAACGGTTAAAGAGAGAGGTTTGTTTTTTGTGGATAGTTACACAAGTAGAAAAAGTGTGGCTCATTCGACAGCTCAGTCTTTAGCAATGCCTGCTATGCGAAGAGATATATTTTTAGATAATGTTCGTACGGAAGATGCTATTTGTGGACAGTTGGAAAAATTGGTACTGGTAGCGCAAAAAAAGGGTAGTAGTATAGGCATTGGGCATCCTCACAATGCGACCCTTGATGCTTTAAGAAAGTGTTTGCCAACACTTTCCCTGAAGGTTGATATTGTTCCGGTCAGTAGTCTGTTTGTGACTGGTAATCAACGTATTGCTCAGGTTGTTAATTGAATTCTTTGAAATAGTTATGGTAAGGGCGCGAGGAGTGTATTTGCATGGTAACGAAGAAGTAATCCCCAATATTATCCTCGATAGGAATCGAAGATAATATTGGGTAACTTAAATTGATGGTACCTGGAAAAATTAGAAAATTCATTTGAGTTCAACGAAAAAGTTGAGCTAAGTAGCAATTTTTCAAAGTAGCCTTGAGTTTAAGCAGGATTTTTAGTGTTTAAAAGAGCGTTGGCCAGTAAACATCATTGCAACATCAGATTCATTACATGCGAGTATGGTATCAAAATCTCGCATGGAGCCACCAGCTTGTAGAATAGCACTCACGCCTTCTTTGATACCCACATCTGCACCATCTCTAAATGGGAAGAAAGCATCTGAAATCATAACAGAACCAGCAAGGCCGGCCTTATCTGTTTTGGTCTGGGCTAGAATTTCGTCCGCTGCTGATTGTTCTTGCTTGCCTGCGGCTATTTCAAGTTCAAGTTCTGAAAATGACATATTAAGTTTGTCAAAACAAAGTAAGTCGGCGTACTTAATGTATGCCTTGTGCACAGCAATCTCGGCTACTCCCACTCGGTCTTGTTCTCCTGTTCCTACACCCACGGTGCAGCCGTCTTTCACATAAAGCACAGAGTTGGAAGTAACACCGTGCTCGATGGCCCAACCAAAAACCATGTCATCTATTTCGCGTTCGTTTGGTTGTCGATTGCATTTATATTCTTCACCTTTGTAAGTGGTGATAGCTGGCATCATATCGTCGATACTACGGATGGAATTGACCGCACTTTGCTGAACAATGAGTCCACCATCAACAAGGCTCTTAAAATCAACAAAACGGTATTTTTCAAAATCAGTTAGACGGTCTATGGCAGAAATTTTGATAATACGCAGGTTTTTACGGCGACTAAGGATTTCCAGGGTACCTTCTTCAAAATCAGGGGCACAAACTACTTCAAGATAGTTTTGGGCTAGAAGTTCAGCGGTATTAATATCGCAAGGACGATTCATGATTACGGCACCACCAAAGGCGGCAATACGATCACATCTTAAAGCCTTGTCAAAAGCGGTGGCAAGGTTATCAGCCCAAGCAGCACCACATGGATTATTGTGTTTAAGGATGACCGCTGCTGGCTTTTTCGTCAGATATTTAATGATGTTTAAGCCGTTATCAATATCGGTGAGATTTATTTTACCAGGGTGCTTGCCAACCTGAAGCATATCCTCGACATTGATGCCTGATACAAGACCATTTCCAGGTTCGATGAATTGGCAATTACCAAGACTCAGATTACCATTTACTAATTGGTAAAGAGCGGCCTCTTGATCCGGGTTTTCGCCATAACGAACTCCACGTTCTTCAATCACGCCTTCAGTATTTGCAATAGCCCAAGTTTTTTTCTTGTAGATAAGTTTTTGATCACCAAAACTTATGGTCATATCCATAGGGAAACTATCGCCTAGGATGGTGGAGTACATCTTTTTTATATCGCTCATAATAGTCCTTTTTTGAAATATTTTGTGGGGCCTAATTCCTAGTTTGTTGCTTGAAAACTAGGATCCCAGTCTTTGTAAACCGTATCAAAACCTTTGTCTTTTAACATTTTAGCAACTTCTTCTACACTCCGGTGGTCGCCAACGTCCCACTGCTCTCCTGCTACATCAGGGTCGCCATATCCACCTGGCTGGGTGCTTGAACCAGCAGAATATCTGGTTGGTCCAAGTCCAACCATGCCATCTCTGAATGTTTCTTCTTCCCGTGTAGAAATCAGTAGACCCACATCTGGGTCAAGTATGCGAAGAGCAAAAACAAGCTGGCAGAGTTCCCTAGTGTCCATGGGGTGTTCAGGCTCAAAACCACCACTGGCAGGTCTCATGCGTGGGAACGATACGGTGAAATTGGATCGCCAATAGTTTTTTCTGAGCCAAGATAAATGACTGGCTAGACAAAGTGCCTCATATCTCCAATTTCCTAGGCCAAGTAATGCACCTATGCCTATTTCACGCATTCCGGCTTCACATGCCCTTGCTGGCGTGGCAAGTCGATAATCATAATCCATCTTTTTGCCACCAAGATGGAGTTTTGAGTAAAGTGTACGATCGTAAGTTTCTTGGTAGACAGCCACGGAAGTTATTCCAGATTCAAATAATAATGTGTAATCATTTGTGTCAAAGGGCTGGACTTCAATGGAGATTGAAGAAAATTTATTTTTTAAGCGGATGGCGATATCTGCAAGATCTTTGGCGTTTACTTTTGCTTCAGCCTCACCCGTAACTAAAAGGATGTGCCGAAAACCTCTTGCGTAAAGGATTTCAGCTTCGGAATCAACTTCATCAGGGCTTAAACATTTTCTGGTAATTTGATTGTTTGCAGCAAAACCACAGTATACGCATTTATTGGCACAGAAATTAGACACATAAAGTGGTGCGTAGAGTTGCATGGTTTTGCCAAATCTTTGTAAGCTTATTTGACTAGATATTTCTGATAATTGCGGTAAATATTGAGCGGCTTTTTCGGATAATAGAGCTGGGAATTGCTCTAAACTACATCTACCAGTTTTGAGAATTTGTTCAATATCTTCACTGGTGCTACTCGCAATTTTATCTATGCTATCCGCTATATTAGGTGGAGTAAACATTATACTAAAAATCCTAGGTCGGTGTTTATGTTGCCACTAGTGGGTGATGATGCTGAGGCGGTTGCAGATTGTCTGCCAAGCCCTGCTTCGTAAGCAGTGCGACCAGCTTTTACGGCCGTGCAGAAAGCACCAGCCATGGCAACGGGATTGCCTGAAATTGCAATGGCGGTATTAACAAGAACCGCATCCGCTCCAAGTTCCATTGCAATGCAAGCATGGGATGGGGCACCAATACCTGCGTCAACTACCACAGGAACTCGAGCTTGATCTATGATAATAGATACTTGCAAGGCTGTTGTTATACCTAGGTTGGTGCCAATTGGTGCACCTAGAGGCATAACTGCTGCAGCTCCAACATCTTGTAATTTAAGAGCTAATATCGGATCTGCGTTCATATAAGGGAGGACTATGAAACCTCTCTTTACAAGCTCCTCGGTGGCTTTAAAGGTTTCCACTGGGCATGGAAGTAGGGTGCGTGGATCTGGGGTCACTTCAAGTTTTATCCAGTTGGTACCAGAACCAGCTCTCGCTAGTTCGGCAAGACGTATGGCTTCTACAGCATCTCTTGCCCCTGAAGTATTAGGAAGAAACTGGGTATTGCCAGTATCAATCTGCGACATAATATCATCTTCTGGGTCGTCAAGATTTACTCGGCGTAGGGCAACCGTCACCATCTTTGATTCCGAAGCCACCAAAACATCTTTCATGACGGCAGGAGAGGCAAATTTACCTGTACCTATAAAAAGCCTCGAACTAAATTCTTTGCCTGCAATTTTTAACATATCAGCCGCCTCCAACGAATCTGACTAATTCTAGTTTGTCCCCATCTTTTAGGGGATCGCCGTGTCGGGCGTGGTCGGTTATTAAACCATTGTTGAATTCAACAATTATACTATCAGCTTCAAGATTATAAACTGATAGGACATCTTTTATGGTGTAATTCTTAGGGTAATCTTTTTTCTCACCATTCACATGGATAATCATTTTTTTTCCTTAGATTAGTTCTGGCTATAAGCGACAAGAGTACATTTTTCAGTGGGTGTGAAGTTTTTAAGATAGCTATAAGGGCCAATATAAGAATCGGCTGGTATTTGGCAGTTTTCTAGTATGGCACCAGTATCAATTTGACAGTTGGCTCCAATTAGGCAATTTCCTCTTAGTTCTGCGCCTTTGCCAATTAGGCAATCCATGCCAACTTCACTTGCTGGAGAAATGTAGCAGTCGTTAGCATTTATCATGCTGACACCTTGCAGCATGATTTTTTTGTTGTGGCGAAATCTTAATTCAGTCTCGGCTTCGGCCAACTCAATGCGGGAATTAACACCCAGCACTTCTTTTGCTTCTGGATTAATATATTTCTTACGAACGAGCCGTGCTACACTGGCAAGCTTTACGATATCTGTGAGATAGAATTCGCCTTGACTATTGTTGCTGTCAATTTTAGAAAGGGTATCGTATAAAAACTCTTTGTTTACGATATAAATACCAGCATTAATTTCATTTATTTTACGTTGGTCTGGGCTAGCATCTTTTTCTTCTACAATTGCTTGCAGTTGCCCGTTTTCATCGGAAATAATTCTACCATAGTTGCTGGGGTTGTGAAGTTTGGTGGTCATCAAGCTTAGAATCGCTTTTGACTGTTTGTAATCGGCGTACATTTCCTCAAGTGTTTCGGCTGAAAGAAGAGGTGTGTCACCACAAAGTATCATCACATCCTCACACTCATCTTTCACTCCATTTTGGGCAACCAAAACAGCATGGGCTGTGCCAAGTTGCTCTTTTTGTAGGATAAATGAACAGTCATTTTTTGCTAAATTACTTTGCACCTGTTCGGCTTGGTGCCCAATAATAACAATACGATTATTGCTAGGCAGGCAAGAGGTTGCTTGTAGAACGTGTTCTACCATGGATTTCTCAAAAACTGGATGAAGAACCTTGGCAAGCGAAGATTTCATTCGCGTGCCTTTACCTGCGGCAAGAATAATGATAGCCAAACTGTATTTTTCTTTCATATTAACCTTATGGTTTTTCGAGGTATATATTATAATTAATTAGCGAAGTAACAATAGATTAACTGGAAAAATTTAAACTCTTAATCTTGTTAGTGCAAGAAAAATGAATATAGAAAAATCCGTCAATCATTGCAAGTATGATAACGACTTCCTTGTCATTTCTGTGACCATTTTCTTTTTTTGTGACTATTTTGTTAGTAAAAACAAGGGGGTTGTAATCTTTATAAAAACTAAAATAGTAGACAAATAATCCATTATACAATAGGTTTCTCCATTCACTAATATAGATGGGGAGTCCTCCCTTAATGAAAATAATTTTGCCGTGAGTAGGAGAGTTGTTGTGTCAGAAAAACATGGTGTAGAATCTCAACCGGTAATTGATCGGGATGAGTGTAAAGGTTGTGGTAGGTGTATTGATGCCTGCCCCAAGGATTGTCTTCAGTTTTCTGAAACAATGAATGTAAAAGGTTATACTCCTGCTGAATATAATGGAGAAGGTTGTATTGGCTGTGCTATTTGCTTTTATAATTGCCCAGAACCTTATGCAGTAGAAGTGTTCAAAAAGGATAAGGAGGTAAGCAAATGAGAAAGTTTATCAAGGGCAATGAAGCGGTAACTCTCGGAGCTCTTTACGCAGGTTGCGAAGCTTATTTTGGTTACCCAATTACTCCTGCTTCTGAAATTGCCCATTCGGCTGCTAAATTATTCCCCCAACGTGGAAAAGTTTTTTTACAGGCGGAGTGTGAAACTGGTGCAATAAACATGATTTACGGCTCAGCTAGTGCAGGTCGTGTTTCCATGACGGCTTCATCTGGTCCTGGTATGAGTTTGATGTATGAAGGTATTTCTTATCTTGCTGGAGCCCAGTTGCCTGCTGTTATTGTGGATGTGCAAAGAACCGGTCCCGGGCTTGGTAATATAGGCCCAGAGCAGGGAGACTATAGTCAAGCTGTTAAAGGTGGTGGACACGGTAATTACAAATGTATCGTCGTGGCACCTTCATCGGTTCAAGAAATGTGTGATTTGACAATCAAGGCTTTTCAGCTTTCCTACAAATATCGCAATCCTGCCATTGTTTTGACTGATGCAGTTCTAGGTCAGATGATGGAGTCTTTAGAGCTACCAGAAAAAGTGTTAGAAAAACCAGATGTGGCTGATTGGGCGGTCATGGGAGATGCGAAAACTCGTGAAAATCTAATTGCTTCAATTTATTTACAAAATGATTTACAGGAAAAGCATAATTGGCTCTTGCAAGAAAAATATGCTTCCATGGCTGAAGATGCCGAATCAGAATCGTATTTGGTTGAAGATGCTGAAATAATATTAACTGCTTATGGTTCTAGTTCTAGAGTGGCTCGGTCAGCGGTGGATGCTTTAAGGGCTGAAGGAATTAAAGCTGGCCTGTTTAGAACGATTACCCTTTTTCCATTTCCAGAAAAAGAATTACAAGCGTGTGCAACTGGCAAAAATATTTTGGTGGTGGAATTAAGTAATGGTCAGTACCGAGAAGATGTGATTCTTCACCTTAATCGCAAGGTTTATAGTGAGGTTGCCCTAGTTAATCGTATGGGTGGCAATTTACTTAGCACTGAAGAAGTTTGTGTTGCAGCTAGGAAACTTATGGAGGGCGAATAGATGTATAAAAAAGCTGAAGGATTTTATGAAAACTTCATAAGAAAAGATGGCAGTAAGACAAGAGCAACCCATTACTGTGGTGGTTGTGGGCATGGTATTATCCATAAACTTATCGCTGAAGCTATCGCTGATTTTGGTATCGGCGATGAGACTGTTTTTGTTTCTCCTGTTGGTTGTGGTGCTTTTTGCTATTATTATTTTGATTGTGGTAATGTTGCAGCTCCCCACGGCAGAGCTTCTGCTGTAGCAACTGGAATTTCCCGTAGTTTACCTGGTAAAGTTGTAATTGCTTATCAAGGTGATGGTGATCTTGGGGCAATCGGTTTTAATAATGCTTTTCAGTCGGCAAACCGTGGTGAAAACTTTGTCTGTTTCTTTATTAATAATGCTATTTATGGCATGACAGGTGGGCAGATGGCACCCACAACCTTACCTGGTCAAAAAACTGTGACATCTCCTGCTGGTCGTGACGTTGTAACAGATGGCTACCCATTAAAGGTGTGTGAGGTTTTTAATCAACTGGAAGCACCTGTCTTTATTGAGCGTGTTTCAGTTGCTGACACCAAACGAATAATGAAGGCTAGAAAAGCCATCCGTAAGGCTATTGAGGTACAGAAAAATGGCCAAGGATACGCTTTTGTCGAAATTCTTTCTCCATGTCCAACTAATATGAAAATGAGTGCCGTGCAATCGGCTGAATTTACCATTGATGCTATGGAAGAATTCTTCCCTCTTGGCAATTTTAGAGATCGCACGGAGCAAGAAACTCCAGTAGCGCAAAAGATTCCGCTGAAAAATTTGGCTGAGCTTGCAGGTGGGTCCGAGGGAGTATGTAACACAGGCAGTGATTATGTGGAAAAAGGGTTCAAATTTTGTGGTTTTGGTGGGCAGGGCATTTTAAGTCTTGGCTTAGTGCTGGCTAATGCTGCCAGTGAAGCCGGAAGAAATGTGTCATGGTTTCCAAGCTATGGTCCAGAGCAACGAGGCGGCACAGCTTCTTGTTCTGTGGTTATTAGTAGCAAGGATATTGGTAGCCCAGCAGTTGATATTCCAGATTTGCTTATTGCCATGAATCAGCCTTCTCTTGAAAAATTCGCACCCACAGTAAAAGATGGTGGTGTGTTAATATATGATTCACAGGTTCCAGTTGAGATTGATTTTCCTGCTGGGGCAACAGTTTATGGTTTTCCTGCTTCTGAAATTGCAAGAAATGGTGGTGTTGCTAAAGCCGCTAATACCGCATTACTTGGAGCGATGGTGGCTCTTGGATTGACTGGGCTTGACGAGGACAGTGTGGTTAATGCTTTAAAGGATAGTTTTGCAACGAAACCAAAATTAATTCCGAAAAACATTGAAATTTTTGAGACCGCTAAGGCTTGGGTTAGAGATAATATTAAGTAAAAATTATTGGTACCCCGCTAAACCAGAAATTTTTAAATTATTTATTTCTGGTTTAGCAGCTAATATTTCAACAAATTGGCTAGAGCACTCATCTTGTTATTCTACGGTGGGTGTTTCAACTGCTCCCTTATTAAATTTTACGAGGACATAATATGAGTAATCTTCAGCAAATTGGTAAAAGACTAAAGCTCTATCGCGAAAAATTAAATCTGACTGTTGCTGACTTAGCTGCTAGAACTGGTGTCTCAGAACTGAGCATTCAGGGTTTTGAGGCTGGTACTGCCTCTGCATCTATTGGTGTAATGACCAAGTTGTCCCGTGCATTAGGCCAACGAGTTGGAACTTTCATGGATGATCAAGATGCAAAAGATCCTCTAATTACTCGTCTTGGAGATAGAAATAAGTCGATTGATTCCTACCAATGTAACGAAGATGGTCATTATCGCTCCCATGCCTTAGGTGCTGGCAAGGCTGATCGTCATATGGAACCATTTTATGTGAAATTTTCCCCAGTTGATAAAGCAAATTTTTCCTCCCATGAAGGAGAGGAATTTGTGGTTGTAATCGCAGGCGAATTAGAGCTGATTTATGGTAACGAAACACATGTCCTGCAGCAGGGCGATACTATGTATTATAACTCTATAGTGCCCCATAGTTTACGTGCCATTGGTGGAGACGTAGAAATTTACGCTGTTGTTTACAATACATAAGAGGGAATCATGCCAAGAAAAGAAATAACCAGAGAGATAACTCTTGGGCAAATTTTAGCAGAAACCGTTAAAAAATTCCCAGATGAATTAGCTGTATCCTATGTAGATCGTGGCTTTCGTCAGACTTGGCAAGAGTTTTCTGATTCGGTTGATACCATCGCCAAGGGTTTAATGGCAATGGGCATTAAACGTGGTGAAAAAGTTGCGGTTTGGGCTACTAATGTACCACACTGGGTAGCTTTGCAATTTGCCACCGCTCGTATTGGTGCTGTTCTCCTAACTATCAATACAAATTATCGAACAGAAGAAATTGATTATGTTTTAAAGCAATCAGAGTGTGAAAATATTATCATTATCAATGGTTTACGAGACGCAAATTATTTACAAATTCTCTATGATCTAATCCCAGAGCTAAAAGAGCAACCCCGCGGTGCTTTAAATACTGAAAAATATCCAAATCTTAAAAGAGTTTTTTTCTTAGGCCCTGAAAAACATCGTGGTCTTTATTCTATGTCGGAAGTGATGTCACTGTCAGTTGCAACCAACGAAAGGGATTACAGAGAACGACAGGAAAGTCTTGATCCCAATGATGTGGTTAATATGCAGTACACCTCTGGAACCACAGGTTTTCCTAAGGGAGTTATGCTCACCCATATTAATATTGGTAACAATGGTTACTGGTTAGGAGCGGGTCAGAATTTCAGTCATGATGATGCCATCTGTATTCCTGTGCCGTTGTTTCATTGTTTTGGGTGTGTGTTGGGGACTTTGGCCTGTGTTAATCACGGGGCCTCCATGGTCTTTGTTGAAGGATTTGATCCTGTTGGGGTTATGACAGCTATCGAGGAAGAAAAATGTACTGGCGTTTATGGCGTGCCTACAATGTTCATTGCCATGATTGATCATAAATTATTTCCTAAATTTGACTTTTCTTCCTTGCGAACTGGCATTATGGCTGGCTCTCCATGTCCTGTAAAAACCATGAATGATCTTATCGAGAAGATGAATATGACTGAAGTTACCATTGTTTTTGGTTTAACTGAGGCTTCTCCTGGTATGACCATGACTCTTTACAATGAACCCTCTATCGATAAAAAATGTACCACAGTTGGTCGTCCGATGCCTGGCATCGAGGTGAAGATTATCGACCCTGAGACGGGAAAAGATTTACCTTTTGGTCAGCCAGGTGAGGTGGTTTGTCGAGGTTATAATGTTATGAAGGGATATTATAGAATGGAAGAAGCGACGGCCGCTGCCATCGATGCGGATGGCTTCTTGCATTCAGGTGATATTGGCGTGGTGGACGAGGAAGGATATTTTGCTATCACCGGGCGTATTAAAGATATGATTATTAGGGGTGGTGAGAATATTTATCCTAAAGAAATTGAAGATTTCTTACATCATATGGATGGGGTTCAGGACGTTCAGGTTGTTGGCGTTCCAAGTGAAAAGTATGGCGAGCAACCTGGAGCTTTTGTTGTGCCATATCCCGATGCTGATATCACCCCGCAGGATATTATTGATTATTGTCAGGATAAGATTGCTTGGTATAAAACACCCAAGTATGTCCATTTTGTTGAGACATTCCCTATGACTGCTAGTGGCAAGATTATGAAACTCAAGCTGCGTGAACAGTCAGCTGAGATTTGGCCAGATGCCTAGGTTGTATAGGTCTTAAATATTGTTAGAGTCCTAGGGGAAAGGTTTTTCCCATAGGACTCTATTTTAAGGAGATGTCAGGGTGTTGATTGTTAGCTTTTTGTGTATCTCTATTCTTCCCTTCTGTATAAAGGGATATGTGCCAAGGGGAAGAACGTGATTTTCTAATTATTTCCTGAAAATAGTTAGGGTGAGATCATCGCCAAAGAAGTGATCGCTAAGGTGCTTAAATCCTTGTTCGCTAACTATTTCTTTTAATCTTTCGTGCTTAAATGCGATTCCTGCTTCAGGGTGCTTTTGTAAATATGGACTTTCCTCTGTGAATTCTAAGATGGCAAGTCGCCCTTTTTTTCTCAATATTCTTTTTATCTCGTCCATTATGTCAACGATGGTGTCTCTTTGCATAATTTTAGCAAAGTGAGTAGTGAGTAGACAAAAATTTACTCGTTTATCATCGATGGGGATATGCCTTGTTACATCCGAACGTAGGGTGTAGATATTTTCGATGTTTTGTTGTTCTATTTTTTTATCAAGGATGGCAATACCATTCTTCCATAAATCTACAGCAAAAATCTCTGCTTTTTCTCCCAAACGGTTGGTTAATATTTCAGTGGAAATACCTGCGCCGCAGGACAAATCTGCCACTGCTAAACCTTTTTGCAGAGCTAAGGTTTGATAAAATTCATCAGCATCAAGAATATCAAAGCAGCTTGCACTACTCGTAAGTTTGGTGATCTCCTCTTGCTCATTAGCAAGAACTTCTTTTAGAGCTTCTAGGCAAGCCCCATCAATTTTAGTGCCGACTAATCCTTCTAAGATCTCGATGGCTTTTTTGCGGCTCATTCCTTTTTGATATGGCCTGTCGGTGGTAATAGCATCAAAGCTATCTGCTACGGATATCATTTTCGCTGCAAGTGGAATATCTTTTTCTTTTAATTTTCTCGGATAGCCTGTGCCATCTAAGCATTCGTGGTGGCAGTATACGTATTCGGCAACAGGGCCTAAAAATGACATTTTTCTGATTATTTCGTAACCTGCGAGGGGATGTTTAACAATTTCTTTAATCATGTGAGATGTTGTGCCGTCAGCCCCTCTCGCTTGGAATAGACTGTCTGGGAAACCTATCTTGCCGATGTCGTGCAGGACTGCTGCAACATAAAGATGATCTTTTTCTTCTTGACTAAGGTTGAATTTATCTGCCATTTTTTGACAATAATGGGCAACCCTCAGCGTGTGCCCCTCTGTGTACCTGTCACGGGCAGCAAGTGCATCTGCCATTGCCGATACTGCGGCGATGGAATTCATTCGCATTTGCTCATTTAGCTGCTTTAACTCTTCAATCATTAATTCGAGCTGGTACTCCCTTGCTTCAATCTTGACCATCATCATGCCAATGGCTTCAGCTATGTTTCGGGTATCATCGGGGATGGATTCCCTGGTCAGTTCCATTATGTCATTGGAATAGTGGCCTTTTGATATGCTGTTAAGTATTTCAATGAGCTGCTTGTTGGCCATATAAGGCACCTTTAGAGGAAGGGATGAGTGTAATCTTATGAATAATTCAATGTATACCCTAATTTATGGATATTTTTCACTAACATAATAGTTATTCTTAATTAATGCTTGAAGTTAGGGTGGTTATTGAATATATCACTTAACATTACTTTGATTTCTTTTTTTTGAAAATATCCATAGTTGCAGAGGGATTATGCGTTCACTGGTCATTACAGTTTTGATTTCTTTTTTTGTTACTTGCAGTGTTTTTGCAAGCGACGAACTAGATATTTTACTTGATGATTATTATGTGGCAGCAGATCTATCTAGTAAAACAAAAAATGAAGCTTTAGGAACATTGTTTTTATATACTGCCAATGATTTAGATAAGATGTTGGCAACCCGCCTTTCAGACGTTATTAATAGCGTCCCTCTTTTTACAACAAACTATAATAACCTTGGGCAAAGCCTCCTAAATTTAAACGGTGCTACCCCTAATGAAAGTCTTAGCTTGAGATTGTTTATCGACAATCAAGAGGTGAGTAATCCGGTAAGTGGCGATGCTATGGCGATGTGGGCAGACCTATCCTTAGATTTTGTTAGTCACATTGAGGTTTATCTTTTAAATGCGTCTTTTGACTTAGATACAACACCTTCATTGATGATGGTTCGTATTTATAGTAAGGCCCCCGAAAGACAAAGGGGAGGTGTTGTTAGTCAAAGTGTGACATCAGACGGAGGGTATGCTTCTACTGCTTACTATGCAAATACCTCTGGAAAAAACTATTTTAGTCTATTTGCAAGTGCAACCAAATCTTCATTGGGTGATGCAGAGTTTAATGGCAAAGACCTCAGTAGTAAAAGGGAAAATAAAATTTTTCTCGGATCTTATAGTTATAATAAAAAATTTGACATGCAGCTGGGCTATATGTCCCAAGACGCAGAGCCATTTATTGGTTTTTCTTTGGACGGTCACCCTGATTCTGGGGGATTGGAATATAAACAAGCATATGTATCGGCTAGATTACGCTTACTAGAAGATGAGTCATTACTCGTCCAGGTAGGTTATAATAAATTATTTGAAAATGATATAAATGAAGTTAATGCGGAGGGTATTTTTTCAGCTTTTGCTTTAAATATGCCCGCCAGGTATTTAAACAGTTATAACAGTGAAGCAGATTACGATAGGTTTAACCTTGGGGTAACCAAAACTTTTGAGACTGACAATAGTAAGCTAGTGGCAAGTGTTGGATATGAACGGAATAGTTTTGATATTAACACTAAAATCAGTGACATACCCTTTCAGAATTTCCCTCTTGTCCCTGTAAATTACACTCCTTATAATCAGTATGACAAGTATATTTTTATCTTAGAAAATTCCTATAGTTTTACAGATAATTATTTGTTGTCTACGAGTGTTCGCTATGATTTTGTAGACCCCAATAAAGACACAGACTCTTTCGGCGATCTTTCTTATAAAGTTGGTTTTATTGCGAACCCGGTGGAGCCATTGATGTTGAAGATTTTATATACTCATACTTGCACTACGCAGAATCCTTATATTGTCGCAAATTCATCAGAAGATTTAGATAGCTCAGAGGTGGATGCATTTTCAGCAGAGATAAACTTCCAGCAAGAAAATACTAATTATCGGTTTTTATCAGGTTATGCAATAGCTGATAATTTTTATAAATATGATGATAAATGGCAGAATTATGTAAATTCAGAAGATGTAGATTTTAAATACTCCTATATTATTTTAGCAGTTGAACACGATTTTACAAATCAGATTAGTTTATCTGGGGATATTTCAAAATCTTTTTTAGATCCAAGCGGTGGAGCGGCCCCTGATTTTAAAATTAGTATCAGAGGTAGCTATAGTTACGAAAAATGGATGTTCTATGTTCATGCTAGCTATATGCCAGACTACACTTATACCCCAGCTGTGCCAGGTGACCCTCGTGTCGATGTTGCTGATGCTTATAATCTTAACTTAGGCGTACGATATAAGTTCAATGATAGTTTGTCATTGGATATTAAGGCTTATAATATTTTAGGTGAGGCAGGTGAAACGCCATATTTTGTCGGGCCATCATCTCCGGTAGGTGGCGATTATTTGACTGATACTGTATCTGTATATCCAACTATGGTTGAAGCAAAATTGAGGTGGAGTTTCTAATGCAAAAAATAACTTCCATTTCACTAATACTGCTTATCATGCTTGCTTCTAGTACTGCTCTGGCTAAAAAAAATGCAGAAGATGTAGAGACAGAAATATTAGGTACTATTGCTGAACATTTAACAGGTAAAAAGAAACCTGCTGTTTATTATATAGGTCTTAGTCATAAGACTATGACGAAATTATTCGACAAATACTCACTGTTAGTAGAGTCATGCGACAAAGCTGATCTGATTATAATCGGAGGGCATAGCGATAAAATTCCTGACACCTGTTCTGAGGTGCCAGTTTTTGTGAGCAACGTTGATACTACTGCAATTGATAATACTGACCAGTATGTTGGGAAATTTTATTGGAAAAAGGGGCGACCTAATATTAGCATTAAGTGTGAGAGATTAGCTGGTTTTAATCTTAAATCCATTGGTGTGAAATATTGTGAATAAGAAAAAAATTATGATTATTGATAGAAGAGTTATCATGGCCGTTATTTTTTTTATTGGACTAATCGCATTCATGTTTGTCTTTTACACTCAGTTTGATGATAAAATTGAAAATGATGTTTATGCTCTTGCTACCGAAAATGTAAAGGCGATTTCCTTTGCCTATGGTGAGCGACTTAATTTTGAATTTTCAGATAGGAAAATGGTAGCTGATTTTTCAGGCGACTCCTTTTTGAGATCCAGACTTGAAGAAAATTTGCGCTTATTGGTGGCAGGCAATATCAAGTATGCTTTTATTGTTTATCCAGAAAAATATGATGTTTATCGTTATCTCGTGGATGGTACCCAAGGGGCTGATCATAGCGTATTTGGAGAAAGGTTTTATACTGAAGCAAAAGAGTGGGAATATGCATATAAAACTGGAGAACCTCAGCTTATAACCCACGACGACAGTGTTATGCTTGGTTTAACTTATATTTATCCAATAAAAGATGTTACAGGTGTTGCAGGGTTTTTGGTCGTAGATTTTGCAACTGCAAGTGTTAATAATATCAATAAAATATTGCAAGATGTGAACAAACTAGCAATATTTCTTTTCACTCTTTTCTTTTTAATTGCTGTGGGTATTGTTTATTACGATTACCGTTATGCCAGTGTCAAGAAACTTGCCATGACTGATAGTCTTACTAGTTTGAACAATCGGACTTTACTTAAACGGGTCAATATTAACCTTGATCGATATATTGTTGTTCTTATGGATATTGATTATTTTAAGAAGGTAAATGATAATCACGGGCATGACTATGGCGATTTTGTACTAGTGGAGCTGGCTGATCGTATGCGCAAGGCTTTTACTAATAAAAAAGATCACCTCGTAAGATATGGTGGCGAAGAGTTTTTAATACTATTTAATAAAGAGAGAGGGGAGTCGGTAATTCTGGAGGAAATAGCTAAGTTGCACTCTCTAGTTAAAAGCGAACCTTTTTCGTTTGCGGGGAAAAGTCTTAAAATTACTGTTTCTATAGGGGTAAATTTAAGTGCTGGTGGTGTGGATGAGTTAGATGATGCTATTAAATTTGCTGATCTTGCTCTGTATGAAGCTAAAAATAGTGGTCGAGATAAAGTTATTGTGTACCAGCGTAAATAATTATTCTATCGTTTTCTAAGTTTGTTCCTTGTCTTGGCTGTAGTGTCGTGCCAAGTTCTTATTTGTCAGTAGTAATGCCGCTACTAAATTGAAAGCTATTACTGTGAACATAATTATGGCAAGTCTTTGCCAATCTTGTGCATCGGCTATTCTAGACATTATTAATTTATAAGTTGTATGAGCCCATTCTAAGCTAAATAAAACTAGAGCTACTTGACTGATCTTTAAGGAGATTGGTCTTTTGTATAGTATTATCGGGATTATTAATGCCGAGCAAATGACTAAAATATCACTTCTTTCTCTGAAAAAGTGTGCTATGGCAAGTAGGGAGGATAAAAAAGTGGGTAAAAGTAGGAAGAATGTTTTTGATCTGCTTATTGGCTTTTGCATATAAATGGGAATGGCAAACCAGCTCCTGTTTAGGAGCTGGTTTGCAGTAAATTATTTCTGTCCGTAGGAATCAAGTATGGCTTCTAGCATTGCAGGAATAGTGTGGGTTGTAGGCTGAACATCGACAGTTAAACCATTGTCAGTTACGGTTTTAGCAGTGATAGGACCTATTGCCACAATTTGAGTGCCTGAAAGTAATGTGACTAGTTCTTCCTGGTGTTCTAGGTTGAGCATTGATATGAAGTTTGTGACAGTAGAGGAACTAGTAAACGTTAGTACGTCCACTGTGCCGCTCTTAAGCTCTCGTAGAATATCATCCCGTTTATCAACTACTGGATTGTTGATGTAAACTGGTGCGATTGTTACCTGAGCGCCAGCTCCACGTAGTGTTTCCGGAACAACTTCTCTTGCTTGTTTGGCTCTAGGGATAAGAATGCTTCGCCCTTCAATACCTTGGTCTAGAAGTGATTCAGCTAAGCCTTCACCCGTGAACACACTGGGGATAAGGTCGGCATTAACGCCAAAAGTGTGCAGGTAGTCCGCTGTGCTTTTGCCAATAACAGCAATACTTGGACCTTTAAGGTCACGAGCGTCCATGCCTTTTGCGTGCAATCTTTCAAAGAAGTATTTTACCCCGTTTAGCGAGGTGAAAAGTATCCAGTGGAACTCGTTGATACGCTCAAGAGCACAGTCTAGTTCTTTTGGTTTTTTAACAGGAGAAATGTTTATGGTCGCACATTCAATGCAATTAGCGCCACTTTCTTCAAGTTCGTAAACTAGTTCGCTTGCCTTGTCTCTAGTCCTGGTAATAATTATTTTCTTGCCGAATAGAGGGCGTTTCTCAAACCAGTCAATGGTTTCACGCAGGCTAACAACTCCGCCGATAATAATTAGGGCGGGTGGTTTTATTTTGGCTTCCGCTACGACCTCAGTGATAGTTTCTAGAGTGCCAACCACAGAACGTTGTTGGGGAGTGGATGCCCATCGGACAACCGCTACAGGAGTCTTAGGGTCACGACCATTCTTTACCAAATTATCAACAATGATTGGCAGATTCTTAATGCCCATATAAACAACAATGGTGCCAGCACCTGTTGCTAGTTTAGACCAGTCAATGTTGGATTTTTTCTTTGTTGGGTCTTCGTGGCCAGTTAAGAATGCCACAGAAGCAGTGAAATCACGGTGGGTGATGGGGATTCCAGCATAGGTTGCTGCTGCAGTTGCAGAAGTTACTCCTGGAACCACTTCAAATGGGATTCCTGCTGCTTGGATCTCCTGAATTTCTTCACCACCCCTGCCAAAAATAAAAGGATCACCGCCTTTAAGACGAACAACCATTTTACCAGCTTGTGAGTTGTCCACTAAAATTTGGTTAATCTCTTCTTGAGTATAAGCATGGTGGGCATTTCCTTTTTTGCCAACATAAATAAACTCTGTTGATTTAGGAGCATGTTTTAATAGCTTAGGGTTGGCTAGATAGTCATAAACAACAACTTCTGCTCTTTGAAGGAGTTGCTTGCCCCTTACCGTAATCAGGCCAGGCTCACCTGGTCCTGCACCAACAAGGTAAACCTTGCCAAGTTTTATAGCTTTGTTTTGATCTTCCATAGTTTGTTGATTTCAGGTTCTATATTTCTGCAAAAACCTGATATGCTAAATGGGTAGTTAAGGTTTGTGGGTGAAGAACAATAATTAGTTTCATCCCATATGAAAAAAAAACAACTTTTCCATATTATTATTAATTTTTTAAATCCAGCTTTTTAAATCCGAGTCGACAATATAAAAAGCCTGCAAACAACAAAAAGGGCAGCTCTAATCAAAAAGCGGCCCTTTTTATAAAATCATAAGATATCTATAGATAATTACTACAGTTCTTTCATGATTAGTTCTGTAACTTCACCGATTGCTGCAGAACCATCAATACTGATAACTTTAGCTCCGTCAGCGTTCTTGAAGTAATTAACAGCCGCCATTGTACCAACTTCTTCATCATAGTAAATATTGTGGCGCTTATCGATTGCTTCAACGTCTTGGTCATCGGCGCGAGCAGAAAGTTCGCCACCGCATACACGGCATACAAGTTTACCATCTTTCTCAACAGGCTTGATAGCATCAAATGCAATGTGATTTGGGTGGTTGTTGTCATTTGCACAAAGTCTACGACCCATGATGCGATCTTTAGCGATCCCACGATCAAGAACAATCTCAATTACATAATCAAGTGCAAGACCTTCTTTCTGAAGAGTTTCAGCCAGAGTGATTGCTTGATCTTTAGAACGTGGAAAACCGTCAAGAATCCAACCAGCTTTACAATCATCTTTTTGAAGACGAGATACCATCATTGGAATGGTGATATCATCAGGCACTAAATCACCTCTTTCGATATACTCTTTGGCTTTCATTCCTAGCTCAGTACCGCCACCAATATGTTCTCTGAAAATAGCACCAGACTCGATGTGAGGAATGTCATATTTCTTTTGAACGATAGCTCCTTGAGTTCCTTTTCCACTACCGTTTGGTCCAAAAAATAAAATGTTCTTGCCCATAGCTTTTCTCCTTACTTGCCAATTTCGATGTTTAAAAATAAAATAAAACGGAAATACCGTCGTGTAAACTAGTAAAAAATAGCGTGGTAATAAATATTTGTAATCTCTTTTGGAA
Organism: Desulfotalea sp.; assembly: GCA_051531995.1. Classification (GTDB taxonomy): domain Bacteria; phylum Desulfobacterota; class Desulfobulbia; order Desulfobulbales; family Desulfocapsaceae; genus Desulfotalea. Next base: position 157,328 of record JAOPTU010000018.1, read on the forward strand.
AATTTAAAAAGCTAAATATCTTAAGAAAAATTTAACTAACTATCACAAGTATGATAATTTAGATATTAGACTAATCACAAACAGGTGCAACTATAGCCTATTCTATCGTCGGGTGCTAGAAAATATTTTTCTAATGCCTAAGTTATTTTGAGGTTATAACTGGTCAGTATGCTGTTTTTCAGCTTATTAGCTAAATTTTTATGGAACATTAACTGGTTTTGCAGAATATTTTTGGGTATTTCCCATGAATGGTGTATATTCTTTGGTTTATAGAGTTTAGGGCTATTATCCGGTGGACGAATATGAACTATCATAGTTCAGCGGTTACATTCATTTTAACTATTTAATAAATATCATGAAAGAAATTTGTGTAGGTATAATTGGTTTTGGGACGGTTGGTAAAGGATTAGCAGAAGCTCTTCGCGTTCAAAATGAGAGATTGCAACAGCGAGTAGGCGCTAATATTCGTGTGAAGACTGTGGCTGATATTGGTTGTGATGCTCTGCCACCTGAGTTTGCTGGTGTGACGCTAACTAAAGATGCAAACGATATTTTTGCTGATGCTGATATTGATATAGTTGTTGAGCTGATTGGTGGTATTGAGCCTGCAAAAACCTTTATGCTAAAAGCAATTGCAGCTGGTAAACATGTTATTACAGCAAATAAAGCTCTCCTTTCTATTCATGGTAAAGAAATTTTTGGGGCGGCTATAACTCAAAATGTTGAGGTTGGATTCGAGGCCAGTGTCGGTGGTGGTATTCCAGTGATTAAGGCATTGAAAGAAGGTTTAGTAGCAAATAGAATTAATTCTATTAAAGGTATAATGAATGGTACAGCTAACTATATCCTTACTCAGATGACCGAGCATGGAACACCTTTTGCTGATGTACTACAAGAAGCACAAGATTTAGGTTATGCCGAAGCCGACCCTACTTACGACGTTGAAGGAATTGATACAGCGCATAAACTTGCAATTTTAATGACCATTGCCTACGGTCTTAATGTTAATTTAGATCATATATCCGCCGAAGGTATTAGTAAGATTGAGCCTGTGGATATTGATATTGCTAAAGAATTTGGTTTTGCTATTAAGCTTCTAGCTATAAGCAATAACCACGGTGATCATGTGGAAGCCCGTGTTCATCCAACCATGGTTCCTCATTCGCATATGCTTGCTACCATTAACGGAGCATTTAATGGAATTCATTTTAATGGCGACACTGTTACGGATGTTCTTCTTTATGGACCTGGCGCAGGAATGATGCCGACAGGAAGTGCAGTGGCAGCGGATGTGGCAGATATTGCTAGAAATATTCTTAGCGATTCTGTTAATCGTGTTCCATCTCTTTCCTATCAGGCAGAGCATATTGGCGAACCTACAATAACTCCGATGAGCGATCTAGAGTGCTCATACTATTTCCGATTCACAGTAAAAGATCAGCCGGGAACTTTATCAACTATTTCAGGTATACTTGGTGAGAACAATATTTCTGTCCAGTCAGTTGTGCAAAAAGATTGTGGAGAAAATGAACCAGTTTACTTGGTTATACGAACTTATGACGCTAAAGAAAGTAATGTTATAGCGGCGATGGCAAAAATTCAAGAGCAAGATTGTTGTGTTGCAGAACCTATTAAGATTCGTATCCTTGGGGATAATGAATAATCCGTAAAGTTTTCATTGTTAGACATCGGGGTGAACATTGCCCCGATAATTTTCTACCCTAAATTTCCAATATTATACTCCTAATAAGTTTTAACTCGTAATTTCCAGCACTTTTCAAGGATTCAATATGAAATATGTGACATTAGTTGGCGACGGTATGGGGGATCATCCCTTGGCCGAGTTAGATGGACAAACACCTCTGGAAGCAGCACATACACCAAACATTGATGCTCTATGTAGAGCTGGAGAATTATTCTTAAACGCTACGATCCCTGAGGGGTACCCACCTGGTAGCGATGTGGCAAACCTTTCTTTGCTTGGTTACGATCCTCGTCTTTATTACACTGGTAGGGCTCCACTTGAGGCAGCATCCATGGGTGTTGATCTTGCTGATGACGAAACTGCTTTTCGTTGCAATTTAGTTACCACTCGTAAAGATGGTGGTAGTGTGCAAATGGAAGATTTTGCAGCAGGACATATCAGCTCTGAAGAGGGCGCCAAGCTTTTGAAAAGTGTTAACGAGGCACTTGCTAGAAAAGGTATTGAAGGTTTCAGCTTTAAACCAGGTATTAGTTATCGCAATCTCCTTGTTGTGAAAGGTGAGCACCCGGATTTTAAAACTGTTCCTCCACATGATTATATAGGTAAAGATGTAACTGAGCATTGGCTTCGTTATATGGCTGATAATAAATGGTCTAAGCTTCTTGATATTGTAGCAACAACTTTTGCAACCCACCCTGTAAATGAGGCACGTCTTGCGGTAGGAAAGAATCCAGCCACCATGGTCTGGCTTTGGGGCGAAGGTAAAATGCCCAGTGCTCCTAAATTAACCGAAAAGTTTAATCTTACTGGGAATATGGTTAGTGCAGTAGATCTATTAAAAGGTCTTGGAGTCGTTGGTGGATTAGATGTGGCTGAAGTGGAAGGTGTCACTGGGTATATCGACACTAATTACGAAGGTAAAGTTGAAGCGTCTTTGACGGCACTTAAGATACAAGATTTCTCTTTTGTCCATTTAGAGGGGCCAGATGAAGCAGGACATCAAGGTTCAATTAAAGACAAGCTGCAAGCTATTGAGGATTTTGATTCTAAGGTAGTTGCCTCAGTTGTTGCTGAACTTAGAGCGAGGAAAGAAGAGTTCCGAGTATTGATAACTATGGATCATTTTACTCCCATTGATTTGAAAACTCATACCTCTGAGCCTGTTCCAACAATAATATATGATTCCAGAGAATTGAAAAAAGGTTCGGGGCAAAATTTTAGTGAAGTTTCGTGTCGGAACTATGTTTTAGAAAATTCCATACCTACAGAATCAGGCTATGGCGTCATGGCTAGGTTGCTAATGCAGGAGGAATTATGATTACCCATTGCTATGATTACCGGGTGCGTTACGGAGATACTGATGCGGCAGGTGTTGTGTATAATGCGAATTACCTTCGTTTATTTGAGATAGGTCGATCTGAAATGATGCGAGAGCATGGATGTTCCTATAAAAGTATTGAAGATGAAGGTATACTTTTACCTGTTACGGAGGCTTATAGTCGCTTCAAGGGTCCAGCAAAGTACGATGACTTAATTGTTATTGAAACTAGTATCACTGAGCTAAAGAAGTTGACCTGTAAATTCTCTTATCGTATTACCAGAGATGATGGCGGAAGTAGTAGAAAATTATTGGCTAAAGGTTATACCGTTCATGCAGCAGTAACTAAAGAAGGAAAACTTACTCGTTTACCAGAAAAAGTTATTATGCAAATAGAACGTCTTATCGATAAAGATGAGTAGCTAAAGGTTGGTGTTAATCTTTTGCCTTGACCTTTATGGACAGCTTCTGTATAGTGTGCTTCGCAACGCGGGGTGGAGCAGTTTGGTA
>JAOPTU010000018.1:160925-245683 GCA_051531995.1 Desulfotalea sp.
CGGTCCCCGCTACCATGTAAAACAAAGTCGTTAAATAGGCTTTTGTGTATTTGCTTAATAGCAAAAAAAGAAATATCGCGGGGTGGAGCAGTTTGGTAGCTCGTCGGGCTCATAACCCGAAGGTCATCGGTTCAAATCCGGTCCCCGCTACCAAGTAAAAAGGCACTTACAATCTTCTGATTGTAAGTGCCTTTTTTTTTTCTTTTATTACGATTTGTTTTCTTGCTAAATCAAAAACGTGCCATTGGCATCTTTCTTTACTCCTAAGACACCCATGTGTGGGAATACTTTTCTTGCGATGTACCAAGATAAAGCCATAACGGTAAATACGATAAGTATTTTAAATAATACAAAATTGTCTGGTGTTTTAGCTATTGTTAGTACGGATGTTGATAGTAAATCAAGAAGAGACCATATAGCAATAAATCTATAAGCCGCACCGTAAAACTTATAGGTAAAAAAGCAAAATACAAATGGGCTTGCAACTTTTACTAAGGAAAATATAAGCGAGTTTTCAGGAGCTAGAGGGAATTCTGTCAATATGCAGAAAATGCCGTCTAGAACTAGTAGTATGGTAAGAATAAGATTGGTTTTTGCAAAGTCTCGTCTATACTCTTCTTCTGGTACACAGGCGATGGCAAAGGCAATCTTTTTTTCTTGTCCCGTTGATGCTTGTGAGCAACCTTCTGCGAATAGTTCTTCTCTAGTACGTCCCTTTGACAGCTCTTCTCTGATACTTTTGTTGAGATTTTTGAAATCCATATAAGCCTCTTCTTGGTTGTTATTTAGCAAGATGGGATTTGGCAGCTGCTAAGGTGTTTTTCATTAGCATGGCAATGGTCATAGGACCAACACCGCCAGGAACAGGGGTTATTAGGCCTGCTATTTCCTTTGCTTTTTCAAAATCAACATCACCTTTTAGTATGGCTTTTCCTGTTTTTTCGTTAAATCCTACACGGTTTACACCAACATCTATTACTGTTGCGCCTGGTTTAATCCATTCTGCTTTTACGAGATTAGGTACCCCTGCTGCTACTACAAGAATATCAGCACGCTTGCAGTGGCTGGCAAGATCACGTGTACGGGTGTGAACTATGGTAACCGTGGCATTGGCTCCTATGCCTTTTTGGGCTAGCATAACAGAAATTGGTTTGCCAACTATATTGGATCGACCAACTACCACAACCTCTGCTCCTGATGTTTCAACTTCCGAGCGGATTAGCATTTCTTGGATGCCTGCTGGGGTGCATGGTAGAAAGCGGGTATATTCACCACCAATCATCATTCGACCAATATTAACAGGATGAAAGGCATCAACGTCCTTATCTGGGTTAATTGCGGTGATCACTTTTTGTTCATCGATGTGTTTCGGCAAAGGTAGTTGAACTAGAATGCCATGGATGTCATCGTCCTTATTATACTTTTCAATGAGTGATAGTAACTCATCTTCTGTTGTTTTTATGTTAAGGCTTTCTTGAACCTCATGGAAGCCAAGGCTTAAGGCTGTTTTTATTTTTAACGACACATAGCTCATGGAGGCGGGGCTTTCGCCCACCAATATTGTAACAAGACCAGGGACAATGCCGTGTTCTTGCTTCATTTCTTGGACCTTTGTGGATATTTCTTTGAGGATATCTTTTCGAATTTCTATACCGCTAATTATTTTTGCTGTCATATCTGTCTTTATTCTTGAGTTTAGATTAGGAAACTTCGTTAAGATGGGAACATAACCGATAAAAAATAATATCGCCATATTCTGTGGGAATGAATTGTAATTTTTTGTGAAGGGAGTTTAGTATTGGTGTAATTGGTGGGAACCTGACAGCTACAGCTAGAAGGGTGATCTTGAGTTTAATTAGCAGGGATGGTGTGTATCTCATTGGCTAAGGTGGATGCCTTAACTAAGAACATTTTGTGGTGACGTGATATGAGTAATAATTGCTGTATTGTTTTTTTTGAGAGACTGTGATTAGTTTCTTTTGGTCCCAGAATAAGTGAAGGCTTTTGCGACCATTTTGTAGTGGCTACCCTTATCTAAAGCTATTTCTTTCCCGCATCCGCAATATATTTTATGTTCGTGTTTGCCTGTACTTGGTTCAAAATAAATTTTTTTGATTCGGTCTTTGTGGCATCGAAGTACTTCACCTTGACCGATCTTATCGTATCGGCATAATTTTTTTTTGCAGGCAGCACATTTAACAATTAGCATGGTATTTACCTAAATTTTTTGGTGCACCCGCTCAAGTTCAGTAGCATTTGTGAATTTTACTAAACGTACCTTGCGCGAACGGGGGAACTCTCTTTTTATTCGTTTTTTTAGGTCTTTAGGGAGGGACTTAAAGGGTATATTCTCGCTACAAATTGTATATCCATTTTCCAGAATAATTAGATCGTCTTTTTCGTTACGGATAATGGCTATAGTTCTGTTTCTCTTATATGACATTAGTTCTACGCCGCCTCCTATTGGAGCGAGATCTAAAAACTTTAGTGTTTGCGGAATGATCAGGTCAATACTAACTAATGCCATATTAAAATTAGACTTTAATTTAAGAGTACTAGGGGTAATTGAGTGCTAAATTTTAAGTTTAACGAAGAAGCAGGGCGAAGTGTTAAGTTTCAAAGATAGCCTTATACTAGTCATAATTATTCTAGTTGTTAACCTTAGTTTTAGCTGAGTCTATATCAGCTTCGATATCAACAAAGGCATCAAAGCCAGACATTTCAAATACTTCAAGGACATGAACCTGCATATTGGCAATGGCCAAATTCCATTCGTTGGACTTATATTTTTTGGACAGTAACAGCATTATTCTAAGTCCTGCACTGGACATATAATCAAGTTCTGCCAAATTAAGTACTAGATGGCTGTTAGGAGCGTCGATATATGGTCGTAACTGCTCCTCTAGAGAACCAGCTGTGGTTGAGTTTAATCTGCCAAGTAATGAAATTACTGAGATATCGCCTTCCTTAATTGTTTCAACTTTCATTTTTTCACCCTATTTGTTTGGTCTGTCTATAAGTTTTATGTTTAGAATATTACAGTTATTTTCTCTGGTGTAGGTGAAGGTCTCGGACTTTTCTTTGATTAAAAAGATCCCCAAACCTCCGATTTCCCTATCCTCTATGTTGGCTTCTGTGTCTGGGTCTTCATGCTGCAGAGGGTTAAAGCTGTGGGCATCATCTTTGATTTGTACCAAGGTTGTTTGTTCATTCCTGGAAATATGTAGCCAGATGGTTGAGCCTTGTTGGGCGTGCATAACAATATTAGTTATCAACTCATCAACTGTTAGTTGCAGGGTAAAGACTGTGCACATTGGCATCTGCCATGTTTCGTAAATTGCTTCTATTTCTTCACGTAACTTGTGCAGATTTTCGACTGTATTTTTTCCAGACCATGTAAAATCCATACTTGACTCGCTAAAGTAAACTTACACCGCCCTTAGGTTTCTCTTCGTGGGAGGTGAATTGGTGGCGATCCCAGAGAGCGATATTTTTAATAACTTCTTTGATCACTGTTGGGTATATTTCAGGGAATTCGTTAACTACTTTTTCTAAGCTATTTTTATCAATAATGATAATCTGGCTCTGCTCCACCGCTTTCATGGTAAAAAGAGACGGGAAAGAGCTAAGTAGAGCTAGACTACCTAGCATCTCTCCGGCTACTGCGACCCTGTTAGATTCTGTTTTCTCGTGCTTGCAGGTGAGAGTGAATGATCCAGAAATAATTATTACACACTGGCTTGAGCCATCACCTTCTGAAAAAAGAATTTCACCTTTCTCAAGAGTATTATTCCTACAGAGAAAAGCAAATAGTTTCATTACATTTGCAGGTAAGCTGGCAAAAAAAGGAAATTCTTGTAGCTTATTTAAATTACATTTTAACCCACATTGAGGTTTAGTGCTTTCCGTGGATGAGCTCATGGAATAGTCCTTTTTTATCAATAAGTTCTTGGTATTTACCTATTTCAAGTAATTTTCCGCTTTTCATTACACCTATAAGATCAAATGACTGGATGTCATCCATGCGATGAATCACGGCGATAACTGTTCGTTTGTTTTTCCATCTAGTGTCTATCAATCGTTGTATTCTGGTTTGGGATGCATTGTCGAGGGCAGATGTCGCCTCATCCATTATGACCATAGATGGGTTCTTAAGTAAAACCCTGGCAATGGCAAGCTTTTGGCGTTGTCCACCGGATAGTTTGTCGCCCGAGCTACCGACATTAAAACGCATACCGATTTCAGCTACCTGCTCAAGAACATCTTCTTCAATTAGCAACTGGAGAATAGCTTGGTTTATTTTGTCTTGGGCGTGTGGCATACCAGATTTTGGTCTACCAAAAAAGATATTATTAATTAATGATTGACCATGAATATATTCTTGATTGTTGTAAAATGTGAACTGGTCAGGCATGTTTTCTGCCGCCCAATCTCTAAAAAGTTTGCGGATTTTAACAATATTCTCTTCAAGTTTAGAACCCAGGGATGTCATGGTGTGTATGGCTGGGACAAAATTAAGGGCAACGTCAATTAGTTGTTCTTTATCCTTTAAAGACATTGTCCCAGCCTTCTCCCGAGCCAAAATGGTACCCATGTTCACAAGGTTATCAAGAGGGATTGGGCTGTCTTCTATAACAAGTTCTGGGTTTGAAAGACCATCTAGTAAATCAACAGTTTCAAAAGTTATGTCATGACCTAGTTTAATAAGGATTTCGTATAAATCGTTATCTTTGAAGAATTTTAAGAAAATTTCGTCTTTAGATAGTTTCTTAAAAGATACTTTGGTTTTGCTTGGCATACCAAAGACAATGTTTTCTATTAGTGAAGAATGTTTGAGGTATTGTTCTTCGTCATAAAACTCTACGTAACGAGATAGTTGGTCACCAAAGTTTTCTTTAAAATTATGACGACTATTTATCATGTTTTTAATAATTGCCTCTTCGTCTGGAGCGAGGACTGTATCAAGACCACAACGCATAACATCGGCGAAAAAACCTGCCTGCTGTAATGCTAAAATCATCTGGTCACGATCTGGTTCTTCAGCATCTTTTTTATACATCGCGTTGCGTGTTGCAAGATCGGCATAAACCAAGTTTTCAAGGACTGTTCCAGTGAAAATAAAAGGTCTTTGCGATATGTAGCCCATCTTTTCTATCAGACTGTTCTTGGAAATATCAGATAATTCTTCGCCATCAATAAGAACAGATCCGGCAGAATGCTGATACATTTTAGCAATGCATTGTATCAGGGTGCTTTTGCCACTTCCAGAAAACCCAACTAGTGCCATATGCTTCCCTGCACCGAGTTTAAAATTGATTCCTTTTAGTAGGCTGATTCCTTCTGGAGTTTCGAAATGTAAATCTTTTACCTCTACTTCTCCTTTACCTGAAATTGGTTGAACAGGAGGTGCTTCTAGGACAAATTCAGGTTTATGGTCAAAATACTCCATGGTTCGCCTGTAACGAATTGAGGCATCTTGGTAAACTTGGTAGAAATTGATAAGTTCTTTCCATGGGTCATATAGTTTTTCTTGGGCGGATAAAAAAGCCACCATGGCACCGAGCTCAAGTTCACCGTGCATAACTAAAAAGCCACCATAGATAAAAATTAGAAATGGGCCAAGATTAACAAAATAGTTATTGGTGGTCTTGATGGCAAACTTCATTAAAGACCATTGTATCCGTACTTTTTTTAGTTGTTGAATGAGTTGCGAAAACTTTTTATCTTCTTGTTGGTAAGCACCGTGGACTTGAATTTCTTGAATTCCGGTCATTGATTCGGCAATGGTGCTGGAAACCTTTCTTGCGATGTCAACTCGTTGTTTATTGGCCGTATTGGATTTTTTTTGTAGTAAAGGTAAAATAAAAGAAACAATGGGGTATATGGAAAGGGTTAGCAGGGCAAGAGGTGTGTTCAGCCATGCAAGATAAACCGCGAAAGCAAGTAAGGTCAGTATGTTAGTGACGGGAACCGCAAAAGCCATTCCTGCAAAGGTGCCAGCTGCTGTCAGCTCGGTCATAAGAGCCGAAACAACCATGCCAGGTTGGGTTTTCCTAAAAAATCCTAAAGGTAGTGTCAGGATGTGGCTATACAATGCTTTTCGCATACCAAGCATTGCCCGTTCGCCAATAAGGGATTGTATATAATTCACCGCTAGTTTCAATAAACCAGCCGCAGTCACCGATACCAAGTATATACCGCAATATAAAACCAATTCGTGCATGTTTTTTAGAGCTATAGCATCGTTGATAATGCGTTTTTGCATTTCAAGAGGTAGGACACGAGCTGCAACAATTGCAATAATTACAAAAAACAAAATGATTTGAAGCTTCAAATTGCCTTTAAACGCCCAGTGAATCATAGGGGTTTTGCAGACTGACTCGTATTTAGTGTTTTTTTTCATAACTATTTAAGAACCTTAACGAGCATTAGAGTTATGTCGTTAGTTTGTTGGTTTCAGTGAAATACTCGATGCTCTTTTAAGTTCCAGCATAATATCTTTAGCTGGTAGATGAGCATGTTTGGAAAGAACAGAGTAGGAGCGTTCTTTAGCAAGTTTTTCGCCGACTTGATCCTAAGCGTCTCATATTTCATAGGTGCCAAGTTAGAACTAGTGCTTATTTTGACGACACTATTTGATTATTTTCTAACTATACCAATGTCTACGTCTACCGCCAACCATTTTCCCTTTAGTGCTAATTTTATTGTGTTTTTAGGCATCAATATCTCCATCATGGTGACGATATATGTACTACCTTTCCTGACAACCTGACTGTAATGCTAAAATATTCTTTAAAAATGTAATTATATCACTAGGGCCTGCCTTTATGTTAACGGCGGCAGAGGTTTTTATTAAAAGAAGGGAATGTGAAAATATTTAATAATACTAACTTGTTGTAGAAATTTAATACAAAACAAACCTTTAGCTAATAAAAGATTGGTAAAAAGTAACTCTACTTTGTTTTTTATAAAAGAAATTCAGCATAAGAGCTCATTAATGAAAAATTCGAACCCGAAGCATATTCTCATAATTGATAGCGATCGTAAAACTACGTACCCTCTTCAAAGAGTATTACTCACTGAAAAATATGTGGTTGAAGTTGCTGATACTCTTGAACAAGCAAAGACCCATCTTGAAACAGGAGCTTATGATTTAGTTCTTGCTAATCCGGATATGGAGAGCAATTTTCAAATTAATGTTGTTTCTTGGGTTAGGTCATTTTCGGGCCAAGTGAGGTTGATTCTTATTTATGACCGCTTGACAAGAGAGATTAAATCCAACGCGAGTGAAATTGTACAATTTGAAAAGCCATTAGATTATTTACTGGTTATAAAAACTATTAAAACAATGTTTGCTGGAAAGGGATTTACCTCTGCTATTGGTGCAACTAATTTCATTAAATATGCTAAGTTTTACGGTCTAAATCAAAAAACCAAGACACTTGTGGTTTTACAAGATGATAAAAAAGGGATTATTTTTATTCAAAACGGGCTGGTTACATATTCTAAGCAGGGAAAGAAACTCGGAGAGGAAGCATTAAATGAAATTCTTAGCTGGCAAAAGGCAAAATTTAATGAAATTAAAGTAAATACATTTCCAGAATCAAATATATCTCAAGATATAAATGTAATATTGAATAATGGATCTGATTTGATCGAGCAGGAACTAATAAATGGTCGAGATGAGAATAAAAGCAGAGTAATTGCTGATGATGAAAAGGTTCATAAAAGAGAAACATCAAAAAGCAATAGAACTATTTTCAAGATGAAACCCAAGTTCTTGGCGCTCTCTCTTGTTGTCTTATGTTTCATAACAATGCTAGGGGTGAGTGGTGAATCATTTATTTTCGACCAAATGAACGATGTTGATAAGGTGGCAAATTTAAATATTGATGAGCAATCAACTGAGACAATAAATGCAGATCAGAGAAAAATAAATAACAAAAATCAGTCACTATCTAACGGGAAAAGTGCATCTTCTGCAACAGGCGAGAAAAATAAAAGCGACAATTTTTTAGAGACGAAAATAGCAAGAGTTACCACAATAAATGAGAATAGACTGGTTGCATCAACCAGCTCAGTAAGCAGTGAGTTGCCGCAAACCATTATATTGAGGTTACACGGATCTAATACAATCGGTGCGAAGCTAGCACCAGCTCTTGCTGAGCAATATTTAAAAGAGGTGCTTGGCGCAGAAGAAGTTGTGAAAGTAAAAAGCGCTGATGGAGTAGAAGTTGAAATAGTTGGTAGTTTTTTAGATGGCAAAAAAATAATCGAAATTAAAGCTCATGGCTCGTCCACAGGTTTTAAAGATTTGAATGCTGGTTTATGTGATGTGGCAATGTCATCGAGAAAAATTAAATCCAAAGAAATTAAAATTCTTTCTCGATTCGGTGATATGGAGAATGTTGCAAATGAGCATATTTTGGCTCTTGATGGGGTGGCAGTAATTGTTAATAAGACAAATCCAATTAGCTCCTTAGGGATTGGCCAGATTGCCAAATTGTTTTCTGGTTCGATTATAGATTGGAAAGATCTTGGCGGTGAAAAAAGGTCTGTACAAGTCTATTCTAGAGATAATAACTCTGGTACCTATGATACTTTTAAATCTATTGTCCTTGGTAAAAAAGCACAATTAGTAAATACGGCGAAAAGGTTTGAATCAAATTCGGATCTTGCCAGTCATGTTGCTGTCGATCCTTCCGGGGTAGGTTTTACCAGCTTGAGCTATGTGAAAAATTCTAAGGGGCTTGCTGTCGCGGATAGTAGTGCTAGTGCTATCTACCCATCCTTTTTTACGGTTGCAACCGAAGATTATCCACTGTCACGACGTTTATATTTGTATACACCGGCAAGCTCTAAAAATGATACTGTACTTGACTTCATTGAGTTTTCCCTTTCCCAGAAAGGGCAAGAGGTAGTTAAGAACACAGGATTTGTTGATATGAATATTAAAGGTTTTGTGCAAAACATTGATAAACCGAAAAAAGTACAAAATAAAAAGCTAGTAAATGATTACTTAAACTTGGTGGCAGATAGTGAACGGCTTTCTTTGAACTTTCGATTTAGAAATAATTCAACTAAGCTAGATAATCGTGCATTGAGAGACCTTGATAGAATGGTAGAATATTTGAGACATAATATGGATAAGAAAATTGTCCTCGTGGGTTTCGCTGATAATGCTGGTGAATATAATTATAATTTGAAACTAGCAAAGACGCGAGCTGCAACAGTGAATGGTGAGCTGAAGATGAGAGGTTTGAGCATCAATCGTGTAATGAGCGTAGGTGAAGATGTACCTGTTGCATCTAATATCACTGGTGATGGTAGGGACAAAAACCGTAGAGTGGAGGTTTGGGTAAAGTAATGGAGTTATACATCTAGGCGACGAATTAATTTCATCTCCTAGGTATATGCTTCCCCGAACTTTTCTTTTTTTATCATTGCTGTTTAGGGACTTTGACAATCATAAGAGTTATATCATCGGTTTGTTTGTTTGTTCCTATGAAATATTCTATAGCTTGTTTAAGTTTCAGCATAATAGCTTTAGCTGGTAAGTGAGCGTTTTCGGATAGAACTGTATTGGATCGTTCTTTACCAAATTGTTCGCCTTGTTCATTTTCTGCGTCCCATATACCATCGGTGCCCACTAAAATAACAAGTGGTTCTTTAGATGACAATATTTCATTGTCTTTGTAACTATATTCAGCATCTACTCCTACTGCCAACCCTTTTCCTTTTAGTTCCACAATTCTTTTGCTTTCAGGATAGTAGACAATGGCAGGTTCGTGTCCAGCTCTAACCCATTCAATCTTATAATTGCTGTAGTCTACTCTAAGGATAAATAGAGTAACGAAATTCCCAACTTTTTGAGTGTCTTTGCAGAGTAGCTGATTAACCTTTATAATTGTTTCGGCAAGTCTCTTGCTGCATGATAATTTGGCTCGTAGCAGTGACCTAGTGGTTGCCATAAGAAGAGCTGCTCCAATTCCATGTCCTACAACATCACCAACAATAAAGGATGCGTGTTTATGCTTGGTGCAGTTCAGGATATCAAAATAATCTCCTCCGGTGTCGTCGTAATAAATGCATGTTGCGGCAACATCAATTCCTGCAACGTTGAAATTTTCGTCAGGTAATAAGTTTTGCTGAACTTCGCGGGCAATTTCCATGGACTTTTGTAACTGAACTCCCTCCTGTAACTGGTATGTCATCTGGTTGAAATTATTTTTCAAAGTTCCAATTTCATCGTTTCTGTATATCTTTAGTGGTCTTCCCCATTGGCCTTTTGCTATCCTTTTGGCAGCATCACTAACGAGGGAGATTTCTTTATTGATCTTTGAGGTGACAAGATGGATTGTGAGTGAGATTATTAGTGTTGTGATAGCAGTAATTATAAAGAAAATTGTTCTAAATCTGATGAGAGGCCTTAATACTTTTTCACCATCACCATTCACGACAAGAGTCCAAGGTGCAACGTTTAAATGGTAAAAGAGGCATACTTTTTTAGGCGGACTTTCAGGGCTTAAAAGAACACCAAATTTCTTGGTTTGCATTTGTAACCAGGACTCTTTAAGTAATTCGTTTCCTTGGTTTTCCTGAACCATGTCAAAGGTGTTAATTCTTTGACCGTTACGATCAACAAGAAAGGCAATTTTCCACCAAGGAGTTTTTGTAAGCTCAGTCACTAGCAAGGGTAAAGATATCATCGCTTCTATCTGACCGATAGTTTCGTCGTTAGAATTTATAATTCTAAAATTTAAACCAATATTGTTATTTTGATTATAGACCTTGTATTCACTGGGAGTTGTTCGCAGGGTGTTGTTGTTTAACCCTGAGAGTAATGTTTTAGAGTCAAGGATATCTCTTTTTTGGGGGACTAATTCTCCATCCACCAGTAGTTTCTGGTCAATGCTGATTACTCTGGGGTCTTCCCGTAACTGTTGTAAAAGGTACTTGTGTGTTTTGTCGGCTTTTTTCCCATGGGGAGATTTGCGAATAAGCTCTAATAAATATTGAGGGCGGCGAAGTTGATGGTCAATAATTGAGGCACCATTTTTTAGGCTGGCATTGGTGTTTGCAGTCCATTCTTTTATCAAAAGGGTTTTTGCCATATTAAATGTGAGGTAACCAGACCCTAATAAAATGAAAATAGTGGGGAATAATACAAAGAGGATTATTCGCTGTCCAAGTTGAGTTGGTTTTAAGGTTTTAAGCATAATATTGGTTCTTTTCGTATTGTATATTGAGTAATGATAATTAACTGTATTATATTTATAGTTATATTAAAGATGTTACTGCAATAATACCATTAACTAAAAAATTTTGGTAATAATTTGGTTTTTTATGGAGGCGACAATTATGAAATGCAAAATAGAAAAAATCAAGGTTGATGAAACTAAAAGACTCAGACAAGATAATGGTGATTTAGAAAGCCTAAGACTCTCTATTGAGAAGGTTGGCTTGTTGCAACCTCTGGTGGTCGATGAACACTATAATCTTATCGCTGGATTTCGTCGCTATACAGTTTGTAAGGAACTGGGTATTAAAGAGATAAATGTACATCTTGTGGAATGTGGCGGTGATAAGCATAAACTTTTGGATCTTGAACTAGCTGAGAATATCGGTCGGAAAAATTTCACCGAAGAGGAACTTGCCTCTGAGGCCGGGAAACGAGAGGCTATTGATAAGGAATTGCGGGGAACACCTTGGCAACGTTGTTGTAACTGGTTCAAATCTCTTTTTAAATAATAGGAATAATATGAGACTTCAAAAGTATCTTTCAACTCAGGGACATTGTTCTCGTAGTGAAGCTGAAACACTGATAAAATTCGGTAGGGTTGAGATTAATGGGAAAAAGGCAGTCTTAGGTGATAAGGTTAGTCCAGAAGATAAAATTGTCATTGATGGTAAGATTTTAGAGGCTAAGGAGAAGACTGCAAAGAAGGTTTTGGCATTTTATAAACCGGTCGGGCTTGAGTGTAGTATGAACCATGTTGAGGGTGCAAAATCTCTTCTTGATATTGATTTTGGTGAAGAGCGAGTATTTCCTATTGGTCATATTGATGGTGCATCGTCTGGTTTGATTTTGATGACTAATGACGGCAATTTAGCCAATGAATTATCTGGTCTAAAGCAAAAAACAGAATACGTGGTAGCACTTGAAGAGTTAGATCTTGACCATGATGCTTTAAATAGTAAATTTTCTGCCAAGTTTGGTGAGGATAGTTACATAAAACCACAGGGATTAGAACTACTTGTGTCTTGTAATGAATCTAGAACTAGAGATATTCGTCAATTCTTTATAGGGGCAGGATTTAAAGTTTTAGATGTAGTGCGTATCAAAATAGGTAATATCCGCCTATTGGACTTAGAACAAGGACAGTATCGGCAGTTGAATCTTGAAGATATTGCTTCTCTTATTTAGTTAATTCCTGTCCTAAATATTTTTTTTCTTAAAGGAGATAGTATGATTGAAATATACAGCCGAATAGATTGTCCATTTTGCAGTAAAGTTCTAAGTGCTGCTAGTAATATGGGGCTTGAAGCAGGTAAAGATTTCACCGTGATTGAAGCTGCACCTGGTACACCTGGGCGAGAGGTTGTTTTACAGGTGGGAGGAAAAGGCATGGTGCCATTTTTGATTGATGGTGATAACAGTATGTACGAAAGCGATGATATTATTAACTATCTAAAAAAGCAGGTGTAGTAGTAAGTTTGAAAAAGTTAGGAAGGTTTCTAGGCTCTGTTCAAAATATTGGAACTAAAAATATTTAGAACAGAGCTTTTTTTTATAACGACTTTTTAGGTTAACTATAATCCACCTTAAGCAGGCAAGGTAATTAGAAATTTACAGCCTTTGTTTTCTTCGCTTTCCACTTCAATGGATCCGCCGTGTGAGTTAATTATATGTTTAGTGATTGCAAGTCCAAGTCCTGTGCCTCCTTGGCTTCTGCTCCTGGCGGGGTCACTTCTATAGAAGCGTTCGAACAATCTTGGATGATGTATTTTCTGGATACCGCAACCATTATCAATAACCGATATTTGTACTGTTTTTTCGGCGGTATGATTTGCACAGATACTAATGCTATCTCCATTTTTGCTATATTGGATAGCATTCACAACTAGGTTGTTAATAGCCTGCTCAAGAAGGGCAGCATTTAATGAAATATTAATATCCGGTGAACAATCCAAAATTAGATTTAATTCCTTTTTTTGCGCTTCCAATTCGCAGGTTTGAATGCTTGCTCCCAGGACAAGGTGTAATGGCATTTCGTACAGCTCGATATTACCACCTTCGGCATCTTGCTCAATTTTAGCTAGCACCAACAAGTCATTAATGATTGCACTAAGTCTTGAAGATTGTCTGAGAATAATTTGAAGAAAATTTTCGGCATTTTCTTTATTTTCAATAGCTCCATCAAGTAGTGTTTCCACATAACCTTGGATTGCTGTGATGGGAGTGCGTAGTTCATGGGAAACATTTGCCACAAAATCTTTTCTAACAGATTCTAACTGTCTAATTCGAGTAATATTGTTTAGAACAATTAGCGTTCCCTGTGAATTAATTTCAGGCTTATCAAGAGGGACGATATTACTTTGTAGGTATATTGTTTTACCGTTCATCGCTAGTTCTAGCTCAGAATTTAAGCTTTCTTGGTTCTCACGTACGTATTTTACTTGTTCAAGTAGGTCTAGGTTACGTATACACTCTTCAATTAGTCGGCCTTCATTTTCCATTTTGCCAAGCTGAAAGATGCTTTTCGCCGATTGATTGATGGCAACAATATAACCTTCGGCATCAATGGCGATGATTGATTCTTGCATACTAGAAAAAACGGTTTGCAGTTGTTGACGATGTCCATTGATTGAGGTGATTTTGTCATCTAGGGCTGTGCCCATTTGTGCCATCGTTTTGGTTAGATTAATAACTTCAAGTGATGCGTTTCTATAGTTATTGGGAGCTTGTTTGCCTTGAAATTCTCCCTTGGAAAAGTTTCTTGCCCATTCAGCTAAATTTTCGAGTGGCCTGCTTATATTCCTAGAAATAACTAGAATCACAAAGCCTGCAATAAACGATATAACCAGGGCACCAATGGCCACCCTTTTTTTGATGTCGCTGATTGTTTTATATAGAGAAGATACAGATATCGAGGTTCGAATAATCAGTGCATCTTGGTTATCATTAGGATTGTTATATTTACTAGAAATGGCGTTGTATAAAAGAATATTGTTCAAAGTCGCACTGTGTCGAATGGCAGAGCCAGAACCTTCTTTAAATGCAGCGATTATTTCAGGTCTATTTCCATGGTTATTCATCATCTTAGGTGACTCGTTTGAGTCGGCTAGAACCTTTCCTCTTATATTGACAATGGTAATTCTGGTTCCAGATTCTCGTCCAGCCATAAGGACAAATTGTTGTAATTCTTCAATCTTTTCATTTTTCAATATTTCTTGAATACTGGTATCGACTAAGTGATTGCGAGCTTGCAGATCTTTCTTTGCTTCCTGTAAAAAATAATTCTCAATGGTGTCGGTGCTGTACCAAGTTGCTGTGGCAATGGCAAATATCAAAATACATAAGGTGGCTGGGAAGATGTGCCATATTATTTTCTGGGGATTCATTTTATCTATCCTCGATAATTAACAACTAATATTTATTGGGATTTTTTTGAGTAATTAATTTTTACTGGGAGAAAACTTATATCCTACCCCTCGAACAGTTTCGATCATCTGTCCAGCAGAGTTTAATTTCTTTCTAAGCCCAAATATTTGCACGTCTATGGCTCTTGGGGTTACTAAAAAATCATAGCCACGGACAGCATCAATAATTTGTTGGCGGCTAAAAACCCAACCCGGTTTTTCGGCTAAAAGAGCAAGGATACCAAACTCTGTTACTGTTAGGTTTATCTCTTCACCTGCAACAAGCACTTCGTGTCGCCCTTTATCTATTTCTAGATTGGCGATGGAGATATAGTCGTCTTTTTGTTTGCCCATGTCTTTATCGTCTTGTCTTCGTAGCACTGCTTTTACTCTTGCCACTAAGACTTTGGGACTAAAAGGTTTGGTTATATAGTCATCGGCCCCAGTCTCAAGTCCGCCAACTATATCTTCCTCCTCACCTTTTGCGGTCATCATAATAATGCCAGTTTCTTTATTTTTGGGTTCAGACCGAATTGTGGAGCAGACTTCAATCCCATTAAGACCAGGCAACATTATATCAAGCAGGATGCAATCAAAAGTAGTGGTTGCTAAAAGCTTTAGTGCCTCTTCACCAGAATCTGCACAGGTCACATGATAATTTGCCCTAATTAGATTGTAACTGACTAGTTGTTGGATATCCGCTTCGTCTTCTACTATTAGAACATGAGCTTTATTCATCTCAAATATTTCCTTGTAATATGTTTCTAAAATCTAAAATAAATTTTTGTTTCCTGAAGGTTAAAAGAGCATGGAAATGGGAGCTATTGCAAGAGTTTTTCCTCTCCTAATAGAATCCTAATAAACACCTAATGGCACTCAAATAATTCTCGGATAGTTTCCCTTTGACAGAGAGTAGAGCTTTATAAAAAGAATTTTTCAAGGGAAGAGTAATGACCAATCATTATACATTTCAGCATGAATTAAACGAAATTAATCGAAAGATAATGCAGATGGCAATTTTGGCAGAAGATAGAGTTCGCCGAGCTATGGCGGTTGTTGAACGCCGTGATGAAGCAGAAGCACAGAATATTATTAAAGCGGATTATGAAATAGATGACCTTGAGGTGGAGGTAGAAGAAGATTGCTTGAAGTTATTAGCACTACATCAACCTGTGGCTGGTGATCTGCGTTTTATAATAGCCGTTATTAAAATAAACAACGAGCTAGAGAGAATCGCTGATATAGCAGTGAATATTGCCCGTTGTGTCAAGGCTATCCAGGAGAACGAAGATATCACAACGATTGTTGATTATTCAGATATGTCGTTACTTGTCATCTATATGTTGAAACAGAGCATTGATGCTCTTGTTAATCGTAATTCCACCCTAGCTCGAAAAATATTTTTCTTAGATGATGATGTCGATAACCTGTTCAGAGAAAGCTGCCGCATGGTTAATTCTGCTGATAAAAGCCATCGATCTGGTTTTTTGATAAATGTTTATTTGGTCGGTTTGCATTTAGAGCGCATAGCAGATCGAGCAACAAATATTGCAGAAGAAGTCATTCATTTGGTTGAGGGTGATATTGTCCGATCATAATAATTGAATAAAGTGTTTTACCAAAGGAATAAAAAGTATGAACTTTAGCTTACTCCCTTTTGTTGTAATTATAGCAAGCCTGACGGCGTTTATGGCTGGACAACAAAAAGCCAGGAAAATTGACCTCGTTAATAAGTCTATGGGAAATGGATTGCACTCTTTGCCATCCTATCATGGGCTTTTTATGGCGTTTTGCGTGGCATTTCCGGCATTTATAATAATTTTATCTTGGTTCAGCATACAGGATATGATTTTGGTATCGTTGGTGCAAAGCAAACTACCTCCTGGTAGCGAAGCTCTAAATGAAGTTGATTTTTCCTTAATTATTAATGATGTCAAGAATTTCATAGATGGAGGGTTGACCTCTGGTAATAACCCAGAGTTAGTCCATCAATGCGCTATTTTTTACCGTACGGGACAAGAGCAGAGTCAGTTGATTGTTGCTAGCCTAGTGATTGTCTCTATTGTTATCGCCTTTTTGACTTCCTATAGAGCTATTAATATTGAGCTAAGAACTAGAAATATAGTCGAAAGAATAATCACTTGTTTGCTGTTCCTTGCTTCGGCTGTGGCAGTCTTAACCACAGTGGGGATTGTTTTATCGGTGCTTTTTGAATCGATTAGATTTTTTCAGCATGTTCCGATTACTGATTTTCTATTTGGAACAAAATGGAGTCCCCAGACGGCTATGCGAGCCGATCAGGCGGGATCTTCTGGCGCTTTTGGTATCATTCCCATTTTTACAGGAACCATCTTGATTGCAAGTATTGCTATGATGGTTGCAATCCCACTTGGCTTATTGGCTGCCATTTATCTATCTGAATATTCTTCATCGAGAGTTAGAACTTGGGCAAAGCCGATGCTAGAAATATTGGCAGGTATTCCAACGGTTGTTTATGGCTTTTTCGCAGCTTTGACAGTGGCACCTCTAATAAGAAATTGCGGTGAATTTTTTGGGGTTACGGTTGCATCAGAGAGTGCTCTTGCAGCAGGATTGGTGATGGGTATTATGATTATCCCCTTTATCTCTTCATTATCGGATGATGTAATTCATGCTGTACCTCAATCTATGAGAGATGGTTCTTATGGTCTTGGCGCAACAAAAAGCGAAACAATTCTACAGGTTTTGTTGCCGGCGGCCCTGCCAGGCGTAGTGGGGAGTATTCTACTTGCAGTTTCCAGGGCAGTTGGGGAAACTATGATTGTGGTAATGGCGGCTGGATTGTCTGCTAATTTTAGTTTTAACCCCCTTTCTGCAGTGACTACAATAACGGTTCAAATCGTAACCCTACTTACAGGTGATCAAGAATTTGATAGTGCCAAGACCCTAGCTGCTTTTGCTTTAGGTCTTTTTCTATTTGTCTTTACTCTTCTTTTGAACATTGTCGCTTTGCATATAGTTCGCCGTTATCGTGAACAATATGACTGATCATTATTTTAATATTAACTATTTATTTCAATTATTTATCATAGGCTACTGTAAAAATGAAATCACAAAATAATAAAATTACCAATAGTCCTTTACTCAAAAAGCGGTACCGTAAAGAAAAAATATTCGAAAGACTCGGCATATTGGCGATTACGATATCTATAAGTTTTGTAATATTTCTTTTCACCAATGTTGTGTATTCAGGCTATAAGGCTTTTTTACAAACTTCACTGATTTTAACGATTGACTTAGAGCAGAGTGAATTTCGTAAAGAGAATCTTAGTCAGGCTAATTATCCTGCTATCATTAAGAAATCATTAAGGGAAATGTTTCCTGATATTCAGGGAAGAAAAGCTAAAAAAGATCTTTACGCAATTGTAAGCCCAGGTGCTTCTTATATTATTCAAGATTATGTAGTGGGCAATCCTGGGGCTATTGGAAGTAAGATTCAGATTCAGGTTCCTGCGAATGATGATGTAGATATGTTTGTCAAAGGTAATATTAATAAGGACTTACCTGAGAATGAAAGAAGAATTAACAACAAGCAGCTGGAAATTCTCGAAGTGCTTAAAGAGGATGGCCGACTAGTCACCAACTTTAATACCACATTTTTTACAGCAGGTGACTCTCGTGAACCAGAGCTTGCTGGTATTTGGGGTGCGGCTTGTGGGTCGCTATATACTCTTTTAATTACCCTTTGTATTTCCTTTCCTATAGCAGTAGCCAGTGCCGTTTATCTTGAAGAATTTGCTCCAGCTAATAAGTGGACAGATCTTATTGAGGTAAATATCAATAACCTCGCCGCAGTTCCTTCAATTATTTTTGGACTCTTGGGACTTGCCATTTTTATAAATATTTGGGGGGTGCCTAGGTCAACTCCTTTAATTGGTGGTGTGGTTCTTTCTCTTATGACCCTACCTACTATTATTATTGCAAGTAGAGCTTCTTTAAAATCAGTTCCCCCATCAATAAGAGAAGCGGCCCTTGGGGTTGGGGCTTCAAAAATGCAAACTATTACCCATCATGTTTTGCCACTTGCTTTACCAGGTATTCTCACAGGTACAATTATAGGCATGGCACAAGCTCTCGGAGAAACAGCACCACTTTTAATGATTGGTATGATTGCCTTTATTGTTGATATTCCAGGAGGTTTTACAGATCCGGCGACGGTGCTTCCTGTACAAATATATTTATGGGCTGATAGCCCTGAAAGAGCATTTTCTGAAAAGACTTCAGCAGCAATCATGGTGCTGTTGTTCTTTCTCATATCAATGAATGCGGTGGCAGTATTTTTGAGAAAGAAATTTGAAACCAAGTGGTAAATCGAAAGATAAATATAAACTAAGAAGTTTAATGGTTGTTTAATTAATGGAGAAGGTTATGAAATTCAGAAACATTTTATTAGCTAGTGCTGTGAGTACATCTTTACTTATGACAAGTAACGCCATGGCAGCACGTGATTACATCTCAATTGTTGGCTCTTCCACAGTCTATCCTTTTGCAACTGTGGTTGCAGAAAAGTTTGGTAAGACTAGCGAGTACAAAACACCTAAGATTGAATCGAC
This sequence comes from Desulfotalea sp., assembly GCA_051531995.1. GTDB lineage: Bacteria > Desulfobacterota > Desulfobulbia > Desulfobulbales > Desulfocapsaceae > Desulfotalea. Next base: position 180,161 of record JAOPTU010000018.1, read on the forward strand.
AGGTTCAGGTGGTGGTTTTAAATTATTCTGTGGTGGTGTTGGTGTCAATTATCCAGATATTACTAATGCATCTAGAGCTATCAAATCTTCTGAAGTACAAAAATGTGCTGCCAATGGCGTAAACGAAATCGTTGAAGTTAAGATTGGTTATGATGGTATCGTGCTTGCTAACTCTAAGAAGGTCGCTGCAATGAAGTTAACTAGAAAAGATATTTTCTTAGCTCTAGCCAAAGATGTACCTGATCCTAAAAACCCAGGAAAGATAATCCCTAATCCATACAAAACTTGGAAGGATGTTAATCCATCTTTACCTGCTACCGCAATTGAGGTTCTAGGTCCTCCTCCTACATCTGGTACTCGTGATGCATTTGTGGAACTTGCCATGGAAGGTGGGGCAAAAAGTTTTGGTTTTATTAAGGCGATGAAGAAAAAAGACAAAAAAGCATATAAAGCACTTTGTCATACTGTTCGTGAGGATGGCGCATATATCGAAGCAGGAGAAAACGATAATCTAATTGTGAAAAAGCTACAGGCTAATCCTAAAGCATTAGGTATTTTTGGATTTTCTTTTTTAGATCAAAATGCTGATGTTATCCAAGGTTCTTTTATTGAAGAAAAAGCACCAACTTTTGATGCCATTGCCGAAGGTTCTTACCCTGTTTCTAGACCATTATTTTTCTATGTAAAAAAAGCTCATGTTGACGTAATTCCTGGCATGAAGGGTTATTTGGCAGAATTCACTAGTGATAAAGCATGGGGTGAAGAGGGTTATTTGACCGATAAAGGCATGATCCCTATGCCAAAGGAAGAGCGAAATCAATATCGTGTAAATGTGGAAAATCTAACTCCTCTCAATAAAAAATAGATATGTTTGAGTGCTGTTTTTAGAGTAGACCTCGTCATCCCCAGCTTAAGTTACAGGGGATGACGGCAAGCCCACCTGTAAGCCTGTAAAGTTAAAGGCGGTGCGGGAATTGTATTCGAGTCAAACTTGGTAATGGTTGATGTTAACCCCAAAAATATAATTGTGATGAAAATGGAACTAGCAAGTCATGTAACAACTCCTTTTGATGTAGCATTTGCTGATGGTGTACCTGATTTTCCGTCTTCAGGAATTAAAACGGTTGGTTTGCCGTTCTCTAAGGATTCTCGTGTAGAATGCCGTAATGTAAATGTTTATTATGGGGAAAAGTGTGCCATACGAGATATCTCAATAGATGTCGGTCGTAATGAAGTCCTTGCTATGATCGGGCCTTCAGGGTGTGGCAAATCTACGTTTTTGCGTTGTCTTAATCGAATGAATGATACTGTGTCTTCGTGTCGGGTTGAAGGGACAATTGCTCTTGATGGTGTTGATATTTATGGATCTAAAATTGATGTTGTCCCTTTACGGGCTAAAGTTGGAATGGTATTTCAAAAACCTAATCCATTTCCTAAGTCCATATATGATAATGTAGCCTATGGCCCTAGAATTCATGGCCTTGTATCTAACAGAGCTGAACTAGATGAGGTTGTTGAGGATTCTTTAATTAAGGCTGGTATTTGGGACGAGATAAAAGATCGTTTAGAAGATCCTGGCACAGGGCTTTCTGGTGGACAGCAGCAACGCTTATGTATCGCAAGAGCTATTGCCGTTCGGCCCGAGGTGATACTGATGGATGAACCTTGCTCGGCACTTGATCCGATTGCCACAGCCAAAATAGAAGCGTTGATTGCTGAACTAAGTAATCAATACTCTATTGTTATTGTTACTCATGCCATGCAGCAAGCTGCTCGCGTGTCTACGAGGACAGCCTATTTCCATATGGGTGATTTAGTTGAAGTAGGGCCAACAGATAAGATATTTACTAATCCAAGTCATAAATTGACAGAGGATTATATTACAGGTCGTTTTGGTTGATTTATTCAAGATTACCTTGAGTAATTTTTACCTGTGCGAATATATTTTCTAGGTAAAAATTACCCAATACGTTTTTAAATAGATTTATGGTTTTTATTTAACTCTCTAAAAGAAGGTGTTTATTTTGCTTTTACCTATTCTGGCATTCTACTTGCTGTAAAGGAATATAACGAAGGCGAAGTTAGCTGAGATAAGTTAAACAACAAGAAATTCTTTTAGGAGACAAAAAATGAAAAATCTAAAAAAGATAGCACTAACCACAGTCCTTATTACAGGTCTTACTGGAGCAGGATTTGCAATAGCTAAAAATAGTGGCGGGCATCACGGTGATGGACAGGGACGATATTATAATGGACAGCACTCTCAAATGAACACTGAGCGTAGAGAGGCAATGCAGCAACTACGGGCTGACAATCCTCAATTATTCAAAGATCTGGCAGTTAAAAAATCTGCCTTTAATGCAGTTATGAGAAATGATAATCCTAATGCCAAACAAGCAAGTGAATTAGCAGGAGAATTATTTGAGTTAAAAGAGAAATTGAATGCTAAAAAAGATGCTGCCGGTTTAACTCGTTTTGGTATGAATGGTATGCGTGGTGGAAAAAATATGAGCAATATGCAGCTTGATGCGAATACTATTGATAAGCTGAGTAAATTTAAAACCGATAACGCTAAAGCTCGTAAAAATATAGCAATGAAACAGGTTAAAAAAACAGCCCTTTTGAAAGGACAGAATCCAGATCCTAATAAAATTGCAGCTTTAACAGCAGTAATTTATGATCATCAGCAAGCATTACAAGCTAAAGCAAAAACAGCAGGTTTACCAACAAATCTTGCCTGCCCTGTGAATGGCGGTGTGAATCGCGGCGGTATGAATGGGAGTGGTATGAACGGTGGTGGTATGAATGGGAATGGTATGAGTCGCGGTGGCATGAACGGCGGTGGTATGAACGGTATTGATTGCCCTCGTAATGGTAAAGGCTGGTAGTAAAAGGTAAACAGAATTGAATCAAACTTTTTTATAAAAGCTCTCAACTTATGATGTATAGGTTGGGAGCTTTTTTTTGAGCGGTTTGAGTAACATGAAATGTTTGATCGCAACCACTAATTAGCTCCCCCATGACATTCTCTTTTATTAACCAGATTTATTGTAAGAAAACTATACCAATTAAGGCTTTGGCTGAAATGGAGTGTAGGGTGCTGATAGTTCAGATATTTCAGCAAATTTCTTATATATAATTCGCAAATCATCTTCCTTTGGCTTCCTAATATAAGACAATATATCTACCGAGACCGAATTTAAAGCGGTCATTGCACTTAAAATTTCTTTCATATTATTAAAATCAGGGTTATTGGCAGGCGATCCAAATTTTCTCCAGCCGGTTACCATTACATCACTATTTTTACTAAATTCTGGTAACCACTGACCTTTTTTATATGCTGCATACGCATTGAAATTTCCCTGCCTGAATTTTTCAAAAGATTTCTGGAGTTCTTGACAGTGGTATGAGAGCGCTCCACCCCATTTGTTTTCAATTTGTTTTCTCTGCTCTGCTGTCATTACAGTTTCCATAGATGTTTCCTCACCCAGGGTTTGAGGAGGCAGTGACGATGGGTCTAAGGAAGGTAAGCGAGGGACGATAAAAATTACAGCACAAAGGATCACACCAACTGTAATTGCAATCACTCTTAATTGATTAGCTAAAGGGGGTTTACTGCAATTAGGGCAGGCTTTTTCATTCGAGGCAAATTCAGTTTTGCAGAAGTTGCATTTTACAAGTTGGGTCATAGCAGGTTCCTTTTTCTAAAAAAATAAATATAATTCATCAAAAACAAGAGCACATGTTATCTATTTTATTAATAATATTAACTGATTCTCTCAGCAGGCTACGATATTCAATATTAATCAATTCTTTAGCTCTACCTTCAGTTTCAGTATTTCCAAGTAACTCCACAATAGAATTTTGATGAGATGTTTTACGAGTTGGTTCTTTGTAGTATTTAGTTTTATGTTCAACAACTGCAGTAGATTTTCCTATGGTTTCCTTTTGGAATGCTACTGATTTTGTGTAGCCTGATTGTGAATCTATTGTATGAATTAGATTTCTTAATTTTTTATACGATTCGTGTTGGCTTGCGGTGCAAGGATAGATTTTGTCAACTAAATCGTCTTAATTACATTCAATCAACCCTTTCATGATGGCTAATAAGCTATCATAATTGCAACTTTTATCTTTCTTCTTCATATTTTTTAGCGGCGTTATGCTGTTTATTTGACTCTGTATAGTACCAATTTAGCCAGTTGTACTTTTGAAGTAAATTTATATTCTTGTCAGAAGAATTAGTCTGCTCAATTATGAAACTTTTCACAGATGACATCTCATCTATTAATTGCTCTTTTGGAATCAGAGATTGAGTTCCAACAGGCTTGAGATAATCAATAAAAAACATTCCATCGGACGGGTCTTGCATCAAAAGATCAAAAACAGTCTTAATTTTTGTATCAGACTTTTTTCTATAGTCATTTATAGTTTTGTTTGCTTTTGAAATAATATCTGGGGATACGATAATGCGGGGAGGGCCACCGAGTGTACTCTCATTTTTATAGGCATTGCTGTAGCCTTTACCAAACAGGATGCCATTCTTGTGATACACTTTGCCTTTTGTTATAAAACCACGGACAAGAGTTTTGAAAGAAGTTGCCAATAGTTCATATTGGAATGTATGGAGTAAAGACAAAAGACCATAAGTTGCTATATCACTCTTGTATGGAACAGATACAATGATACAGTCAGAAACAGCCGTAATCTCAAACTCTTCAAAAATTTCATTTTCATCACTAAAACGACGAGCAAATTCTATTAAAGATGTAGCTAGCTTGGAAATTTCAAAAAAATCATATTCCGTTTCTATTGATCGTATTCTTTTGTCGAAACCTAAAATATCAACAAAAGCAACGATGCTTTCTTTAAAGTCTTTGTATTTTGGTAATTCCATGAGATTTCAAATTTTAAAGCATAACGTGGACATAACCGGCGAACTTCAGCGAGTCCGCGTTTATGGTTTTGTTATCTTAAATATTATATTTAAAGCTTTGATATTCATTTATGTAATTATCAACTTTATATCCGACAGCACTCGGATGGTTAGAATTTATAATTATTTTGTTGGCATCATTGCAAACTACTGATTCCCAATCTATTTTAGCGATATTTTCGTTGCAAAACTTTGTAACAACTGGACCACAGCAAAAGATCAAATCTGGATCTAATGTTTCTATTTGCCATTTCAAAAAATCTTTAGATACAACAGTGTTCTAGGACTTTTTTATCATTTTATAGGCAGTTTTTATTTGAAGATTTCTTGATTTCTATAGTTGATGCCTGACGATATGCATTGGCCAGATTTAATTTAGAAACCTCAGTGGTTTTAACTTTATCCTTGCTCTTATTTAATTTCAATAAGCCATACCCAATTCTTGCAATATGTCTGTTTGTGCGATTATTATAGAAATTATGCGTATTTTTGGGGGCATTGTATTCAATTGAATCCATGCATATGCAATCTTTCGTTTTGGAATATGTTTCTTTTAAAAGAAAAAGAATTTTAAAATCACTTTCAATCCATTTCTCACTATCATTTGGACCATCGACTGCGAACCCAACTGACTTTGAATATTTAATTACATATTTCTTTTTAAATTCATTTACTTCTTCTAAATAAATTTCCTTTATTGAACATGTTATCTTCTTTTGATTTGAAAAGCTAACGACCCTAATAAGGATCCCAGGTACAGGCTCCCATTATTAAAAAAAACTAACGATGCACGGCCATAATGCCAATAAAAACAGACTTTTTGGTCTGTTTAATTTAATTATTGGGCTATTTCTGCGTTATTGTTTGATAAGTTACATCTTTCACCTATCCCTTCTTTTCTGTCTATTTCTTTTAGCAAAGCTTTTTTATAATCGCTTTCTGTGGTTGAATACAATTCTGCATCTTCATTTATTTTATTGTATTTATATTGAATATCATCAAGTTGTTGTGATAATTTTTCTAAAGTAATGAGATTATCCTGAAATTTGTATAAAAGGTGTTGACATTCATAAGCAATTCTCAAGTATCTATTTGCAATAGTTCTATGACCTTCAAATTGGCGATTAAAATTAAAAAAAGTTTGAATACCGCTGCAAAGAGCTGCCCCTAGCGCAAGAAATGCCCCCCCCCATTTCATAATCATCGAAAGATCTTCAGAAAGTGCCCAAAAAAGTACAGACCCTAGAAGAACGTTGACCACAACAACTGGAATTCCCAAGGCGATATTTAACAACTTGTTTCGTGAAGCTGCAAAAAAATGACGGTATTTACTTAAACTTGCATTTCGACATATTTCTTCAAGGAATGTAATAGTAGCGTTATCCATAGATTATCCTTTGGTGTTAGGTAAGTTAGGAACTTGTTGTTATTTATGGTGTATCATGATCAAGGATCAAGCCACTCTCTATCTGGGCGAGCTAGTAATCTAGCATTGTTGTATGCCATGTCCAGCGTCAAAATGGTTGAGCCGCGATACACTTCATTTTCCATGGAGACCACAAGAGCTAAATCCGCTTTGTCTTGAGTTGTAAGACATAAGGGGAGCAAAAGTTGTATTGAGCCATTATGGAATTGAGGTACAGCAGTTTTATAATTTCGTCTAACCCTTTTTTGTGCTTGCATAATTTGACCTTCAAGTAAGGCAACAACAGCATGAGTAGTATAATCTTGTACCTCTTTGGGAAATCTTTTAATATTTTCCCTAATTATATGTTCTTTATTGACGACCAAATTAATACGTGTGTCATAAAGAAGATCTGATGGGTTGCCAAAGTAGGTTGCAATCTCAGGACGAGTACCAAATGTTGAAAGTTTATGGTCACTATCTTTATAAAAATTCTCAAAAACCCACTCAGTTTTACTTCGGGAATTCTTAAGAAAATAGGCAAAAATTTCTTCTTGAAATGGAGTGACCAAGGCGGTATTTAGTAGCGCAATTTTATTTCCTCTATTATCCACACCTTCTAAGATTTTTCCTTGTTCATTTAACTGATTAAATGTGTGTCTAATATAACTTTGCAGAACTGGCTGTTTATATTGAGAATTCTCGTTTTCGTAGTCCCATGATTCTTTTTGCGCAAGACCTGACAATTTGTGAATTGCTTTTTCAAAATTGTTAAACCCAAACAATTTGTCAAAAGGTGATCTAGGGTCCATTCTCACAATATTGACTGCTATTTCACCATATTTTTTGTCATTTGTAAGGAAGAATTCGACGTCTTCATGAGTATACAGTTTTTTCATCCTAACATTAGGTGCGACTATATTTTTGAAATTTGCTTTGTATGTTCTACCTGAAGTCATTTCTTTTATAATTCCATTGCCATGAACAAACTTCAACACCTCTCCCTTCATCATATCAGGCCGTTCTACATCAATTGCATTTCTTCCTTTATCCGTATCTATGATATTGAAGAAAACCTTTTCTCCTTTTGTTAAATTTTTACTACCGATAATCTTACTAAAATGAACAAATAATTTTTCTTCTGAATCAAGAAGATTAATCTTGCCCCATCCTTTATCAGTGAAGAAATCAACCACACCTTCTGATTTCTCACTTAGCGTTTGATTTTTTTTTGAAGGGATTTGTTCAATTGCGACTATGCAGCCAGCTTTAAGTAAGGCTGATTCGTATTTATGTGCATTTTCAGCATTAAGATTTCTTCCAACAGGAAGATGCCTATCTTTTTTTAAAGCTTCAAATTTGGATTTGTCGGAATTAAAAAGTTTACTTAGACTGTCAATAACATCTTCTGCTGAATTGCCTTGTTGAATCCCTTTAATAATAATATTAAATTTGCCTTCTTTCATAATATTCCAAAATTTAAATTAAGCCCAACGGTTAGCTAACTTCAGCGAGTGCGTGTTAAGCGCCTGGTTGAACGAAGCCGCTACGCGGCAGAAAGATCTAAAATTTATGTATACTTCTAATAAGTTCTTAATCCTGAGAACTTACAACAAGAAGGAGTATACCATGAATGCATCAGAATCAAAACGATTTGATCTTCTTTACAAGCGACACCTACAATTGCTAAAACTCCAAGGCAAAAGTAAAAGTACTATTGATTGCTACTCCCGTGCTGTCAGAAGAATAGGAACTCATTTCGACTGTTGCCCAGAAAAACTTACTATAGAGCAAAGACAAAATTATTTTTCAGATTTGGTCGAGTCACATTCTTGGAGTACTGTAAAAATTGATAGGCTTGGTCTTATGTTTTACTGGAAATACGTCTTAAAACAAGACTGGCAATGGCTAGGTATCGTCAAACCACCGAAAGTAAAATCTATCCCTGATATCCTCACTTCAAAAGAGATTAGCAAACTGATTTGCGCGACTAACAAGCTTCGATACCGTGTTTTTATGCTGACTACTTATTCCATGGGACTACGCTTAACAGAGGCATTATCTCTGGAAGTTGGTGATATTGATAGTGCTAGAAAACTAGTTCATATAAGACGTGGCAAAGGACACAAGGATCGAATGGTTCCGTTGCCAGACAAGACGCTGCAGGCTCTACGTGTGCTCTGGAGTAAACATTGTCATCCTAGACTGATCTTCCCTAATGCTAGAGGGTCTATGCAAACAATTCAAAAAGCGAAAACTCACATGAATGTTGGTGGCACCCAAAATGCGATGAAAGTCGTGGCTAGAGAGTGCAATATTAAAAAAAAGTCTCCATACATTCCCTTCGTCATGCCTTCGCAACACACCTATTAGAACATGGTCTAAGTCTTCGCCATATTCAAGCTCTTCTTGGGCATGCCAGCCCCAAGACCACCGCTAGATACACCCATCTAACTGGTGTTTCAGAAAAGAATAGTTTCGTTACCGTTAATGACCTTGTCAACACCCTCGACATAAGTCTCAAAAAGGTGTGATTATGGAATTAGCGACTACCATTAATCAGTATTTTAAGGCCTATATCAACAAACACGGCAAAGGTTTATTGCCAAATCAGCTGAAAACTATACATGCAATTCAGCGGTGTCGAACTCCCAAATCTGGTGAGTTATACATTAAATGCCCTGATTGTAATCATGCCGAATGGCGACCTATGTCTTGTGGTAATCGACATTGCCCAAAATGCCAAAATCACATCTCAAGTCAGTGGATAGACAAACAACAGGTTAAACTTTTACCTGTGCCATATTTTATGGTGACTTTTACAGTACCCTATGAACTACGAGCACTTATTTATCGAAACCAAAAAGCAGCATACAAACTTTTATTTGATTGTTCTATCAGTACCTTAAAATCTTTTGGTCATAATCCAAAGCACCTAAATGGCGAAATAGGTGCCACACTTGTACTGCACACCAATAGCAGGAATTTAAATTATCACCCACATATTCATGCGGTCATTCCAGGTGGAGGTATTAATAAACGCACAAGAAACTGGAAGAAAGTTACGACAAATTATCTCTTTAGTGCATAAGGCACTAGCAAAAGTTTTCCGTGCACGATTCTTGGCTGGATTGAAAGAGATCGATATTGATATTCCACAAAATATCACCTCTAAATGGGTTGTTGATTGCCAAGACACGGGCAAAGGTATTTCAGCTATAAAATATCTCTCACGTTATTTGTATCGTGGCGTAATAAGTGAAAAAAATATCGTCTCAAATTATGATGGTTTTGTTACTTTTAAATATGTTGATAGCAAAAGTGGTGCAACAAAATATCGAAAGTTAAAGGGTGAAGACTTTTTACAGCTGATTATGAAACATATCTTACCGAGTGGGTTCAGGAGAATCAGAGATTATGGTTTTCTTCATGGCAATGCAAAAAAAGCTTCTTTCTCTCATTCAACTAATATTAAGGGTTTTTACACAACCTACCATAAGATCACGATCAGTTTTCAAGTGTCGTTGCTGTCAGGCTAAAATATACGTTCTGGCGGTGAGAAGATATGGCGGAAGAGCTGGATAAATTAAACCAATTGGTTGAAACCGAAATCACAATTTAAACAGGAGGTTTTATATATTTTATGAAGATAACTACTGTTTTTTATGCTTAATAAAGGCAATTGTCTTGGTACGTCAAAGCATCTGAAAAAGAGCCTCAGATTTTTCTAATCCAATCTTACCTTATAATATAATTCCTTATAGTTAACCGGGCTTGTTCAACCCTGAACTCTTTTCAGTACCCCCTTGAGGGGTATAAGATTGTGGTTCGCTTCGCTCTCACAATCTATCCTTAGTCGTTAAATAAATTATAATTCTCTTACTGTGCCTGCTATTAAAAAATTCATTTGTGATACATTGCTAAAATATTTCAGTATGTGATTTCTGTTGTTTTTAGTCATTTTACGAGTCCCAACAGCCGATGACCATGATAACCAATTAGCATCTCCATTTCGCAAATACTGTTCCTTAATATCTGGCAACCCAAACCGTAAATCTGGGATTTCTAGAACTTTACTTTTACTGATGTCAGTTGCAAAACGATGCTCTAAAAGCTTAATAAGTATTGTGCTGTATTCTATAGTGTCTACAAGATATTCTTCTGCGATTTTAGCAAACCAAAATAATTGCTCTTCAGTAACGATTTCAGAATTATCTATATGATTAATGATCACCTTTGCTAAAGATGTTTTGTCTTCAATGTTGGCGCAGAAATAAAATATTTTTTTACATAAATTAGGGAACCTAACAAGAAATGTTTGCAAATATTCAAGGACATCTTCACCTTTTTGACTCATGAATATTAATATGAGTTCTGCATCCATTTCTTCAAGATCTGGCTTGTGGAGAAGTGAGTATAAATATTCTATCTGCTCATCGTTTAGGTTTAACTCCTTCTCAATTTCTACTTCTTCCTCGCCTGCATATGTTTCAACATATATTGTTCTGACCTGTAGCAATTGTTTACGAACTTCCTCTATCTGATTATCAATATCATCAAGAGCGACCTTTCCCTGCTTTGTTTTTGAATTATTAAAATTTAACCCTTTTTCTCCAGCCATTTGCTGAATGGTTATAAAGTCATGGTCAATGATTTGTTGACTATTGGAAAAGAGGTAAATATCGTCCATAAAGCGAACGGTTAAGTCAGATTTTAAAACTACAGAGTTGTCAATGAATTTGAGAAACTCAGCGCCTATTACTTTGCAAGGATGTATACCATGTGGCAAACAGTCGACACTTCTTCCAGAGTTGATTTCTCTAAGAAATTGTCCAAGTCCTTCAACGTCCTTTTGTTCTCTATTTCCATTATCGAACCATTTAACAATATCATGGTGATATAATGAATTAAAATATGTTGCTATATCTAATTTAAGGCCATAATTAAAGTATGTGTTTGCCTCAGATATTGCTTTCTTAAAAGATCGGTATGCGATGCTAAGTTGAATAGGTTTGCCTTTTTCAAAACTATGACCATAACTAATGCGATTAGCTTTAAAGTCTTTTCTGAATGAAGCACGATAACGGTTTATTAAATCATATATATAAAATTCTGAAACAGGATCTAATTTTAATGTTCTTCTTAGGTGGAGGCCATGTTTAGCAGCATGGCATCTGACTTGTGGTAAAAAGTGATGTGCGTCTTCCCCATCATTTAAAATACAGTCATCGATATAGTTCTTTAACTTTTGGTGTGACTTCGCAATAATTATTCTGTTTGTGTCAAGAGGGAAAAAGCTTTTATGAAAATCACCTAAATAGTATTCAGATGTATCAGTAACAGATACCATTTTGTTCCTTGTAATATTTAACGCCTTGCTAAGCGGAAAATAATGGTTGGTTATAATCGCGAAGCGATGGCCAACTGTTATTTTTCCGTTTAAGCAACTTGTTAGGGCTTTACCCAAATTCACGATATTCTAATATTTCTTCAACAACAAACGGTAAGTATTGCTCTTCAGCATTCTGTTGAATTATTTTAGACAATAACGTGTGCATGCCAAACCTTAGCTCTACATCATCAAGCATTACATAATATGGTTGTCGTTTAAGACCTTGACGAACCCTATTAGCAATATCATCAGGTTGTAGAGACAACAACTTCTCAAGTTGTTTTTCATTGAAATCGATAGATTGTGCAAATTCAATTTCACCAGGAATTATAGTTGTTGTCGTATACAGGTCATCTTCAACTTTTGAAATAAAACGACTATTTACAGCGAGGCCAATATAAGTAAACCCTTCTTCGGCCCCTAACTTTAACATATGAATCCCATAGTCTGGATTGTAATCCATGACTTCATCATTAGCTCGAATATTGGGATTTAAAAGACGATTCAATATGTCAAAATGTTCCGCAATATCGGCTACCTCAAAATGCATAATGGGCTCAAATTTATTAATACTATAGAGGGAAAATTCTCGACCGTTACATAAAGCATAATATTTTGCTCTTACCTCGGGGTGAATTGCATAACTATATGCCTGCTCTACATGTTTACTCTTAATAATATCTTCTGTTGGGGACTTGGCATCTAAAACCCAAAAAGGAGTGTTATCACATAGAAACAAATAATCTGGAATTATAGAAACCTTACGTTGCTTAGAACCGATTGCTACATAAGGGTGAATTAGTGATTTACTGCGCACTATTTTATTTGAGCCCGTTGCTAAGTAACCTAATTTTTTAATCAAAGGCACAATCAGCTCTTCTCGAACGGAATCTTCTTTAAAATCTGGATCATTTAGCAGAGTAAAATCAAATTCATTAAACATAAAACTTCCTCGGTAGCGGACTGAGCCCTAACGTTAAGTTAACCTGCCGCCGACATTGGCACCGATTACTTGGATATAGTATTCTTTTTCTTGGTACCGTTTCACTTCGCAATACCGACCAGTTAAGACGGTCAGAGCGAGCTGTGCGAGTGAGTTAAACGCCTTGTTATAATGTGTTTAATTTTAATGATTTAGATATTTTAAACCACGCTTTTAATTCTTACTGATCTTTTAATGAAAAACCAAACTTCTTTTCATAGTTTCACTGTCAAAAAATCGATAAACCAAATGCCTTTTGGGAAAGACTCTTTAAGAAAGGTGTGATTCGTAGAGTCCGATTCCTATTTTTTGAAAGTAATCAAATTTTCTTTTAATGCTTTTGATGCCTGTAGGTTTATAACAGTGTTGATATAAGGAAAATATTCCATGATATCACTTTATAGTATGGAATTATTTCCATATATCAGGATATAGTACTAGTAAAGATGGACAAACAACCAAAGTATTTTCCATATATATAATTTATTCGTACATTGTCTACATATAGGAATATACAGAGGGATAACATGGAAAGCAATGCAATATTTCTACCAAACCCTAACCTTAAGGATACCTTGGGAAATTGCTGTTTCGCCCAACTTTTTCGTTAAACTTAAAATTTTATACTTGGAGGTAAGAGATCAAAGTTGGACTTCGATATCGCTTATATGCCTTCAGTAAAATTTGCGTCTGCCTCAAACTTGAACGAATTTTCAAGATACCCTTTAGTCGTTGGCATTGTCACTCAATTGTCTAATGGCATCAATGGAGTTGCTGATACTTAATTCTACCCCATTTTTTGATTCTTCAGATGAATATGGTGGAGTGGCTAAAATTACCTGGCCAGGTTCTAAGTGAACATCGTTATCTCGTAATTGTAAAAGTGGTTCAAGTCCTAGAAATTCTACAGGGTCGCTGTCTATGGCCGTGAAAAAATCAGCAAGAGTCATTTCTAAACAGAAAAACTTGCCTGTTTCCGCTTCCAATTTATAGATGCTTTTATCTCTTAAAATATATTGATCTGCCATGCAATCTTGGGCAAATGGGATATCCGTCTCTTGGACTTTCTTGTAAAGTTTATGGATCGCATTCTCACCTAAAATGGCTTCCCTTAAATTGTGCCATTTCGGTTCACTGCATAACCCTCGAACATGTAGACCACCAGCTAGTTGGATAAAACCGTTTATTTGTTTTAGGAGTGCCAGCAGGTTTTCTGACAACATTGCTTCTATTTCGGGGTCTGGCTCAAATTTGGGACCTTGGTAGGTTATGTTTACTAATTCCATTTTATTTGTTCTGTTGATATTTTGTGGCGATAATTATTGCACATAGGACAATCGCTCCGCCGAGTATTGTCTGCAAATTGGGAATTTCGTCTAAAAAAATAAATGCCAGTAAGATGCCATATACTGGTTCTAATCCTGCCACAATACTCGCTAACTGTGCTTTAATTTTTATGAGTGATTTTATAAAAAGTGTTTGCGGCAGGGCTGTGCATAATACACCCAAAATTAAAAACAGCAAGTAACTATCAGTGCTTATATCCTGTTTCGACATTATGATAAATGGTAAAATGAAGAGGGCAGCACTGCCATGTTGGTAAAGAGAAATATGGAGATATGAGGTCACCTTCACTAAACTTTTGTTCAATATGGCAAGGATTGCGTAAAGTGCACCTGATAAAATTGCCCATAATAGACCTTGAAATCCGGTGTCGTTAAGTTGAAAGCTGGGGGCGACCAATATTAGTCCTATTGTAACGGTTGCCGCACTAAAAATATCTATTGTTCTTAGCTTCTTTTTGGTTGTGATTGGTTCAAGAAAAGTGACAAAAATTGGAAATGCCGAATATCCAATGAGGCCAATTGCCACGGAAGAAATTTTTATTGCATGGAAAAAAAGCACCCAGTGTATCGCTAGTACTAACCCTGATAACAATAGACGTATAAATGATCTTGAACAATTAACGGAAATATTGATCTTGCGATAAGAGATGATTGTAAAAATAGCCATTGCCGCAAAGATTGATCTACCAAAAACAATCACCATTGCACTTTCATGGATAAATTTGCCAAATAATCCTGCGACACTAAATAAAAGGACGGCAATATGTAGTTCTATAAGAGATTTTTTCATGTAGTTGGAATGTTATCTAATAACTAAAAAATTAGCTTCTTTTGATACCTCAATATTTGAACTAATAAAACCGACTATGCCATCTTTGTTGGAAAATTAATTATAACCATAATCTTTTCCCAAAATCATTTTTAAACTTGTTGGCTACCTTTCGTGCTTCAGCGTAATCAGTTACTTCACTTATTGTCCTGGCTTTATGATCAATTCTTATAAACTTACTCTTTAGGCTTCCTGCATTATTATTTTGTATTACTTTTTTTTTCTATGGGTATTATGTATATCTTTCGTTTTTAGTTTTGTAACTATTGAAACGTCAACATATAGATTATTGAAATGGAGATATCATGTCTAAAAAACAAGTTGTTAGTACCAGTAAAGCACCTAGCGCCCTTGGCCCATATTCACAGGCTATAAAGATTGAGAATATGGTTTATACCTCAGGATCATTAGGAATTGATCCTAGTACAGGTAAGTTTGTAGAGGGTGATGTTCAAGACGAAACCCGTCAAGTTTTAAAAAATTTGCAGATTATTTTAGAAGAAGCAGGGTCTAGTTTAGATCTCGTTGTGAAGGCTACTGTTTTTGTCGCAGATTTGAACGATTTTGCTAAAATAAATGAAGTATATGCAGAGTTTTTTACTGTAGATCAACCAGCTAGATCATGCGTGCAGGTAGCCAAACTGCCTCTTGATGGTCGGGTTGAAATTGAGACTATTGCTTTACTGGCATAGATTTGTTGAGCCAATTGGTGCGTTGAATAAATGGGATGGTAACGACAGTGTTGTTATCTCCTATTTATAAAAAAATCCAAATAATTAGGGTTTCGTATGGTGTTGTTTCGTGTTTCATTTGTTCTGGTAATTTTATTTTTGACATATTTGTTTTTAAAGAAAAATATATCACCATTATCTATCCCTAGATCGCTCAAAATATTCTTATATTGGGCAATACCAGCCTGTACTTTTAGCTACCCTTTTCTAAGATTTTCCGGCTTGAATCCTTCAGAAGAACTACTTTTTTACACATCTTCTTTCACTTATCTTTTTCTTGGTTATATATCTTTTTGGCTTGTTGCATGGGGATGTTATAAGATAAGTATTTTTGCGTACAGAAAGTTTGGTGAAAATAAAGGTGATATTGGTTCTGGCAGGAGAAATTTTTTGCAGCAAGCTGGTTTGACCAGTTTATTACTTGTTCCAGCAATTCCAGTTATGAAGGGCGTAAGCCAAGCTTTTTCTCTTCCTGAAATAGTTTTTCTTAATATAAAAAAGACACCATTTCGGAAATTGAGAATAGTTCAATTATCTGATTTACATATTGGCTCTATTTTAGATGGGGAATGGCTCAAAAAAATTGTTTTGGAGGTAAATACTCTTAAACCTGACATTGTGGTAATTACTGGAGATTTAGTAGACGGCTCGGTTTCTTCATTGTCACTTGATGTCGCCTGCTTAGCAGATTTAAAGGCTAGGCATGGTATATATATGGTGACGGGTAATCATGAGTTTTATTCAGATGTTGAAGAGTGGCTGCCCCATTTTAAACATCTCGGTATTAATTGTCTGAACAATGAGCATAATTTAATCAATCATGATGGAAAAATACTCTTGTTGGCGGGAATGTGGGATTATGCGGCAGGGCGTCGTTTTGGATCAAAATATCAACAAGATTCCAAACAATCTTTAGCAGGAGCAGATGATTTTGATTATGCCTTGATGCTAGCCCATCAACCCAATGCAATACATGAAACTGCTAAAGTTGGTTGTTTTGATTTGCAGTTGTCGGGGCATACCCACTCTGGGCAATTTTGGCCATTTACAGAAGTTGTTAAATTATTTCAAACTTATAGAGCAGGTTACTATAATTTGCGCCCAACTAAATTGTATGTGAATGCGGGCACAGGGTTTTGGGGGCCGCCAATTAGAATTGGTAGTAAAAATGAAATTACAGTTTTTGATTTATCTTAGATGAATAACTTTAAGAGGTAACCTGTAATCTTTTCAACAAGGTTTTTGCTATTTGCTAAACCTGAATACAGGAGAAATTAAAATGGTTGTGAAAACATTACCCACATCGAAGAGCCTTCGTCGGAGGCTGCAATATCAAAACGTACAACACCTGTGGCCATATAGGCTCGTATTCCGACACCAGCATCAAATTTCCAATCATTTAGAAGTTCAGAGGCATTGTAGTCACTGGCAACTCTACCACCTTCTACGAAGGTTACAATTTGCCACCAATCCATTTTAAGCCAACTTAGCCATGATATATCTCCGATGGGGTTCCACCTTGGTGTATAACGATATTCAGCTGTTGCATATATTACCGATTGATCATGAAACCTTCTTGATGGATAGGCTCGCATTCGGTAAAAGCCCCCTAAACTAGCCCCCATATATTGTGGAGGATTGCCACTTAACTCTATTTTGCCAGAGCTATTTAAATTCTCTTCCCAGCTAGGTGCGTCGCCCGTCCAGAAGTTGAGTGCCAACACTCTTTGCCTTGCCAGATCACTTTGGCCAAAAGAAAAATACTTGCTAGCCTCAAACTGCCAAAAAGTCCATGAGGTCTCTCCATCCCAGCCAAAATCGTGCATTACACCCAGGTACTGGCTTGAGCCTGTGGATGGATTTACTGGGTAGTCGGTATTGTCGTAGCCAATGCCTAATTCAAATGGATGAACTGATTTTTCATATTGGGTATAATTAAGGTCAAAAGATTCTGTTTGGTTATATTGTCGTAGGAGAATATTGGTTATTCCACCCTCAAATGGATTCCAGTTCTCCCCACCACTTCCTGGTTCTACGAGTATGCCATTTTGTACTTTGTAGGTCATAATTGAGTCGTTTTTTGCTGCTCCAATGGGAAGTACGTACTCAAGGCGAATATCAAGCCAGTTATTTTCCCCACCAGCTTCGATATAATCGTTCTTATCAGATTCGTTGCTTCCTGGTCTAATTTTATTAGGTGCGTAGGAGATGTTAGCGTATGCACGCTGTTTTGGATATTGACCATAAGAACCAGAAACCGAAATAAATAACCTATCGGACCAGGAAGGTGTGTAGTCCCATGCTCCTAGGGCAAAACCTCTCGTGTCTTCATCAATTCCAGTAAAGGCGGTTGCCGCAATTAAAAGTTGTGGCTGATGCCATCCTTTGATGCTTGCACCTACCCCAACAACGGTTCCCATACTATCGGTTGAAAAAACATAGGGGAGGATTAAACTTTCTATTCCTTTAGAATTGGTATTTTCTGCTCGGATGGTTTGTTGTTTGACAGTCGTTGGCATCTTGGCGATGCTATACGATGGCAGTATAAAAGATACTAACGTAATAATAGAATAAAGATGGGTTCTTTTTAACATTAAATATATTGCCTTATAGCTACATTGAAAAATCTCATTTATAATTTTAAGATTATTCGATTACTTTTAATCGCCTTATTCTTATGTAGCCGTCTTTCATTGCGGTGTAAGGATCAACAGCAGCGTTCTTGATAGCTTCATAGGCACCAAGGGACAGTGATGTGTTGTTGACGGTGGTTTGTGCTGAAACAGCAGGGCCAAGCCAAGCAGGGTCTACGTATGTAAAGGGGGTAATAAAGGTATCTCCAGCAATGCCAATAGTATCTCTTAGGTTGGAAGGCCCAAAGAATGGAAGTACCAAATAAAAACCTTCGCCTATGGAATAAGACCCAAGTGTTTGTCCAAAATCTTCATCGGAATTTTCTAGACCAAATTCTTTTTGAGCCCCTTTAAAAAAGCCTAGGCCGTATATTGTATTAAAAGTAAAAATACCTGTTTCCTCAGCTACAGCAACAAATTTAAACTGTAGTAAATTATTAACAAAACGGATTGGAAACCCAAGGTTATAGAAAAAGTTTCTTACACCTTGTCTAGCAGGCCTTGGAACAACCTTGGCGTAACCTGTGGAGACAGGGTTAAGCATATAGGTATAAAAAGTGTCATTGAAGTAGTAGATACCCTTATTAAAATAGTATAATGGGTCAGCAACGCTAAGTTGCCCTTTTTCTACGTTGTCGTAATCACTGAAAAGATCATCATCTATCTGCTCATTAACATTGGTCTCGGCAAAAGATATGGTTGCCCAGAAGGTAAGGCAAAAGATAAGGATACAATTTTTCATTTTTCTACTCTTGAGATAGTTCAGACAGTTTAGTCTTCATCTCTTCTATAATTTCATTTGGACTATCATTGTATTTTTGACGATACTGCTCTCTGTAATTTGCAACCATGCTTACACCTGCAATTTTAATATCGTAAACTTTCCAACCTTGTCCTTGGTCAAACATACGATAATCTAGGTTACTGATGACGTCATTGTACAGAATGGTGGTGTTGACATCCGCTCTTTTTTTGCCGGATTTAGTTGGTTTTAATTCATGTGATTCTAGGTAGTTTATCTGTATTTTATCAAGTGCCTCGCTGGACATTCTTTCAAGGTAACCATTTATTATCAGATGAGAAAAAATGTCGGTGAAAACTATTTTTTGCTCTTCATCAAATCTTTTCCAGTTATGACCTAGTGCACCTCTAGCAAAAGAAGAAAAATCAAACATATTATTCATTTCAATTATTAGCTTATTACCTTGCTTCTTTTTCATGCCAACTTTGGTGTATTGTGGGTCTTGGAGGATATTGAGGATTATGTTGGTATTTGTTCTTAGAGTTGCCAAGGGAGATTGTGCCGCATGAGCCGGCAGTACTAAGATTGTCGTTAAGCATATTGCAAGTAGTAAACGCATTGTCTTCTTCCTATTTATCTTTCTTCTCAAAAATATATTTACTTACTAGGCTTTCAATATCAAGTGAGGATTCTGTGTTGTAGAGATCGCCATTATTTTCTAAAATTTCTTCTGAACCACCAGGCAATAGGTTAATATATTTGTCTCCAATAATTCCGGATGTTTTTACAGAGGCAATAGTGTCCTCTGTAATTTCTATGTCTTTTCGAATTGACAAACTAACCTTTGCTAAATAGCGAGTTGTGTCAAGTTCAATGGAGGTGACTTTGCCAATGCTCACTCCTGCGAGTTCTATATTGGCACCATTTTTTAAACCAGAAACAGAAGTGAAGTAGGCGTGAAGAAGATAATGGTTTTTGGAATAACTAGCACCACCAAGTGATGTGAAAAGCCAAAGGGCAGAAACACTGCCAATTATAACAAATAGGCCTGTAAAAAATTCAATTTTTCTTTTTTTCATTATTTATGACCTTTGATAAATAATTTTACCTTATTTATCTTGGATGCTTCTATTTCAGCTTGTGTTCCTTGGAAAATTGCTTTGCCTTCATCAATCATAATAATTGTTTGTGAAATATCAAAAATATCAGGGATTTCATGACTGACGATAACTCCCGTGTATCCGTAAAAGTCCTTGTAATCATGAATCATCCGGTGCACATTTTCTTTGCGGATCGGATCAAGTCCAGTGGTTGGTTCATCAAAGAGAATAATTTCTGGTTCAGTTATCAAAGCTCTTGCGAGAGCTACCCGTTTTTTCATGCCACCTGATAGTTCGGCAGGGAATTTGTCAATAGTATCTTTTATCTCTAATTTTGTCATTATCGACAAAACTTTTTCTGAAATAACTTTAGTTATAAAACTTTTTTTGTAGCTTAAGGGAAGGGCAATGTTCTCAAAAATAGTGAGAGAATCAAATAGGGCATTGTCTTGAAACATATAGCTGAATTTATTTTTGAAATCCATGCTTTCACTTTTAGTCATACTTAGCAGATCTTGCCCATTGAAGTAAATATGTCCGCTATCAGCTTGCATGAGGCCGATTATATGTTTTAGCAATACGCTTTTACCACAGCCACTTTTGCCTATTATTGTAGTTATTTGCCCTTGCTTAATTTCCATGCTTAAGTTTTGTAGGACTGGCTTTCCCGAAAAACTTTTGCTTATATTTTTTAAGATAATGATTGGTTCAAGCATGTTTATAGTAGGATAAAGGTTACAAGATAATCGCAAATAAGAACTAAAACGCAGGAGCTTACCACTGCATTAGTAGTAGCTAAACTAACGGCTTTCGCACCAAATCCACCCTCATCTTGCAAGTGAGTAAAATATCCTTTGTAGCAGCATATGCCAACGACAACGATGGCAAAGACAAGAGATTTGATAAAACCTCCTGTTATATCCTCCATTACAACACTTTCTTTCACTCTAAGCAGATATATTGATTGGTTAATTCCAAGCATGGAGGCGGTAATCAATCCACCTAATATACCAACTAAATCAAAAATAGCGGTTAAAAGAGGTAGGCAGATTATTGCAGCGGCAAGACGAGGGCTAAAGACAAATTTGATTGGATTTATACCCATAGTTTTTAAGGCATCTAACTGTTCGGAAATACGCATGACTCCAATTTCTGCTGCCATGGCTGATCCTGCTCTTGCAGTAACCATGATGGCGGTTAAAACAGGTCCCAGTTCACGTATAATGCTAAGAGCTACTGCTGAGCCCAACATTCCTTCAGAACCAAATTTGACTAGAGTGTAGTAACCTTGCAACCCTAGAACCATGCCCGTGAAAAATCCTGTTAGAATTATAACAGACATGGATTTCACACCTATGAACCAAACTTGCTCAATAATTCTATAAAAATGAAAAGGGCTTCTGATGATGTTTAGAAAACCGAGGCAGATAAAAATAACAAATCTTCCCAGGGATATGGCAAGGTTAATTGCGTATGAGCCTAACTTTTCGATACCATTTTTGATCATTATGATTATTGTTGGGCTAGTTGTGAGTAGTGGAATTTTTTTTTAGCCTATTAACTTGCTTGATTAGTACGTTAATATAGTAGTAAATAGTAAATAAATTCAAGGGAAAAGTCTGTTATGAAAATGAATGAAAATATCGTTTTTCAACCCATAGGATGGATTCATACTCCATTTGAAAATCTAGTTGGAATGCCAATACAACCACCTGGAGCTAAAGATGTGGAAGGGTTCATTGAACTGCGTGAAGATTTACAGGAAGGCTTAGCAGATTTAGAAGGTTTTTCTCATTTAATTCTAATCTATAATTTTCATAAAAACAGTGATTATAAACTTAGCGTAACGCCATTCATGGATGTTGTGGAAAGAGGTTTGTTTTCAACTAGAGCACCTAAGAGGCCTAATATGATTGGTCTTTCCATCATAGAACTGCTGAGTATTGAAGGGTGTAGACTGAACATCAGGGGGATTGATGTCTTAAATGGGACTCCATTACTCGACATCAAACCCTATGTTGCAACGTTTGATGCCAAGTTGGATACTAGGTCTGGCTGGCTGGAAAAGACTTCAGAGCTTTCTAAAACAATGAAGTCTGATCAGACGTATATAGACAAGTAATAGTTTTATATACCACTACTCCACACGGATAAGATCTAGTAGATCATCAGAACTCATTTTTGCACTAATATCAGTACCCTCAAGGAGGCTACTGGCAAGATCTCTTTTGTTTTGATGAAGTTTAATGATTTTCTCTTCAATAGAGTTTTTAGAAACTAATCTATAGACTGTAACTGGTCTTGTCTGGCCTATGCGGTGGGCTCTATCCGAAGCCTGGTCTTCAATGGCTGGGTTCCACCATGGGTCCATATGAATAACATAATCGGCGGCGGTAAGGTTAAGTCCCAAGCCACCAGCTTTAAGACTAATTAGGAATAGATCTCCTTGACCAGCTTGGAAATCTTCTACACCCTTTTGCCTCATCTTGGAACTGGTGCTACCATCTAGATATTGATAGGAGATACCTTGCTCATCTAGATGTTCACGTATAATCTTTAGATGGCCGATGAACTGGCTGAAAATCAATGCTTTATGTTTACCTCCTAATAATTCGGAGACGATTTCGGCAAATACTTTCATCTTTGAGCTTTCGATTGCGGTGTTTGGATCTATCAAGCGTGGGTTGCAACAGGCCTGACGCAGTTTCATGATTTCAGTCAAAATTTGTAATTGACGACCTTTCCTTTCTTTGTTTCCTTCAAGGACATCAAGAGCATTTTGACGTAGAGCTTCATAAAAATGTTTTTCCTGATCGGTCATTTCTACATCAAGGGTTACTTCTGTGCGAGGAGGTAGCTCGTCAAGAACCTCAGATTTAATGCGTCTTAAAATGAAAGGACTGATTAATTTCTTTAATTTTAGTCGTGCATTTCTATCTTGATAACGCTCAATAGGAACTGCAAATCTTTCGTTGAATTGCTGGATGGTACCTAGTAGACCTGGGTTAATGAAATGCAAGAGATTCCAAAGTTCACCAAGGTGGTTTTCAATTGGGGTACCAGTTGTGATAAGTCTAAATTTTGCTTTTAATTGCATCGCCGCCTTACTTCTTTTGGTGGCGGCATTTTTAATTGCTTGAGCTTCATCTAGAATAACAGCCTGCCAAGTTACTTCTCCAAGAAGCTCAGCCTCTTGTTGCAGAAGGGTGTAAGTGGTAATTAGTACATCATATGTACCTAGACTATGAATAGTCTTTTCCCTTTCACCGCTATGTAACTCACAAAGGTTTAGGGTTGGGGCGAATTTTTTTACCTCAGCACGCCAGTTGGTGGAAACGGAGGTTGGTGCTACAACTAATGATGGCCCGTACTTGGCATGCTGAAGGATAATTGCGAGTGATTGTACGGTTTTTCCTAGCCCCATGTCGTCGGCAAGACAACCACCTACTCCCCAGTGCGCAAGCCTGCTCAGCCAATTAAAACCTTCTTCCTGATAATCTCTGAGTTCAGCTTGCAAGGTTGAAGGAACTTCAGGTTTGTAGCTTTGTGCATCTTTGATATGCTGTAGTTGATCTCGCCAGCCACAATCTGATTCTGTGGTGGCTTTATTAGCAAGTTTTTCAAGGGAAATTGCAGCTAGGGGATGGATGAGAATTTCATCTCCTTCCTCTTCAATCTCATCGCCAAATAAGCTCATTTCTTCAAGACGTTTTCTGAACTCTTGGGTTAAAGCTATAAATTGCCCATTGCCAATTTCAACAAAGCGACTTGAGCCTTTTTTCATTTTAGCGAGTAAATCTTTTAGCTCAATCACATTGTCTTGGTCTAAGACAATCTGGCCACTCATGGCAAACCAGTTTTCGCGGTTTGTGCGAATTTTAAGGTTCAGATTGCTTGGTGATACTTGATGGGTGATTGAAAGCCGTTCGCCTTCAGGCCATTCGATGACAATTTTATCTTGGATGGCTTGTAATTCTGTTAAGGCTTGGAGACAATCGTCAGGATCTTGTAAATGCCATTCACGGTCATTTTCCTGCTCTAGGTCAATGGCTAAATCAAGAATAGGGCATAGCTCTTCAATGTCGCGAGCCTTGTTTTCTTCTGCCCCAAGATTTCTTTTTGTTTGTAGCCTTTTCCCTTTAACCTCAGCCATAAGGTTTTCTACGCCTTGCCCAGGTTTTAGGTAGTGATCGCCTTCTTGGAATGGTTTTACAAACATTTCCAGGCGAAATCCAGTACCGTAAGGGATTAGGTGCATGTAAATTGTTGAGTCAGCGTCAACAATAGTAACATTGTGGTGGTTGTTTTTATCAGAAGCAATAGCCGAGTGCACTGTCATGAAAGAAGAAATATTACCAATGGCAGTAAGAACTTGTTCACTCGCTGCAACAGGAACTATCATCCCATCCTTACCTGTTATTTGGGCAATTCTACGATGGTTTTCATTAATTTCTATGACCTTGACTCGTGTCGGTGTTTCGAAATGAAAATTAATATTGTCTGATGTTATTGGCTGGGCAAAACGGATATGCAAGTTGTCGCCACGTTCTTCTACTAGTAATTCTGGTTCACCATCAACAAATTCTACAGGAGTGTTGGGTGAGTCAGCTAAAAATAAGTATGGATGACCTATCATACTGAGTAGGGCTTTATCTTTATCAAATGCGTAACTTGTACTATGGGTATCCTGATTACTAATCTTTTGAATGGTGGCACATATTTTTCTATCTTGAGGAGTCAAATAATTAAGCTTAGTGTTCTTATAAAGCCTATTAAGAGACATGGGGCGGCCTTTACTCCACGAGCCGCTACTCGTAAGCTTTTGTTCTCTTGGTGTAATGTTTAGTTCTAGTTGTTTGCTGTTTTTCTTTTTTTCTGTGCTAATCATCCAGGCCAGTCTTGCATCCAGACCAATTGGGTTTTTGACGGGGCCTGAAGTTACTGAAATTAAAGCTTGTAGGTTCCTTTTCCACGGTTCTTCAACTTCGATGAGTGGTAAAAGAGTCGGGATTTTAAACTGTTCCGATAGATTTGTTAGTTCGTCTTGTATTTCTGCTTGATCATCAACAGTACTTATAATTTCCCCTAGGGACAGAGTGAAGAAATTATAATTGCCAGCAATTGCACTATCAAACGTATTCTTAATGTCGACCATTAAATCAGGTTCAATATTACCATTGAGCCAGTATTGGCAGAGACCAGCAAATAGTACATTGGTGGCAGTTAGTTCATCATTTTCAGTAATCGTGACAATTTCTTCAGGATTATGTTGGTTTAGTTGTGCGTTTAATACTGTTGCCATGAAGGCATAAGATACACCTTCCGGGCTATTTGCGAAGTAATTTTGGGCTATGGCGAGTTGTCTTGCCACAGTTGCGAAATCATCTTTATTGGAGGCCGCAATTAAACATAGAATATGGAATAAACCGCAGTGACCAAAGATTGCCACTTGATCGTTATCCATCAATTCTTTTAAGAACTGCAGATCGTTGTCAAAAGCAATAAGTGCTTCTTTTATCTTACCTTGTAGGAAGAGGGCACTGCCTAGAGAACCTGTACCATGAAATGAGGTGAGATGGTTGTTAATCAATTCTTCAGCTTCTTTACCTTTTGCTTGTAGTAGGAGCTGATTTAGTAAAAGTCTTCTAAATGGTATTTTTTCATCATCGGTTAAAAGGTCTTGTTCTTCTTGGTAAGTAATATGTGCCTGTATCTCTGGGTAACTTTTTAGGCTAGCTTGAGAGTATTGTAAAACTGTGCTTAGCAAGTAGAATTGGAAAGAAGCAGGTAGGGCTTGAAACCATTCAGCGTCAAAAGGGTAGGCCGTCACTCTTACTGGTGGTGGTTCGGTTGGAACAATTTCCTTGCACTGGTTTGAAAGAAATTCGGATGCCTCATCAATTAGATCAAAATCTTGCGTGTAGATACCAATACGCATTTCCCGTAGTGCACGCCAGCATCTTGTGGACCATTTTCCATAGTAATAAGAAACTGGTGCCTCTTGGCGAATTGTTTGGGCATAAAGGTCAAAAATATCTTCTGTCAGACAACGTTTGCTAAGTATTTCGACAATCTCCGGCAAACATTGTCGGTCTTTGTTGATTAAGTTTAACTCTTCGAATTTATTGAAATAATGGTTCAAGTTAGCAGAAGTTGGTCTACTTCCTCTAGCATTTTTTAAATCAAGCTTTCGTAGGCAATTGACTATAAGTGTTGTATGGGCTGGTTCGTAAACAACAGATAGAAATTTTAATAATTGTTGTTCGAACGAAGAAAGTTTTTCGAATTGTTCAAGTAGTTGGTTTTGCACAGGCATAATTATAAATGTTTTGGACGTGATGATTATTGGAGAAGGAAAAAAATATCCTATAAAAAGTGCAACATGTGATTATATCACCGTCTAGTAGGAATATGAAATCTTAATAAGTGAAAAGAGCAAATTATTGTAATTTTGTTTTGTCTGGGCACTTGTAGATGGTTTCAATGTAGCCCACAACATAAATAGGTTGTGGGCTACACAGGGTTATAAACTAGGGTGTTTTGTAAACTCGATATTGTTCTGCTGGCTAAACAACCAAGCAGAAAGGAGTTGCTGTTGCTTATTCAATATGATTCCTGATCTATATCTCTCTATTTCTTTTTCATTAGTTAGTGTTTCTGGATCTTTACGACCTAAATATGAGTAGACATATAAATCTTCTCCATCGCTAGCAACAGTTGCAGGAAGTTTATTTTTAGGTGATAAAATGAATAATCCATCAATTAAAGATCGAGGGAACTCGGCACTTTCTCCTTGTCTAGTGAGGAAGTCAGTCTTATCTACCTTGGCACCAATAATTACGGCAAGTTCGTTAATGTCCGCACCCTCTATAGCTAAATCGGCTAGTATTTTCTCTGCACTATCTTTAGCCATTTTCTTAGCTAATTCTTTTTTATAGTCGGCTGTTGCTTGCTCTTGTACACTTTCTAATTTAGGGTTTTGTGCTTCTTTGATGTCTTCAATGTAAAGTATAGCGTAACCGTCATTTGTTTTTAGCATAGAGCTTAACTCTTTTGCTTTAAGTGTGAATGCCGTGTCTAGTAGTTTTGCATCATTTTTAAATATGGCAGGTGCGGTGGTTTTAGAAAAATATACACTTTCCTTAAATGGAGCTTCAGGGTGTTCTTTTATATAGGATGCAATACTTCCCGATCCGATAATTCCTTCGTAGGCATTGTTTGCCATCTGCATAGCTATTTTTTCAGCTTGCTTATGTTTTAGTATTTGGCTGATTTCTTCCTTAGCTTCTGCCATTGGAGTAACTAGTTCTTCTTGAATCTCTTCCAGTTTTATAATGTGATACCCGAATTGAGATGTGACAATGTCACTAACCTCAGTTGGTTTCATTGTAAAAACAACTTCATCAAAAATTGGGATCATTTCACCTTTAGAAAAGAAGCCAAGGTCGCCGCCGTTAGTCTTAGTCGGGCCGTCAGAGAACTCTAGGGCAAGTGCTGCAAAATCTTCACCTGCTTTAGCACGGATCAAAACTTTTTCCGCCTTAGTAAGTTTTTCTTTTTTACTATCTTCATTATCATTTTCATCAATAATAAATAATATATGGCGTGCATGGCGCCTAGGTGTCGATGTAAATTCCGCAAGATTCTCTTGGTAATAATTTGTTATACTTGGCTCATCAATGGCAATTTTTTCACCGATACTAGCGTAGGAGTAGTCAAGGTAAGAAAGTTTAACTTCTGGTGCAGCCTTGTATTGAGCAGCTGCAGTAGAAAACCATTTTTCAAGTTCTTCTTGATTTACCTTAACTTTGTCAGCAAACAGTTCAGGACTTACTTTAATATACTCAACAGAGACACCTTCGTTCACCTGGGCATAGAAGTCATTGATTTCAAATTCGGTTACAGTGTTGGCAAAGGATGAAATAAGTTTCGTGGTTTTATCGGAAAGCAGGTCAATACGCATATTGCTTTCAAATTTGGTTGAGTTAAGCCTATTAGCTATTAGTACCTCGTCATAGGTTTCAGGATTAAAAACACCATCTTTGTGGAATTGGCTTATACTTGTTATGGCATTTTTTATTTCAATGTCACTCAAGTTAATGCCCATATCTCTACCACCTTCACGGAGAAGCACGGTTTGGACCAGTTGGTTAATGACCTCATCTTTTAGGCCAAAGCTGTCTGCAAGGTCAGCTGATATGTTACCGCCAAATTTTTTATTCATCTTATCGTATCCCTGCTTATACGCTTTTTGGTACTCTTGGAAGCTGACTTCGTGCCCATCAACCACGAGTGCTGCTTCCGAATTGTCCATAAAACTACTTCCAACTCCCCAAAATATGAATACTAGAGCGATGATGACAACAATGATTTGGATAAAGATAGACTGAGACTTATTGCGTAATATTTGCAGCATAGTTTCACGTAAGTTAATTTGTTGATATTAATGAGCAGCATTTAGATGCTCTCTTGTAAAAACAGAATGGGCTATTCTACTACACGCGTGTATAAATTCAAGGCATGGATGAAGAGAATCGTTAACTTTATAGTTTATTGCAATCTTTTATGATCTGCTGTTTATCGCAATCAATAGAAATATTTTTAAAATATGATTTTTGATGGTACTTTAGATTAGCATTTTCTTGACAAAAAAAAACGCCTATAGTAATAAATCAAAGACAGTTTTTGCTGTAAGAAATAACAACGGTCGATGTAGGCCAAAAAAAAATATTCACCAGGAGGTTTGAAATGCCAACACTTGAACACAACGGTTCATCTTACCAGGTAGACGAAGACGGTTTCCTTCTTAAAGGAATGGAAGAATTTAACTCTGATTGGGTTGAGTACGTAAGTAGCGTTGAAGGTATTGAAGAATTGACCGACGAGCATACTAAGGTTATCGACGCTCTTCAAGAGTACTATAAGAAGAACGGAATCGCACCTATGGTTCGTATTCTTTCCAAAACCACTGGTTTTCCACTCAAGCGCATCTATGAGTTGTTTCCATCTGGACCAGGAAAGGGAGCATGTAAAATGGCTGGACTTCCTAAGCCAACAGGTTGTGTATAATTAATACATAGCTTGATTAGTTGCACAAAAGGCGATTATGCGAAAGCATGATCGCCTTTTTTTTTTATTTTTTTTTGGTTACCGAAAATATAAAAAAGGTAATTATCTAAGAGTGATTCACGAAATGGTTATATATTTTCTTTTTGGCAAGCAGATATTCCAACCAGCTCTAGTTTCTTAGGGAAGTATTGACGCAATCTCTTCGTAATGCTTTCATGCCGAGCGAACTTTTAATCTTTATCAAAGGTGAAATAGTTGTCACCAATTCACGCAAAGGCTTTAATAGCTTAACCAGTGTATTTTCCACAAGGATAGCTTTCTGTGAGACAGAGGGGTTGCGAAACGTAACTCTGCTTTTCTTTCATCTATCGTCACAATCGCACCTGTATGATCCATTTTCAATGATTGTGTTGCCTTCCTAGTCACCAATTCGTTTACGCTTGTTAGCTGCCTCTGTCCGCTCCTCAATGGAAACCTGGTTAGGTTACCTGTACGGTTATTGGCTGACCCATGTCGTTTATGGTAGGTTTTTCCCTGATACCTCAATTGAGTGTAGAGAGTGCCAGCATTCTTTTTGTTAGTCAAAATATACTGATAAATGGTTTCATGGTGCAGTTCAATAAGACTATCTTTTTTTACTTCTCTTCAATTACTCAGGACTTCAATCAGCCAATAGATACTCGTCGATAATGCTGGTTATTGGTAATCCCATCTTTTTTTGCGTTCTGTTTTTTTTCTATGACGAGATAAAGCTAATTTGGATGTCTGTTTGTGACGATACCCTAGACCGCCAGTTATTACGTTTTAACTCTCGTGATATTGTGCTTTGTAGCCTCTCCCGAGGGAAGTGCTATATCGTAAAAGGATTTATCCTTTTTTCGTTCAAGTTCGATATAATGTCTCTCAATAAGACTTAAGTGTTTATAGCTCATGCCTTTCTCTGTAAACTGTTTGGTCGCTACTTACGAAGTTTATACTTGAGTCTTGTCTTTTGATTCAAGGTCTTTGTGTAGCTGACTTACGAAGTCATGCTCTTATTACACGAATTCAGGAGTAGTAAATTTAGAGAAAAGTCAAAATATTCCTAGATTGATAAGTTGTTACCTAGGACTTTATTTTTAAGAGTAGGAAGAAAAAGGGACTTAAGCTTTGTGGTAAAAGCTTAAGTCCCTTTTTTGTTGGTTTTGTGGGGAGTGTGATGCTTTATATTTTAGCTAGATTTGGAGTAGAATGCTTAGCGGTATCATTGCTGAGAGCTGCCTTGATTTCACCTTCGATTTGGGCGCCTGGCTCTACTGTAAGACTTTTCGCTATAATCTTACCAGTCATGTAACATCCTTTTCGGGCGGTTAAAATATCTGTGGTGATATTACCTTCCTGTTTACCAAAGCAACTAAAAGAACTTGACTCTATATCTCCTTTGATGCTTCCTGATTCGCTAAGAATTAGATGGTCACCTTTGATATTGCCATTTACAACCCCATCTATTCGAGTTTTGCCTTTAAATACTATTTCGCCATTGATTGTCATAGACTTGTCAATAATCGAGGCAATAACCTCACTATCTATCTTTTTTAATTTGCTTTCGGTCTTTTCTGATTTACTGAACATGAAGAACCTTCTTTTTTCTGGGTTTTAAAACTTTTCTTTTTGGCAATTTAACGGTTAAGAATTTTAATGGATTTATAGCGGTGTTGTAACGTCGAATCTCAAAATGTAAATGCGGGCCAGTGGACCTTCCAGTGTTACCTACCAGGCCAACAAGAGTCCCTCTTTTAACTTTTTGTCCCTTTTTGACGAACATTTTTTGCATATGTGCAAAAGCAGACGTGTAACCGTTCCCATGATTTACAATTACGTAGTTACCGTAGCTTTTGTTGTAATATGCTTTTTCTACTATGCCAGCACCGGTTGCGTAAATTTTAGAACCTCTTCTTGCGCCGAAATCGATACCAGAATGGCGAGCTGCTTTTCCGTTTAACGGGTCAGAGCGATTGCCAAAGTAAGAAGTTATTCTCCCATGTGTTGGGGGCCCAAGTGGTAGTTTTTTTATTGATTTTAGGTAGGAATCAGCTTCTAGGAGGAGGTTGTCATGTGCTTCATTTTGACTAGCGATAAATGGACCACCGCTATTTGCAACAAATTGCCCTGCTTTAGGTTTGGGTAATTTTACTCCGAGGCCACCCATCACACTTCTAATTGCTTCACTTTTTTCTCTAAGCTCACTAACAGCTGTTGCCATTAGTGCCTCACGTTCTTCAGCAAAATCAGAGGCTTGTTTTTTGTTAATTTCTTCTAATGCGGCAATTTGGTTAATTAAATCTTCTTCATTGTGTTGTTTTTCGGATTTAGTTTTTTGTAATTTTGTCTCTATTGAGGAAAGAGTTATTTGTAACTCTGATATTTTGACTGTTTTTGTAGTATTATCTATTTTGTAATCAATACCGGTGTATGAAAAGTAAAAAAGCATACATGATGCTATAATCATGATACCAGCAAAAAATGCTAGATGATTTTTTGCAAATGGATAACGAAAAGTTTTTCCACAATCTTCAGTTAAAATTAAGTGAACTTTATTACTCATATGAAATTATAGTAAGTATTTTAGTTAAAACAAAACCACTCGTCTTATTAGGTCTTGTTTGGTAAGCTACGATAGTCATTTACGGTATGTATTAAGAATTATTTACAATATATACCTTGATGCAAAGTCACAATTTTAAAAAAATCTACTCGTTGACTTGTAAAATGGCAAGTAAAATAAACTGTAAAACCTTCTGTAGGCTACTGTTAGCTCTGTTTTGGATGGTTTTTTCTCCTATATTTTTGTGAAAAAGGTTGATGTATGTCTCATTTAGTAAGCTGTAAGGGACTTAGTAAGTCGTATGGCCCTCGTAAGTTATTTGATAATATTGATTTAGTTGTTCATGTCGGTGATTGTGTCGGGTTGATTGGTCCTAATGGTTCTGGGAAATCTACACTTTTAAAGATTCTTTGTGATTTGGAAACCTCTGACCGTGGTAATGTGCTAAGGCAAAAACAGACTCGTTTGAGTTATTTGTCGCAGGTGGATAATTTTGTTGATGAAAAATCATTAGTCGATAATCTCCTTTTGTCTTTAGACGGTGAACCTTTAAATGATGTAGAAAAATATACCGCGGTGCAAAAATTACTTAGTCGGGCTGAGTTTGAAGATTTTGAACAACCAGTGTCATCTTTGTCGGGAGGTTGGAGAAAGCGCCTTTCTATTTGCCGTTCTCTGCTTATAGACCCAGATATTGTCATCATGGATGAGCCAACTAACCACCTTGATATTGAAGGTATCGTCTGGTTGGAGAAACTTCTTAAGTCTGGTGCGGGTAAGTTAGGTGCTTATATAATTGTTAGTCATGATAGAAAGTTTCTTGAAAATTGTACAAACTCAATAATAGAGCTTTCTTCATTGTATCCAGATGGGCTATTGCGCGTTCAAGGTAATTACCCAAAATTTTTAGAGGAGCGAGAGCTCTTTCTTGAAAGTCAGGCTTTAGAGGAAGAGCGTTTAGAGAATAAAATGCGCCGAGAGGTCGATTGGCTTAGCAGAGGACCTAAGGCCAGAAGTACAAAGGCAAAGTATCGAATCGATGAAGCTCATCGCCTAATTAGTAGTGTGTCTGACGTTAAAACTAGGAACAATTCGCTAAAGCAGGTTGAGATAGATTTTGAAGGGACGGGGCGCAGAACTAAAAAATTACTTGAAGGTACGGGTTTAACCAAAGGTTACGATGGGAATAAGTTGTTTGAAGATTTGGATATAATCTTAACTCCTGGCAGTAAATTAGGATTACTTGGAAGAAACGGTTGTGGAAAATCTAGTCTAATGCATATTTTGGCAGCAGCCAATTTGGACGAAAGGCCGATGGATTCTGGTAAATTATCCTGTGCTGATAAAATCAGAATCGTTAGCTTTGATCAAGATCGGTCTGGCATAAATCCAAATATTAATCTTCGTGATGCTCTGTCTCCAGATGGTGACTCAATCATGTATCAAGGTCGATCTATCCATGTGGTAAGTTGGGCAAAGAGATTTCTTTTTCGTGTAGACCAGCTAGATACTCCTGTTAGTCAACTATCTGGTGGAGAGCAGGCACGTATCTTAATAGCAGAACTTATGCGACAACCAGCCGATATTCTCTTGCTTGATGAGCCGACAAATGATCTAGATATTCCATCACTAAATGTGCTTGAGGAAAGTTTGGTGGATTTCCCCGGGGCATTAGTCTTGGTTAGTCATGATAGATTTTTACTTGACCGTGTTTGTGGAAATCTCTTAGGCTTTGGTGCCCATGACAACCCAGTCTACTATGCTAGTTATAAGCAATGGTTGGATGATATGGAAGTGAAAAAACATCCTGCTAAAGCTGCAAAAGAAAATGATAAGGTGAGAGCAAAAAAGAAGGGTCCTGGTAAGGGGAAATTGTCTTATATGGATCAGCGAGAATATGATACCATTGAGGTTGATATCTCTGTCGCTGAAGATCTTGTTGGAAATTTTGAAACAGAATTATCTTTACCAAAAGTTGCGCAGGATTCAATTAAAGTCGCAGAAGTGTGGCAAAAGCTAGAAGATGCGAAACAAAAAGTGGAAACGCTTTACGCACGATGGGAAGAACTCGAAGAAAAGAAAGAATCTAATTAGCCATTGATTTCGGAGACAAAGTTATGAGGGCGGCAGTTTTTTCAGATATTCATGGTAATTATGAGGCATTGCAAGCAGTTTTGCTGGATATGGAAAAACACCATCTTGATAAATATTTTTGCTTAGGTGACTTAGTTGGTTATGGTCCCGAGTCGAATGAAATTGTAAGCATCATTCAAAAAATGGATGTTGTCACTGTTGCTGGAAACCACGAAAGAGGCATGTTTTCCACAGGAGCATATGATAACCTTAATTTTCAGGTTCAAGAAAATAATAAATTGGTGAAGAATCAGTTGTCACCAGCAAACCTCAATTACTGTTGTAGTTTGCCAGCTTATTATAATGAAGGTAATGCAACTTTTGTTCATGGCTTTCCTCCTGACTCTGTGTCGGAGTACTTTTTTGAAAAAGATGACGACGATCTAGCATCATATTTCACCTCATCTATAGCTAAAATAGCTTTTGTTGGGCATACACACCGTCTCGCTGGCGTTGCTTGGCAAAATAATACTGTTCAGCATTTGCAAGTTAAAGAGGGCGTGGTTTCTCTGGGAGAGGCAAGGTATATTATTAATGTTGGTAGTGTTGGGCAACCTAGAAGTAAAGATCGTAGGGCTAATTATATTATATGGGATGATGTTGCTGACACAATAGAGATTGTTTGTGTTGAGTATGATTGTAGACCAACAATAAAGAAGATCCAAGCATTGGGTTTTCCTGGAATATACGCTAGCCGTCTCAAAACTGCTGGTTTGAAAAAATGAAACTTATAGGGAATTATAAAGTTTTAGGTCGCTTGGGAAGAGGTGGGATGGCGACTGTCTACAAAGTAGAGGATATGTTTACAAAGCGTATCCTCGCCTTGAAGGTCTTGTCGCCTCGCAATGATGTGCTGGTAGACATTTTAGGATTAGAGTCTTTGGCAGCCTCATTTGTTAGTGAAGCAAGACTTATGGCTAGCTTGTCTCATCCTAATATTGCCTCGGTTGTAAATTCCGGAGAACATGAAGGTCTACCTTATATAGTTCTTGAATATTATCCTTATTCACTTGGTGGAATAATCAATGAAGGATATAGGGTTGAGGATGAGTCTAGGGTTTTGGGGGAAGAACAGGTTTGCGACTATCTTTATCAGACTCTTTCTGGTTTAAATAGGCTTCATTCAGCGGGTATCATTCACCGAGATCTGAAACCATTTAATTTGATGGTAACTAGTGATAATAAAATTAAAATTATTGATTTTGGTTTATCTCGAGTGAGAGGGGAAGAATTGGTAAGTTGTATTGGGATGCAAGTAGGTTCACCATATTATACAGCACCAGAACAGAAGAAAAATGCTGAGAAAGCGGATTTGAGAGCTGATTTGTATAGTGTAGGTGTTACAGCTTTTCGCCTACTTACTGGACGGCTTTGGGATGGTGCTGAGGAGTGTAGAGCCTTTCTGTCTTCACTTCCTTTGAATTGGCAGGATTTTATTGGGAAATCTGTTTGTTCTGACCCCTTGGCACGATTTCAAGTAGCAGAAGAAATGCTAGTTTCCTTGGAGAAAATTATCTCCAATGGTTTTTCTTCTAAATCTTGCTCATGTTGCAATGGTCAACTTGTTGTATCTCAGCAGATCAGATCTAAAAGTAAAAGAATTCTCTTTAAAAATGTGAAGAGAGAGTTGGGATTAGATCTCTTTTTTAGGCCTATTACTCCATTTCCCAATCAATGGCAAATTACAAACGATTTTTGTGTGGAAAATTTATCATCAAAACTGATCTGGCAGAGAAGAGGTGCTGGCTACACTATGAGCTGGCGCGAGGCAATTAATTATGTGTCTGATTTAAACAAAAAAAATTGGCAAAATCGTAGTGATTGGCGTTTGCCAAGTCTAGATGAATTGTCAGGTTTGTTATGTCTTGGTAGGCGTGCTGGCTCAATTTGTGATAATGGCTTTTTTGCGTCAAATATAAATTGGCTTTGGTCTTCTGATACTAGTACAAAAACAAAGTCTTGGTTGGTTAATTTGCAAGAAGGTTATGTTGACCGTCTTGATCGAGATGGCGAGGCTGGTGTCTGTGTGGTTGCAAGTTTAGACTGATTTTCCCTGTCTAAACTTGCAATCTTTGTCATCCTTCATTTGTTAGTAGATTGTTTTATCTACTAACAAATCCTTTTATAGCCTCTGCTAAAGTATCGAGATCCTCGCTGGAAATGTCCAAGTGAGTTACGAACCTAGTTATTTTTCCCTGTGAAATTAAAATACCTTTTTCTTTTAAGTAGCCTTCTAAACCATTGAAGTCATCACTGAACCGTATAAATGCCATATTGGTTTGAGCCTCTCCCTGTATTTCGCACCCATTAATTTCTTTTAGTTTCGTAGTTAGTCTTTTGGCATTTAGATGGTCTTCTTTTAATCTATCATAATTGTTTTCAAGGGCGTATAAGCCAGCTGCAGCTAAAAATCCAGCCTGACGCATGCCTCCACCTGTAACCTTTCTCCATCTTCTGGCATTTTTAATTAGCTCAGGGGATGCACAGAGAATCGAGCCGATTGGTGCACCCAGCCCCTTAGATAAGCATATTGAAACAGAATCAAATAATGAAGTGATTTCTTTAATGTCGATATCTAGTTCCCTGGAAGCATTGAGCACCCTGGCGCCATCTAAGTGGAATTGCAGGTTCTTTTTGTTGGCAAATTTGCTAGCCTCTTTAAGATAATCCATCGGTAAAATTTTGCCATTTTGAGTGTTTTCAAGGCAAAATAATTTGGTTCTAGCAAAGTGAATATCGTCTGGTTTGATTTTTTCTTCAACAATTGCGAGGTCTATGGTGCTGTCGCTATTGAATTCAATGGGCTGTGGTTGGATACTGCCAAGCACAGCGGCGCCACCACCTTCATATCTGTAGGTATGGGCAGTTTGGCCAACAATATATTCGTCACCTCTTTGACAGTGAGACATGATGGCAAGGAGATTTGCAGAGGTGCCACTAGCGGTAAACATCGCTGCGCCAAAACCTGTTTTTTCGGCGGCGTAGTCTTCGAGCATGTTTATGGTGGGGTCATCGCCATAAACATCATCGCCGACCTCTGCTTTCATCATTTCTTCTCTCATTTCTGGACTAGGTTTAGTCACAGTGTCGCTTCTAAAATCAATTACTCTCATGTTGAGCTCCTGTGTTTTTTTGTTAGATTAATGGTTTTGTTGTCAACATAGTTTTTCTTTAAATATGGTGCAAGTTGAAAAATAATAGCAACAGTCTTCGATTTGATTTTGATTCAATTTTGCCTAACGATTAATGAGGAAATACACCTTTTACGGTTATTTGCCTAATATCTTGTGGTGAATAAATTCGATTTAGTCTATGTTCTTCATTCATTAAAATTGTTGGTTGCTGAGAAAGTAATTTTGGCGACCTTATATATATTATATTTTTGGAGAGAGTTATGAGTAATAAAGCATCTAATTGTGGTTGTTGTGCATTCAAGAATAGTATTCTTGTTTTGTTGGGTTGTCTGTTTATGGTTGCAATGTCCTATATTTATGCGGCATTGTTAGCTCTGCCATTGTCCTTTTTAGTACTTTATTTTGTTCCTGATGTTTTTGGTTCTTTCGGGCAAGCTTATTTTTGTGTCACTATGTCTTTTGCGATTCTTTTTATTGGCATCACAGTTCTTAGTCGTCTTGCGCAACTAACTTTGGATGATGCTTATTTATCCGAGACATATTTTTACGAATTTTCCCGTAATTTCTAATTCTTGTTTTAGCTAATGGTTTCGCTGTCTATGGTGGATCTATTTAACCTAAAGATTGTTTCTTGATTTAATGCTGATAGATTTTTTTCTATCAGCATTTTTTTTGTTCAAATTTGGTGACAATGGGTTTAAATCAGATTGTCGCAGAGTAGTTTGCCTCAAAAATCCTTCCGCATCTTTTGAGTTTGTGTAGTTAGCTCATATGGTAGGTTAAATAAGAAGTGGATTTCAAAAAAATAATCTCACTTGTAAACATGTTTTCTTAAGCGAATAAAATTTGATAAATATTTTCTAATTTCTTGTTTGAACTCCGAATTGTTTTGGAATAGTGACATGAATGAACAACGTTGCTACCCAAAAACTTTATTAGCTAATAATTATGAGAAAAGTATTAATTTTAGTGGGTGTAAAGAATTTGGTCATGAATTGCAAATTTACAAAGATGATGTGGGGAAGAGAAAATAAGATTCTCATATTCAAATATTAACAATAGTATATATAGTAACAACGTTACTGGTAAGTTATAGATATTTTGTTAGCAAAATTGAGATGGAAATAGTTTTACACTTCTAGATCAGAGTGGATTGAAGAAATCTAACTAAATCATGTGTATTAATTAGGTTGAAAACAAAGACTAATATTTTTTTAATATGTGGGTGGTAACTTGTTAAGTGAACAGCAATTGCAGATTTTATCTTCTATTAAGGATGAGGAAGGTGGCATTACAAGTAAAGAATTCGAAGATATAGCTTCTGGTGCCATCCATTTGAGTTTATTGTCCGATGAACAAATAGTGGCATTTACGATTGCCGCTAATGCTTTTTACAGAGGTGGTTTCCCTGCAATTTCTGATATTCTATATGATGATGTCTTTTTTAAGGAGTTAAAGTTAAGAAGGCCATATCATTCATTATTAAGAAATGTTGAGCCAGAATTTACAGTGAGCGCAGATCATAGCAAAACTGTAGATTTACCTACTCGTATGCTCTCCACCGACAAAGCATACGATATTGAATCCATAAGGCGTTGGGGTAAGAGAATAGAAAAATCGGCGCGAGAAATGCAGATTGATTTCTCTGAGTTGATATTTAGAGGAACTCCGAAATTAGATGGTTTCGCGGCCTATGACGATGGTGAAACACTGTATACTCGCGGTGATGGCAAGAAGGGAACTGATGTAACCCGTGCTTTTGATCGAGGTTTGCAAGTGGCAAGGGAAGGAACGCGAGGGCAGGGAGCAGGAGAAATAGTGGTTGATAAAAACTATTTTGCTGAAAGACTTGCCCCATTTTTTGACAATTCGAGAAATTTTCAAGCAAGTCTTATAAAAGAAAAAGAGTTA
Source organism: Desulfotalea sp. (assembly GCA_051531995.1). Taxonomy (GTDB): domain Bacteria; phylum Desulfobacterota; class Desulfobulbia; order Desulfobulbales; family Desulfocapsaceae; genus Desulfotalea. Next base: position 219,088 of record JAOPTU010000018.1, read on the forward strand.
GAAGCTCCAGTTCTTAATGCTGTTAAAGAGGGAGCGGCTGTCTTTTACCCTTTTTCTTTGTTGCCGGACTGGACTGGGAATTGGAGTGACCTGAGTAACGGTTTTGATAGAATTGTAAAAGATCTCTGGAATTCCGTCCCTTATGATATTGATGGTGTAGTTTTTGAAATATTAAAAACATCACTTCGTTCTCATATGGGAGCCACTAGGCATCATCACCGCTGGCAAATAGCTTTTAAGAAAAATACAGAAAAAGCGATTGTAGAAGTTGTAGAGGTCCTTCCTCAAACAAGTCGGTCTGGGCGTGTTAATCCTGTTGCAGAAATAGTTCCGGTTCGTCTTAGTGGGGCTAAAATTACACGCGTTACTGCTCATCACTACGGCATGGTTAGAAATTTGGGGATAGGGAAAGGGGCAAGGATTTCTCTTGTCAGAGCAGGAGAGGTTATTCCTAAAATTGATGAGGTTGTTGAACCTGTTTTAGCTGAAAGCTTGGATTTACCAGATTCCTGCCCAAGTTGTGGTGGCGCTTTAATCTGGGAGGCAGATTACCTATATTGTAATAATAAATTGTCTTGCCCTGCCCAAATAATGAATTCCGTGGAACATTTTTTTAAAGTTCTTGGTAATGTTGATGGTTTTGGTCCATCTAGCATTGAAAAATTATATACAGGAAAGATTGTTTCAATATTCGATTTATATAAAATGGAAAAGATCGATTTTGAAAAAGCTGGATTTGGCCCAAAACAATCGGAAAACATGGTTGTACAACTTGACCGGAGTAGGACTGAACAGATAGAAGATTATCGTTTCTTGGCTGCCTTTGGCGTTAATAGACTTGGTTTGGGGAATTGTGAAAAACTATTAGAATGTTTTCCTCTAGATCAAATATTTAACCTTGGTGAGCAAGAAATAGTAGACTCGGTTCAGGGGTTTCAAGAAAAAACCGCCCATGCAATTTGCAGTGGACTTGAAACCATACAAGTGCTTTTCGATCAGCTTTATGACCTTGGTTTTAATTTGTCAATTACATCTTTAATATCTGAAAAACAAAGTTCAGAAAGTGCAGTTGCCGGTAAAGTAATTGTTTTTACTGGAAGTATGGACTCTGGTAGTCGTGGTGAAATGGAAAAGAACGCAAAAGATTTAGGAGCAAAGATTGGCAAAAGTATCACGGGGAAAACTGATCTGCTTGTGATGGGTAAAAAGGTTGGCGAGAGTAAAAAGACAAAGGCTGAAAAACTTGGTGTGCTGATGCTCAGCGAAAAAGAATATTATAACTTACTAGGCTAAAAAATGAATATCTTGGTGACGGGTGGTGCAGGTTATATTGGTAGTCATACATGCTTAGAGCTACTAGAGGCAGGTTATGAAGTTACTGTGATTGATAATCTTTCCAATTCTAGTTTAGAGTCACTGCGACGGGTGGAAAATTTAACTGGTAAAAGTATTACCTTTCATGAAGTGGATATTCTTGATGAAGAGGGGGTTGACAGTGTTTTTAAGCAGTACCCCCAAGGTTTCGCTGGGCTAATACATTTCGCAGGTCTAAAAGCTGTCGGTGAATCCGTTCAGCAACCACTTAGATATTACCATAACAATATATCTGGTACATTGAGTCTTTGTCGGGTGATGGCTAAAAATGGTTTAAAAAATATAATTTTTAGTTCTTCCGCCACAGTATATGGTGATCCTGCAACTGTACCTATCACAGAAGATTTCCCGCTATCTTGTACAAATCCTTATGGACGAACTAAATTAATGGTAGAGGAAATCCTAACGGATATTAATCAAGCTGATGATGAATGGAACGTTTGTCTTTTAAGATATTTTAATCCTGTCGGAGCCCATAGCAGTGGCGTTTTAGGGGAGGATCCCAATGGTATCCCCAATAATCTTATGCCTTATATTTCTCAAGTGGCTGTCGGGAAGTTAGAAAAATTGTCTGTTTATGGCGATGATTATGCCACAAGTGATGGTACTGGTGTGCGGGATTATATCCATGTAGTTGATTTGGCAAGGGGACATGTTTGTGCGATAAAACAATTGTTAGGCTCAAGTGGTGTTACCATTTATAATTTAGGTACTGGAAATGGTTATAGCGTCTTAGATATGGTTCATGCTTTTAGTGAAGCGTGTGGTAGGAAGGTTCCTTATCAGGTTGTAGGTCGACGAGCTGGGGATATTGCAGCATGTTATGCTGACCCTCAAAAAGCTTTTGAAAAATTAGGTTGGTCAGCTTCTTTTGGTATCCAGGAGATGTGCGAAGATACTTGGCGTTGGCAAAACAATAACCCTAATGGTTACAAGAAGTAAGAAATTATAGTTAAGTAATGCTTCTTTCGGTTATTTTTATATCAACCATAAGGTAGATTGATGTTTGACATCGGAATTTCCTTGTTTCGTTTATGCATTGATAGTGGTAGTTTCTTTGTGTTTATTAATACTAAGAGAGATTTGAAGTAATAGTTGTACCTTATGTTTTCAATGTTATGGACGTTTTCTAACTTGAAAATTAGTTCCGTTTTGGAGTGTTTTATTCTGATGCAGAACTTAGGGTGAAGTGCTTTTTAATTTCTTGTTAATTATAGGTGAATATGTCCTCTGAAAAATGTTCCACAATGATTTTTGGTTGCGGCAATGTGATTATGGGAGATGATGGATACGGACCTACTGTTATTGATGCATTAAATGACAGCGGGAATCTACCTGAAGGGGTAGAGGCTGTAGATGTCGGAACCTGTATTCGCGAATATCTGTTTGATTATCTTTTGATGGAAGAAGGCCGTCCAAAAAAAATAATCGTTCTTGATGCCGTAGAGTTCACAGACCATCAGCCAGGTGATGTCTTCTTTATCACTCCTGATAGTATCCCGCCTAAAAAAATACACGATTTTTCTCTTCATCAGTTCCCCACTGTAAATTTGTTGTTGGAGTTGGAGCAGCATACAGGAATAGAAATAGTTATATTGGCAGCCCAGATAGAATTTATACCCGAGGAAATTGCTCCGGGTTTGTCTGCGCCAATGGCAAAAGCTATTCCTGTTGCATGTGAGATGATCTCACAAATTCTTTCTGAAAAAAGCTAAATGAGGTGACCTTTTATGAAGTATGAATTTAAAGTCAGCGACCTAGCAGATGAATTTGGAGTTCACTCAAACACTGTAAGTAATTGGATAAAATCTGGTTCTCTTTCTGCGAAGGAAGGTCCTGGGTCCCGTTATATTATGGAGTTTAGTGATTACCAAAACTTTTGCGACAGGTTTGGCGTTGAACCAAGTGTTCGACCTCAAAACCAAGTGCACATGAGTAACTGTGCGATTCAAAGGCATGACGCGGTTAAAGTTCAGGAACCATTGGTTCTTGATGGCACAAGAAGCGCGTTTGCAGTTGATCCATCATGGGCTTCATCCTGTGTGACTTGCGGAACCTGTGCTAGCGCGTGCCCGATTGCGGGTGTAGGCGGGCTTGATCCACGTAAAGTAGTTCGTATGGCTGTTATGGGCATGGACGAGGAATTAGTTAATTCAAAATGGCCATGGATGTGTACCATGTGTGGCAAATGTGAAGAAGCTTGTCCTGCTAATATTGAAATTACCGCTTTAATGAGAAAAATTAGAGGAACCCGTGAGAGAGACTTGGTACCAGGTCCTATTCATAAGGGTGTCGCTATGTGTCTAGAGCGTGGTAACAACCTTGGTATTCCTAAAGACGATTTTGAGTTTTTATGTGATGATCTTGGGGAAGAACTAGCTGAAGATTGCTGTCCTGATTTCAAGACACCACTCGATAAAGAGGGTGCTCGTATCATGATGACTATCAACTCAAAAGAGCCTTTTGGTGAGCCTGATGATATGAAGTGGTGGTGGAAGATTTTCTACGCCGCAGGTGAATCTTGGACCATCCCATCAGAACATTGGGAAGGCGTTAACTGGGGTCTATTCTCCGGTGACGATGAATCGCAAAAAATTATTGTAGGTCGCCTCGTTGCTAACATGAGACGATTGAAGTGCGAAGTGCTGCTCTTACCCGAGTGAGGCCATGCATATTTCGCGACCCGGTCTGGGTTGCTAAAATGGTTCCCTGAAGCACTTAACGAATTCAAAATTATGACCGTTTTTGATCTTCTTCTTGAGTATATTAGAGAAGGAAAGATTAATCTTGATAAAGACGTGCATAACGTAATAGCTGCATATCATGATCCTTGTAACTATGGTCGTAAGTCTCTTAAGGCTTTCGGGCAGGCTTACTTTGAAGAAGGCCGTGAAGTTGCCGGAACAGTTGTTGGCGAGCTTCGTGAGCTAAATCCGAACAGAAATGCCGCATATTGTTGTGGTGCCGGTGGTGGTGCTTGGGCTCTTCCATACAGTGATGAGCGTGTTTATTATGGCCGTACTAAAGCCCGTCAGATTCAAGAATCTGGTGCAGAGCTTATAATTGCTCCTTGTCACAACTGTCGTGATCAAATCATGAAATCGCTAAATCAAGAGTATGACCTAGGTATTAAAGTTAAATATCTATGGCAGCTTATAGCTGACTCATTGATTATGCCAGGCAAAGATAAAGCTGAGCCTGTAGTTGAACACTGATTAGATTGATAAGGAATACATTTGTATCTTAGGATTGCAAATGTTGTTTAGGTTTATTCTGTGGGAAATCGCAGGCTAAAATATTATTAAACGAGGAGACACCTGTCATGCTGGACAAAAAAGTTGGGTCGGTGATGATCGTGGGTGGTGGCGTTACGGGCATGCAGTCAGCCCTAGATCTCGCTGACGCTGGATACTTCGTCTACCTGATTGAGAAATCAGGAGCTATAGGCGGAGCGATGTCGCAGTTGGATAAAACATTCCCTACCAATGATTGCTCGATGTGAATTATCGCGCCTAAATTGGTGGAGTGCGGTCGGCACTTAAATATAAAGTTGATGACTCTTAGTGAAGTAACCGGAATCTCTGGAGAAGCTGGTAACTTTACTGTATCTGTTAAAGAAGCTCCACGTTATGTGGATATGGACAAATGTATTGCTTGTGGTGAGTGTACAGAAAAATGCCCTAAAAAAGTGGATGGCGAATATGATGCCGCCACTGGTAAGCGCAAGGCAATTTATGTAAAGTATGCTCAAGCAGTACCTTTGAAGTACCAAATTGATGGCGACAATTGTCTACGTCTAAATGCAATGCGTAAAGGTAAGGAAAAACTGCCTTGTGGCTTTTGTGAAGACGTATGTGACGCTGGTGCAATTAATTATAATGATGTTGAAAAGAACCACGAAATCAATGTTGGTGCAGTTGTACTTGCACCTGGTTTCGAGTCCTTTGATCCTGCTGAATCAAACGTTTGGGGCTACGGTGTACTCCCTAACGTTGTTACTGCAATGCAATTTGAAAGATATCTTGCTGCTTCTGGCCCAACCGAGGGACATATTGTTCGTCCTTCTGACGGAAAAGAGCCTAAGAAAATCGCATTCTTGCAATGTGTTGGGTCACGTGACACAAATCTGTGTGGCAATGGTTACTGTTCTTCTGTTTGTTGTATGTATGCTATTAAGGAAGCTGTTATGGCTAAAGACCATGTTACTGGTCTTGAGACTGACGTTTTCTATATGGATATGCGTACCCATGGCAAAGATTTTGATAAGTACCTTGAAAGTGCAAAAACAAAATCAGGCGTACGTTTTGTTCGTTCCCGTGTAAATGGTATTGAGCAACATGGTAACACAGATGATCTTCGTCTTAGATACATAGATAATAGTGGTCTGCAAAAGGAAGAATACTACGATATGGTAGTTCTTTCTGTTGGTCTTGAAACACCAAAGCAAGTTCTTGAGCTAGCAGAAACTGCTGGTATTGAAATTACTGCGAATAAATTTGCTAAAACCAAAGATTTTGCTCCTGTCCAGACTAGTCGTGAAGGTATCTTTACCTGTGGCGCATTCGCAGGACCTAAGGATATTCCACAGTCAGTTGTTGAAGGTTCTGCCGCTGCTGCTGCTGTTGCTGAGCTTCTTGCACCTTCTCGTGGCGAGAATACCCAAGAGCAAACATGGCCTGAGCAGAGAGATATCTCTCAAGAAGAGCCTAAGGTTGGTGTATTTGTATGTCATTGTGGTTCTAATATCGCTGGCGTTGTTGATGTTAAAGCGGTTGAAGAATATGCAAAAACCCTACCTCACGTAGAATATGTTGAACGTAATCTTTTCTCTTGTTCTCAAGATGCGCAGGAAAAAATTACTGCCATAATCAAGGAAAAAGGCCTTAACCGTATCGTTATTGCTGCCTGTACTCCTAGAACCCATGAGCCATTATTCAGAGAGACTCTAAAAGCTGCAGGTCTTAATGAGTATCTTATTGAGATGGCTAATATTAGAAATCACAACTCTTGGGTACACTCAGATAATCCAAAGGAAGCTACAATAAAAGCCAATGATTTAGTTCGTATGGCTGCTGCAAAAATATCCTTTGGAGAGGCATTACATCCTATTGCTGTTGGAATTACCCAAACTGCCCTTGTAATTGGTGGTGGTGTTTCGGGTATGACTACTGCTCTTAATCTTGCAGACCAAGGTTTTAATGTAAATCTTGTTGAGAAAACTGACACCCTTGGTGGTGCGGCATTAAATCTGAAGCAGACTTGGTCTGGTGAAGAGATTGCGCCTCAGGTTGCTACTCTCGTTGATAAGATTACCTGGAATGACAATGTTAAAGTATTCATGAATGCTGAAATAGTTGCCTCTGAAGGTTTTGTTGGTAACTTCAAGTCTACTGTCAAAGCTGATGGTGTAGAGACTGTTATTGAGCATGGTGCTGGTATTGTTGCAACTGGTGCTGTTGAGTATAAACCTAATGAGTATGGTTATGGCGAAATATCTGGAGTTTTAACAGCTGGTGAGTTTGAGAAAGCTCCAATAGCTGCAGATGCTAAAACCTTTGCGTTCATTCAGTGTGTTGGTTCTCGTGAAGAAGGCAATATGTACTGTTCTAAAGTTTGTTGTACACATTCTGTACAATCAGCTATTGAACTTAAGGAAGAAGATCCTTCTCGTAACGTTTACATTCTTTATCGTGAAATGCGTACCTATGGTGAGCGTGAAGCTCTATACCAACAGGCTCGTAAACTTGGTGTTGTTTTCATCAATTATGATATTCATGGTAAGCCTGAAGTTAGTTCTGTTGATAATGGTATTGGTATTACTGTTGTGGATCATGTGTTACATCGTCCGCTGCAAATTACAGCAGACGTGTTAGTACTAGCTACTGCTATTCGTCCAAATGCTGATACTGATAAGATTTCAAAACTCTATAAGGTTCCTGTTGATGCTGATGGCTTTTTTCTAGAAGCCCACGCAAAACTTCGTCCTGTAGATTTTTCGACTGATGGTATGTATGTAACTGGTATGGCGCATTATCCTAAGCCTGTCGAAGAGTCCGTTGCTCAGTCCCTTGCTGCTGCTGCAAGAGCCGCAACCGTACTTGCTAAGACCGAAGTTAAGTTAGACGCTGTTAAGGCTACCGTTGATCCGGACTTCTGTGATGGTTGTGCTCTTTGTGTGGATGTTTGTCCATACGGTGCAATTACTTTAGTAGATCGTCCTGATAGTACTGGCCGACTAATTAGTGTCAATAAGGCTCAGTGTAAGGGTTGTGGATTGTGTCAGGGAACATGTCCTAAGAGAGGCGTATTTGTGGCTGGTTTTACCATGCAACAAATTAGTAGCCAAGTTAAGGCCGCTCTTGAGGTTTAGTTTTATCCCTAACATTTAATGAACAATAGGATTCAATAAGGAGTAGATCAAATGAGTTTTGAGCCTAAAATCATTGCATTTTGTTGCAACTGGTGCTCATACGCCGCAGCTGATCTTGCGGGAGTCTCCAGAATGCAATATCCGCATAATGTACGCATTATTCGGGTAATGTGCTCAGGTATGGTACATCCTGAGTTCGTAATGGATGCACTAGAGCAAGGAGCAGATGGCGTTATGGTACTCGGCTGACACCTCGGTGAATGCCATTACCTGGACGGTAATTACAAAACTGAAGATCGTTCTAACATGATTACTGCTATGTTAGAAGATATGGGATATGAGAAAGACAGGTACGTTGTTCGCTGGGTATCATCTGCTGAGCCAGATAAGTTTGCCAAAAGCGTAACAGAGTTCACTCAAGTTATTAAAAAACTTGGGCCTGTTCAACCAGAAACCGCAGCGAAAGCTGCTTAAAGGAGGGTGATATGGGTGTTACAACTGCATTGGAATGGCTCCATTCATGTTCCGGCTGTGAGATCTCAATCCTTAATATTGGTGAAGATCTCATCCCAATTATAACTGAAGCACTTGACATCGTACATGCACCAGTACTTATGGATCATAAGTACTATGGTCAGCTCGGTGAAGGTGTAATCCTTACAATACCAGAAGCAACAGTTGGTATTGTAAGTGGTGGTGTTGCAAACCATGAGCATTTGGAAGTACTTGAGGAAATGAGAAAGAAGTGTACAGTTCTTATTGCTTTAGGTTCTTGTGCTACTCATGGTGGTATTCCTGCACTTATGAACGGTCAAGACCGTGAAGAAAGTTGGGAACAAATTTTCTCAAGAGCTGATGAAGGTGGCGAGAAAATACCTACTATAGAGGTTCCAGAACCTCTTGATCGTGTGTATGCGTTAGATGAGAAAGTAAAAATAGATATGCAATTACCTGGTTGTCCGCCAAATCCGGCACATATTGCTGAAGTAATATTTTCTCTTCTTGAGGATCGTGCGCCAGTTTTACCTGGTAAAAGTGTATGCGATACTTGCCCCACAATTCGTGAAGGCAAAGGTGCTGTTGATAAAGTTAAGCGTTTTATTACCAACGCTGATTTTACCCCAGGCGAACCAATCGATAAAATGCGTTGCCTTTTAGAGCAGGGCTATATGTGTATGGGTCCTGTAACTGCTGCTGGTTGTGAGAAGCGTGGTGCACCAAGTTGTATTAGTGCCCGTGTACCTTGTCGCGGATGTTTCGGACCTGTTCGAAACGATGGTAACCAGATGCTTGATATGATGAATGCACTTGCAAGTAACGGAATTGATATCGATTCTGTTCCGGATCGTCGCTCTCTATTGCGTTTTTCCGGAGCGCATGGAAGACTTCGTCCTTTAAAGAAACCAGTAGTAAAGGAGGACTAAGATGGGAAAGGTATTAAATATCGCTCCAGTTTCCCGTATCGAAGGGCATGCTAAGATTGCCATTCATTTAGACGATACAGGTAATGTTGAGGATGCGTTCCTACACATTCAGTCCTTACGAGGATTTGAGAAGTTTATTGAGGGGCGTCCTGCAGAGGAAGTACCTCGTTTAGTTAACCGTATCTGTGGTATTTGTCCATGGATGCATCATACTGCTTCTAATAAGGCAGTTGATTCTTGTTTTGATGTAACTCCAACTCCAACTGGGCATAAGCTACGTGAGCTTTGTCAGGTGATGGCACACATCAATGATAAGATTCTACACTTCTTTTTTCTTGCCGCTCCTGACTTTGTTCTAGGACCGGATGCTGATTACTCTGTTCGTAACGTAATCGGTGTGGTTAAAGCGGCTCCTGAGCTTGCTACCCAAGTTGTTAAGATGCGTCAGTTAGGTCAAATGATGCTTGATAAGTTTGCTGGTAAAGCTATTCACCCAATTGCAGCTGTAGCTGGTGGTTTTGCTAAACCAATGACTGAAGAAGAGCGTCTTGAGCTACTAGAAGGTACTCGTACTCTTTTAGATTTCTCCACCTACGCCCTAGACTTTGCCATCAATAATGTTTTTGCAAAATACATGGACGTTATTGGTACTCTTGGTGTCATTAAAACTGGTTTCCTTGGTACCGTTGATAAGGAAGACAAGTCTCTTCGTCTATACGATGGTGATCTTCGTATGATGAAGGCTGATGGAACTTTTGAAGATTTTGATGTCAAAGACTATCAGCAACATATTGGTGAGCACGTTGAGCCTTGGGGTTATTCCAAGATGCCTTTTGCTAAAAAATGGGATGAAGGGTTCGATATGGACCTTGAAAATCCTAAGGGTATCTATCGTTCTAACACTCTTGCTCGTATCAACGTATGTGATAAGATTTCCACACCAAAGGCTCAAGCTGCTCTTGAAGCATTCCGTGAAGCTTTTGGTCGTCCTGCACAGCAGACACTTCTTTATCATTACGCTCGTCTTATTGAGCTTGTATACGCTTGTGAGCGTACAATCGAGATTCTTGAGTGGGAAGGCATCACTGATCCTAATGTCCGTGCCGAAGTTACTCCTAAGGCTGGTCATGGTGTTGGTGTTGTTGAGGCTCCTCGCGGAACCCTCATCCATGATTATACAACCGATGATAATGGCATGATTACTAGTGCCAATATGGTTGTTGGAACAACTCATAATATTGCCCCTATGAACATGAGTGTTAAGCAAGCTGCTACAACACTTATCAAGGATGGAAAATATGATGAGGGCATTCTAAATCAGGTCGAAATGGCAGTTCGTGCCTACGATCCCTGAATGTCTTGCGCTACACACCGCCTGGATGGCGGAATCCCAGTATCTGTTTCAATCATGAGCAAAGAAGGTGAAGAGATTGATCGCATTGTCTCATAATCACGTAACTTTTTGCTAGTAGTGAAGCAATGACATTGGTGTGAAAAATGCCAATGTCTAAAATTTACGATAGTCGCTAGAATAGTCATCTAGTGGCTATCGTATTTTTTTTTAATCATCTCTTTCAATTTTATCTAAAAAAGAAGAATTATTTTTAGGCATTACAACACTGTTTACATAGTATTCTGTAGTACGCAAATTTCTATGTCTTAACTGTCTCTGAACATTTTTTAAAGGGGCATTTTGCTGAATAAGTGCCTCAGCATTTAACTTTCTTATGCCATGATAACCAAACCTATTTACATCTGCTTTATCACATAATTCATAAATAAATTTGTTACGGTGAAAATAACGTGTCCTGGTAGTTTTACTAATAAACACATATTCATTTTCACCAGTTATTTCAAATTGATTTTTCAATACATCCTGAAGCCTATCATTAATTTCAACATCATCATATTGACGTTTACCACCCTTATTAGTGTAAAGCGTTATAGTTCTACGATCCCAATTAACGTCACACCATTTCAAGCGAAATAACTCAATTTTTCTTGCAGCAGTATATAAATATGTTTCCAACATATTTTTATCTTGTTGTGTAGATGCAGCTTTCCAAATAGCCCAGAAATCTTCCAAAGGTGGTTTTAAATGAATAGAACCTTCTTTTGCTTCTGGTTTTTTTATCACCGTAAACATATTAACTACACTTGGATTCATCAATCCCATTTGTTCATTTGCAAATGTCCAAACTGGTGAGAGTGATTTATACGCAGTTAAAGGACTCAATTTTGTTGGCTTACCATTGTGATTAAACATCGTAGATTTACGTTGATGAGTCTTGAGCCATTGCAAAAATTTATTAATATGTATGGGTAAAACATCCTCAATCAAAATCTGATTATTAAAACCATGAAAAGTGAAAAATATTTTAATAACCTTTAATCTTTCTTTGTATGTATTTTTAGTATTATGCTCTTCGCAGTAATCAAGAAATTTATCGCAGATTACCGCTAGTGAAATCCCTTCGGATAAATACTGGATTCTCGTTTTTTCTTCCTGCTCCCATACTTTTGCTTCTTTTTTCGTTGGAAAGCTTTTCCGACGATACTTCCCTTGTGGCAACCGAATCTGACCCACCCAAGGTTTTTTCCCTTTGTGATTGTTGTTGTAGAACGGCATCGATAATCCTTTTTTCAAAAAATACATACCTGTTACCAATACGGACACCACCAAAAACATTATAATTTAGCCTAACTGTTGAGACAGCTACACCTAAATAATTTGCAACTTCACTGGCAGTCATTGATTTACCTAAAATATCATTAAGCATAAATAAAACCCCTAATTTGAAAAATCAAATGCTAGCTGCTTAGATGGCGTAGCCAAACACGGAAGAATAGCTTGTACAGCATCGGTAAATTGAAAATCTGATTGTACAGTGATTTTGTCGTAATCGAGCCTTGTTTCCATTGCTCTTTTTTTAAATTTCTTTTCCCAATCTACTTTGATACCCATTGCCTCAACAATGATTCTTTCGGTAATATCTTTAGCGGTGGCAATAAGTCCAAAATAATCATTATGATCTTGGCCATGACCAGCAAGCAACGTCGTAAATAATCCTTTTACTTGTGCTTCAAGCTGTGAAAGGCTTTTTAAAAGAACAACTTTTTTTACCCTATAGGCACATTTTCTTATATTAACAGCTTGTTGGACTTTGTTCCAAATATGGGAAACCTTGCCACGTTGTTGATTGTTGTTTTTTTTGTCTACTATCTTTGAAGTATGTCGAAACCAGACCTTTGTTAGATATTTCCAAAGCTCTTCTTTATGGTGGTTAATCTCGTGAAAAGATCCTTTTTTAGTTAATTCTTTTAAGGCTCCTCTTCTAAGCTGAAATTCAACACGGGTACATTTTTCGGGATATTTTCCCCATTTTTGAGTGAAAAAGGCTTTTTTATTAGTGTTTTGAGCTTTGTTCAACTCTCTAATTTTATCATACATTCTAAGCAAGATATAACCTTTACCTATAGTAATACCTGTAATGTCATTACCCTCGATATGGATATCTTTTTTCCTTGCTTTAGATGTCATGTATTTAATATCGGTTAGTTTTAAAGCCTCATGGTAGATAGCTACATCATGCAAATCTAAGCAAAAATCAACACGACTTACTGTGTCAGATATAACGCTGATCTTTTGTGAACGGAGCCAGTCTTTAACCTTTTTAAAATTTTCGACCAAATCGTTTTGACATGACATAGAACCAAATTTTAGTAATGCAGAAGGTACGGGGCTAGATTCGTCACGTTCGGAGAGAATTAAAGTTATATCGCCTAGAGTTAGTCGAAAAGGATATAATCGGCTTGAGCCAGTGCGGTGAACGATCCAATCAAGGTTGGTGCCTGGCATAAAAGTAGATAGGGGCATTTCCGTTTCTGCGTCAGTTTGTTGCAGAACTTTTTTTATCTCGTAGAGGGGACTGAATAAAGCGGAATTGTCGCTATTCGCTTTCAAACTTAACTCTAAAGTATCAAATTCGATTCCTTGACTAGTAGAGCCCCCCCTGATAGTTGGGTTGGGGGGGCAGGATGATTGCTTGCAACATTTTTTAACTCTTGCTAAATTGGACATGGCTTTTCCTCCTTGCAGGGATGATTGGCTTTGCCCTTTCTCTTATTGTTTGGCGACGGTCTGAGAAAGGGCTATTTTATTTCACTTCTTAATCAGATAATTCTTCACATTTAGCGTTATACTTTGCCTGTAATTCATTGAATATTTCTGCTTCAACATATCTTTCTGTGAAAATTTTGAAAAATACCTCTTCTACAAGAATAAAGAAAAGTCCAAGGGAAAATAGGAATAAAACAGCGGAAGTTATAATATGTGGAATGTACCACCACTTAAAATCATCTAAATCAAATGGAACAAAACTTAAAAAATAAAACGTAAACCAAACAAAAATTAGAAACGTTATAACTTTGATTAAATCTTTCATCGAATCTCACCTCTTTTATGTTTTCATTATTGGGTACAAACATTGAAGCACCTGGCTAAAGATCTGTACCCAATTTATCTATATATTATTGGGTACAAAATTTATCTGCAGAAGCACTGATCTGAAAGTTATCTGTACCCAAATTTAATTCGTTATATGCAGCTAAAGAGGATAAATCTCCTTTACTGCATAAAAACAAAAGATCTTCTGATAAACGTTCTAAGTCTTGAATTGATTCATCTAGTTTCAATAGAGTTTCAACCAACTCACTCCGCTTTTTGTAGTTAGATATCTTTTGTCTTGCGACCTTGATTTTTGGTGCATGGTTCCCGTAATATACTTTTTTTCTTTTCCCGTTTTTCATTGGATATAAGAGATATAAATATTTATCATCTTTCCAATATTCCCTAGCATTGATACAGCCGGATTGTGTTAATTTTGCTATCTCTGTTCTTAGATTCTTCGAGCTTTTCTCTAAATGATTGTAGTGATTAGTAACTATTTTAAACCTTTCACTAAGTTCCATTTAATCCCCCTTTGGGTACAAAACACCAAGTACCTGGCTTGTAATCTGTACCCACGTTTTCCGTGTATTTAACGATCTTATCTAATCAGTACAAAGACAAGCGTTTAATTATCGTTGATTGTAGGGCTAATTGTTGACGCTAATAGTTCATCAAGAATATCTGCACAATCCACAACTCCTTGCATCCATCCAAGCTGATAAATACCGTAACAAAAGACAAAAACTAAAAATGTTGAAAACAAATCATCAATGCCAAAAAATATTTCCAATAAAGATCTACAAGATAAAAATGCTAGCAACATAGAAGACACCCAAACCATAGTTTTCATGTCTTCTAAGCAGTATCCAGACCAACAGATAAAGGTAAATATCAAAAGTATTATTGAATCTCTAAAACTCATAAACAACCTCATACATTAATTAATTATCGAACCCTTGAGATAGCAAGACGGTCGATCCCCAACAACAAAAAATGATAAAACTATTTTTCGTTCTGTTAGTTGGGGCAAACCACTGTCGTTATCACGCACAGGGTCTCTCTATCTGGTACATTATTTTTGTATCAGCCTATTAGCTGTTCTATTGAATGAAGAAAGTTAATTTATTACTAAATAACATTGACCCGTAAGCTAACAACAAGGTTTCTATTCTCGATCTTATCTGACCTGTAGGTGAATAGATTTCCAAGTAATGGAATATCACCAAGCAAAGGAATCTTTTCTAAATAGTTGCCCTTTTCATCAACAGCAAGACCACCAAGGAAAACAGTGTTTCCGTTAGCAATCTTTATTGAACTAGAAAGTTCCTGCTTATCAAAAACAGCATCTGAAAAATCTTGGTCAAGGTCAGAGCTAGGAGTTATCTGTGAAATTATCTGGTCAAGTTTGACATAAACAAACTCACCATCTGGAGTAATAGTCGGAGTGATCTGGAAGGTAACACCAATATCATGGCGTTCAATTGAAGTGGCTGTACTTTGTCCGTCGTTCTTGTCTACATTTCTGGAAGTCTCAAGAGGGACATTTTGACCAACATGAAGACGAGCGGTTTTACCATTAAGAACGGTAAGAACTGGTGAGGATATTATTTGTCCGTGGTTTTCTTTTTCTTCAGCTTTAACAGTGAAATTAAAGAATGTTTCTATATCTTCACTAAGAAGAGAAAGAGCATTGCCCAGGAGTGGATCATTGAGGCTGAAACGAAAATTATTAGTGCTGATTTTTAACCTGGTCCCGAGGTCTTTGTATTCCTTGTCGGTGAGGTATGCGATCACAGCCTCAACTTTTACCTGCATTCCAGAACCATCAATTTTATGGATAAGTGCGGAAGCAATCTGAACATCTTTTTCAGGGCCAGATAACAAAATCCTATCTGATGCAACAATATAAGGCGTAACGCTACCGCATGAAGCTTTTACGATATCAATAATGTTTTGAGCTTCTGTTATATGAATATATTCAAGGCTATCAACCCAACCAACCTGGGGTACATCAATTCTTTTCAGAACAGATATAGCGATGTTTCTTTCTATTTCATCACCTTTCAGGATGATTGAGCGGTTGAAGTAATCAGGGTAATATGAGTTGTCAGAGATTGATTTAGTAGCCTCAAGAGCAGACATACCCGATCTAGTAGAAATGTGTTTGAACCTATAGGAAGATACGGCTGGTTCGTCGGGTATATCTATACTCTTGAGCAATTTAATAAACTGTGTAACGTCCACAGGATCACCCGCAAGGAGAACGACGGGAGTTCCTTCAAGCGGATTTATCGCCATACGGTTTCTATATAAAACCTCGCTTGTCTCTTTTAGAACGTCTGATGAGATATAACGCAGACGGTAATAACTAAGAGAATTAACAGAGGTGGCAACGGGGGAAGAAGAGTCGGTAATTAAAAGAACTCCATCCGACATTTGCACAATCAGGCCAATGGAAGTAAGGGCATTTAGAAAGTTGGAAGTAAGGCGAGTAACAGGAATATCTTTTTGCACCCAGGTAAGTTTTGTTTTTGGAGCTACAGCGAGAACAAAAGAATCACCGGTCTTTTCTGAAACAAGAAACAAGATATCTGAGAGAGCTGCTTGATCGAAATCAACGCTGATATATTTACTAGGGTCTTTAATTTCAGCAAAAGAATTCAACACAAATACATTTGAAATTATCAGAATTAAAAATAATGTTTTAAGTTTTCTCATGTCTACCCTACTGCTTTTTATCCAGAGGAATACGGTTGCTAAAACGTGCAACTCCATTCTCTTGGGTTATTTGATTTAATCCATTTTCCAAGGTTTTAGTTTTGGAATCTGGTTTTATATTTGTGGCAATCTCCATATGTTTCTTGGAACCAAAAAGGTCTCCTGTAATGAAACTAGATTGAGAAAGCATATAGAGAGTGAAAGCAAGAACGCAGGGTATGGCATAGATAATAGGATGTTTTAGTACGTTGGTGTGTTTCTGGATGCCAAGTTCTTCTATGTCTTCGTTGGAGTAACTTTTGTAGCACTTGAATATGTCGGAGTTATAGCTTCTTTTTTGTTTGCTTAGTGGTGGGCCGTTTATATCCTCGTCGGCGTAGGAATAAACCATGTATGAATTGGAAACTAAGGAACCGAAAAAATCTATTTTACGGAACTGGTAGCACCACTGAAAAAGTGAGCGAACAGATGAATCAATACGTTCTGGGCGTTGAGAAATACAAATTACATCAAAGCCTTTTTTTCTATGGGTAGAAGCCCATTCACCAAAATCTCTATTTGCTTGAGCTTGCCAGTCTCTAGCATTAAAAAAGTTTTGAATCTCATCAATAACAATTAATGCTCTAGGTGGAACGTGTAACCAGAACTCAGCAGTCTGACCGTTTTCAAATACTTTGAGTTGAGTTTCTATAGCCAGGTCAGAAATATTGCAGACACTTTTAATGGCTTCTTTACATAGTGGATCACTGAAACCATCAATATTTGTGTAGACTATTCGACCTGTTTGCAGGTTATCGAGGATTACTTTTACTGCCTCGTATGTTTTGCCAGAACCTGGGGTTCCGTGATATCCGATAATAGACATATTATATCCTCGTGAAAGCGGCAGGTATAAGATTAACAGTCATACGGATAATGATTGCACCAGTTATATATGCAAACATTTGGGGCAGATCAACAGCACTACAGAGATATATTAATTGCGGTGGTAGGTGAGAGTATTTAGCACCATAATTGAAAGCTACTTCCGAAAAATCAATAGCAGCCATGAAGCCGTGAATAACTATTAAAATACCATCGTACATGGTAAAGAATAATAATTTTATGAGTAGAATTGCACCATCAAGAGCTAGCATGATGATTGTCCAAAGTGTACTGAAAAATGTGCTAATAAAATCTAGTAACCATTGAAGCATGTTATCACCTTTTCAAAGTAACTATTCTAAGGGCTACAATCATACCCATTAGATGAAAGATATATTTAAGGGCGTTGAGTCCTTCATTTAATGCAGCAAAATCAATGGTGTGATCACCACCGAAGGTGTCACCTGATGAGATAGTAAATTTGGAAGAACCCGAGCCGGATAGATTGCCAAGGCCGGAGACGGTAGAGAAAATGGATGTTTTTTTCATGTCTGAGAGAAACTGACTTGTTCGTATGCCGAAATCAAGTTCTCCTTCTACGGTGATTGCTTCGGGACTTGCTTCGGGTGTGTATTCTCCTTCAGAGAGACCATCTTTTATGTCATCAATAGCTTGTTCAACATCTTTAACGTCATTAGATAGACCTTTTAAACCATCTTCAAGGCCATCTTTGATGCCATCAGCAATACCGTCAACAACGCCTGTCGCGACTTTTTCCCCTAGGCCGTCAATACCAGTTTGTAGATTGCCGATGCCATCGACAATTTCACCGGTGTTTGTAGCAATAGTTTCACCATTTGCAACAATGCTATCTTGACCATCTTCAATATTCTTTAGACCGTCTTCAACACCCTCTAAACCATCAGCAACACCATCAGCGACTTTATCACCTAGGCCATCAATACCAGTTTGGAGGTTGCCAATACCTTTGGCAATCTCTCCTGTGTTTTTTGCAATAGCTTCACCGTTTTTCCCAATGTCATGTAATTGCCCAGTTTGATCGTTTAGGATATCGCCAATGCGATCAGTTGAATGTTTTATAGCTTGTTCACCACCAGTAGCAGTTTGGCTGTCAGGTGTTTTTTCTTTTTCGGTTGGTTTGTCAGAAATGGGAGTGGAGGGTTCAGGAGATAAACCCTCAGCACAAATACAAGATTTTTCACCTGTTATAGGATCACATCTAAAAGCCTGCCCGTAGGGGCATTTAAGGTCACAACGTTTTTTTTCAGCTTTGCAGAAATCTTTATTTGGTTCTGTCTCAGGGTTTTCTGGGTCTAGATCTTCTGGAACTTCTTCAGGTTCAATAGTGTTCCCTGTACCGTCAGAACATTCAATTCCAGTATATCTAGAATTGCGTACATAGGTAAACCAACCAAAATTATCATTCATGGAAACAATAAAGCCCTTACCTTCGTCAGGCTCGCCCATAACTTCACAACCACCTGAGCAAGAAAAAGTAGCATATCTCCCACTATAGGTTCCAAACCCGTCACCAACTAGTTGATCCTTCTTCTCTTCACATGGGTTAGGTTCTTCACAGGATCCAGTTGGATATGAAGAATTTGGTGCAAGTCCAAGAATAAAAGATTTACCACTTTCTGGCGTTACAATAGAACCAGACCCACCGGGAAGACCACAAGTATAGCCAAGATAATAGCTGGAAATCTTGCAAATTTCGATTCTAGCATCATAACCGAGTTTGGAACCATAGGGCATACCGGTCAATTTTATAGTATTATCAGCATTTAATTTAACGTTGTATGATGGTCGCGTGCTTACTGCACCAGAAAGATTAATATCAACTTTGAAAAACCGACATTGACCCGCAATTTCTATTGGACCAGAGAAGGAAGTTTGACTAAATGAAGTACCAGCAAACAAACATAAAAAAACAAGCTGCACTAATATTGTATTTCTTATGTTCATTTGATTAACCGAAAAGTTGACAGATTTTTTTGAATGCTCCAAGAAGGAAGCAGAAACCAACAAAACTAATTACGACGAGAGAAAATCTGATCTTTATAAATGAAGGTAACTTTGCCATTATTTAGGACCATCCAATAAGTTTAAGATCAAGATGCCGGAAGCAATAAGAAAACCAATTCCAACAAAGGGAACAGCTATAGAAACAAGCTCAGATACAAACAAAGCAACATCAAAAGAGGCGGGTAATTGAATCATATTATATCCAACTTTTATTGGCTGAGATCGTAAACGCTATACCGACAAGAGCACCAACGCCAAAAGACATAATGTCTGCTAGTTGATTAGCTATATCGCCGAGGACTGTTAATTCTGATGGTGTCATCTCGATTTATTCCTCCCAAGCAAAGATAATATTGAGTTCATTGAGAAAGCGTAGCTGACACACATGCCACATATCCAACCGACAAGAACAAGGCCAACGCCACAGCCGAAAAGAGTTAGGTTAATTGTCATTTTAAGAGCTCACGTAAAGTTTACTTCTACTTTGTCTTTCAACATCTAGATCGTTATAATGAGGATCGTAATAGTCGTAATCTGGTTCATAATGAGAGCCAGAACTAGAGCTAGAACTTTCCATGCCAAGATCGTTATGATCAGATTCGTAATAATCGTAATCTGGTTCATAATGAGGGCTAGAACCAGAACTAGAACTTTCCATCTCTAAAGATGAAGAATATTCAGAACCAAATTCAACAGATGTGCTTGAAGGATCAGCACCACGAGCTATATCAGCGGAAGCAGATTTATTTAAATACCCTCGATACATCATGTCTGCTTTGTCATATTCTTGGCTTCCTTTGCTAAAACTATTCCTTGCGGATAAAGCAGTTGAAGCACTGCTTGAAAAGGCATCAGCCTGACGACCGAGAAGGAAACTTTCTAAAATGTCACGCACATAATCAAAACCAATCACAATGAAGGAGATCAAAAGCATTGCTACTATCACAGTTCCAACATCAAAGGAAATACCTTCAAGAAATGGGAAAACTTGCTTGAATATGTCTTCTAGTGTGAACATGATTAGTAAGGACACTCCCTAGATTCTAAGCCTCTGTCACATGTGCCATCACAATCAGGATTGCCACAGATACACATCTTTGCTTTTCTGTGAAATTCTTCATCAGCACATTCACAGTAGGGATAATGTGAACAACATTTATCTGAATCATGATCTATTGCGTAATCATCTGACCACATACAATCACCCTATTTAAAGGGCGTACCACAATTGATACGCCTCTTTTTTACATTTTAACTACTAGCGGACACCTGCTTTACGGATGTAACGAGCACCAACAAAAAGAAGACTAATACCAATGAATCCTATTAGGATTGTACTGGTGTTAGTTGCAAGACTACTGATGTCAACTGCTGCATATAATGCGTCCATGGTAAAACCTCATGAAATGAAATTAATATTGGTCTTGTTTAACGAAAGACTTTGTATAAAATGCCAAGACCAACAACGATTAGTAGACAAGAAACAATTCCTGCTACCGTGGTAAGTAAATCGGTTCGAATACCATCAAACATATTTGCAGGTATCAGTGACACCCATTCTGCATGGGCTGAAACTGGTACAATTAGCATGAGGATGGTTATTAGATATTTATACATATTCAAACCTAGGTTTTGTCGGTTGTGGGTTTAAGTAAAACGCATAGAGGGGAGCCACAACAGACGTTGCGTGCTCCCCTCTAAGCGTTTATTACTTCGGTAAAATAAGCATTAAGATTTTTCATCTCTTTTAGCTCACCTGTATTTTTGTCAGTCCATTTTACTGGCTTTATGTAGCCACCATATTCAACTTCACACTCAACAACTTGGCCTTCTGTACCCATCATTCTTGTACTGGTGACGATGATGCCGGATGGTGATGTGAATTCGTCTTTAGCTTTGGTTACTACTTGGTGTTTGTATCTCTTTTTATCACCTTCGCCAAAGGTTTCGATTCCTACTATTTTGCCTTGTAAGTGCATGTGATTGAATTTCGTTTTTTCTGCCATTTTTTTATTCCTCTTTGGGATTTATTTTATTTGTTCAGCTTCTAGGCTGTCTATGTAGTGAGCTTGTTGTCGCTTTGCTAGATCAGTTGTTTTGTCTGATATTTTGCCATTTTCTTTCATACGCTCTAGTTCAAATTTTGCATCGCTAGGTTCATCAGTTATATAATCAGCACCAGCTTGGTATTCACAGTTGATGAATAAACGCACACGGTAAACATCACCTGAAAATTGATGTCTACTTGGAGTGAAATCGAAGTTTTCAAGAAACATCTTGGTCATTACTTTTGGTTCTTTTGCTTTAGGGATTTTGGAATAATTTTTATTGATGTCATTGTAAGCAGATTTTAAAAGAGCAATTACAATCACCAAAAGTACGCACATAAAGATTTCTAAGTTTTCTAACTCCATGTGATTTCTACCCCTAATTTTCCGTTTTTTTGCTTTTTAGAGCCGTTTAGGCTAATGTGTTAGGTTGTTTTTTCAGTTAATGCGCTAAGCATGTCTTGTTGACATAAAAAAACATATATCATGTCTTTTTAACATACGCAAGGTAAATATTATGTCTATTGAACATTTTTATGAATGCCAACGAAATTATAGATAGGATCAAAGCGACCACAGAATTGAAAACATTGACGGCGATCGCTCAATTTGTAGGCACTGATCAAGGATTTTTATCTAAGAAAAAAAATCGTAACGAATTTTCTGCTGATTGGGCTTTAAAAATTGCTAATCATTATAACCTTTCAACCGATTGGATTCTTACGGGAATTTACCCTTCTGCTAATTTTGACAATCAAATAGCAAAAGACATAGATACATGGCTATCTGAGATGGAAAGTAATAATGAACCATGGAGACGTGACGCTTTTACAAGCGATTTTATAGAAGCATTCCCAAGGTTTAGAAGATGGAGAGAATCAAAAAAGATGGAAGAAGAAATCGAAAATAATCAGAGTGGACTTCATAAACAAGAAGCGGCTTAATTAAGGTAATTTAAAGTATGCCAAAAGATGATCTATGGTTCAGTGATCTAGATAAAAAAGGTCATGGTAAAAAACCTAAAACCTACCTCAAGTACTTGCTTTTGTTATTGGCTTTACCAATTATATATTTGTCGTTTAATGGAAAAGCACTGTTTTATCATTATGAGGATGATATTTATAATTTATTACCTTTCTTAAAAGAATATATCGCTCCCAAAAAAAAGAATCCTCCCCTCAAAAATACAGCTAATATAAAAACAACAGAAAACAATAATTCTAAAGACTCAATTCCATTACTACCTAATAAATCGACATTCTATATTATTACAGATCAAGGTAATAATAAATTTTTTACATCAAATCTAAACCTTGTACCTGAACAAGGATATAAGGCGTTAGATTTTGCACGAGTAAATAATAAGAAGAAATATTGTTGGTCTGTAAATAATACAATGTTTTGCACAAAAGGGATTCCTGTCTCAAGTAAAAAAAGGCTTTATAGAATAATTAGCATTCAATAAATACTCTGCAAATGGTTGGTTATGGCTAGAAGAAGAAATGAAAGTGTGGTTGACGTAATGCTAGATGTTGCTACAACATTACCTTGGTGGGTTAATATCCTATTAGCCTTATTATCTTTTTTTATTATGACTAAGTTGGCAACCTTACCTCCTGTAGATGTTGGCGAAGTTGGGCAATTGGGCAATGCCGTTTTTAGACAGATCTTTGTTACAGTTGGTCTATTCGGTAGAGTAATTTTTCCTTTTATATTCATACTGGCTGCAATAGTTAATATCCTTAAAAAACGAAATGGAAAAAAACTATATGATGCAGACATGAAGTTAGATGATTTTTCATGGAGAGAATTTGAAGAACTTACAGCAGAATTTTTCAGAAGAAATGGTTTTGAAGCAAACACTAATTTCAGTGATGGCCCAGATGGTGGGGTAGATGTTCACTTATATAAAGGTGGCCATAAGTTTTTCGCCCAATGCAAACACTGGAAAAAGAACCAAGTAGGTGTCTCAGTAGTTAGAGAAATGCACAGCGTTATAATGACTGGAAATTATGATGGAGCTTTTATTGTAGCATCTGGAACATTTACCCCAGATGCAAAAGCATTAGCAAAAAAAGTAAGAATAAAACTTGTTGACGGTGCAAAAATAAATGCAGTTAGATCAAATAACTAAATAGTTTTAAGTTGTGATTGAATTTGTGACTCTAGCTATCCTCAATATTTATACATTTACGACTACTATTAATTTCTTGGAAATAAACTATGTCAAATAAATTAATTTCTAATTTAGAAAATTCAATAAAAAATTCGGAAACAGATAAATCAATTTATATTTTAAGTGAAGGTTTATCAAATGATGGCGATAATCTTATTAAAAATATCAGAAAAAAAGGCATCTTCCGAGCTTCAAAATATGATTTTAATGCAGAAGAAATAAAAAACGTTATTAAGAAAGTTCTCGATGGGGAAATTGCGAAAGATATTACCTCTGAAAATGTCACATACCTTGAATCTGTTATATCTCTTTCGCATTTTGCAATTACAGCTCGTTCTGTATATGAACGTATTTATAATGAGTTAACTAGGAAAGACTTCAAGGCTAGTTTGGTCTCAGTTGAATGGCTTTTCTGGATAGAACATCACGAAGATGAGCAAGAAATACAAGATTCTTGTAGAAGCTTTTCTAAGGAAGAGATTGCTGAGGCATTCTCTTATTTGTATTATTTACTTTGCAAAAAGTATGAGCCAGCTGAATTAGACACCGTTTTTATCAATGCAACCGATGTAAAAAAAGGCATTTATCTAAATAGACTTAGTGAACTATCTAAATTACTTTACTTTAAAAAATGTGAGTTATTAGTTGATTACTTTAACTATGAGGCAATAAGAGACAAATCTCATATTGTCATTAATCCTCCAAGTGTACATTTTGAAATGGCAAAGAGATGGGGGTATATTAGTGCCGACATTCAAAGAATGGGAGATAGTCAAAAGTATTTCTCTGAAAATAATAATATATCATTGGAAGAATTTTCTAAAAATTTCTCACAAGTATATAAAAATATACTATTTTCTATACCGGAATATCCTGTAAAAAGAATAGTTATGTATTTACCGAATACTCCAGAGTTAGTAAAAATAATAACACAAGACATATTGTTTAAAGAGGAATTTGTTGAATTAGCAGTTCATGCGAAGGAATTACTAATTTCAAATTCACAAATTAAAAATGTTAAGATTTATGGACCACTAACAATAATTGATGTGATAAAGTTTCAGAGATTAATAAGGATATTATATTTTACGTATGAAACATTTGTCGTCGATAGTCACTTAGAAAACTCAGAACTATTTCTAGAATCTGTCCTTCCTGTACATGTGCACGAAGGTTTTAGTTTGAAAACAATTTTGGAACAATTTTACACAGGCGAAAAGGCCGAATCTCTAATTGAACTTCTCTCGTGGACACCAACATCTAACGAAATGTTTGACCTTCAATACGCTCCCATTATAAGTACGAAAAACTGGTCTGTTCTCCCATTAGCATTGATTGCTAAAACTAATCTTGTTAGAAATGTTTTACAGAACAAACATTTTCGTTTCGACTCTAGTGCAGATGTAGATCCTGTCGGTGACGATTTGTTTAAAAGTCTCAAACCTCATTCAGAAAAAATATTCAGAGATTTAAAATATAACTGGGGAAATCAAAAAGGAGATATAGATGTTTTTGCTATTATAGATAAAATATTATTTATCTTTGAATGTAAAAACTCATTACACCCATGTTCACCTTATGAACTTCGAACAAGTTATGATTATATCCAGAAAGCTGGGCGACAACTATCAAAATTTGAAAAATTGTTTCAAGATGTCGGTTTTCAGTCATATTTGAAAAAAAGAACAGGAATTGTAAAATTTGATGATTTGCAAATAGTTACTTGTATAGTTATGGGAAACAGAATGTTTTCAGGTTGGAAAGAGCAAGGCCATAATGTTCGCCCAATTCATGAGCTCTGTAACATAATTGATAACGGTACTATTCGTTCCAGGGTGATAAAAGGTTTTAACACAATCAAACATATGGGCAATCTTAAACTATGGAAGGGAGATAGTTTTTGTGGGCAAGATCTTGACAATTATATTTCGACCGATTTTATGTATGCACCTAGATTTAGAAGTATGTTTAAAACTCAAACAGGGATTAAATTAGAAGGGAAAAAGATAATCAGGAACTCTTTTGCTTTAAATTATTTGGATTTAAATAAAGAGTATACTAAGTCTTTTATAGAAGAAGAGATAAAAAAAAGCAACAGTAAGTAGTGAGATAGCAGAGAGAAGAAATAGGGGACAGACCACAGTTACTATTTGTTCAACAAATTAATGCACTGAATAAACCGGTTATCATAATGTAACACAGACTAATTTGAAGCAACGAAAGGTAACGAAAAGATACCAGAAGCAACCACAGAGAATTGCTTAAGACGCAAAACCCCATGTTTATTGAGTTTTGTGCCTGCCTTGGGAGCAGGAGGCCGAGTGTTCGAATCACTCCGCCCCGACCACTAGAATAAAAAAGCACTTACGACATTTAATGTTGTGAGTGCTTTTTTTCGTTTGTGCTCTATTTGATTTTCTTGATGAAATTTTATAGATTGTTTTCATTACTTAATGAGGGGTTTTAAATACACTAGAAGCATGTTAGAAGGCTAGTGGGCTTACATGCACATAGTTTCTGATTTTACTGAAAATTTTTCCGTATATTAATATTATTAGAGTATGAAAAAAAAAATACCTGAATTATTTGTAGTAACCATTTTTTTACTGCACGTTGTTCTTATAATACTTGCAGTTTGGACTGCTAGAACATCTACTTTCGAGATAGGAACTATCGGTAATGGAAATGTAGTTAAGTTTGTATGGGATTTAAGTCCAAAGCTAATATTGATTTATCTGGTACCTCTAGCCATAGCATTCTTTATGAGAGAACAAATTTTGTTGAATATTGCATTTTTCGTTCTATGTTTAGTCTTGTCAATTCCAGTGTATGTTGTACAGACGACCTTCATTGCAAGATGTGACAATTCTAATGTTATAAAAAATCAAATAATTAAGAAATTATCGAAAAATGAACGGCTATCATTAAATACTTCTCAACAATATTGTCCAGATTTATATAGTTACCAAAGAGATAAAGATAAAAAAAGTATGATAATATATGCAACCAATGACTTTTTCCATGGAACAGAAGTATCTTTTTCTAGCTCTAGCCAATATCAGTAATTATGATGGGTTTATTTACCATACAAGAGACTAAGAAACCGGGGACATCTATGATAAGTAA
>JAOPTU010000019.1:0-149463 GCA_051531995.1 Desulfotalea sp.
GCCCCAATCTGAATCATTTCAGATTGGGGCTTTTTTTTTGACCTTTTTTAATTCTTTAATGAATATCAGGTCAATCATGCTCTATGTTTTAGACCATCTTAAGTTTTAATCAATTAATGTATGACTAGTTGTTTTTCTAACATTCAATCCTGCAGTCAAATCATAAATCTCGTATAGAGTTGTGAATTACATGCCTTTTCCTACTTAACTGTTGGTCTTATTAACTGCCTAAATCCGATATTTTAAGTAGTATTTACTAAATCCGATTCCTTATGTTTTTATAGGTCTATTATTTAATTTTTTAATAGCATCAAAAACTATCCTGGAAGATATATTCATTAGTTCCATTGATTTAGGGAAAGACAGCCAAAATCGCCATTGGCATTTTTATTCGAATGGTTGGGCGTGGCAAAAAATGTATCAAGAACCTAGTCTTCTTTCCGCTGTCCTGCGATTTGTTTTGGACTTCGTTCAGCACACAAATATTATTCGATAACGGTCATTATAGTTGGCGTCATTTTTTACGACCTGTTTTTCTATGTATGTCGAGAACGAGTCATCCTTGTAGCTTGGTCGTGACGATAGACTCAACCACCTTGGTGATATTGTTCTTTGTTATCTACCAATGGTAATGGCAATATAAATAAAAGATTGCCACTTTTTCTTTCAAGCTCATTTTTATAGTTATGAACTTTTCAAACGAATTCAGGTTACTTAAGTTTTTCTAAAAGACACCATATCTAGCTGGATAGATATGTGAAAATATTTTTCCCATATTGGTGGCTACCTAGGCGGTTTATTGGGACTACTTCATAAAGAGACAAACGTTGACACAAGGCAAGAGGAGTAGCGTGTTCGATACACATGTTTACGGCATTAAGTGAATGCATACCGAAAAGAGAATAGGAACTGCCTATAATTTTTACGTGATTCCAAACCATGTAAGATAGAACAAAAAGCATCGATTTTTGACTATAGATATTATTAAGGTAATTGAAAAGGAGATTCAATTATTGTTGAAAGACCATAAGAGTGCAATTGTTACTAAAGATGAAAAGTAAATTACGCATAACATCCCGATGTCAGATTTAAAATTTCTTTTCGCTAAAATACTATTAACAGTCTAACTGAAGTCTCTGGGCAATAGTATAAACTGTATCATTAGAGAATGGTAGGGGAGCTAATATAGGCAAATCTTTGTCCTGTATGAAACTTGTTTGAGACCATACCATATTCAGGAGCGGGGTAAAATGAGAATACCCATGGGTGCCTAGGTACAAATTCTCTTTATATTACAACAGTTCTTTGAGATGTCTTTTTGAGCTGCTTTTGAATCTGCTGCAGGCATTGATTTGAATTCAGGGTAATAAGTAAGAGGGGTGAGATATCATGATAGGCTAAACATATACTACAACTATGACCCCTACTTTTTTGAATAAAAAATCAGTTAGATTTGTAAATTATTTGAGGCTACAGGCTTTTTCTCATTGATTTCTGAGTGAACCAAACGCTAAAAATAATTGTAATTGCGGCAAGCAATTGACTAGTGTTTAGTTTTTCACCTAGAATCAGCCAAGCCATGGCCACGGAAAAAAGTGGAATGAGATTAATATACGATGCAGCTTGAGCCGCAGGGACAAGTTTAAGAGAGTAATTGTATAAACCATAAGCGCCAATTGTTACAGCTGAGCCAAGATAAATTACTGCAAGGCTTGGGGTGAATGGGAAATCAATTGGTTTATCCACAATTGGCATAAATATTATTGGCAAATAGAATAATGTTCCAATAATTGCTTGGCTTGCCGTTAGGAAGAGGGGAGAGTATCTCCTGCAAAGATTTTTTAAGGCAATTGTGTACCCAGTAGCACATATCATTGCTAGGGCTTCAAAAAAATTTCCCAGAATAGGATTGGGGGCATGTGTGTCAGGTGTTGAGGCGAGCGTTATCCAGCATACTCCAGCAAGAGCAACAAAAGATCCAAACCATACTTTCAGATTATATTTTTCGTTCAAGAAAATGGTGGCTGCAATTAATACGAATATAGGGGATGTTGCGGTAATTATACCTGCCTGCGATGCTGATGTATTACTTAAGGCAATTCCTTCAAAAATAAAATATAAGCAAGGTTCGAAGATGCTCATTAATAATATTGGTTTATAGTCGCCTTTTTGATATTTGAAATTTTTAAATACAAATTTATAAAAGCATAGAAATATGCAACTGGCGATCACTAGTCGACCAAAGATGACCATCATTGGGTCGTAGGCTCTGAAGGCGATCTTAAGGCCTATAAATGAGCTAGACCAGATTATCATTGCAGTAATTAATGCAATAACGGGAATATATTTCGATTGAACCGTCATTACCTATCCCCTTATTAATAATTATGAGTGACACTTGTATCTCAAGAATATAAGGCTAATATATCTACAGTAAAATGATGATTAAATAAAGAGAATAGCTAGGGTTGAATTTCTATTTGAAATCTTGTTTTTGTTGAAAATGCATGATGATTTAAGATTAAACTATTGGCCTTGATTTTTTGTCTAACTCCTCTTAATTTAATGAAAAGCAGAAATGCTAATTGTCAGTGTTGTTTAACTTGAATTATAAAAGGATTAGTTTTGCAAAAGTTTAAAACAAGCGGAGTCTGTGCTAAAGAGATCAATTTTGATGTTATTGATGGTCGTCTTAAAAATGTTAATTTTGTCGGTGGCTGTGATGGTAATGCTAAAGGTATCTCCGCTTTAGTGGAAGGAATGGAGATTGTTGATGTGGCCAAAAGATTAAAAGGGATAACCTGTGGCAAAAAAAATAGTTCTTGCCCAGCCCAACTTAGCAGTGCTTTGTTTGATTTAGCGGCAAATGAGTAAAATTTATTTTGCCTTGCTTCAGAGGCATTTTTGGTGCGGGAAATTGTATGCTTTTAAGTATGAATGACGTAACTGAAAATGCCAGCTGTGGCAAATTGTGATCCGCATGATTAATATATCTCGGCCTAATTTTATATAATTTAGCTTCTAGTTTATATGTAACTTTATGTCCTTTTCTAATTTGAATGCTAACTGGTTACGAAAGTAACCTCTGTAGGAATTGTAAAAGGTGTACTTGTTATTTGTGACAGGTGCTACCCATGTATAAAGGCTTTTTTTAGCAAGCGCTAATTTCCCAGCAGTTTTTCTTAAATGGCAAATCTATCTGATTTAAGTAGTTTGGCTAGGATTATCCCTATTATAAACGCGTAAGCGAGGTTAGTTGCTAGGGTAATGGCTAAAATTATAACTGCTACAAAGCATTCCTTTGACGTTTTCAATCCGAGCATACTAAGAGCCAATTGAGTTCCAGCAAAAATAAGCATCGCACCTAAAACTGATAGTGGTAGAACACCAAGCAGTTTAACTGCTGAACCACCTAAGGCAATAGCCATTATCACAAATATAAATCCTATCATTATGTTGGAGCCAGGTGTTCTAGCTCCAAAGCGATAATGGGCAGCTAGTCCACCAGCGCCGTGACACAGTGGCATTCCCCCTAAAAAGAACGAACAAAAATTAGCTAAAGCCATACTAATGCATACAGCCTTGTAGGTGACTTTTGATGATTTTTTATGAAAATATTGTTCTGATAAATCAGCATAGGATATGACTGCATTGCCTAGAGTCATCGGTAGTTGGGGTATTACTAGTGCAAAGAGTGCGAAACTCAAATCAGGCATTTGTAGCTTTGTTATATTTGTGATTTCTGGCAGATGAAATGATATATCATTTAAACTAATATTTGGCCTGGCCCCAAGGGCTAAACCTGCGATTATTCCACCCCAAATAACCATTATGCCTGCAGGATACTTCTTACTATCTAGAAGCATCAGGGTGGTTATGACAGCTAATATTCCAAGGATTATACTTATGGGAATAGGGCCAATACTTTGGATTTGAAGATTTGGTTCTACCTGATTGGCAATTATCTGTAATTGTGATTTCCCTAAGATAAATTTTATGCCGCTTCCAATTAATAGAATACCAGTTGCTAATTGCACGCCTTTTATAACAGAGGATTCGATATGCTTTCTGATGAAGTCGATTGCTCCAGTGAGGGCGATGATGAGCAAGCATAATGCCATAAGTAGAGAAGAACTCAATATCTGCTCAGGCTGCATAGCCGTGGCGACGGCGTAGGCGCCAATCACTTTCATGGGTTGAACGGGTACTGTTACGCCAAAATAGCTGCCAGAAAAAATGTAAAATAATCCAATACTGAGAAGCAAGCCAGTCGGGTTTAGGCCAACAATTAGGATCATTGCGATGGCTATTGGTAATAAAGCTCCAAGGTCACCAAGAGACCCTGACAATTCGAGACGATTAAAAACAAATCTTCTGGTCAAAATTTTATCTCCCGAATAAGGCATTATTTTTACTGATTAATAAATAAAAAAGGCTAACCTATAACTTAGGCTAGCCTTTTTTATACGCATTTTCAACTATTCAAGGTTTCCTCTAACTAGAAAACTTTTTTAGCAAGCTCGCCTAAGGTGCCGAGATTTTCTGACACATGTATGCCAGCATCACGGAATGCATCAAGTTTCGCTTCGGCAGTGCCTTGTCCACCACTTACGATGGCACCTGCATGGCCCATTCTTCTTCCCGGAGGAGCAGTAAGCCCGGCGATGAAACCAATAACAGGCTTGGTCATGTTTTCCTTAACCCAAGCAGCGGCTTCTTCTTCAGCGCAACCACCAATCTCACCTACCATAACGACGGCTTTGGTTTCTGGATCTTCGTTGAACGCTTTTAGGCAATCAATGAATCCAGTACCATTAATTGGATCTCCACCAATACCAACACAGGTGGTTTGGCCTAAGCCAACACCTGTTAGTTGGTGAACAACTTCGTAGGTTAATGTTCCAGATCTTGAAACAACGCCAACTGGACCACCTGGAGTGTGGATTGATGCTGGCATAATACCAATTTTACACATACCTGGAGTGATAAGGCCCGGGCAGTTTGGACCAATTAGGCGACATTCTTTTTTGGTCATTAGATAGTTTTTAACTTTGAGCATGTCCATAATGGGAATGCCTTCAGTGATACACACGATTAGTTCAATACCCGCGTCAGCAGCTTCTAGAATTGCCTCTGCTGCAAATGGAGGTGGAACCATAATCATAGAGGCGTTGGCAGAAGTTTCTTGCCTTGCTTCTTTAACACTATTAAAAACAGGGATGCCGTCCATTTCCTGGCCACCTTTGCCAGGGGTGACACCTGCTACAACATTTGTGCCGTAGTCGACGCATTGACGGGTATGGAATTGACCTTCTTGGCCAGTAATTCCTTGAACGAGCAGACGGGTTTCTTTATTTACAAATATACTCATAGCCTTGTCCGGTGCTGTTGAAATATTAAAATGTAAGAAAAATTATAATGAAAAGCATATAGAAAGAAACTTGCCTTCAATAAATTTTTCGTTCAGTAAATTTATTTACTAATTAGTTCGGAAATTTTGGCGGCTGCATCGGTAAGATCTTCAGCTGAAATAAGAGAAAGATCCGCCTCCGCTAGTATACGCTTTCCTTCCTCAACATTGGTTCCTTCCATACGTATAACCACAGGAACTCGTAAATCAATTTTCTTGGCTGCCTGGACAATTCCTTGAGCAAGTATATCGCAACGAAGAATACCACCAAAAATATTTATTAGGATAGCTTCAACATTGGGATCGCTTAAGATGATGCGAAAACCGTTCTCAACCATTTCTGCATTAGCACTGCCACCTACATCTAGAAAGTTAGCAGGAGATGCTCCAGCTTGCTTGATGATATCCATGGTTGCCATAGCAAGACCTGCACCATTAACCATATTTCCAACAGTACCATCAAGTTTGATGTAGTTTAGGTTGAACTTAGCTGCTTCGGCTTCTGCAGGATCGTCTTCTGCTGGATCATGCATTGCTTGCAAATCTTTATTTCGAAAAGAACCATTTGAATCGGTCTCAACTTTAGCATCTAGGGCCATTAACTTTTTATCATCGGTTATGATAAGTGGGTTGATTTCCACCATGCTGCAGTCGTAATCTACAAAAAGTTGGTAAAGTCCTCTGACAAAAGCTGCAAATTCTTTGCGTGCTTCTTTAGGTATGTCGAGCTTGTCTGCGGCTTCGCTCAGATGGTAGCCACGAGGACCAATAAGCGGATTGATGTGGATTTTGATAATACGCTCAGGTGTAGATGAGGCAACTTCCTCAATATCCATTCCACCATCTTGGCTTGCAACGATGGTAATCCCAGCTTGCTCACGATCAACTATTACTGAGAAATATAACTCTCTAGCTATTGATACACCTTGCTCTAAAAGTACCTTTGAAACAAAGCGGCCTTCAGGACCGGTTTGAGCTGTAACTAAAGTCATCCCTAGTATTTCGTCTGAATACTGTTGAACTTCTTCAGAAGTCTTGGCAAGTTTTACCCCGCCACCCTTGCCTCTACCACCAGCATGAATTTGTGCCTTTACTGCAACTGGCAAATTAAGTTCCGCTGCTGCCTTTACTGCCTCTTCTACACTGGTGCAAACAATACCTTTAGGTACTGCAACAGAGTATTTGGCAAAAAGCTCTTTCGCTTGGTATTCATGAATCTTCATGGAATAACATCCTGCAATTAGATAAAAATTTTATAGGGTTAACATCTGTTTAAATCAACCATGTAATTTACTTGTGGTTAATTATTTAGCTTCTTCGTTCTAATATATATCTATCTTACGTCAAGAAAATTCCGAAGGCAAAGCGAAATATAATATCAGTCCAGCAAAATTAACCTATAGTTTATTTTGCTGGTATATTTTTCAGCTATCTATCTTCAACTTTGAGTAAGTAGAAAGAAAAGCAAGATTGAATAAGACTAAGAAGTGAAAAATACCAAATCCATAGAGGTAATGACAGGAAAGTTGAACCAATTTTATTCCAGTTCCAAAAATCAAGTGCCGCTATAAAAATAATCCCAAAAATGATGAAAGAGCCCCATTTAATAAAATGTTTTACTGCTATTTTAGTTTGAACAGCTTGAGTTGTAATATATGTAAATACTGTTATAGATGAAATTGGAATAACTGGGAGAAATCCAAAAGATGGTAGTAATTTAAGGTGATAAATAATGACAAAAAATTCACCGACAATAATAGAAAAAAGAGCACTTTTAGCTTTAGGGTTTTTTAAATATAGACCAAAGAAAACAGTCGGAAAAAGGACGGCTAGACCAGTAAAGGAGGTTAGTCCAAGATTTAGAATTGTTGTATTGGTAAAAAGAGCGATTGTAAGCCCAGATATAGCAAGTAAAATTGTGAATATTTTCCCAGAGATATCTGGGCTTTTATGGCCTAAAAGTGGGCATATATCTCGCTTGAATATTGAGCTTAATGTTAATAATTGAGAATCCATGGTAGACATAAGTGCAGCAATTCCGGCCGTTAAGACAAGTGTTCCTAAAATAGGGCCAGCTAAATGATTCATTAGCATAGCCATTATATTATCGGATTCATTTGTAGAAAGATCAGGGAAACTAAGTCTGCCTAGTGCGCCAATGGTGATGGGTAAAAAGAAAATAATGGTGCAAATAATAGGGTATAAAGCGGCGGTTATTTTTATATCTCTAGAAGATTTAGCTGCATAGAAACGCTGAAAAATCTGCGGAAACATCGGATCACATAAAAACCATAGAACCATGAAACTAAACCAAATTTGTGGTGTGTAAAAACCACTCAATCCTGGCCTGGATAAAAGTTCTGGATATTGTTCGGTTAGTTTTGTAATTGCCACGGTAAAACCGCCATGATGAGTAGTGACAATAGCAAGAGCCACAAGCATGAGCCCTAGCATTAAAAAACCTTGCAGGACATCTGTTAATGCAACTGCTTTTAGGCCACCTCTGGCTGTATAGATTACAACTATAATGGTTATAAGGATGGCGCCTACATTATGTGGAATATTAAACATTTGCTGTAAAACCTTGCCGGCGGCGTAAGGTTGAAGAGCAAGATAGGGCAGAGTAAAAATAATCATGATAAAAGCAAAGAGGGTTGAAAGGGTTTTGCTTTTGTAAATTACAGAAATGAGTTCAGCTGGGGTTATTAAATTATGTTTTTGACCAAGTTCCCAAATCTTACTGCCAATAAGCCAAAATGAGAGTGCCATGAAACCAGTACCAAAAGCCATGATAGGGAAATATGCAAGACCATCTCTATAGCCAGCGCCACTTGCGCCAAAAATTGTGAAAGCACTAAAGTTTGTAGCGCAAAGTGTTCCAACTAAAATAGCAGGGTGAAGCCCACGGTTGGCTATGAAATAGTGGTTATCATTTTTGTTTCTTTTTACTAATAAACCAAGGACTAAAACACAGAGGAAGTAACTACTAAGAATAAGTATTTTTGTAAGCATGGTAAACTCTATCTAATTTAATAGAAAAACCCGATAGAAGCTGGGATGGCAGAGCCTAGAACATAGCTTACGGAAAAAATATTTAACTGCGGTGAATTATCGAAAATATTATATATGGTAGACTCCCAAAAGAAAAGGAAAGTTTTCTTTTGAGAGTCTAAAAAGTGCTTAATTAGCCTATTTTCATGTGGTTTGAATTCATGGATGGATATTTTTTTTTGGAGTGAACTATTAATTAGAAATTAATAGTTCATCGAAGCTAGCTATTGAAGGATATTTTTGAGAGTATGAAATTTCTCTTTTTGAGTTTGGTTTTGCAAAGCATAGGAGGTGGTTTAATTGAAGGTTTTCTGCAGTTTTTAAAACTTGTTCGTTGTCGTCAATTAATATAGTTTTGTTTCTGTCTAGCGAAAGTTCCATAGAAATATAATCCCAATATGGTATCTCTTCTTTGGCAAATTGGGCTCTAGTCGAGGTGAAAATATCATCAAAATAATTTTCAATATTTGTATGTTTAAACTTTAAACGTAGAGATTTATCATCTGAATTAGTGACTAGTACAATTTTCTTTCTATGCGATTTTAAAAAATCCAGAAACTTTCTAGTGCTTGGGAGTTGCTGGATTAGATGGCTGATCTCAGATTGTAGGGTGATAATGTCAAGGTCGAATACTTCAGACCAATAATCGGTCTGTGTCCACTTTATTCCGCCCATGGTTGCATTGGATTGTTCTTGGTAGAGAGAATAAGCTTGTTTGATGCTAACTTGATTTTTTTCAGCATATTTCCCGACGACATACTCTGTCCAAAAATAGTGATCAAAGTGCAAATCTAAGAGGGTGCCATCCATATCCAGTAGGACTGTGTCTATCTTATCCCAATTTAAGTTTGGCGTTATTTGTGTATCTAAAATTTTCATGTCTAGATTAATGTTAAAAGCTGAGTGATTATTTTTCTTGTTTCACTAAAAGTCTTATCATTATCAAAATCGCCGAAGATTATTAATCTACCATCCTGGGTAAGCTTTGGGGCTGGCTTCTTCTTGGTGGGAACTTGTTTACTAATAAAACCAATTATTTTGTCAGGGCTTATGGGCGTATCATTTTGAAAGGTGAACACGAGATTGCCTTTACCTTTTTCTAGTTTTGCAACTCTCAGTTCAATTAAACTTCTTTTAATGTCGATGATATTAAGGAGGTTTTCGGTCTCTTTTGGTATAGGTCCAAATCTGTCTTCTAGTTCATCTCTAATATCAATAAATGCAAGGTCATCCATACGAGATAGGGCGGCTATTCTACGGTAAGCGGTGTAGCGTTGGTCAATATCTCTAATGTAGTCGGTAGGGATGAAGGAGGATAATTGTAAATTAATTTCTGGATCTAGTTCATCATAAATTCCAGGACCATGCTCGGACTCCTGGGATTTAAGATCGGAGATTGTTTTTTGCAATAGATCAAGATAGAGATCGTAACCGATTGCAGCAATATTTCCACTCTGGGAGATACCTAGTAAATTTCCGCCGCCTCGAATTTGTAGATCGTTCATTGCAAGTTGGTATCCACCACCTAATTCATTGCATTCCATCAACGCTCGTAATCTTTCCCGTGAATCTTTAGTGATGGAATCTAGGGATGGTGCAAGGAGGTAGGCAAAACTTTGGATACTAGATCTACCGACTCTGCCTCGCAGCTGATACATCGCGGCTAAGCCTAATCTGTCTGCCCGATTTATAATGATGGTATTGGCAGAAGGAATATCTAAACCTGATTCAATAATGGTGGTGGCTACCAGAACATCAATCTCCTTTTTGACAAATTTTACCATTATTTCTTCTAGTTCTTTAGTATTCATTTGACCGTGTGCGATGGCAATTCTCGCATCGGGTACAAGTTTTTCTATATTTCCCGCTATTTGATAAATTGATTTAACTCGGTTATGGACGAAAAATGTTTGTCCCTTACGGCGCAATTCTTTTGTGATGGCTTCTTTAATAACAAGATCGTTGGTTTCAGCGACAAAAGTTTTGATTGGGCGTCTTTGTTCGGGTGGGCTTGAAATTATAGATAAATCTCTTATGGACAAGAGTGACATCTGTAATGTACGTGGAATCGGTGTTGCGGTGAGAGTTATAATATCAACAGCTGCTCTCATCTTCCGCAGTTTTTCCTTGTGCGCAACGCCGAAACGATGTTCTTCATCTACAATTAGTAAACCTAAATCTTTGAACTCAACATCTTTTGATAGAATACGATGTGTTCCTATGACAATGTCAATTTGTCCTTTTCCCAGGTCACTTAAGATAGTGGTTTGCTCTTTTCTAGTTCTGAATCGATTTAAGCATTCAACTCGCACAGGAAAGTTTTCAAGACGTTCGCGAAAAGTTTTCAAGTGTTGCTCGGCAAGCACGGTTGTTGGTACAAGCACTGCAACTTGGGCACCATCTTCGACAACCTTAAAGGCTGCACGGATGGCAACTTCTGTTTTGCCAAATCCAACATCACCGCATACAAGTCTATCCGTAGGATTGATACTTGTAAGATCGTCAATTACATCGTTTATAGCTTGGTCTTGTCCTGGTGTTTCATCAAAAGGGAAGCTTTCTTCTAGTTCGTGATAAAGTTGACCTGGGGCCGAGAACTTTCTGCCTATTCGTAGTTCTCGTTTGGCATAAATATCTAGAAGTTCGTGGGCGACTTTCCAAATTTCTTCCTTGATTTTCTTGGTGGAGTTTTTCCAGCTTGTTGTGCCAAGTTTATCGATTTTGGGCTCTTTATCTGAAAGGCCTTGGTAACGACTTACAAGGTTTAGTTTATCTACTGGCAGGTATAATTTGTCATCATCTCGGTATTCTATGATCATGAAATCATTGGTGATACCAATAATTGTCACTGGGTTTAGGCCTCTGTAAATTCCTATACCATGGTCGCGATGGACAACTGTATTTCCTTCTGATAGTTCAGTGAAATCGATTGGCTCGCCAAATGATTTACTTTTTTTCTTCTTACCGCCTAGTCGCATTTGTCCAAAAATATCGCTTTCAGAAACTAGATGGATTTTCTCTTCAGGTAGTGAAAAGCCTTCACTTATAGGTTGCTCACAGATTAAGAGTTCGGCTTTATTTCTAGCTTTAGTGGATAATGGTGGTATGGCAATGGTTGCTTCTTTGCCTTGTTTTTCCAGCAATTCTATCAGGTTTTGGCTATGTTTTGCAGACCGGCAACAAATTATGACTGTGTCACCAGCAGTTTGCCAGTCGGATATCTTTTCCACCAGTGGCGGTAGAACACCTTCCTTGTTTCGTCTCTTGGCTACTTCTTGTTTTATTAGGCTGTGGCTAGTCGTAGGTATATCAATTGAATTTGATTCATTTGCAATTAGATCATTAAGCTTAATTTGCTTAAATTGTTGGAGTTTGCTTTCAATTTCTTCTTTGTTTAAGAATATTTGATCTGGTAACAAGGCTGGGATGCCATTTAGTTTTGCTTCCAGAAAATTTTGTTCGATTCTTTCATAACAAAGTCTCATGCTTTGGCGAATAGAAATTGGATCGAAGAAAACAATTTGGCTATCTTTTGGTAAAAAATCAAATACAGATGATAGTTCAAGGTCTGGGAAGAAGATAGGTAGAAAAAATTCGATACCAGCTATTCCCTGACCAGTTTTAACTTTTTCAGCCATGGCGAGTGTATCATTACTACTCCAATTTAGCTCTTCCCCAAGCTTTTGCAGGTTTCTGGAAATTTTTTTGTTTTCAGTATCGTTATTGATGAAATCTCTGCAAGGTAGGATAAATGCTTCAGGTAGATCACCAATTGAGCGTTGGCTAGCGGGATCGTAAGAGCGTAGTGACTCCACGGTATCGCCAAAGAAATCCAAGCGAATTGGACCTTGATGACTAGTGCCATCTTCCAGTTGAAATGGAGGCGGGAATATATCAAGAATGCCTCCTTTAATACTAAAATCACCAACACTTTTGGTAAGAGATACTTTTTCGTAACCTAGCCTCGTAAGATTATGGATGAGGAGTTCTCGATCACAATCTTCCCCACTGATTATTAATTCAACTTGGTTGGTAAGACTAGATTTTGGAATGATTCTGCGAATGAGAGCTTCTATTGAAGTAACAATTATTTTCGGTTCGTCACTTTCCAAGACCTGATAAAGAGTGGATAGCCTGGTTGCTGTCACTTGTTGATCTGGTGAAAGTGGTGTGTATGGTGGGATTTCGTGACCGGGGTAAGATAATACCGTCTTGTCTGTGAATAACTGAAGGTTTTGTTTGGTGATCTCAATCAGGTGGTCATCTGGGACAATGCAACAACAGGTGGTATTCTGTGCTAATTGAGATGCAAACCATGCATCGCTACTGCCTCGAAGCCCCTGGACTGATACTTCATTTTTGGAAGTTATGATTTTATCTATAGTGTTCATTTTAATTTTTGGTAGTTAGCGCTAGAAAACAGAAAAAGGCTATCTCTAGTATGAGATAGCCTTTTTCTGTTTTAATTTTGTGGTGTTTTGTTAATTAGAATTTTCCACCCATGCTGAAGTCAACAACTGATTCGTCTTCACCTACGACAGGGTCGAGGTTGTAACCCCAGGTTAAAACAAGTGGTCCCATTGGTGAGTTCCACATCATTCCAACACCGATATCTTTTCTGACTTGCTGGCCATCTGAGCATTCGCCATTGACACAGTAACCAAGCGGCGTGGTGTCATCCCAGTCATCTGCTTTGACTTGACCCATATCAAAAAATACCATTCCTGCGACACCTTGGCTTTCTGCAATTGGAAAGATAAATTCAACGTTTGTGTACCACATCACAGTACCGCCAACTTTTTCGCCAGTTTTATCAAGTGGACCTACATCGGCATATTCAAAACCTCGCATGCTACGGGTTCCACCAAGGAAAAAACGTTCGTAAACAGGTAAGGCATCGTCTTTGGTTTCTGTAACATAACCAACAGAACCTTTGAGATGTAATGTGGTTCCAAGAAATAATGGGAAATACCAGCCAGTGGTGGCTTCAGTTCTGAAAAATTCGGCATCTCCGAAGAGAGGACCACCAG
Source organism: Desulfotalea sp. (assembly GCA_051531995.1). Taxonomy (GTDB): domain Bacteria; phylum Desulfobacterota; class Desulfobulbia; order Desulfobulbales; family Desulfocapsaceae; genus Desulfotalea. The sequence goes on from JAOPTU010000019.1 coordinate 13,492, forward strand.
CATATTTAAAACTAATGGAAGTTCGATGGCCTTCTGTAGCCATAAAAGTACGGTTCCTGGTGTCTTCTACAAATGTAAACTTCATTGCACTGGTAATATTGATGTTTGCTGACTCTTTAATGATGTAAGACGCATCTTTACTGATATCTGTTAACTCAGTATCTGTTAAACTGTAGTTAGCGTATAAACGCCACTCACGCCATATTGGGTAACCAATGCGGAACCCAAAACCTTTTACGGCTTTGTCGTAGTCATCATACTCGCGTTCGTTTATGAAAATATCAACGCCCCAAGATAAAAAGGAGTCATTCAGTCTTGGGTTTGTATAACCAAGATTGAAATCATTCATATCGTCGCCTACCTTACCAGATAGTTCTAGAATATCGCCTCGTCCTAGGAAGTTGTTCTCGCGTATAGATCCAGAGAAAATAACACCGTCACTGGTTGAATAACCAACACCAATACTAAATGTTCCTGTGGGCTTTTCTTTGATCCGTACGTTTACATTCATGCGAGATGGGTCGGAGGTAGGCTCCGGGGTGATGCTTACTTCTTCAAAGTAATTCAGTCTTTCAAGGGCTTTATTAGATCTGCGAATAGCTGCACTATCAAACAGGCCACCTTCAACGATACGTAACTCACGGCGTATTACATTATCTCTTGTGCGGCTGTTACCACTAATAGTGATTCTATCAATATAGACTAGATCATTTTTACGAATGTCGAACAGAACATCTAGACGATGACCTTCTTTTGATTTTGTTGTGCGAGGTCTAACATCGGCAAATGCATATCCTAATTCAGAGTAAGCATCAGTTATATCCATGATATTATCTCTAAGCTTTTGTCTATCTACATATTTGTCTTTACGGATAGTTAACATTGCTACGAGACGTTTTTTGTCAATAATAAGATCTCCTGCAAAATCAATGGTACCCAATCGGTAGCGTGGCCCCTCATTTATGACAAAGTTAACTTGCATTCCATCTTCAATTCTTGTGACCTCAGGCTCGCCAACTTTGGCATCTAAGTAACCATGATTGTTATAAAAGGCACCAATTCGACCAGCATCTTGTTTGATTTTTACCATGTCGAGGAGGCCATCAGCGGTGAGCCAGGTGAGCCAAGATTTCTCACTTGTTTCCATGGCATCTCTTAAGTCGTCAGCATCAAAATTGTTGTTACCTTCAAATGTGATGTTTTCGATATATACCTTGCTACCTTCGTTTATATCAAATGTTACAATGGCCCCACTGTTGGCTGGGTAATTAATGGTAGATTCTATTTTGCAATTGTAATAGCCCTTCATTTCGTAAAGGGCGAGCATTGATTCTTTAGCTATTGTAATTTGGGTAGGGTTTAGCACTCTATATTCTTTAATATTGGCTACTGCTTTTACATCTTCTTCTTTTAATTCACTTATTCCGTTGTAAATGATTGAACTGATTATTGGTTTTTCAATCATGGTGAAAGTAACAACTTTGCCTTTCTTGGTGTCTTCAACATTAACTTGTACGTCATTGAAGTAGCCCATAGAATATATTGTTTTTAAATCATCTCTTAAGGCAACAGGGTTGTATACATCGCCAGACTTTGAGCTTATCTTTCTTAAGATAGCGCCTGAATCAACTCGTTTATTACCTTTTGGCGTAATTGCAACAATTCTTCTTTCTTTGTCAGCATAGGTGGCTACTTCAGCCACTAAACTTTTTATTGCATTACTAAGTTGTTCTTTAGGTATAGCGTGACGGTAAAAAAATACTGGTGTTTCAGAGGCAAAATTATCTACAGTTTTTATATCAATACTAATTAATTCGCCAATGGCGGTGATGGTTCCTGCTGCTACATAATTGTAACCTGTCTTGGCGGCAATTGATTTAAACGTGGCGTTTGTTGGTGGCCAAGTAGCATCATAGTTTGCAAGTTTTTCGGCTTTGTCTCTGGATATTGAGATGAAACCTTCATCTCGCATTGCATCTTCAAGTGCTTGGTCTGCTCTGGAACTTTCATTAATACTTGAACCCACGGTTTGTACTTTAAGGGGTAGTATTATTGCTTTTTGTCCTGCAGCTAGGCAGTTAGTCGCAAATATCAATGAAAACAGTATGAGAGGGAGTAGGAAAAATGTTAGTTTTGATCTAGAAGCTTTAGTAAAACTATTGGTAATCATAAGAGTTCCTTTTGCTCACTATTTCAGATAGAGCAGAGAGAAAAATGAAAGTTAGTAAAGTAAAAAAAGCATCCTTTTTAGGATAGTTGATAAAAAACTTTTGCATTATGCCATATTTGTACTCTCTTGCAAAGACCGCTCTTGCAAAGGGGTGAAAAAAAATGAAATATCTGGGACTTTTCAGTATGGTATAATTAAATGAGCCTTGAAATACCGTTGTTTATTGAGGTTGTAATGACTTATTTAATTGTCTTCCTCTTTTAATAAAATAATCCTGTGAAGAAATTATGATTGAGAACATAATAAATTTTGTTTTTCCTCCTATTTGTCCCTGTTGTGGGAGAATCGTAGTTCACCCTCATCATTTATGCCCACCATGTAAAGAAAAGGTTGAAGTGATTAAAACGTTTTCTTGTTCTATTTGTGGAATTCCAGTTTTAGGTTCTAACCATATATGTGGTGTTTGTTTAATTAAAAGGCCAGCATATGATAATGGTAGATCAATATTTATATATAAAACTGTTATTCGTGATCTTATACAGGCCTTTAAGTACAGGCGTGACATTTGTGCTCTTGCTGTCATCACTCATCTTTGTACAAATATTGATTTAGAAGATTTTTCAGCTTGTGATTATATTATTCCAGTACCTCTTCATAAAGAGCGATTGCGTTTTCGAGGCTATAATCAATCGAACTTTCTAGCCAAATATCTTTTCCCATACCACAAAAATAAAATACGAAACGATATTTTATTGAGAATAAGAAACACCAAAACTCAAACAGGCCTTACTGGTGCTGAGAGAAGGAAAAATATAAAACAGGCTTTTCGAGTTTCATTTACTCGTGACGTAATAGGCAGAACATTTTGTCTTATTGATGATGTCTTTACCACAGGAACAACTGTAAATGAGTGTGCAAGTTGTCTTGTCCAGGCTGGAGCTCGTAAAGTTTTGGTTCTGACTTTAGCAAGAGTTGATATTACTTGAAACTTGTTTGGTCTTGATATCCATTTTTTATCACCTATTAAGTAATTATTTTCTACCTTACAGATATTAGCCTCTTGGTTATAAAAATTTTGTTTAGTTTGTGTAAACAAAGAGTTATTTTTTTTTATAAACGTGAAACGTTTATTGGGCAATGAGAAGCAAAAGATAGTGAGTCCATTATTGAATAAAATTGATTAATTTGAAGTAATAGATACATACATGAAGTTTAATCGTAATGTTAATTTGTTATGAAAACGTTAATAACAACGGTAATTATTTAAAATTGCGTGTTATAATTATCCTTTCTTAATGCAAATGAATTTGATGCGAAAAAATGCGATGATAGCTTGTCTGCGGTATAGAAAATTACGGTTAACCATGATTTAAGCTATTGAAGGATAGTTTTAAGAGGCGGGGAAAATTTTGAGAAATGGTCTTTGACCTTTTATATACTTTTAGAGTTTATTGTTTTCGTTGCAGAGAGTGTCTTCTTGCAATGTTTTTAATTTCCCCCTGTTGTTTATTTTATTGTTCTCACTGTTGTGAGGAATGTTTATTTGATTTCTTTTGAGGCTTTTTTTTATGCTGTGGCGAAAAACTATTGATGTACTAAAAGAGATTTTACCTGGTGATGTCCACTCTCTTTGGATATCTCCTCTTAAATATCTCCGTCATGAGCATGAGACTATCTTCTTGACTGGACCAGATAGGTATTTCACAGCCTTTGTTGAGCAAAATTACAAGAAAGATATTTTGCAATCTCTCGCAAGAGTTGATAGCTCCATTATAAATATATCTTTTGAGGAGCCAAGACGAGCAAGCGAGGTGGTGTCTGGGCTACAACCACAACCAACAAAAAAGAAAGCAAGTAGCAGACCAGCCATGAAACAGATGCGTTTACCATCTGTGCCTGAGAACAATTCATCAGTTCGCTCTCTTCATCCTCGGTATACCTTTGATGAGTTTATGGTAGGACAGAGTAATATCTTGGCGGAGACAGCTTGTCGCTCAATTTCAGTTAATGACGATGCTGTCGGGCCTTGCCTTTATATCAATAGTGGAACAGGTCTCGGGAAAAGTCACTTGACCCATGCAGTTGCTCATCAAGTTATGAATATCTCGCCCATGACTCGTATGCATTATCTTACAGCCCAGCAATTTTCAGCTGAGATGGTATGTGGAATTAAAAGTAATAACATGGAAGTCTTCAAGAAAAAATACCACGATAATTGTGATATCTTACTTGTTGAAGATATTCATACTTTGAAAGGTAAGAAAAAGACCCAGGAAGAATTAAATGAGGTTCTTGATACTCTAATTAAGTCTGGTAAAAGAGTCATTTTGACGGCAAATACCGCCCCAAGGGATTTGTCTGGCATAGACGGTGAATTATGCTCTCGAATGAGTGCTGGCTTAATCACTTCAATCCAAGACCCAGATGTTAAAACTAGAATTAGTATCGCCAGCCGTAAAGCAGCAGGTCAAAACATCCATCTCGATGAAGATATGGCAACATATCTAGGTGAGAATGTGTGTGGAGATGTTAGACAGATAGAATCGGTTGTTGCTTCTATTACGGCTCGTGCGAGATTAATGGGTGGACAAGTTGATATGAGTACCATTAAGGAAGTTGTCGCAAGTATTATTGGTAGCCGCCAGCTTCTTAGTTCTCCTCTTATCAGAGATTTAATTGCAGACCAATTTCGTGTAAGTGTTGACGACCTTCAATCTAAGTCTAGGAAAAGAATTATTACTTTACCACGGCAGATAGCCATGTTTTTGAGTAGGAAATATACTGACGATTCTCTTTCTGAAATCGGAAGACTATATAAACGTGATCATTCAACAGTATTGCATTCAGTTAAGGTTATTACCGAAAAATCACGAAGAGATACCTCGCTGAAAGCTCATGTGAATTTACTTAGTGATAAGGTGCAACAGATTTAGAAAATAAAATACTAGGTTGTTTGAGAAATAAAATAAGGGCTTTTACANNTGTAAAAGCCCTTATTTTATTTGGGATAGTAAAAGAATAATAACTTAATTGGCAAAGTAATTGAGTTGGTGGCAGGGTTGTAACCTAAAAATAAATCCCTTTAACTTCTGCTTTAGCAGAACCGCTCACACTGGCGGAATTAATAGCAGAAGCAACCTTGGTTCCAGCTTTTACCATATCATTTATACCAATTCCTTCCCAACCAAAACCACAGAGGTGTAAACCTGGATTAGTTGTCACCATGGCATCGCGCCAAGCGAGCAGTTCTGTGTAACCGTCTTCTAGTTGAGGAATACCAGCGTTTGAACGTAAGACTCTTGTGTACACAGGAGCGGTTGGAAGATCTAAAATACCCTGTATGTCGTCTAGTGATTTCTGAATTAATTCATCATCACTGAGTTTTACTCTCTCCGGATGGCGTTTGCCCCCGACTAAAACTTCCATGACAACATGGTTTTCAGGTGCTCTACCTGGAAACATATTTGAAGAAAAAAGACAGCCTAAGGTAAATTTACTTTCTATCTCAGGGGTGAGAAAGCCAAATCCTGGTGGTAAGGTTACATTCTCAAAACCCATAATCACCGAGATAATCCAAGCCTCAGGGATACAAGCAAGCGGCATTCCTGATTTAAATGGTGTGAGTAGTCTTAGGCTCTCGTTGGTTGGTAGTGCCAAGACAAGGCTTTTACTGTTAAATATATCACCTTGCTCGCTTACAACCTGCCACCCATCATCGCATCTATTTATACTTTTGATGCCAGTATTTAGTAATATTTCATCAGGTGTAAATTGTTCGGCAAGTTTTTCAGGTAATCTTTCCATTCCTTTAGGAAAACTTGTCATGGCTGGCATCTTTAGCTTGCCGCCTGTACCAGATAATTTAGCTTTTATTGATTTTCTTATTAAACCGAGGATTACAGAGCCATACCTCTTTTCAATAGCTCTGACTCCTGGCATGACAGCATCAATTGATAAAGTCTTATAGTCGCCTGCATAGGTACCTGTGAAAACAGCATCAATAAACGGGAGTAGGGCAGGGCCAAAGCGATGTTCTATCCACTCCTCTACACTTGGCTCTCCTTTTAATGGTGCTTTAAAAATATCCCCAAAGACACGAAACTTTTCTTTCCAGGTTATAAGAGGAGCCTTGGCAATTTTAATAGGAGTTTGAGGAATCATATTTAGCCTACCATTTAGATAGACATAACGGACAAAATCAATCAACGGTGCTGTAACCGTCTCATCTTTTAGACCAGTTTCATCTAGTAATAAGCGTGATTCCTTGCAATTGTCTAAAAAACCATGGGGGCCAATTTCTGATATATATCCATTTTCGTGGTGGCTTTTTATAACTCCTCCAACACGATCGGCTTTATCGAAAACAAGAATTTTGTGGAGTTTGTTCTTTAATTTTAATTTATGGGCCACAGTCAAACCTGATAGGCCAGCACCTACAATGATTGTGTCTAGAGTCATTGTTCTTCCTTTGTTACTATTTTTTGTTAACTTAAAAATATAATTGAGTAAATCAACAGTCAGTATAATCAGTTTTTATAAGATATCCATGACTTGACATAAGTTTTACTATGTTTAACATTTTGCTCGAAATATAGAAACAAAGATACAGGCAAAATCAGGTATCGATATCTTATGAAACACGTTGCAGTGAGGAGCAAATAATGAGCGAAACAAAAAATTATGAATTTAAGTCCGAAACCAAAAAACTATTAGACATTGTTATTAATTCTCTATACACCGAGAAAGATGTATTTATTAGAGAGTTAATATCTAACTCAGCTGATGCTCTAGAAAAAATGCGTCACGAGTCTATTACCGCTAAGGATATCTTTGATGCCGATGCTGAACTCGATATCAATATTGAATTAGACGAAGAGGGAAACACCTTAACTGTGATTGACACAGGCATAGGTATGACTGAAGATGAACTAGTTAATAATCTTGGAGTTATCGCTCACTCAGGTTCTGGTGCCTTTTTCGAGGAATTAGCAGAAGCAGTGAAAAAAGATGTTAATCTTATCGGTCAATTTGGTGTTGGCTTTTATGCCGCTTTCATGGCTGGCGATAAAGTTAGAGTGCAGAGCCGTTCCTGGGACGGTAGTGAAGGTCATGAGTGGGAATCTGATGGTTCCGGTTCATTTACTATTACTCCTATGGCTGATCTGAAACGCGGTACCCGTATTATTATCGATCTTAAAGATGATTCTAAGGAGTACGCCCAAGAGTGGAAGGTTAAAAGTATTATCGAGCAGTACTCATCTTTTGTCTCATTTCCAATTAAGTTAAAAGATGAGGTGGTAAACACTGTTCAAGCACTATGGAGTAGATCAAAATCTGAGATAACTGAAGAAGAATACAACGAGTTTTATAAATTTATTGGTAACGCTAGTGATGAGCCTTCTTACATGCTTCATTTCTCAGCCGATGCACCTCTTGCTATCAATTCATTGCTTTTTGTTCCACAGGAAAATTTCGAACAGATGGGTTTTGGTAGAGTTACCCCTGGAGTTAATCTTTATTGCCAGAAAATTCTAATTGATCAAAATTCAGAAAATATTCTGCCTGACTGGTTGCGTTTTCTTAAGGGTGTGGTGGATAGTGAAGATTTGCCACTTAATATTTCTCGTCAAAGTCTACAAGATAATGCGCTGGTGGCAAAAATCAGAAAGGTAGTGACAAAAAGATTTTTGAAATATTTGGACGGCGAGGCCAAAAAGGACGAAGAAAAGTATTTAAAGTTTTGGAATACTTTTGGTGGCTACTTAAAAGAAGGTGCAACCTCTGATTATGAATTCCAGAAAGAGCTTGGTAAATTGCTTCGATTCGAAACTTCAAAATCTGAAGATGGGGTTCCTGTTTCCTTAGCTGATTATATGCTTCGCATGAATCCTGACCAAGAAGAAATATATTATATCAATGGTGCTAATAGGGCTGCCATTGAAGCTGGTCCTTATGTGGAGATGTTTAAAAAGAAAGATATCGAAATTGTCTATACCCTAGATCCTATTGATGATTTCGTCCTTAGTCATCTTCGTGAGTTTGATGGTAAGAAACTTGTCTCCGCCGATGGTGCCGACGTTAGCCTAGATAAAAAAGAGGGCGAAGAAGACAATAAAGATGATGAGAAAAAAGAAGAGCCGAAAGAATTAGCAGGTCTTGTTGATTGGTTAAAGGAAGAGCTAAAAGATGATGTGGCCGATGTTATTATATCCAGCCGTTTAGTTGATGCTCCAGCGATGATCGTTAACCCAGATGGGTTTATGAGCTCATCGATGGAAAGAATTCTTGCTGCCAGTAGAAAAGAGCAAGGAATGGCTGGTATGGGTGATAGCAAAAAGCACCTAGAAGTTAACCCAGATAATACCTTAATTAAACAGCTTCTTGGCTTAAAAGAGAAAGACGCAGCTTTTGCAGGCGACGTAGCTCGTCAAATTGTTGATAACGCAATGATTCAAGCCGGATTAGTTGTTGATCCATTGAAAATGGTTGAGAGAAATTACAAAATTCTCGATAGAGCTGTAAACAAATAGACGTTTCAAGTTAGGATTCAATTTATTCTATTCTGGTCTAAGAGTATCTTTAGACCAGAATAGAAATCACTCCTCTGCTAATCTCCTTTGTCCCTAGTTCCAAAACATAGTCATTGAAAAAAAACTGTCCTCAGGCTATATAAAATAAGATTTATTATTGTTCTTCCGTTTATATTTTTCACCATTAAGATAATAGGAAATTTATGTATAGAATTTTTCGGTTAATGCTCTGTGTGTTTGCTCTCAGTTTATTGGCAGGTTGCTACAATAAGCCTGTTCGTCATTTAAATTCTGATGTTTCTCTCATTAAAAAAGGAACTTCCACTCGTCAGGATGTCTTGCTATTTATTGGTGAGCCGGATGATATGAAAATTGCTGGGGATGGGCTGGAAAGATGGATTTATTCTGAGGAATTACGTAACACTAGAGAAAGTCTACCATTGATAGGTGAGTATCTAGGGAATCCTGATGTGACTGGAGTTGTTGTGATAATGAAAAATGGTATTGTGATTGATACCACGTATACTGCATCAGACGCAGATGAAGTCCATTGGCGCGATGATTTTGACTGGCAAGAACCTGTAGTGACTTCTGAAGAAGATGATGATGGGTGGTTTTAGTGGCCTTTGATCGATTTAAAGGTGTTAGAGACAAAATGGTGAGAGAGCAGCTTTCACTCCGAAATATATCAAATCAATCCGTGCTGGATGCCTTTCTTGAAGTTCCACGTCACCTTTTTGTTAATGAAGGACAATGGGATAACGCCTATGGTGACTTTCCTTTGCCCATTATTGAAGGGCAAACTATTTCTCAGCCAATTGTTGTGGCTCGCATGACACAAGCTCTTGAGCTAAAAGATGATGATGTTGTTCTGGAAATAGGCACTGGTTCTGGTTATCAAGCAGCAATTCTATCCCGTCTTTGTAAACAAGTTTATACGGTAGAAAGACTAACAACATTATTAAATTCTTCCCGGAAGGTTTTTGATTTACTACGATATTTTAATATTTGTTCAAAGATGGGTGATGGAACCGTTGGCTGGAATGAGTTTGCACTCTACGATGCAATTATAGTTACAGCTGGTGGACCTGTAATTCCTAATTCCTTGATCGAACAGCTTAAAGTTGGTGGTAGGATGGTCATTCCTGTTGGTGATAGTCGGGGTGAGCAAAGTCTGAAGCTTATTCGGAAAACTGACAATGGCATTGAAGTGGAAGAACTGCAACCAGTTCGTTTTGTTGATCTTATCGGCCAGGAAGGTTGGAGTTGAAATGCAAAAAGCCAATATTGTTCGTCGTACCTATGATACTTGTATGGAATGGATTTCTAAGCCTTTTGGCATTTGGGTTCTGTTTCTAATAGCTTTTGTAGAATCTTCAATTTTTCCCATTCCACCTGATGTTTTCTTAATCGCCCTATGCGTTGCACTACCCAAGAAAAGTTTTAAATTTGCCGCAGTTTGTACACTAGGTTCGGTGTTGGGTGGCATGTTTGGCTATGGTTTGGGTTTTTGGTTCATGGATAGTCTAGGGCAGATGATTATGGAGCTATATAGTTTGGCAGATAAATACCAGCAGGTGCAGGCTTTTTATCAGAAATATGATGTTTGGGCAGTTGGAGCTGCAGGCTTTACCCCAATTCCTTATAAATTATTTACTATTTCAGCAGGATTTTTTCAGCTTGATTTTTTTGCCTTTGTTCTTGTCTCTATAGTTTCTAGAGCAGCTAGGTTTTTCTTGGTGGCTGTGCTAATATGGAAATTTGGGGCTCCGATCAAAATCTTTATAGAGAAATATTTTAATATTCTCTGTTCTGCTTTTTTAATCCTACTTTGTCTGGGGTTTTTTGTGGTTAAGCTGGTTTAAGGTTTTTTTTTAGCAGTAACTTAAAATTGCTTAATTATATAATTTATTGGCTATTTAATGGAGTGTAGGTATGAAAAAAACTCTTAAAAATCAAAAAAGAATGAAGAGGAAACCAAAGCCGATATGGTATCAGTATGATGTATCTTTAAACAATGATCACCCTGAGCATGGGATGTGGGATGGTGGCCTTGTAAATATTATTGTTTTTAGTACCAGTGATCGTGATGGCAAAGAGAAATGTGGCCGTTTGATAGCTAAAGAGCATATGCAGATAAAAGAGTTAAAACGTGCCATGGCAATTAAGGATCACCATTACGATAACACTGGCCCAATCTTTAAAGATCTTTTAAAGAAGGCAGAGCTACAAGGAATAGCCATGAGGTACGATGGCTGGAAATCTTAACGTGGATAGAGAGAATATGGCCGGCGATATAGCAGAAAAATTGATGTCAACAGTGAAAGACGGGTCGGCTACGGAAAGCCAAGAAAGTTTTTTAAAAGCCATGGAAATTACTAAAGCATACGCTAGCTCTGGTTCTGCCATGCATTATAGTGCTGTGAGTTGTTTGTTTTATGATCTTTTTGAGATGTTCGAGACAGGTAAAGATCCTAGAAAAAATAAATAATTACTCATCTTGTTCGAATTCTTCCAAGCAAGGGGGCGTTCGGCGCAGATATTTGTTTATGTTGTAGTTGTTGTCTTTTACGATTTGTTTGATGTAATCAAGGTTTCTTCCTATGCTTTCTAAGTATAGATTTTTGTCAATATCTTGGTATACACGAAAATGGTCTTGGTATTTATGGTGGATACCAGCAAATTGTGTTTCTAAGCGTTCTTCTATTTGCATTATGAAACTTTCGGTTCTTTTGAACATATCCAGAAGAGAGTTAAATATGCATGACTCTTCTTCTTCCATTTCAGAAAATAACAAAGATAAACATTCTGTGTAATATCTATCGGCTAGTTGAGCTGTGATATCGGCTGTTCCCAGGACTTTACCCAGTAATTTAGCATCTTCAGAGCAGATAATCTCATTTGTTATAATCTGTATATTGGTGTGGTTGATTATCTCTTCACATTCTTCAGCAATAAAAATAGATAAACTATCATTTCTTACAAATGTCTTTAGTATTTCAGAAGATATCACTTCGTGCGTCGACTTAATTTCAAATTTGCAGAGACCTTTGTTGGAACCGACATTATTCGTTTTAAGTAGACCTATGTCATGGAATAATGCACAGATAAGCCCTTTCTCTAGTGTTTGCTCTGTTATTTGGCAGTCAGTGGTATGAAGACCATGCAATAATCTTGCAGTGGCAAGGGTTACTGATATGGTGTGTCTGAGATCGTGGTATGGGAGCTTATTAGCTGGGAAGTATGGGTTTTTGCCCTTGAATATTTCGACAACTGTAGCGTAGCTATGTTTGAAGTCACGTAATTCAGCGTTCGGCCATTCAGATAGACATATTTCTTCAATGGCCGATAGTACTTTGCTGGGATATTCACGTTCTATATTATATATTGTGTCTTCATCCTTGAAAAACATGCCCAAATAATTCCTTTACTCTTTATGGTAGGATCTGCTGGATGTTACCTACAATGATATTAGTGCCACAGCGTAGCAGATAGCTCTAATCTTTGCAAATAATTACAGTACAAGGACTAGAGCTAAAAGATATTGTCTAATTATTTTTCTATATTGCCAATGCATCTTTATGGAAATTTTCCTCAGGCTTGATGGGGTAAACTCCGTCAAAACAAGCTAAGCAAAAATGTTCTTTAGGAATGCCTGTTGCTTCCACCATTCCATCAAGGCTTAGGTAGTGCAGAGAATCTAATCCCAAATATCCAGCGATCTTTTCAATCTCTTTATTGTTAGCAATAAGTTGAGAGGCACTTGGAAAATCAATACCATAGTAACAAGCATGACGAGTTGGGGGGCAACTTACAACCATATGCACTTCTTTTGCTCCAGCTTCACGCATTGCTCTTACTCGGCTTTTGCCGGTAGTTCCTCTGATGATTGAATCCTCTACGATGAGTACTTTTTTGCCTTTTAGGAAAGATCTGACTGGATTCAGTTTTACCTTAACATTAAAGTCTCGCATGGACTGAGTTGGTTCGATAAATGTACGACCAACGTAGTGATTTCTAATTACGCCCATCTCCATTGGGATACCAGATTCCTGTGCATAGCCGATGGCGGCGTAATTACCAGAATCAGGAAAAGGCATAACAAAATCTACATCAATTTTGGCCTCTCTTGCTAGCATTTTACCCATTTTCTTGCGGGTTTCGTATACGTTGATACCAAAGACATCGGAATCAGGTCTAGCGAAGTAAACCTGCTCAAAAATGCAATGGTGAGGTGTCTGTTTAGGCCAAGGGTAGAGTGATTGAAGTTCCTTGTCCTTTCTTAGAATAAGGACTTCACCTGGCTCGATATCTCGGACATAGTCGGCTTCAATTAAATCAAGGGCACAAGTTTCAGATGCCACGACCCAGCCACCGTTACTTAATCGTCCAAGACATAATGGTCTAAACCCATCTGGATCTCTAACTGCGACCATTGAATCCTTGGTCATGAACAGCATTGAGTAGGCACCTTTTAAGGATTTGAATGTTTCCACAAGGCAATTTTCAAAAGTATCGTCACAGTGCTTAGCCATTAAATGCAAGACTGCCTCTGAATCCATTGTAGTTTGGAAAATAGAGCCGCTATCTTCTAGTTCTCTTCTTAACTGGATTGAGTTGACGAGATTTCCGTTGTGAGCTACAGCCATCGCTTTATTTTTATGTTGTACCAATAATGGCTGGGTGTTTATTACGTTTGAAGCACCAGTGGTTGAATAGCGAACATGACCAATTGACATGTCGCCTGTTAGTTCTTTGAGGATTTTTTCGGAAAAAACTTCAGGGACGAGCCCCATGTCCTTATGGCCTTTGACTTCTTTGCCATCGGAGGTGACTATTCCTGCACTTTCTTGGCCACGATGTTGTAATGCATATAGCCCAAAATAGGTGAGTTTAGAAGAATCTTCATGGTTGAAAACACCACATATACCGCATTCATGGGTGGGGTAATGTTTAGGCTGATCGTTTGGAGTTGACATATTATCCTTCACTAACTTCGTTGCTTAGCCGGAAATTTCTAGCTAAATTTATATAAAAGTAATTATCGATAAAATGATTTTCTAGCCCACTTATTAAAAGCTAAGAAGATAAAATTTTTATCGTAGGTTGCTTGTTAATTCAATACTTGCTGCCTTGGAAAATTGCTGCTTCTCCCTACTTTCTCGTTGAACTTAAAACTTTATCCTCGGAATATCTCTTGTATGCCTGTGGTCAAATTTTGCATTCGCCTCGAGTTTGAATGAATTTTCTAATTTATCGAGGAACCCTATTAAATATTTTGATGAATCTTAAATAATAGATATCCTGTTATTTAGGACATATTGTAGCAAGGAGCAGCTCACTTAATTCTACCATGTCACTTAGAGTGACTCTCTCTTGAGTAGAGTGAACCTTGTCCATGCCTGTACCTAAAATTACGGTTTCAATACCATGTTGGTTGAAAACATTGGCATCACTACCCCCGCCTGTAGCTTCAAACTTTAATGTTTTATTAGATTTTTCAGCACCAGATTTGAGTATATCAATAATTGGACTATCTGCGGGGATTGATATTGATTGATAATCATCTTGTATCTCAACTTCTATGCTGGGGGTAAATCCTGGAACTGCATCTTTGAATAAATCACAGCTATCACGAAAAGAATTGATGATGTCATTCGTGTATTTTTTTAGTTTTTGCTCGTCGTGACTTCTTACTTCACCATTTAACACAATTTTATTGGTTATGATGTTGCTAGCTAGTCCACCTTCGATGACTCCGATATTGGCAGTCGATTCTTCGTCCAGCCTTCCCACTTTTGCTCCCGCTATGCCATGTCCTGCAATCTGAATGGCACTTACACCTGTTTCAGGAGATATTCCCGCATGAGCAGCAAGACCATGGACAGTGATGGTAAACCTGTTTGCAGAAGGAGCATTGGTTATGACGGTGTTGACGGTGGATGAATCAAGGGCAATTCCAAGTCTAGATTCAATCTTTGTGTAATCTAGGTGGTAAGCTCCAAGTAAACCGATTTCTTCGCAGGTCGTGAAAACCAATTCTATTGGCTTATGCTGCCAGTTGTTATCTTTGATGATATTGAGGGTTTCGATGATGGCGGCAATGCCGGCCTTGTCATCAGCACCAAGGATGGTCTCTCCAGCACTGGTAAATATGTCGCCATCCCTAGAGACTAAAATGTTTTCACCAGGCTGTACTGTGTCCATGTGACATGCAAGCATGATTGGTTTACCTTGACCATTTCCTGGGAAATTTATGATCAAGTTGCCACAGTCAGCTCCGGTTTTATCAGCTGACTCATCTTCATGAATTTCGCTTGCGCCCAAGTTTTCAAAAATTTCTTTAAGGTGCTGACAGAAAACTCTTTCTTGTTTCGAGGGTGAATTAATTTGGCAAAGTTCTGTGAAGCTTGTGGCGAGTCTTTCTTTATTGATATTCATTTTTTTCCCCAAAGGTTTACTAAGATATTTTTTCTATTAGAACGACGGCGTGGCAGCTAATTCCTTCTCCCCGTCCAGGGAAGCCCATTTTTTCGGTGGTGGTGGCTTTAATATTTATGTTTGCTGGTTTTGTTTGACATGCTTTGGCAAGTTTGTCCTGCATTGTTGGCAGATGTTTTGCTAACTTTGGTGCTTGGCATATAATACTTATATCAGCGTTAGAAAGTTGATAACCTTGTTTTTGAACATTGCAAAAGACACTTTCAAGTAAGGATATGGAATAAATATCTTTGAATTCAGCAGAGCTGTCAGGGAAGTGTTGTCCAATATCGCCGGCACCGATGGCACCAAGGAGGGCGTCGCATAAGGCGTGTGTTAAAACATCGGCATCGCTGTGTCCTGCGAGACCTAAGTGATATGGGACATTTACACCACCCAAGATTAACTTTCTATCTTTTGTCAGGCGGTGAGCGTCGTAACCATGGCCTATTTTCATTTGTGGTTTATTTTCGTTCATAATTGCTGTCGCTAAAACAATATCAGCGGGTCTTGTGATCTTAATATTAACGTCTGATCCTTCCACAAGGGTAACAGGGATACCAGCTTTTTCAAGGAGTGCAGACTCATCTGTAACATCATGATTTCCATTTTGGGCAAATGCATTTTTTAAGAGATCAATTTTGGCAGCTTGAGGCGTTTGCGCCTGCCAAAGATCATCTCTAGGAACAGTTTCTTTTACTTCTTGTAAATCAGTTTGCCTTTTGATGGTGTCTTTTACGGGAATTGCTGCAATTGCTGCACCGTTCTTTTTTGCAGTTTGGTAGCAGTTGCTGATTAACTCGTGATCAACTAGTGGACGAGCACCATCATGGACTAAAACTATTTCTACAGAGGGGGCTAAGGAGTTAAGGCCGTTTAAAACAGAATCTTGTCGACGTTTTCCTCCACCTACAACTTTAATGTTGTAGGTGTTAAGGTTGTGATCTTTGATCAATTTCTTGCTTTCATTAATGTGGCTTTTAGGCACAACAACAACAATCTCACTAATACATGGGTGATCGACGAAGGATTTAATGGTGTGGATAAGGATGGGCGCGCCAGCAATATCCAGATATTGTTTAGGATATTTCAGTTTCATTCTGGTGCCGCGACCTGCTGCTGGTATAATTACTGCTCCATCTTTCATTTTGAAAAATCCTTAGATAAGAAAGGAAGTAGTTGGTTTGAAAAAAAAAGTAAAGTGGGCTATAAGCCGAATTCTGTCCCTCCTAAAAAAGGAGACATGATCATTTCACTGGAACAACAGTTGCCTGCTGTTTCTTGCGACCTACCCGAAGATTTTGGGCGAGCAGCCCTCAAACATCTCCCTATTTGGTCTTGCTCCGAATGGGGTTTACCATGCCTTTCATGTCACCATGAAAGCGGTGAGCTCTTACCTCGCCGTTTCACCCTTACCTGTTGCCAGGCGGTCTGTTTTCTGTGGCACTTTCCACCAGTCACCCAGTGTTCGTGTTACGAACCATCCTGCCCTATGGAGTTCGGACTTTCCTCTCCGATTGCGAAAATCGGGGCGATCATGCGCCCACTTTACCCTTTCTTTTATAGTTGGAAATGTGAAAAGATGAAAGATATTTTTCGCAATTTACCCTTTCATCTTTCCCTTTCTGTCATACTTTATTACAATCTGAGCTTTCTCCAAGAAAAACATCAACTTTTTTAGCTAAATCTCTAGGGTATGGATATAGAAAAATTAAATCAATTTTGTGAAGGTTCTTTTGTTAGTCATTTAGGTATTAAGTTTTATTATGAAGATGAAGCTTTAATGGCGAAAATGCCTGTGAACAATGTTACACGACAGCCCCATGGCTTTTTACATGGCGGTGCGACGATCTCTCTTGCTGAGTCATTGGCCAGTGCATTATCATTTTTGTCTGTATTAAAAGAGCAGGGTGAGAAGCCAGTTTTTGGCTATCATGTCGATGCGTCTCTTCTTGGCAGTGTTCGTGATGGTCATGTTTATGCTAAAGCAGAATTACAACACCAAGGTCGATCAAGTCACATCTGGGATGTGCGGGTTGCCTCTGATGATAATAAAACTGTCGCCCTTTGCAGGGTTACGGTGAAGGTTTTGCAGGGTTGATTTCGATGACTGTACCAATAAAACAACTTCTTCAGTCATGTCTTGACTCTGATCTATCTTTTGTCTCCTATCGTCAACCTGGTGGGGAAATAACCACAATTATTCAAAAAGATGTGGAAGCTCGAGAAATTATAAAGACGACAGATATTTCTCTTCAGCGTGGTTTTGTTTTTTCCCCCTATGTTGAAAGTGAGAATTGTAAGAAAATCATTATCAGTCCTGATCTTGTAATTGTTGGTAATAAATGTACGACTGATATTTATGATGAGATTAATTTTAGCCAGAAAATAAAAACTAAAAATTCAGATTGTTTGCAACCGACCTACACCTGTGGGGAGGAAGAGTATAAGGATCAGATTGGCAAGATTGTTGATGCCATTAACAAAGGCGATGTTGAAAAGGCAGTTCTGTCGAGATTGCAATTGGTTCCAGAGGATCAAAGAGAAAAACTAGTCGATAATTATCTGGCTATGTGTGAGAAATATTCCTTTTCTTTTGTCTATTTACTCCGAGCCGGAGGACAATTGTGGTTAGGAGCAACACCAGAGACTCTCGCTTCCATGACAGACTCTCAATTTTCCACCATATCACTTGCTGCCACAAGATCTAATCTCCTTGAGAATAGAAATCTTTCAAGCTGGACTGATAAGGAAAAGCAAGAACAGCAATATGTGACTGATTATATTTCGTCTTGTTTAAAAGAGCGTGCTTCAGGTTCTTTGCAGATTGGCAAAAGATATGTGCGGCAGGCAGGAGCATTACTGCATTTATGCACTGATTTTGTCTGTTCGGCAAAAGAAATTAAAGGTCATCTCTCTGAACTTTTAGGACATTTGCATCCGACTCCAGCGGTGTGTGGTATGCCAAGGGAAAATGCACGTAAACTATTGTGTTCTATAGAAAAACATAATAGGCAATATTACTCTGGGTATCTTGGGCCGGTGAATATATTTCCAGAACAGATTTCTCTTTATGTGAATCTTCGTTGCATGTTTGTTTGTAGTAATTCAGCTCGTATTTTTATGGGCGGTGGTATTACTGCTGATTCTGTACCTGCTGATGAGTGGCAGGAAACGGTGATGAAAAGTAAAACCATTCTTTCTGTTCTTGGTTGAGTCCTGCTCGCCTATTATTTTTAGGTAATTTAAAATGACCGAAAAAAAGCATATTTCCGATCTGGTTCACCATTCAGTTGCCTATGGTATGAACTATTTGGTGATATCCCCAGGGTCTAGAAATGCACCGTTAATTCGCGCTTTTGCCGCCAGTGACAAGGTTAAGTGTATCAGCATTGTAGATGAAAGAACGGCTGGCTTTGTTGCACTTGGTATAAGTAGACAGTTGAATCAGCCAGTTGGTGTAGTCTGTACATCTGGTTCAGCCCCACTTAACTATGGTCCTGCCATAGCTGAGGCTTACTACCAGTCATTGCCGCTAATTGTTTTCACTGCTGATCGCCCCTCCCGTTTAATTGATCACCAAGATAGTCAGACTATTAATCAACAGGAAGTTTTTAAAAATATAGTTCGAATGTCGGTAAACCTTCCAGAAGAACCTAGCGATAAGGCAAGTTTACAAGAGTCTGCAAGACTTGTGCAGCAATCTTTTTCTGTTGCTCTTGCTGGTAATAGTGGACCTGTGCATATTAATATTCCTCTTGCTGAACCATTGTATGATAATGTTCTTTTAGAAAAGGAAATTATCTTAGCAGGAAAAGAATCACCGACAAACACTGCAATTTCTATAGATGAAGGTTTTGTCCACTCTTGGAATTCGGCGAGCAAGAAAATGATTGTTTGCGGTCAGGGAGATGGTGAGACGAAAAAATCGTTGAGCTACTTGGTAGATGATGATTCGGTTGTGATTATTGCGGAAAATTTAGCAAATATTGTATCTGAATTTTATAATCCAGATGCACATGTATTGTCTGGCAAGGTTACTAGAAAAGATCTTGCGCCAGAAATATTGATATCTTTTGGTGGTCATGTTGTATCTAAACATTTGAAGTTGTTATTGCGGGAGTTTCCCAATATTATTCATTACCGTTTAGATCCAGATAAAAAAGGGATAGACACATATCAAAATATTAATTGTGAACTCCCATACGATGCTACTAACTTCTTTAAACATTTTGAAACAAAAGTTAAGCCATCGAATAATTTTAACTTTAAGAATAGTTGGAGAGCTGCCTTAAAGGGCGTAACACTACCTAAGGATCAAGAATACCAGATTTTAAATACTTTGTTCGAAGAATTACCAACAAATAGTATTGTTCATCTGGGTAACTCCATGAGTGTTAGGCATTCTCAGAAAATAGCAAGTAGGGATGATTTGCATTATCATGGAAATCGAGGTGTTGCTGGAATAGATGGTTCACTCTCCACGGCAGTTGGTACTGCTATGGTAACTGATGAAATTGTTTTGTGTGTGTTGGGTGATTTAAGTTTTGTCTATGACTCCAACGGCTTGTGGAGTAAAAACCTACCAGCCAACCTACGTGTAGTCATTCTAAATAATCAGGGTGGTGATATTTTCAATCGTATTAAGGGGCCTAGCAGTAGTGATGGTTTTGAAGAATTTTTTCTTGCCCATCATCCTGTTGACATTGGTTTTTTAGTAAAAGCATATGGTGCGAGTTATATGCAGTGTTGTCCTGAGGAGATAATGGGTTTGCAAAAAGAATTCTTGTCGAAAAAAAATAGGGCGACAGTACTTGAAATAAAAATTAAATATTGAGGAAGTTATGAGACAGTGGGAAACAATTAAAGAGTACGAAGAAATTAAGTTTGAACTTTATAAGGGTATTGCCAAAATAACTATTAATCGCCCTCGCTTTTATAATGCTTTTACCCCTGATACCAACAAAGAAATGATAGACGCCATGGTTCTTTGTCGCGAGAGTGAGGATGTGCGAGTTATAATTTTTACTGGTGAAGGTGACAAAGCTTTTTGTGCTGGTGGTGATCAAAATATTAAAAGTACAGGTGGCTATATTGGCAAGGATGGTGTTCCTCGTCTAAATGTTCTTGATTTGCAAAAAGCTATTCGTTCCATGCCCAAACCAGTTGTTGCGATGGTGAACGGTTATGCTATCGGCGGTGGGCATGTGCTGCATGTGGTTTGCGATCTAACCATTGCTTCTGAAAATGCTCGCTTTGGGCAAACTGGTCCTAAAGTTGGTAGCTTTGATGCTGGTTTTGGTTCCTCTTATCTGGCTCGCCACGTTGGGCAGAAAAAGGCCAGGGAAATTTGGTTCTTGTGTGAACAATATACAGCTCAAGAGGCAATGGATATGGGAATGGTCAATAAGGTTGTCCCTTTTGATGAGCTGGAAGACACTACGGTTCAGTGGTGTGAAACAATGATGAAGCGGAGCCCACTTGCTCTACGTATGATTAAGGTGGGACTTAACGCCGAGCTAGATGGGCAGGCTGGTATTCAAGAGCTTGCCGGAAATGCTACCATGATGTTCTATATGATGGAAGAGGCGCAGGAAGGCAAGAACGCTTTTCTTGAAAAACGAGAACCAGATTTTGATAAATTCCCCAAATTCCCATAATCTAGCTTGGTAAAGAAAACTGTTATGGAATTAAAATTTACACGAAATGATTTAATCTTTAAACGCCCTGCGGGAACTTCTCGTGGGGTACTTAAAACTAAACCTACTTGGTATTTAGAACTGTACGATGCTGGGAAAAAAGGTGTGGGCGAGGTTTCTTTAATTCCTGGCCTGAGTATTGATGACGAAAATTTTGTAGAACCTGAGTTGTTACGTATAGGCAAGAACCTTCAGCATAAATCTGAGAAAGTAAGCCTTTTTTTAGCTGATAAACCTTTAGTTAATGATTTACCTTCTAGTGCAATAAATCTTCATAATCTGTCAGTAATTCTTGATGAATTACAGGTGTCGGTTGATGGTAAAATGCCAGCTGTACGAATGGCTTTGGAGATGGCCTTTTTATCTCTGCAAGCAAATAGTATTAGTTCATTTTTCGATAACGATTTTTCTTGTGGGAAAAAAAGCTTATCCACCAACGGGCTTATATGGATGGGAGATGCAGCCTATATGCAGTCTCAGGTTGAAGAGAAACTTGCAGAGGGTTATTCGTGTATTAAACTAAAAATAGGTGCAATTGATTTTGCAAGCGAATGTAAACTTCTTTCTGCCATAAGGCAAAGATTTTCCAAGGATCAAATAGAGCTAAGAGTCGATGCTAATGGTGCTTTTTCCCCAGATGATGCCATGGAAAAGCTGCGTATATTAAGTAGCTTTGATTTGCATTCCATCGAGCAACCTATAAAGCAAGGTCAGTGGAATGAAATGGCGACGCTATGTACTCAAACACCTTTGCCCATAGCATTAGATGAAGAGCTAATAGGCGTTTATGGAGAAGATAGATGTCGTATGCTTGATAAAATTAAGCCTCAATATATTATCTTAAAACCTTCACTCTTAGGTGGCTTTCAGTATAGTGATACATGGATCACTGAAGCAAGAAAACGTGATGTTGGTGTTTGGGTTACCTCTGCTCTAGAATCAAATATGGGCCTAAGAGCAATCGCAGAATGGACATCTTTTTATGATATAAAAATGCCCCAAGGTCTGGGGACGGGAAAGCTCTATACTAATAATTTGCCCTCTGAACTTAAGTTGCTAAACGGATACTTGTCCATTGAAACCCTTGGCTTATAGAAAATAATGGATAGTATCAGGTTAAATAATATTCGGTATTATGCTGATTACGTAGAAACTTTTGTGTCTGCAGCATCTTTTTTTGAACTGCCTAAGTGGGAGCAAAAGATATTCCAGTTTTTAAATCTTTGGTGGGGTGAAGAAGAATATATAATTCAAAAAACTTCTGGTTCCACAGGCACTCCAAAACCGATAAAATTACCCAAAAAAGCAATGCTCTCATCTGCTAAGAGAACCTGTGCATATTTTTCTTTGCAGGAACAGTCTAGCTTGGGTCTTTGCTTGTCTACTGACTATATTGCAGGTAAAATGATGTTGGTGAGAGCCATAGTTTCAGGAGCAAATTTGCAGACCGTTGTTCCTGATGGTAATGGTGTCTTAGGCTTTTCTGATGAACTAGATTTTATTGCTATGGTTCCCTTACAGGCGGCAAAAATATTAGCTGAGACTAGTTGTAAATTTCATGCTAAGCAGATTCTTTTAGGTGGCTCTGATGTTGGCTCAGCCTTGCGGGAAAAAATTGCGGAAAATTGCGATACCTCTTTTTATATTGGCTACGGTATGACCGAAACTTGCTCTCATATTGCCTTGTGCCTTTTAGACGGTGACACAGAGGTTTATGAGGCAATGGATGGAGTGAACATAGCCCAAGATGATCGAAATTGTTTGTTAATTGATGATAAAATATTGGGAATCGGCCCTTTGATCACAAATGATATTGTTAACATAAAGGGGAATTGTTTTTCTTGGCTTGGAAGGTGGGACAATGTTATTAATTCAGGTGGTATAAAATTTTCCCCTGAAGACATCGAACAGAAGATCAGTCATCTAATTGATATCCCATTTATTATCAGTTCAATTTCTGATGAAGTTTTAGGTAATCGTCTTATCTTGGTAGTTGAAGGTGTAGAAGCTGAACACCTCAATAAAAAGACTATCGCAAAGCAAGTGTCGACGATTTTAACAAAGTATGAAATTCCTAAAAATATTGTTTTTGTAGCCTCTCTTGTAAAAACCGAAAGTGGTAAAGTAAATCGTTTGGCTAGTTATGAGCAAGCTGTTTTGAGATCATATTGAAAAACTATAGGGACTAACTCAATGAGCAATAATCATTTAATCTATTTCTCTGCTACAGGAACCGGGAAGACAGTTGGCACTTGTATCGCAGGTAACTTGTTTAATGGCGAATCTTATGACGTCACCGACTTAACTTACGAAAGCGCTGCAAGTAATTATGACCAAGATGATGTTGTTATATTTGTTGCGCCGGTTTATGCCGGTCGTGTAGCTCCCCTGGCTGTTGATAGAATGAAAGGCCTTAGGGGGAATAACAGTCGTGCTGTTATCATCGTGATGTATGGAAACCGCAATTATGATGATAGCTTGCTAGAACTTTCAGATCTTGTGACTGATCTTGGGTTTATTCCCATTGCTGCTGGCGCTTGCGTGGGTGAGCACTCCTATTCAACTGTAGAAAAAGAAATTGGCGCAGGTAGGCCGGATGCGGATGATTTGGCAAAACTTGGCACTTATTTTAAAGAACTGAGCGCAAAGATTAGGCGCGAGCCATTTAAACCTTTAACTAATTTGCCTGGTAATCGGCCCTATAAAGAAGGTCTTGCCTTGTCTTTTCCGTTACATCCTGAGCATGATAAAGACAAATGCATGCTTTGTGGATTATGTGGAGAAGTATGTCCCTTAGGGAGCATTACTGTAACTGACGTTCATACGCAGGTAGATAACTGCTTGCTATGTTGTGCTTGTGTTAAAAGTTGCCCAGAAGGAGCTTTGTCGCTTACTGATGGTGGAGTGGTAGAAGCTCGGAAACGTCTTTATGAAATGTGTAAAGAGAGGCGTGAGATAGAATTTTTTACCTTACTTGATTAGGCATAGGTCGCTGACTTATTCTCAAGCTTCTCTTGTTTTCAATATTCCCGCCTGTGCCAGTGGTAAGCGGGAATATTTTTATGACTCCGATAATAGCTAAGCATCAACGCCTTTGCTCGATCAGTGCTTATTAGTCAAAACATCTCCACTTACAACTGATACTTACCCTTGTATCCTCTTGGTGTTATCATTTTATCGTTCCAGATAAATGTGGTGCTATTACCTATAATAACAGTTGATTGCATACCAATCTCACAATCTAACATGTTTTCTAGATTGGTTAGTTGAATCAGTTCGTTTTCCCTGGTGGCACCTGTCACAATTCCCACCACATTTTTAGGAGAGCGATGTTTGAGGAAGATATCTCTTGCCTCAACAATTTGTTGTGTTCTCTTTTTTGATTTCGGATTGTAAATAGCAACAACAAAATCGGTGCTAGCGGTTGCTTCTAATCTTTTGACGATGGTCGCCCAAGGGGTAAGAAGGTCAGAAAGGCTAACTGTGGCAAAATCATGCATTAATGGTGCACCAAGTCTTGCCGCACAAGCGTTTACTGCTGCAATCCCTGGTATTATTTTGATTTCAATTTTGCTGTCATGAACACTTGCCATTTCAAATACAAGCCCTGCCATGGCATATATTCCAGCATCTCCGCCGGAGATCAACGCAACATTCTTCCCTGATTCAGCAAGCTCGATACTTTTTTGACAGCGGTCCACTTCTTTCATCATGGATGAAGAAATAACTTCCTTTCCTGATAGATGCTCAGGAATTAAATTTAGGTATGTGCTGTAGCCAATAACAATTTTGGATTTTTCTATGGCTTCAAGAGCAGCTGGAATTATATGGTCGTTGGCACCAGGGCCGGTTCCAATAACGAAAAGTGTACCTGCTTTATTTTGTTCTGTCATTTGTCGTCCTATGTTTTTTTGTGAAAAATTATTTGTTCAAATGTAATACGTATCTCTATATTTGCCAGAAGTGTTTTTTGTTTATTAATTTAGATCCTTTTGTAGTTAATCCCTAGTGTCGGCATTGGATGATTTTCCCGAATATAACACTGGTCTCGGGTAGGTATGAGTAATTTTATTGGATAGCTGGATTGGTATTACGATTTATGTTGGGTTTTATTTTTTGATATGTCATTACTTGTAATTGGCCTTTTTGTAGATTTATAAATATAAATGATAATTTTTGATTTTATGGTTGTATTAACTTTTTAACTTAGGAGTGAGTATGAAAACTAGTTCAATATCTTTTCGGCTTATTGTTGGATGTATATTGGCAACATTGTTGCCACTTGTGATAATAGGTGTTGTATCGAATTATAAATCTAGTAATGCACTTAGGCAAATGTCTGCAGAAAATCTTGCAGGGAGTGCGGAAGAATTAGCTAGTAGTATGGACACAGTCTTGTATGAAGAGATGAAAATAGCAAAAATGATTAGTCATGATGTCGCTATTCAAGATATGGCAAGCGGCCATAAGCTTGATATGCCTGAGGCATATTTAAAACTTCTTAGCAAAAAAACCTTTGTTAAATTGGAAAATGTATTTGAGGGCCTAGGCAAACAGTATATGGGGATTTTTATAACTGATGTCAACGGTTATATGTACACTGGCGTTTTAGAGAATGGTCTAGAATATAAGGGTGTTACTTTGAGTAATCAACAGTATTATATCGATGCCAAAGCCACAGGTAAAGTTACTATAAGTGATATTTATAAATCAACAGTTACTGGTGACCCTATTCTTGTCGTCTGTGCTCCAGTGGAAGGTAAAGATGGCGTTTTTGCTGGAGTAATAGGTCTTTCAATAAAAGCAGAAATATTCACTGAGCTTATTAGAAATAAAACAGTTGGTTCTTCTGGCTATGCTTATATGATTAATAAAAATGGGCTAATTATCGCTCATCGCAACGAGGAACTTGAATTAAAGTTAGATGCTACTACCATTCCGGAAATGGCTTCAATTAATAAGGCAATGATGGCTGGGGAAACAGGTACCCTAAACTATGTGTTTAAGGGCGATACTAAAATGGCAGGTTATGCCCCTGTGTCTTTAAATGGTTGGAGTATTGCTGTTACTCAAAAAGAAAATGATTATTTGTCAGCTTCTTATTCGATAAGAAATTTTACGATTTTGATCGCTATACTATCTCAAATTGTTGTGACCATTTTCGTTTTCTTCCTTGCTAGATCGATTGTTAGCCCTATTAAAGATGCGGTTGATAGTTTGAAAGATATAGCTGAAGGTGATGGCGATTTGACCATGCGTTTAAATGTAAAAGGTAAGGATGAAGTTGCTGAGCTAGCAACTTGGTTCAATGTTTTTATTGAGAAATTACAAAAAATAATCGGTCAATTATCAAATAATTCAAATTTTATTAATGAAAATTCAGGGAAGTTAAATAATGTTTCAGATGAGTTACTAAGTTTAACTGAGGACTCTGCTCAGAAGACCAGTTTGGTCGCAGCAGCCTCTGAAGAGATGAGTGCTAATCTTAATACTGTCGCAGCTGCTATGGAGCAATCAGCTACCAATGTAAATATGGTGGCTGCAGCGTCAGAAGAGATGTCTGCTACAATCAATGAGATTGCTGAAAATGCCGAAAGAGCTCGTTCTGTTTCTTCTGGTGCTGTAGGGCAGGCAGACTTGGCTTCTGAAAAAATGAATGAATTAGGCGGCGCAGCAGAAAAAATTGGTAGGGTAACTGAAACAATTACTGAAATTTCAGAACAGACCAATTTACTTGCCTTGAATGCAACTATTGAAGCTGCTCGTGCTGGTGAGGCTGGGAAAGGTTTTGCTGTTGTTGCAAATGAGATTAAAGATCTTGCTAAGCAAACTGCTGATGCAACAAAAGATATTAAAACTTTGATAGAAGATGTTCAGGTAACTACAAGGTCGGCAGGAGATGAAATTGTAGAAATTTCTCGGGTGATTGGTAGTGTTAATGATATTGTTGGCACAATTGCAACTGCTGTTGAAGAGCAAACAGCAACCACCAGCGAAATTAATCAAAATATTTCCCAGGCAAGTCAAGGTATGCAGGAAGTGAACGAAAGTGTTTCACAAAGTTCAGCAGTGTCAGCCGAGATAACTAGGGATATTCATGAGGTTGCGATCTCTGGTAATAGCGTTGCTAACAATAGTAGTGAGGTCAAAAACACTGCGGAAAAACTAAATAAAACATCAGAAGATCTTGCTCAGATAGTAAGCATTTTTAAGATTTAATGTAGTTTTGTTATAAGCATAAATAAAGCCCCTGCAATGAATTATTGCAGGGGCTTTATTGTTAGTAAAACTAGAGGTTGAGCTTAAAATCTTTAGGGTAGTTCTTACTTCATGAAATTAGTCGCAGTCTCGGCAATTTGCTCGGGTTGTAGGCCATATAGAGCAAGTAATTCTTCATATGGACCATTGGATGCAAATTGGTCATCAACGCCAATCATCTTTATTCTAGTTGGATGTTCCTCGGCTAAAACTTCAGCCACAGCACTTCCCAAACCACCAGCTAGATAATGTTCCTCAACTGTCACGATTTGTCCGGTTTCTTTGGCGGCTTTGATTATCAGATCTTTATCAATAGGTTTAATTGTGTGGATATTGATAAGACGAACAGAAACACCCTTCTTTTTTAGAATTTTGGCTGCACCATATGCTTTTTGTAAAACGGTACCAGTACCAATGATGGTGATGTCATTGCCATCCATCATGGTAACGCCTTTGCCTAATTCAAATTTGTGATCTTCACCAAAGAGAACTTCCATCTTTGGGCCACCGATTCGCATATAAACTGGGCCTTTATGCTCTGTGATGGCGTGGGTTGCTTTGATGATTTCCACGGGGCAACCGGGGCTAACCACAGTGAATCCTGGAATGGTTCGCATGATTGCAAAATCTTCTAAACTTTGGTGCGTGGCTCCAAGATCAGAATAAGTCATACCGCCGCAGCGGCCAACAATTTTCACATTTTGCTTCATGTAGCCAAGATCATTACGACACATCTCAAATGGGCGTGAAGTTACAAAAGGGGCAATGGCTACAAAGAAAGGGATTTTGCCTGTGGTCGCGAGACCTGCAGCAAAACCGACAATTCCTTGTTCCATAATACCAAACTCAAAATGGCGATCTGGAAATTTCTCAAAAAATGGAGTCATACCTGAACCACTGGAACTATCCGCTGATAATCCAATAACCCCAGCATGTTTTTCTGCGACTTGAACTAAAGCTTCGCCAAAGGTTTTTCGTGGATCTCTTAATTCTACTTGCATGCCAACCTCGCTTCTATTTCTGCCAGGTCTTTATCTGCCTGAGCCATTTCTTCTGGATTTGCTTTCCAATAATGGTAACTTACCTTATTTTCAGCAAAAGAAAGACCTTTTGCCTTAATGGTATCAAGGATTACGCAAGTTGGTTTGCCAGTTGTTTTTGGCATATTCATTGCGGTTTCTACAATGGCTTTCATATCGTGACCGTCAATGGTAATAACTTCAAAACCAAAACTCTGCCAACGATCTTCCAGGGGTTCAAAAGTCATGACATCGGTCGTTTGACCACCAATTTGTAGTCTGTTGCGATCGACAAAAACCATAAGATTATCAAGTCCATGATGGCTTGCCGCTGCTGCCGCTTCCCAATTGGAACCTTCAGCTAACTCGCCATCGCCCATGGCAACAAATACCTTATTGTCACTATCTGTCTTTAAACCCAAAGCCATACCAACAGCAATTGAAAGGCCATGTCCTAAGGCTCCTGTATTACATTCAATACCTGGTAGTTTGTGCATATCTGGATGACCAGGTATTTTGGCACCAAGACTACCGTAGGTGTCTAGGACATCCTTGTCAAAAAATCCTGCCTCGGCTAATACCGAGTAGACTCCTAAACATTTATGTCCAGCAGAAAGAACAAAACGATCTCTGCCTTCCCATTTTGGATTTTTGGCATCGTATTTCATCACTTTAAAATATAATGCGGTGACGGTATCCACTATGGACATTGCTCCACCAACATGGCCAGAACCACCAGCCTTAATCATGCGGAGTATATTCTTTCGGGCAGCAAGGGCTTTGAGTTCAAGATCATGCTGTTCATTTTCTGATAAAGTATACATATTAACTTTTTGGCCTTTACTTATTATGTTCGCTATCGTAATCGTCGATTCTTTGTATTTTGGGCTCTGATCTACCGCCTGGGGTATATTCAGAGTTAACCCAAGTATCAACCATGGATTTGACTACAGCCTCACCAACGGTGAATGCACCAATGGTCATTATGTCGGCGTTATTGGATTTTATCGATCTTTCAGCGGAGTAGGTATCAGAACAAAGAGCCGCTGTAACACCAGGAACTTTGTTAGCTGCGATAGACATGCCAATGCCGGTACCACAAAGTAGAATTCCTCGTTTGCACTCTCCTTTAGCTACAGACTCACCAACGGTGAAAGCAACATTGGCATAGATTGGATCATCACTGCCAAAGTCTTCGCATTCGTGACCAAGTGATTCAAGTTGAGATTTTACAATATCTTTTAGTTCTGTTGCGTTTGGATCACAACCGATGGCAATTTTCATGCGTACTCTCCTTTATTATATCTAAAATACTATTTAGTTGATGCAAGAATATCTTCTAGGGTAATCATGCCAGCAAAATTGTCACTTACTTTACCGACATGAATTACTGCTTTTTCACCGAGATCATCGCCTAGACAATTGACGACGATGTTTGCTCCGGTGAAATCTTCTTCTACTGTGTAGGTACTTTTGGTGACGACAACAGGGAGACCAGCGGCAAGACCTGATCTAAGGCCAACACTAGAATCTTCAATGGCAACACATTGATCGGCGTTAAAGCCAGTTTTTTCCATGGCAAGTTGGTAAATATCAGGTGCCGGTTTTTTGTTTTTGATTATGTCACCAGCAAGGATGTGATCAAATTTTATATCAGACAGCAGGGTTGCAACAACCGCATTGGCAGATTTCAAAGCCGCTGTGGTGCAGATTGAAACGCTAATGCCTCTATCGTTTGCTTCCTTCATTATTCTGTGGATACCTGGACGAAGTGGTAGGGCTCCTGACTGGATTAGCTCCACGAAAATCTCGGTTTTCTTTTTGTGAAGGTCGATGATTAACTGGTCTACGTTCTCATCCGCTATCTTAGTACCAAAACCTTTGGTGTTAAGATAGTGACGCATTCTCTCTTTACCACCCGCAACTTCAAGTAAGCTGTAGTAGGTCTCTATATCCCATTCCACGTCAAAGCCAAATTCTTTAAACGCTTTGTTGAAAGCTACTCGGTGACCATCTCGTTCGGTGTCGATTATGGTTCCGTCTTGGTCAAAGAAGAGCGCCTTTATTTCTTGCATATTAATTCCTTCCTGCTGGTAATTATTAAATTTAGGTCTAAATTTCTCTTAAACTGCCTATTTTGAAGCAGTAATCGAGGCTTCAAAATAGGTTAATTTTTCGAAGTATTATTAATACTTCGAGTCTATACCAAATAAATATCAGTTTGCCTACCGTTTAGGGGGTAAAAAAACATGATGACAAACGCAATTATGGGTAGATATAACTTTCTTTACGGGGAAGGGTTATCTTTTTGAGATTGCGAGTGCCATGGTGATATTTGACCATTTTCTTTTATGAGAAAACAGTTCTTCGGTTCTAGCTCCGAGCATTGCAGTGGGTTCGGCAACGCCAATGGCCCCAACAGCTTTCATCGCCATTGCTGATACTTGCAGCTCGGTGAATTGATTTATCTCTTTTTTGTTAAAAAACTTGCAGGGTATTTCTAGTTCTTTGGATAATTCTAAAAGCCCAACTTCATCACTTTTGGCATCTATAGAGCATATCTTTATGATTGATTTTATAGGTATTTGTAAGCTGTCACATAATTCTGTTAGCGCATTTTTTAGATCGCTTAGGCTGGTATTTCGTTTGCAGCCAATACCTACGATCAATTTTTTAGGCACTAAATTTAGGGCTGTGGGCTTGTATTCGTTTTTCAAAAAGCTAACAATTATATTTGCCTCGTTACTTTTTGGTGTTTGTATCATCGGAGTAGGGATGTCGGCTGGCTGGCAGTTTTGATTGATGAAAACTTTAACTTGGTCACCGTTCACAAGTGCGGCACTAACTGTGGTGAATGCAGAATTGTCACGGGTCTCAAGGTGATTATCTCGCGCCCAAAGATCAAGGGCAGGTAGGTTTTGGCAGTCCGATGCAGTGCTGATCACAGCTTGAGCATTAACAAGAGTCGCGACTTTTTGAGTAAGTTCATTGGCTCCTCCTAGATGACCTGATAAAAGACTAATGGCATATTTTCCTGTCTCATCCATGGTGACAATGGCTGGGTCTTGGCGTTTATCTTGAATTAAAGGAGCAATGCTACGAACGACAATACCTGTTGCTATGATAAGAACAAAGCCATCATATTGATGCCAGTTGTCTTTTAGTAAGGTCGCAGTCTTTGCTCCTGAAATAATTTGGCTATTTTCCAGCCTGGCAGCAAGCTTTTCTGCAAGTTTTTTACCTGCTTTAGTTATGGCAATTATTGCTATTTTCATTTTAATTATTTAGTTTTGTCTTTGCTCTTTATTAAACTAGTTATGCAACCAATGATACCTACAAGAAGGCCAGAAGTCCCAAAGTATTTTGCACAGGAACACCATTGTAATTTCTTTTAAAGAAGGTGAGGCTCTCTTCACTTTTGGGTTTATAGTCTGTTGCAGTGGCATAAAGCTCCAACACCTGACGGTACATAACCTTTTCACTAGAGCGAATATCACGAATACGGTTAAGTAACTCTTTCCAGTAATGACCGCCACCCACATGTTTTAGGCGTTCATCATCCATGGTGAAGCCTTTTATCATATACTCTTTTAATCGCTGGGTAGCCCACTGTCTAAAACGGGTGGCAATTTTTGAATTGATTCGATATCCAAGGGCAATAATCATATCAAGGTTATAATAATCAAGGTTACGTGTAACCTCTCGATCTCCCTCTTTTTGAACTGTTCGTATTTTCCGAACAGTTGCCTCTTGGAGTAACTCTTCATCGTCATAAATATTCTTTATGTGTTCACTTACTGTTGATTTTGCTGCCTGAAAAAGTTCCACAATCTGTCGTTGGCTTAACCACGCATCTTCATTCTCAATACGAACAGAGATATCAGAGTTTCCGTCATAACTTTTATAAATAATGATATCTGTTGTTTTTTCGGTCATTACTTCCCTTCCTCAATTTCCGCTACAATGGCATCGATTTCACTGCGAAGTGGTAGTTTTTTTATATACTGCTACAAATATCTATTATAATTGGTTTTAAGCCAGCAAAGAAAAATTCCACTGCAATAACCATTACGATTAATCCCATGAGCCTCATCATAACATTAATGCCCACTTCACCAAGGAATTTGGTTATACGAGAACCACTGTAGAGAATAAGGTATGTGATTGCCATGACGACTAAAATAGATCCAACTAATATTGCTTTTTTGGGGATAGAATCCGCATCTTGCATCATTACAATTGCATTTGTAATTGCCCCTGGTCCGCAAATCATGGGTATCGCTAATGGAGTAATGGATACATCGTTAATGTAAGATTTAACTTCTGATTTATTTACCTTAATTTTTACAAGTCTTGCTTGAAGCATATCCATACCCATGAAAAAGAATATGACTCCACCTACAATTCTAAAACTATTAACTGAAATATTAAAAAAGTTAAAAAGAATTTGGCCAGAAAAGGCGAATATTAGAATTGTTATTACAGAAACTATAGATGCTTTTTGAGCCGTTTTGATTTTCTGCTCTTGATCTAAGTCTGCTGTCATTGTCATGAAAATTGGCATTACTCCTAATGGGTTGATCAATGTAAAAAAAGAAGTAATAGCTAGCAGGCCAAAGGATGTCAGTTCATTCATTTATGTTCTCTATTTATTTTAAAGTATAACGTTAAGTTTATCGGTGAGATTTAATACCTTATTTCCTTCTGTAAGGCTTTGAAATATTTTACTAGAAAGGAAACATTCTTGATTATTGAGAATTTTATGGTGTTCGTAGCAATTTGTAAATATTCTTCTTTGTTTTCGGTGTTTGGTTTTTTCTTCTAGTATAATGAAAAGATGGCTAGCTTAATTTTTGTTAACTCAGGTTTATGTGTACTGGCAAGATTAAGTAGTTCAAAAGAAAGTAGTAAAAAGATAGCAAAAAGAGAGAGGGAAAGATTTTTAAGATACTGTGTTTATATGAGCGGCACTTTCGTGCCGCCCTTTATAATTAGTTGTTATTTTGGTCGTTATTTTATTTCACTAGCTCTAATTCACCAGGTTGCCACGTTTTATCAAACCAAGGATCAAGTGGGCCATAAAGGCGTAATAGCGTATACCATCCCTTACCTGGTACAGTTTGGGTCCAGTTAGCATTCTTGCCAACAGGAGCTATGGGGCCAAAGTAAAGATCCACTGATCCATCCGCATTTTCAATTAAATTGTCCCGTTTGTTGTTCTTGCTTGGGAATGCTTGGCTGGTTTGCAGTTCTGAGCGAGTTTGTGGATCGTAAAGCACTACGGACCAAAAATCAGCAGCAGGAACATTTGCTGGGATGTTTAACTTATAATTCTTACTGCCGTCAAGGTAGTCGCCGTTTTTGTCGGTAGCCGCATACGCATACTGTGATCCTTTACCGACCATTTTCATAACCATCGCTGGAGTGTTGACAGTAGCTTGGTAGAAAAATAGGGTTCGAGCATCAAGATATCGACCACCTTCACCGCCATCTTTTAACCATTTATAACTGCCGCCGACAAAGGCTGTAGCCCATGCACTGTTCGGATAGTAGTAGGCGTTCTCAAGACGGGGGCGGAAAACTAAGCTTCGGGCTGTTGCGTTGCCAATTGCAACAGCTTCGGTAAGTATTTTTTTCATCCGTGCATCTGGTGAGAACGGTTTTCCTTTCTGTATACCGATTGAGGCAAAGAGCCCTCTCAGTTCTGGGTCAAGCATCGATATAGGTTCGCGTTCTATTACGGTATGTAGTTCTTCATAAAAATCGTAGGTGTTAGCGTGAATAGTGTTCCAAATTTTTTTGGAGCCGCTGATAAACTCCATCTTCGGTGGATTATTCGCCTTCGCAAGAGGGTATATTTTCAGTCCTTCTTTGAACATCTTATTGGCACTATCAGGCTTGCCATCGACTAAAAAGCCTCGTAGGATAAGCCAGTTCACATAGCTAGTCGATTTAGAAACAAAATACTTCTGGCCATCAACCTTAGCTTCCATTCCGCCAACTGGTGGAGATAGTTCACCTTTGTAGTCAGGGGGAAGGATTAGGTATTTACCGCCAGCTCCACGATCTGGGCCAGGAATGCCCATATCTGTAACGAAGCGAAAATAAGCGTCGTTTACTGTACCGGGGCCGCATTTAGCAGGTATTTCCACAACTGTTGGTCCGTTCTTTTTTAGATCGAGGATGACTGAGAGATAGACTGTATCCGTATTACCGGTGAGGAACAATGGCTTAGAGTCTAGTAGTTTATCTAGTATTACGGCTTTATTGGATGAATCAGCACCCATCTCGAGCATGCCGAGGCGTAATCCTTCAATGGATGTTGCAGGGATTCCACTAAGGAATGTTTCTACTCCTCGCATCAGGTCGAGGTTGTCGTATATCTTGTCGACCGTGGCTTTAGTCGGCATGCCATCAAAGAACTCTAAAGTTCCAATTCTTGTTTCTACCCTGTCTGGGGTCATGATCTTTTGAGGGATCTTGATATTGTAACCTGGGGTAGCTTGCTCAGCATGGGATGTGGTGATTAATGTCACCCATACTATGCAAGTCAGTGTCGCGGTGAGCCAACTTTTAGTAAGATGTGTATTCATTATTTTCCTCTCTTCCTAGTTCAGAATATGATTGGCAAAGCCCATTAATGTAAGTTAATGGGCGAGTTTCAGTAAAACTGTTAAGCGTCTGTTATAAAAACAAATTTTTTTCTTCTGCAAAACATCTAAGAAACTGCCCGCAGCCTACATCAATTTTATATTCCGATAATATCACAAGACTTAGTGCTTTGTAAAACTTTGGAGATGGTAGTGGTGTATCTGTAAATTTAGGCTTTATAGGATAATCAGTATTGATTTACCTAATTCCTATATGTATTTATTGGGATAAAATAACAGATATTCCAGTCTTTACTGGTGAGTTATGAACCACTACTTATTGGGTTTACCCAGCTATAAATAGGATGTTTTCCCCTGTCTTTCTATAATTTTTTTCTGAGTGAGAAAATGTACAGTGAACTTTCTTATTTGAAGTGTTTTTAACATTTTTGAAGGTTTTACAAGGCTATAATAGTTTGTCATCTTGTGCTTATTATAGTCTTGGCGTTCACTGCTGATTTTTAGTGGTTCTAAAATATTGCAGTGAACGTATTATTGCTCTGCTTAGGCTTTTAGTATATTTCTTTCCATAAAGACTTCTTTAGCTACAAACATTCCATTTAATGCAGCGGGGAAACCTGCATAAACCGCCATTTGGATTATTGTTTCTATTATTTCTTCGGGTTTACAACCAACATTCAAAGCACCATTGATGTGTACATTTAGCTGAGGTTGGCAATTACCTAGAGCAGTTAGAGCTGCGATTGTCGCAATCTCTCTACTTTTTAAATCTAAACCTTTTCTGCGATAGATATCACCAAAAGGAAATTCGATGGTGTATTTTGCTAGATCAGGCGCAATACTCTTCAAGCTATCGATGACATTTTGTCCCGCATCTCCATCAATTTCTGTTAATTTCTTTAATCCTTCTTCATATCTTTCATTGTTCATAAAACACTCCCTGTATTTTGTTGATTGTCGAGTTAACAACAGAATACAAGTTAGAGTATGCTCTAAGTCAAGAGCTTTTATGAAGGTCTTTATAATACTCAATTTTTTCTTTTAATTTTTCAAGATTGCTTTGTTCAGAGAGTATTTTTTCTTCTAGAATATTTGCATGGCTTTCTAGGATCTGCATTCTATTATTTGAGGTGTGGGGACCTTGTTCACGTAAGTTTGCATATTCTAGTATTTTCTTTATGGACATACCGGTGTCTTTTAATCGTTTAATGAATTCTGCCCAGACTAAATCTTTTTCTGTAAAAGAACGATGTCCGCTGTCATTGCGGTTTATCTGTCTAAATACTCCTATTTTTTCGTAATACCTTATGGTGTGAGAGGACATACCAGTTAATTCGGAGAATTTTTTTATATTCATTATTCTATATGGCTTATATTAACTTAATTAGATTCATTTCAGTGTTGTCAAATGATAGTAGTGTGCTGTGTTAATCGGTTGATTGGGAAGTTTAAATTATATGACGTTCTAAAAGATCAATCATTTCTTGCACTGACTCCATAACATTAAAATGTTCTGGATATTTAATCCCTTTTGTAATTGCAGCCTTCAAGGCATTATCATATTTCACAAGCCCATGTTTTTGGATAAATAACGCTGTAGCTTTTGCAACTTGTTCATCTTTCCTACTATAAAAACCATGTTTGCAGGTTGAAAGCTCAGGGCATTCATAACAACCAGTGATATTTTTCTTTTCGCAACATGTTACATTGGGGCATTTTTTATCGTCAAATAGGTTCGCATATGAACAAGTAGGATTATCACTACGGCAACCTGAGCAATCTTCATAAAAACAAAACTTACAATGATGGCCACAGTAGGCAATATTTTGGGTGTTGGTGTTCTTCATATTGTATATTTTACCCTTGAGA
Source organism: Desulfotalea sp. (assembly GCA_051531995.1). Taxonomy (GTDB): domain Bacteria; phylum Desulfobacterota; class Desulfobulbia; order Desulfobulbales; family Desulfocapsaceae; genus Desulfotalea. The sequence continues at coordinate 50,128 of JAOPTU010000019.1, forward strand.
CTACCTTAAATGGAGAAGGGCAGCTTAATTAGACCAATTGCCGTAACCTTGCTCTAATCTTTAGCCTGTCGATATTCGTGGCTAAAAGATTTGTCATATAACTTCGATAATACCTTAGGTGCTTCGCCACTAAGGGCATCTCCCACAGCAATTAGAGCAGTTTTAGTGATGCCAGCCTCTTTTACTTTTTCAGCGATATCAGAAAGTGTACCTCTTATTATCCTTTCTTCTGGCCAGCTAACTTTTTCAACTACAGCAACAGGAGTTTTGGCTGTGTATTTCCCTTGTAATAAATCTTCAACCACCTGGTCAATCATAGAGATGCTTAGGAATATCATCATGCTGGAGCCGTGGCTAGCAAGTAGGCGGAGGTCTTCATCGGCTGGTACGGGGGTGCGGCCAGCTCTTCTGGTGAAAATTACGGTCTGCGATACCTCTGGTAGTGTTAATTGGGTTTCAAGAGCTGCTGCACTTGCAAGTGCCGAACTTACACCAGGAATAACTTTGAAAGGAATACCTGCGCTTTTTAACAGAGCAATTTGCTCGTTGATGGCGCCAAATATTGCAGAGTCACCAGTGTGTAAACGGACAATCTTTTTTCCCTCTAACCAAGATTTGTTAACAAGTGCAAATACCTCATCAAGGTTCATAGATGCTGAGTTTACAATCTCTGCATTTAGTCCAGTAACTAGTGGTTTTGGGACTAAACTTCCTGTGTATATGACTAAATCAGCTTCTTTTAGCAGTCTTTGTCCTTTGACTGTAATTAACTCCGGGTCGCCAGGGCCTGCGCCAACAAAATATACAGGTCTGTCAGTATTCATATCTTTTCTCCACGTATGATCGTGATTGGGTTGAAAACTTTGTCGTCACGTTCAACACTAATGGTTGAGGTGCGGATTGCAAAATTATGTTGTTTCATTAATTTTAAAGCCTCATCTTTAGTCTTTTTAAGCACAGAGTTGATGACGATAAGGCCTCCCATAGGGAGTTTTTTGTCTGCAAATTCTATTATTTCTTTTAAAGCTCCACTGCTTCCACCCACAAAAATTCTATCAGGTTGTGGCAGGGTGGATAAGGTGTCTTCAGCTCTTCCAGGAATGGGAGTAATGTTGAAGCGGTTAAACTTTTTGATATTGTTTTTGATATTAACTAGTTCTTCTTCTTTTTGTTCTATGGTGTAAATAGTTAGGTCGGAGCAAATGCCTGCCGCCTCTACCGAAATAGAACCACTGCCCCCACCAATATCCAGTAGCACACCATGTCTTGGCAAATTTAGCGTGTGGATACTTGCAGCTCGCACTTCATTTTTGGTTATAAGCCCTCGACTATGGCTAATATCTTCTTCTAAAAGACCAAAGGGATATGTTTCGTTTTGAATATTATCATTAACTATTATCAACACATTTAAGCTGGCAAAACTCTGATTGGCAATTTCTTTTATATTTCCAGTTGTTAGTTTTTGGTTTTCAGCACCAATGTTTTCTGCTACATGAAAAACAAGGTTGTCACCAAGATTTACAGCATCAATTGAGTTTAAATATTCATCAATTTGTTTAGCAATTGCATTTGGTGTGTTGTTGTTGTCAGTTAGGATGAAGGTCTTTTTCTTTTGCAGAACAAAACCGGCAATATGAAGATGCTTTCGACCATGGAGGCTTAGTATCTCTGCATCCTGCCAACCGACCTTAAAGAGCGAGGCAGAATGTTGGATAGATGAAACAGTGGGTGTAAAGACGATATTTTCTCTAGGGAAATATCGTAGCATGGTGCTGCCAAATCCATAAAATAATGGGTCACCGCTGGCAAGTACTATAACATTTGTTGTTTTTAGGTGCTTTTTAATCTGCTCATTGGCTTTGGATATGGGCGTGATTGGGCTGAATTTAATACCCAATTGATTTAGGCGTTCTTTGTGAGTATTGCCTGCAAAAACCGGGATGTTTTGATTGGTTAGCTTGGAGTGTTTTAGTTCATTCAAGCTATTACTGACCCCAATGACATAAATTTTATGCATGGTAGATTATTTCACTTTTATGATTTATTAGGTAGATAGTAACTTCACAGCCTGATACTTCTTGGGCATACTCTTTTGCTAGTTGACAAATATTTTCTACAATATCATTTCTCTTAGCTTTTTCTAAATGGCTGAGCATTTCTCTTGCCGTGTTGGCTAGGTAACATTGTTTATTAAGTGCCTCTTCAGCACCTAAGCTATCAATTAATTGGGCGGCTTTTTTAATTTCTAATGCACCATTGCGGACATGGGTCTGCGGTATTCTTAACGCTGCTTTCATTATTTTAGCCCACATTCCTGCATAGTGTATTCTCTGAAAGCCTTTTTTGCTCGCCTCGCATAAGGAAAAATGGAGGTAATCACCCATCATTGCGTATGCCTCTTCCGGCAGAGTAAGTACTTTCTGAACACCTTTTTCGGATGTTCTACCTGTAGAAATTACTACCTCGTCAATATTGGCACTTCTCGCCACATCCATGCAAGCACTTATGGTGTCTTTCCATGCTTGTGCGGAAACAGGTCGAACTATGCCGGTGGTACCTAAAATTGAGATTCCACCAACAATACCCAGTCTACTATTGAGTGTTTTTTCAGCGAGTAATAAACCATCTTTTACTGATATGGTGACAATAAGATCTTGTGTATCTACTTGAACTTCAGTAATGGCATCAGAGATCATCTGTCTGGGGACTGGATTTATGGCGGGTTCACCAGGCAAGATGGCAAGGCCTGCCTTGGTTACTCGGCCGACTCCTGCTCCTCCGCATAGAATAATATTATTAAACTTAACAGAGTTTTCTGGTGGTTCAGGGTGTTTATTTTTTTGAACAGTAGCAGAAATTTCGGCGCCATTGGTAACATCTGGGTCATCGCCTGCATCTTTAATTGTGCTCGCTTTAGCCCAATCTTCGCCTTGGCTTTGCTGGCTAATAACAAAGCTGTGCCTACTTCCATCTGGGAAAGGTATTTCAACTATTTTGTCAAATTTTATGTCTGATATTAGCATGGTCGCAGCCTTGGCTGCGACAGCGGCACATGCTCCGGTGGTATAGCCAGATCGCAACTTTTTCATTTTTTTGCTAGATGAAGTAGGGCGTTGGTAATTGAGGCGGCAACAGGACTACCTCCTTTGCGCCCAAGGGCGGTGATGTAACAACAATCGCTTTCGGCAAGCAGAGCTTTTGATTCTTGAGCGTTTACAAAACCGACGGGTACACCAATAATTAATGGATTTAGCTCTGGTCGTTTCTCTAAAATACGCATCACTTGTAGGAGTGCTGTTGGAGCATTTCCTATCGCTACAATACCAATATTCTCGTTTAATCCCTGTTCAATGGCGGTTTCTGAACGGGTTTTACCATTTTCTTTGGCAAGGCGCGCTATATCAGGATCAGCCACAAGGCAATGCACCTTACCACCAAAACTATTTAATAGTGGTTTACTGATGCCGATGGCGGTCATGTTAACATCTGTGAGGATATCTTTACCATCCCTGATTGCCTTAAGGCCTTGTTCAAGCGCTTTTGGATGGAATTTAAGATAGTCTAAAAAACCAAAGTCGGCGGTGGCATGAATCACTCTGCGGACAATAGAGAATGTTGCTTCGTCCAAGTTGTGCTGTGCTATTTCCGATTCGATTATGCGAAAGCTCTCTGCTTCGATTTCAGCAGGGGCTACTTTTTGTATTTTTATTACCATGCTTGATTTTTAATACGGCAAAATTTAATGAAATTTTCGGCGATTTGGGGCGCCGAACCAAAATGAAGGTGAATATAACTAGCTAAACAATTTTTTTGGATGTAGCCAGAACCACCTCTATCAACATTATATATGTTTTTTGAGTCAATATCTTTAATATTTGAATAATGAAATTCGTGCCCACGAACTATACTGGTTTTGCTACCAAGAATACAGTCTTGATTTAGTGTTACCTCTCGGTATCCTAGGCTAGCACGCTTGTTGTTCATCTTTGCGTTAGTGTCGTATGTTCCCACCATCTTGTGTGATTTATTATCGATGTCAGTAAGGCTCTTGGTGAGGTACATAAAACCACCACATTCAGCATAGCAAGGTAGGCCATCTTGAATGAGATTGTTGATTTTTTCTTTCATGCTGATGTTACTAGCGAGTTCTTTTGCAAAAAGTTCGGGGTAGCCGCCACCGATGTACATTCCTTGGATGTTTTCAGGTGGTAGTTTGTCGTTAATAGGGCTAAAGAAAAGGAGTTCGGCGCCAGCTTTTTCTAGCAACTCAAAATTGTCTTGGTAGTAAAAGCAAAATGCCCTGTCTCTTGCCACAGCAATTCTGATTTTTTTCTTAGGAAGGGTGTCTTTTGTCTCTGTTGGGGGCTTGTTAGTGGTTTCATTTTGAGAGATTTCAAGCAATTTGTCCAAATCAATATGTTCGGTTATTGCTGTGGATAATTCCTTCAGTGAAGATTTAGAAATTGGCTCATCTTCAGCTAAATGCAAGCCTAGATGCCTGGAAGGAATTGAAAAATTTGCTGAGCGGGGTAGGTGTCCTAGGAATTTAGCATGGCAGTGCTCATCTATCGCATCTTTTACCAATTGCAGGTGCCTTGGGCTGGCAATATTGTTGGCAATAACCCCACGCACCATGTTGCCGCTTAATGATTCAAAACCCTTTACTATGGCTGCCGCACTTTGTGCCATGGATTTAGCATCGATGACTAGGATTGTCGGAATGTTTAACTGTTGTCCTAAGTAATGGCTAGATCCCTTGTCGCCATCAAACATCCCCATCACCCCCTCGATAACACTAATATCACAATCTTGGTTGTGTAAAGAAAATGATTCACGACAGAACTCTTCGCTCATCATCCACATATCTAAGTTGTATGATTGCCGGTAAGTGATTTTTTTGTGAAGGGTCGGGTCAATGAAGTCGGGTCCAGATTTAAATGGTTGAACTTTTAGGCCTCTTGCCATAAGTGCTGCCATTAAACCTAGGGTAACTGTTGTTTTTCCAGCCCCACTGTGAGTGCCTGCGATTATGATGCTTTTGGTCATTTCTGTTTAGTCTTTCGTTTACAAAAAATAGTTATTTAGGAGCACTATGTCTTAAGCTATATCAGACCATGCTGGTGACAATTCTTTAATATCTTATACATCCTTTGGATGATATTTGTTATATATAACCGAATGGGTTTACTCTAATCATGGCAAATTGAAATATCCATAATTTCCAAAAAGAAATTAGTTTTCTCTATGTATTTGGTGTTTGCAATAAAAATAGTTACATAGAACATGGTCTCACTTATATTAAATATCCTGTTTATTTCTATCCTAACTTTAAGTTAATTTTAGGCAACTCATGTCACCAAAAGGAATGTAAATGAAAATCAGATGCGAATGGTGTGGGGACGATCCGTTGTATAAAGCGTATCATGATAATGAGTGGGGTGTCCCTGTTTATGATGATCAGCTTTTGTTTGAGTTTTTGATTTTAGAAGGAGCGCAAGCTGGGCTGAGTTGGTTGACTATTTTGAGGAAAAGGGAAAATTACAGGAAGGCATTTCACTCTTTTGATTGCGAAATAGTAGCTAGTTATGGGGAGGAGGATAGAGCAAGAATGCTTGCTGATTCCGGAATTGTCCGAAACCGCCTTAAAATAGAATCTGCTATTAAGAATGCCCAGGGAATTATTAAAATTAAAGAAGAGTACGGTTCTCTTTCTAAATATCTTTGGCGTTACGTTGATGGTGCTCCACTACAAAATGAATGGCAATCCGTGGCAGAGATGCCGGCTAAAACTGACATTTCTGAGATAATGAGCAAGGATTTAAAGAAGCGTGGCTTTAATTTTGTGGGACCCACTATTTGTTATGCATTTATGCAGGCTGTTGGCATGGTTAACGACCACACAAAAGATTGTTTTCGACACAAAGAAGTACAAGAGTTATCTCTACTTACTTGAGTTGCTGGTGTGAGAATTGAGAATATGTTCGCATCAGATTATTTCACTGAATATATTATAGATTCATTATCTTTGTAGGATATATCTCTTCAGGGAAGATGTTCGGTGGTGGTGGGTTATGTCATGGCGGTATAATTTGTTTCTCGGTAATCGTAATATGCAGTACGGCATCCTTGATATTTGCTGTATCTCAATATCAAGGATGTATTATTATGCTAAGTAAAAGGCAGCCTAAAAATTATTAAACAGCAAATAAATCAAAAAACTTCTTAGGGATAGGGGTCTCAAAATGACATTTATCCCCAGTTACTGGGTGGGTGAATGCGAGTACCATGGCATGTAAACCCATTCGACGCATTGGGCTAGCAGTTTTCGCGCCGTATTTTTTGTCGCCTAAAATTGGATGGTTTATATCTTGCATATGAACGCGAATCTGGTGTTTTCGTCCTGTCTCTAGATTTAGTTGCACAAGGCTATAATTCTTGGTCGTCTTGAGTCTTTTAAAGTTTGTTACTGAATGTAAACCGTTCTCAGCGTTTGGTGATGAATAAACGCGAAAAGCTTTGCTCTCAGCCAAGTAAGAACTGATTACTCCCTCTTCTTTTTTAAGCTCTCCTTCCACCACGGCAATGTAAGTTCGCTCACTAATTGTTGTGGTCCACGTTTCCTGGATCGCTCTTTTTATTTTTTCGGTTTTAGCAAAGAGAAGTAGGCCGGAAGTTTCTCGGTCAAGCCTATGTACCACAAATATTTTATTATCTGGATGTTCTTGTTTTACATATGTGCTCAGCATGGAAAAGGCTGTTTTTCTTCTTTCTGTGTCTGTGGCGACTGTTAGTAAACCTGATGATTTATTTATGACAATAAGATGTTCATCTTCAAAAACTATTTTTAGTTCCCTTGGTAGATTGCGTGTCTCAATCTTATCCCAATATATTTTGATTTGTTGACCTGGTTTGATCGGGTGGTCATGTTGGCTGACGATTTTGTTATTAACTAGAACTTGGCGATCACGCAATATAACCTTTAGTAGTTTTCTAGATTTATTGGGATAAGTTGTAATGAGATCATTGAGTAGTGTACCTGCTTCTTTAACATCAAAGCTGGTAGTTCTAGGCTTTTTCATTTTTGCCGACTTCTGATATTTATTGTCCTTCATTTTTTATCCTATGATGAGAGCTTGTTGCCACTTATGGTGTTGGTACCTTGAAAGCATCCGGCATCTCTTTTTTATTTTATGTTTGTCATACTTCAATAACTCTTTACAGCAGTTAATACAATTCTTTCGTGGGCAATTTGTTTAAAACTATATATCGGCACTATTTGCACATTTCCTCCATATTTCTTTCATATTGATATTTTATGTTGGTGTTTAATCGTGGGATAAGTATTTAATGTTAAAGAGCGTAAATTATCAAAATTAATGCTGGAGGATAAAAATTATGAAGAAAATTAGCAGATTGTGCATTGTGTATGGCGCTATGTTCTTTTATGTATTGGGGTTATTTTACGTAGAAGTAAATGTCGCCGATGCTACGGCTGGCAACTTAAGTTATCCAATTGTTGATACTGGGCAGGTTCGATTTTATGATAATACTGTTGAAACTAAATCTCCGAAAAAGGGCGAACGATTTTTCGGGCAAGATGCAAATTATAAAGGAAATACTCCAGATTATAAAGATAATGAGGATGGAACTATTACCGATTTGGTCACAGGCTTGACTTGGCAACAGGACCCTGGCGAGAAGAAGACATTTAGAGAAGCGGTTAAGGGTGCTGCAAAATGCAGAACAGGAGGCTTTACGGATTGGCGATTGCCGACAGTTAAGGAATTATATTCTCTTATCAATTTTTCCGGTATTGACCCAAGCGTTAAGAGCAGCGATACTTTGAGGTTGAAGCCTTTTATCGATACGCACTTTTTTAATTTCAAGTATGGAAATCCTTACAATCCAGAGGTTGCAGAGAGAATTATTGATTCACAATTTGCCACATCTACTAAATATGTGCATAAGACTATGAATGGCAATGATACCATGTTTGGGGTGAATTTTGCAGATGGACGGATAAAGGGATATCCGGTGATGAACCCACGCGGTCGAGGTTATAAAACGTTCCATGTCTTGTATGTGCGTGGCACCAAAGATTATGGCAAAAATAAGTTCGTCAATAATTCAGACGGAACCATTACAGATAAGGCAACAGGGCTTACTTGGATGCAGGTTGATAGCGGGCATCTAAATGCAGGAAATAATAAAGATGGTAAGTTAAATTGGCAGGAGGCTTTAGAGTGGTCAGGAGATCTCTCATATGCAGATCATTCTGATTGGCGGCTTCCAAACGCTAAAGAATTGCAATCTATTGTTGATTATAGTCGTTCTCCGGCAACAACTAATTCGCCTGCAATCAGTACTGTTTTTCATGCGAGCAGTATCGAGGAAAATGGGCAAGATGACTACCCCTATTATTGGAGCAGTACCACACATAAAAGAGATCTTGGTGGTAAAGCGGCGGTATATTTATCATTTGGTAAAGGTTACGGCTGGATGAAAGATAGAAGAACGGGGAAGAAGAGCTTAATGGATGTTCATGGCGCTGGCAGCCAACGAAGTGATCCTAAATCTGGAGACCCTACCTTGGTACCTTATGGCAGGGGGCCGCAGGGAGATGTGTTACGTATTAATAATTTCGTACGATGTGTCCGAGGAGGTATTGCAACTTCAATATCTTCCGGTCCAAAAATTGAAAAGAAGTTGAATCGAGGGAAGAGAAGTCAAGGTGGTGGGCGTTTTGTAAAAAGACTCGATAAGAATGGAGACGGGATGGTTGCTAAAGGCGAATTTGATGGACCTTCCAAACATTTTAATAGACTTGATAAAAACGGAGATGGTTTTCTGAGCGAAGATGAATCTCCGCAGGGACCTCCTACTAAAGGAGCTAGGAAGCCGTAATCTAAAAACATTTTTTGTTGCTGAAACATTTGAGTCTTGATGTTTCAGCCTCGCTGGTTACCTCCCTTCATTCTTTGTTTTCGTATAATGTTGTTATTACTTTCTATATTCAAATATGATATTTCCTTAAAGCTGATTACCTGAGATAATAAAAACTTGATGTGTTTTTGATATAACTATAGTGACTTACCTCAAATAATGTTAATTATTGCATATGCTAGTAATTGTTCTCAGTGGTTTGTGAAGTTGTAGATAGATCTTTTCTGTGTGGCGAGTATTTTTGCGAATGATATTCGCTAATTGCAGGTTGGGATATTTTAGTAATTCAGCTTTTGGATTTATAATGAAAGTAGATAAAGTCGCATGGTTTACAGTTTTTGCATGGTTCAGCTTAACATTGGTGTCTTTTGTTTTTAATTACAAAAATTCACAAGTTGAGCAAGAGAGGATGGCCAAAGAGGTGGCAAGGAGTTTTTTTAACTATATTGTTGTAAGCCGTCTGTGGAATGCTCGCCATGGGGGAGTGTATGTGCCTGTAACTGAAGAAACGCAACCAAACTACTACTTAAAACTTCCTGTGAGAGATATTGTCGTAAATGATAGTCTCACTCTTACTACCGTAAACCCAGCGTTTATGACTCGGCAGGTTTCAGAAATCGCTATGGAAAGAGATGGTATTCAGTTTCATGCCACTAGCCTTAATCCTTTGCGACCTAAAAATTATCCAAGTGATATAGAAAAAATAGCGTTGGAGAAATTTGAGCAAGGTATCAAAGAAGAAGGATACTTTGTTGAGGGTAGTAAAGGGAAATCATTTTTTTACATGGCCCCTCTGGAGGTTAAGAAGTCGTGTTTAAGTTGTCATGCATCGCAAGGATATTCATTGGGAGATATTCGTGGTGGAATTAGTGTGACTTTGCCGTTTGTTATGCAAACTAATTGGGAATCTCAATTGTTGTGGCATTTACTGATTTTTCTTTTTGGTATTGGCCCAATTTATTTCGCAAATAAAAAATTGAAGGAAGCTTATAAGAAAATTAGTGATCTAGCCTATTTTGATTCACTTACCGGGATTGCTAATAGAAGAAGCTTCTCGGAAGCCTTACTTGCCGAACACCACCGCAGTAAACGAGAGCAGCAGTCTTTGTCTGTGGTTATGTGTGATGTGGATTATTTTAAAAGTTATAATGATACTTATGGGCATAGCGCCGGGGACGATTGCTTGAGAAGTGTTGCGCAAGCTATTAATAGTAGTTTGGAAAGACCTGCTGATCTTTGTGCGCGTTATGGTGGGGAGGAGTTTGTTTTGTTGCTGGCAAATACAGATTTAGAAGGTGCCTGCTATGTTGCTGAAAATGTCAGAAAAGCTATAGAGAATTTAGCCATTGAGCATGAAGGTCAGTCTCTCGGCGGAGTAGTTACAATAAGTTTAGGTGTTGCAACTTCTGAACATGATACAGATTTCAATCACGAAGAATTGGTGAAAAGAGCCGATATTGCACTTTATTATGCTAAAAATTATGGCCGTAATAATGTGCAAACTTATAAGCTATCTTAGATAGATCTTGAGCGGAAACTATACCCTAGTCTGAATGGGGCGGTCGGTTAGATCGTGTTTATCTAATAAAATTCTTTTTTTGCATTAAATGACTTGTACTAAGTTTTTAGCAAAGTTTTGGTAAACAGAGATAGTTGATTAGGTAAGGTTCTTGGGAAGAACTATCATGCTTACAAATATGGAGTGAGAGAAAAGTTATGACTAAAGCATTATTGGTAATAGATATCCAAAACGATTATTTTCCAGATGGAAGTTATCCGCTTTGGAATACGGAAGAAACTTTAGGTAATATTGAAAATCTTATGGCTAGTGCCAAGGGAAATGCCTGTAAGATTATTCATATTCAGCATATTGTCGCAAGTGATGCTGGTCCGGCCCCATTTTTTAATGAAGGCAGTGAGGGTGTGAAGATACATGATAGGATTCTGGCGGCAGCCCCAGACGCACCAGTTGTTGTAAAAACATTTGCCGATGCATTTTGGCAAACAGACTTGGAAGACGTTTTAACCTCGATGGGTGTAACAGAAATTCTTGTTTGTGGCATGATGACTCAGAATTGTGTGACACACACAGCAATTTCTAAAACTGCGGAAAAATATAAGGTGCAGGTTGTAGCTGATTGTTGCACAACTGTTGATGCCATGATTCACGGTATTGCTCTGAAGGGTGTTTCTAATCGAGTTGATTTGATTAAGGCAGAGGACGTATTTGTCTAGAATTTGTTTGATATTTATCCCTACAAAACGTTTTTGCGGTTTGTAGGGATATTTTTTATCTTTTTTTACATACCAAAACTTTGGGCTTGAGCAACTTCAATAGCTAGTTGAGCACGTGCTTCAGAATTCATTGGCAGTTCCTTTTTTTCACACCAGGCAGGGAAGGTTTCTGGGTCAATAAATACTTTAATTACTTGATCTCCCATGGCTTCTACTTCGTCTTTCTTTTCCTCAGCCCTTACACTCCAGTCGGCGAAACTACGAGGTAGCTGGTCGGTGTCATCGAATATGTTTAATAACTCATCCCAGTGCTCTTCCTTGTACCAGACCATCGCTCTTATTTTTGGTTGTCTTGCCGGTACGCTAGTTTTCTCTTCTTGTTTTGTCTTTATCTTCTCACTAGTCTTTCCTGAACCGCTGAACATAGATTTCTTAGCCATTTTCTAACCTCTTGCAAGTTTGTAATTTTATATATTTAAAATTTAAATCGTCTATTTATAGTAGTATTACCACTTATACCTAATTAAGTGTTTTGTTGATCTTACCCTAGGTTACGGTCGGGGCAGTATAAATATTTTCCCTGAGCTATCAATGATACTCAAATTACGTGATGCTTTCAATAACAGTGAAGTTACTTTTGGCAACTAGGGCAGTAAAAACTAGCTCTACCACCAATTTTAGCGGCTAGTAGTTTGTCTTCACAGGTGCTGCATTTTTCACCATCTTTGCCATAAACCTTAAAATTCATCTGAAAATAACCACTTTGTTGGTTCGCATTGACAAAATCGCTGATGGTGGAACCGCCACACTCAATGGCATGTGTTAAAACTTCTCGGATGCATTTATGTAGTGTTACCAATTCTTTATTATTCAGGCTTGAGGCCGGTCTAAACGGTGATATCTTAGCCATAAATAAACTCTCATTGGCGTAGATATTGCCAATTCCTACTACGACAGCATTCGTCATTAAGAAGGTTTTGATTGGCATTTTCTTGTTGTTGGCACATTCTGTTAAGTGTGGAATAGTGAACGTGTCGGTCAGTGGTTCTGGGCCGAGGTTTACAAAAGCAGATTTATTTAAGGCGGCACCTACTTCAGGGTAAAAACGAATGGAACCAAATCTCCGGGTATCGTTATAACGCAGTTCTTGGTCGCCACCGATTGATGACCAAAAATGATCATGCTTAGCTTTTTGACTATTGGATGGAAATATCCCAACATTTCCTGTCATGCCAAGGTGAATTATAACAGTGCTACTTTTATTTATCTCGAGACATAGGTATTTTGCTCGCCTATAAATCCTGGTGATTTTGGCACCGCAGAAATACTCTTTAAGTTCAGCCATTGGAATTGGTAAGCGTAACCGCTTGCCGCTTTCACCAATTTTCCCAATGGTCTTGCCAAGGAGCAGAGGCTTTATTCCTCGCATGATAACTTCAACTTCTGGTAACTCCGGCATGTTTTATCCTTGTTCGGTATGGGTTATATAGGATAGCCCGTAATTGTCAAAAGTAGTGCTGTTTACTTCGAATTTACTGCTAGTATCTTGCTGAGAAAAGTGAAATAAATCGGTTCCCATTTCGTTCGTGCTCACTTCTTCAAGGAGTAATTCTAGAAATCCAGGCATTTTGCCATCTTTGCTGACAAATTTTTGAATGGCTTCTTTGGCAGACCAGAGCTGGCTCAATACTTTTAATTCATTAGATTTATTTGCAATAAGTAGATCACCCTCTTTTTTAGAACAAAATCGCTCTTTTACTTTAAGGAGTGTGGGGACCGCTTTTTGAATATCAATGCCGCATTTGTTTTCAGAAACTATGGCTATGGCAAGTTCGTTACTGTGGGAAATGGATATGTCTGGCATATGTCCACTGTATCCACTTATTTGTAAGGTGGGTCTGCCATCTTCCCTGTTTTGTATGTTTATATCTTCTAAACTAGTTTCAATACTATAGTAGTTTAACAAGTAATTTTTAGTGCATCTTTTGGCTACAATTCTTCCTGCTAGCCATTCGTTATGTCTCTTGGGGAATTTATATTTTTTTAATTGTCCTTGCTCAGATATGCCCAAAGCTGATATGATGAGTTCCTTGTCAAACTCAAGAGAAGATAGAGCAAAACAGGTTTGTTGCTTGCTGGCTAATGCATGTTCTTTTAACCAGATAATGGCTTGGTCTTTTGTCATAATAAAACTGTTTATCCCTCTTTTGAATATATAATTTTATCTCACACTGTAAGGAGAGTTGCCAATGGATGCAAGTAGTGCTTTAACAACCTATGATTTTGTCGTAATTGCAATTTTATTGGTTTTTTTGATTAGAGGCATCATGGTTGGCTTTTTAAGGCAGATAAGTTTTTTTGCTGCTCTTTATTTCAGTTATTTTGTGGCTAGTCAACATGCTGGCACGATAGAACCGTATTTGTCGGCTTTGAGCGACAATCCAAAGGTTGTTTTCATCATTTCTTATGTTTTACTGTTTATCACTGCATATTTGCTGTTTTTCTTTTTAGGTAAGGTTTTGAAAATGGTGGTCCAAGTTTCCATCGTTAGCTTTTTTGATCGAATCCTCGGCGCAGTCATAGGTCTAGCTAAAGCTGTATTGTTACTTGTAAGTATCCATATGATTTTGGGAACAATGCTAGCTCCTGAAAATAGAATGCTTCGAGAATGTGCTTCTTGTGATACTTTAAATAAAGGTAGTGAAGCGGCAAGAGGGATTATTAAAGATCCAGAGATAAGAGCAGCTTTGAAATCGAAAAAGCCAGCGATCCCTCTAGATAAAGTGAAAGAATATTTGGAGCCTTTAACTCAATAGAATTGATTACTTTTTACAATTATTATTAATAAATAACGATGAAAACATATACAAGAGTATTGAGTATTGCCGGCTCAGATAGTGGCGGCGGTGCGGGAATTCAAGCCGATTTGAAAACATTTTCAGCTTGTGGCTGTTATGGGATGACAGCTATTACAGCTATCACTGCTCAAAACACTATGGGCGTAACCGCAATAAGTGGCGTGTCGGTGGATATTTTGCAGGCACAACTTGAGGCGGTGTTAGAGGATATCGGTGTTGATGCAATCAAAATAGGTATGCTTCATTCTACGGAAGTTATAACCTGTGTTGCTGATATCTTGGCAAAGTATAAGCCTGGCAATGTAGTACTGGACCCCGTTATGGTGGCCACGAGTGGGGATCCACTAATTGAGGATGCAGCCATTAGAACTATGCAGGAAGAATTATTTCCTTTGGTGGATGTGATTACTCCAAATGTGCCTGAAGCGTCTATCTTACTGGGCAAAGATTTGTCAGGGATTACGCTTGCTGAGGTTGCCGAAGAGTTATCACAAAAATATGAGGTTTCGGCACTTGCTAAAGCTGGTCATTTAATAGGCGAGAAAGTCGAAGATGTACTTTTTGATCAATTGAACTCATGTTTGCACACATACAAAAATAAACGTATAGATAGTGAAAATACCCATGGTACTGGTTGTTCACTGTCATCAGCGATAGCCTCACATCTAGCATTGGGTTTCGAGTTATCTGAGGCTGTTGGGTTGGCTATTGATTATCTACATGGAGCCTTAGTTGCAGGAGCTGATTATAAAATTGGTTCAGGGCATGGTCCTGTGCATCATTTCCACAAGGTTTGGTAAGCGGTGAAGGTTCTAATCTTATTAGGTAGCCCGAGAAAAACAGGTAATAGTGAGACTCTTGCCATGTCAGTTGCTTCGGGGGTTGAATCTGGTGGTGGAGAAGTGGAATTTATTCGTTTAAATGATCAGCAGATACAAGCCTGCCAAGGCTGTGGTGGTTGCGAACAAGATGGTTCCTGCGTACTAAATGATGATATGACTCCGCTTTATAAAAAACTTGATGAGGCAGATGCAATTTTATTGGTCAGCCCAATTTATTTTTATGGGTTGACTGCTCAGGCGAAACTGTTTGTTGATCGTTGCCAAGCTCTTTGGAGTAGGAGATTCATACTGAAGGAAACAGGTCTTGATTTAAGCAGAAAAGGATATTTTCTTGCTACTGCCGCCACCAAAGGTGATAAGATGTTTCACTGTTGTATGTTTTCAGCGAAATATTTTTTCGATGCTCTTGGTGTATCGTATGAGTATGAAGATTCACTGTTGGTTAATGGCGTGGATACTAAGGGTGAGATTCATAAATACCCGGAGCGTTTAAAAGAGGCGTTTGATTTTGGGTGTCGTTTTTAACAAAAAAATGAGGATAAATCATGGCTGATACCATGGCAGATTTGCAGGCGGCTCCGGTGAAGATATGTGTACCACTGTCAGCGATGCATTTCCCCCTTGTTGATGATACATGTGGTCATATGGCAAAAGTAGCAGGCCTTGAGAAGTATGGTTGCGGACGGGCTAGGATAATATGTGAAGAGCTATTTAACTATGCTGTGAAAAAAGCTGATGTAAGTGATTCTGTAGATATAGCAAAAATAACTTTCAAAGCTGTTGCTGAGGGGTTGGAATTAAGTTTTGTCAGTAAGTATTTATTGTTTTCTCCTAGTAATAATTCTCTACAAGAATATAGTGCCGAGGCATTGCTAGAGGATGAAGATGATCTGCAATTGAGTATGCAGTTGGTTAAAGGATGCGCCCAGAAAATTTCACTGGTGAAAAATGGCACAGAAAGGATTCTTACTTTTTTGGTCAATAGGAGTGAGGTGGAAACCGGGAGACGCCCCTGGGCCAGACTTGTGCCTTCTATTCATGAAGGGATCGTGTTAACCCCAATAAAAAGAGATGGGCAGCGTTTGCACCGTCTTGATTTTGAAGCAAAGAATAAGTCATACCTAATTCGCAGACTTGCTCACTATGTTTTGACAATGGTCGATGGAGAGCAAAGTTTTTCATCTATCATGGCGAAGAGTATGCAGCTTTTGCCAGACAGTAGCCAGTTGGAACTAGAGGATCTGTTTGAATCTTTAATAGCCAACGACATTCTACAACTTAAAAGGCTTCCTCGGTCAGAAGCAGAGGTCGATATTCCCGCCGGTGAATGTTCGGTGGCTACTAATGTTATCAAGGCATACACTGATAATCGCACTCGATAGGTATTGGGGATTTTTTGCGAGTTATTTTTCCGAGCATGCCTCTTTTCTGGCAAGGCTAGCGGCGCCGACCGCATTTCCTACCTCACAATATTCTGGGAATATCGCTTTGCAATTTAGCAGATCTGCAACTCCTGGTATTAAGTGTTTAGCGATTGCACCAATTCCAATTAGAGGGATTTTGATGCCAAACTGAACAGCTAAAATAGGGTTTTCGTTATATCCTTTTATAAAGCTTGTCATTGAATTACCCCAGTAGTGCTGGAAAACATAATCAAGAATTAATTCTTGGATTGTTTTTTGGGTCTTTTCAATTACTCGCTGGGCAAATTCTTCTGGGCTAAGGCCAACCAGTTTTCCTAATATTTTTGCCCCAAGAAGAGCTTTTTCTTTTTCACCGATATTGATTTTTCCTAGAACATGTAGGGCGTCTGTGGGTGTGAATCCTTCTTCTATAATTGTTTGTTTCTTTTCAAGTTTTTCTAATTCTCTTTCTAGAGTTAGCCCACTGTATTTGGTTTTCTCGCTAATCGTGGCAGCCGTGGCAGGGCCATTTTCTTGGATAAAACTCAATATTTCATTTTTGCTTTCTGTTAAATCCCTAGCGATTATAAGTTTACTCTCATTTTCTGATCCAAGCCATTTATCTATTTTGATGTCGGTTTTAGCAAGCGCCAGAGGAGTTACTCGGATGGGGCCAATTTCAAGTTTTCCAGCACTATTAACTTTGACATGACTGTCGCCACCAATACCTGCTGTGCTCATATCAATAGATTCAACATGTGTCTGCCAAGATCCAATTTTTCCTCCTTCAGCGCTCATGATTGGTTTGCCTTTATCAACCATTACAATGTCTGTAGTTGTGCCACCTATATCTATAACTAAACTTTTTTCATCTGTTTGATTTGCTCCAAAGTATGCGGTGCAGGCTGGGCCACTGGCCACGGTAAGACCAGCGTGTCGAACAACATGATCTGCTTCTACTAGGTCGGTATTTCCAGCAACAATTTTTAGCGGGCAGGTAAGTTGTAATTCAAGCATGGCTTTATTAATTCCAGCCATATAATCCTGCATGATTGGCATCAACTTGGCGTGTAGGCCGGCGGTAGCAGCACGTTCTTTCATGCCGGGTATGTTGCTGACTTGGTGGGAACAAAATACGGGTTTCCCCGGAGCAATCATCGATATAGCCTGCTCTGCAACTAGTTCGTGGGTAGGGTCTTTTATTGACATTGCAGAGCAAACGCCGAAGGCATCCACCTCGTTTTTGAGGTCATTTACAGTGTCGACCAAATAGGAAATGTCAAGAGGCTCTTCCTCTTGTCCCATTATGTTATGACCACCTTTGATGAAAATAACGGCTTTAACAGGTAGTTTAAAATGTTTCACGTAGCCAATAACTAAAAGCGCAACATTGGCACCTTTGTTTTCCACCACAGAATTAGTGGCAAGTGTCGATGATACTGTTACATTTTTAATGTTTTTTGCATCAATTGAACTGGCGTTTAGTATTGCCTTTAGAGCATTGGCTGTACAGGTTGCGAGATCGTGGTGGGTGGTTGGTTCTTTGGTGGTCGCAATTATTTTACCACTATCTTTTTCCATTAGAACTGCATCGGTGCATGTGCCACCTGTGTCTATGCCAATTACGTAATCCATAATGTTACCTTTATGTATTTCAATCTTAAATCTGTTTTGGGCGATTTTCCCCAAATATCGAATATTTATTTTATTTAACGCTTTAAGGAATATTGTAGTGTGAAAAGGTTAAAATATAAGTGAAATGATATACACTTTTTTAATTAAAAAAACAGCATAGAAATTTTGTTTTGAATAGTGATATGGTTCTTCAGAACTACAAATATAAATATTGGAAATGTTCGTTATCGTTTCGATAATGAACCATAACTAAACAAGATGTATAGCCGTATGGTCAAAGTTTTAAGGGTGTTTTGGGAAATGGCCATTTAATTCAATTATTTTCGTTGAGCTTAAAATTTTGACTTCCCCTATTTTTTAAGTTAAATCCTGTTTTTCAAGACACCTCTAGGTTAGGTCAGCCATGGTTTCCTTTCTTTTTCTTTGCAAAATATTTTGTTAATTCAGTAGATTATCTATAGCTATTGACAATGTTAAATGTTGAAACAAAAAATGTTATTTATTGTCGCCATAATATATGCTTAGCAAACATTTGTTGACAAAATATGTTGGACAATATAGTTTTGGCTAAAAGTGTTTGTAGGCAAACTATAATTTTTGTAACATCTCTTCCACACAGGGTTCTTGATTCTTCAACTATAGATTCTTTGGAGCACTGTCTTATGATATAGGTAAAATAATGGTAAAAATAGAAGTAAAAGGTCTTTATAAGATCTTTGGCTCCGATCCTCAGCAAGCAATGGACATGCTCGAAAAGGGTAAAGATAAAGATGAAATATACGATGCAACTAGTTTGACGGTTGGTGTGCAAAACGCAAGTTTTAGTATAAATAAGGGTGAAATATTTGTGGTGATGGGACTTTCTGGCTCCGGGAAATCAACCCTTGTACGCACTTTGAATCGTCTTATTGAACCTACAGCCGGGCAAATTTTAGTCGATGGTGAAGACATACTCAAAATGAGTAAAAAAGAGCTAGTTAAGTTTCGTCGACAAAAAACAGGAATGGTTTTTCAAAGTTTTGCTCTTATGCCTCACCTCACTGTCATAGATAATGTTGCTTTTGGTCTTGAACTTGATGGTATGGATAAAGAGCAACAGAAAGAACGATCTCTTGATGCCCTTATGCAGGTCGGTCTTGATGGTTGGGAAAACGCATACCCCAAAGAACTTAGTGGTGGTATGCAGCAACGAGTCGGCCTTGCTAGAGGGCTTGCTGTCGACCCAGATATTCTGTTGATGGACGAGGCTTTTTCAGCCCTTGACCCACTAATTCGCGCTGAAATGCAGGATGAATTATTAAAACTACAAGATCAGCAGGAACGAACCATCGTTTTTATCTCCCATGATTTAGATGAAGCCCTTCGTATTGGTGATCGTATCGCAATTATGGAAGGTGGCCGTGTCGTTCAGGTAGGGACTCCTGAAGAAATCCTACAGAACCCCGCCGATGATTATGTACGAGCTTTTTTCCGTGGTGTTGATCCCACCAGTGTTATCTCAGCAGGAGACATTGTCAGAGATAATCAGCCTAGGGTTGTTTGGCATACTCCAGAAGGTAGCCCTCGCGCTACCTTGGAATTGCTTATCAATAGGGATCGAGAATATGCGTATGTCGTTGGTTCTGATAAAATATTTTATGGTGTTGTTTCCCACGATAGTCTTAGCGAAGTAATTGAAGATGCAAAAGAAAAAGGAGAATTGGCAAATCTTGAAGATGCCTTTTTGAAGGAAGCTCTAGTTGTTGATGAAAACGAGAGCTTACAGGAAATATTAGAACAGGTTGCTGCCCATTCTTGGCCTATTCCAGTTGTAAATAGTGACGGGATTTTTAAAGGCGTTGTTTCAAAGAATCGGTTTTTAAGGACCCTTTATAGAGCTGAGAAAAACTCACCCGTCCAGTAAATATTGCCCGGAAAAGAGAGAAATATGTTTAGTTTTGAAGATAAGTTAATACCCCTTGATGAGTGGATTAACACTTTTGTTGATTGGTTAGTGGAAAGTTATCGTTGGGTTTTTCAAAGTATTAAGTGGCCTGTGGAGGTCACCTTGTCTGGTATTGAAGATGGACTGGTAGCTATGTCTCCAATCATAGTGATCGCTATTTTTGCAGTTTTGGCATGGCGTGCATCGGGTGCTAAACTCGCTTTGGGCACTATTGGGGCACTAGTTTGTATTGGTGTGCTTGGGCTTTGGGAAGATACCATGATAACTCTAGCCATGGTTATTGCCTCTGTAAGTTTTTGTCTAGTCGTGGGTGTCCCAATTGGGATTTGTGCCGGAAAAAGCAATAGATTTGATGCTATAATCAGGCCGATTCTAGATGGAATGCAAACAACTCCAGCTTTTGTTTATCTGGTGCCAATCGTAATGCTTTTTTCAATTGGTAATGTGGCCGGTGTTATCGCCACAATCGTTTTTGCTTTGCCCCCCCTCATTCGTCTGACGAGTCTTGGGATTCGCCAAGTTCACCCAGAACTTGTCGAAGCCGCTTTGGCTTTTGGTGCTACGGGTTGGCAAGTGCTTTTGAAGGTTCAGGTTCCGCTGGCTCTTCCAACTATCATGGCTGGTGTCAATCAAACCATTATGATGGCTCTGTCCATGGTGGTTATCGCCGCTTTAATTGGTGCCGGTGGCTTAGGTGCTCCTGTTGTTCAAGGTCTGAATAGTCTTGATATTGGTGGGGCAACTGTTGGCGGATTAGGAATTGTGTTGATTGCGATAATCCTTGATAGGATTACTCAATCCGTGGGAGAAAAGGACAAATAGCTCGCAGAATTTAAGCTGCATTTTTATCACAGGTTGTATGGTGTGAGAAGGTTTTGAGAAATAATTTTTAAATGAAAATAGTAATAAGAAAAATTTGAACTTTTGTGTACGATTCGAATTTTCTGATTTTTCAAATTGTCGCATATTAAATTATATAGGAGAATAGAAATGTTAAAAAAGTTTATGCTGAAAACTGCGATTGTCGCAACCATGAGTCTTACCTGTTTGACCACATCTTTTGCAAGTTATGAAAAGCCAGGCGAAGGCGTTACTTTAAAGCCCGCTCGTGCTACTTGGAATACCGGTTTCTTTCAGGAAGTTATAGTTCGTAAAGGTCTAGAAGAGCTAGGTTACGAAGTGAAAAAAGTGAAGGACCTTTCAGTACCAATATTTTATAAGGCACTTGCTTTAGGTGACCTCGATTATTGGACTAACGGTTGGTTCCCGATGCATAATGCTCAGATGCCAAAGAATTTCTTTGATAAGGCAGAAATAGTTGGTCATGTTCTAAAGGCTGGTGGATTGCAGGGTTACTTAGTGTCTAAAGAATATGCTGATAAGTACTCAATAACTTCTCTTGATGATTTTAAAAGACCAGAAGTAGTTGCCGCATTTGACAAAAACAAGGATGGTAAAGCTGATTTAGTAGGTTGTCCAGCTGGCTGGGCTTGTAATGAAATTATCTCTTATCATATGGAAGAGTATGGTTTAACTGATACAGTAAAGCCATCAACCGCAGCTTATGAAGCGGCAATGGCTGGTGCGGTTGCAGAGTATAAAACTGGTGAGCCAGTGTTTTTTTACACCTGGGCTCCTAACTGGACTATCTATAAATTAAAACCTGGTAAAGACGTATATTGGATTAATGTACCTGAGATTAAGCCAACAAAGGAACAACTTCCTTCAGTTGACCGTATGACCGTTGAAGGTGTAGTTGGTGCTGTGACTAATCCAACTAAGATGGGTTTTGTTGTTGCTGATGTTCGTATTGTTGGTAATAAAAAATTCCTTGGTGAAAATCCTGCAGCGAAGAAATTTTTCGAATTATTTAAACTGGAATTGGCAACAATTAACGAGCAAAATACCAAGATGAATAATGGTGAGAAAAGCAGTAAAGATATTGCTAGACATGCTGATGAGTGGATTGCAAATCATCAAGTAGAATGGAAATTATGGCTAGATGAAGCAAGAAAAGCAGCAAAGTAATAGATTTGTTTTTGTTGTTTAGTGAATAATTTTCTTGCACTTTCTGCTTCTAAGATAGTATTTGTGTCATGAGAAAAGTGATGAAGGCGTCGCCTAGGCGCATGTGTTATGTGTAATGGTTATAATTAAGAGTAATCTCTATATTTCAGGAGAGGATATGGAGCAGGAATGCATTATGCAACAAAGTGTAATACAGAAACTTCGTGTTATTTTTAAGGCTACTCAGGCTCATTCAAAACTTGTAGAAAAATCATGCGGTATGAGTAGTGCCAAGTTGTGGATGTTACATGAAGTTGAGCAAGCGGATGGTATAAAAGTCTCTCAGCTTGCTAAGGTTTTATCTGTCCATCCTTCAACTTGTTCCAATATGTTGGATAAGTTGGAAGAAAATAACTTAATTTATCGCGATCGAAGTAAAACAGATCAGCGTACTGTGCATCTTCATGTCACTAGTAAAGGTAAGGGCTTTTTAGAAAAGGCACCTAAGCCCTTGCAGGGAAAGCTTAGTGGTGCCATCTCTGAGTTGTCTTTTGCGCAAATTAGTGCCTTGGATAAGGAGTTGACCGGTTTGGTGAGCGCATTAAATATTCCAGGAGATAAAGGGGCTTTTACTATGACCCCAATTACAGACTAAGGCTAATGTTGTGACATATTGCTGATACACATTATTTATGATGTGTTGAATGACATTGTCTAATGTAAATGGGTGAACTCTTACGAGAGTTCACCCATTTTTTTTGTTCATACAAATCTGTTAACTTCTTTGGAAAATAAAACGAATGAGAAAATCAGCTTAAATGTGTATAAATAATTGTGGTAAAATATGGTCAATGTTTGAGTTGACCAAGTTTGATATAAATGACATCTTTGGGGGAATAAATATGTTACGAAAGCTACATGTGCTAGTGTTGTTTTTGTTGTTAAATGTGCTTTTGTCTGGAGCTGTTATGGCAAGCGAGGTAATACGTGTAGCCTTGCTACCTATACCTGATGTTTTACCTGCTTATGTAGCCAAAGAATTGGGCTTATTTGAAAAAGGTGGTTTGAAGGTTGAGATGTTGCCTGTGGGTAGCGGATTGGAGCGAGATCAGCTTATGCAGGCAGGTCAGGTGGATGGCATGTTAAATGAGCTAATCTCCACAGCCAATTTTAATCGCAAAGAAATTAAGGTGCAGGTGGTGGCTATTTCAAGAAAACCGGCAGGGAGTGTCCCGTTATTTAGGCTTCTTGCTTCCCCTGAATCAGGTATTAATGGCTGTGAGGATTTGCTTGGGAAATCGGTTGTTATTTCTAAAAATACCATCATAGATTATATAACGGAGAAGTTGCTTTTGCAGTGTGGTGTAGCTGTTAAAGCACAGGAAACTATATCTGTTGCAAGCTTGCCAGAGCGTTACCAGTTGCTTTTGTCCAGTCAGATTGATGTTGCAACCTTGCCTGAACCATTGGCAACGAGTGCGATTCTAGCTGGGGCAAAGGATGTTGCTGATGACACAACACTTGCAGATCAAAGCTTGAGTGTTTTAAGTTTCAGCGTAGATAGTATTGAAAATAAGCGTGAAGAAGTCGCAATATTTGTCAATGCTTGGAACCTTGCTGTTTTGGCGATAAACGCTAATCCAGATAA
The DNA here is from genome assembly GCA_051531995.1 of Desulfotalea sp. GTDB lineage: Bacteria > Desulfobacterota > Desulfobulbia > Desulfobulbales > Desulfocapsaceae > Desulfotalea. The sequence continues at coordinate 73,644 of JAOPTU010000019.1, forward strand.
ATTCCGTAAAGTTATGTTGGAAAACATTCGAGTTCCTGGAAATGTCCGTGACATATACCAAATTCCCCATTATGCCGAGGGGCAACTTCCCAATAAGGACATTTGGTCCGATACAATGAACTGGATGATCTCTAGAGGCTTACTTGAAAAACCTCTTTCCTTTCAAGACTCAATTTCGAACGATTTTGTCGGACAGTAATATGATTGAAGTCAACGATCTAGCTTTCTCTTATGGTTCTAGGGAAGATATTTTTAAAAACATTAATTTGCGATTTTCTAAGGGGCAGGCTTGGACCGTTATCGGTCCGTCTGGTTGTGGTAAGTCGACCCTTTTGTATTTGTTGGCAGGTTTGTTAAAGCCAACGCATGGTGTGATTTCTATCTCAGGGCAAAGAATTATTAGACCTCGTCCAGAGACTGGCTTAGTTTTGCAGGATCATGGTTTATTACCTTGGGCAACTGTTCTTGAAAACGCTAAGATGGGTCATAAGATTAGAAAATTTTATGGAGCAGATGGTGTTCATAGTCCTAAAGATTTGATTCTTAGTGATTTGCAGATTGAAGATAAGGTGAGTTATTGGCTTGAAAGGCTTGGCTTAAGTGATTTTCGTGATATGTATCCAAGTCAACTTTCAAGGGGGCAGAGGCAGCGGGCGGCCATTGCAAGAACCTTAGTGCTGGAACCAGATTTGCTCTTGATGGATGAACCGTTTTCAGCACTCGATGCTCCCATCAGAGAAGATTTGCAAGGGGTTATGAGTGGGTTTCATCAAGAATCAAGAATGACTTCAATCACCGTTACGCATGATATTGAAGAAGCCGTGTTTTTAGGTGAGAAGATTTTAATTTTAAGTAGTAAGAAAAATATCACTCCCAAAATTATATCGGGGGAGTTTTTTGGTGATATAGATAGGCATGATAACCCAGCTTTTTTGCAGAGGTGTCGTAGCGTCAAATCTCTTCTTGCGAAAATGGATGGAGGTGGTGCACGATGAAAAATGCAAATATCACCAGTGCCTTTTTGGGTTTTGTGATGTGTCTTGTTCTTTGGCAGATAGCCTCTTGGTTTTTGTATATGGATATTTTGCCTGGTCCTATTAAAGTGTTACCAATATTTTGCCATGAATTTATTTATGGTGATTTGGGGCTCCATTTTCTAGCCTCGGCTGGAAGGGTTATCGCCGCCATTGTCCTTGCCACTATAACGGCTGCCCCATTAGGTTTGGCGCTAGGTCAATTGCCAAGTCTTGACCGTGTTTTTTCTCCCCTTGTTGCCATCATTTACCCAATTCCTAAAATTGTTTTCTTGCCGATAATTTATGTGTTAATGGGCATTAGCGACTGGTCAAAAATATTTTTGATTGCCCTTATTATTTTTTTCCAAATTTTGGTGGTTGTGCGCGATGAAGCGGCTGGCTTAAGTAAAGAACTCTTGTTCTCTATTGCTTCGCTGGGAGCCGGGCGGAAGGCGTTGTTTCGTTATGTTTACATTCCTGCCTCGATTCCAGCAGTGCTAACAGCTTTAAGAGTGTCTGCCGGCACTGCTATAGCTGTGTTGTTTATTGCTGAGCAAAGCCTAACTAATTATGGACTTGGTTACTACATTGTAATCGAAACTTATCAGGTGCTTTTATACCCCCAGATGTATGCAGGGATTCTCGGAATGGCTTTGCTGGGAGTATTGCTCTATTTTATTATTTATTTTATTGAACGTAAATTCTCTAAGCATCAGTTTGTTTCTTAGGTGATCGTCTTTTCAGAGGTAGTAATGGATTTAAATAAGTGCAGTAAATTACAATTATGGGTTCTTGCCGCTAGACCAAAAACTTTACCAGCGGCCGTGGCACCAATTTTGGTGGGTGTTGCAGCAGCTTTCGTGGTCGGTAAAGCTCAAGTATTTGCAGCTCTTGCATGTTTTCTGGGGGCTATGCTTTTGCAGATAGCAGTTAATCTTGCCAATGATTATTTTGATGCTAAGAATAAGATTGATTCAGAGGAAAGATTAGGGCCAACTAGAGTTACTCAAAGTGGGCTAATTCCGGCAGGGCAGGTGAAGTTAGCGATGATATTTTGTCTCGTTGCTGCCAGTCTGGTCTTTTGCTATTTGTCATACTTAGGTGGTCTACCTATCGTTTTTGTTGGAATTGCATCTGTTTTAGGTGCATTGGGGTATAGTGGTGGGCCTTTTCCTCTTGCCTCTAATGGATTGGGTGAACTTTTCGTTTTTATCTTTTTTGGTCTTATCGCAGTTTGCGGAACATTTTTCATTATAGTTGGTGAGCTTGTGCCTATCGCTGTAATTGTTTCTGTTCCTCCTGGGCTACTAATTACGGCCATTATGGTCATTAATAACTTACGAGATATTGATACAGATACAAAAGCCGGAAAACGAACTCTGGCTGTTATGCTCGGGCGGACGAATACTATTTTGGAGTATCGAATTCTGTTAGCTTCTTCCTACGGTGTTGTTCTTTTGATGTGGGTTTTCGATACGGATGGCTATTATGTTCTTTTGCCATTGCTTACTTTGCCTCTTGCTAGAAGATTGTGGCACGATGTTGAGCAGTGTGCTGGTCGCGAGTTGAATGATACTCTGGCTGATACAGCAAAATTATCTCTACTGTTTAGTATTGCCTTTTCGGTTGGGTTGGTAATAGGTGCTTTGAAGTAGTTGGTGGATAATTATTAGATGGGTGCCTTGAAACACCGGAATTTTTCCGTTTAACGGAAAATTGGCTGAAGTGTGGATTTTCAAGGTAGTCAGATGTCTTTTTATATAGATGTGCGAGGGTGAAGCTATGAGTTTTTTGCGTATGAAGGGGAAGAAGTTTGTGGTTTTTGGTCTAGCTAATAAAAAATCTATTGCTTGTGCCATTGGTAGAAATTTGCAGGAAGCAGGTGCGGAGATTATTCATGTTGTTCGCTCTGAGGAGCGTAAAAAGACGGCTGAAAAGCTATTTCCAGAGAGTAAAATTTTTGTCTGTGACGTAGAAAAAGAAGATAATATCATTAGGGTAAGAGACGAAGTGCTAAGCTATTTAGGAGATGACTTATTGGGTGGTCTCGTGCATTCAATAGCTTTTGCTAATTATTCAGAAGGATTGAAACCATTTCACGAAACTTTGCAAATGGATTTTCTGCAGGCGGTAAATATTTCCTGTTTTTCTTTTATCAGTATTTCCAATCATTTTAAAGGTTTGCTTCATAAAGATGCTTCCGTAGTGACCATTTCCATTTCAACAACTAAGATGGCATCTGAAAATTATGGTTATATGGCACCCATTAAAGCAGCCTTGGATTCTTCTGTTTGCTTCTTAACAAAATCATTTTCGTCTTTTTCAAATGTGCGTTTTAATGCTGTGGCGCCAAGTTTATTGAAGACTTCCGCCTCCGCAGGAGTCCCTGGTTATGTGGATTCTTATCTGTTTGCCGAACAGGTCATCCCACGTAAAAAAGCCTTGAAAACAGGAGAAGCAGCGGATGCAGCGACATTTCTCTTGTCAGAAAGAGCTTCCGGGATAACAGCGCAGGTAATGGTTGTCGATGCAGGGATGTCGATTAATTATTTTGATGCTGAGATTGTAAAAAAAATAGCTAGCTAGTTAAAAAGTTAGTTTTTAATTTAAGGAGATATGAGTGGTTGAGTTCAAAGTAGATGTCGAGAAATGTATAGGTTGTGGGCAGTGTGTCGTTGATTGTCCTGTGATTATTCTCTCAATGGTAGATGGGATCCCTGTCTTGGCAGAGAAAAAAAACGAATTTTGTATTTCCTGTATGCATTGTTTTGCTGTTTGTAGTGAAGGTGCAGTTACTATGAATGATCATGTGCCCAGTGATGACAACATTTTAGATAAAAAATCACTACCTACAAGTAAGCAGATGGCGACTCTTATTAAGGGGCGTAGGTCTGTTCGTCGCTATCAAGATGGAAATGTTGGTGAAGATGTGATTGATGATTTATTAACAATCGCTCAGCAAGCCCCAACCGGTAGAAATTTTCGTGGTCTTAGTTTTGGTGTTGTTGATGACAAGGATGTCATGGCTGATATTCGTGAAAAGGTTTTGCAATCAATTGAGGTTAAAGCGGAAGCTGAAACTTTACCTGAGGCGTGCGCAGGTTTTGCCAAATTTCCAACAGCTTGGCGTGAACATGGCGTAGATGTACTTTTTAGACAGGCTCCTCACTTGCTAGTGGTTTCAGCTCATAAAGATACTTTCACTCCAATGCAAGATGCTTGCATAGCAATGACAACATTTGAGCTGTATGCTCAGAGTGTAGGAGTGGGTACAGTTTGGAATGGCTTTGCAGTGATGACTTTTAAGGAAGTTTGTGTAGAGCTTCTTCCATTATTAGGTATTCCTGAGGATCATGAGCTTTGTTATATCATGAGTTTTGGCAGATCGTCTTTAAGGTATAAGCGACTTGTTGATCGGGGTTCGGCTAATTCCTACCGAATTGCTTAGAAAATATTAGTGATTTAGTAGTAGGTTTTGCGTTACTCATTGGCCCTCTCATTCTTATTTAGAACGAGAGGGCTTTTTTGGGTCAAATTTTATAATAAATCTATAAGTTGTTTGTTTTGTCTAAGATGAAGGTGGCAAGTTTCAATGAAACAAATATCACCAATATCCATCCGATTAACATTGCAGATATCATATTTTTCTCCTAGTAAGCCTTTTTGTCATCAATGTCAGCCATGCTGAGCTGTTGGGCGTCCATTTTTCTCCAAAAATAAACGATATAACCTAGTACAAATGGAATTGCTAAGGCAACATATGCCATGACAGTTAGGGTGTAATGGGTTGATGAAGAGTTGGCTAAGGTTAGGCTAGATTGTAGGTCAACCTTAGATGGATAGAAAGATGTTCCATTGTATCCAGCGATAAAAAATACAGCTAGTCCAACAAAAACGGTACCAAGTCCTGCAAACCAAATTCCTTTCTTGCTGGTTTTAAAAGATGTAATAAATACACCCCAAACCACCATAATCAACCCAACAAGAAGAAGTCCTAGTGTCCATGGCATTTCAATTAAGTTGTGTAGATATTTGTATTCAACCATACTTACAATACCATCAGCATCAACACCAAAACCGTCCATTACAAGAAGGCTGACGAGAATATATAGTAGGAAAGGTAGAGCACAAATTAGATTGATTAGTGTTTGTTTGCGAAGTCTTGCTTCTAGCTCAGTTAAGCCAGTAAGCTCAATGTTATTAAGTAGGTACATCGCACCAAGTACTCGAGAATTAAATACTAAAAATAATCCAAAAGAGAGGTTGAATAAGGAAAATGCAGCTTCAAGGCCTTTTAAAGGATGAGTCCACGAAACTTGGTTGAACATATTTAGGGTAAAGTTGGAACCGGTGAAAAAAGTTCCTACCGCTGCCCCTATTAGCAGGACACCCACAACTCCGTTAATCAACAAAAAGCATTCATAAACACCAGCACCGTAAACGTTGTTGGGTTTTGTGCGATATTCATAACTAACTGCTTGAAGGATGAATGTAAAAAGAATAATCATCCATACCCAGTAAGCTCCGCCAAAACTTGTGGAGTAGAATTTTGGGAAGGCAGCAAAAAATGCCCCACCAAACAGTACTAAGGTGGTAAAGGTTAACTCCCATTTACGACCAAGTGAATTGATGATCAACTTTTTTTCAATATCTGACTTGCCAAGTTGCCAGAGTAGGCTCTGTCCGCCTTGTACAAAGGTGAGAAATAGAAACAACGAGCCGACTACAGCTATAATAAGCCACCATATGTTCTGCAATACTGAGAGATCAAGGCTACCAATCATTTATACGCCCTCCGGTCCGATTTTAATTTGCTTGAGCATGATTCTTATCTCAGCAATTAATAGTGCTGTGAAAATCACAAGGAAGATAAAAAATGTGGTTTGAACATGGCCAACACCAATATTAGTGGTTGCAACACTAACAGGCATTAGTCCTTGAATAGCCCATGGCTGACGACCAACTTCAGCTACAACCCAACCAGATTCTGATGCTGCAAGGGAGGTAAAAAATAATGGCACCCCAAGATATAACAGCCATTTCTTGTTTTCAATGGTGTCTCGCATTGTGAAGAAAAGAAAGAGGGCGAATAGAAGCAAGAAGGCAGTGCCTGCATAAACCATTAAATGAAAAGAGTAAAAGGTTAATGCTACTGGTGGAACTGCTTCCTCAGGTGTTTTTAGGTATCCGTAACCTAAGTATTCTTGGTTGGCTAGAAACTTGCTTAAAGATGATTCGGCTCCGCTTGTGTCACCAGCTTTCCTGGCAATCTTGTATTCAGTTAGGGATTCGACGGCTTTTTTGCCAAAAACCATCTTTTCGTTTACTCCCATAACATTATGTTCCTTGTTGCCATAAACTAGGTCGTTTATGCCAGGCACAAAACTAGAAGCGTCACGGTTTGATAAAATTGATAATCCTTTAGGGATAGAAATTTTTAAAATAAATTCTTCCTCTTTATCGCCTGGCTTTTTGTTCGCGTTAAGGATACCAAAGGCTACAATTGGTGCCTCTGTCTGGCCGTCAAAGAGACCTTCGTAGGCCGCCAGCTTCATTGGCTGAGTTTGGGCGTTCAAGTATGCTGACTCGTCGCCAGTAAATGCGGTTAAAAGTGTTGCTAGTAAGCCAAATACGGAAGCCACGATGATAGACTTTTTTGCCATATTCGTGTGTCTCTTTTTTAGCAGATAGTAGCTTGAGATACCAATGACGAAAAAAGAACCAACGATAAAGCTTGATGCTGTGGTATGGGTGAATTTAGAAATTGCCACAGGAGAGAGAAGAACTTCCAAAAAATTTTCCATCTCAAATCGTACGGTTTCAGGATTGAAGGCCATTCCGACTGGGTGTTGCATCCAGCCATTTGCTACTAGAATCCAAAGAGCAGAAAGATTTGAGCCTACAGCTACCATCCAAGTAGAGAATAGATGCTGGCCTTTTGAGACACGGTTCCATCCAAAAAACATAACGGCGAAAAACGTAGCTTCTAAAAAGAAAGCAAATATACCTTCAATAGCTAATGGGGCACCGAAAATATCGCCCACCATCCAAGAATAATTTGACCAGTTTGTTCCAAATTGAAATTCTAAAATGATACCCGTCGCGACACCAATCGCAAAGTTGATACCAAATAAGGTCATCCAAAATTTTGTAATGTTTTTCCATTCTTCTTTGCCAGTTTTGACATATAAAGTTTCGAAAAAAGCACACAGGAACGATAACCCAAGGGTTAAGGGTACAAAAATCCAGTGGTACATTGCTGTCAAAGCGAACTGCGCCCGTGCCCAGTTAACTAGGCTCAGATCAATTTCACCCATGAAAAAATCCTCCGTTATTAATTAGTGGTTGAACCTGTAATTTGTTCCATTACATGGTCTATCCGTTCTTGATTGGTAGAAAAATTGGTATTTAAGTAGTTTGGAAAGAAAAACATCTTTAAAACTGCAAACATTATAAATAATTTTAAAATAATTATTTTCCAAAGAGTTTTGCCAGTGGTCATGTTGCTAAATCCATCTCGATAGAATCGAAATATTTTAGTTGGGTAGTGAGTTATTCTAGTCATTTTTGAACATCCATCTAAAAGTATTTGTTGATCAAGAGAGTAGCAAATTAAAAATGCATAAAATTGCTACTGTCATTTCCCTTACTTAAGTAGAGGGTATTTCCTTAAATAAATACATCTTAATTTATCCTATATATATAATGTAATGCAAGTAGTCAATAATAATTATTACTACTATATTTGCATGTAGGTTTTCCTACCTTGTAAAAAAAGGCAAATATTGCTAATTTGTGTTAAAATTGGAAATGGTAATTCCATAAATGTATTTAAATGTGAATTGGAGATTTGTATGGATGGAGCTGATACAGCGTTTGTTTTGATGTCTTCTGCCCTGGTTTTGTTGATGGTTCCTGGGTTGGCGTTGTTTTATGGTGGTATGGTGCGAAGTAAAAATATTCTAGGGACTATCATGCAAAGTTTTTTCATGATTTCCTTGATTTCAATTGAGTGGGTTTATCTTGGTTACTCAATGGCTTTTGGGCCGGATGTTGGTGGTTTTGTTGGTGATCTTTCTTGGTTTGCCTTGAGTGGCGTCGGGACAGAGCCAAGCGTAACCTACGCAACAACGGTGCCGCATATTGTGTTTATGATTTTCCAGTGTATGTTCGCAATTATAACTCCAGCGTTAATTACGGGAGCTTTCGCTGAGAGAGTTAGGTTTTTTCCGTTTTGTATCTTTTCAGTGTTGTGGGCAATTCTTGTTTATAATCCGGTCTGTCATTGGGTTTGGGGGCAAGGTGGGTGGCTTGCTGCCTTGGGTGTTTTGGATTTTGCAGGTGGCATTGTTGTTCATGCCACCTGTGGCGCTGGTGCACTTGCAGCAGTGTTGGTTCTTGGTCCAAGAAAAGGTTATGGTAAAAGTAACTTTATGCCACATAATTTGCCAATGACTATGTTGGGAACAGCTCTTTTGTGGTTTGGTTGGTTTGGCTTTAATGGTGGTTCTGCACTTGCGGCAGATGGTATTGCTGGCGTGGCCTTTGTTGCCACTCATCTTGGTGCCATGGCTGGGATGTTTATGTGGGTAGTTTTGGAATGGAAGGTGCAAGGTAAGCCTACCACGCTTGGTGCGGCTTCAGGTGCTATTGCTGGTCTAGCTACAATCACTCCAGCTGCAGGATTTGTGGGTTCTAATTCTGCTATATTGATTGGTTTCATGGGTTCTTTCTTCTGTTTTGTTGCTGTTAGCATGAAGGGGCGGTTGAAGTTGGATGATTCCTTGGATGTTGTAGGTATTCATGGTGTGGGAGGTGTCATTGGAAGTTTGGCGCTTGGTGTGTTTGCTTCTACTGCTGTGAATCCTAATGGGGTAGATGGTCTTATATATGGAAATTTTGAGCCACTGTTCAAACAGTTCGTAGGTGTTTCTGTTGTTTCAGTTTATGCCTTTGCCGTTAGTTGGGTTTTGTTTTACGGGCTAGAGAAGACCATTGGGATGCGCCTAAGTGACGAAGCAGAGATTCAGGGGCTTGATTTCGCTGAGCACGCTGAAACAGCATATAATTAATTAGGTTATTGCAAGTCTGGTTTTTTATTAATATATGATATTGTGTAGCTAAGGTTTTGCTCTGAGGTCTGCCTAGATCACAATTATTAAGTAATTAAAAGGTTACAAAGTTATATAGGGTGAGATATGAAGAAGATCGAAGCAATCATTAAACCGTTTAAGCTTGACGATGTCAAAGAGGCATTGACTGAGATTGGAATCACAGGGATGACCATCTCTGAGGTTAAGGGCTATGGCCGCCAAAAAGGACACACTGAAATTTATAGAGGCGCTGAATATGTCGTTGATTTTATCCCCAAGGTGAAGATAGAGCTTGTTGTTGAGGCGGCTATTGTGGATAAAGTGGTAGAGAAAATTCGTGAGACCGCAAATAGCGGTAAAATTGGCGATGGAAAGATTTTTGTTCTTCCGGTTGAGCATGTCGTTCGGGTTCGCACAGGTGAAGTTAACGAGGAAGCGCTATAGATGAAAGATAGGTTTCAGCAAGATCGCCAGGAGCTTGATGCTCTGTTGGGTGAAGAGGGTAAGGCTGAGGTGTATTTGCAGGCTCAGAGTAAGCTTGTGGATGACCTGATAGTTTCGTCTTTTGAAAAGACAGGGTTGGGCGTTGATATTAAGGGCTTTGCCATTATAGCTCTTGGTGGTTATGGGCGCTCAGAGCTTTACCCGCAGTCCGATGTCGATTTGATGGTTTTGTATCATCCTCAGCAAAAGAAAAATGTGCAGGTAGTTGCTGATGGAATACTATATCCTCTTTGGGATGTGGGGTTAGATGTCGGTCACGGTGTTCGCACTGTTAAAGAGTCGATCAATCACGCAAGAGAGGAATACGTTTTCAGTGTAAGCCTTCTTGATTCAAGGCTCATTTGTGGTGATGCTGATTTGTATGTTGAGCTGATGGCGAAGTATCGTAAGAAGTTTATAGAAGGTAATCGCAAGAATTTTGTTGAGGAGATGAAAACTCGTCGGCAAGAGAGACGTGACCGTTTTGGGGTTCACAGTTATTTGCTTGAACCACAGATAAAAGAAGGTCGTGGTGGCATGCGCGATGTTCAGTCGATGTTTTGGACTGCAAAAGTTATATTCGGCCTTTTAGGTCTTGATGGGATTGAGAGTGCGGGATTGTTGTTGCCCGAAGAGAGAGAGTCGTTTCAGGAATCGTATGACCACTTGATTCTCCTAAGGTTGCAGTTACATCGACTAAGCGGCAGGAAAAACGATCAGCTTTATTTTGAACAGCAGGAGGAAATCGCTGAAGCAATGGGTTATGTGTCTGTGGGCGGTGGACTTCCTGTTGAGTCTTTTATGCGTGATCTGTATTCTCATTTGCAAAGTATCGCCCTTGTTGCAGATCTGTTTTTTGAGCATCTAGACGAATCTTTGGGTTTGGTGAAAACTCCTGTCAATGTACCAGATAAACTTTTGGAAAAAGGTATCGAAATTCGTAAAGGGAAGATTAGTCTTATCGCAACCCCTGAACAGTTAAAGGCGAAGCCTTATATCTTGGTAAGAGTTCTTTTGGCTATGGCACGTTCTGGCTTGTCACTTCACTATCGTACTCAAAAGATGATTGCGCAGAATTTGCATTTGATTACAGATAAGGTTCGTAAATCTCCTAGGATGGCTAAGCCAATTATTGCAATTTTGCTTGAGGCGAAGCATGTTGCGGGTGTGTTGGAGGTTATGCTTGAGACTGGTCTGCTTCCTGTGTGTATCCCAGAGTTCTCCAAGATAGATAGCCTTGCCCAGCATGATCTTTATCATGTTTTTACTGTGGACCGTCACTCGGTTCAAGCTGTGCATGAATTGAGGCTGGCAGTCGACGAATGGCCAATTGTTTTTGATCAAGTTGGTTCGCCAGCTGTACTATACTTTGCAACTTTATTGCATGATATTGGTAAGGGCTCAGGTCGTGACCACTCTGAAGAGGGGGCTGAGCTAGTTGAGCTGGTTGGGGAGCGGTTCGGCTTTTCAAGCTCAGATGTCGCTGATTTGATCTTTTTAGTTAAGTATCACCTTTTTATTCCAGAGAATGCTCTCCGTCGTGATCTTTCTGATGGGGCCTTTATTCAACGCTGTGCTGACACTATAGGTTCTGTTTCTCGTCTTGCCATGTTGTATTTGTTGTCGGTTGCTGATTCGAGAGCAACGGGGCCATCTGCGTGGAGTGAGTGGAAAGCTTCTTTGGTTTATGAAATGTATTTGAAGGTTTTTACTGTCCTCGAAAATATGAGTGCCACCCAAGGTGTTGGTGAGTTGCTAGAGCAGGTTTCTCAGGGTGTTGATTGGATGCGAGAGCAAATCTCAGAATCTTTGCTAGGTGCTGGTCTAGATTTTGATCTAGAAATTCTTCCCGCAGATTATCTTTTGTCCTTTGGGCTTGAGGATATGTTGAGTCATGTCAATTTGTATTTGGAGAATTATCGTTTGCTGAGGCAGAAATCTTTTATCCGGGTTTATCAAAATGAAAATGGAGGCGAGTGGCAACTCCTGTTTATGTCTAAGGATCGTCCTGGGGTGCTGGCAAAGGTGTGTGGTGTTCTTGCTTTGCATAATTTGGCGGTTGCTAAGGCTCAAATCTTTACCTGGGAAGACGGAACTGTTGTTGATGTGGTTACAGTTAGACCGCTTGATGATATCGAGTTCGGAGATAAGGACTGGGACTCTTTGAGTGTGGATTTTGATCTGTCTTTTTCTCATCGATTGGATTTGGGGCGCAAGTTGTATCAGAAATGGTCAAACTCCTATGGTCGGAAAGTTGAGCTAGGTGGTAATATTGAGCCAAGAGTTGTGCTTGATAATGAAAGTTCGGATGTTTATACCGTTATTGAGGTGTATGCCAATGATAGGCTTCATCTTTTATACAGTGTTGCCCAGACTTTGAGCGATCTTGGAATTAATATCTATAGGGCTTATATAGCTACGGAGGTTGAGCAGCTGATTGACGTTTTTTATGTTCTCGGAAGTGATGGAACTAAGATAGAATCTTCATCTCAACAGGAAAAAATCGTGAGTAAGTTGTTGCATTGCGCAAGTAAGTAAGAATGATATTCTGTTTGCTAAGCCTTTCTGTTTTCGATGGAAAGGCTTGTTTTTTTATGATTTTAATGACAAACTTGTAATAAAAAGTAAAATATTCATTGCAAAATGTACTGGAAATGTTAAAAAACGCAGAGTGCTTTTAGTTTTGCTTAACATTTATGAACAACTGGTGCCAACTGCATCAATGTCAAAGGAGATAGAGAGATGACTAGAGACGATATTATGAAAATTGTTGAAGATGAAAATATAGGATATTTTCGCCTTCAGTTTGTTGATATCTTGGGCCACATGAAGAATGTTGCCTTGCCAAAGAGTCAGATTGGCAAAGCCCTTGATGGACAGATGATGTTTGATGGTTCTTCTATTGATGGTTTTGTTCGTATCAATGAGTCAGATATGTACCTGAAGCCCGATTATGATACCTTCTGCGTGCTACCTTGGAGAAGCAAGGATGGCAAGAGTGCTGCTCGTATCATTTGTGATGTTTATAAGTCAGATGGTACACCTTTTGAAGGCTGTCCACGTGTTAACTTGAAACGAGTTCTAGCTGAAGCTAAAGAGCTTGGTTATACAATGAATGTTGGTACTGAAGCAGAATTCTTTCTCTTTGAGCGTGACGAGAATGGAAAGGCTACCACTATTACAAACGATGTTGCTGGTTATTTCGCTTTAGATCCTGAAGATACAGGTAATGATTGTCGTCGTGAAATTATTGAGACACTAGAAGAAATGGGTTTTGAGGTCGAAGCTTCTCATCATGAAGTTGCTGAAGGTCAGCACGAGATTAACTTCAAGTATTCTGATGCGCTAGCTGCTGCTGATAATACTGTTACTTTTAAGTGGGTTGTTAAGTCTATAGCCGCTAAGCACGATCTTCACGCGACTTTTATGCCAAAGCCGATTTTTGGAATTAATGGTTCTGGTATGCATACCAATCAATCTTTGTTCAATGTTGATGGAACCAATGCCTTCTTTGACGAGAGTGATGAATTGCAACTTTCTCAAATTGCATATCAGTACATTGCTGGTGGTCTGAAAAATGCTCGTTCTTTCGCAGCGGTAACTAATCCACTTGTGAACTCATATAAGCGTATGGTTCCTGGTTACGAGGCTCCTGTGTATGCTGCTTGGTCTGCCTCAAACCGCTCTGCTCTTATTCGTATACCTGCCTCTCGTGGAATTTCTACTCGCGTTGAAGTTCGTTGTCCAGACCCAGCTTGTAACCCGTATCTAGCTCTAGCGATGCAACTTAATTGCGGCCTTGATGGTGTTAAGAATAGTTTGACTCCTCCAGCTGAGGTTAAAGAAGATATCTTCGCAATGACTCCAGAAGAGATGGACGGAAAAGGTATTAAAATTATGCCTGGTAGTTTGCAGGAGGCAATTGAAGAGCTAAAGGTTAGTGAGATTGCCAAGGATACTCTTGGGTCTCATATCTTTACTAAGTACATTGAAGCAAAAGAGAAAGAGTGGGATTGTTATAGAGTTGCTGTGACTGATTGGGAAATAGAAACATACCTTGATATATATTAATTGGTAGCTAAGTAGTCTTTTAGTTTGTACTGGAAAGCCCTGATGCACTTTGTGTGTCAGGGCTTTTTTTGTTTTGTTGGGGTGGGTATAATTTTTCCATTGCCTGGTTAATCAGTGCTTCTGTGGAAAGAGCAATTTGTGTTTGTATTAGCCCTGTTTTTTTTGCAAATGTGGCAGGAGCTGTCATCTAGTAGGGGTAAGACCCAGTCGATTGCATCAGATTTGCTGGTGAAAATTCTGTGATCACCTATGTTTTTGATTAAAAAATTATGGCCCGTAGAAATATTTTCACTTAATTCGTGATCAACAAAGTATAGCCCTCCGCCGATGTCTTCAAGTCTTTTGTTTTCAGTAATTAAGGCTTCTCCACCAGTCAGATCAATATAGTTAAAACCGTGTACTACTAAAATAATATGTTTAATGTTTTTGCATGCAGTTGCATTTATGTGATTTTGCACATGGTTTATGGATCCAAAATAAATTGGACTATTTATTCTGATGATACGAAGTTGGGGACATGTTTTGTGCTCAGGGCCTTCTGGTACAAAATGGTATTTCCCTCTGTTATCTTTGATAGAGATGATTGATTCAAGTCTAGGTTTGGATGTGGCTCTGAGAAAAAGAAAAATAGAAGTGAGGACACCAAGGAAGATTGCAAATTCTATATCAATAAACAAAGTTCCAAGAAAAGTAGTTAAAAATGAGGCTAAAGCTTTTGGGTGATGGCTGCATATTTCCTTAATAGCTTTAAAGTCTATAAGGCCAAGGCCCACGATGAAAATAATCCCAGCCATAGCAGAAGTTGGCAATAGCGCAGTGTATGGGGCGATTAGTAGAACGATTGATAACAAAATTACTGCTGCGAAAATTGCGGATAATGGACTTTTGGCTCCGGATGAATAATTGACACCAGTTCTTGTGAATGAACCAGAGGCGGCATAGCAAGAAAAGAAACTACCTATCATGTTTGCCAGCCCTTGCCCGATAAATTCCTGATTTTGTTCTAATTGTTGATTTGACTTTGTGGCAATGGATTTACTAATAGAACTTGCTTCAACTAGTCCTATGATGGCGATGGCCAGGCTCTGTGGTAGCAATTGTCTGATGGTAGAAAAGTCAATTGTTGGGGCTGACAGTTGTGGTAGTTGGGAGGGGATTTCGGCAATATATTTAATGGTGTCGGTGTAATTGTTTAAATAGCTAGCAAGTACACTGCCAGCTATCATGCCAATTAATAGGTTAGGGGCTTTGGGGAATAATTTTTTAGTGATCATGCAGAAAAATATGGTGGTAATGGCTATGCTAACAGTATAGAGATTAACTTCTGGTAGGTGTGATGTAAGTCCTGACCATGTGCTTATGAATGACGAACCATGTTTTAGCTGTAAATTGGTTACGGAGTCAATTTGACTAGTTATGACGAGGATTGCAGAGCCAGCTGTAAAGCCAACAATTACCGAATGACAAACAAAGTTTAGTATACTGCCAAGCCGAAGTAGGCCAAAGAAGAATTGGAAGAAGCCAGCCATGAATGTAACGGTTAGAACCATTGATATATATTCAGGGGTTCCTGGGGTGGCAAGGGCGCTGATGCCGGTGAATACAATGATTGAGATGGCGGTTGTGGGCCCTGAAACTAGGTGATGTGAAGAACCAAAGAGAGCAGCTATGACAGGGGCAATTATAGCGGTGTAGAGCCCATATTCCGGAGGCAGGCCGGCAATGGCGGCAAATGCTACACCTTGGGGTAAAACTATAACTGCCCCTGTAATGCCAGCGACTAAATCCTGTTTGACACTGTTTCTTGTGGTTTTCTTAGTCCATTTCAAGAAAGGTAAAACATTATCTATTTGTATTTTCATTGTAGGTAGTCTGTCTATATGTTGAAATTAAAGATCGGTACTATTGGTACTAATTATATCATGGACAACTCCTACTGATGTTTTCTATGCAAAAATTACTTGTATTTATGATACATCTTACTTGAGTAAGTTTCTCTATATATGTAAGTTGCCACCTATGGAAGAAAAAACAGCACATGATATCGCAAGTGTTTTGCCAAAAATTATTAAGAAGAAAGGTTGGCAGGTAGAGCTTGAGAGATACGACATATTTAAGAAGTGGACAGATTTTGTTGGCGAGGATGTGGCAGAGGTCACAAAACCACTAAAGGTAGATAGGAATATCCTTTTTGTGGAAGTTGAAAATTCCGCTTGGATGCAACAGTTACAGTATCAAAAAATTGGGATATTAGAGGATCTAAATGCATTCTTAAAGTTATCCCGTTTTTCAGATATTAAATTTGTACTAGAGTCTGGTAGAAAAAAGATAGAAAGACCTGAGCCGCCAATGCGAAGTTACAATCCACCAACTCCTGAAGAATTTGAAGCATTTTGTAAAAAGACCGAGTGGATCGCTGATGAACCAAGTAGGGAGGCTCTAAGGAAGTTTTGGTATCTCTATAAAGCTTGGATTGATAATAATAATGAAAAATAGTAAAAAAGCTATTGCATTTTCTGTAGCAACCATTATAGTGGCACATTCGAAATTTGCACATAATGTGCGCTCGTAGCTCAGCTGGATAGAGCATCGGCCTTCTAAGCCGAGGGCCACAGGTTCGAATCCTGTCGGGCGCACCACAAGTATCAAGGGTTTATGGCTAATTTAGGCATGAGAGATCTTTTGTCTCCGGTCTTATTCCGGTACTTGCAGGTTTTGATATTAAGCTGATTTAGAATTTTTGATTATCAGAGAGAAAAAGGTTCTTTCTTGATATATCTTATACCCCTCTTTGGAGACGTTTTGTTTTCATGAGGTTTTTAAAATAGTGATATGCATTTTATAGCATGTCCTGTTTCGCACTTAGGGTAAAAAGTACTATATGTTGATGAAAATATTTTCTCAGCATGGCAATACGTACCTAGGGTTTGGAACAATTAAACAAACAAGGAGTTTGTCATGGCTGAAGGAACAGTAAAGTGGTTTAACGATGCGAAAGGTTTTGGTTTTATCGAGCAGGAAGGTGGAGACGATCTTTTCGTACATCACACAGCTATCAACGCTAGTGGTTTCAAAACCCTAGAAGAAGGTGCTCGCGTATCTTTTGATATCGAAGATGGTGCTAAGGGACCAGCTGCTGGTAACGTTACACAGCTGTAGTCGATAAGCACGGTATGAGGTAATAGTCTTTTGACTTTGTTATCTCTGCTAGAAGTATTAAAGCCCCTCAGGATTAATTTCCTGAGGGGCTTTTTTTGTTTTATGTGATTTTCCTAGTGGTGCTTGATAATTTACTGGCTATCGTGAGAAATTGCTGCTTAGCCCAACTTCTTCGTTGGGGGTAAAATTTTATCCTCGGAATATCATTTATATGCCTACGGTAAAATTTGGGGATCCGCCTTGAACTTGAGCAAATTTTCTAATTTTTCAAAGTACCCTAAATGTTGACTTTGACGTTTCGGTATTCATCTTCCACCTCCTTATCATTCCTCATGGTCTATTCTTCTGTTGCACTGTATCACGTTAATAGTATGTCGTTATAAGTAGTAATAGAGGGTAATTTAATACTGGCACTTAGTTGCTCCTGTCACCGTAAGTCCACTAAATTCTAATAAAGTTTCATCGTTTCAATGTGCACATTGACGTCCTAGGTTGATTGGTTGGAGGGGGGGGGCTTGCGCGGGTAAATATCGATTTTTAGATTAGGAATTTAAATTTATTTCCGTTGGCTTTCTGGTTATATATTAAATGAACATGAAAGGTAGTTGCGTGTTCGGAGAATAGTGCTTATGAATTTTTAATGTTTGAATTAGTTTGAATAAGTTTTATATCTCGATTTGGCTAAGTCTCTGGTGTTGTGTAACATTCACTTCTGAGTTGAGGGGTAGAGTTTCTAATTCAGTCTGGTGTGCCGCAAATTGCATAAGGTTGTAACTGATTTAGCTATCACACATTTTTTTTCTCCGGTCTTATTCCGGTACTTGCAAATTTTTGAAATTGAAGTTAGTATAAATTTATTGATTGTCAGAGAGAAAAAGGTTCTCTCTTGATATATCTTATATTCTCTTTGGAAACGTATTGTTTTCAGGGGTTTTTAAAATAGTGATATGTATTATTTAGCATATCCTGTTTCGCACTTAGGGTAAATAGTACTATATGTTGATAATTAATTATTCAGCATGGCAATACGTACCTCGGGTTTGGAACACTAAACAAACAAGGAGTTTGTCATGGCTGAAGGAACAGTAAAGTGGTTTAACGATGCGAAGGGTTTTGGTTTTATCGAGCAAGAAGGTGGAGATGATCTTTTTGTACATCACACCGCTATCAATGCTAGTGGTTTCAAAACCCTAGAAGAAGGTGCTCGCGTATCTTTTGATATCGAAGATGGTGCTAAGGGACCAGCTGCTGGTAACGTTACCCAGCTGTAATCGGTAAGCACAATATGAGATAATAGCCTTTGTGGTTTGTTATTTCAGATAGAAGTATGAGAGCCCCTCAGGATTAAGTTCCTGAGGGGCTTTTTTCGTTTTATGTGCTTTGTTTAGGCATGTTATTTTAAGCTTATTGCGGATAATTATCTCTTTGTAATTTTTTCGTTAAAAGTGACTGTCTTCGAAAAATTATGATTAAGTGAAAAACAGAATGTATCAAGAATCGTATTTATAGCGTTATTTATTACGACATTAAGTCAATTTATGAGGTTAATTGTGCCAGGTGTGGTCTGTGTGTGGTGGGGGTGACATACTTTTCAGAAATAAAACTAATTTCTGAAAAAATTAGCTTTATAGTATTATGGGAATAGAAAGAAACAAAAAATGATTACTCTAGTGGAAAATTAATGGACCAGGCAATGAAATATTCACAAAGGTACAGACAAGGCTACTGCCAAGTATTTACCTGCGTTACAATTGCTTTTCTTATGTTACTGCCAGGTTGTTCACTGAAAAAATACATGCAACAGGCTGAAGAAGTTGAGAATATTGGTTTTATTACTGGGGAAATAGATATTTCAACTAAGCAAAAAGGATCTGTGATCGCAATTCTTTTTAAGGAAGAAAATGGAATTCCGCTCCTTGTTCGAGAACGTATTGTTTCACATAAAGGTGAGTTTAAATTCACTGCATCTCCAGGGAAATATTATGTAGCAGCTTACATTGATGAAAACCAAGATGGTAAGTATCAAGCCATTGAACATGGAAACTTTTACGGCTCTCCTTCCTTAATTAAAGTTACTGCTAAAGAAGAATTCATAGTTCCAACTGTCACGATTTTTGAGGAAGTTACTAAAACTGATAAAAAAGCAGTCAGTAATCTATTGCCGGCATGGGAAAATAATGGAAGTGTTGTTACCTTAAATGACCCTCGGTTTGGCCGGGAAAATTACACAATGGGACTATGGAGACCTATAGATTTCTTAGGAAAAGCAGAAGGAGGTTTGTTTTTTCTCGGAAAGTATAAAAAGAATAAAATACCAATAATATTTATACATGGTGCTAATGGTGGCCCTAAAGATTGGGCTAACATATTGGAAAAACTTGATAACAATCGTTTCCAACCTTGGGTGTTTTATTATCCATCTGGTCTACGGATTGATATGGTTAGTGATTATCTAGTTGAAGCAATTAACCGTCTACAAAATCGGTACGAATTTTCAGAATTTGTCGTTGTGGGTCATAGTATGGGAGGGCTTGTTAGTCGTGCTTTCGTTAAAGATTATATTGCTCATACACCTGATAATATAGCAAATGTAAAAATGGTTATGACTATAAATAGCCCTATGGATGGAATGGAATCTGCGGCTATTGGTGTAAGGCGCTCACCTATTGTTATTCCTTCTTGGCGCGATGTGGCAACGGGTAGTGAATTTTTAAAGGATATTAATGGTTGGGATTGGCCAAAGATAATTCCTTACCACCTTATCGTTTCTTATGAGACAGGAAGAAGCGGTGATGGTGTTGTGCCCTTACAGAGCCAAGCTTCTCCTAAGCTACAAGCCGAGTCTAGCCGTTTATATCTATTTAATAATGATCATGCCGGTACACTCTCTGATAGTTCTTTCATTAAAACTTTCAATAATATTTTAGAAAAAGTCCCAACCAAAAGATAAACTGACACTGAAATTAACCAACTATTTTGTGCGATTGTTTTATTGTGCTTGATCAAAATTTCTCACTCTAATGATTCTTGGATCTAGGTGTTTGGTGTGTTAGTGGTCTTGGGCTAAGTATCTTGCTTTGTCTCACAGAAAGTAGCCTGGCATTTCTTGCATACATTCAGGGTCATAGCGGAGGGGCGTTGTGGGAGTTATATCTTCAAGCAAAAAAAAATGATATTAATAACATGTCATTAACTGACCAATAAAAACAGTTCGCCTAGAATAATGCTAGCACACTCGAATGTTTATTTGGAAAGTCGTAAAACCATCTAAGATTTCTTACAACTATGATCTACACTAACTTTTCCAACAAGCTATTACTGTATATATGCAACCTCTTATTGACTTAATAAAGATCAATAAATTAGTAGTTCATCATCCAACAATTATTAGGCTAATTGCAGATTGAGCCTTAGGTGGAAATAAAACTAATTTTCAGAAAATTTGTGACGCTTAATCAACTTCAATTCCCGCTCGAAAATCCAAGAGATAAACCAAATGTTTTTCTGGCTGGTTTAATATCTGCTCTTGAAAAGAAGTTCCAACAAAAAAAGGCAACTAAGATCGACGTAAACGTCATTCTTGAGTTGCCTTTTTAGTAACGCCCTAAGGGTTACTTGTCAATTCTTTGGTGCACCAGGCAGGATTCGAACCTGCGACTCCTTGATTCGTAGTCAAGTACTCTATCCAGCTGAGCTACTGGTGCATGGAGAGATGCTTTTTTACCTTACTATTTCAGCTATGGCAAGAGTTATTTTCGATGTTTCGAGTTCCTTACAGTATTTTTTGTAAATTACAGAAACTATTTGCAAAAAAAATACTGTAATTTCGTAGCTGAAAAAATAGTAAGTGTTTTCAAGTATCAGTATGGATGCGCAGAAAACTAGCAAATCTCGGTATTCCGTTTGCTGTTTTGCCAAAATATTTATAAGTAATTATTGAACCAATTTTGGGTGGTTTTTTGCGCTCTTCATCACTGAAACCTGTACCGATTTTAAATATTTTTCCTTCGTTATTTTTTACCAGAATAGAACCGAGCATATCCGAATATTTTCCCTTTCCTATGTTGTGCTCAAGGATAACAGCCTCAGCATCATAATATTCTTTAACTTTTAATATATGGTTACTTCGTCCAGGTTGCCATTTTGAATTTGCTAGGTGAAGCATTATCCCTTCTCCACCCGCTGCGGTAATTTGGGATAGAAGTGTCATGAGTTTTTCTTGGTTTGCGAGTCTCTGTTGTTGAATAACTTTGAGGTGTGGGATTTTTGCTTCTTGAACTAATATCTTCATTGCTTGGTATCTTGCTTGGAAATCACCTTCGGCTTCGGGAAGTTCAAAAAGCATATATTTGACTTTCTTCCATTCTTGATCAATAGGGATATTCTTCCGTACAGTGCTGATTGTTTGCTCAAAACTTTGGCGTTTAATCCAAAGTTCTCCATCAAGTTTTTTGTTTGGGAATTTGTCCGTGAACCATTCTGGGCAGTGAATTGGTTTTCCGGTTTTTGATAATAGTTTATGTCCATCCCAGTAGGCACGGATGCCGTCTAGTTTTTCACTCGCCAGGTAATCACTAATAGCATAATCATTGTTATTGTCATAAGGCATGCCGTGGTTAAGTCTTGGCTCTTTTGCCTGAATGTTGGTGGCGACCAACAAAACACATACAAATAGGTATTTAATTACAAAATCAATACGCATTTTACATTCCCTTTGTTTTATGAAACAAGTTTAATCAAGGCCATTGACCATTAAGGTAAAGAGTAAAATAGTGGATTATTTCTGTGGAGAAAAACAAGAAACAGATAGCGGCTCCAGAAAGAAACGGGCCAAATGGAATTCTATAGGAGCTGTCTTCTTTTTGGACCTTTATTGCAATAACACCAATTATTGCTCCGATAAATGAACTAAAAAAGACAATAAATAAAAGTGATTGCCAGCCTAGCCAAGCACCAAGCATGGCTAGAAGTTTTATGTCTCCTCCGCCCATACCTTCCTGTTTTCTGATTACCAGGTATCCCCAAGCTATTGCATAAAGGAAACCTCCACCAGCAAGGGTGCCTATTAACGAATCTAAGGGGGTGACAAGTGGATTTATAAAGGAAAAAGCTAAACCTAATACAATTCCTGGTAGACTTATTTTATCAGGGATTATTTGTAGCTGCATATCTATAACGATTATCACTAGCAAGGCTGCTAAAAAGAAAAAATAGCCTAAACTGGTTATGGTTAATCCGAACTGATGAAATAAGCAGATTGATAGCAGACCCATGGTTAGCTCGACAATGGGGTATTGAATTGATATTCGGCATTTGCAGTATCGACATTTGCCTCTTAAAAATATGTAACTTATAATGGGAATATTGTCATAAGAGGCCAGTGGATGTTTGCATTTAGGACAGTGAGAAGCTGGAAATACTACCGATCCTCCTTCTTGGGGAAGCCGTAAAATAACTACATTTAAAAAGCTGCCGACAATGGCACCGAATAGAAAAACTATAAAGAAGAGGTAGATTGTATATTCCATGGAGTTTATATTGTTAATTTGTTATGGTCATTATCGTAGTTTTCTAATTGCTAAAAGGCAAAAAAGACGACAAATAACGTTTAATAGTGACTTACTTGTTAATAAAATTAAGCAGCTCCAGTGAACCGATTAACTAATCTAAATATTATGGCACAATATCAAGAAAATGCAATTGTTACCTTCGTGGAACAGTTAACTAATGAAAATTTCAGAATAGGTTTTAAGTCTACTAAAATATCAAAAACCGCACGAGCAGGACAATTTGTGATGGTTAGGGTGAATAAATATGCGGACCCACTTTTACGCCGCCCATTTTGTATTCATCAAGTCGAAGGTGACGAACTAACAATATATTTAAAAGTTGTTGGACGAGGGACAGAACTACTTTCTCAGTTGGATGTTGGGCAGGAAGTATCTTTGCTTGGTGCTTTGGGTAATGGATTTACAATACACAAAAGTCCTTCTTGTCTTATCGGTGGAGGTTTGGGTATTGCCCCTCTCTTGCTTTTGGCTAAATCATTGTCAGAAAAAAATGATGCATCCGCTATGACTATTATTTTAGGTGGTCGTAATAGTGGTGAGGTGGAACCTTTAGTGGCTGATTTTGAGCAGTATAACGCTAAGGTTTATGTGGCAACTGATGATGGCAGTTATGGTGAAAAAGGTTTTGTGACTGATGTTTTTACTGGCTTAGAACTTGATGCCAGTACTAATGTTTATACTTGTGGTCCAGAGGCGATGATGGCTCGAATCCATGATATTTGTTTGGAAAAATCTCTTGCATGCCAAGTGTCGGTGGAAGAAGAAATGGCGTGTGGTATGGGAGCTTGTCTTGGCTGTTGCAAAACCAAGGCGGATGGCGATTACACCCATGTTTGCATCAATGGGCCGGTATACAAATCAGAGGAACTAAAATGGGAAAAGTAAAATCTGCTGATTTATCTGTTGATATAGGTTCATTAAAAATAAAAAATCCTGTCATGACAGCTTCTGGCACTTTTGGCTATGGCAAGGAATTTAGCCAGCTTTTGGAGTTAGATAGACTAGGGGCGATTGTTGTTAAAGGTATATCTTTAGAACCAAGACCAGGCAATCCACCGCCAAGAATTGTGGAAACATCCTCAGGAATGCTCAATGCTATTGGTTTGCAAAATGTGGGTGTTGATCGCTTTATAAGTGAGAAGATGCCTTATTTGCAAAAGAAAAATGTTCCTGTTGTGGTTAATATTTTAGGCGATTCTTTAGAAGAGTATCGAGATATTACCCAGAAATTACGTGGAGTTGCTGGCATTTCTGCTATTGAGGTCAATATCTCTTGCCCCAATGTAAAAAAAGGTGGAGTTGCATTTGGAACTAACCCGGAAATGGCCGCAAAAGTAACAGCCGCAGTCAAGGGTGCGGCGGATGTGCCAGTGATGGTGAAGTTGTCTCCCAATGTTACAGATGTCGCCGAAATTGCAAGAGCTGTTGAAGCTGGTGGTGCTGATAGTTTATCGATGATTAACACTCTTATTGGCATGGCAATAGATATAAATACCAGAAAACCAAAGCTTGCCAATGTTATCGGTGGTTTGTCAGGGCCTGCTATAAAACCTGTAGCAATTCGAATTGTTTATCAGGTTGCCAAGGCGGTATCTATCCCAATAATTGGTATTGGTGGTATTAGTTCTTTGGAAGATGTTATTGAGTTTATGTTGGCTGGAGCTACAGCGGTACAAATTGGTACGGCTAATTTTATAGATCCAAGTATCAGTCAAACTATAGTATCTGAACTTGAACAATATGTGCGTGAGCAAGGATTGTCTTCTGTCAGTGAACTTATTGGTGCTGCTCACTAGGAATTGTTTCGCTTGTTAATTGTTTTTACAGAACCGTTAAGTGACTAAATGTCTGGGATTATAAAAATAATACAATTGTGGCGACGTTTCCCCGCAATATTATCATTGCTGGTGAAAAGAGGCACACCTGTGAGGGCTAGATTAGTTGTTTTGCTAGCTATCCTTTATGCTATTCTGCCCTTTGACCTTATTCCTGAATGGGTTCCTGGTTATGGTCTAATAGATGATCTTTTTATTGTTAGCGGATTATTGTACCTAGGTGAGTTTTTAACTAAAACAAATAAAAGTATATGAATACCAGAAAGATATGTGTCTCCTTAGGTGAGAAAAATAGTGAGGAATTGTATTCTTCATTGGAGAAAATTGAAGGCGCTGATTGTATTGAGGTGCGGCTAGATTACTCTGGGCAACTTGATATAAAAACATGCTTTACGAAAACTGATATTGATTTACTCTTCACTTGTCGAGCTTCTTGGGAAGGTGGCTTTTATGAGGGTGATGAGGAAGATAGAATACAGCTTTTTAAAGAATGTTTAGACTTGGGAGCATCTTTTGTTGACCTTGAGCTAGCTTCTCCTAAAACTTCGATTAATGATTTGCTTGAGCACAGAAAAATAATTGATAGTCAAACACAGTTGATTTTGTCTCATCATGATTTTTCAGCTACCCAAGGGTTAGAGGCGTTAAAATCAATTGTTGATGAAATGAAAGATGCTGGCGCTGATATTGGTAAATTGATTACCACCGCCAGTAATTCGTCTGATATGCTAATTATTTTCACAATACTTGAATATGCAAAAATGTTGAAATTCCCTTTGATTGCATTTTGCATGGGAGCAGAGGGCGTGATGAGTAGGGTTGCCTGCTGTGATTTTGGTAGTTATATGACTTATTGTGCTGTTGATGGCAAACCTGTTACCGCTTCTGGGCAATTAAAGGTTTCTGGGATGATTGATGTTTTCGGCAACCTATCTTGATGAGATAAAAGTTAATGAATGGAAAAACTAAGACCTACGGTATAATTGGCAATCCTGTGTCTCACTCCATGAGTCCCATTATTCATAATGCTGCTTTTGCCGATTTAAATATAAATGCTGCATACTTGCCATTTACCGTTGAGGATGTTGGAAATGCAATAGCTGGTGTTAAAGCTCTCTCTATATACGGCTTGAGTGTTACCATACCCCATAAAGAATCGGTAATTCCTTACCTTGATGATGTCGACTCAGTAGCAAAAAAAATTGGAGCTGTAAATACTGTCGTCAGGCATGAAGTTGATGGGGATGTAATTCTTAAGGGATATAATACCGATTGGATAGGTGCTAATCGTGCTCTTAGTGAGGTCGCAGATTTAGAAGGTAATGTAGTCTTATTGCTTGGTGCTGGTGGTTCTGCAAGAGCCATAGCATTTGGCCTGAAGCAGGCGGGTGCTGAAGTTATTCTGGCAAATCGTTCTGTTGATAAAGTCGCAAAGTTAGCCTCTGAGGTAGGTTGCTCTTTTTGTGAATTAAGTGAAATTGATAAACATGATTTTCGCATAGTTGTTAATGCTACTTCAGTTGGAATGGCACCTTTAGAGAATATTACGCTTTTATCTAGGGAGCAGTTGGAGCCTGTGGAAGTAGTAATGGATATAGTGTATGCACCCCTTGAAACTTGTCTTTTAAAAGAAGCAAAGAAGGCAGGTTGCAAAACAGTTAGTGGTTTAGAGATGTTACTGTATCAAGCTGTTGCTCAATTTGAGTTGTGGCAAGACCGACCAGCACCGATAGAAGTTATGAGATCTCAATTATATAGTTTTGTCGCCACGAAGAACGATAAGTAAGGGAAAATATTATGATAGAAATTAAGCCAATAGAAAAGCTAGATGTGAGTTTGAAAGTTCCTGGTTCCAAAAGCCTTACTCAAAGAGCTCTGATAGCAGCTTCTCTTGCTGACGGTGAGAGCATACTGAAAAACCCTTTGCGTAGTGAAGATATAGATTATACTTCTGCTGCACTTTCTCAGGTAGGTGTTGACTTTGATAAAGGTGAAGACTGGCGAGTTTCTGGTAATGGTGGGGTAATTGGTGCAAGTGCTAAAGATATTTTTCTTGGTAATAATGGTACTGCTACTCGTTTTCTAACTTCCGTTATGTCTCTAGGTAGTAGCTCTTATGTTATTGATGGTGGCCCTAGGATGCACGAAAGGCCTATCGGCCCATTGATGTCAGCTCTGCAAGGCTGGGGTGTTGATTTGAGCTCAAAAAATGGCAACGGTTGTCCACCACTACTGATTAAGGCAAAAGGCCTTGTCGGTGGACATACAGTTTTACCAGAAGGTAAATCTAGTCAGTACCTTTCATCATTGCTTTTAGTAGCTCCCTATGCAAATTCTGTTGCTGAATTAAGCGTTGAGGGTGAAGTTCTATCAAAACCATATGTTGAAATGACATTAGATGTTATGCATTCGTTTGGTATAAATGTCGAATATAAAACTGATTTGTCTTATTTTAAAATCCCCCAAGGTGTTTATAAAGGGCATGAGTACGCCATCGAGGGTGACGCTTCGAACGCTTCATATTTTTGGGCAGCAGCAGCCATTGTTGGCGGCAAGTTGCGGGTTGAAAATGTTCCGGTGCCATCATTACAAGGGGATGCTATGCTAGTGCCGATCCTCGGGCGAATGGGGTGCGAGGTTAGTATTGAAGGCGGTGGGATTACAGTTTCCTCTTCAGGAAAACTACATGGCGTGACCGTTGATATGGGAGATATGCCAGATGTCGTTCCGACCCTAGCAGTTGTCGCTGCCTTTGCTGAAGGTGATACTCTTATTACCAATATCGCACATTTGCGTATTAAAGAGTGTGACCGTTTAAGTGCTGTTGTAACAGAACTTGGCAAGATGGGGGTAGATGTAGAGGAGAGAGAAGATTCTATGCTTATCCATGGTCAAGGTGGGCGAGGTATGCACGGCGCTGAAATTCATACCTATGATGATCATCGTATGGCCATGAGTATGGCTGTTGCTGGATTAAAAATACCAGGTGTGAAAATTACAGGCGAAGGATGTGTTGCTAAGTCTTTCCCTGATTTTTGGCAAAGGTTTGATTTGTTGCAGTAGTTTCTTCTGGTCCTACTTTATTATGGTTGGTTGTTATCGCAATTCAGCTATTTTTTGAATTATCCTATTATGTAATCTCCCAATGTATTCATTTGGGAGATTTGTTTTTTAGGGCAATTTTGTTCTCACCAAGAAATATAAACTTCCCTTTTCTTTCATATGGCTGGCAGTTCTTCTCGCAATTTCCCCACTTCCACAAAATAAATCTATCCTTCCAAAACCTTTTATGGCGGAACCTGTATCTTGGGCAACAAGGAATCTATTTATCATTTTAGTTTGTAGCCCTGTTTCAGAGAAGTGCGGAAATGAGCTGGAAAGCAGGATGGGTAGTTGCCAAGGTAAGCTTTTTTCGTCTATTGCAATGGAACGCATGGGGGTGAGTGGGATCGAAGCACTGCCAACGATGGGTTTGTTACCTGCATCCCTAAAAAAGATATATCGGGGGTTGTAGTGTAATATTTGTTTAAGTTCATTTGGGTGAAGGTTTAGGTAGGCACGGATCGATTCCATATTGGTTTCTTCACGACTTAGCTTGTTTTCCTTAATAAGCAATGCCCCGATACTTTTGTAGCCGTGTCCGTTATTACCTGCATACTGAAAAGAGCGCGTGCTCCCATCTTGAAAGCGCAGTTTCCCTGAACCTTGTATGTGTAAGACGAAGACATCAATTGGATCAGTTAGGTAGGCTATCTCTTGCCCCGTTAAATATTGTCCTTC
Organism: Desulfotalea sp.; assembly: GCA_051531995.1. Classification (GTDB taxonomy): domain Bacteria; phylum Desulfobacterota; class Desulfobulbia; order Desulfobulbales; family Desulfocapsaceae; genus Desulfotalea. The sequence goes on from JAOPTU010000019.1 coordinate 101,651, forward strand.
TTCAATTTCTTCCCTGCTCCAATATGGTTTTAGTCCTTCTTTTGTTTTCCTTTTAGCTATTTTTTTACTGTCTTCATCTATCTGCACAATATCACTTGGTAGGCTATAGAGTGGGTAAATATACTCGTCCTGTTTAGTTTTACTAGCGAGAAAGGTTGGTTCAAAATAGCCAGTCGAGAGTATGTCGTAGGATGTAATATTGTTTAGGCCAGTGGATTGGTAGATGGTGAACTCTTTAATAAGTCGTTCTTGCAATTCTTCGCCAGAATATTCTTTTATAAGTTGAATGAAATAAGAGAAAGAGTCTATCATCCATTCGTTGCTGTATTCATCACCAGCAATAGTAAGGTTAGTTGAGTTATTTTGCAGGCGTTCAAGCTGGAGTGTGTATGCATTTAGTAAAGAGGTTTTATCGCCATCATCAAATAAGATAGGGATTTCATCACTATTTAGCTTCACAAAGTCTTTTTTTATTGTAGGTGTGCAGGAGGCAAGCAGAAAAAAAAGGGAAATAATTATAACTTTATAGAGGCGAGACAATGTTTATCCTTGGTAGGTTTTTGCGAGTTTTAGCAGGAAATCGTCAAGCATCTCAGCGGGAAGGTAGTTTATTCCGGCGGCAGCCATGCGTCCTCCCCCAGTAGGGTAGCTTTTACAAAGAGTATCGGCATTCTTTTTATTTTCAAGAGGAGCTCTGACGCTAATTCTTAAGGTTTTATCGCTATTTCTGGTGATTAAAGCATGGGCTACGTTGGCTTTCTCTCTTGCTCTGAAGTTTGCAAATACACCAGCAACCCGTCTAGCCCAAGATTCATCAGGAAAGAAATATATTCTATTACCACTAGGATCTATCTTTGCTTGGCAAGACATTGCTTTTTTAAAATCTTCTTTGTAGCCGTTCCGCAGTCTAGATAATTCCTCGGACTGGTCAAAAAAATCAAATGGGCTGGTAAACCTTGAAACAGATTTATAAAGTTCGATAGGAGAGAAGTGAAGATCGTTGAGATCAGCGCCGTAACCGTTGTAATTTAGTAACTCGCCTATTTCTTTAAGTTTGGATACTTCTTGCTCACTGTAGTCATGCTTTTGTGCCAGTTCAGTTGCAGGAATATGGAGATTGTCTCCAAATGAACCGCATATTGCCCAAGCAGGATTTTGGGGGTATTCTTTGTGTGTAATTAAAGAAGTGCAGGTGTCAGCAGAAGTATCAATGTAGCAGTGTAAGGCTTTGTTAGCTGGGATTTCACCTGCAAAATGATGATCGTAATAGGTTATATTGTTTTTGTTTTTTAGCAGATTGCATAGCGCAACTTTGTTGCTATCTAAAGATATATCAAGGACTGTGATATTAGCATTTGTAATATCAGCAATCCGGTTTAGTAATTTTATATCTCTTTTAACCCCGCTAATCAGCTTTGCTTGAATTGGTTTTACCAAGCGAAGCTGGTGCAGGGCGCAGATACCATCGGCATCGCCATTGAAGACATCATAATTCATATTTATTCTTTAAAGGTGGCCTTTGCTAAATTATATTCCAATGCCAACACCAATATTTGCCAATTCAAACATGGCAGTTACACTATCATCATCCGGTGTATGCTGATATCCTAAAGTCATGGACCAGCAAGGCTGGAGATAGGTTATGCCAAAGTCAATCTCATGGGTTTCGTCGTCGTAAAGAGAGTGCTCAATTTCTAGACGAGCAAGCCAATTACTATTTATTTTGAAGGTAAAATAACCATTAATTTCCTCAAGCACACCTTCTTCATAATTATATTCAAGCGTTGCAGAGTGACCACTGTCAGTTCTAGTTGATCCAGTGAAAGTGTGATTTGTAAAACCATCTCCGTTTGGATCATACTCAGTTTTGTAGCCTACATAGGTGTTGCGCCATGGGTACCATTTTACCTTGGCGTTAACTTCAGAAAACTCATCGTCTTCAATTGTTAAGACACCAGTATCCTCGTTGTAATTGTTGAGGTCAGCTAGGCGGTATGTTTGATACATTTCTAAGTGTAGGTATTGGCTGTTGGTGCTTCCACCTTTGTCATCGGTGCCAAATAAGTTTACATAAGTATCAAAACCGTATGTTATACCATTTTCTTCGTTAATCCTGTCATCTTCATCAAAGAAAGGTAAGTCGCTTTGATCTTCTTCCGGTACGAGATTGTATCTTACATATGGTCTGATAAGATGATTGAAGCCGCTGTTTTCACTGTCAGTCGAGAAATAATCTCTTTCCATGGTGGTGGCAAATTCTAACTCAAAATTGTACATCAATCGATTTTTTTGGTCATCAGAGTCTGTCCATGCATCACTGCCGATAGGGGTGCCGTAATTTTCCACCATATAGAATGTTTCTGAAGCACCAATTTTTGTGCTGGCTTCAATATATTGGCTGATGGGGAGTCCTGCTGAGAAACTTGGGTCTATATTTATGCGGTGCCCGCCATAACCATCTTCTCGCCAAAAATTTACATAGCTAGTGTCCCAATCAAATGTGACTGGGACGTTCGGTATAGGCAAGGCTCCTGTATAGGAGATGGAAGGCAGCTTCCAGAATGGATTGTCTTTGACCTTGTCATGCTTGTCTTTGATTTTATTGCCAAATTGGTCAGCTCTAACGTCGTTGATAGCAAGTAGATTTAATTCTAAGAAGCTGTGGTCCCAGTTGTGCATTATTTTGATAGAGTTTTCTCTTAATGTTTCATCCTCATCAGAAAAGCCACGGCCAAAATTATCTAGGTACAGGTCTTCGTTGGCATCAAGACTATTGAGACCAGAATTGAATTCTTTTAAGAAATCTCTGTCTGAAACGTAGTCGATATCAACTCTAGCGAGCCAATTGTCACCAAAAGTGTGATCGGCCTTACCTCTAATCCAATATCGCTCGTTATCTTGGTAGGTATAATTTGTCTCAGATGAATCCTGTCGATCACTTAAATATGTTGCGTCTATGCTACCCTTTTCAGTGGCAGAGGCGACATAACGAAATTCAGCTCCAGGCATGAACCCACGATCTGTGTAGTATTGCGGATAAAATGTTGCATCGGTTGTTTCAGAAATAGCCCAGAAGAAAGGTGTGTTAATGCCGACACCTTTGTTTGATGACTGGGATATTTCCGGGAATAAAAACCCTGTTTGTCTAGTTTCTTTAACGGGAACTATAAGGTAAGGAGTGTAGAAAATAGGAATGCCTTTAACATGGAATCTGGCATGTTTCAGGACAGCGTAACCTTCTTTGCGCACATCGGTTTCAGCACTAACAATAGCCCATGGTGGCTCTTGACCTTCTTCCAGTTTACATGTGATAACCCAGCCATCAACAAGACGAAAAGTGTCTGGCCCAGTTTTGCTGATTTCTGCCCCTTCCATGTACATCATGTCGGAGTTTTGCATGCTAGCATTTTCGAAAGTTCCCGTTTCGTTGTCAGCCATAAGGGTTGCTTTCTCAGCTAATATTTGTGAATCTTCACCATCAATTCTAATATTGCCTTTAGCGGTTATTATCCCCTTGTCAACGTCATAGGATAGCCAGTCTGTATAAATTGTTGCTCGTGTTTGGTAATCAGCTTTACTGGCTACAGCTTTTGTTTCTTGTTGTTTTTGGGGCTTTGGTTTTGCTTCTCCTAATAAATCATCCCATTGATTGGTTTGATCGACATTTTTAGGGTTTTGAGGGGGTACTAATTCTTTTTTGATAAGGACAACATTACCAACTGCTACAATGCTACTTGGGTTTTCATAGCGAAAGATTTTATCAGCGGAAATATCCCATTCTTCGGTTGATAGTTCCTTGTTGTTGTCTTTTTTGCTTTTATCAGGTCTTTCTGCAGGTTTTGTCTCAGTTGTAGCAAGTTCCACACTGGGGATTGGTGTTTCTGTTTCTAGTGGTGTTTTTTCTTTATTGGGGATTTTATTTGGGGTCTCTTCGTGGTTTTCTGCAGAGGTGTCAACAATTACTGGTACAACAGTTTCGCTTGGTTCATCGATTGTTGCGGCAATAACAGGCTCATTGCTTACTGGCGCCTCTTTGAGAGTGTCGGTGCTGCTTACTTGCCAGGAATCAATGGTCGATACTTTGTTGTAGCCATCGGATGTGGGTTCACCTAAAAGTTTAATCAAAAGATCACTGTATGAATCTTTGTTTAACTGCGTATTACCTTTAAGCTTAATGGTATGTGTAATTTTGTCATAGGAAAGCCAGTCACCTGAGATAATCTGCCCATTTTTTAAAAGCTCAACTTTGCCACTGGCAATCAGTCCTTCTTCCTGTGGAAGTTCAATTATTGATTCGGCGATTAATTGCCAGTCATCAATATTTGTCTTGCCGTTTGCGGTTGCTATGGAAGGTGTTAACGCCAAAACAAGAGGTACTATAATAGTACATTTGTTTTTAGTTAGGTGACGAGTGAACAAGTCTAGCAAAATAAACTCCTTGAGGGATTTTATAAAATATGGTGCTACCAATGATTATATCTAAGAAATAACCATGAAAAATACAGGTTAACCACCACTAGTGTCAAGGTCAAAATTCGACTTTAACCTTGATAAAATGGGAACTATGAATTATTAGAGAGGTATCCTTAAAATAAGGATAATGATATCGCACGTGCTGGTTTAACGAAAGTTACCTGCGTTTTACGCTAATAAATGTAAAATAAGCGATGAAAATGGGATTACCCATTAAATTGGAAGCATGAAGTAGGTTTTCCAGAAGAGTCAGGCATAACTAGCCGAGACCTAAAACATCGCAGATGTTATTGGGCAAGACAATTCGAAAATATTCTCTGGAAATAACCTTCTATCGTGCCGGTAATGGCTAAGCGCCAATTAAATTTTGTTGTTTCCTGTGTGCTTTCTAGCACATGGTTGAGACGACGATGAAAAGTATCTCCATATTGTGACGATTATGGAGAAAGGAAAAATATGACATCAAAAAGCAGTAAAGATGACACTCAAAACGATACAGTCCCTCCAAAAGAAAAAAAAGAATCTAAAGTAGCTCCTGCCCCTGCGGATACTATCCCTAAGAAAAAGCCTGTTAGAAGAAGACGTACAAATTCGCCTAAACCGGCTAGCGAAAACAAGCCTGCAAATTCTGATACTAGTTCTGAAAACAAAGAAACTAAGGCAGAAGTTACCCCAAAGCCAACTAGAGTAAGAAAGCCTAGAAAAACTCAGCCCAAGAAAGTGATTACAGTAGATGAGGCTAGTGAGGATAATTCTAAAACCAATCCTGTAGATAGTTCAGAGAAAGTAGCAGGTCCCACTGTTCAAAAAAGACGTGGTCGCCCTAGGAAGAAACCTGTTGAAAAAGCCGAAACAACTAATCTTGCTAAAGCAGAAAGTCCAAATGCAGATCCCGTTCAGGTAGCTGATACTGTAGTTAAGAAAAAACCTGTTAGAAGGCGCTCTCCTAGAAAACCAAAAGTGAAAATTGAGGAAAGTGAAGGGCAAAATGAGCAGGTAGTAGAACCAAGTAAGAATGCTCCTCAGAGCCAAGAAAATCCTACTGTAAAAAAGCCTACTAGTAGAAAAAGAGCACCAAGAAGGCCAAATAAACGACCTGTTAAAAAGATTGAAAACGATACAACCATCCAAGATACCTCGGTCGTAGAAGAGACATCAACTAACCAAGAATTAACCAATGTCGATTCCATTGAGGCTGTAAATGTCGCTGGAAAAGGTAAGAGGTTACCGCGTAGACGTTCAAGAAATATTATCCCACAAGAGTTGTCTCTTGATGATAGTTCGCAGGAACAGGAAGAAAATAAGCCTGAAAGTGCCCCTGTTGATGGCAATAAAGAACCTGTTAAAGAAGTGACACCACGAAGAAAATCACCAGCAAGAACTAGGTCAAACAAATCAGTTAAATCCACAAAGCCAAATAGAGCACCCAAGGATAATCAGCAAGAAGATATAGAGAAACCTGAGGTAGAAGAAAAAGCTAAAAATACCAGGTTACTTATTAATGCCGAGGAGCCAGAAGAGTGTCGTTTAGCTCTGTTAGAAGATGGGAAATTACAATCTATCCATGTGTCTACAGTCAATAAGGCACAGACAAAAAGCAATATATATAAGGCGAAAATAGTAGCAATTGAGCCAAATTTGCAAGCTGCTTTTATTGATTACGGGACCTCTAAGAATGGTTTCTTGCCATTTAGCGAAATTCATCCTGAGTACTTTAAAACAGACGTTTCAGATAGCGTAAGAGAGCATATTGATGCTAGGCGCTGGCGACGGATAAAGATGGAAGATGTGCTTGAGCGTGGACAGGAAATGCTAGTCCAGGTTGTAAAGGAGGAGATTGGTAAGAAGGGGGCGAACATGACCACCTATCTATCTCTCCCTGGTCGCTGTGTCGTTCTCATGCCAGGTTCAGATTCTACTGGTATTTCTAGAAAAATATCAGGTGATGAAAGGCGTGGTAAACTTCGTAATATAATGCGTTCCTTTGATATCCCAGCGGGTATTGGTTGGATTGTTCGTACAGCTAGTGTTGATATTAACGAAAATGCCCTTGCAAGAGATGTAGAGCACCTTCTAAAGCTTTGGGAGGAAATAAGAGAGAGAGGGCAGAATATCGAGGGAGTAGGCTTGGCCTACGAAGACCATCGTACCGTCTTGCGTTTCTTGCGTGAGCACTTTGATCCTTCAATACAAGAAATAGCAGTTGATGATCAACAGGCATACGAGCAGGTGCTAGATTTTGTAGACCTCCTTCCTGCAGCCCAGAAGGATGTTAAAGTTCGTTTGCATAAAGGTACTAGACCGATTTTTAATCAGTTTAGTGTCGAAGATCAGATAGAATCAATTTATCAACCACAGGTTAATCTTCCTTCAGGCGGCTCTATAGTTATTGATCCTACCGAGGCTCTTGTGGCTATTGATGTTAACTCTGGTTCTACCTCTAAAGGCCACAATTTTGAAGAGAGTATCTTTCAGGCTAATATGGAAGCTGCCAGTGAGCTTGCTCGTCAGCTTCGTCTAAGAGATTTAGGTGGACTGATCGTTGTCGATTTTATCGATATGCGCAATAAAAGACATATTCGTGAGGTCGAAAAAGAGGTTCGTGTGGCGATGAAACGTGACAAGGCTAAGGTTGATTTTAGTCGTATCTCCAAGTTTGGTTTGATGGAGATTTCACGGCAAAAGCTTGGCTCTCCAATCGAGGCTGGTGCTTATCGCGTTTGTACACATTGTAAAGGGCGAGGATCTGTTCGGTCTGTTGAAACATTGGCGCTATTTTATCTACGAAGGATTCAAACTGGTGCTAGCCGTAACCCTGTTATTAAGGTTGAATGTCGATTGCCGTTAGATGTTGCCTCATATTTATTAAATAACAAGAGGCCTGAATTGCATGAGCTTGAAACCAAGTATAGTGTAGAGATTGTTATCATCGCAGATGGTACTTTTAAGCCTGCTGAAAATGATATTGTTTTCCACAGACAAGAAAAAGAGAAACAAGAAGAAAAATAGACTTGCCATTGTCTGCTAAATAGGATAAATAAGCAAAAGTTCTAAAAACGTGCACCAGTAGCTCAGCTGGATAGAGTACTTGACTACGAATCAAGGAGTCGCAGGTTCGAATCCTGCCTGGTGCACCATTAATTGATAGTGGATCCTTACGGGGAAACACTTAAAGGCAACTTAAGAATTATAATTGTTACTGCAATTGTATTTATCTTGGTTGCCTTTTTTTATATGTAGATTAGGTCTGACCCTTCTTTGTGAAAGGAATGTTGAAGTCAACATGGTCAGGGGCGAATGCAATAATTTGTCTTTCTAAAGCATGTTTATGAAAGGCTTTGTGCTCAATCAGTTTTTATTAAGAAATTGAGCGAAAAGTTATTGACAGCTAGACGTCAATCTTGTATAAAAGTGCCTCAGCAACGTGGCGATGTAGCTCAGATGGTTAGAGCATACGGCTCATATCCGTAGTGTCAGGGGTTCAATTCCCTTCATCGCTACCACTTGTTAAAGGGGGTTACAACTTATAGTTGTAACCCCCTTTTTTTGTTTGTTCCCTCCGTGTAACCACTATGTAACCAAATATGTCTCATGTTAAGCACCAGCACTCTTTTTTTTTCTATTTATATTACGCGCAGAACACCATTGATTCATTGTCTGAAGGCAAGGAAAACTTGCATCACCTTGATTGATTTGAAGTAAATCTCTTGCCATGTGTAACCTTGGTCATTCTCAACTAGGGAGTGTAGAATTGAGCGAGCTATGTCTGGCATAGGTCGTCAAGGGAATAGAGGGGGCATTAAAAGCTTAGAGCTTTCATGGTGTAGACCGTTAGTTCATCTCTTTGTGCAGAGCCGCAAAATGAAAACTTTTTTATAGTGTCATAAGCGAGGGGTAAGGTTTTAGGTATTTGAATAAGACAGCTAACTCCCTCAAATTGAGTAAATTACACTTAGACTAAGAATATAGCAAAGTCACCAGTAGATCTTTTCAATAAACTTATTGTAAAGGTTTTCTGTTTAGAAGATATTCTCCTTTACTTTCTTACCCGAACCACTTCCCCTTGATTAAGTTCAAGCAGATCTTTTGGTGCAAGTCTAACCAAAGAACTTACTGAACCACCAGAATATATAATTTCTTTTTCCATAACTTTCGGATCAATTAGAAACGTTGCAGGGAAGCCAAAGGAAGGAGTTCCACCACAAGGGTAACCGGTGTATTTTAATATTTCGTCAGGAGTGGTTGTGCGAGGTCGATCTATGCCGAGTGCTTTTGCAACCCTAGATGTACTAGCTCGATCTTCTCCTTTTACGATAGCCACAATGATATTTTTGTTTGAATCGATCATGCATATGTTTTTTACGAAATCTTCAGGAGATCCAGCTACAGCTTCAGCTGCCTCTGCTACGGAGTGGCAAGATTGTTCAAATGAAAGATGTTCGACATTTGTATTTTTTGTACCTATTACTTGTTGCAATTTATGTTCAAAATTTTCCATTTTTACTATGTACCTTAAGGCATAGGTTATTTTTTGAGTACAACCTTTATGAGAGTGCATGGAGTACAGTCCTACGTCCAGGAAAACTAGGGTACGTTGTTTCTTTATGATTTGGTAGACTACTTTATGCATTTAACAAAAAGAAAACTAGGTTTGGTGCTGAGTTGGTCATACGTTGCTGCTGAAGCAGTCTTAATATCTTCAGAAACTTTACCTTCGGATAAAGTTACAATACCCAAACCACTTGAAGTAATAGCTTCACATATCTCGCTTAATGAGCGACGAAAGAATGTCACGGTAACTGGCTCACCTATCGTGTCCCATTCTTGGTTGAGCAATTCTCGTTTGAAATAATTTCTAGATTCTGAATATTCGAAGTCAGCAAATGGATGATGAGTTGAAAAGACCATGTGGCCTCCAGGCTTCAGAACACGGTAAGTTTCTCTGAAAATGACACTCAAATTTTCGATATAATGAAGGACTAAAGGACAAACAATAATATCAGCGCTGTTTGATGACTCTTTTGGCAAGCCCAACGATAAATCCTGGGCGTAAGGTTTAACCTGGTTGCCCAATTTAGACTTTACTATCTGTATCATCTCTTTAGAAATATCAAGACAAGTAACTGACTTTGCGCCTTGTGAAATAAAGTACTCTGCGTAAATACCTGATCCACAGCCTAAATCAATAACATCTAATCCATTGACGTCACCTAGCAAAGCTTGAAGTGAAGGCCTTTCAAATAAAGCATTATAGATATTATCTCGAGCGGCTAGATCATATTCCTTGGCATATTTTGAATACATATCTGATTTCATGTTTTCTCACCTCCTTTTTCGGTGCGTACCATGAGTAACTTTTTATCATTTTTGTTCTTTGTTCCTAGCTTGTCGGTCATATTCCCTGAGTTCTGTCCAATAATAATATTTGAGGCTCTAATGTACCTACCTCTAATTAACCATAGTTGCTTGATCCGTTCCATCTTTACAGGCTTCTTCTGCTCCCAAGAATTTCTAATACTTGAGCTTTGAGGGTAGCGTGATCTGGTGCGCTTTTAAATAAGGTTCTGGCTCCTTGCCCAATAGCATTGTCAAATGATATGAGGAAGTTTATAGCTACCATGAAGCTCTTAGTCTCAGGCTCGCTCTTGGTAATCTTCTCTTGAGCATCGTGAAAAGTCCTCCTTTGCGTTTTAAGAGTGTTTCTATCTGACTCATGCCAGTTAATCAACAAGTGTCTTTGCTTGCTCTACATAGCCATGAACGGCATCGAGAGAGTTCATAATGAGCCTATGGCATAGGCTAAAGCCCTGTTCTAGGTTCTCACCATCCCCTTCTATTAAGTAGAGAGTCGCCTCAGCACGAGTTAAAACACTATTAAGGGCATCAACTGGATCAATGGGAGCATCTTTCAGGAAAGCATCTTCTACGGTGCAAGCGTGAGATTGCGCTAGGTATTGGTTGTAAGATTCTGGTTGTGCGAATGAGTTTGCAGGGGTGGTGGTTTGAGTGTTTATAGCTTGCTGCTCCATTGAATAGGGGAATAAATCCTGCCCTATTTGCCGTCAAACAAAAAGGGCAGACCATGTGGGTTGACGGACCGGCTCAATGGCTACCGGCAGGCCGAAGCCTCCCACACAGCCTGCCCAAAATCATTTGTTTATGGCAATGCTGTGATGTGTGGACACAATTATACCTGAAAAAAAGGCACAAAAAAACCGCCAATATGAGAAAGGGGCGGTGTGTCCGCCATTGAAGAAACGAGCCGTCAAACTCGACTGATAGATTTTGCTACCAGCGATGAAAACATTACTTAATACTTCTGTGGTTTGCAAGGGGGGTGTTTTGTGGGATTGGTACTTTCAAGAAAAAGCGATACCAGGTTTATCTTTTTAAATATTTTTTTCAATTTGGTACAGTTGGTATCTAGTCATTTCAATAAACTCATCATAGGTGAAAAATACAGTATCTCTAGTTTTTCTAAGTTTTCTCCGTTGCTCTGAGGTAAACTCGTCGCTATGTCCAATAATAATATATTTTCTGGGATTTAATATCTTAAGATTAAGATTATTTTTTACCCAATCTCTGTTAACCTCTTGGCCTATATATTCTTCGTATTCCTCTGCCTGGGCAACTGCTTGATCAATCTCATATGAAGGGTGAGTGCGAGTTGGTTTTCCAACTAAAGGTTTTGATTTTAAATGAGGTAGTTTAAATTCAACTATATCACAAAAGCCATCCATCCTAGCTGGCAAGAAGTCAGGTTTTAAGTCAGGTCTCTCTTTGGATTTGTCCCATTTTAATATTTTTTGAGGATTAAGTTCATTAAAGCTAAAAGATAATTGTAAAATTATAGGATTTTTTTCTAAAAATGACGTTATTGTTGTTTCCATAGGATTAGTGTTAATTAATTGTATGAATTCATTCAATATCTTGTGTGCTTTTATATCGTATCGTGGAACCTTACTTGATATAATATATTCTGATAAACAACTTAATGAGTTTTCACCATGGTAAACAATATTGCCATCAATAAATGGAAAAATTTCAACCAGGTCTATATGCTTTATTTTAAGCCTTCCTTCTTCGTCAGACCAAAAATATGTGCAGTTGTTTATTACGGCCGGTTTATTAGTTTGTGAAATATCTAGTATTCCATTCATGACAAAATCTTCTGGTTGTTTGGTGAAATCATAAAAATAATCAGTTAGGTAGTCGATTGAATCACCGAGAAAACAATTAATATTTTCCATATTGTCACTCCAAGGGACGACAGGTGTATTGAGGTGTTTAATATCAATACCTAGGAATCCATACAGGTCTTTGTCTTGAGCAAAGGTTAACTGCGAGCTAAAATTTTCTGTGTTTTCATTGTTTGGGCCGATATATTCAATGACTAAATGCTCTTTTAAAATACCTATATTGACAGTTTGAGGATATGGAAAAGCAGGGTTTAATGATGCTCTTCCTTTTGGATTTAAAGTCAAGAAGTGATTTATATTATAAAAAACAACATCATTCAGGCTAGCCGTTATTTTCTTAAGAAAGTCTTCTGCTTCAATTTTGGTAAATTCCATTTAGTTTCAACCTGATTTTAATTAGTTCGTATAGTGCGTAACCGCTCTGGAACAATAACACACGTCATATTCATTGATTACTGAATGAGAGATATTTGATAATTATTGCTCTTGTCCGTAGTCACAAGGCATTTCGCTCTTACGATTTATCACAACAGCATCACCCTCATCAGTGAAAAGCTCTATGCTTTTGGCTGGATAGTTTCCCTGTAAATTCGCCTTTGGCTCAAATGAAATTACTTTTGTGATATGGGTCATTGAGACAAAACCTTTATGACCAATTTCAATATATGGAACTACTCTTTTAGAAAATGCCTCTTCTTCTTTCCATTTAACCCAAGGAACTAAATCACCAAATAACTCATTTGAGAGAAGAAATATAACAATGCCATTTGTGCGGCTTAAGATCATTGTCGGGAGACATTTAGACGTATGCTCTTTCCATGTTTTACTACCGTAGTCTCTGTAATCGAAAAATGAGACACATCCTTTTGACCTGAAAAACCCTGTCTCCGTATTACCAAATAGAGATTTATATTTTAGCTTTGTATTTGGGCACAAACCCTTATTTTCCTTAATAGATTTCAAGTTTTCTATCGGTGTAACATGGAAAACATTACCAATTAATTCTTTTTCAAGTGTGTCTTTAGATAGTATTTTGACAATCTTCATATTCAGAGACACCGTGTTTTTTTTTGCTTAAGGTTTTATTGCAATTTTCAATCTATTTTGTACCTTTAAATAAGGTATTGAATTCTAAATTTGCTTTCAGTAAACATTCAGCTACCCACTCAAGGCATTGGCCTGTATATAAAACTTCGATTTCAGACTCAATGCCACGACCTCTATTTCCATCAGCCATTCTGTAAAACCCCATAGGAAGTGTATGGGTATGATTAGAAGCAAAAATATACTTAAATCTAAAATCAGGATCTTCACCACTTGCCGATATAATTTCGCCCTTACTTTTAAAGAATGCGTTTTTACCTTTAAGGTAATGTGTCTTTTGCTTCTCTGGTAATTGACTAAACCACGGATTTGATTTCAAATTACTTATCACTTCATTTCTAATATTCTTTGCATCGTCAGTTTTCTCATAATCATCTCCTAGAGCTTCAAACATTTTAACTCTAGACATATGATCGTGTAAATTCATCAACTGCCACCTAGCATTCCATTCATCTTTTGAGCATTCCTCTATGCATAGATAGTAAAATGTTAAATAGCACTCAATAAGATCTCTTGTAAGGGATGAGACAGAACTGTAATCCCAATGAGCATCATTACCAATCAGGGTTGGCTTTGGGCATAATTGACCAATTGACTTTGCACAATTACATAACTTCGTGAATAGTAAAGATGCGTAAAAATGGGAACTGGTTGGTGACTTTATGCCAGCGTAATATTGAGATGATTTACAACATTTGCTAATAGCATTTTCATATTGTGTATATGTTGTTTTATATGTCATCTGAATACCATGGCCAGCTGGATTAATTAACAACTCTCATTTAACGATCTCTTAATCTCAACAGCATCACCCTCATCAGTGAAGAGCTCCAAGAGTTCACACCCACCATATTCTCTCTCAAGCTCTATATCTCTGACTGGATAGTTACCTTTGTGATACTTAACGTCACCATTTGCGTGAATTACTTTCCAGACGCCCCATGTTCTTGGAATAGTCCAGTTCTTGTTGGTCGGATCTGGCTTAACGTTTTGAGGGTTTATCTCGGACGACATTTTGAATCCTCTTTCAATAGTTGTATCAATGGCTTCTAGCTATTTTTGATAAAACAATTGTTTTTCTAAGAACGTCACAGCCCTTAACTTTACAATTTATTCAAAATAAAATTATTTTCACCTTGCAGAACCAAGTCAAATTTAGGCGGCTTTCTATTGGGCCATGGAGCTAAGTTTTCCTCTATAAACCATTCACCAAATTTCTTATTAATTAACTCGTGACATGTTTTATTCCAAAAAGATTCTTTAGCTACGCTTGCTTCTAGCTTGACTCCATTAGGCAATGTAACAGATACCTTGTCCCATGTTTTCTCGAAGTGTGAGTCTCGGTCTTTTATTGACAATTTCACTCCATACCCCACGCCAGTGTCATTGTGCTTTCCGCTTTTCCATGCACTTACTATCATTGATGTCTTTCCTCTAATGCTTTCTAGGCGTTTCATATCCCTACATCTTTAGGAGCTATGCTAGACATATATTTCAGTTTCCTTTTCGCTTGAATTTCACAAGCTCCTCAGCAGGTTTATCCTGGAAGGGCGGTGGGCCATCACTTGAGACTGTACTGCTAGTCCTAAACGTTTTACAGATGATACTATTTCACTTGAAACCTTCTTTGTCATACGCAAACCCTCCCTGTAATTTAATACAGAATAACTGATTATTTCTGAAAATATCAACGAAACCCAAAACCCGCTTGGGTCAAACACAACAAACACTAAGCCTGTCATCATCAGTCTCAGGAGGCCACCACTGAAAGACACCTGACCAGGTGTTTCGACAATTATTATTTAATATTACTCTAAAGTAATATTTATTTAGAAATTTTAAGCTTTTCATACTGGTCTCTTAGCTCTGCAAAATCATTCCCGGCTTGCTTTAGTTTAGAAAGTTCTAAAGCGAGTTCAGCAGTAGTGTAGTCACCTTGAGTTTGCTTTGAGGTCTTACCGATTATCTCGTAAGCACTAAACCTAATAGGTTTATCTATCCACCAAGCGATCTCCCAGCAACCATGAACCAAATTATTTCTTAGAACTCGACATTCTTCTAAGGTTTGAAGCCAGTTCGTAAATGTTTGTGAAAGATTTTTCTCAATTATAATTACTTTTAATTTATTTTCTTATTGAACAAGAGTGCGTGAAATCTGTCATGCTCCAATGGCTTTTTCTTCTCTTCATCCATGTAACGCAGAGAATATGAAATATTGCTCTCAAGCATATTGAACGTCCTAATATATTATCTAGTGAACTTTGCAAAAGATGTTTCGATCTCTTCTTTGTTTTGTCGGTGTGGTGTCATTGGGCTTAGGCTTGAGTTGTTAGTAATACTGTTAATAGGAATTTAATTAATTTTGTCGCCTGTATTCTTTGACAGTTTTAAAGGCGAAAAATATT
This sequence comes from Desulfotalea sp., assembly GCA_051531995.1. GTDB lineage: Bacteria > Desulfobacterota > Desulfobulbia > Desulfobulbales > Desulfocapsaceae > Desulfotalea. The sequence continues at coordinate 116,832 of JAOPTU010000019.1, forward strand.
GCAAACAGGGCAAACATTCCAGGCAAGACATACGGTGTGAATGGCATATTTGTCAAAAGGCCGTTTAATATTGGTGACGAAGCAACACGATCAGCTAAATTTGAGCTATAATTAAAAGCTACTACGGTAAGAGCAATAAAAGTTAAAGTTACAGCGGCTCCAACGCCCCAAAACATTTCTGTTGCTTCTATGCTTATATCTACGAGCTCATCTGCTAGTTTTTTTCTTGCCATTTTAAACGCTCCTTTGATTTAAAACTTATAGCACTACACTAGATAATATTTTTGATAATTCAGCTCTAGTACCTGTTTTTTCATCCTGACGTGTTTCACCAAAAATCATAAAAAAGTAATCTCCTCTCGGAACAACCCATAATTCACAGGCTGTAGGAAAGGTTCTACCGTCAGGAATATTCAGAGAATAATTAACACGCATATAAGCAGCTGGTAAATTTCCAATCGTTGTATCTATTGGAGCTTGAGCTAAAGCATAATTTGGGAATAATCTTTTATATTGTGGAATAATTAAGGTTAGTATTTCCTTTGGATCAGCACCTTTTAGTTTACCTAAAGGTTTTATTTTTACTTTGAAGCTAGGGTTTATATCATCGAAAGGCTCATGGTATTTCACTATTACCACCAGTGGGGCTGTGGCATGTTTAAGCATTAATTGTTTTAGCTGTTCATCTTTGGATTTAGCATTTTTTAATTGTTTTAGGTTTTCTTGAGCAGTAGCAAATAACCAATCACCAGGCTTAGTGACTTCAAAACCTACGGTTACGCTTTCAAATTTATTTAATTCTTGTGCATATAATGAAACAGGTAATACAAATAGTAGTGATATTATTATTGCTTGGGTTAATTTCATTATATTTCCTAATTGGACTGATTAATATTCCTTACTATTCTGCACGACGCAGCCATAAATTATAAATATTGCAAAAGAGGTGGAGAAATTCCACCCCTGTTTTTAACCTCATATTCTTCTCAACAACACATTCTCATGGAATGTGTTCACATATGGGCTAGTCATCGTCTCTTCATTGTAAATTATTTTAGAATAACCAAGCTAACACATGCATCAACACCAAGATACCTCCCAATAGTGATATAATCAAATCATTCTGTTCCGTTACAATCTTTTACGGAACTACAAAAATAGGGTTTTATGATTGAGTATATAAAGATTGCCTAGACAAAAAAAGGGCCTTGGTTTGTGGCTAAAGATATTTGTGAATTCCTTATAAATATCAGATTTCATCAAGCAATAAACTCTTTTAATGATGATGGAAGGGTTTTTTGTAAATCAAACAACGGTCAAGGGAATATGAATAGCAATAGTAAGAATTATTTCGAAAAAATTCACCAATTACATATGAAATTGCCCCATCTCTGTTGACCCAAGCTTCACATAGATGTTTTAGGACTTGATCGGTTTCGTCAGCGTTTTGTTTTAAAATATTGATTGCTGATATTCGATTTACTTTCAATCAATTGTAACCAGCTACATTGTCAGCAAACTCGATGATTTTAATAAGTTTTTTTGCAATTTCAATAGCTTGGGTGGCATGATCTTTAGTTATACTTGTATGAAGATGGGCAGCACCATTTCGAATATTACCTATTTCACCAAGATCATGTTTTGAAAGAAGGTTATTTTTGTATGCAGTATCAATAAGCTTGGGGAAAATTAAAATTACGTGGAGTTTTAGTAGAAGAGGACACAGCCTGCCTTAATGTAAGTTTAATGATTTTACCTATTTCAATAATGGCTAGATCGTAGTGACCTTAATGAATTAATGTCTCGGCTCTGGATAAAGGTTCCAATTCCTTCCTTTTAGTACTTTTGCTATTGATAGAGCATCTCTTTACCTTGTAAAAAAGACGAGCAGTTATCGGTGCCTTATATCCCCGGGGTTGAGATCGTTAAGGGTATGGGTATGGGTATGGGTATGTCGTAGATCGTGGTGGGTAACGAGCTAAGGATCTTGGATCCTGGCGATTTAATCACCTGCGTCAGCCACAATGACATCTGTGTCTATATCGTGATCACTTATCTATTTTGTCTGAGGTAAACTAAATATGAGCTATGTGCAGTTTTTTACTTTTTTGGACTTTGTGTTAATACTATCTAAGAAGCTGTGTAATTATTTCCATGGTTTTATTGTACGCAGTTTATTTGAACCTCTGAATAGAACCATCCAGGCAAGAGCAAAGATAATTACAATTACAATCCAGTGAGAGGTGAAGAGGACACATCCAAATGCGATTGCAAGTGTCAGAGCCGTGTATTTAATTATATTATGGGATGCAAGTTTGTATGCAGCAAGTAGAGCAATTATAGCGTTTGCAATGAAAAATCCATCTGCAAGGGCTACGATATTTTCAATAGTCAATATATCAAAGTGTACCAGAAATAATACGATACTGTTAATCGAACATAGTAGTAAAACTGCATAAATTGGGGTTCCATTACTACGTCTTTTACTTAAAATATGGGTCATATTTTCTTGTTGGGAGCTTAAGCCAGCAATGAGCCTTGCAACTCCACCAACAAAGAGCAATACCGTGCTGATACAGAGTACTAGCGCACAGATCCCCATGACTAGAGGACTGGCATCTCCACAAATCGGGTAGATAAGTGCGGTGATAGCATTATCATCTTGAATGTGGGTGAATTGAATAGCCGAAATTACGAGAAGGTAAATAATTGAAATAATAATAGCGCTTATTTTAGTAGCCTTTGGGATCATAGTTTTAGGACACTCAACTTCTTTGGAGTAATTTCCTACAACTTCCCAGCCAACGATTGACCAAAAGGCTAAAAGTAAGGCTTTTGAAATAATTGACAGATCAAAGGTTGCCGTCAGTGAGTAAGTAGTTTCTTGCCCGAGAAGAGTCGCACAGCTTCCAACTGTTAATATAATTCCAACGATGGTTGTAGTAATTAAAGATATAGTCCCAAGAAAGTTAATAGGATGCATTAATGTAAAGCAAACAAATAGTAACATCAGAAGGGCTATAACGGTGGTATCCAGTCCCACAAGTGGTTGCAAAAATTGTGCACCCACAAAATATACTGCCACCGGTCCAAAGAAAACAGCGCTTATTAGGTAATAAGATGTCAAATATTTAAGCTTTGAGCTAAAGGCAGCTTCTACCGCATTTGTGACCCCTTCATCCCCTGGGAATTTTATACTTAAATTAGCTAGTACCAAGGCGAAAGCAAAACCGAACAAAAGTATTAATAACCAGACAAATATTGATAGGTTGCCCGTAAGATTATAGACAAGTGGTGGAAGAAGGATTATTCCGGAACCAAGAATGGGTCCAATCATCAAGCCACAAAGAGTAACTGTATTGAGCTTTTTTTTCATAATTTACACATTAGCCTGATGGGAGTTAAATATCGGAAAAATTTCCGGTTGGATTTGCTGAGTGTTTTGAAGGTGGCTTAACATGCTTATAACCATGTCACAGGCGGCAGTGGCAGCGTGTTTTAAATTGCATTCGTAGGCAGAACTGTTTTTAGTTTTTCGGACTAAGTCCGAAATTCCTCGAATTACAATAAAGGGGACAGAGAAGAGATAGCCGGTCTGAGCAATTGCGGCACCTTCCATTTCTACAGCTAAGGTCATGGGGAAGTGGGTCTGTAATTCATTGATCTGTTTTTCGCCGTGAATAAAACTATCTCCAGATATAATCTCTCCAAAATGAACTCTGGTGTGAATTTCTTCAACTGATTTTTCAGCGAGCTCCAGCAATCTGGTGTCACTTTTGAAGTATGCAGGCATATGGGGTATTTGACCTTTCTCAAAAGAAAAAGAGGTTACGTCTGCATCGTAGTAACGCAATTTTGAGGATACGACAATATCACCAATTGCAACTTGGGCGTTGAATCCTCCTGCAACACCGCAATTTATCAAAAAATCTGGGTTAGTCTCTTTGATTAAAAGAGTTGTAACTACCGCTGCGTTAACTTTGCCGATCCCGCAAACAACCATTACCAACTCAATATTCCCAATATAACCGGTTGTGATATTTACTTTACCTCTACTGTCCTTTTTAAGGCCAGAAAGTCTACTGTAGAATGGTTCCAGTTCTTCTTTCATCGCAGCAACAATACCAATTTTCATATTTCCACCTTTTAAAAATTATGTTGAAGACTCTAACTCAAGAAGATATGTTATGTAAAATTATTGTTTTTAACTTTTCTGATAACTTTAGCTAATCAAAATTTATGTTACCCGATTTCAATCGATTGCGTGTTTTCTATCATGTGTACCTGCAACAGAGCTCTACAGGTGCTGCAAAAATGCTTCATATTACCCAGTCTGGTGTTAGCCAGCAGATTAAAAAACTTGAAAATGAGCTAGAGACAGCACTTTTTACTCGAATGAACCGACGGCTTATTCCCACTTCTGCTGGGGACAGATTATTTAAAGTGGTGCAAAGTTTTGTTGACGAACTTGAAGTTGGAGTGAAAGAACTACAAACAGGCAAAGAATATCCAGTAGGGAACTTGAGGATTGGTGCACCGGAAGAGTTTGGAAAAAGGTACTTGCCTGCGATTATGTCCAGGTTCAACCTAGAATATCCTGAGGTTACATTTAATCTCCAACTTGGGGGCCCTCTTTTTCTTTTTGAACAGATGCAACTAGGGAATTTGGATCTTGTCTACGGCGATATTTTGCCTATTAAATTGAAGAATATTGGCGGAGAAAATAGTTTTGAAATTACTCCGCTGATACGAGAAAGACTGGTCTTGGCTTGTTCTAGGTCTTACCGTGACAAGTGGAATGTGGAGCCCGAATATGAGAAACTATGTAAGCTTGATTATATTGGTTACAGAACTGATATAGCCCTTTTCAGAAGTTGGTTTGATCTCCATTTCAAAAAGGCGCCAGATAATTTGAAACTTCAACTCGTGGTTGATAACGTTGATGCGATTATCCAAGGTCTTTTAAACGATATGGGGGTTGGTATTACAGCTAGTCACTTTATATCCGACCATTTGAATAGTGGTCGCTTGGTTCTCCTTGGACATCAAGAGAAATATCTTGAAAACACTGTAGCATCTATTCGACACAGACAGCGGCAACCAACAGTGACAGAAGAATTTTTCCATCGCTTTTTGGTAAAATCAATACAACATCTTCCTGAGCTTGATGTTTATCTTTGATGGATGAAAAATACTTAGTCTTTTAGATCTTCCCCTTCTGTTGTAGAAATATTTGGCGTATCTTTTTGAGCCTCTTTGTCTTGCCCCGGCGCATCATAGATAGCAAAGGCACCATAGAGGAATAATCCAAGGCAAATTATTGGCGCAGCATTTTTAAAGAAAGTGACATTTGCCGCATCAGTAAAATACACAGGAAGGTAGGTGAAGCATGGGTAGATTATCACTCCAAGTAGAGCTGATAACCACCATGGGAACATTTTTATCATTGCATTTCCTCTATTATAATTTCTGCCATTTCAATTACTTGTGGACTAGGGTCCGCTAAACATTTTTTTATATGGGGCAGGGTCGTTTTATCGTCAATTATTCCCAGTAGGGAAATTGCCTCGCCTCGGTATAGTGGTTCAGGGTTTTGTAAACATTCGAGGAGCGAAGGTGTGGCAAGTAATATCGCCTCTGGCTCAGTTTCTTTTAGGCTTTCTAAAACTATGGCAAGGCCAAGGCGAACGTTAAAACGTTCATCTACTAGTAGCTCGCCGAACCAAGCATAAATACTGTGATCTGCTTTAACCATGGCTATGATATTCTCGGAGTGTCCCATATCAAGGAAATTCCCGATTACTTTTTTGGTATCTTCATCACTTACGGTAAAATTCATAGTTCCTCAAAGCACTATAAAATTATTTGGAATTCTGCATTATATTTTCTTGATCCATGCTTATTAATTGCCAATAACGAGATTTTTTAGCAATAAGAGTTTGGTGATTACCTTCCTCAATTATCTTGCCCCCAGACATGACTATAATGCGATCAGCTCTGCGTATGGTAGATAATCTATGGGCAATAACGATGGAGGTCTTTCCTGCAAAAGTTTTTGCTAATGCTCCTTCAAGAATATTTTCAGATTCTGTGTCGATGGCAGCGGTCGCCTCATCAAGGATGACAATTGCAGGTTGTCTGCACAATACTCTAGCAAAAGATAGAAGTTGCTTTTCACCAGTGGAAAGGTCTTGTCCGCCCTGGCCAATTTTCGTGTCTAATCCTTCTGGCAGATTTTTCACAAATCTTGTCATGCCTGTATCGGCAAGGATCACTTCAACCTCTTCTCTGGTCCTGCCTGTATCCATAGCAATATTGGCGAGAAGTGTATCTTGAAGCAGAATGATATCTTGCAGGATAACACCAACAAATGATCGCAAATCATTTGTTTTGTAATCATCAATTAATTGACCATCAATCTTGATTGTGCCAGTTTGAGGCTCGTAAAATCTTAATAATAGATTTATTAAAGTGGTCTTGCCGGAACCAGTTGTGCCAACAATTGCCACGGTTTCACCAGCTTTTATCTGTAGGTCGATATCTTTTAATATTTGGATGTTTTTGTTGTAGCCAAAACCTATTTTATTAAAAGATATATCGCCTTTAATTTTAGGAAGGGGTGAGATACATTCCTTTTTATCTAAAATTTTTCGTTCAGTATCAAGGAGAGCAAAGATCCTTTCAGCCGATGCCATGGCGGCTTGGACGATTGAGTATTTTTGCGATAACTCACGTAGAGGCTGAAAAAATAGGCGCATGTAGGATAGGAAAGCGATTAACTCTCCTATGCTAAGTTTATTTTGTACAACCTCACCGCCACCGTACCAGAGAATTATGGCAATGGCGATACTACTTAGAAACTCAGTGAGAGGCATGAACGCCCCAAATACCTTTACTTGGCCCAGAGAAAAACCTTGGTAAGTGCGGTTAATCTTGAAGAAGTGGTCAAATATTTTGCTTTGTTTACCAAACATCTGGATGGTGGCTGTGCCAGCGATGGTCTCGGCGAGAAAGGTGTTAATTTGAGAAATGCCTTGTCTCATGGCCCTAAATTTTGCTCTTGCTATTCTAGAGAAGAAAATGGTTATTAAAAGTGATGCAGGCAGAAATAATCCCATCATGGAACCTAGTTTCATATTCATATAAACTAGTATACCAAGTATGCAAACTATCCTTAATAGATCATTGAATACATTGACTATTACTGTTGTGAACATTTCGTGCATATTCTGGATGTCGTTGGTTAATCTTGTGACTATTCCACCGCTTTGTTGCTCGTTGAAAAAGGACAGATCTAGTCCTAAAACATGCTTGAAAAGGGTCTGTCTTATGGTGTGCATGATAGACTGTCCGACCCATTCAAGTAGTAAAATCTGAAAAAATCCGGCAATGAAAAAGGCAAATATACAAGCTCCATAAATTATGCTGATGTTGCTGATACCAGCAATTCTATCTGCAACGGGTAGTATCTTGGAGGTCATGTAGCTATCTACACCGGTTTGGATGAGGTAGGGCAGAATTAGGGTAGCTCCGGTAATAACAAATGAGAGTGCAATTGCCCCTAAAAGATGAAGTTTGAAGGGTGCAGTTAATATAAAAATGCGTTTCCAGAGGTGCCTATCGCTAAGAGGTGTTTTGTATCCTTCTTCGTCGTATCCGTAATTTTTCATTATTTTGCCTCCTGTTGCTTTTCAGCCATAGACTGGTAGAGGCTATTTCTTGTAAGTAAATCTTGGTGCGCACCGATATCTTCAAGTTCACCTTCTTTAAAAATGATTATTTCATCGGTCATGGAAAGTAGTTTTATGCGATTTGAAATAATAATGATTATTTTGTTTTCGGCGTGTTCTTTTAATTGTGAAAAAATTTGATGTTCTGTCTCAACATCAACGGCAGACAAACCATCGTCGATTAGCAAGATAGGACGTTTACTTAGTAATGCACGGGCGAGGGCTAAACGTTGCCTTTGGCCCCCAGAAAGTTTTACGCCACGTTCACCAATCATTGTTTGGTAACCGTTTTCTAGTGCCATAATGTCGTCGTGGATGGCTGCACGTTTGGCGGCTAATTTTATCTCATCATGTTTTGCTTCTCCGTAACCAAAACTTATGTTTGCGGAGACTGAATCGGAGAATAGCATCGGTTCCTGACTTACATAACTAATTTGTTCACGCAGGCTTGGCAGGTTGAAATCATTAACATCATGACCTGTAAATAGATATTTGTCGGCTGGTACGGGATATAATCTGCAAATTAATCGACACAGGGTTGTCTTGCCACTTCCCGTCCTGCCAGTAAGACCATAAGTCCCGTGCTTTAGTTCTAAGCTTATATTTCTTAGACTCTCTTGTTTGGTTCCAGGGTATGAAAAACTTAAGTTTTTTATGCTGATGCTGATAGTTTCTGTTTTTGAAATTTCTTTGCCAGCGCCATCATTCACATCTGACTTTTGCTCTAGTAGTCGGTGGATTCGGCTGAGTGAGGTCGCTCCTCTTTGTAGTAAATTTGCTACCCAGCCAATGGCCATCATTGGCCAAATTATCATATAGATATAGGTGATAAAGGCGACGAAATCACCAAGACTAATTACATCTTGGATTACCATTCTGCCACCTAGGAAAAAAACACAGAGCATGGAGAGATTGGCTACTAGGGTGGAAATAGGGTGCATTAGCCCGTTGATGATTGCGACCTTAAGGTTGGCCTTTAAATACTTACGGCCTAGGATATCAAAACGGCTGGTTTGCAAATCTTCCATTGTATAGGCCTTAACCAATCGCATGGAGGAAACGGTGGAGCGTGAAAATTCAGTTAATTCGGAAAAATGTTCTTGGACGGTCTCAAACTTTTTATGTAACTTAGCTGATAAAACCCGGGTGCTAATCGCTAGAATTGGCATGGGCATGAGTGCTAGCAGGGTTAGTTTTACATTTATCATCATCATAAAACTAATAGCGGCTAGGAGCATGACTGAAGCATCAACTGCTGCTACTGTTCCCATGCCAAAGCACATTTGCACGGCATTAAGATCGTTAGAAGAGTGAGACATTATCTTGCCCGCACTGTTTTTTGTAAAAAAGGAGGCGTCCATTTTTAGGATGTGGGCAAAAAGATCTTCTCTAACTCGGCATTCTAGAATTCTGGAAAACCCAATAATCATATAACGCCAACAAAATCGTAGAATTACGACAAAGGCAGCAATGGCTACAATGAAAAAAGCAAGTTTTCCAAGATTGAGATCCTGGCCACTGATCGATAATTGATCAACCCCAGTTTTTAGTATTTTTGGTATAATAAGTTGTAGGAGATCGACGACGACTAGAGCTAATAATCCGCCACCGATCCTAAGCTTATATTTCTTGAAAGAAGGGGAGACAATAGCTAGTATTTTTTTAAAAGGTACTTTTTCTTTATTGTTTTGCAAGAATATGCCTTTTTGATGTGATTCGTTGGTAATTGTATTAAAAATTTATTTTAAAAAGTAATGTTTGAGGAACCTTTGGTCAACCTCAAAACCATATGAAAGTTTTATATGCAGGTAATAAAATGCAAAACAGATTAATGACGAGGCTGATAATTATCTTATCGATATCTGCCTGTGTGTTCTTGCTGGCTAAAAAGTTTGATGTTTTTGGAGAAACAAAGTTGAATAAAGATCATAAATTTCATATCGTTGCTGTAGGTGATAGCTTGACCGCAGGATATGGTGTGGCGGAAGGGGAGTCATATCCTGCCTTATTGAAAAATAGGCTTTTGCAAGAAGGTTATGACTTCGAGTTAACTAATATGGGGATGAGTGGGGCAACAAGTGGGGAAGCTTTGGCTGCAATACCTGAGATACTTGCTCAAAATCCTGATATTGTTCTTTTAGAAATTGGCATAAATGATGTTATCCAGGGACGATCATTTGATGATGTCCAAGAAAATGTTTTTCAGATTCTCTCTGCGCTACAAGAAAAAAATATAACCACCATGCTTATTGGTATGAGGGTTAACCCTGCTATAAGCTCCACATATTACGATGAATTCAATGATATTTATCCTGAGCTGGCGGAAAAGTTTTCTTTAGAACTCATGCCTTATTTCTTGCAGGATGTAGCACGCAAGAGAGGTTTGAATTTAGTTGATGGAATGCACCCAAATGCAAAAGGGTATGAAATCATTGTGGCGAACCTGTATGGTCATGTGCTAAAAGTTATTGAAGATTGGCAGGGCGCTCAAGGTTAATTAACAGGGCGTTTTTAGATTATATCAAAAAAAATATAAAAATATGAGTAATCCATTTCAAGATCAGTTCTTAAAACTTGGGCTAGTAGATCAAAAACAGGTTGGTAAGGCAAAGAAGAAACAACATACCAAGAAAAAAAAGCAGACCGCTAAGAAGGGCGTAACGGTAGTTGATGAGAATGCACTTCTCGTTCAGCAAGCTCAAGAAAAAAAGCGTGCTCGTGATCTAGAGTTAAATAGGCAACGAGAAGAAAAACTACGTAAAAGAGAAATTGCTGCTACTGTTAAACAAATTATTGAGCAAAATCTTATAGCCAAAGATCCAAAAGGTGTTGCTTATCGTTTTACTGCGGGTACAAAAATTCAACGTATTTTTGTAAGCCAAGAGGTTGCTGGCAATTTGAGTGCAGGGCGCTTAGGCGTTGTGCGTTTGGCCTCGGCCTTTGAAGTTTTGCCTAAAGCAAATATTGAAAAAATAAATAGCTTAGATGACAAGGTTTTCACTTTTCTTGCGGAACTAAAAATCCAAGAAGACGATGAGGACGATCCTTATGCTGACTATAAAGTGCCTGATGATTTAGTTTGGTAGGTGTGGCGCTATCCCCGAGGTGGTTATCGGTATAATATAGATAACCTGAAATCATAGAGCGACCGTAGGGTTAGTGGCGATATAATTCCCTAAATCTATCAGTCGCTCTTTCTGCTTATTTTCCAGGGGTAATGGGTGTTATTTTTGAGCCCTGTACGCCTAGGCCTGCCATTAGTCCTTTTTGTCCGTAGAAAAATACATAAACATCATCTTGCGCGGACGTGGTGGTTAAAGATTTTGCTAATCCTTCATCTACAATGGTTACGGTTGGTCCAACACCTACTTCCCAACCCTGACTTTTTTCGAGGTAGTTTACTGCTGCATCGGTCATGAAGAACATGGCATAACCAAAAGATTGTGCTCCAGCTTGTAAACCATATGAGCCCGCAACTGTATTGAAATAACCCGTCGTCTTACCATTTTGTTTGAGAACTCCCTCGCCATATTGACCACCAATTAAAAAACCAGCCTTAATTACACTGGGGAAAATTAATATCCCTTTAGCACGTTTTGCTAGACTCTTGGCTGCTGGCGAAGATCTGTATAGCTTTTCTAGGCCAACACGGGCATCAGTATTTAGTTCTCTGGCGGTAGTTGCAAATGAGGATGTCGTCATCACAAGAGTGATGAGGCAGGCGAGGGCTATTGTCTTTTGTATTTTTGACATGACTCTATTTTCCTTTTCTAGGGGTTAGTAATAGTATCAAGACTGGTGGTGAAGTTTATCACATAGTGAGCGTGAATTTGAATTCTTAACTATTATTTTTTCGTACTACTTACCTTTGGGGAAAACTGCGCCTCTATTTCCTTATCTTTAATGATAATATCCTCAAGTATCATGGAAACCATGATGTCTTTATTAGATGTTTCGGCAATTATTGGTTTGATCTGGTCTATGTCTATTTTAAATTCCTTGCCATCCAGAAGAGGCATAAGGGCTGCTCCCAACTGATTGTCGCTTGAGCTTGTAACGTCTGCGATGCTAGGAATTATATATAAGCTTTGGGATTTTTTGTCATAACGTATAGCAATTTTGGTTGTAAGGCTTGCCTGGGTCTCTCCTATGTTAAGAGCGATCTTGGTGCTACCAATTTTGGTAATTGCTTTCATATCTTTGCCAAGCAAACTTAGTTTACAGGCGAGTTGGTCTTTGGTTAATTTAAAATCAGAAATATCTGTAATATTGACTTTCCCCGTTAAGCTATCAGAATTGGTGTCTATTTCAATCGGCAAGATATTTTTGATTGCTTGGGCTAAAGTATCTTCTGGGATATTTAATTTTATCGGTTTGGCCTCAGCAATATTGGTGATAATTGCGAGAAGGAAGATGAGGCTGATAATTAATTTATTCATAGTTTCTCCGAGGTATTTTAAAGATTACTCTTTTCAAGGTAGTCTCTGGTTGGGAATGGTGGTTTGCCGATAGTATAGTGATGGTTAATTCAGCGGAGATGATATTCTAATTACAGTGTAACTGTCAAGGTTATGGACGTCGCATTTAACGAGAATTTGGTCTGTCAACTATGATGTCCAGTTCTTCTCGTTCTGATGGGAAACGTCTTTGTTGGATAAAAGGATATGTGTAATTCTCGTGAGAAAATGTAATATCAAGAATGTTACGGAAGGCACTAAAATAGGAGTGCAGGGTAGCTTGTAGCAAATTAATAATCCTGGAAAATGTCACAATGATCGATATTAAAATAATAAGATATGAGTTTCTTTTGAAGAGTGTTGAAGGATTTAGCGTATGTTAAAACTAACTGTGTCAGCAGATTGTTTGCTTGAGGGAATTGGCTTAGAGCTTGAAAATAGTATTAAAGAAGCTTTGACAATTGATAATCCTCAGTACACTTCGGCGAAAAAATTTGGTCGCTGGGTAGGTAAAAACCTTAAGCCTACTTTGACGTATTACGAAGTTTTACCTCGGGCTATTAGGTTCCCACGTGGTTTTGCTAACAGGGCAGTTATTCTCTGTCGACAGTCAGGGCACGATCCTGAAATTATAGATGAAAGACAAGAACTGCCAAGCTTTGATATGTCTTTTGCAGGAATTTTAAGACCATACCAAGAAGAAGCAGTGGGTTTGGTGTGCAAACGTAGTTTTGGGGTTTTAGAAGCTGGTACCGGAAGTGGTAAGACGATCATGGCTTTGAGCGTTATTGCCAGAAGGTCCCAGCCAACCTTGGTAATTGTTCATACTAAGGAATTGCTTTATCAGTGGCGGGATCGAGCTGAGCAATTCCTCGGTTGTGAAGTCGGTTTAGTCGGTGATGGCAAATTTTCTATTAAACCACTAACTATTGCCATAGTTAATACGGCTCGTAAAAGAGCAGAAGAATTAAATTCACATTTCGGTCAATTGATTGTGGATGAATGCCATCGAGTGCCAGCTGGTTTATTTACCGATGTTGTTAGTCATTTCCCCTGTAAATACTTACTAGGTCTTTCAGCGACTGCCTTTAGGCGTGATGACGAGATGACCAAGTTAATTTATTATTTTATGGGAGATAGAATTCATAAGGTTGATCAGGAAGAATTGCAGTCAACAGGAGCGGTTCTTAAACCAGAACATCTGGTTATCAAAACCGATTTTGACTATAATTATAATGGTGATTTTCAAGCGTTAATGAAGGCGTTAGTTGAGCATGAAGGTCGCAATAGAAAAATTATTGGTGATATTAAATCATGTGCTGGTTCTTCGACTGCTGGAATTGTGTTGGTAGTGTCAGATAGAGTAGGTCATTGTCAGTTGTTTGTGGATTCTTTGCAAAAGCATGGAATAAACGCAGAGATACTTACCGGGCAAAGTTCTGCTGAAGAGCGAGCAAGAATTGTTGGATCAGTTCGTAGCGGACAGGTAGATGTCCTTGTTTCTACAATTCAATTGATAAGTGAAGGTTTTGATTGTCCAGGCTTGGGAACTCTTTTTTTGACAACCCCCATTAGTTTTGAAGGCAGACTTTTACAGGTGATAGGAAGGATAATGCGCCCTGCCAAGGGTAAAAGGCCAAAGGTGTATGATTACGTCGATGAATTAGTCACCCCTTTGCTTCGTTCAGCGAAAAATAGGCGTGATGCTTTTAAAAAACTATGAAATAATCAAAATTAGGCGGTTTTTGTTGGGTGAATAAGCAAAAAATGCGGAATTTGCTTGTCATATCATCTTCTCTGTGTATAGTGTAATGTTTCTTAAGGTAACGCTAGTTGGCGTTGCCTTTTCTTTTTTACAAATCACTTATAGACGGTTGGCCTGAAAAACTAGAAAATTGTAACAATTATGAGCAATTTTTCATGCCCTCCAGAAGTTAGAAACAAATCTATAGCCTTTCCGGCCACAGGACATCAATATGGAACAGAGTAAAATTCGTAACGTCGCTATTATCGCCCACGTTGATCATGGTAAAACTACCTTGGTTGATAAATTGTTTAAAGATTCCGGAATGTTTCGCGAAAACCAAGATGTTGAAGAACGTCTCATGGATTCTGGCGATATTGAAAAAGAACGTGGTATTACCATTACAGCAAAAAATGGTTCGTACGTATACGATGGTCATCATATCAACATTATTGATACCCCTGGTCATGCCGATTTCGGTGGTCAAGTAGAGCGTGTTCTTCGTATGGCTGACGGAGCTCTTTTGCTTGTTGATGCTCAGGAAGGCCCAATGCCTCAGACCTACTTTGTTTTGAAGAAGGCTCTTGAAAATAACCTACCAGTAATTGTTGTTATTAATAAAATTGATAAGCCTGCTGCTCGTTGTGAGTGGGTTGTAGATCAAGTTTTTGACCTATTCGTTAAGCTTAATGCTCCAGATAGCACCTTAGATTTTCCTATTGTTTATGCTTCGGCTAAAGAAGGCTATGCCCTTTTTGAGGCAGATGATGAGATAGTTAATGGTGGTAACATGGATCCTATATCTAGAATGATCATCGATCATACTCCACCACCAGAAGGTGATCCAAGTGCATCTCTTCAGATGCAAGTTGGTACTATTGATTATTCACCATACCTTGGACGTTTAGGAATTGGTAAAGTTGTAAACGGTACCATGGAAGTAAATCAACCTATTGCTGTTGCTCGTCGTGATGGTTCTATTAAGCCAATTCGCATTACTAAGATTTATCGTTTTGAAGCTGACGGCAAGGTTGCTGTAGAGTCTGCTAGCGTTGGTGAGATTGTTGCTGTTGCTGGTATGGATGATGTGAACGTTGGTGTTACCTTTACCAATCTTGAGAATCCAGCTCCATTACCACTTATTGAGATTGATCCACCTACCATCTCTATGCACTTCATTCCAAATGACTCTCCGTTTGCTGGAAAAGAAGGCAAGTATGTTACCTCTCGTCACATTGGTGATCGTCTTGAACGTGAAATCCTCTCTGACGTTGCTCTTCGTTACAAGCCTCTTACCGATGCTGTTGGTTTTGAAGTATCTGGACGTGGAGAGCTTCATCTTTCCATTCTTATCGAGAACATGCGTCGTGAAGGATTTGAGTTCCAGGTAACTCGTCCTCAAGTAATTATGCGTGTGAACGAAGCTGGTGAGACCGAAGAGCCTTATGAGCGCCTTACAGTTGACGTTGATGAATTGTATCAAGGTCCTGTTATTGAGAAACTTGGTAAGCTGAAAGGCCAAATGGAAGAGATGACTGTTGAAAACGGTATGGTTCGTTTGATATTCAACATTCCTACCCGTGGTCTTCTTGGTTACCGTTCACAGTTCATGACCGATACTAAAGGTATGGGCATGATGGCTTATGTATTCTCTGAGTATGGTGCATATGCTGGTGATATTATTAACCGTGTTAGTGGTGTACTTGTTGTTAAAGAGACCTGTGTTGCTGTTGCTTTCGCACTCTTTAATCTTCAGGATCGTGGTGAGCTTTTTGTTAACCCAACAGAGCCTCTTTACGAAGGTCAGATCATTGGCGAGCATTGCCGTGCAGCTGATCTTGTGGTTAACCCAGCTAAAGGTAAAAAACTTACCAATATGCGTGCTTCTGGTTCTGATGATGCGGTAATTATCATACCACCCCGTGTAATGACTCTTGAAGATTGTATCGCATACATAAATGATGATGAGCTTGTGGAGATTACACCTAAGAACATTCGTCTTCGTAAGAGAACTGGCGTTCGTGTTCGTGGCTAGTCTTTTTTAGCTAGTCTCTATTTGTTTTAGAGATATATGTTTAAAGCCCCTTTAGTTGTGGATAATCCATTACTAAAGGGGCTTTTTTGTTTTTGGAGGATATATTTCTTGGATTCCCCTCATTTGATAATATCTAAGGGAGAAGGTGGGGCGAAGTTTCTGGTATGAATAATGGTGAAAATTTCTAATCAGTTGCTACCACTTTTCCGTATGGATAATCTCATTAATATCCTGTCGTGGTAGCCAGCCAGCTTTTTCTAGTTCTGGCTTCTCATTGAAATGAGAAACATAACCGATACATAGATAACCAATAATATCGATATTCACAGGAATGCCAAGGGTATCTCTTAATACTTTATCATGCAGAATACTTACCCAACCAAGGCCTAAATTTTCAGCCCTTGCCGCCAACCACATATTTTGTACTGCACAAACAGCACTGTATAAATCCATCTCTGGTTTTATGGTACGGCCAATGACGACGGGGCCATTTTTGCTACGATCGCAGGTTACGCAGATACCAAGTGGTGATTCAACAATACCTTCTAGTTTAAAGGTTTTGTATTGCTCTTTTTTATCTTCTGTAAACATTTCTGCTGATTCAGCGTGGGCGATCTCAAATCCTTTTTTGATTTTTTCCTTGGTTTCTTGTTCTTTAACAATCACAAAATCCCAAGGTTGAGAGAAGCCAACGCTAGGGGCATGATGGGCAGCTTTCAGTATCCTTGCAATGGCTTCATTTGGTACTGGCTTTGGAAGAAATTCACTTCTGACATCTCTTCTTGAGTAGATAATTTTATAAAGTGCATCTCTTTCTGCATCGGTGATATTCATGGGGGGGAATTTGCCTAGTTTGAAGATCTTTTATGATAATTAATTTTATGAGGAAAAAAACTATTTCATCGTAGTATGTTTCTTAAACTCGATAAAATCAGCGAGTATTTGTCCGTGGTCAAATGCCAGGTCTGGTAGTTCATCCCACGCAAATAATTTTGCATCGGCTGCATCGTCCCCTGCAACAGGATCTGTGTTGCCATTGGCAAAAAACACAGTTGAGGCGGTGTGCTGACGACTATCACGGCTCGGATCTGAATAGGTGCGGAATTGTTGTAGGTTTTCTACTTTAATACCTGTTTCTTCCTCAGCTTCTCTTTTTGCTGCGGTCTCAAATGATTCGCCGTAGTCGACAAATCCACCTGGGATTGCCCAGCCAAAAGGCTTGTTTTTACGTTTGATTAGTACAACTTTGTTATCTATCTCAATAATAATATCGACGGTAGGGACAGGATTCCTGTAAACAGTTATCGGCTTCTCGCAGTGGGGGCATTTCATATTTTGTCTTTGCCTAGATATCCAAAATGTATTCTATTTCCTGCCAATTATTAACCGTGTCGAAACTATGTTGGTTTTTATTCCAAGGTTGGCTAAAAACGATAGGGGAAATACCATTTTCCGCTAAATGGAAGCAGGTTTCAATTCTGTCATCAATAAAATGGCTAATTCCTCGCTCCTTTATATGGGGCAGTTTCTCGTCATGGTTTCCCATGGCTAGAATAGATATTTTTTTGATGGTGTCTTTGTCAAAATATTTTTCTATCCAAGCATGCACAGGTTCTGCTATTGGCCTAGCTGTAATGATATGAACCTGCTCACGATATGCAAGCTTGTTAATAACTTCCACTGCTCCTGAAATTGGAAGTGTCCTGCTTGTGTCAAGAATTAATGAATGAAATATACTATCAATTAATTTCTTTGGCATGTCACAGCAATTTTCTATATCAAAACTAGTTATGTCATCTAAGCAAAAGTTATAACCGTGTTCTTTTTCCGCAATTTCTAAAAAAGAGCCTGCGGTGTTAGCGATTACCCCGTCAAAATCAAAACCAATTTTCTTGAGTTCATTAAGTTTCAGCATTTCGATATTATTTGACAAGCTTAGCTTCTTCGAGCAGTAGATCATATTTGTATGAGTAACCAAAATCCTTGTTTATAGCGACTTTGCCCTGAACGGTAACAATGGCACCAAGCTCCGGAGCTATCTGTCCTGTAAGTACTAAATCATGGCTGTTTTTCATCGGATCACCAGTGCCATCTTGGAGATGTATCCAGTTCTTACCCATGATATTTTCATTAATTTTCATGACCTTGCCACGTAGGAGAATGGTTTGTCCAGAAAGTTTGTCTTTGTCTGCGTATAGCTCACTGATGCTGTAGCTGTTTTCACCAGTTGCTTTAGTAATTTCAAGGTCAGCAAACGAGGTTACCGACCCACTACTACCACCAGATTCCTTTGAGGCCGTAATCGTTCCCATTTGCTCTTTGGTAATTGCAGACTTAAACATTTCATCTTTAGACTGTTTTATTTCAGTTGGTTTAGTATTTGCTAGTCCGCCAGAAAAAACGATGCTATCAAAACTTCTATTTAGGGTCTTGCTAGCGAACTTTTCCATGGTGACACCATGTTGATAGTTAACAGTTTCCCCAACTTTAACGGTTGTTGCAGGTATGGCAACCCACGTTTCCTTGTCTTTGTTGTCGACTAGCATATAGGTGTAACCACCAGAGTTCATAGTTTCTTTGATGACGCCACTGTGACTATCAGCAGCAAAAGAACTAAAAGGTGATTGAAATGCTAAAAAAAGACAGGTTCCGGCAATGATATTTCTTAATTTCATAGTTTTATTTATATATGGTTTGAATGGTTTAAAGGTAATTCTATTTATTATAGCGAGTAAAATTGTAGTCTACCCAGCAATTAGATTTTTGAATTACCAGCGTTATTGAACATGGTAATTCTTTATTCATATCTTGTGAAGTAGAAAAAAAACTCTGCTGGTAATAGTTTCCTCTAGACAAATAGTATTAGCATGTGTAACTATTGTTAATAGGAATCGTTATTAGATATAAATTAATTTAAAATATGGAGGTTGTTATGAGTATGTTTCATAAAATTCAAGTTGGCGACAAAGTAATTACTCCTATTGACTGGGAGATGACTCCAGATCTAACATTTGGCACCTATGAATCATGGGGCGGTAGAGAAAGAGTTCGGAATAACGATGAAATGGTCTACTATTTCTTTATTGATAATTGGGTAGATGTACCAACCCTATGTTTAATGGAGAGAGCGGTGAAACACGCTGTTGTTATTGCTGAAATTGATGCCCCTCTCGCGATGATTAAAAACTGTGTCGAAGAGCAAGGAAGTAGCTCCTTATTTGAAAAAAGTTATGCAATTAATGAAGAAATTAAGACTTGGCTAATTGAGAACGTCTTAGACGACAAGGGTTATGACAAGATTAAGGCTCTCGAGGTTGTAGTTGAAGATGAGTTCATGGGCCCAGTACTTCCAGCTTTTAATGAAAGTATCAAGCCTAAGGTGTCTTTGCCTACGCTAAGTAAATCGATAATTAATGATGATCAGATTGAAGGAGTTGTGAAATCGTCAAACTTTTTTGACGCTTACTTAAATAAGGAAGGCAGGTTTGAAAACAATCTTACTAGTTTTGATCAGGATGTAGTTGTTGATCAAAAGACAGGTTTGATGTGGCAACGCGGCGGACTTGATATTGCCTCAATTCGTACTATTCAAAGAGGTGTTGAACAGGTAAATAAAGATAACTTGGCAGGATTTAATGATTGGCGTTTGCCAACGATGGAAGAAGCTCTTTCGTTACTAGAGCCAGGCAGAAATATTAAGGGCTTGTATTTGCATCCATGTTTTGTGAAAGAGATTGCCTTTGTATTTGTTGATGCTCAACGTAAACCAGGCGGTTATTGGTTTGTGGACTTCAAGCAAGGCCGTTCTTTTTGGTCATCAGGTACAATCCCAGGCGGTTTTGGTCGCTTAGTTAGAAGTGTTTAGGGAATATAATTAACCCTAAGTGGTACTCTTTTTCTTCTATCTATCTGTTTGTGCAGGTTAAATGTACTATGTTGCATTTAACCTGTAAGTGATACTCTTAGATATCACTATTTCCTTTATGCTACTGGAATGTTAACGTATTTTTCAATTTTAATCTCCTTGTGTTACTTCTCCGCAGTCACCAGCTTACCTATACCATCGCTGTTTTTCTGAGAAATATTTAGGTTATTTGTGACATTTTTCTGGTGTATCTATGTTATTACGTCAGAATAACCTTAACTAAGAACATACGATATATCTAGTTAAGATAATCATGGATAAGCTCTACTTTTCAATTACTTCATCTTTGAATAATTCCAATGAAGTACCCGGTTCTATTTTTGCAGAAATTACATAAAAGTTGAGTGGGGGCTATTGGCTGGGTCCTAAACGTCCGATTGTGATATTGGATCAGCTACATATATCAATTGATATTAGAACAGGACTATTGTACAAAAGTTCTCATTAATTTCGAAATTCAATATTTCTCTATAGGTAGAATCATGCTATCCAATTTCGCCTTATCACAAATCCTGATTGGGGTCGCAATTTGCTCTGATATTTTTTCTTTCCAGTTTAAAGAAAGGAAAAATATAGTCACTTGCTTAGTTGTTTCCGCAATATTTATTTCCGCCCATTTCATGTTGTTAGGGCATTGGACGGCAGGGTTTCTTGGGCTACTTGCCGTAGCTCGCTTTACAAGTAGTATATTTACAACGTCGAAAAGAGTAATGTGGTTCTTCCTTATTGTAACATTTGCCATTTCAGGTTTTTCTTTTGAAGGAATACTGTCGGTTCTGGGTGGCACCGCAACCATCTTTACGACATTAGCAGCTTTTAGTAAGAACGATAAACTGCTCAGGCAGTTGATGCTGATAGGCACCATGATCTGGATTATACATAACTATCTCGCTGGATCACCTGGGGCTGTGCTCATGGAAGCTATTTTTATTGGTTCCAACCTGGTCGGTTACTTCCGCTACTACATTAGGCCGAAAAAAATGACACTTCACCCATAAAATCTTGGTTTTTCTGACTATCTACCTAAAAACTTATAGTAAAAAAAAGATGTTGGCTTAGGGATTGTTGCCTCTCATTTTATAACGATAGAAATTCTGAATGAAACTATTATCCATATAAAGTCATCTGCTGCTAATATTATTAATACGATAAGCCTTGTTCAGCTGCAGGACAAAGTTCCCACATTGGCAGAAAAAGTTTTTGCGAAATACTTGGTAGGAAAATTCAAATATTTGATTCTACAGGAAAATCGGAAGTAAAAGTTCTCCGTCATTGATCACTTTGCTGTTTAAGGTATGACCTACCAACTTTAAGAACGGCAGATAGGCAATAAACCATGACTGTTCCTGATGAGGTAGAATTGGATACTTCATTGAAATGATCAGAAAATGTAGTAATTGCAAAGTGGCGCCTACCAAAGATAATCATCGACAACAATTCTCATGGATAAGGCCATCCTCCATGCTCCTTCTTTGCTGTTAAGTTTTCGAGTCGATCTGTTTCTTTAGTTACAGGAAGCACTTTTAGTTTGGTAATTAATTAAATTTTCATACCTTCAACGTGGCAATTTTTATGGTGGAATTTACTACATACTGAACGGTTTCGTTGGAGGATAACAATCGTTTCTTTTATGCTCGCCACATCAGACTTTTTACTTTTATTCCAACGAGTCTATCGGTGCTTTGCTCGATGTATTTTGTTATATCAGTCACAGCTGTTCTGGCATAAGCAGAGAGTCCGAATCTTGGTAGGTAGGAACTGCCAAGCATGTATTAAAACGAATCAGGAGATAATGGAATAACAATGGCGCGAATATTTGACAAAAGGAGGGATCCCCTGGGAAAGATGCTGCTGGAGTATCACAGGGGAGATTCGAACGCGTTCTTAACAGCCTGGTCCGACACGCAGGAGATGTCTCCCATGCGCGGTGATTTCATGTTTCGTCACTTTTTAGAAATGGAAGAGCTTGATAAGCTGGCACTCGCTGAATGCAGGGGGCCAGTTCTAGATGTTGGAGGAGGCAGCGGTTGTCACAGTCTTGCCTTGCAGATATTGGGGCTTGAGGTTGACGCTATCGATATTTCTCCGGGATGCGTTGTTGTCATGGAGGAGCGGGGGGTAAAGAATGTTCGTCATCTGGATTTACACGAGCTGGAAACCGGCTCCTACAATACCGTCCTGATGCTTATGAACGGGGCTGGGATGTGCGGTACCCTTGATGGTTTGAGTCTCTTTTTAGAGCACGCAGGTGACCTGCTTGCACCGGGAGGACAAGTCCTCGTTGATTCAACGGATCTTACAGCAGACAGCGGGAAGGCTCCCGGAGATGATGAACGATACCCAGGAGAAACAGAGTTCGTGATGATTTATAAGGGCATGCGGTCCGATCCATTCAGCTGGCTCTATATTGATTTTGATCTGCTCAAAAGTGTCAGCTCATTGCACGGATGGCAGTGCTATAAGCTGTTAGACGCTGAGGAAGATAGGTTTCTCGCGAGACTTACAAAAGACTGATCGCAACCTGTTAACGTTTTTGGAGACTTCAACTGGCTGTGCTGGGTTTTGAAGTGCACTCCTGAGTGAAAATGTTGCGTGATATGGTGGGTTTGGCAGACAGTCTGAAACTGCACGGAAATGGAGCGACTGCAAACGTAGAGCTTACCAAAGGCAATCTCAAGCTTGAGACATTTCAAACCCAGTTTAAGGTGTTTCCTGAGTATAGGTAATAAAAACCTCTCTGCCAAAATCAACATATTTCCACTCATTTTTTGACTCTGACTTGGTGTGCACGATTAATATTGCTATACCGAAGATTTCAGCTCTCGCTTAAAGGGGTACCTGAGGGTTGAGGCTGTAAAGTTTTCTCGGGCATAGTTTCGTCTTAAAGATGATCTTACTTATCCAATCGGTAAGAAGTAAGGGTATCACTTACTGTTTTAGGAATATAAATAAATGACGAGAACTTGATAAAACTGGCCTAAAATGATTAATTATTGCTCGAAATGGTAAGGTCAAAGAGTATCACTTAGGTTTATAAGTGGTGCTTTTTCACCTTCCTTTCTGGCGTAGACGCCTGATTTTGTTGGCGATTAAGGAAGTGAGTTTACTGTTTGAGTATTGCTATGGTGTAGTATCCTTTCTAAAACATCCCCTCTCTCATGCTAATGCGAGAGGGGATGTTTTCAGTTGTTCTTTGTCGCTAGTTGTTCCTCTGTAACACTTTTTTTATTTTATTATCGATTTCATACCATTTCCATTTATGCAACGGTGGTACAAGTATTTCTTTGTTTTGCATCAGAGCTAATCATTTTAATTGTATATAAGATTCATTTAAGGTGTTTCCAGCACAACTTCAGCAAATGAGCCTTGAACTTAACATTACCCTATCGAAAGTGAGCACTTCAGTCTTTCCTTTTAACTTGAGGTTGTTCCTATTTCTTATAAGTCTATCCTTCCAGTTTTCTGGTCGCTCATAACAAGAAAATGTTAGGAATAACCTTGACTTGTTATGATGGTGTTTTGATTGGTATTGCTCAGTAATCTATTAATCAGAAGATGGCTCTCGATCATTTTTCTTTGGACCGATTTAATTAGGATAGATTTTTGTGATTGTTTTTATTCTTGTAATTTACTGATATTATGTATAAATATCATTCGCTTCTGCGAACATGCCGTACCATCCGTAGTAATAATTATAAAATCATTTATATATTAATGGAGCTCACTGACGATGCATCTAACGTGTCACAATTTTACTGTATCAAGTATCATTTTTTTGTCTGCTATGATGCTGTCGTTAATCCTCTTTACTGAAGCTTCTTCCCAGGATATTGGGGCACCTGCAGCGCCCCGACATCTTAATATAGAGCAATGTCTTGATGAGGCATGGAGAAATAATCGTAGACGTCCAGCATCCAAGTACAAAATTGAGATGGCGGAGGCCCAGCATCGTCAAGTTCTTGCAGGTTATTGGCCACAATTGAGTGCTAAAGCTGGATATAAGAGAACGGACGAACCACTTAATTTTCTTTATCCTGCAGGGTCAATGGACGTAGGTTTTGGCCCTATTCCTCTTCCCGAGCAGGAGATTACCTTAATGGATGAGGATACTTTGCAAGTTTCTTTGGAGGTTCAGTGGCTTTTGTATGATGGTGGTATGCGTAAGGGGTACAGCGAGCAGGCTTTAGGGCAGGTTGAGATGATGAAACAGGAATCGCGACGTACTGATTTGCAAATTGTCGATAGTGTTAAACGGTTGTACTGGGGGGCTGTACTTGCTCGCAGACTTCACCAAGTAGGTCAAGATACTTTGGCACGTATGGAAGCTACTCTTCGGCTCACTGAGGCTATGTATAAAGCTGGAAGTGGAAAGGTGAAGAAAACTGATTGGCTTACCAATAAAATAATGGTCGAGACGATTAGATCGATGGTGGCAGTACTGGAAAAAAATGAAAAGATATCCGGGGCGGCTCTGGCAAATATCATGGGCATGAGTTGGGATGCGACTGTTATACCCACTGATACTGAGATAGCATTTATGCCTTTTCATGATAATTTAGCAGGACTTGTTGGCGGAGCCTATGCGCTTAATCCTGACTGGGGAAAAATTGAAGCAGGTTTCCATGCTGCAGAAGGTGCTTTACGCACAGCGAAAAGTGGCCATTATCCAAAGGTGGCAGTGACTGGTGAGTTACATAAATGGACCAATGACTTTGATGGTGGACTTGTGACCGATGAAAATAAAGACGGATGGTCTGTTGGAATAGGCATTGAGATTCCCATCTTTAGTGGCGGTCTCATTCAGGGACATGTTGCGGAAGCTAAGGCTAGAATAGCTCGGATTAAAGAAGAGAAAGTCCTCTTAAAAGAAGGTATAGGGGTACAAATCAGAAATGCCTTCCTTTCTATTGATGCCGCTGAAAAGTCATATAATGCAAGCCTAGAAGCTTTGGATGCTTCTGAGGAAAATCGTAAATTAAATATTCGTGCCTACCAGCATGGATTGGCCGAGACTGAAGATGTTGTCAATGCTCAATTGATGGAGGCAATGATGGCAGCACAATATTATAAAGTTAGTTATGACCATGTTGTTATGAAATCTCAGCTGAATCTATTGGTAGGGACTGAAATAATTAAAAGAATCCAATAGAATGAGGATGTCAGAAAATGTCGAAGATACTCTTGCGAAACCAATGTCTTATCGGATTTATGCGACTGTTGGTTGTGGTACTAGGTGTGTGGGCTCTTACTTGTATGGTTTTTGCTAAAATCACGCTGGCAGATACTGAGGATGACAGTCTTTTTCGTATTGCCTTCTCACGTTCTACAATTGGTCCCGTAAATGAAAATGATGCTATTGCGGCGATACGAATTTGGGCGCAGACACTTGCTAAGGAAAAGAATATAACAGTTGTTCTTCAGTCAAAGATTTATAAAAATTCTGCTGATATTAAAAAAGACTTGTCCCTTGGGAAGGTTGACTACATTAGTGTGACCACTCCAGAATATTTTACATTACAAAATTTGATGTCAAAAGATCAAATTATTGTCTCTGTTGTTGATGGTTCCATCAGTGAAGAATATGTTGTTCTTGTCAATCGAAAAAAAGATTTTGCAAAGTTGGCTGACCTACGAGGGGGACACTTGAGGTGGGAGGGATCTATTCGTAATTCCTTGGCACTTATTTGGCTAGATACTGTTCTGGCAGGAAGAGGGTTCAATGCATCGGCAGAATTTTTTGAGACGATTAGCAAGAAGGACAAAGTGAGTGAAGTTCTATTGCCCGTGTTTTTCGGTAAGGTTGATGCATGTATTGTAACTAAAAGTGCATTTGAACTCATGGTTGAGCTTAACCCACAGATAGGGACGCAGATGAGAGTATTGGCAACTTCACCACCTTTTGTACCATCGCTTTTTGGCTTTCGTGCCGACTTTGCTTCACCCGTGAAAGAACAAGTAATGCATGAGCTGTTTGGGTTAGACATGACCCAGGCTTCTAAGCAAATTCTGACAATGTTTAAGACTGATAGTTTGGAAAAACAGACAGTGTCTTGCCTCGGCGACACATTGTCTCTGTTGAAAGAGCACAAACGTTTATTTGGATCTATAGAAAGTAAATAACACTTTCAGACAGCTAGCTGTGCTAGAGTGGGAATGATATATGAGGTTGGTGTAAACTGTTAACGTATTCTTGAAAAACATACTTACTATTCTGATATTGCTATGCAGCATACTACCTGCGGTTGGACAGCACGATTCTTCTCTTGATAGTGTGAACCGACTTTGGGTAAAGGCCAGTGAGCTATTGCAACGTTCAAACAGCATCAACGAATGATAGGTATAAAGAGATCCAGGCATGTTAAAAAAAATCATGAAACTTAGTCGCCTGAATATTGCCATGCGCATCGGTCTGCTCGCATGGTTGGTGTCGGTGGTGACTTTGCTATTGTTTGTTATCATCACATTGCCGCAGCAGAAAAGCACTTTTATCTCAAATCTTCAATCGAAAGCAAATGGTTTGGCTGTCTCTCTTCATAATGTTGCGGCTGGTGCAGCAATTAACGAAGATTATGCTAGTGTTGTAAGTGCCGCACAGACAATGGTTGTAGGTGACCCAGATCTAGATTTCCTGGTTGTTATGAAAAATAACGGATTTTCTTTGATTATTGAACAGGATACTTGGAGGGTGGAGGATCAAGTTGATTCATATTGGCTTGATCGGAAGCGAATGTCTAGTGGCTCTATTGTCACGGCGCCATTCTTTGAACGGAGAGTGTTTCATTTCGCTCAGCCGTTTGATTATTCGGGTATCGAGTGGGGCTGGATTCACGTGGGACTTTCACTCCAAGGTTATGATGCTAGTGTTTCTGCTTTGTATCGAAATACCTTAATCCTAGCAATAATTTGCCTGATTTTTAGCTTGGTGTTCTCTATTTTATATGCCCGTAGGATGGTCTCGCCAGTAGTTAGGCTTCAAGCTCTTGTTCAGCAGATTGCCGGAGGAGACTTGTCGGTTCGCGCGGATCTGGTGCGTAAAGATGAAATTGGTAGTCTAGCTGAATCGGTCAATACCATGGCTGATGCTCTGTTACGGCGTGACCATATTCTTGAAAGTGTTCGGTTTGCAGCAAAACTGTTTTTGGAAAGTTCTCATTGGGAAAATATAATAACAGATGTTCTCAATAATATTGGTCACGCCTCTGCTGCGAGTAGAGCTACAGTGTGGCGAAGGTCTAAAGAAACAAAAGATAACTCTTGTTTCTCCATGATTTATGAGTGGGGCTTGGTTGGCAATAACAGAAAAGAACGACATTATGAGCATCAACATTATTGTCTAAAGGATCTTGGCTTGCGTTCGTGGGAGATAAGATTGAAAGAGAATGATATCGTCACAACAGTTATGGGTGAGATGACAGATGCTGAACACCACTTTCTTTCCACGCTGGATATATGTTCTCTGATAATTATCCCAGTCTTTGTAGAAAATTCCTTGTGGGGGGTTTTGGCGCTTGAGGAGTGTAACTACGAGCGGATTTGGACTGATGCAGAAGAAGATAGTTTGAGAACTGTAGCCGATATGCTGGGTGCGACTATAACTCGACAACAGACACAAATTGCCTTGCTAGACGCAAAAGCCACGTTGGAACAAAGGGTCAGCGAGCGTACACAAGAATTACAGGGGCAGGTGTTGGCCAAGGAGGTCGCTTTATCGGATTTGGCATCAGCCCAGAGTTCACTCGTTGAAATGTCGCGGGCGGCTGGTATGGCAGAGGTAGCCACAGGAGTGTTGCATAATGTTGGGAATGTACTCAATAGTGTCAATGTTTCATGTACCCTGCTTATTGATCAGCTACGTGATTCAAGTGTCGATAATGTGTCGAAGTTAGTAGGTATTATTCCAGAATCTGTAGAAGAATTGAGTATTTTTTTCACAGAGGACCCACGGGGATGTCAGATACACAGCTACCTGAGTTCTTTAGCTGATGTTTTACACGTGGAGCATTCTACGATGTGTAAAGAAACAGAATCTCTGAATAGTGGGATCGGACATATAAAAGAAATAGTTTCCATGCAGCAGAATTACGGAAAAGTTTCTGGTATCCACGACATTATTGAACCAACCCAACTCATGGAAGATGCTCTCAATCTATACTCCGGAGCACTGTTGAGGCATAATGTGACTGTTAAACGAAAGTATCAGGAGGTAGATTATGTTGTGGTAGATAAACATAAGGTTCTGCAGATCCTTCTAAATATAATCAATAATGCCAAGAATGCGTGTGTTGATAGTGGTTTTGATGAAAAAATTATCACTCTGAGGATTTATAATAGTCGGCCAAATTTTGTTTCTTTGGAGGTTGCTGACAATGGAATGGGAATTGAGAAAGAAAATATTAATCGAATTTTTCGACATGGATTTACTACACGAGAAAATGGACATGGTTTCGGGCTGCACAGTGGTGCAATTGCTGCTAAGGAGTTAGATGGTAGCTTAACAGTCCATAGTAATGGCCCTGGAAAGGGTGCAACGTTTACACTCGAATTGCCTCTCACTAAGGAAAACTAATATGAAATTAAGTAACATCGATCAAAAATATCGTATACTGGTTATTGATGATAATGTGGCAATACATGAGGACTTTCGTAAGATTCTTATGAAGCCAACAAGAAAGAACAGTGAGCTAGAGGTTATGGAAACACTGCTATTTGGCACCAAGACTCCAGAGTTAAATATCTCTATGTTTCAAATTGATTGTGTATCCCAAGGTCAAGAAGGTGTAGAGATGGCCAAGCGAGCCGAGGAAGACGGATGCCCCTATTCTTTGGCATTTGTTGACGGTCGTATGCCACCCGGCTGGGATGGTATTGAGACTATAAATCATTTGTGGAATGTGTGTCCAAACCTGCAGGTGGTATTGTGTACGGCTTATGCCGATTACTCTTGGCCTGAGATTCGGGCGGTGCTTGGAGAAAGTGATAGTTTACTAATTTTGAAAAAGCCTTTTGATAACGTTGAGGTCCTTCAGTTAGCACATGCTCTTACTCGAAAATGGGAATTAAATAGAGAGGTCATGGGACGCCTCAATCAGCTGTCTTACTTTGATCATCTAACCGGTTTACCAAATCGCATTACGTTCATAGATCTCCTCAGTCAGGCTATAGAAAGTGGTCGTCGGTATCAACACAAGGGTGCATTATTGTTCATCGATCTGGACAACTTTAAGCGAATTAATGACACACTTGGACACAATGTTGGTGATGAGCTGATAAAGAAGATGGCTGAGCGCCTTGTCGTAAGTGTAAGAGTATCTGATACCGTTTCAAGATCAATAATCGTCGAAACAGCAGCTCGATTGGGGGGAGATGAATTTACGGTGATTCTGTCAAGAATTACGCATAGTGAAGACGCTGCTATTGTCGCCCGTCGTATAGAACAGTATATAGAGCAACCTGTTATTATAGGGGGTAATGAATTCACAATTACAGCTAGTATAGGTATAGCACTGTTCGAGGATGATGGAAGAAGTGTGGAAGAGTTACTGAGTAATGCTGAATTAGCGATGTATTCTGCCAAATCTGTTGGCCTGGGAAGATACAACTATTTTAAGGCATGCATGAACGATGTTGCCCAGAAGAGATTGACCATTGAAACTCAACTTCGGCATGCCATTAAGCAAGAAGAGTTAACCTTGAATTACCAACCACAGATTGATTTGCGAACTGGGGAGGTCGTTGGTTTTGAGGCCTTACTGCGTTGGAACAATAAGCAACTTGGATCAGTCCCACCTCTCGAGTTGATACCGGTTGCTGAGGCTAGTGGATTGATCCTCGCTATTGGAGAGTGGGTGCTTCGGCAGGCTTGTATGCAGTTTCAGTCCTGGATTGAACAGGGGCTGCCTGTTGGAAGAATAGCGGTAAATGTTTCCATTAAACAATTTACTCATCCTGATTTTGTGAAAATGGTGAGTGATATCCTGACTGAGACCAAACTTGCCCCAAACTGTTTGGAAATTGAAATTACTGAGAGTCTCCTTGCTTTAGATTCTCAGCATATAGCATCCATTCTTCACGAACTCAGAAATAACAAAATTCTGATTGCTGTGGATGATTTTGGAACAGGATACTCAAGTCTTAGTAGGTTAAAAGATATGCCAATAGACTGTCTGAAAATTGATCGATCCTTTATATGTGGTATTGACCAGGAAAGCAATGATCGATCGATCATTGAGGCCATTCTTGCAATGGCAGATGGTATGGGGTTGAGAGTGGTTGCTGAGGGTGTTGATAGCATGTCGCAAGTTGATTTTCTAAAAAAGAGTAACTGTCCTGAAGTGCAGGGTTATTTGTTCAGTGTTCCGTTACCTGCAGAGGAAGTTGGATTGTTTTTTGAGAATATGACGACTGTATTAGCACTTTAGAGTTAATGCCAATTAGCTTGGTTGTAGCTGATTGAGTTATGTTGTTAGAATAACAAAGTATTTTCTGTGATTGCTCTTGCTGTTTTACTTGAACTTTCAGAACCACTCCGTTAGTTATCGCGAGGTGGTTCTGACGAATGATAGTGACTTGAATGGCGTGAACCATGCAGATTTATTGCTTCGACTCCATTTGTGACATCAGCTGTTGAATCTGTTCAACTAGTTCTGGATCTATTGACTTATTTAGACCAGTAACAAGGAGTAAGATGAGAAGCGCTGAAATGATCGCACCAAAAACAAGTTCCTTTTGATTCTTTAGGTATCTATTTATAGGTTTGAAGTTCAGGTAAACATGTACACAACCGGTGAGAGCCATGATGATTCCGAATATCTTATGTACAGGGTGCATTTGTAATTGAAAGCTGAAGCTATTCAAAACAATCATCAATAATCCTGAAATGCCAAGAGCAATGAAAGATACTACAAGTGTGATTGATACAATTTGTCTTAGCATTTTAGTATTTTCCCTATTTTGAATTGTTGGTTCCGTTTTGTTGTAATCCCATTCTCTGTGCTAATATTAGATTCCACTGCTTCGGTGGTAAAGGCAAATTAATTAACTTGACACAGTTCGCTGAACACACTTTGGAAAGTGCGAAAAATTGTTGGAGACTCTCTTTTTATCAGGCCGGGTAGAACAATCATTCCGACAATGTATGCGCAGCAGATGACTGAAAAGGTATATAGGATTCTTAGCGAGCTACAAGGCCTTGTGTAAGCCTCCTCCTTTTCACCTGCAGAAAGCGAAATAGATCTGGTTATCGCTACAACGATTTCTAGAGCAGTTTGCTTATGCCCCGTTTCTATGAACAGGTTAAAGGGAAACTGAAACGCTTCACCCTTAAGATTATTTCACCTCAATTACCAACGGCTGAGCTACTTCGAGGTAAAGAATGCACTCTTGCCATTGCTACATTTAGCCCTGATACTGCATGATATCATGCAAAAGCATGCGAGATGAGGGACTTTTCTTCCTCTCCACTGCCATTTCAGTTTTCGACAGGAAGATGAACAACATAAATGGCTCAGAAAAGAGATAATTGAAGTAGTAAACTCACTTCCAGAAAAGATATAGGACAACAGAAATAGATGAATGTTCTTCCGGTCCTGGCAATAATTCACCAGATGGATCATGGTGTTTAGTATCGTCAGAACCAAAGCAACCACACCTCTGCCTTATTTGAACAAAATATTTTTCCTACAAA
The DNA here is from genome assembly GCA_051531995.1 of Desulfotalea sp. Classification (GTDB taxonomy): domain Bacteria; phylum Desulfobacterota; class Desulfobulbia; order Desulfobulbales; family Desulfocapsaceae; genus Desulfotalea. The sequence goes on from JAOPTU010000019.1 coordinate 148,406, forward strand.
GATTAACCAAACGTAAAAATTCTTGATCATAGTTGGTAACGGAGAAGATCTTGTTGAATCAACTAGTAAGAATTAAGAGTATCACTTACTAGTTTTGGTAGATATAGAAATGTTAATTACTTGAGAAAACCGGCCTGGAATGATTAATTATAGCTCTAAATGGTAAGTTTAAAGAGTACCATTTAAAAACATAAGTGGTATCCATTATCTTTATTATTGGCTTAAGACCCTGATTTTATTGTGAATTTTAAAAGTAAGTTTACTGTTTAAATGTTACTGCTACAGTAATTTAAATCTACTGTAGTAGTATCCATTTTTAAATATCTCCTTATCTTGCTAATGCGAGAGAAAGGAGATATGTGTTTGTAATACATTCTCAGCTACTTTAAATTTTCTATCATTTGCATCGGTAATACTCTCTAAATTAATAGAATTTTAAAGTAGAATTGTTCATAAGAAAATAACTAGATTTAGTGATAGCTGAATAACATCAATATTGAAGTAAGCAGAAAATGGAAGTCCGGTTTTAGAATTTTGTCGAGAGTATGGTATAGACCGAAGCCTTTTTTTGTAAGTGGTGTTTCAAGTTTGTTCCTATGAACCATTATACCTTAACCTCTCTTTCAAAATAGGTGTAAACTACTATTACATATATGAAGAGTAAAAGGCCCTTAACAGTAAAATGCTAAGGGCCTTTTTATATCGTACTAAATATCAGATGTTAGAATAGTATCACCCGCACCCACCGCCAGTACCCAAACAGGTGGCGTCAGCGCAGGAAGTCTTTCGTCCTTTGAGCAGTTTGTTAGCTTTGTTTTCAAAGACGACTTCAAGCCCATCTTCAATAAAGCCTGATGCTTCAATGGGTTTTGTGCCAGCTTTGGTTAGAATGTCTCTAGGGGTTTGGCCCACACCACTAACGAGTACTGCTTTACAATCGCCTAATATTTTGGCGAGCTGGTGCCATCTTTTTATTCCGCCCCCTGTCTGAGCAGTTTTTCGTTCATCAATTTTTTCATATTTCCCGCCATTTTTTGCCCATATCTGAAATTCTTTAG
>JAOPTU010000020.1:0-137781 GCA_051531995.1 Desulfotalea sp.
AGGCAGGAAATTATCTTTTGTTCCCTCAATTGGAGGTTGATACTTATTGGACAAATTTGTGTGAGGATGCTGAAGAGATCATTAATCTATACCACGATCACGGGACCAGCGAGCAATTTCATAGTGAGTTGAAGTCAGATATGGACGTCGAACGGTTGCCTTCAAGTAATTTTGGCACTAATGGCTTGGTGCTCCTGCTGTCTATGCTCGCGTTTAATTGCCTGAGAACCATTGGGCAGCTGATGATTGAACTAAAAGAGCTTGCGCCAGTTAAGCTTACTGTAAAACGGCGCAGGATAAAAAGTGTAATCCGTGATCTTATTTTGACTGCTTGTAAATATGTCCGTCGAAGTAATCAGAATTTCATAAAGATCGGCAAGTGCAATCCGTGGTTCTTGATGTACAAGGCTTAATATCAGAGGCTTGTTGCTTAGCTTTTAGCAAAAGCTGTCCTAGAGTAGATGAAGTACGCGATACAAAGGAAGAGCTGTGTCTTGTTGCAGGAAAAATGGTTGCTTAAAGACTGATTTGTCCAAAAAATGAGACAAGGAACTCTGACACTGTACTATATGGAATATAAACAGTGGCAGAAACATTTAGTATGGTTCAGCGTCAGCCTTGAAAGGGATTGTCGCTCTGCCGTCACGGATTCAGGAATATGATAAGATCTGTCTAAGTGTTATATAACTGATAGCAATCCTACTGGCCTATTCCATATAGTGTGTGTATTGACTTTAGATATCAAAGTCTGCCAGAGAAGAGATGGTTTTAAAGTGTCAGCACGCTGTCATAATAGATTGTGGATTGCTTAACTAGCCAGACTTGCAAAAAATCTGTTCTAGTGGTGAAAAACTACACCTATAGGAAAGTCGTGAAATAGTTGACACATTGGTCCAAGTGTTCGATAATATCAACTAAGATATTTTTAAAAGGCTAAATCAAGAAACTTACCCTCATGATTGTCCCACCCGACATACTACACCTTGTATAAGTGTTTTCTTAGCTGCCACTAGGTACCTACAGTATTGGACTATTAGCCATTCGTAAATTTACTTAAAGTTAAGTTTTGGTTTTAGGCCTTGTGTTATAGTTTCTTATGTAAACGATATTACTCACAAGTCGCACTGTGGGCGTCGAGTAAAGATCATTGTTCTATAGTTTTTTAATTTTAGATTGTGGGTGTAACCTGTGTATATATGGCAGACGTGTGAGTGAAGGAATACTACATTATTAACCTTTTGCTCCTAATCTTTCGGCACACCTTTTTGCTTGTTTCAAAGGTTGTTTTGTTGTCTGTGGTGATGTTATCAGATTCTGCGTTTCATGGATTATCCCTAGTTTACGTTGAGACAATGAGAGATAATCGGTCTGGAATAAGTCCCCTAAATTTCTCTCTTTTATAAAAGAGTGAAAATTTATTGATTAAGTAAATCCTGCGTAATATATATATATTTATTTATATGAATAGAATATTAAAATCAGTAAAAATTGGAGTAAGAACAATGGATAATTTTTTTAGCATAATTCGTATTCCCCCACCTTCACTTACCATCATTGATGTCGGAGCAGCTTCATTGGGACAAGGTACAGACCCTTATAATGCACTCCTTAGCAACCCACATGTCCAAGTAATTGGTTTCGAACCAGATCTTGAAAATTGTGAAAAACGTAATAAAACAGCACCAAATAATCATACTTTCCTGCCATATTTTATCGGAGATGGCAAACCAGGAACATTTTATAAATGCCTAAATCCTTTTACATCATCATTATATGAGCCAGATGCGCATTTACTTTCCCACTTTCAACGAATGGATCTTCCTGTAGTTGAAACTATAGAAGTAGAAACAGTAAGATTGGATGATATCGATTTAATAAAAGATGTAGATTACTTGAAAATGGATGTACAAGGTGGAGAACTTGATGTGATACTTGGGGCAAAAAAATTAATTGAAAATGTCACAACAATTCACACTGAAGTAGAATTTATTCCGATATATAAAAACCAACCTCTATTTGGAGATATTGATGTCGCCCTTCGTCAACAGGGATTTTTATTTCATAACTTTATTGATATTTTTAGCAGGCAATTTCGTCCCTCTTTAACAAACAATGACCCGTTCCATAGTGGAAGTCAGTTAATGTTCGCTGAAGGAGCTGTTTTCTTGCATGATTTCACTGGTTTATCAACTTTAAAGCCAAAGAAGTTATTGAATCTTGCCTCGATTCTACATGATGTTTATAGTTCTTTTGATATGGTTTGTGTCGTATTAATCGAATATGATCGACAAAACGGGACAAACTACGCCAATGACTATATGATTCATTTGCAATGATGCCAAAAAATTTGATTAAAGAAATTAATATACCACTTTGACCGTGAAGTGGTTTTCTTTCTTGAAAGGCCTGCGGCTAAATCTGCCTTCCTTGAGGATGTTGTCATGTCCGTTCTTTTTTTTGTTGAGTATACAAATTTTGGTTACTGGCGCGTAATTTTGAACATCATCTGTTAGATGTTTGGATGTAGATTAGATTGTTAGGAATATAATGGGTTTTGCACTTTTGTCTTAAGTTAGGGTAATATTACAAACTATAAAGGCCACGATTAAAAAATAATCTTGGCCTTTATAGTTTGCTAACCGTAATTTACTAGCCTTGTAGTAGAGACAAAGCAAGTTGTGGTGATTGGTTTGCCTGGCTGAGAATTGAAACACCAGCCTGTTGTAGTACGTTTGCTTTAGTCATAGCAGATGTTTCCATTGCTATATCAGTATCAAGTATTCGACTACGAGCAGCGGATAAATTTTCAGAAACATTATTCAGGTTGTTAATAGTAGATGAAAATCTATTTTGTATCGCACCAAGGCCACCACGAATTTCATCAATATCCATTAGCGCTGCATCCACAGAGCCAAGTGCAACAACAGCACTTTCACGAGTAAGAATGTCTATTTTATCAACAGTTGTCGTTGTATCTCCAGTTTTAGTCAGACCAGCAGCCACGAGCCCAGTTCCTTCTATAACAATGTCTTTCGTACTATCTAGTTCTATTTGACCAGTTAAAAAATTACTCGGATTGTGATTAAAACCGACAATACCAGAATTTGAGTCATCTAAGGTTTGTCCATTGGTCATCGAAGTTTCAGTAATCTTAAATTCTGTACCATCATTACGCATTATTTGTAACTTGCCTTCATCTGTAACAGTGGCGGAAAAATCCATGGTAGCGTCGCTATCAGCGTTTATAGCTCTTGCGACATCCTCCGCACTGACTTTACCATTCTTAATAGCGTTTTCAGTATCAACAGAAATAATTTGTCCACTATCCAAAGTGAGGTTCAAATTGTATGAGCCCTTTACGATCGGATCAGTTGTTCCAGATGATAAACCAGCCTTAGAAGGATCTTTACCTTCGATAGAAATAGATGTTTCACTTTTTAGAATAATACTTCCTCTAAGATCACGACCATCAGTGACCGTTACATCAAGACCTTCACCAACTCGACCATCTAATCGTTGGTTAATTGTGAAGTTTGCGCCACCTGCTCTACTAATTAGTATTCTATCAGGGCCAGTTGCAACTTCAGCTGTAAAACCATCAGTTGCATCAATAGCTGCTGCTATTTCAGTTGAATCATAATTACCATCATTATCAGCATCGTCTAGTGCGATTACTGCACCATCTAGTTCAAGGATAAAATCTCCAGAAGCTATTACAACGTCACCTTGCCAGCCAATTTCTTGGTTATTGATAGAATTAGCTATAACTTCAGGAGAAGCTTTTTGGATAGCAGCTGCAATTACCTTGGCGTCTCCATCGGAATTACCAACGTCATTGCCATTGATAATCAAATCACCACTTTCAAGTGGGCTAAGCACTTTATTGTCTGCGTATACATAGGATGGTCCAGGGTATGGACCTGCCGTAGGGCCTAAAGTTGATACGCCAGCACCAGATAATTCAATTTTTTCTTTAGCATTAAGAGATACTTCGCCTACGTATACTACATTTGTAGCATCTGCGAGTTTAGTTCCTGTTGAATCTTGAAAACCTTTACTTGCACTACCTACTATAGTTTGGTTTAAAGTGAGGTTCGAGCCATCACTGGATGACAGCATTATTTCACCACTGTTGCCGATTGAGGCAGTAACACCAGTTGTGTTAGTTTCTGCGTTAATCAAATCAATCATTTGTGTATTTGTTATATCAATTGTCGCAGGGGCGGGATCTGGGACAGTAATTGTGGCAGCCGCGGCACCTGTGACCACGAGAGAGAATGTTTGAGTAGGGGCAAGAGTAACATTTTCCCAAAGAATGCTTGGACTATTAGTTGCAATTGCATCTAAATCCATAGTTGCATCAGCATTTAAGGCAGTTGCTAGTACGGAAGCATCTGTTGCACCATTAAACGCTACTGCTGCTGCAGTACTGTCATACTTAGCAATATTAAAATTTGCTACTGCGGTTGTAGTCACGTCTAGGGTAACTGGTAAATCATTTTCAACTGCTAGGTCGATATCGTTAAAATCAAATTCTTGATAGTTTACTGGAATTGCTTGAACAGTCTCATCCGCACTATTAATTGCGTCAGCTAATTCTTTGTTGTTGATAGCTGGGCCAACTTCATTGCCATTTACTATAATTGAACTAGCAGGAATAGATCCCGCTAAAGAGATTCCTCGAACAGGGTATCCGGCTGGTGCATCTATTGTAACACCATCTTGACTCAAATCTTCAGCTTTTGCACTTTCTATGGCAAAAGAAATTCTTTGCATTTCACCGGCATCTGGTCCTACTTGAAAGGTTGCATCTTCCATGGTGCCGTCAATTACAGTTCTACCATTAAACTCGGTGGTAGTAGCGATACGATCTAATTCTTCTTTTAGCTGTTGTACTTCTGAATCAAGGGAGGCTCTATCTGAGCTTGTATTAGTGTCGTTTGCTGATTGAACAGCTAGCTCACGGATACGCTGGAGAATATTTGTGGATTCCTGTAAGGCACCTTCAGCAGTTTGTGCCATGGATATACCATCATTGGCGTTTCTTGCTGCCTGATTTAGTCCCCGTATCTGTGACGTCATTCTATCAGAAATTGCTAGTCCGGCTGCATCATCTTTAGCGGAGTTAATTCGTAGTCCAGATGCTAGTCTTTCCATAGATGTGGAAAGGTCTTTTCCTGAGTTATTTAAATGACGCTGAGCATTAAGTGATGCGATATTGGTATTAATTGTTAGGGACATGGTTTCCTCCGTGAATTTATATAACTGTAGGCTTAGTGCCTTAATAGTCCGAATTTCCGTCAATAGAAATTGTCTGTGTTATTTTATCGGAGGTAACAGGAGGTTGTTTAGGAGTTTTTAGGTGAAAAATAGGTTTATTTTGTTTTGCTAGGAAAATATAGACTTTTTTAAAAAAAAGCTAAAGAATATATGAATAGTAGCCGTTAAGAGAATAATTTTGTAAGTGAATTTGAAGGGTTTTATCGTGTTTGCAATGAGATTTTAGCCTTGTCTATTATAGGTAGGACACAAAACAGCAGAAATGTAGTGGGGATTTTTTAGGTGTTGAGCTTGTAGCTGTCTGATGGTGAGAAGGGCAGTTTAGGTAGTCTATTATATAGTGCCAAAAAATTATTTAGCTTCATCTAGTAACTTTTCAGCCTCTTCAACACTAGATGTATATATAGGGGCGTAACCATTAATATGTTCAGATGATTTGGAGAGTTGTTTGAAAAGAATACCTTTCATGCCTGTAATAACACGAACTACTTTGCCAACTTCATTAGAAGACAGAAAATCTGATATTCTTTTAAATGTTGTAACACCGCTTAGATGAGCAAAAGTTGCTTTTGATAAATCGTTGATTACATCAAAGCCAGGCTTTAAGTCAGCAACGGCAAAACGTATTTCAGTGTAGATATTTTGAAGGTCATGCTTTTTCACAGTACTATCAAAAGTTAAATAAATTCTATTCTTTTGATAGTCGATAATAACTTTTGCTTTACTTACGTTTGTTTTTTTATTCATTATAAATTTTTTTGAAGATTTTATTTTTACGATGAAAAATAATTTTATTGAAATTATGATAAAAAGTCAAAACTATATGTGATTAGTATCGGAGTTGAGGACGTGGAATTGTTAGAATGGCAATTCTCATATCACTTAATATATTACATAATTGTATTGTGAATGATTAGAAAGAGGTGCTACTTAATCGAGCCCTATCTTTTATTCATTAGATAAATGCCTAGAACAAAGAGTAGAATTCCTGCCACCGCTAATGATCTATTCATTAGGATTATTCCACCGATACTCATAACTAGACCAATGCTAACTTTCTTACTCATGATATTACCCCTTAAGAATTTGGTTACATATAAGATTTAGTCTCTTGCCAGTGTTTGTCTAGCTTCTTTGCAGAGATAGGAAGGTTAGTTTTAATTTCTGGAGAAAAGGTGGCGATTTTAAACTCTTCAATTAACCGTATGTAATTGTCTACATATTCCTTTGCTTCTGGGCTTAAAGACTCTCTGTTCTTTATTTGAGTTATATTGTTTAAGTGAGAGGCAATAGCTTTTTCCTTTAGATAATCTTTATCAGGATTAGAATTGTATCTTTCAAGTCGTATTAGTAAAGATTTATAATATCTGTTCTGGTCAACAGGACTAAAAATTTGATCATGATCTAAGAAGTCAGCATCTAGAATATATTCGATTAAATTTTTAAATTTTTCGTAATCTTTGGCAGCGCAACCATTTTTTCTATTATTAAATACTTTTTGAAGTAAATCGAAACATTCCTTCCTCTTTCTAATTACTTCTCCAAGTTTTTGACAAAGCTGGTTGCCTATCTTATAAATGCCGAGTGTTTTTAAACTGTCCAGTTCTTTGCTAAAAGCTTCTTCGTTAGGGATTGATTCGCTATTAACATTAATTATTGATGATAATAAGTAGTCGAGTAAGGCATCCGTGGCTTCACGTTTATTGGGAAACTTTTTAACGATAAAGGAACAAGATGGAGCGCTTAGGGTATTAGCACAAAGTTTTCGTAAAGGCTTTATAGCGTTTGTGAGATGTAGCCGGTAAAGAAAAATTAGCCCAGTTTTGTTGATTTTGGCGGCTTCATCTTTACTATCAAAAAACTCAACACAAACCTGTGATTTAATATAGTTGGCTCTTAAGGCTGGGAATTTGAAGCCACTGATACTGCCATCAGCCCTGTATTTAGTAAAACTTTGGGGTAAACCTTGAAAAGCCCAAGTGTCATTTGTGAATCCTTGCCATCTGTCAAAAGTTTTTTTATCTACTGATTTCAACTTCCCTTTGTTGTCACCCTGTTTAGGTTGATTGCTACCGGAGAGAATGGTTCTAAGGTTTGCACCACATGCAATTTCCTTACCTTTCTCAGCTTCCAAAATATAATGTGGGAGAAGATGATTTGGTAAGTCTTTTGGCCAATCAGATCTACTTATATTAAATCGATAGGTTTTTAAAATTGAAGATTCAAGACATCCAAGCAAACTACTGTTTTTGTTAATACTATTTTGCATGTCATCAAGCAAACGTTCCACCGCCAAATTAACGGGGACAAGCTTTTTGCGAAGTGCTTTCGGTAAACCTTTAAGTAGAAAGGTGACTTTTTCTGTTAAAAAACCTGGTACTAACCAATCAAACTGTTGTTGGTTAATACTATCCGCTAACTCTAAAGGTATATGGATACTCACCCCATCACGTTTTCCGCTTGGGTCAAATTGATAGCTTAGTTTTAAGCGGATATCGCCAGTCATTAGATATTTGGGGAAATCGGCATATTCATTTTGCTCTGGTTGCCTTAGAAGGATATCTTCATCAAGCATGGTGAGATGTTGATCGTTCTTATTATTTTCTTTTAGAAATTTAATTAGACTTGTTTTATCAAATACACTGTCGGGTAAACGTTCGTTATAAAACTGAAATAGAGCTTGATCATTATCGACGATATCTCTTTTTCTGAGTCTTTCTTCAGTTTTTTGCCATTTTTCAACTAGATTTGTGTTTTTATGCAAAAAATGAAAATTACCTGTAATGTCTCCAGTTAAAAGGCCATACTCTATGAATATTTTTCTTGCCTCTTTATGATTCTTTGTATGAGCTCTAGCAAAATTGGTTTTTCTAGAACCAACTATTATCAAACCCCAAAGAACCACTTTTTCATCAGCAATTACTTGCCCAGTCTTTTTCTCCCAGCGAGGGCTTGTCCAGCTATATTTGCAAAGGTTCATTGCGATTGGTTCAATCCATTCTGCATCGATATTAGCAACACTTAAGGCGTATAGTCTGTTAGTTTCCATAAAACCAGCTGCGACAAACCATTCACCTGAGGTTTTAAACAAATTGGAGCCAGGAAAAATCATTAGTTCACGATTACCGGCGCCTTGGTAAATTTTTTTCTCTTTTCTTTTGGCTATATTTCTTAAAAACCCAGCAAGTAAACTTTTATGAATTTGTTCATAGGAAGGTTCCGTTTCATTATCTATAAATTGCTTATATTTGCCCATAATTCTACATAATTGATCATGTAGATCTATCCATTCTCGCATTCGTTGAAAACTAAGGAAATTTGATTTACAAAATCTTTTTAATCTAGACCACGATTGTGATTCATTAGGATTATGAAATTCATGCCAAAGGTTCAACAACGCCATAAAGTCAGAGTGTTTATGAGCAAATATTTTATGTGCTTCATCGGCTTGCTTCTCTTTTTCGGCGGGACGAATTCTTGGGTCCTGGATGCTTAGAGCTGAGGCTAATATTTTAACTTCTTTTAAACAGTTGTTATCTAAGGCTTCTATGAGAAGACGGGAGATGCACGGATCAATGGGTAGGTTTGCCATAATCCGCCCTCGACTGGTTAGTTTGAAATTTTCATTCAATGCTCCGAGTTCCCGGAGTAGAGTGTAGCCATCTCGTACAACATTTCTCGCCGGAGGATCAATGAAAGGAAATTTATTTGGATCACCGAGGTTGAGGCTACTCATTTGTAAAAGAACTTCCGCTAAATTTGCTCTTTGGATTTCTGGCAGAGTAAATTCGTCACGGTTGTTGAAATCATCTTCAGAAAATAATCTAATACATATTCCAGGGCCAACACGACCGCACCTACCTTTTCTCTGATCACAACTAGCACGGGACACTTTTTGTACTGGCAGGCTCGTTGTTTTGGAGCGAACATTATAATATGTCATTCTGGCCAGTCCACTATCAATAACGTATCGTATACCTGGAACTGTCAGTGATGTTTCCGCAACATTTGTGGCGACAACAATTTTCGCAATTTTTCCCGTAGGGCATGGACGAAATATCTTTGCCTGATCGGACCCTTGCAGACGACCAAATAGTGGTAATATTTCTGCATTAGGCTGGTTTTTTGCCAGTTCATCGCAACATGATCTAATATCTTTTTCTGTGGGTAAAAAGATAAGAGTATCTGCAGGTCGCTCCATTTGGAAAATTTTATTTACCGTCCTTGTACAATGTTCTAAATAATCTTCATCATCTTCTTTTAAAGGCTCGTATCGCACTTCAACTGGATAGGTACGTCCTTCGATACTAATGATTGGTGCATTGTAAAAGTGTTTGGAAAAAGAAATGGTATCTATTGTTGCCGAGGTGATAATAAGTTTTAGGTCAGGACGTTTTTTTAGAAGTGTTTTAAGGTAGCCGAGTAAAAAATCTATATTTAAATTTCTTTCGTGGGCTTCATCCAAAATCAGGATTGAATATTTGCTTAATGAGCGGTCATTTTTTGTTTCTGCTAACAAAACACCATCGGTCATAAATTTAATTTTGGTGTTTTTGTTAGTGTGGTCGTGGAATCTTATTTTATAGCTTACCAGTGATAAATCACCAACTTCTTCGCCTACACGGGCAGCAACAGATGTAGCTGCTAGTCGTCGCGGTTGAGTACAGCCAATAATTTTATTTTCATCATTGTCTGTTAATTCCAAACAAAACTGCGGAATTCTTGTAGTTTTCCCTGAACCTGTATCGCCTGCTATTACAACGACTTGGTTAGCACGGATTGCTTCAATAATTTCACTTTTGTGTTCATCAATGGGAAGGTTATCTAAATATTTGGACATTGTTGCTGATAGATGTGGGGTTTTAAGTATGGTATATAAATTTTGGCAGACAATTCTGTGAATCTTATTTACCACAAGCTGGCAATAAATAGTAGTTATTACCAAGAAGTTTAAACATTGAGTGAAGGATTAAGTAACGATGGTTGTTGAGTTGAACGTAGATGAAAATACTTTGGTGGAAATTGCCCTCGCATTACCACTCGCAAATACCTATACCTATGGTCTTAGTAAAGTTTATCAACTTAATTTGTCAGTTGAAGAAATTCTTGGCAGAAGGGTTCTTGTGCCGCTTTCTGGTAGATTAGTGACTGGGTATGTGGTTGAGATAAGTAAAAAAAGCCGAGACGATTTAAAATATAAGGTTTTATCTGTAAACCGATTACTTGATAGCCAGGTGCTTTTTCCTATTGATTTGTTACCCTTTTTTCGTTGGATTGAATCATATTATCATCATCCGTTGGGATTAATTATTAAAGCGGCACTACCAGGTGGACTTACCAGTAAATCTATTAAAGTGTTAAGCCTCCTGCAAAAAGAAAACTTCAATTCAGCAGCAAATGAATATTTTTCTGAAAAACCGTCTTGGCTAGAAAAGTTTCTGAAAAAGGGAGAATTATCTGAAAGCCAATCTAAAGCAGTATTAAAATCAAAACATAAAGATTTTTTAACAAAATTAACAAAAGAAAAAATAATTAGCCTAGAAACCAAAATTAAAGATGATGATGTAAAACAAAAAATTGAGGTTTGTTACAATTTAAATTTTGAAAAAGTTATATATGATGATAGGAATTTCATCTTAGAGCCTGAGCAAGAAGAGATAGATCATTTCAGAAATTACCTTGCTGCAACCTTACATAAAAAGTTTTTGTTTTCAGAAGCAAAAACAATTTATATAATATGCTACTTGCAAGGTTCAACTCAACAAGCAGAAACGCCTCATCGTGATATTGTAAAGCTATACTCTGGTTCATCAAAATCAATAAAAACATTATTGTTAAATAAATATATTAGTAAGGTTGAACGAAGAGTCTTCCGTAATCCGTTTGGGGAATCTTTACCATTTTATCCTAAGATAGAGAATTTAACCGAAGAGCAATGTCGGGTAATAGATGAGATCCATATAAGTCAAGATGGAGAAGCTTTTGCCCCCTTTTTACTTCAAGGTGTTACAGGTAGTGGTAAAACAGAAGTTTACTTGCGTGCAGCTGAGAAGGCTCTGTCCCTTGGTAAGGATGTATTGTTACTCGTTCCTGAAATAGCTTTGGCAACCCAGCTCGAAGCCCATTTTGTCTCTAGGTTTGATAATTTGGTAGCTTTACAACACTCTGGACTTAGCCCTGCTGAGAAATATGACCAATGGACTCTTGCCCTTAATGGTAAAGCCAAGATCGTTATCGGTGCAAGATCGGCTATATTTGCCCCTCTTGCTAATCTTGGTTTAATTATTGTGGATGAAGAGCATGACGGAACCTATAAGCAAGATGATAGCTTTAGATATAATGCTAGGGATTTAGCAGTTTTAAGGGGTAAGTATAGTAAGGCAACGGTTATTTTGGGATCGGCAACTCCTGCATTAACAAGCTTTTATCATGCAAATTCGGGGAAATATCGCCTTTTGACGATGAAGCATCGTCCCGGTAGTTCATCTTTGCCAGAAGTTCAAATTGTTGATCTAGGTAATAAAAAAGATAAGACTAGTAAAAAGATGGTTTTTACTCCACCTTTGCAAGAAGCATTAAAAACCACATTAGAAAATGGTAAACAGAGTCTACTTTTAATGAACCGCAGAGGGTTTTCAGCCATTGTTCTTTGTCGTGATTGTGGTGAAACAATTACCTGTAAACACTGCAATGTTTCAATGACCTTACATAAACATTCCAGTAAATTGATATGCCATTATTGTGGTTTTTTCACCCCAGCCTCAAATCCTTGTAGTGCCTGTGCTTCTACAAATATTATCCCTATTGGCTTTGGTACCGAAAGAATAGAAGAAGAGGTCAGAAATTTATTACCGGAAGCAAAGATTGCTCGACTCGATTCAGATACAGCTGGCGATAGAAAGAAGTTTTTACAGATCTTACAACAGATGAGAAATGGTGAAATAGATGTTTTGATTGGCACCCAGATGATTGCCAAGGGGCACCATTTTCCAAAAGTAGTGACTGTTGGTGTTGTTTGGGCGGATGGTAGCATGGGAATGCCCGATTTTCGGGCAACGGAAAAGACGTACCAACTAATAAGCCAGGTTACTGGACGAGCAGGGCGTGGAGAATTCTCTGGCAAAGTAATTATTCAAACTAATAGACCCGATCATTATGCGATAAAACTTGCTCAAAAGCATGATTATGATGGGTTTTATGAAAAGGAATTAGAAATAAGGAAGTCGCCAAGTTTCCCACCTTTTGTGCGAATGATTAGTTTTCATTTTCGTGGAGAGCATGAGGATAATGTTCGGACTTCTGCCTGCAATGTTTCGGCGATGATACGGCGAGTAAATAGAGATAAAGGATTAAAACTTGAGGTGCTAGGGCCTGCCCCATCTCCAATTGATAAGATAAAAAATAATTACCGGTGGCAAGTACTAATAAAAAGTAACAATCATGAGAACCTTCACTCAATGTGTCATACTGTAGATATTAGTAGGAAGTTACTGGTAGGAAAAACCAAGATAATAATTGATGTAGACCCTGATAATATGATGTGACTTTTTTGGTTAGATAAAGTTGAGGCTACCTTGCTAAACTGCCATTTGTTTCATCTTCTTCGTTGAACTTAAAAGGTATGTCTCTACATATCGCCTATCTGTATGCGTTTGTTGTTTGTGTTCGCTTTGTATTTGAGCATGTTTGGGGATTTTGCAATGTACCAGCGATTAGATATTCTCATTGAGAATCAGTAGAGTACAGTTCCTGAATGAGAATTAAATATTTACTACTCTTAAACCCTCACAACTTGTCAGGAAAACCATCCCTTTTTCTTAAGAGTAAAATGAGCCACCTTGTTTCTGCCATTATTTTTTGCATTATAAAGTGCAGAATCAGCCTCACCGATAAAGTCACTTTTTGAAAAATTTTCTTTCTCATGGGGACGACACATGCTAACACCAAGACTGACTGTGATTTTATATATTTCTTGGCGTTGATCAATAAATTCATGATCTTCAATAGTTGATCGAACTTTCTCAGCTGTGGTAAGGGCACTTTCTAAATTGGTTTCTGGTAGAATAATAACGAATTCTTCGCCACCGTATCTAGCCACGGTATCATATTCACGAAGTTGATTCTTTATAATTTGGCTTAATTCTATAAGAATGAAATCACCAATTTGATGGCCATATGTATCATTTAATTTTTTAAAATAATCTATATCAAGCATGATCAGTGACAATTCTAGTTCACGTCTTTTTGATCTGCTAATTTCTTGATCAAGAGAATTTTGAAAATATCGGTGATTGTAAATATTTGTGAGCCCATCGATATTGGCAAGGTTTTCAAGTCTTCTGTTTTTTTCTTCTAATTCGGTGGTAAGGTTTTCAAGATTTATTTTTGCTTCAATTAATTGCTTATTTATTTGCTCATAATCTAGGTTTAGGATGCTTAAGCGAATATTTGCCTCTTGAAGAATATCTTGCACTGATTTGACATTTTTTATTCTAAAATCAAAGTAACTACCGGCGTTAATAATTTCTGTGTGCAAATTTTCAAGGATATATTTAATATCACTTTGTTTTAGTTTTAGTAGGCTTGCTGCCTGGGTCCGAAATTTCTTATGGTACATTTCTGGACGATCAGAGTAAAATATTTGGCAAAGCACACCTGAAAGATAAAGAGCAGCTATAGTTTGCTTAGTATCTTTATGATTACCCTCATATGAGTTAGGTTTATGATGGTGTAAAATTGGTTCACACAAGGTTGTTGGAAAACCCCAAGATGATGCGACTTCGTAACCAAGCTCACAATGATTAAGGCCAAACATCTCTTCTTCTAGAGGGATTAGCGCATCATGATTGTTAACAGTCTGCTTGAGTATATTTTCATACTCTTCAGAATAAACAAGTGCGAAAATTAGTTCACCTAGATTTTGTAATAAACCAGCAACTAAGACTTCTTCGCTGTTTGCACCATCTACTTTTTCTAAAATCAATTTAGCTGCAATTGCCCCAACCAAAGATTTTTCCCAGAAAGTTGTAAAGTTGAATTTATTTGGTTTAGAACTTTTGCCCATGGAAAGGAAAGAAAAAGATAAAACTAAACTTCGGACAGCATTAGTTCCTAAAAGGGATACAGCTTGATTAATTGAGGCTATTTGTTGTGGGAAACTATAGAAAGCTGAATTTGCAACTTTTAATATTTTTGCCGAAAGAGAAATATCCTGAGAGATAAGACCAGCAATGTCAGCTAAAGTCGTATCTTCTCTAGCTGTAAGTGTAATTAACTGGTTTGCGACAGTAGGCAGTGTCGGTAAGTTACTAGATTGTAAAGCTTGTTTGATTACTGTATTTTTGTCCATTAGTAAATATAGGTATAAATAAATTTTTAATGAAAATATTTTAACTAATTATGCTCTTAATTTATGTTTAATACAAGAATTGACTATAACATAACTCAACTTTCAAGATAACCTAAAAAAAGAATGATTGATATGATAACTTTTTTGACAAATTGACAGAGACAGATCTTGACCTCTATTTTAGTTATTGATATCAATAATTTCTGGATATGAACACTCTTCACCTAGATAATTTTCAAAGATAAGATTTCTCTTGCTGTGCCCCTTTATGTAGTTAGGTGTTAGCGGTATTTTTCCTTTACCGCCTGGGGCATCGAGGGCCAGGCGAGGGATAGCCATCCCAGAAAGATGACCGTAAAGATTTTTCATAATCGCAATACCAGTACTACTGTGAGTTCTAAAATGATTCGTACCAAAGGTCAAATCGGCCTGAAAGAGATAATATGGTTTTACCCGCATTCTTAAAAGTCCTCTGAACAATGTTTTTAAGGTTTTATAATTATCATTAATACCTTTTAGCAATACAGTTTGACTTCCCAGCGGAATTCCTGCATTTGCTAGTTTAGCACATGCTCTTTCAGCTTCGACTGTAAGTTCCTTAGGGTGGTTAAAGTGAATGTTGATATAGAGAGGGTGATATTTTTTTAATATATTTACTAAACTATCTGTAATTCTCATTGGCAGTGTACAGGGGATTCTGCTGCCAATTCTGATTAATTCAATATTTTTTAGTTCGGACACTTTGTGTAAAATATAATCGAGACGGTCATCATCTAATAAAAGAGGATCTCCCCCGGAAATTAAAACTTCTCGTATTTCTTTATGCTCTCTTAAATACTCTAAACAATTTTCTAGTTCTAAATCCGAAATATTACTTAAAGTTGTGCCTACAGCTCTATTTCTTGTGCAAAATCTACAAAACATCGCACATTGACCAGTTACTAAAAGTAAAGCTCGGTCTGGATATTTGTGAACAAGGCTTTTTACAGGACTATATAGTTCCTCACCTAGTGGATCAGCAATGCAAACAATATCTTCCATTTCAAGTTCACTTGGAACTGACTGACGCCAAATTGGATCCCCTGTTTCTTCAATTAATTTAAGGAAATAGGGGTTTATTTTCATTGGGAAATTGAGTTGTTCCGGTAACGTAAATATTTCATCATTTGTTGGTAATTTCTTTACAAATTCAAGAAAATCTTCATTTGTAGTGATACTATCTTGTAATATATCTTTCCATGTGTTCATAATATCAGGCTGAAATCTCTTGAATTAGTATTAGTTAAAGCTTTGTCGGTAAAATTAATAAGCGTGTAATACAAACATAAAATGTTCTAAAAGTTGATTGTTTTTTTCATTTTTTTAAAATCATATCGACATAATCAAAATGTCTTTTTCAAGAAGTGTAAGAACCGTTTTTTATGTGTTATTAAGTTTCAAATTATTTTTGAATTTATTCCAATATTATATATGGAGAAATTATGTTTTCTGATGTTTATAGATTGAAGTTTGACGAATATGGCAATACTAGAGATATTGTTGTTTATGCTACCGGTTCCTCTGTTGTATCATGCAATTATACAAATAAAAGTACCGCTTTTAGTTCTAAAGAACGGAACGAGTTTGGTTTGCAAGGCATGTTACCTCCAGGGTTTAGAGATTTGGATGAACAGGTGGAAAACTGTAAGACTAAGTTAGATCAAATAGAAGATGATGTTGATAAATATGTTTTTATTCGTTCTTTGTTTGATCGAAATGTAACACTGGCACATGCTTTGATTAAAAGCGATATTAAAAAATATATGGGCATCATCTACACTCCTACCGTGGGTATTGCAGTACAGAGATATTCTAAAATGTTTCAGCAATCCAACGGACTACATTTTAGTCCTGAAAATATTGATCATGCCGAAGATATTTTACGACGATTTATCCATCGTGATATTCGAGTAGCAGTTGTAACCGATAATCAAGGTGTTTTAGGATTAGGCGATCAGGGTGTTGGTGGTATTGCAATTTGCCTCGGTAAACTAATGTTATATACCCAAGGTTCAGGTATTGCCCCTTGGCATTGTTTGCCAATATCACTTGATGTGGGAACCGATAACAAAGATTTATTAGCTAGTAAACATTATATTGGATGGCGAGAAAAACGTCTTACCGGTGATGCTTACAATGCTTTTGTGGAAAAATTTGCCCGTGCCTTCAGGAATGTTTTCCCAAGTGCCTTATGTCAATGGGAAGATTTTTCTAAACAAAATGCATTTGCCATTAGAGATCGTTTTAATGAAGATCTTATTTCTTTTAATGATGATATTCAGGGCACCGGCGCTGTAACCTTGGCTGCAATATTATCGGCTATGAAAATTAAACGTGAAAGTTTAATTGAACAAATATTTTTAATTCACGGTGCAGGAGCCGGTGGTGTTGGAATTGGTGAACAAATACAAGTTGCCTTGATGGAAGATGGTTTGAGCGAACTTGAGGCCAAAGAGAAAATTTTCACTATTGATTCAAGGGGCGTTGTTACTGTTGATAGAGATATCGAAGAGTATAAGAAAAAATTTGCAAAACACAGTGATAAACACCAGTGGTTAAAAGAAAAAGAAAACCATGTTCTTGAGGTTGTTGTGAAGAAGGCAGGTGTTACAGTATTAATAGGAACCTCAGGGCAGGGTGGTTGCTTTACTGAGCAAGTTGTTAAAAATGTAGCAGCAAACACAGATAGACCTGTTATTCTTCCTCTCTCAAACCCTACAGATATGGCTGAAGCTAAGCCTAAAGATATATTTGCTTGGACAGATGGTAAAGCTCTTGTTGCCACGGGAAGCCCTTTTGATCCTGTAGAGCACGGTGGCAAGTGTCATCAAATAACTCAGTGCAATAATGTATTTGTTTTTCCAGGTGTTGGACTTGGTATTTTGGCCTCTGGTGCCCACCAGGTGCTACCTCAATTTTTTACTGCTGCGGCTCATGCAGTTTCATCAAGTTTAACTGATAAAGAATTAGAAGCTGGATGTTTAGTCCCTGATGTTTCGGCAATTGCAAATATTAGTGACAAAGTTGCTTTAGCTGTGGCAAATTCTGCCATTGAGAATGGAGTATCGAGACCTTGTGCCTATTCAGATTTCACTCATAAGCAAGATCCTGCTCGCGTTAGAGTCTTAATTTCGAAAATGAGGTGGAATCCAGACTATCTGCCAATGACACCAATGTAAAAAAAAGGGGAATGTTGACTGTAAACATTCCCCTTTTTTTTAATATCTTTATTGCTGGAAATACAAAACTAGTAATAAATGCTTTTTGTAATTGCACTGCATTTTGTAAAGACACTAAGAGCGTCCTCGTCACTTTCTCCTATATCTCCTACGTTAATTACTGGCACTATTCCCTAGTCATGAGAATTAAATAGCAAAATAACTAGCTTGAGGATGGTGTACCACGAGGGCTGATATGGATATTTCAGGATACATCTGATACTGATCAGATAACTCCATACCTATTTTCTCTGCTTCCATTAATTTAAATAATGGCTTTTGAAGTTCAAGGTCAGGACAGGCGGAATAGCCAAAACTATAGCGTTGACCGTTAAATTTTTCTCCCATCTCCGCACGCATCTTGGAGTGAATGAATTCCGCCATGGCTTCACCAGCACTTACGCTAAAACCATGCAGAAGGAAGTAGTCGTGATATTTATCTTCCTCGTACAGTTTCTTTAAAATCGCATCAATTTTTTTACCAATGGTACAAGTGAAAAATCCAATAACATCTTCACCCTCTGTAGCTGTTCTAAAATAATCGGTAAGACATAGATAAGGCTGTCTTTTCTGCCGTGGGAAAGAGAACTCGTAATTATTGTCGTGGTTTTTTACTATTAGTTGGTTGTCTTTTCTTTGACACTTGAACCAGCCATATCTTGCCTTTGGTTCAAATAAATTTTCAGCTAAAACTTTTTCTGAAATTTTTTGGAATTCTGGTTCGACAGTACTTTTAATTAACTCAGCATATTCTTCTTTGGACTTGTTACCTCGTCCATAGGACCAACGTCCACGATAAAGACTATTCTTTTTTATAAGCTTAAGGAAATCTTCACTGAAAACCTCGATTTTTTTCGCCCCAAACTGTTTTATTTTGGGTATTTCTATGGAAGCAATAATTTCTTTGGGCTTACCTTCTGGGCGTGGTGTTTCGGCCTTATCTTGCCAAGTCGTTGTTTTTAACTGACCTTTCTCATCTTCTTGAATTGCTCTCAAGCCATCAAAAGCGTCTCGACAATAAATAACCTGATTATCGTAATTTGTTGCACATTCGGTGGCCACAAATTTTTTAGTCAGTGCGGCTCCACCCAGTAAGATAGGTTGAGTTAATCCGTTATCCTGATAAAGTTTCATGCTTTCTTGCATAATAATAGCGGACTTAACCAACAAACCACTAAGGCATAAATAATCAACATTATGCTCTTTAGCCGCCTCGATAATCTTTTCAGCAGGAACCTTGATACCCAAATCAATAACCTGGTAGCCATTATTAGAAAAGATAATATTGACGAGGTTCTTGCCGATATCATGTACATCGCCTTGTACCGTTGCAAGAAGAATCTTCCTTCCAGAATCGGCATCTGATTTATCCATAAAAGGCTCTAAGGTATCGACACAAGCTCTCATGGTTTCAGCAGATTTTAAAACGAATGGAAGTAGCATTTCTCCACTGCCGAATAATTCTCCTACCTCTCGCATGGCAGGGACAAGATGTAAATTAATTATTTCAAGAGGAGTAAAGTTATCAAGCAAAATAGAAATAGTATCTCTTATCCCTTCATGTGATCCTTTAATAATCGCAGCTCTGACTTTTTCCTCGGCAGATATATTAATTTTTTCATTATTTTCAGTGGTTGATTTCTGACCTTCAAAATGAGCAATAAATTGCATTAGAGGAAGTTCTTCATCTTCTACCCTTTTGTCATAAATAAGATTTAGCGCAAGTACTCGACTGATCTTATCTATAGAATCTAATGGTATGCAATTGTTTGGATTAATAATTACCGCATCCATACCAGCGTTGACCGCTTCGTGCAAAAAAACCGCGTTTAGTATTTTTCTAGCTGCTGGTGGTAGACCAAAGGAGATATTGGAGAGACCCAGTACTGTATGACATCCTTTTAGTTCATCTTTGATGTCTTTGATGGCATCAAGGGTTTGCACAGCAGCATCAACCATTTTCTCATCACCAGAGGCTATGGTAAAGGTCAGTGGGTCAAAGAGGATATCTTCACTTTGTAATTCAAATTCTTCTACGGCAATTTTATGAATGCGTTTAGCGACTGCAACTTTCTCTTTGCAGGTCATCGCCATGCCATTTTCATCAATTGTGAGTGCAACTACGGCGGCACCATATTTTTTTGCCAAGGTTAATACAGCTCGAAGGGTTTTGCCTCCATCTTCGAGGTTCACCGAATTTATAATGGCTCTACCAGGATAATGAGCAAGAGCTGCTTCTATGGCCTCAGGACTGGTTGAATCTATCATCAAAGGTGCTTTAATAGACTTGCTATAAGCCTTTACTAGCGTGATGATATCTTCAACTTCATTCCTGCCAGCCCAGGCCGCACAAAGGTCAAGCACATGTGCGCCTATGGCCTCTTGATCCATGCCGACCTGTAAACAACCATTAAAATCATCGGCTAAAAGGAGTTCTCTAAACTTTTTTGACCCGGTTGGGTTAGATCTCTCACCAATAATTAAGGGAGGAATTTCTTGCTTAATATCAACTGCTTGAAATAGGCTTGATACTTGATTTTTAGTAGTTTGATATGACATTTTTTCTCTTAATTAATAGGCTTTCTGTTTGGGATAGCGTTTTTTAAAGTTTTAGCTAACTGTGCTGTGTGTTTAGGACTGGTTCCGCAACAACCACCAACGATTGAAATGCCATATTCCTCAACAAATTTTAGCATATTTAAGCCATAATCTTCTGGGCTAAGTGGGTAGTGGGTTTGTCCATCTTTAACCACAGGCATACCTTGGTTTGGAATACATGATATTCTTTTATCCCAATGTTGACTAAGGTATTTTATGTGTGAGATCATATCGGTAGGACCAGTAGCACAATTTAAGCCGAGGGAAAATACCGGAAATGGTGATATTGTTGCACAAACGGCGCCAATATCTGTACCAAGTAGCATGGTGCCCTGTTTTTCAAAAGTAACAGAACTTAAAACAGGAACTTTGTTGGTATGTTTCTCAAGAACATCAAAACAAGTAATAAGACTGGTTTTGAGTTGAAGTAGGTCCTGGCAAGTTTCAACGATTAGTGCGTCAACTCCTGCGTCAAGTAGTGCTATAATTTGTTCCCGAATGGATTCACTAAGTTTAGTCGGGCTGATATGGCCTAGGCTTGGTAGTTTTGTAGTGGGTCCAACAGAGCCTATGATGTATCTTGGTCGATCACTATCAGATCTAGAGATAGCTTTTTTAGCATTTTCTACTGCTGCAAAGTTAAGCTCTCGTACCTTATCTTCTAATCCGTATTCAGATAAAACGATTGAGGACGAACCAAAAGTATTTGTTTCAATCGCCATAGCCCCAGCATCGAGAAATTGTTTATGTAAATCAATTATATATTCAGGGGAACTAATATTAAGATATTCGTTGCAACCTTGTTTATCAAGCCACGAATCGGCTTTGATATTCATTGTTTGTAGGGTAGTTCCGCAGGCTCCATCGAAGATCAAAAGTGGTTCATTTGTAAATGCCATCTCACTTCCTTGTAATGATTTAAAGTCTCTAAAAAATGATCTTAATTAAAAATTAAATTAATATATTTTTAGCATAACAAATCCCTCACTTTTATAGAACTTTTTACTTATTTTTTGTGAAAATAGTAGACTTGTAATTTATTTGGAATGATCATTGCCGTAAATTTGTAGTTATTTGGGGTTGGCAATCAGTATATAGGACATAAATTAACACTATATACCATGGTGCTAGGATGGATTTTCGAAAGGCACATTTTTATTTTTGAAATTGACAGAAAAAGGCTCTGCTAAAATGCAGAGCCTTTAAACTGATATAACTAAAAAGAACTAAGCTTTTTGAACGTTCTCAGCAGCAGGGCCTTTAGGACCATCAGCAATTTCAAAAGTTACTCGTGCTCCTTCTTCAAGAGTTTTAAAACCCTCACCTTGGATAGCAGAGTAATGTACGAATACATCTTGTCCACCATCTTGCTCGATAAATCCAAAACCTTTTGCGTCATTAAA
The DNA here is from genome assembly GCA_051531995.1 of Desulfotalea sp. Lineage (GTDB taxonomy): Bacteria > Desulfobacterota > Desulfobulbia > Desulfobulbales > Desulfocapsaceae > Desulfotalea. Next base: position 21,888 of record JAOPTU010000020.1, read on the forward strand.
CCACTTAATAGTACCTTCAGCCATTGTTGCTACTCCTTTTTCACTCAGCTCTTTTTAGTCGAACTGTTAATAGAAAAACCTACCTAAATGTTAGGTAAATAAACTCATAACTGCACCACTTCACTGATCTTGATAGCAAAGACATATGAAAAAATATTCAAATGCAGTAATAATCGTTTATCATAGGAAATTTTTTAAAGCAAGAGATTTCAATTATTTGCAATAAAACAAAAATGTTTTACTGAAACAATAAGATTAATCTTTGTTTTTCTTTATTAGGTAAAGTAAATTATTAGTATTAAAAGATAATGGGTAATATTGTGCTTAATTCGCTAGAACTTATACTGACAGGGATTTACAGTAAAAATAATTACAAAATATGGATAACAAAAGAATAGCAACTAGGACTGATTACAAGACGAAAATATTAATTGTTTCTTTAGAAGGAGAACTGATTGGTAGTGGGCAGATGATTGATATATCTGTTTTTGGAATGCGTCTTAATACTGAATGTGAAATCGATGTAAACAGGGAATATCAATTTAGCATCATAATTAAATCACCACATTCTCAACTGGCTATTGAAAACCTAAAAGGACAAATTAAGAATTTATCTGATAATGAATTTGGGGTTGAATTTTCCGAAAAATTTGATTGGTTTGCTTTGTTTAATGTTTACTCTTGTTATGGTAAAGGGATTGAATAAATTTCATTCTTAAACTTTATATATTTTATACAAAAAGGCTATTAGTAACACAACTAATGGCCTTTTTTTGTTTATAATATTGTTTTTAACAGCCTTATAAGTACCAAAAATTTCCGCCATAAGCATAAATACCCTTTGGATCTGGGCTCTTTAAGAATATTTCAATGTCAGAATCTATATTCTTGCTTATCTTTTTTGAAATAGGTAAGTAATCAGTCAATTTTATCTTAGAAGTATTAAATGATAGTAATCTCAAAAACTCTTCTTTTATATCGAGCTGAGGCTCTATGTATTTAATGTTATAGTCTCGAAGATCTATCTTTTCTGCCAGTGCACTAATAGAATCATTAAGATTTCCAAATTCATCAATTAGACCAACTTTTTTGGCATTAATGCCATCAAAAACTTGACCGCCAGCTATTTTTTCTACAGACTCTAGGGTCATAGACCTACCATTACTAACAATCGATAAAAAGTGGCTATAAGTCTTATGGATTGAGATATTCATAAGAGTGATAGTTTCTTGGCTTAAATCATCAGCAATATACAAGGAAGAAGCAATAGGGGTGGTCGAAACCCCATCGCTACTCACACCAATTTTAGCTAAAGTGTTTTTAAAGGTGGGAACCGCTCCAAAAACGCCTATTGAACCAGTTATAGTACTTGGGGAGGCAAAGATCTTTTCTGCATCAGCACTTAGCCAATAACCACCTGAGGCGGTAACTGATCCCATTGATACATATAGTGGTTTGCCACTTGCTTTATAGTTAAGTAATTCTTGTCTTATTAATTCAGATGCAAAGGCGGAACCGCCACCACTATTAATTCTCAGAACAAGTCCCTTACTTAAACCATCCTCTTTTACTTGGCGAATTTGTTTGATTACGGTGTCACTACCAATAACGCCTTGGGTATCTCTTCCAGGCATAATTGTTCCTTCAATTGTAATAACTGCAATGTTAGATTTATTGGCGATTGTTTCTGGCAAGGTGTTTAAATAATCAAGGAAATGAATTTTTTCTGGACCAATAATATCTGTATTTAAGAATGTTGTAACAAATCCATCTATTTCGTGACGATTGAGTATTTTATCAACTAAGCCAACTTTTTTTGCAAATAGGGCAGGGTCTGAATCAGCCTGCACTAAAAGCTCAGAAGCTTTATGGGTATATTCATAAAGCTGATTTGACGATAGTTTTCTATTAATTGTAACCTGATCAATATATTGTTGCCAAAGAGAAAATATCCATTTGGATGTCTGAGCTCTATCTGCATCTGACATAGAGTTTCTAGTGAATGATTCTAGGGCTGATTTATACTTTCCAACAATAAAAACATTATAATCAACAGATAAAGAATCAAGTAACTCTTTGTAATATAACTTATTAGAAGCAAAGCCATAAATTGCAACATAACCTGCTGGATTCAAACAAATCTGGTCGGCATATGATGCAAGATAGTATTGCTTTTGATCATAGTTGTCTTGAATTGAAAGGACTTTTTTCCCACTTTCTTGGAATTTATTGATCGCAGCACCAATGCTATTCAAATGATTAAGACTAATATTTTTCATCTTACTGCTATCAAGAGTCATTAGAAGAATTTTAGGATCATTAGCAGCCGCAATTATAACCTTAATAATATCTTTAGCTGGTGTATCCATGCTTCCATCTGGGTCGGTGAGTCCTTTTAAAATGAGCTTTGTTTTGCTGGTAATGGATTGTTTTTCTACTACGTCACCGGTAATTCGTAATTCAAGGATGCCTTTTTCGAAACTTGGTTTTTGCTCTTCTTTTATGTTGAGTATAACGATTATTGCAATAAGCCCACCCCAAAAAAGAACATTCATGGTCATTAATCTTAAAAAATCGATACTTTTGAAGATAAACTTAAAAAAGGTGGTACATATTTTGATTAATTTTGTCATTAAAATTACCTAATTAATTGTTAATTATAATTAAAAAATAGGGCGATATTTTCAGTATTATCTAGTTTTACAAAAGGAAGGCTCATTTGTCTAGGTCGGTGACCTTTTCTTTCAAGCCGAGAGACACTGACGCCAATTAATCGAATTGGTTTTGTTGTCATATCAACTCTTTTTAGAATAAATGGTAATTGTTCCAGTATTTCGATAAAAGATGAAACTGGTCTTCTTAAACTTAAAGATCTCGTTGCTACAGAAAAATCATTAAATTTAACTTTAAGGTGAATTGTAAAAGCTTCCATTTCATTTTTATTCAAATGCTGTTCAAGTTCTAAACACTGGGTTTTTAGGATATTATATAAGGTCAGTTGATTATTAGTATCTTCTTTTAGAGTTATTTCTCTACCATATGATTTTCTTTGTCTAAAGGGATGTACTGGCCTGTCGTCAATACCTCTAGCTATATCATAGTAAAAGGATCCTGCTTTGCCAAAATGTTGGATGAGCATTTCCTTCGTGTGCTGTTTGAGGTTAGCTCCATTTCTAATACCAAGGGAAAACATTTTCTTTTCGGTTACTTTGCCAACACCATAAAATTTACCAATTGGTAAACTAGCGATAAAATCTGCAGAATCATCAGGTGAAATGGTCGTGATACCTTGAGGCTTTTGTAGTCCAGAGGCGATTTTTGCGAGGAATTTATTATAAGATATCCCGGCAGAAGCGGTAAGGCCAGTGTGGGTGTGTATTATTTGGCATATTTCCTTGGCGAGTAGGGTGGCTGAATCACTGGGACATTCTACCGAACTGACATCAATAAATGCCTCATCAACAGAAAGTTGTTCAACCAATGGAGATATGCTTCTAAAAATGGCCATTACTATGGTTGAAATTTCCTTATATCGATACATTCGTGGTTTCACGAAAATAGCGTTCGGGCAAAGTTTGTGGGCTTTAGCAGATGACATAGCCGAGTGAATACCAAATCTTCTCGCCTCATAAGAACATGCCGCCACGACCCCTCTGTTATCAGGTAACCCCCCAACAATAACTGGCTTTCTTTTATAATCGTGGTTATCGTGCTGCTCAACAGAGGCAAAAAAGGCATCCATATCAATATGGATAATTTTCCTTAAACCGTGCAGTTTATTTTGAGCAATATTTTTCAAATGATACTCGTAAAAGGCGATAGTGAATTATATGAGTTTTAAAGGTAGTAATATTTTTTCTGGACTTGATGAGGATAATCTCAACAAGGTACATTCTATATCTATTACCATGAAGTTCGATCGTGGAGAAATGATATTTTTTGAAAACGACCCTGGAGATGGATTTTATTTAATTAAATCGGGCAAAGTGAAAGTTTATAAAATGTCTGGGGAAGGAAAAGAGCAGATTCTACATATTATGGGTGAGGGTGAAATATTTGGTGAAGTAGCTGTCTTTCAAGGTCGTTCCTTCCCTGCAAACTCCCAAGCCCTATCTAAAACTACCCTAGAATATTATCCTAGAAATAGTTTCATTGAAGTTATTGAAAAAACACCACAACTTGCCTTAAATCTTCTTGCGTTATTGTCATCGAGGTTACGTCAATTTGGTAAACAGATCGAATCGTTATCCTTAAAGGAAGTACCTAGAAGATTAGCAGACTACCTTATAATTTTAAGTGAGGAAGAAAAATCTTTGGAATTTGATTTGCCAATCTCCAAAGAACAATTATCAAGGATTTTAGGCACAGCTCCCGAAACTTTATCAAGAATCTTTACTCAATTCAGTAGTCAAGGAATCCTAAATATTAAAGGCAGAAAAATAATTATTAATGATAAAGCTGGTCTTGATGATATGTAACTCCATTCTTTTACACATATAGATACAATGAATATAACAGAAAGCTCTAACTCATCTCTTAAAGGGATTTTTCTTATAATTATAGCGGGTATACTTTGGGGTACAACTGGAACGTCGCAAGCCCTTGGTCCCGATTCTAGCAATCCTTTAGCTATTGGAGCAATGCGTTTATTAATAGCGGGAACCTCTCTTATGGTTATTTGTTATCTCGCAGGTGGTTTTAGAGAAAAACAGAAATGGCCTATAGGGTTGCTTTTTTTAGGAGCAGGATGTGTAGCTCTTTATCAAGTTACTTTTTTTGCTGGGGTCTCTAAAGCCGGAGTCGCAATTGGTACAGTGGTTGGTATAGGATCATCACCAATTTTTGCGGGATGTTTGGAGGCAATTATCCTAAAAAAAAGGCCTAGTAAGGTTTGGTTTTTATCAACCTGTTTCGCGATTTTGGGCTGTGGCTTGCTGGCATTTTCTGATAAACAAGAAGTAAGTGTCGGAACGGTTTCAATTCTTGGGGTAGGCTTAGCTCTTTGTGCTGGCGTTGCTTACGCTGTCTACACGATTGTCATAAAATCGATGCTGAAAACTTGTAAATCCATGGAGGCAACAGCGCTGGTTTTCTTTTTAGGAGCAATATTTTTATCCCCCCTATTATTTTATGTTGATCTAACCTGGTTAAAGTCTGTTTCTGGCATAGTAATGGTCGTCCACTTAGGGATATTCACTACAGCACTTGCCTATATTTTGTTTGGCAAAGGTTTAGAAACTGTACCAGTGTCAACTGCTGTAACCCTTAGCTTAACAGAACCTTTGACTGCAGCATTCCTAGGCGTTGTTGTTTTAGGTGAGAGTTTAAACACCTTGTCTTCTATAGGTTTAGCTTTTATTTTCGCTTCAGTTATTTTAATAACCTTGGTAAGAAAATAGAAATTACAGGAGTGGAAAATGGTGCCAAATAACTGGTATAAATAATTAAGGCAACTGCATTTCTTTTGACATGGCTAGTTTTGGTAGCTTGAACAAAGACTAGCTAATCTTTTTTTTGGCTTGTATGCGCTTGTAAATTTTTAATTCTTTCTCGCGTACGGCTATTTTACTTTCTTTTTCTACGTACAATCCACGGCCATGGTTTTGATAAAAAGTCGAAATTATTTTAAAATCTTTTTCAATATCTCCGGATAGTTCAATACTGCCAGCAAGACCAATTTCTTTTTTTTCGTAATTAACAGTGCCAAAAGCAAGTTTGGCATTTGCTTCTAAAGCAATTTGATAAAATCCTAATTTCCAATGATCAGTGTATGAGCGTGTCCCTTCAGGGGCTATGGCAAGGGAAAAATTTTCACGATTTGCAAATTCTGATTTGATTTTTTTCAAAAATTCATTTCTTCTACTTCGATTAACTCCTATGCCACCGATAGCTTTAAAAAAATAACCGAGAGGTGGAAAAAACAAACTTTCTTTTGCAACCCAAGAGAATTTCAATCCTAAAGCGGTTAGAGAAAGAATTACTAGAGGGAAGTCCCAATTGCTGGTATGTGGAGCACCAATAATCACGTATTTATTCTCTGGTAGTTTTGTGTCCAGAAGTGTCCATCCCATTGATTTTAAGATAAATTTAGAAACTGAACTTAGCATATTTCCCTTTTTTCATATTGTTTAGAATGATTAGTTAGCTTCTTATATTCTAAATTGAATATTTTGACTATAGCTTTGATGTTTTTTAATAGTGGTAATATAATTAGCTACTTGAAAAAGCCTTTCAGATTTGGAAATGATGCTGTAATTACAGTGTTACGGAGAGTTAGGATTTTGTTTAGGGAAGTGGCTACAATCGGCTTTTGTAAGAGGATCATATGTAAAAAAATCGTTCGCCTTGAACTTGAACGCATTGTTTAATTTATCGAGGTACCATTTAGTTATTGAGGGACCAATCGTATGGAAGAAACTTAATATCTAATTTAGCATGATTTTTTTCTAAGTCTGTTTTTAATTTTCCTTCAGCAAATAATTTGAAAAAAGCAATTGAATCTGGCTGAAAATCATCTTCATACCATGAAAATATTTTGCTAGCATAAAGTGTCTTGCCCCTAATATAGTTATTACTCTTGTCATTTATGAAACGTTTACTCTGTCTATCAAGCTGTCTATCAAGCTTACTTGCATCATAGGCTTGTGATGCAAGAGGAGGACAGCTTTTAGAAGCACAATTTAAAGCAAAATGAATACGAGGGTCATTAAATTGTTTACGGATTAATTCGTGTTCAATTTCATCAAGGTTGTAGGTATTTCCATTTAACTCACAATTTCTCTTTTTCCAAGGCGATGAGAATAATGAACCAATATCTTTTATCGAAGTCACAAAATGTACCCTGCCGTCTTCAATCTTACTGTTGTCAATGATAAGTTTAATTGTGCAACTATTATATGCGTTTATGTAATAGGCTAGTTGTTCACTTTGGTTCAAATTATTAGGGTTTGTTCTGTTGAGGAGGTCCAAATATTCTTCAAGTTTTTGTTTATCTTTGTGAAACCCATGATAATCAACCTGACCATCCGTTACATATTTAGTTAGTAACAGTTGCCATTGATTCTCTGCGTAGCTATTATTGACGCTAAGTAAAAAAGAAACGACGAGAAGAAGGAAGAGAGCCGTATTTTTCTGATACTTGGATATTCTCATATAGCTCTTCCTTGGTATCGATGTATAAGGGCCAATATTTTTCTGACCTTATCTGAAAATATTTTCTCACCGAAATATTTGCCAACAACTCGCTTGTTTATCTCAACTTTAGTTGGGTAAGGGTGAACTGCTCCTGCAAGTTGGGATAATTTCATGTTACCATTTACAATAGCAACCCATTCACCAAGTAAATCTCCAGCTGAGCTTCCAACAATATGTACCCCTAAAAGTTTTCCTTTATTTGATAATAGTAGTTTGATTTTGCCAGCAATTGCGGCCTCGGTAACAGCTCTATCATTATCTTTAAAATCCTCAGACCAGATTGAATAATCTATTCCTTCTAATTTTAATTCTTTTTCTGATTTACCGATGACTGCAAATTCAGGATCGCTAAAGGTGCAACGTGGCATCCATTTGTAATTAGTTTTTCTTGGCAAACCCATTATAGCGTTGGTAATAACAACTCCGCCCTCGTAACCGGCTGCATGGGTAAATTGATATTTACCAGTTATATCGCCAGCAGCATAAATATGTTTTACATTTGTACGTAAACGAGAATCTACCGTGACACCATTTTTATTATATTTCACACCTGCATTTTCAAGAAATAGCTGGTCAATATTAGGTTTTCTCCCCAAAGCTATTAGTACATGACTACAAACCAATTGTTTTTGATTCTTTTCGTGATCAATAATACTCACATGGAGTTGGTCAGTTTTCTTTACAACACTCAAAATTGTGTGTTCAAGGCAAAATTCTACCTTTTCATTTATTAAGGCTTGCATGACTAGATCAGCAAGATCTTTATCTTCTCTGCTCAAAATCTGATCACTGCGTTGAACAACTGTGACCTTGCTGCCTAGGCGAGCAAAGGCTTGAGCCATCTCAATACCAATTGGCCCAGCTCCTAAAATAACGAGATGCTTAGGAAGTAGATCTAGAGAGAAAATATCCCTGTTTGTCAAACAGAACTCACTTCCTGTAAAATTTGGAATAATAGGTGATGATCCGCTTGCAATAACCCATTTTTTTGAGGTGATTTCGTTTTCTCCAACAATCACGGTGTGCGGATCAATAAAACTAGCTTTGCCAAAAACTACCTTAATTCCAAGATTGTTAAATCTTTCTACAGAGTCATGAACTTGTATTGTCTCTACAACCTTGTTAATACGGTTTGATATTTGACTGAAATCGACGGGATCTCTGCTCATAGCTGGCAAACCTAACTCTTCAGTGTGTGCCATGCTGTGATAAGTTGAGGCTGAATGAATCAATGTTTTACTTGGCACGCAACCATAGTGAAGACAGTCGCCTCCTAGCTTATCTTCCTGCTCGATAAGAATAGTTTTTGCCCCAAGTTGTGAGCTACCAGAAGCAACGGTCAAGCCGGCAGCGCCACCTCCTATTACTCCAATATCGTACTCAAATTTTCCCATATTATTTCTCCATTTTAACTATCTTTTTTCTTCGTAAAATGGCAATCGTCTTTTTAGCAAAAAGTGGCAAGATTCCAATTAGTACAAGCGAAAGAAGAAGCGAGGGTGACAAGATACCACTCAAGGAATCTATTTTTGCAAGCTCTCGTCCAGCATTAACAAAAGCAATAGTTCCTGGTAGCATGCCAAGCATTGAGACAAAAAAGAACGTTTTGAGTCTCATTTTTGTAAGTGCCATCACAGAATTAATTATGAAAAAAGGAAATACTGGTATGAGGCGCATGGTAAAAAGATAAAAACCACCTTCTCGTTCAATTCCTTCATTGAAAGCCACCAGTTTATCGGCAAACTTTTGTTGTACATAGTCACGAAAAAAAGTTCTTGTAAGAAGAAATGCCAGAGAGGCACCAAGTGTTGATGAAATTGAGACGATTAGAGTGCCATGAAATAAATCGAAAAAAGCTCCTGCTGCAACTGTCATTACACCGGCTCCAGGAAAAGACAGAGCAGTAGCGATAGTGTAGCTTAGACCAAATAAAAAAATAATAGGCCATTTGTTTTGGGAATATGATTCACCGATTTGACCTTGGACGCTTTTGACATATTCTAGTGTTAGGTATTGACTGCCGTCATACAACCAAAAGAGCAGAAAAGATCCTAAAGTTAGTATTAAAATGCTGCCTTTTACAATTTTAATCTGCACCGTCAATATCCAGGGAAATAGGTTGGAAATGTAAAATCGAGAATACAATTTTCTGGTGATTTTTTTTCACAGGAAAATAATACCATGTGAGGCACGTGATTTGAATAATTAATTTGCCTTTAAATATCTCATATCATAATTTTAGCCTGTAGGGTTAGCATAAAGGAGTTAAAGTAGTGTGGGTAAAAAAATATAAATTTATGCAGTGGTAGAAATGTTTAATAAGGAATATTGGATAATGCAGCTAGATGAGATAAAACTATTTACATAATGTCTTGTCATCGCCCCAATGCAATTTTTCTCTTAGGATCGAAAAATAGTTATATTTTTCAGACGTTAATAATTTTAATCCATGATCTGCTCTTTCAATTTCTAGTGTATCTCTTTCTGTCATTCGCCACAATCTTTGTCCGTCAATAATGACCAAAGCGTTATCTTTAGTATCTCTTGGATCAAAGGTCGTTTCGATGATTTTGTCAGCTGGTAATATAACGGGTCTACTGCTAAGCATGAATGGGCATATTGGGGTTACTAAAATGGTTTCTAAGCTTGGGTATACAAGTGGCCCACCAGCCGAAAGATTATAGGCGGTAGATCCAGTGGAGGTAGAGAAAATTAATCCATCCGCACGATATTCGGTGAGAAGTTCGCCGTTGACAGAAGTTTTTAGATACAAAACACGATCTAAGGCATTTTTGGAAATCACAACTTCATTTAATGCCAAGCGATATTCTGATTTTGAGTTATCTCTAATGATTCTAGATTTTAGCATCAATCTAGTTTCAATTCTAATTTCTTGATGATTGATTTTTTCAAGAGTAGAAATTGTATCTTCTTTTTGCAATTCAGTCAAAAAGCCGAGACTACCAAGATTAACACCAAGGACCGGAATACCTTTCTGGGCCGCTCTCTCTGCAATATGCAGAAGAGTTCCATCCCCACCTAGAACCACCAATAAATCTTGATTATCTTTGATTTTGTTTAGAGAAGTTTTTATTCCGTTATTTATGCACCATTTTTGAACTTCACCTGCAAAAATATCGGTTGTGGGTGAGCATTTTTTTGTGATAATGCCAATATTGCTAAGATTAATTTTCTTCTTCTCACTGAGCATATTGCCTGTATTGCTGAAATCCAAGTTTTTATCCCTCGCCAAGTTCTTTTGATCTTGCTGTCGCTGCTGCAATGGCATCCATAATGATAGCCTGAAACCCTTCTCTTTCTAATATGCGTGAAGCAGCAATTGTGGTACCACCAGGTGAACTAACTCTAGCCCTTTCAACAGCGGGATGTTCGCCATTTTGCCTTAACAATTCAACGGAGCCAGCTACTGTTTGCAGGGCTAGATTGCTGGCGATATTTCTATTTAAACCCTCAGCCACACCTGCATCAATTAATGCCTCGATAAAAGAGAACACATAAGCTGGGCCAGAGCCACTAAGGCCAGTAACAGCATCTAGATGATATTCCTCCAAAACAACAGTTGTGCCTATCTGGTTAAACAATTCCTTGGTAGTTTCAATTTCTTCATTACTGACAGATGGGCTAGCCGTTAGAGCTGATGCGCTTTGCCCAACGAGGGCAGGGGTATTAGGCATAACTCTAACAATTTTTAGATCGTGATTGTTGAGGTGCTTTTTGTAAAAAGAAATTGGTAGACCTGCCGCTATAGTAATTATTAGATGATTTTCGGTAAGTAAATCTTTGCAATCAGCTAAGACACTCGCCATAATTTGTGGCTTAACGGCAAGAAAAATAATACCACAACAGTTACAAGCATTCTTATAAGTATCCAATGAGGCTATTTTATAGGTTTGCTCTAGATAAGCTTTGCGATCCGTAGAAGGATCTAAGACAAATATATTGTCAGCTGAGCAATATTGACTGGTAATAAGGCTTTTAATTAAAGCCTCTCCCATTTGCCCACCGCCAATAAAACTGATATTGTTTTTATTCATTTAGAATGCCTTTTGTAAAATAAGAGGATTTGAAAAAGAATAGTGCAGGAATTAAAAATGTTGGTTCTTTGCACAAGGTAGGGCTATATTAACAAAATATTTATTTTTTGGGTAGTTTGATTCTTTTATTGTAATTTGAATTTTACAAACACCCACTCATCTAATATACAGTTGCAGTTGACTAGCGTAAATAGCCAATATAGCAAAATACGAGTTAAAGTGTTGTTCCATTGTCTTCCTGGTCTTATCAGTTGGCAAGTTCAACACAAACTGAATAGTAATTATTTTGAATATTGACTAAAGTTACAAATGCAATTTTAGGTGTAAGAAATGCAACTATAACTATGGATTATTTGATGAAAAACGAAGAACTTTTAGAGATTATTGCTTGTACTAAATGTAAAGGGCCAGTTATTAAAAATGAAGAAGGTCTTTACTGCGAAAGATGTGATTTAATTTATCCTATCGTTGATGGTATTCCTATAATGCTACTCGATGAAAAGATAGACGGATAATATTCTTGATTTTTCTCGTTTTATTATAAAATTAAAAATGTTAATCTTGTTTAAATATTACCCTATGTCAAGCAGATGTTTATTGTAACATTTAGGTTGCTCTAAGAATCTTATTCTTACTACTCTTGACACACGTCTATATGGCGTTACTTTGGTAAATATTCAACTACTTTATTAGTTGTTTTTTACTCGAAATAATTTTCAGTTTTGCTCATTTATAAATTTATTTCATTTACGATAAATTGTTTTACATAACTTAGGAGTTTTCTATGTGGGAATATACAGATAAGGTTCAGCAGCACTTCTTGCAACCACAAAATGTCGGAGAGATTAAGCAAGCCAGCGGTACGGGTGATGTTGGATCCTTAGCATGTGGTGATGCATTAAAGTTAACAATTGCAGTTGATGATAATGACATCATTACTGACGCTAGATTTAAAACATTTGGCTGTGCCAGTGCCATTGCCTCCTCTTCTGTACTTACAGAAATGGTTAAAGGGATGAGTATCGATGAGGCTGCAAAAGTTACCAATGAAGATATTGCGGGAAAACTTGGTGGTTTACCCAAGGAAAAAATGCACTGTTCAGTGATGGGTAGAGAAGCACTTGAGGCTGCTATTGCTGATTACAGAGGAATGATCTTACCCATGGCTGAAGGTGAGGTTATTTGTGAATGCTTCGGTGTAACTGATATTGATATCATTCGGGCAGTTCAAGAATCTGGTCTACGCACAATTGAAGAAGTTACTAACTTCACAAAAGCTGGCGGTGGTTGCGGTAAATGCGAAGAAAAAATACAAAACCTACTTGATAAAACGATACAAGAAAGCTCAGGTGTAAGTTTAGAAACCGTTAAACCAAAGAGGATGACAACACTACAGAAAATCAAAAAAATTGAAGTGGTTCTCGAAAAAGAAGTGCGTCCTGGTTTGAAAAAAGATGGTGGAGATATTGAACTAATTGATGTTGATGGCGATTATGTTATTGTTTCTCTTCGAGGAGCCTGTAAAAGTTGTACTAAGTCGCAAACAACGATAAAAGAATTTGTTGAGAAAAAATTACGGGAACTTGTCCTAGATAGCCTAATTGTGGAGGAAGAGTAATGACCAACGACAATAATGTTGTTTACATGGACAACAATGCAACTACTAAAGTTGCCCCCGAAGTAATTGAGACAATGATGCCGTTTCTCAGAGATTATTACGGCAACCCTTCAAGTATGCATAACTTTGGTGGGCAGGTAGAAGAAGCTACCGAGAAAGCTAGAAAGCAAGTAGCAAATCTTATTGGAGCAGAAACCAATGAGATCATCTTTACTTCTTGTGGTACTGAAAGTGACTCTACGGCTATACTTTCTGCTTTGAGAGCAAACGTTGACAAAAGACATATCATAACCACCAGAGTTGAGCATCCTGCTATTAAAAGCTTGTGTGATAACCTTGAGGAGATGACTGGTAACAGGTATAGAATCACAAGACTAAAGGTTGATGCAGAAGGGCAGCTTGATATGGCTGCCTATCGTGCAGCTTTAAGCGAAGACACAGCTGTTGTAAGTATTATGTGGGCCAACAATGAAACAGGTGTTATCTTTCCTGTGGAAGAAATGGCCTCACTTGCAAGAGAAAAAGGTGCTTTGTTTCATACAGATGCTGTTCAGGCTGTAGGTAAAATACCAATAAATTTGAAAAATAATTGTGTCGATTTTCTAGCATTATCTGGGCATAAACTTCATGCTCCAAAGGGAGTTGGTGTTTTATACGTTCGTAAAGGAACCATGTTCACTCCATTTCTAACTGGTGGACACCAGGAGCATGGCCGCCGTGGTGGCACAGAAAATGTGGCTTCTATTGTCGCCCTAGGTAAAGCATGTGAAATGGCTGGCGAATTGATGGAAACTGAGAATACAAAAGTAAAGTTCTTAAGAGATAAACTTGAAAACGGCTTACTAGCCTCTGTGCCTAAGGCAATTCTAAATGGCTCAAAAGAAAATCGTTTACCAAATACAAGTAATATCAGTTTCGAGTTTGTTGAAGGTGAAGCAATATTACTTTATATGAATCAGTTTAACATTTGTGCCTCATCTGGCTCAGCCTGTACATCAGGTTCACTGGAACCGTCACATGTTTTAAGAGCAATGGGTGTCCCCTTTACAGCCGCCCACGGATCAATTCGTTTTTCTTTGAGTGTTTACAATACCGAAGAAGAAATTGATTTTGTTCTAGAAAAAATGCCACCTATTATTTTATCCTTAAGGAAAATGTCTCCTTTCTGGCAGGAAGATTAAATTTTATTATAAACCCACTTAATAATATAACTGACTGGTGAAATATGATAATTGTAGACCCTTTCTATGTAATTTTACACGATATGGATCAAAGTTCTCTTATTGAGCGTATTGAGGCATGTGGCCGTATTTGTTACAAAAGCGAAGATCGCATAACTCCTGAATCTTCCATTCCTTTTGTTCAAAACATGGTTAAACATGGGCATAATTCTGTTTTAGAAATGGCTGCAGTAACTGTAAGGATTACGTGTTCTGCAGAAGTGCTAGCCTCTTTCTATGCCTGTCAGCCTAAATATCTTATTTCTGATACAGTGGAGGCCGGAATTCTAATTTCTGGATCTATTAGAGCATTTAGAGAATTTTATAAATTTAACCCTCAAAATGAGATTGCTAAATCTTGTGTAAACATTCTTCAACAGAAAGAGCCCCATCTGTTCTCTGATTTACCAGTTGAAGGTATTGAAGATTGTGAAGGAGTTAAAATATCAAAACTTAGTTTGTCGGAAGTTGATAAACTAGCAGAATCTTTACAGATAAGACATCGTTTTGTCGCCGTAAGATTCATAACTAATAGAGCAGTTACCCATGAGATAGTTCGGCATAGACCCGTTTCCTATCTGCAAGAAAGCCAAAGATATTGTCGCTATAGTAAAGAAAAATTCGGTAACCAAGTTAGTTTTATAAAGCCTATGTTTTACGAAGAAGGAACTAGTGAATTTAATGATTGGAAAAAGGCGATGGAGCAAACTGAAACCTTATATCTTAAATTGTTAGAAACATCTACTCCTCAGGCGGCACGTACTGTCTTGCCTAACTCATGCAAAACAGAAATTATAACTTTTTGTAATCTTGTTGAATGGGATCATATTTTTAAGCTTAGAACAACAAAGCATGCTGAACCTTCCATGCGTGAAGTGATGATTCCATTACAAGAAGAGATGCATAAAACTTTTCCGGCTATGGTAAGTTGCTAATTACCATTTTCTTAAACAACTAAAAATTAGAGACTAAAATGACTTTAGACCCAAAAGAGTTCAAAGATTGGCAGATTGCTGAGGAAGCTGAAAGTAGGATGAAAACTGTTGCTCAACTAGGTGAAGAACTAGGTTTAGAAACAGCCGAAATTTTACCCTATGGCCATCATGTGGCAAAGCTAGATTACCGCAAAATTTTAAATAGATGTGGTAATAAACCTGATGGGAAATATATCGATGTTACGGCTATCACACCAACACCTCTAGGTGAAGGCAAATCCACAAGTGTTATGGGGTTAGTTCAAGGTCTCGGTAGACGTGGTAAAAGCGTTATGGGGGCAATTAGGCAGCCATCAGGTGGGCCTACCATGAACATTAAAGGGTCTGCTGCAGGTGGAGGTAGAGCTCAGTGTATCCCTCTTAATGAATTTTCTTTAGGTTTAACTGGCGATATTAATGCCATTATGAATGCTCATAATCTTGGTATGGTAGCTCTCACTGCCAGAATGCAGCATGAGTGTAATTATACAGACGCCCAACTTGCCCTGAGAAATTTAAAACGCTTAGATATTCATCCTAAAAAAGTGGCATTTAACTGGATTATCGATTTCTGTGCTCAGTCACTCCGAAATATAACCATCGGCCTTGGTGGGAAAATGGACGGCATAACAATGCAGTCTTCTTTTGCCATTGCTGTTTCTTCTGAACTGATGGCAATTTTAGCTGTAGCACATGATCTTGCTGATATGAGAAAGAGGATTGCTAAAATTGTTGTTGCTTACGACAAGCAAGACAGACCTATTACAACCGCCGACTTGGAAGTAGATGGAGCAATGACTGCTTGGATGGTTCAAGCTATTAATCCTAATCTAATGCAAACATTAGAAGGCCAACCAGTACTTGTACATGCGGGACCATTTGCAAACATTGCCATTGGTCAATCTTCTGTCATCGCTGATCGTGTTGGTCTAAAAATTTCTGATTACGTTGTAACCGAATCTGGTTTTGGTGCAGATATTGGTTTTGAAAAATTTTGGAACTTGAAATGTCGCTATTCTGGTAATAAACCTAATTGTGCCGTGGTTGTTGCAACCATTCGGGCTCTTAAGTGTCATGGTGGCGCACCAATACCTGTTCCAGGAAAACCAATGCCAGAAGAGTACGCTAAAGAAAATGTGGGCTGGGTAGAAGAAGGTTGTAAAAACTTACTGCACCATATCAATACAGTTAAAAAAGCTGGTATTAACCCTGTTGTGTGTATCAACGCTTTTTACACTGATAGCGAAAATGAAACGAAGGCAGTAATTCGCATTTGTGAAGCTGCTGGAGCTAGAGTTGCTGTTTCTAAGCATTGGGAGTTTGGTGGAGAAGGAGCCACTGACTTTGCTGATGCGGTTATTGATGCATGTGAAGAAGAAAACGATTTTAAGTTTCTCTATGAGCTTGAAACACCCCTAGAGAAGAGAATCGAACTTATAGCTACTGAAGTTTATGGAGCTGATGGTGTTTCATACACCCCTGAAGCTAGGACTAAACTTAATTTACTTGCTAAAGATCCAGACATGGCTGAACTAGGAACCTGCATGGTGAAAAGCCACTTATCATTATCTCATGATCCAAAATTAAAAGGTGTGCCTAGCGGTTGGACATTACCAATTAGAGATATTTTAACGTATAAAGGTGCTGGCTTTGTTGTTCCTGTTGCAGGAGCAATAAGCCTAATGCCAGGTACAGCTTCAGACCCTGCCTATCGACGTGTTGATGTTGATGTTGACACAGGACGTGTTAAAGGTGTATTCTAACAATCCTCTTAACCTGTTGTAGTAATTATATATTATGACAGGTTTATATTATCAATTAATTTTTTGTTATCCTTCTATAAATAAAGAGTAATTTGTTATGGCGTTAGCTTCTAGTGATGGCCCCCGTAAAACGGGGAAAAGAAAGACTATTAAAGATCAGTCTGGAGCAGGTAAAATTAAACTCGGTGAGTTATTATCTAAAGCTGGTCAAATTACTACCACTCAATTAGAAGCTGCAAAAAAAATCGTGAAAAAAGGTGCAAGGATGAGCCTTGTGCTTCGTCAATTAGAATATATTGACGAAGACACTGTTTTTAATTTCCTAAGTAGACAACATAATTTCCCCCCTGTTGTAATTAAAGATGAACCACCTTCAGAAGATGCAATCAAGCTAATACCATTCGAAATTCTTAAAGAAAATCTTGCTCTACCTTTAAGGGTAGCTGGGAACACTCTACAAATCACTATGGCAGAACCTTGTGATACTGCAGCCGTTGAAGTATTGCAAGATGCTGCAGGTGGCAAAGATTTGGCTGTCTGTGTTTCTGTAGACAAAGATATAGTGAATGCCTATAAAAAGTACTACGAAATTTCTCCTGAAGAAATAAGTGAACTTTTAGGCGATAACGAAGCTGAAGAAGAAGAAGAAATAAATGTTTCCAATATTGATGATTTCGGATCTATAGTTGCTGAAGCAGCCGATGATTTCGAAATAGATAGTGGTGAAGATGATGATGATTTCGATTCATATAATGCCTCTGATGCTCCAATCATTAAATTGGTAAATGGTATTTTAGTAAAAGCTGTTCAGGACGGTGTTTCCGATATTCATGTCGAACCATATGAAAAAAATATGCAGGTTAGGTATCGCAAGGACGGCTCTCTTTACAAAGCGATGAATTTGCCTCTGACTATTAAGAATGCATTGGTTGCTCGTGTGAAGATACTCGCAGGTTTAGATATTACAGAACGTCGAATCCCTCAGGATGGGCGTATTAAGATGAAACTTGGTAAAAACAGGTCAGTCGATTTTCGTGTTTCATCATTACCAACACTTTTTGGAGAATCAGTTGTTCTCCGTATTTTAGATAAGAATTCTCTTAATGTCGACCTCACTAAACTTGGTTTTCAAGTAGATACCTTTGAAGCACTAAAAAGATGTTTAAAGCGACCTCAAGGGTTACTACTTGTTACTGGACCTACTGGTTCTGGTAAGACAGTAACACTATATTCAGCACTAAACTCTTTGAACAATGAAGATATCAAAATTTTAACGGCTGAAGATCCGGTGGAATTTAACTTTCGTGGAATTAACCAGGTTAATGTCCATGCTGAAGTTGGAATGACTTTTGCTGCTGCTCTAAAAGCTTTCTTGCGTCAAGATCCTGATATTATCATGGTAGGTGAGATTCGTGATATGGGTACTGCTGAAGTTGCTATTAAAGCTGCAATGACAGGTCACTTAGTCTTTTCCACTCTTCATACCAATGATAGTGCCGCTACAATTGGTCGTCTTATTGATATAGGTATTCCACCATATATGGTGGCATCCTCCGTTTCCATGGTTCTTGCTCAACGACTCGGACGGCGACTATGTGGTGAGTGCAAAAAAATCAAAGAGTACCCGGAAAATGAACTACTATCTGCCGGTTTTAAGAAAGATGAAATCAAAGAGCTGGAAATTTATGGTGCAGTTGGTTGCGGTAATTGTAATGGACTTGGCTATAAAGGAAGGGTTGGCTTTTTTGAATTAATGGAAGTGACCGATGAAGTATCTAAGGCGATTAGTGCATCTCTTCCTGAAGATTTATTAAGAAAAGTAGCGATCCAAGAAGGAATGGCACCTTTGCGTGAAGCAGCATTACAAAAGGTTAGAGAAGGAGTTACAAGTATTGAGGAAGCCATAAAACGAACAGTGGCTCAAAAAGAAAGTATACCCCAATATCTTGTAAATCCAGAAACTGAAATTTATGAGGATGGCGAAATAATCGTTCGACAAGGTAATAACGATAAGGATTTTTTCAAACTTCTTAGAGGTGGGTTAAGTGTTATCAGTGGTGGTAAGAAGATAGCTGAAATAACAGAACCTGGCGATTATTTTGGTGAAATGGCCGCGATCATTAATGAACAAAGAACAGCTACAATTGTTTCCCAAGGGCGCAGCGAAGTTAAGAGATTCCCAGGTGATAAAGTTGACGAGATACTTGAAACACAACCTGAAATTGCCTCCTTTTTGTTCAAGTCTATTACTTCAAGATTGAAAACATCTAACAATCTTGTTGTTAAACTAGCTGGTGGTGGCAAGCCATCAGGACCTCCTCGTAGAAAATAATGTTACCAAAGAAAATTAAGATTGGTTTGTTTCTTGACGGCCGGCCAGGTCATGAAAAACAAAGCAGAGGTATTATTAATTCTCTTGGAGATATAATTGATGCAGAAATACTTGAATTTCAAGTTCCTCGTCTTAATTTAGTTAACTATGTCTTTGAGATATCAAAGCTAAAGATTTTTAAGAAATCTAATAAGTTTAAATTTGATTGTAGCGAATGTGATTTACTGCTCGGAGCAGGCAGGCACACACATCTACCAATGCTTTTTGCAAAAAAAATGTTTGGTGTTAAAATTGTTACCTGTATGGATCCAGGCTTTCTCATAAGAAGAGATTTTGATTTGTGCTTTATTCCTAATCACGATAAGGTGTCAAAGGCAAAAAATATTGCGTTCACCACAGGCCCCCCAAATACTTCTATTAACAACCACCAACATAAATCCAATAAGGGTTTAATTCTAGTTGGTGGTACTGATGAGAAAAGTCACTATTGGAATAATGAAGAGTTAGTTAGTCAAATTAATTCAATAATTGAAAACAAACAAATCTCTTGGAAAATATCGTCTTCTCCCCGTACGCCGAAAGACACGGTATCTCTTCTAAAAAATATTGCGTTTAAATCCACAAATACTGACTTCTATAATTATTTAGACACAGCAAATGATTGGTTAGAGTCTCAATATGACCAAAATAAATATGTATGGGTGACAGGTGATTCAATTTCTATGGTTTATGAGTCTCTTACGGCAGGTTGTGATGTAGGTCTTATACCTGTTTCATGGAAACGGAAAAACTCAAAATTTCATAGAAGCGAGAATTATTTACTCGAAAATAATTTTGTGAATTTACTTGGCGACGATAGAGGACAAACTCTAACGCAACCAGTTTTAAATGAATCTCAAAGATGTGCAGCAATTATGATGGAGCAGTTGTGGACAAAAAATTAACAATAGTTCAAGTTTTGCCTGATATGGATGAGGGCGGAGTCGAAGGAGAAACTTCTGATTTGGCCATTCACCTCGCCGAAGAAGGACATAGATCAATAGTCATATCTGCAGCAGGACGACTGGTTCAACCGATGATAAAAAGTGGTGTTGAACATTTTGATTGGCCAGGGATTGGCAATAAAAACTTCTCCTGCTTGCCATATATTTTAAAAGTTAGAAGTTTAATTTTAAAAAATAATGTTGATGTTTTACATTTACGTTCTAGATTGCCAGCATGGGTTTGTTGGCTCGCTTGGAAATCTATACCTAAATCCAAAAGGCCTGCCTTAATAACTACCTTCCATGGTTTTTATTCTATCAACTGTTACTCCGCAATAATGACAAAAGGACAGAAGGTAATCGCAGTATCTGAAAGCATAAAGAAACATATCCTAGAAAACTACAAAACTAATCCAAATAATATTGATGTTGTGTACGGTGGTGTTGATACTGAAAAATTTTCTCCTGCTAATATATCTAAAACAAAAGTCGAATTTTATAAGGACAAATTTGGTATAACAAATCATAATACACCTGTTATCATTTTACCTGGAAGGATAACAGAGTGGAAAGGGCAAGATGTCTTTGTTTCTGCACTGGCATTAATCAAAGAGAATGATTTTTTGGCAATATGTGTAGGTGAAATCCCAGATAATAGATACTCAGATGATCTAAAAAATAAAATTAATACACTCGGTTTACAAAATAAAGTTATTCTTGCGGGCCATTGTACAGATATGCCAGAAGTAATATCTATAGCCGATATTGTTGTATCTGCTTCTTCAACACAGGCAGAAGCATTCGGCAAGATAGCTATTGAAGCCATGTCGATGGCAAAGCCTGTGATTGCCACCAAACATGGCGGTAGTTTGGAAACCATAGTTGATGGTGAAACGGGGTGGCTTGTTAAACCAAATGACACTGAAGACTTGGCAAGGGCAATTAATATTGCTCTTGCAATGAATAAGGAACCTAATGAAATTGGTTCATCTGGAAGAGAACATGTGAGCTCTCTTTTTAGTGTTACAGCAATGTGTCAAAATATGACGACAATCTATAATTCAATGAGTCAAGGTAGATGGAACTAGCGATGTCAAACGAAATTGTTAATGTAGTGTGCATGAAATGGGGTACTTTATATGATCATAGATACGTTAATAGACTGTATTCTATGGTGCAAAAATTTTTGGATATACCATTTAAATTTTATTGCATAACAGATGATAACACTGGCTTAAACGATAATATTCTTTGCAGACAAATCCCTGAATTTGATGTTCCTGTAAATGCAGGTGGTCCATGGAAAAAGTTATTAATGTTTCAATCTCCTCTTTTTGATATTGTTGGAAAAACAATGTTTTTAGATTTGGATGTTGTCATTGTTGGTCAATTAGATCGTTTTTTTACCCATTCAGAAAAATTTTCTGTCCGTCATGAGTTTGATAAAAGAAAAGAAAACGATGATTTTGGTAACACCTCTATGTATGTATTTGAGGCTGGTTCTTGCTCTGAGTTATACGATAATTATTTGGAAAATCAGCAAGATATTCACAAACAATATTGGACTGCCGAACAGGAATATGTAACGAGGACATTACATAAATCAGGCAAATTAGAATTTTTACCGAATGAATGGATGTTATCTTTTAAAGAGCATTGTTTACCACCTTGGCCCCAAAGATGGTGGAAAGACCCAATTCTTCCAGAGGGAGTGTCTATAATAGCTTTTCATGGTAGACCTTTACCCGAAGATGCAATTAAAGGTGAATGGCCTCTTGAGGGGAAATCATTTCTAAAAGCTATCTATAAACACGTTAGACCTTGCAAGTGGATTGGGCATTATTGGCAAGATTAATTTTTATATAACGACAAAACAACACACTTACGTGCTACCATAGTTATCGCCCTATTGGTTATATGGCGATAACTATGATCCAGTGATATATAGTTTCATATTTCAATCTTCGGATTTATATCCTTACCTACCTTCCTGTCGTGATTATCTTTAACTGCACTAAACTTGATAGGTGCTGGTTTATTTTTATTGCCAGTTATAAATGCCTGTATTCTCTTAAAGATAACTTTAAGGGCAGTAAAAATTTTAGGTATTAAATATATAGCGATGACAATGAAAAATAGAAATAGTATCAGAAAAATCAAAGGGTGGGTGAGAGCCGTCCAGATTCCACCAATTACAAGTAAATCCTCTGTTATGGAAGCTGTCCAGTTACTAAAAGGTTCTGGAGATGTATTGAGTATTGCTCTAGAACCAGCTTTTAATCCATGGCTTACAGTTGAGACAGCACCACCTAAAACACCAGCTGCAATGACTAATTCTGGAGAGACATCACCTACAGCCCCAGCTGCAAGCATTACTCCCGCAGGAATTCGTATAAATGAATGAACAGCATCCCAAGCAGTATCAACGCCTGGAGTTTTATCTGCGAAAAATTCAACGCAGTACATAATGGTAGCTGCTCCAATAACCAAAGGGTTTTCTAGAACTTCTAGCCCCACAGGAAGATCGACATTGCCAGATGCACCGAAAAAACCTAGTAACGCAATGGCGGCATACAAATTGATCCCGCTAGCCCATGAAACACCCATTGTCAGAGAAATAGTTTTAATTATTTCTTGGTACGAATCCATAAAGCTGTTACCTTTTGAGTAATTGGTGAGAAAGAGTCTCGCACTCTATTGGCGATAAATCATATTTGATAAAAATTTTCTGTAAGATAGCATTTTTATTTTTATCTGGATTTTGTTTACATTGCTCAAAGAATTCTTCTAGGGCACCTTTAACTTTTTTGCTAGATTGTGCAATTGGTGAAGTCATAGTTTTTCCTTGGAATTAAAATAATTATCTAATATAGAGCTAGAAGCAAAACACTTATACTGAAAAGAAATTAGTTTAATAGGAGTAAAATGTCTACTAATTCAGACCAAAACAAGTTTAATCTTACTGGGTCTTTTCTCGTGGCGACCACGGAAATGCCAGATCCTAGATTTTCAAATTATGTAATTTATATATGTGCTCATGATGCAGAAGGCGCCTTAGGAGTAGCTATAAATCAACCAGATAAAGCCTTAAATGTTGACATGTTACTTGCTGAGCTAAATATGTCTGGGGTTGAGTCTGTACCAAGACCAGTTTATGTCGGTGGACCAGTTTCTCCTGAGTCAGCTTTTATTTTATATAAAAACTTTACATACTTGGGAGAAAAAATCGATGTGACGGATACTGTATTTCTTAGTAGAGAAAAAGAATTATTAAGTTCCATTGCAACAGGAGTAGGTCCGGAAGATTATATAATTATCCTTGGTTACACTGGTTGGGGTCCTAATCAATTAGAACAGGAAGTTACTAGTAATGGTTGGCTTGTGTTGCCAGGCAGTGAGGATATCATTTTCTCTACAGCTGACGAGAAAAAATGGGCTAAATCCGCCCAACTTTACGGTATCGATATTACAACTTTTAGCGATAAACTAGGCTTCGCTTAAATAATTTTTTAATTTATTGGAGATATTTTGGAAAAAGATCTGTTCGATTGTCAGAGATGCGGTTACTGTTGCCATGGTGAAACCACGGTTTCATTAAACTCTGACGATTTACACAATATGCAGGAGCATCTAGGTATTTCAAAAAATGAGATGTTCGATAAATATCTAATCCAAACTGGAAATGTTGTTCAAATGAAAGTGTCTGATGGTCATTGTATCTTTTTTAAAGAAGATGGTTGTCAAGTTCACCTAGGAAGACCATGGAGGTGTAGGCAGTGGCCAATGCACCCTGCCATTATTATTGACAGTATCAACTTAAAATCTATTTCTGATTCATGTCCAGGAATCAATAAAGATGCTAGCGTCGAAGATTTTGTCAAAGCACTAAAACAACTTGCTTGCAATTAATCTCAAATATTTCCAATAAATTTATATCCAATGAAACACGAAATTCTTCTCTTAGGGAAAATTAAAGATTCGTTTATTGCTGAAGGAGTAAATGAATATCTTTCTCGTTTGTCTCACTATACCAAGGTGGAACTAAAGTATTTAAAAGCCAAAGGGAAGAGGGGCGCAGTTTTGTCAATCGAACAAGAAGGCGAATTACTGCTTGCCAATATTCCACCTAACTCCTATATCGTAGCTTTGGATGTCAAAGGTGAAATGTTTTCTTCACCTGAGCTTGCCGATAAAATAGGTAAACTTGAAAATATTGGGACTAAAAGTATTATTTATTTAATTGGCGGTCCATTAGGTCTTTCTCGTTCAGTTTTGCAAAAGGCTAATCTAAAGTTATCATTTTCTAAAATGACGTTCACCCACGACATGATAAGATTGATGTTGGTTGAACAGGTATATCGTGCCTATACAATTAAGGCAGGAGAAAAATACCATAAATAAAGCCGACCGTATACTTTATATACCGCTCACCAAATAAACATCAAACCTGCTGTTTTTCATTACTATCTTATGACTGGGACTAAGTGTAGAGATATAAGGCGCACCCTTGGGGCGCTTTACCACTACACGGTTTTCAGCTTTCTTTAAAGCGCAGTTTAATAAAGATTCACTATCATCATCATCGCCTACCAACGATCTAATAACCCGCATTTCCTGTTTGTTTAAGGCTGATTTTGTTTTATGCGGATACATAGGATCCATGTAAATGGTATGATAACTAAACTTGTTGTTTTCAATTATAGTTTGACTATTTCCTTTTACGAGATTCATCTTGGAGACTATATTAGCTAAGTAATTTTCTTTTTGTGCCCTATGTAACCCATCTTCTAATAAGGCATGAAGAAATTTAGATCTCTCACACATATCAACCACACACCCTAAACAGGCGAGAACAAATGAATCCCCCCCAAGCCCAGCGGTGGCATCAAATATTGTAGGTCTAAAACCGGATTTTATACCTACCGCTTTGGCAATTGGTTGTTTTGTCGTACAGTTATTTTTATACCTATGACCATTTTTTCCTTGAACAAAATCTACATAGATTAAATTGTTTTTTGAACTTTTTTTACCTTTTAATTCAAAACCATATAATCCTAGACCCTCTTTTGTATATTCAAAACCCAGACCATCTTGTACTTCATCGACTAGGGCAAGAGATAGGTTGTTAGCAAGATTTTCAGTTTTCTCGAAAATTTCTTGGGGTAAATTAGATGAAGGTCGAATTATTGAGATATTATTGAACATTGGGTTTGCGACTATGTGTATTTTATTTTAAAGTGAAATTTAATTATACTGTATATAATATCAAATATTCTTAACATATTTTCTAATAAAAAGTGGTTCTTATGCAAAATTCAAAACCAGAAGTTGTAGCTATTATTCCAGCCCGTTATGAATCTAATCGTTTTAGAGGCAAACCACTTGCCCTAATTGATGGTAAACCGATGATACAGCATGTTGTTGAAAGAGCATTGCAAGTACCGGTGATTTCTAAAGTTTATGTTGCAACGGATGATATGCGTATCGCCGATTGTGTCAAAGGTTTTGGAGGAGAGTATGTTCTTACAAGGGATGACCATGTTTCAGGTTCGGACAGATTAGCTGAAGCAGCCGAAAAACTTGGCCTTTCTGAGAATGATGTGATCGTAAATATCCAAGGGGATCAACCTTTGTTTGAGGCAGATATTGTCGCGTCGGTTGTTCAGCCTCTTCTTGATGAACCTGATCTACCCATGTCTACTTTAATATATAAGATTATACGTCCAGAAGAAATTGATGACCCAAATCATGTAAAAACAGTCTTTGATGTCAATAACAATGCCCTATATTTTTCAAGATCGACAATTCCCTTTCAACGAAATCCTGAGGAAGGATACATACCCACATACTATAAACACTTAGGTTTTTATGCATATAGAAAAGGGTTTCTTTTAACTTTTGTAAGTCTTCCAGAAGGAGAGTGGGAGCGTCTTGAAAAGTTGGAACAATTGCGTGCTCTCGAAAACGGATATCGTATTAAAGTCGTTGTAACAGAGCATGACTCGATTGAGGTTGACACTCCTGATGATCTCAAGAGGGTTGAAAAATATATTCAATCATCATTGTAATTTTATTTCTATACTTAAAAAGTAAGGAAATAATTGATTGATCATCTCAAAATGTGACCAGTAACGTTTTTAAAACTACTTTTTCAATACAAAAACATGCCAGATTCGCAAACCAATAAATTTTCTGCCTTAGATTTTTTAGATTATACAAATTTTGAAGAAAAATTAGTGGGTTTAATTGCTGATGGTATTCCTACATTTTTACCTCACCCAATAGCTGATGATCTTGAAAAGATAAAGTCCTCAATTGATTCAAAGATCGTTAATAATAAGAAAGTTGTCGTTTTTGGTGGGGGAAGTGGGCTTGCTAATATAATTGGTGGGAGTTGTAAAACTCAAAATTGGACTAAATCTCCTTTTGTAGGTATAAAAGAAAGATTTACCAATACTAGTTCGATTATTTGTATAACTGACGATGGCGGAGCAACAGGTGAACTATTAAAACATTTCCCTCTTATAGCTTTAGGGGACATCCGTCACGTACTGTTATCTTCCATACAAAAAAATATTTTATCAAGTCGATACAAACTGGATAGTGCAGATTCCCTTTCATTTGTCGATATAATTGCAACACTATTTAACTATAGAGGGATAATTACCAAGGACCTCTTGCTCAATTTCAATTTTTGGAAAATATCAATACTACCTTCAGATGTTTTTCATTACTTCAGTCTTTTGCTCAAAATTATCGCTACTGACCATCGCTTCTCAGAAATCTTGGGTGAGAAAAGCTGTCTTGGTAATTTACTTGTTATTTCTGCTATCTATGACCATACCAAAGACGGTGAAAGTGATGGACAAATCCATTTAGCTATTAAGAAAGGTTTAGATGAGCTTGCAATTAATATCGGTGCAAATAAAGAAGCTGTATTGCCTTGCACCTCCACTCCGGCACGATTAAGAGCAATTTATAGTAACGGTGTGGAATCTATCGGTGAATATAGAATCGGCACAACAGCTCGTGAATTTCCTGTTACCTCTCTACATGTAGATTTTTCAGCTCCACCTAAAGTGCATGATGAGGTGTTTGATCTTATAAAAGATGCAGATCTTATAGTTTTTGCACCAGGTAGTCTTTATAGTTCTATCTTGCCAATTTTAAAAGTTCAACCAATTATTAAGGCTATAAGAGGAAACAGGAAAGCTATTAAACTATTAATTGCTAATCTTTGGGTTCAAAAGGGTGAAACGGATTTAAGCAATATTGACCCTGAACGTAAATTTTTTGTTTCTGACTTAATTAAAGCTTATGAAGAAAATATTGAAGGTGGCACCTCTGGTATTTTCAACAAAGTACTTTGTATGAAAATGGGCGAAATTCCTGCCTCCATAATTCAAAATTATGCTCTTGAAGACAAGGTACCAATTTTTTTAGACAGAAAAATTGTCGAAAAAATGAGCTATGGGCTAATAGAATCCGCCCTTTACTCAAAATATTTACTGCATGATGAAAATGTTATACAGCACGCTCCGGACAAGGTAGCAATCACAATTGAAGCCATACTGAAGGTATCCCTATTTAAAGATGTACATAGGGATGATAAGGGAAAAATACCAGATCATAATTACATGAAAGAGTCAGTTGTGAAATTGTCTCCTTATCACCGTTTTAAAAAAATCACAGACATTCTCGAAAACAAAAAAGAGATTTGTAATTCAGTAACCTGGTTTAAAGACTTTTTGATTGATCTAATTTGGTCGCACAAAGTTATTCCTTGTTGCCATTTAACCTGCTTTGCTGGGTTTGTCTGCATAGAAAAAGAACATTGGCCACGGTGTGATTCTTGGGATAATGTTTTAGCATTTTTTGACCCCAAAGATAAGAATATAAAATTTAGGGATGATCTACTAAGAGATAAAAAAAAGTTAGAATTATCTTTATTGATAGCTATTGGTGAATCACTTCTTGGAGATTATGCTAAATCTAAGGAAATGCATAAAGTTAAAAATGATTCAGGACAAACACTAGGGCAAGTGTTCCATTTGTATACAAATGCTGTAGGTAATCATAGAGCTACTTGTTACTTGAGCAATAAAGAGTTGAAACAATGGCTTAAGCTATCTAAAATGCACTGCATAGAAGAAAATCACTACACAAGGCTTATTAATGGTGCCGAAAAATTTACTCCACCTGCTCTTCATCTGGGGCTTGTTTATGTATGGTATTTAGATAATCGTTTGGCAAGTCACATAGAACATAAAATGAACGTTCTTAGGCTAACAAGGTCTCAATTGCTTCCAGCTTTAAAAGAAAATGTCTTAAAGAGACAAGAAATAATAAAGTTCTTTAGAGAATATATTTTTAATTTCAAGGTAACATGATGGATACAAAACAAATTAACGTACTTGTTGTTGATAATAATCCAGTTATCGTGAAAACCATGTCTTCTTTTTTAATTAAAAAGGGGTGTGACGTTAAAACTGCCGATGATGGTTTAGTAGCCCTAGACGTTTTACGTGATAATCCTATAGATATCGTTTTCACTGATCTTTTGATGCCACTTGTCGAAGGAGATGTCCTTTGTGAAATTATAAAGAGAAAACCTGAATATCAACATATATTTGTAATTATATTATCCGCTATTCCTGAAAATGCTCGTAATAAAGCTCTAAAAAATATTCCCTACGATATTTGTTACTCAAAAGGGCATATTTTAGATATGGGAAAACAAGTACATGAAGCGCTTAAGCATTACCAGTCTCATATATCAGGTAATTGCATTGATGACTTAAAACTTGTAGGCAGGTCTATAACTGAATTAAATAATAGCCCAAATATTGATAGTATAACCGCTGAATTAGTAAGTAAAAATAATTATCTTAATCTCGTACTAGGCGGATTAAACGAAGGTGTTGTAGAGTTAGACTCATTAGGGATTATTGTTGGTGTAAACGATTCTGCGACCAAACTTATAAATGCTTTGCAGGTTGATCTTATAGGAAAAACTTTAGTTAACATAATAGAGTGGGGCGAGCATGAGCCCCAGGTTAAGTCTTGGATTGGTGAACAGGTAATCATGAACAAGGCTAACTCTCTTGATATTAATGAGTCAGCCCCCCTTATTTTAAATGACCGAGTTATATCTTGTAACTTTAAGGTATTAACAGATGGAGATAAAAGCTTTGGCATTGTCATCATGCACGATATCAGTAGGCAGCATCATGCAGAAATACATCAATTACAATCTGATTCAGCATTTTCTTTAATGAACAAAATGGATGCAATTCAGGGTATGGCTGGTGGTTTTGCCCATGATTTCAATAATCTCTTAGCAGCTATCTGTGGAAACTTAGACCTTATTTTACTAAATGGCGATAAATCTAGTATTGCTGATACAATGTCTCTAGTTAAAAAAAGTAAACATGCCGCAGATGTTGCTGTTGACCTCACAAGAAGAGTTTCCTCATTTTCAAATTTTAGTACAATAAGGCAAAATGTTATCGAATTGTCTGATACTGTAAGCGATTATTCCAAAATTTATTTTGCCGATAAAAATTGTTCTGTTAAATTTGATTTTACACAAACAAAAAATGAAATTAATGGTGATGCTGAAGAAATCAAAACTATTTTAAGCCATATATTTACTAACAGTATTGAGGCTAGTGTTGAAAAAAAGGCAGAAATAATTATAAATACCAAAAGGGTGCATTTTGAGGAATCTCAACTAGTTTCCGGACAATATATACCTGCTGGTGATTATGGTTGTATAATAATTACTGATAAAGGTGTGGGAATAGAAAAACGTAACCTAGCAAAAGTTTTCGACCCATATTTTTCAAGCAAAGACCGTGGTAGCGATAAAGGAATGGGTTTAGGGTTAGCTGTGGTTTACAGCCTAATACGAAACCATGGTGGTTATGTGGCTTTAGCCTCTGTTCCTCATGAAAAAACCGAAGTGTCTTTATATTTTCCTATTATAGAACAAAATACTGAAAATGAAAAAATCATCAAACCTCTTTCTGTTATAATCGAGGCTGACCAGCAATTAGCAAATCTATGTCAGGTTATGCTTGTTTATATGGGGTTTGAATCTATTGCTGTCAAATCTATCAATGAGTTAATAATATTTTTCACATCTAAAAAATGGAGTGAAATAGCAGTTGACAATTCCCATCCTGTGGTCGTTATATGTGATGTTAGTGATTATGAAGTTAAGGATTTAAACTTTTTACAAAAGGAACTACGCAATAACAACTTAGAGGATTACAGGATTATTGGTGTATGCGATAGAGATAAATGCAAAGATTTAGCAGTTAATGGACTTATGCAAATAGTTGAAAAACCGTTTGATTTAAACCTATTACAACACGCAATTGCATCAGAAGGTATCATTCTTAAGCCTACGTGTTGATACTTAGTGGAATCACATTTTAATATTTTTTTGGTGTCGTTTTGAGTTTTAATATCGCGATTAATGGATATGGACGAATAGGGCAGAGTGTTTTAAGAGCCATCTATACAAGTCCACTGGGCAAATTATTTAAAGTAAAAGCAATTAATGAGCTAGCTGATATTGAAACTATTTGCTATCTCACTAAATACGATACAACCCACGGAAGATTTCCTACTGATGTGAGTTGTGATGATAGGCATCTATATATAAACAAAGATAAAATTAAAATCATAAGTGAAGAAAACCCAGATTCTTTACCATGGGCTGAATTAGACATTGATTTAGTTTTTGAATGCTCCGGTTCTTTTTCCAAAGCTGATATTGCCCGAAAGCATATAACAAGTGGGGCAAGAAAAATTTTAGTGTCGCACCCTAATTGTGCTGATGTTGATGCGACTATTGTTTTTGGCACAAATCAACATTTACTTAAAAAATCTTATCAAATTGCATCAAATGCATCTTGTACCACAAATTGTATTGTACCTGTTCTTAATTTGTTGAATAAAAGTTATGGAGTCGAAAATGGTGTTATTACCACTGTTCATTCTGCTATGAATGACCAACCAGTAATAGATAGCTACCACAACACCAATATGAGGTTAACCCGAAGTGCCTTACAGTCCATAGTTCCCGTAGAAACAAGTCTTGCCAAAGGCATAGAGCGTATATTTCCAGAATTTAAAGATCTTTTTCAATGTTTGCATCTTAGAGTTCCCACAATCAATGTATCTTTGTTGGATTTGTCGGTTAATTTAAAAACTCCCGTTACCAGCAATGAAATTAATAAAATGTTTCAAGACGCTTCTACAAATGGCTTAAAAGGACTAATGGGAATCACCAAGGACGCACACGCAAGCGTTGATTTCAATGGCGATTCTCGGTCTTGCATTATTGATGCAAGTCAAACACGGGTGTGCCAAGAAAGGTTACTAAAATTAATCTGTTGGTTTGATAATGAGTGGGCATTTGCCAATCGAATGCTTGATGTGGGGAACTACTGGCTTAATGATGCAAAATAGCGGTACATCTAAAAAATGCTTTAATTTTTAGCTGTCTGTGCTTTTCTCTCGTATAGGTCTATTATCTTGAGGAGTTTACCTGTGACGTCCTTGTATGCCAGTGCAGCTGGACTATTGGGTGCATACTCCACTACTGGTAAATATGCTCTAAGTGATTCTAAAACCATGTCATCCTGGGGGATATCTCCTAAGTCAGGAAGGTAAATGCCAAGGTATTTTGATGCCATGCTATGCAATTTAGCTTTATTTAGCTTGCTTCCCAAACCAACTCGGTTGATGATTAATAGTGGATTGAAGTATCGCAGCGATTCTTGGGCCTTCTTCCTGCCTCCAGGTTTAATTTCTTCAATTAGTTTAAACGCCTCTGTTAATGTGGAGAATTTATTCTTTTTTACAGCTTTTGCAATTTCTCCACTAGATAAAAAAGAGCTAAGTGTTTTTCTTATTGTGGCAAGCTGAATAAAGGTATAAAAATCCATTATAGAAGTTGGTTCAGGTAGGGCAATGCAGATTTGAATATCACTAGCCATGAAGAAATCAAGAGTGTGATAACTGGTTCCAGCACCTACATCAAAAAGAATGATATCTGTATCAATGTTTTTAACTGCTCTCAGGATACGTTGCTTTTCCTGATATGTCATATTGGCACTATGAAGAGTATCCCCCGTACCGGGAATTAATTGAAGATTATTAAAACTTTCAAAAGTATGGATACAATCTTCAATACTATCAACCCTTCTTTCAATAAAGTCGGTTAAGGTCTTTTTGGGCTGAAATAATCCAAAAAGAATGTGCGTATCGGCTCCACCAATGTCAAAATCAACAATACAAACCCGTTTGCCACCTTGAGCAAGAAGCAAGGCAATATTGGTCAGGCTAATGCTTTTGCCCACACCACCTTTGCCAGAACCTATGGATATTGTAATTGTCATTAATTATTACTTTTATATTTTGAGTTTAAGTTGCTTTTCTAGACAGAAAAATATTGCTAATCTCTTATTGTACTCCTAAATAGATACTAATTATTTATTATGTCTCTTGGCTCTAATTCCGTAAATTCTTTCAGCTCTAGCAATAATCATACTTAATTTTTGTGGAGAGCTTATATCGCCTGACCACAAACTCCAACCTTCAGAGCTAGAGACAACCAACTTCCCGTCTTCATAGGACAGTGTCACATCATCAGGTAAAATAGGGATTGATGGTTGGGTTATGTCTTTATTTGGTTCTGCTTTCTTTTCGGGATTGCTGATTATGGGTTTTTTAGCAGCTTGCTCTTTACCATAGCAGTCTGGGCACTGCTCCCTATCAGGAAACTGAAAAAGATTTAGGATTGCCCCACAGTCATTACAAAATTGCATTCTTACTCCAGATGTTAATTTTCTATAGGGGCATTCTCTTTCAATATAGCCAAGTTACCTCTGTCAACAGAAGCATATTTATTAATCGTCCGAAAAAGGTCACATCTTTAGATATCGCTCAAAATATTATATTCTTCATTCCACTTTTTAATTGCCTCGGCCGAAGCTTCAGCTCTTTTACCACCTCTAAATCGTTTAGGTACCTTCTTTTCCCATGCAGGAAATAGACCAAAATTAATATTTGACGGCTGGAACTTTTTTGGTTCACTTTCAGTTAAATGTCCAACCATTGCTCCAAGTGCCATTTCTTTTGGTGGTGTTATGAGTTTTAAGTCATTGACTTTTCTGGCAGCATTTATCCCGGCAAGCAACCCCATGGCGGCAGATTCAATATACCCCTCAACACCGCTTAGTTGACCTGCAAGAATCAAGTCTGGTCTACTGGATATTTCTAGCGTATTATTAAGAAGTTCAGGCGCACATATAAATGTATTTCTGTGAATTGAACCAAGACGCGCAAATTCAACATTTTCAAGTCCTGGTATCATTCGAAATATTCTTTTTTGATCTTGATAGGTGAGTTTAGTTTGAAAACCAACAAGATTATAGGTGGTACCTTCAGCATTTTCCATCCGAAGTTGCACAACGGCATATGGGTCTTCCCCGGTTCGAGGGTCTGGCAAGCCAACTGGCTTCATTGGCCCATAACGCAGAGTATCTACTCCGCGCCCGGCAATAACTTCAATCGGTAAACATCCCTCAAAATATTTCACATCCTCAAAATCTTTCAATGGTACATAGTCACCATTATTTAATTCCTCTATGAAATTCAGATAAGTTTGTTTATCCAGCGGACAATTAAGATAATCACCTGGACCATCATCATACCTAGATTTTAGGTAAACAATGTTCATATCAATAGATTCTTTATAAATAATAGGAGCTATAGCATCATAGAATGCCAGTCGGTCTTTTCCTGTTAGCTTGGCTAAAGATTCGGCAAATGCATCAGCGGTTAAAGGGCCTGTAGCTATAACTGTTGGAGTCTTTTGCGGTTCAGGAATCGAAGTTACTTCTCTGTTACTAATATTAATTAAAGGATGATCATTTAATTTTTTGGTTATGGTTTTGGCAAATAATTCGCGATCAACAGCAAGAGCCTTACCGGCAGGGACAGCAGTGGAGTCTGCGATCTCCATAATTAATGAGTTGAAAAACCTCATTTCTTCTTTCATTAAACCAACTGCGGAAGTTGGATCATTGGAGCGTAGTGAATTGGAGCAGACTAGTTCACCATAGTTTGCTGATTCGTGAGCGGGACTGAATTTATCAGGTTTCATATCGATTAATTCAACTTGAATACCTCTTTGAGCCACTTGCCACGCTGCTTCACAACCCGCTAATCCTGCACCAATTATAGTTACTTTTTTCATAATATTATCTTTATATATTTTAAGGACGATGAAACCATTTATTGATTTCATCGCTGGAGAATTTTCTGACGACAGGTCTACCGTGAGGGCAGTGTGAAAACAAATTAGCGTCAGCCATATCATTTAAGAGTTTTGTGACTTCTTGTTCTTGTAAGCTTGTACCACCCTTTACTGCCGCACGACAAGCGACAGTTGCAAGTATAGTATCAATGGTATCACCTTTCATCCTACTGCTACCTTCATTTCCGTACTGTTCTAGTATATCAAAAAAGATGGTTTGTGGGGCTATGTTACTGGCAACCGCTGGAATAGCCGATATAACATAGTGGTTCCCGCCAAAATCCCTAATGGAAAAACCCATTCGTTCAAGCTCTTGCATATTATTCTCCACTAACTGGCTTTGGAAAATAGATAATTCCACGGTTTCAGGGAAGAGTAAGTTTTGTTTAACAACTTTATTTTCTGAGTAGTTTTTCTTTAGTTTTTCAAAAAGTAATCTTTCGTGGGCGGCATGCTGATCTATCACTACCACCCCATCTGGTGTTTTACAAAATAGATATAGATCTGTTACTTGGCCCATATATTCAACTCCATGGGGCTTTCTAACATGCTCAGTTACACTGTCAGTAGAAACTTTAGTGCTTTGCTGAGGATCTCTCTCACTTGTTTGGATTATCTCTGGTGTTTGCTTACTGTTTTCACTATCTCTGGCATAAACGTTATCTACTACTTGCTCTGGGATAACAAAATTAGGCTTATCTGATTCCACATTAGTAGGTTTTTTCTTTTTAAAGAGAAAATCTTGTGGAGAATATTTTTCGCTTAAATTATATGAAGAAAGCTCATCTTTTTTCTCTTTGTTAAGACTGTGACTAGTCGATGGTACCGGTATTTTTTCAACTGACACAGATTCGTTCATGGGAGAATCACTACTGGAAAAGATAGAATCTCTAATTATATTTTGCTGGTTTAATAGAGAATCTTTTACAGCCATATTAATAAGATTATGAACTTCTCTTGTTGATCTAAATCTAATTTCGTCCTTAGCGGGATGGACATTAACATCAATTTCACTTGGGGGAATTTCAAGCATCAGTAAACCAGCTGGATTATGGCCTTTCATTAAAAACCCGCGCATTCCCTCTATGGTAGCGTGATAAATACTCCTATCTTTAATCGCTCTACCATTAACAAAAACTTTAAGTTTAGCAGGGCCAGGCCTGGCACTTTCAGGAGGTAACAATAATCCTGTAACTTTGTAATCATGGCTTTTGTAATTTACCTTCATGAATTTAACTTGGCTGCGGAGAATCTTTGCTAGTCGTTCATCTAAATTCTGGCTGGTATTAAGATTAATTGTTTCTCGGCCATCAATTTTTAATATAAAAGCAATTTGGGGACATGCTAAACTATAATTTTTAATCACTTCATCGATATGACTAAGTTCAGTTCTAGCAGTTTTAAGAAATTTTCTCCTGGCAGGAGTGTTACCAAAAAGATTTTTAATTTCTACTGTAGTGCCAAGTTGGCAACCTACTTCATGAGATGCCATCAGTTTGCCAAATTTTAATTCTATTTTGTGTCCTAAATCATTACCGAGAGTTCTAGACATTATAGTTAATATGGAAACTGAGCCGATAGAAGGGATTGCTTCCCCTCTGAAACCAAGCGTATTAATAGCAGCAAGGTCATTTTCAGTTTTAATCTTAGAAGTTCCATGACGTTCGAGGCATAGTAGAATATCATCGGCATCCATACCTTCGCCGTCATCAATAATGCGGATGAGACGAGTGCCACCACCTTCAATTTCCACATTGATTCGACTTGCACCGGCATCAATACTATTCTCTATAATTTCTTTAACAACAGAGGCAGGTCTTTCAACGACTTCTCCTGCTGCTATCTGATTTGCAATTTGTTCTGATAGAACACGAATTTTAGACATATATTTTCCAGAAATTTGTCAATTAAATTGTATATAATCTTTGGGTAATGTTAAGTTGCCAAAAGTAACAGCTTAAGATCTTTCATTTTAACATTAGAGTCTATCAAGTGCCACCAAGAAAAAATCCAACTACCGTTACTAGTCCAAGAAAACCAAGACAGGTAAGAAAAGTCTACAATGAAGTACATATCTGGGTTGGTATTATTCTAATAGCCATCCTACAAACTGGTTTTGTTATATCAGTTTTGATGACTTATACGTCTTTAGAGCTCCCTAATATCAATAATGTTGCAAGTTATAGACCTGCTGAGGCAACCGTTATTTATGATAGATATGGAAATGTCATTGATCGTATGTTTATCGAAAATAGGCAGGTCGTCACACTTGATGAAATGCCTGATCTACTTCCGAAAGCCTTTATTGCCGCAGAGGATGGGCGCTTTTACGAACATCCAGGGCTAGACTTATTTTCAGTGTTTCGAGCTGCGATAAACAATGTTATAGCTGGACGCAAAGGGCAAGGCGGCTCAACCATAACTCAACAGGTTGCAAAATCTCTTCTTCTTACTCCTGAAAAAACATATATACGCAAAATACGTGAGGCGATATTGTCATGGAGGATTGACAGTGTCCTTAGCAAGGATGAAATTGTTTATATATATTTAAATCAAATATATTTAGGGGAAGGGGCATTTGGAGTAGAGGCAGCTGCCCAAACATATTTCGGCAAACCTGTACATAAATTATCATTAGGTGAGATAGCACTTCTCGCTGGTCTACCTCAAGCGCCTTCAAAATATTCGCCGATGCGTCATTTGAAAAGAGCGATGGCAAGACAAAAATACGTATTAAACCGTTTAGCAGCCGATGGTTATATTAGCGAAAAGCAGGCAATGAAGGCCTACGACGAAAAGATTAAAATAAGAAAGAATAACCTGCCAGGTAAAGCTAGTTACGGTTACTACCTAGATCATGCAAAAGCTGAGGCAAGAGAAATCCTTGGGGGTAACTTACAAAAAGCAGGAGCTAAAATTTACACTAATTTAGATCCTAAATTGCAAAGTAAAGCCACAAAAATAATTAGCCAAGGAACTGCGGGCTTTGAGGCAAGAAAAAATGTGCTTTCTGGCAAAAGTAAAGAGAGAACCCAGGCAGCACTTGTTTGCATTGAGAACAAGTCTGGTAAAGTGTTAGCTCTGACTGGCGGAACAAATTATGTCAAAAGTCCATTTAATAGAGCAACTCAAGCAAAACGTCCGGTGGGATCAACATTTAAACCCATCCTCTACGCCACCGCACTCAAGGAAAATTATAACCCAGACTCCATAATAAGTGATGCCAAATTTTCAATGCGCGGCAAAGATGGAAAAACATGGAGCCCTAAAAATTATTCTGGTAGGTATCACGGTGATGTCACTCTTATCAAAGCATTAACTCATTCTTATAATGCGGCCAGTCTTAGGTTAATGCAAAAGATTGGCTACAGAAGTGTCCAAAACACCGCGAGACTGTCAGGGATTGATAGCCCATTACAAAATGATTTATCGCTGTCACTCGGGGCAGTTGACTTATCACTTCTCGAAATTACTGGTGCCTACCAACCATTTGCTAATCAGGGGGTATATAAATCTCCTCAATTTATTTCTAAAATCACACTCGTAAATGGTGCCAAAATTAGTTTGCCAAGACAAAATGTTAATCGTGTTTACACAAAAACTGTAACGCAAAATATGCGAAGGATGCTGAACAGTGTTATTATAAATGGTTCTGGCAGAAAAGCTTCTTATGTAACAAATGTTATTGGAGGGAAAACCGGTACAACAAATGATAATAGGGATGCTTGGTTTATCGGCTTTAGTAATAAATATACCACGGGAGTTTGGTTCGGTAATGATCACAATGAAGTTTTGGGTAAAAAAATTACTGGAGGAAGTTTAGCAGCTCCTGTTTGGGCAAATTTCATGGATAAGCTTTAAGAATCCTTGACGAATAGAGTAGCACTACCTACTTTATATGCTCACAAATAATTATCATACAGACCAGGGTTTTGGTTTGCAAATGGAGATATAGAAATGGATTATTACGAAAAACTTGGAATTGAAAAAACTGCTTCCGAGTCCGAAATCAAGAAAGCTTATCGCAAATTAGCACTTAAATATCACCCTGATACCAATGAAGGAGATAAGGCTGCTGAAGACAAGTTCAAAGAAATTAGTGAAGCATATGCTGTTTTGGCTGATTCAGAAAAGAAACAACAATATGACACCTACGGTTCAACTGATTTTCATAACCGTTACTCTCAAGAAGATATTTTTAAAGGATCAGATATTAATGATATCTTAGGCCAAATGTTTGGTGGGGGTGGAGGACAATTTAAAGGTGGCGGTGGTGGAGATCCTTTTGGCTCATTTTTTTCTCAACAACAATCTCGTGGCGGCGGCTGTGGAGGCGGTGGGTGCGGCGGAGGTTCTCAGCAACCACCAAGCCCAGGTAAAGATATAACCTACCAAATCACAGTTACCCTTGAGGAAGTTTTAAGTGGCACCGAAAGAACCGTTGCTCTAAGAAATAGTGGTGAGCAGAAAAACATAACAGTGAAGATTCCAAAAGGGATTGAAGCTGGAAAGAAATTAAGGCTGCAAGGAAAGGGAGAAGCTTCCCAAACAGGTGGTTCTGCCGGAGATTTATACCTGAAAATATTCCTAGCAGAAGATGATCGATTCATCAGAGATGGGGCTGACTTAGAGGCAAACTATAAAATTAATTTTAGTGAAGCTTGTCTCGGCACAAAACTTGGCGTTGACACCATCGACGGCAAGAAGATAATGTTAAATATTGCCGCAGGCACTGGTAGTGGCAAGAAATTAAGATTAAAAGAATTTGGTTTACCCATTGGTACAAGTGATGACCGAGGTGATTTTTATGTAAAAATAACGGTCAATGTACCAACTGAGCTTACTGAAGAACAAGAAGAAGCAATTAAGGTCTTATCGGATTTAGAGTTATAGATTTTAAATAAAACATACAACAAAAATGGTTTTAATTTATGGGATTTTCATCCAATAAATTAAAACCATTTTTGTTTCTACTATTTGTAAGACAAAAAAATCTTCAAAATCGTACTAATACTTGCTATCGGCATAGGCTAACCAACCACCAGCTGCAACGAGTTCCTTGTCAAAAGGATTCATTTCAAAACTAAACTCTACAGGTTCGGACGCTGCACCACCTTTAACCAGCATACTATTTGCTGAAAGGTTAACGGAGATTTCAAGATTATCGCCAAGGGTGAATATTGTTCCAATATCTTCCTTGGTAAGTTCAATAGCTAAAATCCCACAATTGAACATGTTTTGTCTAAAAATACGGGCAAAACTCTCTGCGACGATAACATTAATATCATTCACTTCAAAAGCCCAAACAGCATGCTCGCGGGAAGAGCCACAGCCGAAGTTTTCTTTTGCTACTACAACTTTAGCTTTTGCCATGGCCGCCGATTGATGGTCAAAAGCGACACCATCTATAAGTAAATCTTCTAACAAATGTTGTTTTAACGCAGTCTTGGTGCTTTCGGTTAAATACTTTGCTGGTATGATTTCATCTGTATTAATATCATTTCTATCAAGGCTTATTGCTGAACCACCAAATTCTTTCATTTCGTACCTCTAACTATTATTGAAAATTTGTATTAATTTTAACTCGTGACTACAGGCTTGTTATAGAAATTGACGAGGATCTGTCAATGTTCCTGTAACAGCGGCAGCGGCTGCAGCATATGGACTAAGAAGGTGAACCATACCACCTTTACCCATCCTGCCGTTAAAATTACGATTTGTGGTTGAGGCACAAACTTCGCTTTCAGCTAACACGCCAGAACTCATACCAAGACAAGCACCACAGGTAGGGTTCATTACACAAAAGCCAGCATCCATAAAGATCTTAATAATTCCTTCATCTAGTGCCATAGAATAAATCTTAGGAGTGGCGGGTGTAACAATTCCTCTTACACCCGGAGCAACGGTTTTGCCTTTCAAAATTTCAGCAGCAGCACGTAAATCTTCTATACGACCATTAGTACATGAACCGATATAAACCTGATCAATCTTAGTTCCTGTTAACTCTTTTATATCTTTTACTTGATCTGGCTTATAGCCAAAAGTGGTTTGCGGTGCTAAATCAGTTACATCAAGAACAAAAATTTCTTCGTAACTAGCATCTGCATCGGAATGCCATTTAGCAAAATCTGCAACTGCTGCATCAATATCAGCATATTCATCTTTTATAAAAGGCCATAGATATTCAGCTGTAACTTTATCAGGTAGACAGATACCACAGGTGGCACCAGCTTCAATTGCCATATTGCAAATTGTCATACGCTCTGACATATTAAATTGTTCTACAATCGAACCAGTAAATTCAATAATTTTATCAGTTCCTCCGTTTACCGTAAGCTTTTTGATAATCGCAAGAACAACATCTTTTGCCACAACACCTTTTGATAAAGAACCAGTTATTTCAATTTTGATGGATTTTGGAGCTCTAAAAGAGCAGACACCCTTATATATTCCAACTTCGAGATCTGTAGTTCCTACCCCAGCTGCAAAGGCACCAAAGGCCCCATGGGTACAAGTATGAGAATCTCCCATGATAACGGTGTATCCTGGACGAATAAAACCTTTCTCTGGAAATAGAGCATGGCAAACACCATTAGCTCCAACATCAAAAAAGTCTTTGATATTATGTCGTTGTGCCCATTCCCGCATAATCTTTCCCTGTAAAGCAGTTTTAGAGTCTTTAGCAGGGGTCACATGGTCAATTACAGCTTTAATTTTTGTTGTATCAAAAACCTTATCCATACCTTTTTCAACAAGATCCATGATTGCGATGGGGGTGGTGATTTCATGGCAGAGTATGGCATCCAAATCCAAAACCATATTTTCAGGTGTTGGCTGATCTCGAAGATGTTTTTCAAATATTTTTTCGGCTATTGTTTGGCCCATGGTATTACTCCAAATCAAAATTTTTTAACAGTTGGTGGTATTAGGCATTAATTTATCAATTAACGAAGCGAACATGTTTTAATAATTAGACAAAATAGGTTAAAATACACTAAAATATTAAGCTAAGCTACATTTTGCTCACGGTCATTGACGTAAAATATAGCATAAGCTGAACAAACAGTATATTGATAATTTTCTAAAAACAATATGTACCTATGGATTAATAATTATTAAGAATGAATGCAAATATTAAGATAAGTAATATAGAACAAACAGAAAAGTTAGGTTTAATGCTGGGTATATCTGCTCAGCCTGGCGACATAATATGTCTTTCTGGTGATCTAGGAGCAGGTAAAACGACCCTTACACAATTTTTAGCACGTGGTATGGAAGTAAAAGATAGCTATGTAACCAGCCCATCATTTTCTATTATGCACGAATATCAAGGTCGCCTCATCCTTTACCATATGGATTTATACCGTCTAGGTGGCGAAGATGAAGTTATTGAT
Organism: Desulfotalea sp.; assembly: GCA_051531995.1. Classification (GTDB taxonomy): domain Bacteria; phylum Desulfobacterota; class Desulfobulbia; order Desulfobulbales; family Desulfocapsaceae; genus Desulfotalea. The sequence goes on from JAOPTU010000020.1 coordinate 63,756, forward strand.
CTAGGTTTTGAGGATTTATTTTATGGAGATGGTCTCACTGTAATTGAATGGCCAGAAAGGGCTGGCGATTTAATCCCTGACACCGCTCTTTTGATCAACATTAAGCTAGATGATACAGAGAGAACAATTGAGTTTACTTGCTCAGACACGAGTCACTGGCAAGAAGATATCCAAATTTTTATAGGGAGCTAATCACATTGCAAGAAGTGTTTATCGGTAGGCAGCCTATATTTGATAGGAAAAAAAATCTATTTGCCTACGAATTACTTTACCGCGCTGGAATGAGTAACATTTTTCCAACTCCTTTTGATGGTGACAAGGCGACATCCTCAGTCCTCACCTCAACTTTTTTTATCTCAGGTATAAAAAAGGTATCAGGCGGTAATCTTTGTTTTGTGAAATTTCCAAAAGATTTACTTTTAAATGATAATGTTAACCTATTCTCACCAAAAGATATTGTAATAGAAATTCTTGAAGATGTTGAACCAACTCCTGAAATTATTAGTATTTGTCAAAATTTAGTCGATAGCGGGTATAAGATTGCCTTGGATAAATTTGTATATTCTGAAGCCTATGAGCCACTCTTAAGGATTGCTGATTTCGTTAAAATCGATTTTGCTGAAACTGACTTACTCCAAATCAGGCATACCGTCGACATCATTAAAAAACATAAGTGTAATTTGATTGCCGAAAAAATAGAATCGCATGAAGAGTTTAAGGTTGGTAGATTACTAGGGTTTCAATATTTCCAAGGATTTTTCTTTGCAAAGCCAGAAATTATCCGCAGTAGAGATATTAAAGCATCTCAACATAGTTTAATTAAAATTAGCACAGAACTGAATCAACCAAGCTTCAATATTGAAAAGATAGAACAAATAATTAAGGTTGATGTTGCCATATCCCATAAACTTCTTAATTTCTTAAACTCGTCTTACTTCTCTCTGCTTAGCCCTGTAAGATCAATTAGGCAAGCTATTGTTTTTTTGGGTGAAGGAAATGCAAAACACTTTTTATCACTAATTGTTATGACAGATGTGTGTGGTAAAAAACCGTTGGAACTTGCAAAGTTATCTGTTATTAGAGCCATGTTTTTACATCGATTGGGAGGCAAAATTGAAGGGTCACACCAAGAGGAATTATTCCTACTCGGTCTTTTTTCTCTTATTCCTGCCATGCTTGATTGCTCAACAGAAGATATCTTAGACCTGCCTTTAAGCGACAGTGTTAAAGATGCGATAGCAACTAAATCTGGAAAATTTTATCCTTTTCTTGAGTTAGCAAAAGCTTATGAAGAATTACGTTTAGAAGAAGTGAAAGAAAATATATGTCTACAAAAACTTGGTGCTCAGAGTGTTATTGATTCATACATTGATGCCATAAAACTTTCAGATGGATTATTTAACGAACCAGAAGGGCAATACGAATAATGATAAAAAAAACAGTAGTATTAAAAGATTGTTTTAAAACTTTCACAGAAGATCAAGACAAAGCAATAACCCCAGAACAGACACTAGAACGATTCTATGAAAGGGTGAAAGCACTAGATATTAATATAGTCTCGGAAGTTAAACGCATAGACAACGGTCGCTTAGACATCCCTGTTTTTTTTAGTGTATGCGGTGATGATGCCTCCAAATATACTGGGACGAAAAAACAAATGGGAAAAGGAGCGTCTCCTATTCAGTCCGAAGCTTCTGCCTGTATGGAACTCGCAGAGCGATTTTCATTTTTCTCATTTACTAAAAATGATGATAACTTTCTCGTGGGTGATTATGCTCAGATGCGTGAAGCTGGTTATCCAGTTTTAGAATTAAGTTACCTGTTAAAATCTGTGCATGATGAAAAAACAAGTGAAGATGAGTTAGACGCTCTACTTGATGGTATTCCTATGCAGTGGACATGGGCTACTAGGATGACAGGTGAGGGCGAAGTCTTAATACCTTTTTCCTGGTTTTTTGCCATAAATGAATTTAATGGCCCATCTGCAGGCAACACTTTAGAAGAAGCAGCTCTACAAGGTGTCTGTGAAATTGTCGAACGAGACGTTTGCTCTAGGGTGAACAGGGATAAAATTGTAACTCCAAAGATAGATCCCAGTACAGTTAAGGATCTTGTTGCTATCGAATTACTAGAAAAATTCTCCAATAATAATATAGAATTATATCTAAATGATTTCAGCCTAGACACTGGCATTGCTACCGTTTCAGCACTGGCTATCGATCGATCAACCTTCCCTGAAAAAAGTGAGATAGTTTACACTGCAGGTACTACTCCAAACGCTGAAAAAGCATTAATCAGAGCTATTACCGAAGTGGCTCAATTAGCAGGAGATTTTAATAGCCACGCTAACTATGTAGCATCAGGTCTACCTAAGCCTCTTAGTATGGACGAGGTAACTTATTTAACAGAAAGCCCTATCACTGTAGGTATCAGTGATATGGTCGATGGCAGTGATGATAATATCTACAAAGAAGTTAAAAACTGTCTTGGTAGTCTTAAAGGCAACGGTTTTGATGTTTTTATGATTGATGTTACCCATCCACAGTTACAAATCTCAGCCCTTTATACTATTGTTCCAGGTGCTCACTTTAGAGAAAGATCTATGATTTGTGATGCGGGACTTTTCTCGGCAAAACTATTAGTCGAATTGGTGCCAGAGGGACAGTTTTTAAACACCAAACTAGAAGCAATGAATAAAATGCTACCCAATGCATATTATTTACATTTCTATAAGGCCAAGTCTCTTTATAATAATGGTATGCATACTGAAGCCTTAGTATCTTTTGATTCAGCGCTAAGTAACAATCCAGAAGCAGAGGATCTACCTTATATATATTCATTTAAAGGATGCTGCTTAAGAGATTTAGGACAATACAAAGAAGCTATTGAAACATTAAATAGTGGCTTAGAACACGACGAAGAAAGACCAGATATCCATAATACTCTTGGAGTTTGTCATTTTAAATTAGAACAACACGAAAAAGCTATTGTTCATTTCACCAGAGCTGTTGAGTTAAACCCGGTATCGGCAATTGATTACGCTAATCTTGGAGTTAACTACCAACTACTTAACCAAAAAGAAGATGCAATAAAATCGTTTACCGTCGCACTGAGCCTTGACGATAGTCTTGATTTTGCCAAAGATGCCTTAACAAAACTGACTAAGTAAAGTCTTTAAAACTGGTCGTTAATCTCTCGATTATCGACCAGTTACCTCTATGAAAGAAAAAACTTTATACCTCCTCCGCCATGGACAAACAACCCATGATGGGCTTTATGTCGGTTCTACTGATTGCCATCTAAGTGACTTTGGCATTGAGCAAATCACTAAGCTGAAGCATTACAAAAACTTTGGCTCGGTCAACTGTGTTTACTCAAGCCCTCTGAGCAGATGTCTAGAAACGTTTCATAACTTAGATTTGCAAAATTCTCTTCTAATTGATAATGACCTTAGAGAAATTGATTTTGGCGATTGGGAAGGGCTATCCTTTCAAGAAATCTATAACAATCACCGTCAGCAATTTGATCTTTGGTGTGAGACACCAAAAGAATTTTCTTTCCCGAAAGGAGAAGCCTTGAGTGGATTCAATGAACGCATTGAAAAAGTTGCCAATAAACTTAAAGGTATAAACGGAAATGAAATTTTAGTAATTGCTCATGGCGGAGTTATTAGCCATCTTATTTGTTATCTTTTAGAGCTATCACCAGCCAAAGCTGGATCTTTTAAGATTGAAACAGGAAAATTTACCCAACTATCTATTTATCCAGATAACAATGTTTTAAAATTTCTTAACAAAGGGCCTAGTACTCGCTAGATAAGGTTAACATTTAATGGGGAATATAATTTTAATCACAGGCGGGGCTAGAAGTGGAAAAAGCGCTTTTGCCCAACAAAAAGCTGAAGATCTTTCCGAAAAAAGACTTTTTGTTGCCACCTGTCCAGTTATTGATGGTGAGATGGATGAACGCATCAGACTTCACCAGAAAGACCGTAAAAATAACAACTGGGATTGTGTAGAAGAAGAAATACATCTTGATAAAGTAATTTCCAACTCTTGCCACGGAGTCATCTTGGTGGACTGCCTGACCATGTGGATGAACAACCTTGTATACCAACTTAACCAACAGGGATTACCCGAACTAGATAAAGATCATTTAAATGAATATTGCACCCAAATCGCCGATGCAAGTAGAAGTTCCATTGCCGACACTATTTTTGTAACTGGAGAAGTTGGCATGGGAATAGTACCTGAAAATGCATTAGCGAGAAGATACCGAGACCTTCTTGGTTGGTGTAATCAAATATTTGCCAGCAAGGCAGATGAGGCTTACTTCGTGAGCTGTGGTCTCCCTATAAAATTAAAGTAACTAGAACGAGATAGTTCCCAAAAATGTTATTACATAAATATTAGCAACTAACATATAATTATTTTCATATTAGGATTTACAACATGAGTTTATTAGAAAGAACCCTGAAAAATATCTTCCCTCAAGACACCGATAGCCGTAACGCTGCAAAGGCTCGCCTAGATCAGCTATGTATGCCTCATTGGGCACTTGGTGACGTGATGGATCTTGCCCTTGATCTAGCTGGTATGCAAGGCACTATAACACCAAAGGTAGATAGTAAAGTTATTGTCACCATGGCAGGAGATCACGGTGTTACAGAAGAGGGCGTAAGTAAGTTCCCCAAAGAAGTTACTATTCAAATGATTAGTAACTTTATCAATGGTGGGGCCGGAGTTAATGTTTTGGCACGACAAGCTGGAGCTGATGTACTAATCGTAGATATGGGCATTGCTGCTGATTTAAGAGAATTAGTTGCTCAGAAAAAGCTAGTGAATAAAAAAGTTGGCCTTGGTACCGATAATATCGCCAAAGGCCCTGCAATGAGTAAAGCAATGGCAGTGCGTTCAGTTGAATCTGGTATCGATGTAGCAAATGCTTTATCAACCAAATATAATCTTGTTGGCACAGGCGAGATGGGTATCGGCAACACAACACCATCTGCCGCCATTGCCGCCATCTGCACAGGTAAACCTGTTGAGGAAATAACAGGACGAGGAACAGGCCTAAACGATGATGAGCTTGCTCATAAGATCGCTATCATAAAAAAGGCTATCGATATCAATAAACCTAATCCCAAAGATGGGCTAGATATTCTTGCCAAGGTTGGTGGTTTTGAGATTGGCGGAATTGCAGGATTAATTATCGGTTGTGCAGCCCATAAAATCCCTATAGTAATAGATGGGTATATTAGTACAGCTGCGGCATTAATCGCATATAAAATCGAACCTTTTGTAAGAGATTACATGATCTTCTCCCATAGATCTGTAGAGCCAGGACATATTCATATGCAAGACGCTCTTGGCTGTAAAAAACCTTTAATCGACTTAAACTTTCGACTTGGTGAAGGTACGGGAGCAGCACTTGCGATGAATGTTGTCGACGCCGCCAAAGGTGTTCTTACTGATATGTTCACTTTCGAAGAAGCTGCTGTTGCCACCCCTAGAGATTAACTTTAAATATATAATGGAAAAATTTCTTACCTGCATACAAAAGTTATGTATCGCTTTTAGATTTTTGACAATCTTACCTATAACATGGCGAGCAGATAAAGATGGAGACTACTTTGCCACGGTCTCCATCTTTTTTCCTATTGTTGGCTTAGTAATAGGACTCATCGCTTTTGTTTTCACATCATTTACAAGTTCTGTTTTCCCACAGCAGGTCTTGGCTGCATTACTTGTTTTGTTCTATGGGGCTATCTCAGGTTTTTTACATATCGATGGCTTAGCAGACAGTTTTGATGGTCTTTTTTCCTCTCGTCCCAAAGAGAGAATGCTTGAGATAATGCGAGATAGTGCCACTGGCGCTATGGGTGTTGTGGGAATTGTCTCCGTTTTATTGCTTAAGTATTCCGCTCTTGCCAGTATGCCAATCGAGAATCTCTTGGCTGCATGTTTTTTTATTCCCATTGGGGGAAGGGTTGCCCTGCTAATAGTCATGGGGTATCAAAAATATGCTAGAAAAGAAGGGGGATTAGGAAAAACTTTTTACTCCGATAAAAGCAAAAGAGAAGCTCAGGTAGTCACTGTTGTGCTATTTGTTCTTATTAGCTTATTCTCCCTGCCCATTGCTATAAAAGCAATTTGTTTCATGTTCCTTGGTTTATTTTTCTTTATGAAGTTATGCGATAACAAAATTGGTGGCGCTACTGGCGATACGATGGGCGCTTCTAGTGAAATTGTAGAAATGTTAGTTGCTTTGGCTTTTGCTTGTGCGTAATTAAATATTTCATATGCTTTTTAACTTTTGACTCTGGATGGTTCTTGTATCGGTGCCTAGTTTTAACTAATGGGTAGTAAAACTAGGCCGAAATGTATGATCCAACACACCTTTATTTATTTTTTATTTTGGCTTCTGCTAGATAAGTCATTATCTGAGTGTAATTCTGTGCCTATTTCTACTAATTCCATCTATTTCATTATTGATTAATGGCAAATTGTGAACGAAGAGAAGTAAGTTAGTAGAAAAAAATATGTCAATTGTTTTTAGTTAGTTATTCTGCCATTTCTAGGTACTGGTTTCACTGCTCAACTATTAGAAACGTTAAAAGCCAAACACTTATAATTATTGTAGTTACTACGATAACAAAAGCTCAAAAATTGAAATTTTACGGAAAAACAAGGCATATTTATGGAAAACATGTTCATTGATTAAGTGTTTGAGGTACCCTAATTGATTGCGTTCCAAACGGGATGTCAATCCGAGTTTAATACGAGTATGTGAGTCAGAGAGGGAAAAATGGTACAGATAGGGAAAATTAATAAGCTTTCAATCAAAGAAATACAGTCAGACGCTATTCAACTAGATGGTGGTAAATTAGGAAATGTTTTGCTGAAGGGCAGCCATGCTTCCGAAAATTATCAATTAGGTGACGAAATTGAGGTCTTTGTATACGTAGACAGGCAACAACGCATGTTAGCAACTACTAAAACACCTACTGCAGTAGTCGGTGAAGTTGCTAAATTGACGGTAGTTGCAACGACCGAGGTAGGTGCTTTTTTGAACTGGGGTCTTGAGGACGATCTATTCGTACCTAAAAGCGAACAACAGGAGGATATGACGCAAGGTAAAGCGTATATTGTATTTGTCTTTCTGAGTGATAAAAGTAATCGCATCACAGCCTCATCAAAGCTTGATAAATATCTTAATCAACAACCTCACGATTTTTCAGAGCGCGAAGAGGTTGAACTCGTAATCTATGCCAAATCAGAGTTAGGATATAGTGCGGTTGTCAACAGTTCTCATACAGGTATAATCTACGAAAATGAAATCTTTCAAAAACTTGAAATAGGCCAGCAACAGAAGGGCTACATAAAAAAAATACGTGACGATTTCAAAATCGACTTGCGACTTCAGCAAGAAGGTTATCGTGGTGTTGATAATGTTTGCCGTGCCATTTTAAATAAGATAAATGATTCTGGTGGGATGGTTGCCGTTACCGACAAAAGTGCGCCTGAAGATATTTACGACTTGTTTGGGGTAAGCAAAAAGGTTTTTAAAAAAGCAATTGGTGGTCTCTATAAAAAACAGCTTATCATTCTAGACCCTGATTGTATCAAACTTAGCGAAAAAAAATCGCATGACTCACTCATGAAATAGTAGTCATGCTTTTGTAAACCACACTTTTTCATGCATAAGTGAGGGAGTTCTAGGTAGAGCCGGTATTTTGAAATTGTCCAGGAAATGGATTCTCCTTATTATATACTGCTCCAACCTAAAGTTGAACTGTTCCTAGGAGGACGACTTGTCATCCTATCTTGCAGGTCTTGCTGCATGGACTGCTTCTTTTGTATATCTGTGAGGATAGTGACTGTTGTACAGCTGGTCCTAAGTTCTGATTTAATCCTATTTAGATTTAATTCTGAACTTACGGCCAGTATACATAAATTTCAGGAGTGTCTGTCGCCTAACGGTTTAGTTTAACAACCGCAAGCTTCAGGTAAACCTACAAAAAAATCGCTGAGAGACCAAAAGTAAAAGAACCACTGAACTATATAATGGAGTTGTTGGGATTTTTATGTTCTCTTACATGCCAATGTTCAAATATCATAAGAATAGATGTGTCTTTTGAGGAATGGATTGAAAAAAGATACAGGTTTTAGCTCTTGAAGCAAGCTCGGCACAATTAACAAAAATCATGAAGATGTAAATGACGAGCTCGAACATCACCAACCATCAATGAAAAGGGCTCAACATTGAAACTGTTGAGGGTAATCACGATTACATTAAAAATGTAATCCGTAACTCTAGCAAAATATAAAAGCTGTACCCTAGCGATAAGTCAGTAATTAAAAATATCTATCGAGCAATTAATCTGCATCAAAAATTCGCCTAGGGCAATTTGAATCTGAAAACCCCTCAAACTATTGTATTAACCAAAAATATATAAACAATAATTAAAACAGTTGTCTACATCAGTACTGCACTCATGATTGTTTTTCTTATACCATTGAGTTATAGTTTATTTAGCACAGTCATCCAGAATATACTTAGTACCTAGGCTCATTAGAATCATTCAACATAGAGAGTTACTGCTATCTCATATTTGACAAAAACGCCTCATATATTTTTGAAATACGCCATACTCCTTCTATCCTTGACATTTCTGGCCTCGGGACTTTTTCTTCTTTACAATATGCCCATTGCGAGCTCAATATCAGTCCTTAATTATTCTAAAATGCCTGTTGGCAAGTGGAATTGGATGTGGGATAGTCCTTTTTACTCATTTGATAAAGACATAAGTGAACTGCGAGTTACAAAAGATAATGATAAACATTATATCGAATTACATTTTAAAAGTAGTGGTAATAAGCCTGAGGTTTTTAACGGATTAGGTATTGAAGGTAGTTACTCTGTACCTGAAAGTGGTAATCTTTCGTTTGAGTGGATGTCTATTGGTGAATCACCCAATGTTCAAATTTTTCTTTCAGACGGGTCTCCTGCTACACAAAAAAGCGGAGTCGGTGAACAATTCTACCATGCTTTGGAAATCCCGGGAAAACAATGGCAGAAAGCAAGTATTCCCCTCTCTATTTTCAAGCGAAACACCTGGCAGCCTGAAAATGCACCAACTGATGGCTTCTTCCACACCAATGGTATTAGCGCTATCGAGTTTGGCCTTGAACCTGAAATTGCTCTTGAGTTAAAAATAAGAAATTTAAAATTTACTTGGTCCACACACAAGAACCAACTTCTATTTATCCATGGAGTCTTTTTTTTCCTCGGTATCTTTCTTTTTAGCAGATTCGCAATGGACCCACTTCTAGGCAAAAAATATCCTGATTTTTTACTGACATCAATTTCAATACGCCTAGCATATTGTGTTTGCGCCATTGGTATCCTTGTTCCAATGTTGACGGCCTCTCCTATCATTAGTGTACATGTCGTAATACTTTACACAATTTATGCTTTCATCATTCTGCTCGACAACCTTATCCCTTTTAAAGTACACACGTCCAAATGCTGGTCTTTACGGTATCTGTTGGCTTTTATTGTTTTTTTTCTTGCCTTCCCACCACTTGATTTACTCTCTTTTATCGTTCTTTCTTTTGTCGCCCTAATTTTCATAGCCACACTACAAAATAGACCTTTTTTCCTCTTAATTTCGTTAGTGACTTTCGGAACACTTCTTGTACACCCACATCTTAATATTGAGTCTGACATAAGATATATGGTTGTGATAGTTGTTAACACTCTAATTGCATATCTCATTTTAGAATATAGGCTTAATAGAAAAATTCGTCACAAAATGGAGAGAATAGCTACACTCTATGAAGGAGTCTTCGCTCATTCCACAGATGCAATTTATACGGTTACCTTAGATGGAACCATAATTGACGCAAATTGGGGCCTTGGAACTTTGGTTGGTATAAGTGAGGAGAAGTTAAGCGGCCAAAACATTAAAGAATTTATCCATCACTCTGATCATCATAAACTCAATAATACAGATAACAGCAACAGTACAAAGATTCGCCGTTATGACGCTGATTTTCTTACTCCTGCTGGAATTGTTCACCATGCCTATATCACAGAGCATCCTATTATTTCAGATAATGAACTTATAGGTTTTCAAATTATTTCATCGGATATTACAGATCGCCTACAAATGGAAAAAGAGCTTAAAGAGGCCAATGAAAAACTCCAGGTACTTGCAATGCTAGACGCACTAACGTCACTGTACAACAGGAGGTATTTTGACAGTGCATTTGCAAAAGAATGGCAACGATGCCAAAGAAAAAAATCTCAAATCACTATAATTCTGTGTGATATAGACTTTTTCAAACTTTATAATGATACCTATGGCCACCAGGCCGGAGACAATTGTCTTATAAAAGTTGCCAAGGCAATTAAAGATGCCGTCGGACGATCTGAAGACGTGGTCGCTCGTTACGGTGGAGAAGAATTTATTATCATTTTACCAGAGAGTACAACAGCGATGGCTCAATCCATAGCAGAAAGCATCTTAGGTAACGTTTGCGGTCTTCAGATCGAGCACAAATCATCAGAGGTTGAAAAATATGTTACAATTAGTCTCGGCGTCGCATCGATCACTCCTACTTTCGACAAATCGCCGGATAGTTTAATAAAACAAGCAGATGAAGCACTGTACTTGGCCAAAGATAATGGGAAAAACCGATCCTTCTTCGCAACTCGTTCACAATTGTAGAGCCCCCTCAATCAATTATTTGTCCTTCTTACCGAAAACCTTGCGACTCTTTTTTTTTAGTCGGCATTGCTCTACTTATTACTTGAATTCAGCTATTTCTCATACTTCATAATTTCAGTTAATCAATCGTCTCGAAAAGATTACCATTGGCTTTAAAGATATTGCGTCTTATTGATAATATTGAAGATACAATTGGTGAAGTCAGAAAAAGGATCAATGTTTTACGGTGAAAAATTTAGCAGTATTGCTAGTGAAACTTATAAAGCCGTCCAGATCGTACTAAAACATTTCAATAATGGTAATTCTAATTGCATAATATCACAGCAGAAGTCTTTTAAAAAAATTTGTGTACCTATGAGCGATGCAATAAAGTGCTAATTATACAAGTAAATTCCCATGGACTACTTCTAACAAGGAGCAGGTGCCTCATGGAGATTGTTTTAACACCTGCCTAGGTCGTTTTACGACTCACATTCAGTAAGTTATAGTATTCCCCCCCCCACAAGAGTCTCATTTTTAGTCATCAGTGGGTTGACATCAGATTTCTTTTTTTGATACTCTAACTATTGAACTAATGAGTAAAATCCACTACTAACAAAATATAATAGGGTGTGAAATGGATATCTCGTCATTGAAATGGAATAAATTATCCATTTCACTTAAGACTGCACTTATAAGTGCATGTGTTGTTTTAGCACTTCTCATATTGACCGCAGTTGTTTTTATTAATAAGGAATCTGCACTTATTAATCATGTCATGGCCCAATACCAAGGAATGATCCAAGAGAGTCAAGAAAAAAGAGTGTCAGAAGACAGAGCATCTTTAGCAAAAAGACATAAAGCAAACACCAAAATCAGTAGTGGTATCTCGGGATATTTCATCTACAATTTCGATACTGATGGTCTCAAAATTAATCTACAAAACTTACTGGAACTGCCAGAAATTATGGCAATAGACATTGTTGATGCTGAGGGCAAACCATTTGTAGCTTTATGGAAAGAAAATGGGATAGTTCAGTTAGGTGATGCTATAAATGATTCTGTCCAGCTAAATCGCGAAACAATGTTCACGGAACAGGTATTCTACGATAAAGAGATTGTAGGGAAAATTGTTCTTTATTACACCGATAACCTGTTGGTGGAGCAGTTGAAAAAAAATGAAGAAACAATCAGTAACTCCATCGCCGCACTGTCAAAAACTATTTCCACAAAAATCACAGAAGATATTTACATTCAGATCATAATTTTTGGTTTAGTTGTAGTTGCTCTGCTAATCACAATCTCACTTACTCTAAAGTTTTTGGTAATCAATCGCCTCACAAAGATTACCACTGGTTTAAAAGATATTGCCCAAGGTGAAGGCGACCTTACCATGCGTCTTATTGATAATTCTGAAGATGAAATTGGTGAACTCAGAAAATGGTTTAATGTTTTTGTCGTAAAAATTCAGGAAATTATTTCGGATGTTGCGGATGGTGCTCAAAATCTTAACGAGGCATCAGGCCAGCTCGCAAACCTTGCTATAGAAATGAAAGATGATGCTGATCAAACATCAGTAAAAGCAGACAATGTTACCGTTTCATCTGGTCAAATGAGCGATAATATGAATTCTGTTGCGGCTGCAATGGAACAGGCAGCAACTAATATCAACATGGTTGCCTCAGCTGCTGAAGAGATGAATGTGACTATCTCACAAATTGCCGAGAATACTGACCATGCACAGAAAATATCGGTGAATGCTGTAGAGCAAACAAATGGTGCATCACAGCAGGTGGATGAATTGGGCAAGGCAGCTGTGGGTATTGGTAAAGTTCTGGAAACAATAACTGATATTTCAGCACAAGTAAATTTACTTGCCTTGAATGCAACAATTGAGGCAGCGCGTGCGGGTGAAGCAGGAAAGGGATTTGCTGTTGTTGCAAATGAAATCAAAGATCTCGCCAAGCAAACAGCTGAGGCGACAGGGGAGATTCGAGAAAAAATCCAAGGTATTCAAAGCACAACAGAAGGAACAGTTTCACATATTGAGCAGATAGCTAAGGTGGTAGGAGAAGTGAATTCTATTGTTGGAACTATTGCTTCGGCTATTGATGAACAATCATTAGCAACAAATGAAATATCTCGTAATGTTAGCCAGGCTAGTGAAGGTATCATGGAAGTAAATGAAAACGTTTCACAGAGTACAAGTTCTGTAGGAAGTATTGCTGATGAAATAGGTGAAGTTAATAAAGCCGCGATTAAGATAACTGACAACAGTAACAAAGTTAGCATAAGTGCAGACCAACTCTCAACGCTTTCCGAGCAATTGAGTAAAATGGTAGGTAGGTTTAAGGTGTAAAATGGAATATGGGATTGTGATGGGTATTCTGTCACATAAAATGATTTTAAAAACGGAGGAAGTACGTATGAAGAAATTTAATCGATTATTTATATTCGCGTTTGCCATCCTGTTAATGGTTGGTGCGAATAGTGTCTTTGCAAAAGATTTTAAAATTATGACAGAAGAATATCCCCCATACAATTACACCGACAATGGAAAAATTACTGGATTATCAACGGATGTTGTTTTAGCGATCGCAAAAAAAATCGGCCACCCTACTGATATGAAAATGTTACCATGGGCGAGAGCATATGGACTTATTCAAAAGGGTAGCGGGCAAATATTGTTCTCAATGACAAGGACAGAGGCGAGAGAAAGTTTGTTTAAATGGGTAGGACCAGTTGCCAAAAACAAATGGGTTTTCTTCGCAAAAAAAGGTAGTAACATATCAATCAGCTCACTAGACGATGCCAAAAAGGTTGGGAAAATAGGAACATACAAGGATGACGCAACCGAGAGTTTTCTAAAAGAGCAGGGTTTTAAAAATAATGTCAGTGTTATCAATGATGATAAAAATATTCCAAAGCTGATGGCCGGTCGGATAGACCTATGGATTGTTGGTGAAATTCAAGGGATTTACAAGGCAAAGAAGCAAAACATGAGTGGTGATCTCGAAAAGGTTTTTGATGTAAAAGATACCGAATTGTACATAGCCTTTAGTAAAGATACTGCCGATGTTGACGTTGAGAAATGGCAAACCGCTCTTGATGAAATGAAAGCAGATGGCAGCTACGACGCTATTCTTAAGAAATATAAATAAGTTCTAGGAGTTAACAAGTTACCTGTTTTTCAGGTGGCCATTGTTTGACCTGACCATGTATAATGGTTCCTAACCACAACAAGATATTGATTGGCTAAATGCTTCCAAGATGTTGTTGTGGTTTATAGTTTCTTGTGGCCAAAAAGTAATGCAATCAAACAAAAAGGTTAAATATTTTTGTTTGATTGCATTACTCTTGTGAGATCAAATACAACAACGGTATTTGAGGATGTCGACACCAACAGACAGCTGATATTTACCGCTCTCGATAAAGTCCTCTTTTCAAGAAAAAATCAGCTGAGATTTATTTGGGTAAGGATGTTGCTAAGATGGCGGTATGAGAAAACAAAAAAGAATGCACTGAAATCAGGAAACTATTGTCCCTGACTTGAAGTCCATTTTAGATATTACCAGGTTGCTTGTAGAGGCTGTATAGTTCACTTTCTTCAATTTCAACACGGGCAACTAATGCATTGCCAATGCCATCCAACTCTTTTTTGAATTCTCTATTATATTCAAATGAATCGCTGGTCGCACGATGGATAAAATCTAGAATACCACCGCCTATGGTTGTCATTTCTTTTTGCATTTTATAAGCAAAATTTTTCTTTTCATTATTTTCAATGTATAGATATTTTAAAAAAACATATAATAGAATGTTTTCTTTCATGAGGTGATCAACAAGAGCCTGTTTAAATTTTTTCAAATTAGAGTAAATATTGTCAATCTGATTATTTTCATAGCTGTCAACTATGCTAGAATATATAGAAAAAAGATGAGCATGTTCTTCTTTAAATTCTTCTATGAGGTGGGGGTAATAAGCAATTTTTGCCCCTTTTACATATATTTTTTCTCTAACATCTGCCTGAGGGATTTCAGCAGATATCTGAGTTTTGTTCTTGTTTTTATCGAAATTTTTAAATATTCCAAACATCTTTAAATCCTATTAAATAAGTTCTTCTTATTCTATCACTGTTACAAAAAACGAAACTATTATGATCTGCAAATCATCTTCTCATAGTTAAAAATAGTAGAGGATTTATATCTTTCTCCCCATCAATACCACAATGTAGGCTCTGGTTTAAATCTATGATTCTCTAAGCCAACTCGGCACGTAATGAATGTTGTCCAGCACCAGTTATTTTGGCCATTATAAAATCGCCTAATTTACAGTTATTTTGTGCTACTATATGAACAACATTATTCATGGCGGTTCTACCCTTGATATCCTGTCCTTCAAGACCTTCTATTAAAATTTCATAGGTATTGCCAATGTACTCGTTGTTTCTTTCGAGGCATATTTCATCCTGCCTGGCTTGAAATCGTGCAAGCCTGGCAGATTTAACGGCTTCCTCGACCTTGTTTGTGTACTCGTTAGCTTTCGTACCAGGGCGATCTGAGTATTTAAAAGAAAAAGAGCTATGGTAGCGGATCTTTTCCAAAAGCTCCATCGTTCCTTCAAAATCTTCATCAGTTTCGCCAGGGAACCCAATTATGATATCGGTACTAAGAGCTATATCTGGTTTACAAGCTCGTAACTTGTCCACCAGTTCAAGATATCCAGCAATGGTGTACTTACGGTTCATTTCTTTAAGCACATTGTCTGAGCCAGCTTGTACAGGCAAATGAAACTGCGGACACAGAATATCTATATCACGGAAACATTCCATTAAATCCTCTGATAAGTCTTTAGGATTTGAGGTGGTAAAGCGTAACCGTTTTAAACCTTCAACTGCAGCAACTGCTCTTAATAATTTAGCGAAAGAGTAGGGCGTACCATCTTCTGTAACGGTATTAGTTATGGCGTATGAATTTACGTTTTGCCCTAGGAGGGTAATTTCCTTGATACCAGAGTCGACCAATACTTTAACTTCTTCTACTATATCTTTGGCTTTTCGGGATACTTCCCTTCCTCTTGTGTAGGGAACAACACAATAGGTGCAGAAATTATTACAACCCTGCATAATGGTTACAAACTTTCGAAACTCTGACTCATTACCTGCTGTTTCTGGTACAAACTTAGGAATTGCATACTTATCATCAAGGTTGGTCGCAACAATAGACCCTTCATGTTTTGTTCTTTCCAATAATTTATGAATATTATAAATATTTTGAGTACCAACTATAAGATCAACATGGGGCATCTTTCGTCGAATCTGTCTACCTTCCTGCTGAGCTACACAACCTGCTACACATATCTGCATATTAGGATTGCTTTTCTTATTTTTTCGGAGAGCACCAAGCATGCTCATCACCTTTTGTTCAGCTTTTGCTCTAATGGAACAAGTATTTAATAATACTAAATCTGCTTGGTCAATATCGATTGATTCTATGTAACCATTTTCGGTTAAGATTTGGGCAATGATTTCAGAATCCCTAAGGTTCATTTGACAACCGTAGGTTTTTATAAAAAATGATTTACTCATATTTGAACTTATAATTAATTTTTATTTTCTAGAAGTTTAACGACAGCTTAATTCGAAAAATTCAGTTTTTAGCAGTATTGTAGATATAAGTCTAGATAGTCCAAGGACTGATCTGCGGCGCAACATCTGCTAATAGAGCAAAAACATCTTTTCTTGATTCTTCTGGGTACTTAAGGCGAACAATACCAGCCTTACCATCTTCACTCGATAAAATGGCAAGATTGTCATAGCCCTCAAGAATAAATTTCAATATATGAAATTTAGATGGAGCTATCCTCAAGTAAACTTGCTCTAAATTTTTATTCATCAAACACCTTTAATTGGTACTAGCCCGAATTCACCTGTGGTTCACAGGTGAATTCGGGCTTAGGATTAAGGTCAAACTTAAACAGACAATGAGCAATCTATATCGCCCATATATTTTGCATTTTTAGCCAGTAGGGGACGAACTACTTCATTTAGATAGTCTATAGTTTGTTGCTCTGCTCTTCCTGTAAACTGGCTATAGTCAGTAACCATTGCTAAAAGACTGTCAAGATCAAAGGGGATTCTAGTATCAGCGGCAAGCCTCTCAAGAAGATCATTATCCTTACCTTCTTCTTTTACTTCCTTACCAGCAGCGAGCGAATGTTCTTTTACAACCTCGTGCATCTCTTGGCGACTTTCTCCTTTTTCAACGGCTTCCATTAAAATCTTTTCAGTAGACATAAATGGAAGTTCTGCCATTAAGTGTTTTTCAATTTGTTTCGGAAATACAACCATATCAGAGGTGATGTTTACAAACAATTTAAGGATTGCATCTGTTAACAAAAAGCACTGTGGGATATCCATTCGACGAATGGCAGAATCATCAAGAGTTCTTTCAAACCATTGATTTGCATAGGTGGCAGCAAAGTTTTGCGGTAAACTAAGTAACTTTCTGGCAAGACCTGTCATACGCTCTGATCGCATTGGATTTCGCTTGTAAGCCATGGCTGAAGAACCAGTTTGACTTTTGGCAAAAGGTTCTTCTTGCATTTTCAGATTGGATAGAAGGCGCATATCAACAGCAAATTTATGTGCGCTGGCTCCGATACCTGAAAGGGTTTCCGCCAGTTTCATATCCATCTTTCTAGTATATGTTTGACCTGTAACATCAAACACGGCTGAAAAGCCTAGCTTTTTGGCGACTAACTCATCTAAAGCTCTTACTTTTGCGTGATCACCCTTAAAAAGCTCAAGGAAGGTAGCTTGGGTTCCAACCGTACCTTTAGCACCTCTAGCTTTAATATTATCAATGAAATGATCTAAATATTGCAGGTCTATAAGTAAATCTTGGATGAAGAGGGTGTTTCTTTTACCAACTGTTGTTGGTTGTGCAGGTTGGTAATGAGTGTAGCCAAGGGTAGGTAGGTCCTTGTGTGTTTCTGAGAAATCAGCCAAATTTTTAATTGTTTGCAACAAAGCTTTTTTGACAAACATCAAAGCTTCTCGCTGAACAATAAGGTCTGTATTACAAACAACAAATTGAGAAGTTGCCCCTAAATGAATGATCCCGGCAGCCTTTGGGCATTTGGTTCCATACTCGTAAACATGCGCCATAACATCGTGGCGAATTTCTTTTTCTTTCGCAGCTGCAACATCATAGTCTATATTGTTGATATTGGCCTTTAACTCTTGAATCATCTCTGCTGTAACAATATCAGTCAGTCCAAGTTCGTACTGAGCCTCAGCAAGAGCTACCCAGCATTTTCGCCAAGTTGTGAATTTCTTTTCAGGGGAAAACAAATATTGCATCTCAGGGCTAGTGTAACGGCTAACAAGAGGTTCTTGGTATGTGCTGATGTCCGACATGGGATTCTCCAAAACTGTATTAGTATAGATTTATATATTTGAATGATCATATTTTCAAAAGATTTTCTTATAGCATTATTTGCTTAAAAGTGCAGTAGCTGAAAATTACTTTTCAGCTTTTAAAGGATGATAATGCCATATTAATCCTAATATAGAACAACTAGGATTAAAAACAACATATTGTGAATGTCGCATAATATATATTATGATTAGTTTTGTATGTCGCTGAAATTTCGACTACATTAACAAATAATCTCATGAACTTGAGCTTGCCAGCTGACCTTATCCCCAAACCGATTGATGCTTGCTGAGTAGATAATTTTTATTGTATCACCTGACTGAGCAAGACCTGCCTTATCTCCTTGGTTAAAAGCAATAGCTTTAATATTACCATTGTACTTGCCACGTAGGGTTATCTGTAAATGCTGTTTGGCATGTCCCACACTACGAGATGCTACAATTTCCGCTTTATCATCATAAAACAATGGCTTAGTGTTAAGTTGTCCAAATGGTTCTAGGCTTTGGTATAGCTTTAATATCTTGGGCTCAAAAAGATCATCGATCCCACACTTTAAATCAAATTTAAAGCTGCTAGTCTTTGCGAAATCTAATTTACCAACTTCTTTCTTAAATAAATCAGTGAATGACTCGATGTTTCTTTTGTCTAGGCTTAAGCCGGCCGCCATTGCATGACCGCCATGTTTTAGCAATAAATGTGAGCATTTATTTATTATCTCTATGAGATTAACACCCTCAACTGATCTTGCAGAGCCTTTAATATTTCCATCTTTAGCCTTGGTTAAAACAATGGTCGGAACCTTATACTGATCTACCAAACGAGAAGCTAAAATTCCTATTATTCCCTCGAAGTAATCTCCGTATACAACTAATCCTTCATCTTTTTCTCTGTTGTCATATTGTAAGTCATCTAGTATTTGCTCCATGTCGCTCTGACACTGTTCTTTTCTTTTTTGATTTAGTTTGGTGAGTTCTAGGGCAATCTTTGCAGCTTCTTTATCATCTGTCGTGGTTAATAATTCTGTCACCCTATGACCAAGACCATATCGTCCTGCTGCGTTAATCTTCGGTGCGAGGTTAAAACCAATATCATCAGATGAGCTTGAATCACTTGCCAGTCCGCATGATTCAAGCAGCGTCCTAAGCCCATAGAAATGATTCTCTTTAAATGTCTCAAATCCAGCCTTTGTTAAAAGTCTATTTGTTTGGGATAGAGGAACCACATCAGCAATTGTCCCCAATGCTACAAAACCTAATAAACTTTTTAAATTGCCAATTTTACCTTTGAATCGCCCTTCTAAAGCACCATTTTCTAGACTGCTTCTAAGTCCTGCAGCCAAATAAAATGCAACGCCCACTCCTGCCAAATGGGTCTGAAATAGGCCACATTTCTCATTGCTTGGATTAAGATAGATGCAATCGGGTAATTTTTTTGGCAATTGATGATGATCGGTTACAATCACCCTGCCCCCGAGTTCTTTAATCCTCTCAATCTCTTTGACATTAGAAATTCCACAATCAACAGTAATAAGTAAGAAATCACTTATGCCAGAACTAGCGAGATCCTCGAAATATTCACAGTTTAAACCGTAACCTTCAACCAATCTATTAGGTATGTGCCAAGTCGTATCTATTCCCAGCATTGAGAAAGTATTAACAAGAAGAGCTGATGCAGTTGTGCCATCCACATCATAATCACCCCATATTACAATTTTATTCTCATTTTTGATTGCTTCCAGAATTTCAGCAACAGCCGCCTTCATACCAAGCATTTTATTAGGATGGATAAGTGAAGATAATTTAGGGTTAAGGAACTCCTCAAGCTCTTCCTGTTCTGTGTAGCCGCGTTTTTCAAGTAATTGGTATATCGGATTAGTTGTTTTCATAGAGTTATGACTAATATTTTAGATTATTATGCCAGCTTTCTATACCAGCGATTACATTTTCTCTTTCATCAACGTTATACCATTTCAAATCTTCAATCTTATTGAACCATGTATATTGTCGCTTGGCATATCGCCGAGTATCGCGTGCAAGAAGGATTTTCATCTCGTCATAATCCCATGTGCCATCGATATAATTAATCATATGTTTATAACCAATCGACCCCATTGAGTTTAAACTTTTATCATAACCTTTTTTAAGCAGTCCATGAACTTCAGCTTCTAGTCCTTGATCAAGCATCACCTCTGTCCGATAATTAATCCGTTTATATAATTTTTCTCGTGGAGTAGTAAGTCCGACTTTTAACATGTTTGGGAAACGATTCTCTTTTGCCTGTTCGTCAATCAATTTAGACCATGGGCTACCAGTGCTTTGATAAAGTTCTAATGCTCTTAAAACTCTATAAGAATCATTGGGGTGTATTCTATTTGCTGATTTCTCATCAACACTTTGCAGCCTAAGGTGCATTTCCGCTGGTCCTTGCTCGTCCAAATCATTTTGCAGTTTTAAGCGAACATTCTCATCAATTTTAGGTCCTTCAATAAATCCATGACAAAGACTCTGCAAGTATAGTCCTGTACCTCCTGTGATCAGTGGCAACTTCCCTTTTGCCAGAATTTTATCTATTGCTATTAGAGCATCTCGACAATAATTACTAGCATCGTAGTGTTGATCAGGATTAATAATATCCAATAGGTAATGAGGAATACCGTCCTGTTCCTTTTCGGTAACCTTGGCAGTACCAATATCCATTTCTTTATAAATTTGCATGGAGTCCATAGAAATTATTTCGCAATTAAAAAGCTTTGCGATCTCAATTGATAAAGATGTTTTTCCTATGGCCGTTGGCCCAACCAGAACTAAAATTGGCGAATTGTTAATATTCATAATATTTTTCGATTTTTTAAATTCACTTGTAATGATATGGATAATAATTTCTTGGCTTAGGTGACTTAACTAAGCTATAGTAGGCAACTCATATTTCTCAAAGTACCTTCCCATTTAAAAGATACTTTCTAATTACACTTTTTATATTCTGGTATAAAGATATTTTACCAAATAGGTAGATTATGGATTACAAAACACACTTAAACATCGTTCTCGTAGAGCCTGAAATACCACCTAATACAGGTTCAATAGCTAGATTATGTGGCGCAACAAACTCAATTTTACACCTAGTCAAGCCACTTGGCTTTTCAACTGATGATAAACATTTAAGAAGAGCTGGTCTTGATTACTGGAAGTTTGTCAAAATTGTCTATTGGGAGAGTTTTGAAGAATTTTTACAAGCTATGGATAAAGAATACCTGTATTTTTTCACCACCAAGGTAAATAAAACATACACGGAAGCTAATTTTAAACTAGGTGATTTCTTAATTTTTGGTAAAGAGACCAAGGGACTACCTGCGGAAACCATCGATCTATACAAAGAACGATGCCTTACTTTACCCATGGACAATGAGAATATACGTAGTTTGAATCTAGCAATGACCGCAGGCATTGTCCTCTATGAAGCGATTAGACAAGTTAATGTTTCTGCGTAATTCGTAAAGATCAGCTATTTTGTGCATATTTGAAGACAAAAGACCAGTTTATTGGTATTGATATCAACTTAAATTTTCCATCCAACTATTAATTCGTAACAAGAGGAGAACTATATAATGTCTAAGCGCGTATATAATTTTAGCCCAGGGCCTGCTACCCTACCAGTAGAGGTTTTAGAACAAGCTAGTAAAGATGTAGTTAACTTCAAAGATACAGGCATTGGGCTAATAGAGATTAGTCATCGCTCCCCAGAATTCACCGAAGTTGCTAAGAATACAGAAGCACTAGTTAGAGAATTATTAGAAGTTCCTGATAACTACAAAGTATTATTCCTGCAAGGTGGTGCTTCAAGTCAATTTTTCATGATTCCCATGAATATTTTACAGGGTAAAAAAGCTACCTATTTAAATACAGGAACATGGGCAAAAAAAGCCATTAAAGAGGCTAAGCTTTTTGGTGATATCGATGTAGCTTATTCTTCTGAGGAAGATATTTTTAATCATGTTCCAGAGCAAAAAGATTATACCATCGCTGATGATAGCGAATATTTATACTTGGTTTCTAACAACACTATTTATGGGACTCAATTCGCTAATTTCCCAGAAACGGACAAGATGTTAGTTTGTGACATGTCATCCGATATATTATCTCGAAAAATTGATGTCAGTAAATTCGGTCTCATTTTCGCTGGAGCTCAGAAAAATTTAGGACCTGCAGGTGTTACCTTAGTAATTGTTCGTGATGATTTACTAGAGCTTGCTCCTGCAAACACCCCTACAATGTTACAATATAAAACCCATGCAGATAAGGGTTCCATGTTCAACACCCCACCATGCTTCCCTATTTATGTAATGGGAGAAGTTCTAAAATGGCTGAAGAAGTTTGGTGGCGTAGAAAAAATGGAAGAATTCAATAATGAGAAAGCTGGACTTATTTATACCCAAATCGATTCTGGCGATTACTACCGTGCCCACGCAAAAGATGGATCACGTTCTATGATGAATATTGCTTTTAACCTTCCTAGTGCTGAACTAGAAGCTAAGTTTATTGCAGAGGGTGTGAAAATTGGTCTCAATGGCCTTAAAGGTCATCGCTCCATTGGTGGATGTAGAGCTTCCATTTATAATGCGATGCCAAGAGAAGGTATTGTTTCGCTTGTAGAATTCATGAAAGAATTCCAAACCAATAATCCAGCATAATGGATTATGTGGGAACAGTCATCAGACCACCGAGTGAGGCAAATGCCATCATTTTACAGGTTAGTCTTGGCTGTTCCCACAATTATTGCCTGTTCTGTATAGCCTATAAAGATAAACGTTTTACTGCAAAAAATTGGTCTCAAATATTAGCTGATCTCAAGTATGCCGCAAATAAGTTTCCCAATATCAAAACTGTCTTCTTAGCAGATGGAGATGCCCTCGCCCTGCCCCAAGAATTATTGATTAAAATATTAGTAGAAATACAAATACACTTACCTTGGGTCAAACGAGTAAACTGTTACGCCTCGCCAAAGTCATTAATTGCTAAGAGTCATGAGCAACTCATCAAGCTCCGATCTCTTAATATGAAAAGGCTTTATATGGGAGTTGAAAGTGGTAGCGATAAGGTTTTGAGTTTTATGTGTAAGGGTGCAACGAGGCAACAAATCTTAGCAGCTGGTTTGAAGGCTAACAATGCAAAATTTTACCTGTCCTGCTCTATTATTTTAGGTTTAGGTGGTAAAAAAATGTCGACGGAGCATGCCAAAGACACCGCAAGTTTATTAAGTGAAATGTCCCCTCATCACATTGCAGCGCTTACTTTAATGGTACCGGAAAGTAGTTTGTTATTTAATAAAATCCAAGACCATTCCTTTAAACAACTAACAGCAAAAGAAATATTGCAGGAGTTGATAATCTTAATAACCCATTTAGAAATTGACAAGTCACAATTTCATGCCAATCATGCCTCAAATCACTTGCCTATTTCTGGGCAATTAGGTAGAGACAAAGAAGTTTTTATCAAAAGATTAAAAAAAGCCATCGCAGGTAATACACCACTAATACCTGAATATATGAGGTCGTTGTAATGAGCGAAAATAATAGTAAGACAGATTTAAGAAATCTTAGCCAAGATGAACTCGTCAAATATGCTGAAAGTCTTGGCCAGCCTTCTTTCCGAGGTAAACAAATTATGTCTTGGCTCTATCGACCAGGAATTAATAATGTTGAGCAGATGACTGACCTTGCTAAGGTTTTCAGGAAAGTCTTGGCCGAAAATTCCTATATCTCTGCCTTTAGTGATTATATAACCGAGCGTGCTTCTGATGGCTGTGTAAAATTTGGGTTTAAACTTGATGATGGTAATATTATTGAATCAGTTTTAATACCCGAGGAAGATAGAAATACCCTCTGCATTTCATCCCAAGTTGGATGTGCTATGAAATGTAGTTTTTGCCTCACAGGATTTATGGGCTTTATCCGTAACCTAACGGCGGCTGAGATTGTTAATCAGGTTGTTGCAGTACGCGACTTTTTACTCGCTGAGCCGGAAGAAAATCTTATTGGTCATGATAGAGTCAGTAATGTGGTCTTCATGGGGATGGGAGAACCACTCAATAATATGAGAAATGTGCTTACTTCACTTTCCATTATGACTGAGCAGAAAGGATTAGACCTTACTGGCAGAAGAATAACAGTTTCTACTTGTGGCATTATCCCAAAGATGAAAGAGCTGGGTTTACATTCAACTGCTAATCTTGCCATTTCTCTTCATGCTATTGATGATGAAACCAGAGACAACCTGATGCCCATCAATAACAAATATCCATTAAAAGACCTACTTGAGGCGTGTCGCACCTACCCTATGCCTAAACGTAGGAGGATAATGTTTGAGTACATTCTGTTAGCTGGTATCAATGATTCTGATAAAGATGCTCGAGTACTAGCCAAGAAACTACGGAAAATTCCCTGTAAAATTAATTTATTGCCATATAACGAAAACCCAGGATTACCTTATAAAAGCCCATCTATGGATAGGATATTGGCTTTTCAAAATATACTACGTGAAGCTAAATATTCTGTTTTTATTAGAAATAGCAGAGGTAGTGATATTTCAGCGGCCTGTGGGCAACTTGCCAGTGGCGAGAAAAAGAAGCAAAATTAAATGATCCAGTGTTATCCTCGATTACTAGATTGAGGATAACACTGGAAGGTACAATTAATAACTGAATAGATAGTGATATTTAGTTGCCAGTAGAATGTTTTACCCTAGAAGAGAAAAAGCTAGCTTTGCCGCTTTTTCAGATGCTCCCTTGTTCCCAAGCCTACTACTAACCAAATCAAGCCCTTCTTTTATTTCTGGTCCACGTTTCCCGTAAAGAATAGAGATGATTTCATCAGCCATATTTTTCGGAGTTACTGCATCTTGAAGTAATTCTTTCACTATTTCTCCCTCTCCAATAAGGTTAACAAGGGAGAAGAAGTCCACCTGGATTACTCTAATACCAATCCAGTAACTAATTTTACTGGCTCGATAAACCACTAACATCGGCACTTTTAAAATAGCAAGCTCAAGGGTCACCGTACCTGATGCCGCCATAACCGCATCGCAGCTAGCCATTAATTCATATCTGTCTTCTGGGATAATATGAATATCAAGTATATTATTAAATTCTTCGAGTCCACAAGCCTGAATTTCTTTCATGGAAATACTAGCAGCTTTCGGAATTAAAAACGAAATTTGATCTTTAGATTCCTGCTGTATTAATTTAGCCGCCGAAAGCATATCCGGTAAAAGAGACGATACTTCTTTAGATCTACTGCCGGGAATTAAGCCAATGCATTTATGGTTTTTAATATTATATTTTTTCAGGAAATCATCTTTAGATAATTTACATTCAACCTGATCTAGAAGAGGATGACCTACATAATTTGCTTCTAATCCATTTTTACGAAAGAATTCTTGTTCAAATGGTAGAATAACTCCTAGTTGATCTACACGTTCAGCAATAGTTTTTACTCTGCCAGTACGCCAAGCCCAGACCTGAGGAGTGATGTAATAGAAAACTTTTACCCCTAGCTTTTTTGCCACCTTAGCGAGCATAAGATTAAAATCTGGCAGATCTATAATAATGAGTAAATCTGGAGGGTTTAATTTTAGACTTTTAGCAAGAAGAGACTTAGATTTGAAAATAGCTGGTAAATGGGAAATAACCTCGGTAAGTCCGACGACGGCGACCTCTTGCGAATCACAAAGAATATCAATGCCAAGAGAAGTTAGTTCAGGACCACCCATACCACGAAATTCAACAGTATCGTCAATCGCACGCATAGCCCGGACTAAATTGGCACCATGTAGGTCACCGGATGCTTCTCCGGTAACAATCATTATCTCTTTGTTTTTTTTTGTCATCTTACGCTGAGAAAATCGCTGACTTCTTATTGTTTTCTACAATAGCAATAATATCCTGGGCAATAGCAAGCGCATTTCGTCCTTCTACACCTGACACTGCGGGTTTAGTACGATCACGCACATGGCTAACAAAGGCAATAATTTCAGATTTAAGAGCATCAGCTTCAGCAAAAGTATGATTACTAATTTTTGTTTCTGGCATACAATCCTGACCTGTTTCTCCTATAAGCTCAGTCAAAATACATTCTTTATTACCAAAATCCACATCAAGGATTGCATTTTTCTGCATAATACGCATTTTTCGACTGGTATTTGTAGCAATACGGCTGGTGGTAATATTAGCTGTAGCACCATTTTCAAAAATTAATCTAGCATTAACTAAATCGTTAGTTTTAGTCGCAAGGCTCGAACCAATGGCATGAATACTTGCAACAGGGCTACCAACAATACTAAGGATAATATCAATATCATGGATCATTAAATCTAAAACAACATCAACATCTGTTGCTCTTACAATAAACGGAGCTACACGGTGACTATCTATAAATACTGGCTGTCCTAAAAATGGCTCCATAGCAATCATAGCTGGATTAAAACGTTCAAGATGACCAATCTGTAAAATTGCGCTTTTAGTTTCAGCTATCGAATTTAAATCGTCAGCTTCAGCCACTGTTACAGTCATAGGTTTTTCTAGGAGAACATCAAGACCTGCCAGCAAACAATCCTTTGCAACTTGATGATGATAACTAGTTGGAACTACAATAGAAACAATATCAACCTGAGTAAGTAATTCATGATAGTCGCTAAGTGCCTTGCATGAACATTCATCAGCTACAGCCTGTGCCTGTTCTAAATTTGCATCGACCACAGCTACGAGTTCTACACCTTCAATGCCTGCATACTTTTGGGCATGAAACCTACCTAGATAGCCAACACCAATAACAGCAGCTCGAATAATTTTATTTTCGCTCATTTTTTAATATCTTTTGTATAGAATGTGGATATCTAGAGTTTTTAAATTCCTAGATAAGCTTTTTGAATATCATCATTATTAAGCAGGTCTTTAGCCTTACCTGACATTGTGATTTCACCAGTTTCTATCACATAAGCACGATCTGCAATCTGAAGTGCTTGGTTGGCATTTTGTTCCACAAGAAAGATTGTAGTACCATGTTCCTTGTTGATCTGTTTAATAATTTCAAATATCTGTTTAATAATAAGTGGAGCAAGTCCCATTGATGGTTCATCAAGTAGTAATAATTTAGGTTTTGCCATTAAAGCTCGGGACATTGCTAGCATCTGCTGTTCGCCACCGCTTAATGTTCCACCATCCTGATTACGACGTTTTGCTAAAATCGGAAACAGATCTAAAACATACTCAAGATCACGCTTAATTTGAGCCTTATCATTTCTTAAAAAAGCACCCATATCGAGATTTTCTTGAACTGTTAGTTCTGGGAAAATATGTCTTCCTTCAGGAACCTGACACAATCCTAGTTTCACAATTTCTTCAGGGCTTTTATTCTGTATTTTTTGTCCCTTATATTCAATTGATCCACTTCTACAACTAACAACGCCGGAGATAGTCATCAAGGTAGTTGATTTACCAGCACCATTGGCACCAATAAGAGTTATAATCTCACCTTCATTAACCTCTAAACTGATATCATTGATCGCCTGAATATTGCCATAACCTGCTTGAACATTTTTTAGTTTAAGCATCTACTTCCTCACCTAAATAAGCTTTAATCACTGCTGGGTTTTCCCGAATTTCCTCAGGGGTACCTTCGGCAATTTTCTGACCATAATCAACTACAAAAACTCGATCTGAAAGGGTCATTACCAGTTTCATATCGTGCTCGATTAATAAAATCGCCTGCCCATCACTGGAAATTTCTCTAATTAAAGATGTAAGAGATTCAGTTTCCTGAGGGTTCATACCAGCCGCAGGTTCGTCAAGTAAAAGTAATTTAGGATCTGTTGCAAGAGCTCTTGCAATCTCAAGTCGACGTTGAGCACCGTATGAGAGATTCATTGCATACTCATTTGCCTGATCAGCCAGACCAACTTTTTCAAGTAGCTCATAACTCCGATCAAAAATTCCCTGTTCTTCAACCCTCGTTGCTTTATTACGTATAATAGCACCAAAAATGAAAGATTTAGTTCTACAATGGCGACCAATCATTACATTTTCCAGAACAGTCATCTTAGAAAACAAACGTATATTCTGAAATGTTCGGGCTAGGCCTTGTGTTGTGACTTTATTGGGTTTCATGCCATTTAGAAGAATTTCTTTACCATTATTACCAGTGAGTAAAACTTTACCCTTAGTAGGTTTATAAATACCTGTAACGCAGTTAAAAAAAGTAGTTTTCCCAGCACCATTTGGGCCAATTAATGCTGCAATTTCACCGGAGTAAACATCTAAACTCAGGTTGTTGAGGGCTCTGATACCACCAAAATCCATGGTAAGATCAGAAACATTTAATATTCGCTCACTCATATTAAATTTATCCGTTTTTATTTATCAGCTTTGTAGTTAGCTGTTCTTAGAAATATTATATTTTTTACGCATATTACCGATGAGGCCTTGGGGTCGAAAAATCATCATTGCGACCATAACACCACCGAATACCAACATACGGTATTCAGATAGACCACGCAGATACTCAGGCATTAAAATTAAAATTAAAGCACCAAGTATTACCCCAACAATGGATCCCATTCCACCTAACACTACAATTGCGAGAATAATAGCGGACTCCATAAAAGAAAAACTTTTAGGATTAATATAGGTAGATTTGGCGGCAAAAACTACACCAACAATTCCTGCCCAAAAAGCACCAAGAGAAAAGGCTACTAATTTTGTCTTCCATTTATCAATACCCATTGCTTGGCAAGCAATTTCATCTTCTCTGAGAGCCATCCAAGCTCGGCCTAATCTTGAACTTTGCAGTCTATTGACTATAAAAATAGTGATCACCGCAAAAGCGAGCATCATATAATAAATATAGTCCATTGCCATATCTAGACTTAACTGCATTCCAAAAAGACCCGGACGAGGTATATTGGAGATACCACTTACTCCTTGGGAAAATTCAGTCCAATTTTCAAGTACGAGTCGGATAATTTCACCAAAACCAAGGGTGACAATAGCTAAATAATCACCTCTTAATCTAAGTACAGGAAAACCAAGAAGGATTCCAAAAAATGCAGCAAGAAGACCACCAATTGGAAGGGCAAGCCAAAAGCCTATACCGTAATGTAAATTTAAAAGAGCATAGGAATAAGCACCAACAGCATAGAAGGCGACAAACCCTAAATCAAGCAAGCCTGCCATACCAACTACAATATTAAGTCCAAGACCAAGAACAACATACATCAATGCATTTGTAAGTATGTTCACTTGATAAGGAGATAAGAACTTTGGCAGTAATACTGTGACCACCAAAATAGATATGCAAAATATCCACATCTTCTTAGGGGTATCAAAAAGCCTGTAAACCAGAGGGATCTCTTCTTTAAATACTTCAACTTTAGCAATTGATTGATTTTCAGATTTCTTTTTTCTATCTGAAAAATACTTTGTTACCCCTCCAATTATAAACGCTACAATGCCAATATAAACGGCATTGTGCCATCGCCATTCAATAGTTCCAGCACCTGGATTAACTTTGATAACGATTAGTGGAAAGGTCAAAAAGACGAACCACAAAGAAACTATTGTCGATCTTTTTAATAATTCAAACATCTATTACACCTTCTTGTTTTCGGCTTTACCAAGTAATCCGGATGGTTTGAAAAGTAGGATGAGAACTAGTAATGAAAATGCAAATACATCTTCATATGCACTAGACACATAACCTGTGGCAAAACTCTCTGTAAGACCAAGAACCAAACTACCAAGCACAGCTCCTGGTATGGAACCGATACCACCAAGTACAGCAGCGGTAAAAGCTTTGATTCCGGCTAAAAAGCCGATATAGAAGTTTATTTGTCCAATATGAGAGGCAATTAACATACCACCAACAGCAGCAAGAGCTGAACCAATAATAAAGGTGGCTGATATAATATTATTTACGTTGATACCAACAAGCCTAGCCATTGTTTTGTCCTGGGCTGTTGCTCGCATCGCCTTACCTGTTTTGGTGAATTTAATAATATAGGTAAGAATAAGCATAATAACAGCGGTGCTTAATAAAATAACTAAATCCGAAGAACCAATGATATGAGCATATGGCTCCATAAAATTAAACTCTGGAATTAACTCGGGAAAAGCTACGAAGTCAGAAGTTTGAGCTAGTAAAACATAGTTCTGAAGGAAAATTGACATACCAATAGCACTAATTAATGGTGACAATCTTGGGGCAGAACGCAATGGTTTATAGGCAATCTTCTCAATGGTATAGCCATAAGCACTAGACCAGATAGCAGCTCCAAGTCCGGCAAGTACAACAATTGCAAGAATAGGAAACCCATAAATAGTTAGAACCGAAGCGATAATAAATGCAGTAAATGCACCTATCATATAAATCTCGCCATGGGCAAAGTTAATAAGGCCAATTACGCCATACACCATGGTGTAACCTAGTGCAATAAGGGCATAAATAGAGCCTCTGGTTAAGCCACTTAGAAATAGCTCCACAAAGTAATCGAAATCAAAAAAATCCATAAGTGTTCACACAAAAGTGCCTGAATGGGAACATTAGCTCCTATTCAGGCATAATTTCTATAAAAATCCGAAGAGACCTACTATAGCTCTACGAACTTTCCATCTTGTACTTGATAAACAGAGAAACCAGCACCAACAGCATCACCACCAGCATCAAAATAGATATTACCAATTGGGGTATCAACTTTCTCGGTCTGAAGAGCTTTTTTAACTTTATCAAAGTCAGTGCTGTCAGCTTTATCAATAGCATTTACGATAGCTAGAGTCGCTGAATAAGCATTTTCAAAGAAAGCACCCTTCTCTTTTCCAGCTGCCTTAAGCTCTGCAATGGCTTGGATGGTTAAAGGGTTAGAACTAATATCTTTTGGGGCAGAAGCGTAAGCACCTTCCGCTGATTTGCCAGCTACTTTAATAAAGGTATCGTCTTTAACACCATCATCAGAGATAAAAGCAACCTTGATACGTTTTTTTCTTAATTGTTTGATCAGTTTTGAAGCAGACGGATGATATCCACCAAATACTACTGCATCAACCTTTGCGCGCTTAATTTTTTGAACGATAGCTGAATAATCAACAGCATCAGGGTTAACACCTTCAAAAAGAGCAACTTCTTTGCCAGCATCACCTAATAAAGTTTGCACGATGGTCGCAAAACCAACTCCGTAATCACCTTTATCGTGAATAATAGCAAATTTATTATAACCTTGTTTTAAGGCAAATTTCACATCAAGCTCGGCTTGGGCATCATCAGAAGCGATAGTTCTGAAAAAGTTGGGGTAATCACCACTTTTTGTTAGAGAAGTGCTGGTTGCAGATGGAGAAATTACGGCTACACCAGCATTTTGATAAATAGGCATAGCTACTTTGGTCGCACCAGAACAGATATGGCCAATTACAGCTACAACTCCATCAGAAACAAGTTTAGTTGCAACATTCGCTGACTTCTCATCTTTACATTCGTCATCTTCAATAAGAAGCTCTATCATTTTGCCATCAATACCACCTTTGGCATTAACTTGTGCAACAACCAGCTCAGCAGCATCAATAGTAGGCTTACCATAAGAAGCAAGATCGCCACTGTGGGCACCAGCGACACCGATCTTAATAGTATCAGCACCAAAACTAAGAGCTGGAGCTGAAAGTGCAATTAACAATCCTGCTGAAACAGCAAAAAACTTTCCACGAATGTTCAACTTCATTTTTGTCTCCTATAAATTTATTATCATTCCTGCGTGTTTGATAATACTTAAACAACACCAGAATGGTATCAGCAAAAGTATTAATTCATAATACCTTTGACAGTCAAAAATAATTAAATTAGTTATATACTCTACTGTTATTAATATATCTAAGCAAATTTTTCTATAAACAAAATATAATGAATAAAAAAAAATGGCTTTTCACAATTGGGTATCCTTTTTCTAGCATTTATTCCTATTTAATGAAGGCAAGAGTTTTCTTGTATGAAAAAGGTATTTTAAAAAGTGTGAAAGCGGATATCCCCATAATTTCTGTAGGTAATCTCACTATGGGTGGCACTGGGAAAACACCAACAACTCATTACATAGCCAGATTGCTTCAAAATAATGGATTCTCACCTGCAATTATAAGTAGAGGATACTCAGGTAAAGCCAGTAAAGAAATTAATATTGTTTCTAATACAGAAACAATACTATTAAGCCCGAGAGAAGCTGGGGATGAACCATATATGTTAGCGAGCATGCTCCCAGGGGTACCTGTCATTACTGGTAGAAAGAGAATCTTGACTACAAGTTTTGCCATCAAAGAGTATGGTGTAAATGTTTTATTATTAGATGATGGCTTCCAACACCTTCCAGTTCAACGAGATTGTGATCTTGTGCTATTTGATGCTAAAATTGGTTTTGGTAACAATCGTGTTTTCCCGGGAGGGGATTTAAGAGAATCTTATTCGGCTCTTGCAAGAGCATCTGCCTTGGTAATTACTGGAAATATAATTGATCATAAAAAGACACCATTATATGATCAATTAATGAAGAGTTCCTGCCAGTTACCTATCTTTTCTTTAAAAAGAACTACAAGTGTATATTTTGATAAACATAAAAAAGTAGTGACCACGTCAGAAATTCCACAAAATATACAACCTTTTTCTGGAATAGCTAACCCTGACAGATTTTATAATGATTTAAGAGAATTGGGCTTTAGCACTAATACACCAATATCCTTTGACGACCATCATATTTATCAACAAAGCGATATAGACTACATCAACAAGCAGGTTAAGGACAATAACTGTAGTGCTATCATTACAACCGAGAAAGATTTTGTAAAACTTCAAGACTTTACCTTTGCGACACCAATTTTCTTCACACGTCCACAACTCAATGCTCCTCCTGGATTTGATGATTTCATCCTTAGTTTCCTAAAAAAAGAACAGCAGTAAATAAACCTGTGTGTTTTTATTCTATGTGTGTGTTTTTTTTGCCAAAAACAATACTATTCTCATGCATCCCCCCCCGTCAAAGCTCCGTGAAACAGCCACTTGCTTCACATTGGAGATGTGGCACAGTAATTGCTACCTAATGAGCAACTATAATATTTTCATTAGGACTTTTATGAGACTTTCAGTAACAGCTAATCAATACACAGTAAAACAAGACATCACAGTTAGCGGCGTAGGACTACATACCGGCAGAAATGTAAATCTCACAATTAAACCTGCTAACGTTGATCATGGTATCAAATTTGTTCGTACTGATCTTAAACCCGCAAAATCTATTGCGGCTCATATGAATAAGATTGTAGACACTCGTTTAGCTACAACTATTGGCGATGGCGATGCCATAGTATCCACCACTGAACACCTAATGGCTGCCCTGCACGCTTTTGGCATTGATAATGCTAATATTGAAATTGATTCCCATGAAGTTCCCATAATGGATGGTAGCTCAGCTGTCTTCATGGAACATCTTAGAAATGCTGGCAAAAAAAAGCAAGATGGCTTCAAGAAAGTTCTAAGAGTAACCAAACCTATTCGTTTTCAATCAGGTGATAAAACTATTGAAATTTTACCATATGATGGCTTTAAAGTTACTGGTGAGATTTTTTTCGATGATGCAATAATCCAACAACAAGAATTTTCTTTAGATTTTTCTGGTGATGTTTTTGCTAATGAAGTTGCCGATGCTAGAACTTTTGGATATGTCGAGGAAGTCGAGGAGCTGTGGGCCAATGGTCTTGCTCTTGGTGGCACCTTAGACAATGTAATTGCCATTCACTGGAATAGAGCTTCTGTGTTAAATGAAGATGGTCTTCGCTATAAAGACGAGTTCATTCGCCACAAAGTGCTAGATTTAATTGGCGACCTGGCCTTACTAGGTTGTCCAATCATGGGACATGTAAAGTCATTTAAAACTGGACACACAGAGCATCGTGCCTTCATGGAAACAATCGCTGACTCTTCTGACTGCTGGGAATTTTGTGAATTAGAAAGTAAATCAGGAGTATCTGTATTTGGCAGAGCCATCGACTCTACCATAGCTGCAGCAGAAGGTTTACTTATGCCTTTTCTTACACCAAAACCTGTGATGGTATAAGAATTTATCCAGCTCATAAAGGTCATTACTTAAACGCAAAATGGAGGTTAAAAGCATATGCTTTTAACCTCCATTTTTTTTAGATCACTTATTGCTATTTTTTACTCAGCTGCTCGACCATTATAAACGTGAGAACCACTAGCTGCAAACTCTTTAAAAACTTCTATTGCCTCAACGCCCAGAATATTATCTTGCACCGTGATACCTCTTAGAGTCATCTGCTCAACCCAATCAGAGGAAACTGGTCCTTCATCAAAACCGGTAATATCTTCAAGTTCTGATCCTGATCCTGCGATGGTCAGATGTCGTAATCCAGACCAGATCACAGCACCAATACACATTATACAAGGTCGCCAGTTAACAACCAACTCATACTCGGGCATCTTAGATCCACCAATATCAAAAGTTCCCAATATTTGCTGAGCTAGAGAAATCGCCACTACCTCGGCATGGGCAGATGAGCAATTTGTCGGCATAACCCTGTTAACCCCAATAATGACTCTCTTACCTGTCTTTTTTTCAAATACACCAGCGGCAAAAGGTCCTCCGGTATTATGACGAATATTTTCCCGCGAAAAATCAATTACGGCCCTCATTTTGTCTTCGGTTGAAGTCATATATTCGGGCAGGCTGTTTTGCTTCTCAACAGCCCATTGAGGCAAGTCTACTTTAAATTCCATTATACAGTCGCCGCCTTTTCGAGCGCTTTGCTTATCTTATTGAGCTTTTCTTCATCTGTAATAACCGGAATAGGGAAAACAAGCGTCCGACTTAGCAATTCAGATGATTGTGGTAATACTTCAGGATCATATACAAAGCGTTTACGCCCCTGACAACCTACGAAAGGCCAACCTGATTTTGTACACGTTTTAGCACCTAATAAATGCTCCCACTTAGGGTAGAAATGCCAACCATTTTCTGAGAAATTAATAGCCCCGCAACCTTCTGCGGCAAGTATGTCATTAACCCTCTGACAATGAGCACTATCCTGCAAGAAGAAACTAAAGAATGATGCGGAATCACCTTTTTCATCCATAAGATGTCGAAAACTTACGCCTGGTATTTTACTAGCCGCATCTTTAAGAATATTTTTATGTTTTTGATGTTGGGAAACAATATAATCTAACTTTTTTAGTTGAGCCAAGCCAATTGCACCCTGCACTTCCATCATACGATAATTAGAACCAACAAAACTTCGGCCCTCCCCACCACGCCCACCAGGATTATCGGCATGATCATGCCCATGATCTTGGTACTCAGACATAGTGCGATGCAACTCTTCGTCTGCTGTGATAATCATGCCACCCTCACCAGTGGTCATTGTTTTTACAGCA
Source organism: Desulfotalea sp. (assembly GCA_051531995.1). Classification (GTDB taxonomy): domain Bacteria; phylum Desulfobacterota; class Desulfobulbia; order Desulfobulbales; family Desulfocapsaceae; genus Desulfotalea. Next base: position 99,370 of record JAOPTU010000020.1, read on the forward strand.
TCGAAAGAAAAAGTTCCGCAGGTACCGAATGTACCAACATGCTGACCATTAATTCTTGCTCCAGGCGCTTGAGCACAATCCTCTAAAACTGGGATGTTTTTCTCATTTGCTATCAATACAATATCAGCTATTCGTGCTGGAGCACCAAGCATATGTACAGGAATAATGCATTTTGTATTGGGAGTGATCTTCTTTTTTAAGTCGGTTGGGTCCATGTTCAAGGTATTATCGACTTCCGAAAAAACAGGCGTTGCACCAACTTCTAAAATAGCTTCCCAGGTTGCTACGAATGTAAATCCTTGAGTGATAACTTCATCACCAGGACCAACGCCAAGAGCTATCAAAGCAACTTTGAGCGCTGCGGTTCCAGAGGTTACAGCTTGCCCAAATTTAGTGCCAGTGTAAGTAGCAAATTCTTCTTCGAATTGCTTTACTTTAAAAATACCGTTACGCTGATCTTTAAACTCATACCTAAAAAGAACACCAGTATCTAGTACCTGATTAACCTCTTCTTTTTCTTCCTGACCAAATATTTCAAAACCCGGCATTTTTATCCTCTTTTATCTATGGGTTACCCCATTCTATTTTTACTTCATATATGACTATATTAAGACAAAATATGTCTATTCACTACTCGACGTAGACTAGCTATCTCGTTAGTGGTAGATATTATCTATTTCACTTGTAACTTTGTTTCTAGTCGAATAATTTTTCCTTCAACATATGTTTTCAGATTGTTTTTGCTTGCACCAGCTGTAAGTAAATAATCGTTATAAACCATAATCGCTTTTGATATATCACCCCTGGCTTCCCAGCTTCGTGCCATCCCCAACTGCCCAAGGTCTCTATAACCAGAAAAACTTTGTAGCTGTTCAAATAATGAGAAACTTTCATCAAACTTTGACAAACCTTCATAAGCAGAAGCTTTACCGAATAAAGCTAGAGGGTATATCGCATTCCCCTCACTAGAATTATCTAATAAAAGTTGATAGTTCTGAGCCGCTTGCGCGAAATTTTGGGCTACTATTTCATTATGTGCAAGATTTGCCATTGCCCAAGTTGCGGCATCAGTGCCACCGAACTCTTCATAAACAGCTTTAAAAGCAGCATTTTGGGCTGCTGTATCTGTTTGCTCTAAAGCCATTCCTAGCTCTGTGGTAGATTCTTGTAAAAGACTTTTAGAGTATGAAACATAAGCTGAATAGGAAACAGTCAAAATAACTGCGATACCAATACCAATTTTGATTGCAAGTACGTTACGACGAATAAAGCTGATTACTCCTACTGGAAGATTAAAATTTTCTAAAATTCCTTCCACATCATCCATAGTATTTTTTTCTACAAACTTCTTTTCAAAAACGCTTTGCTCTGCCATTCAATTTTCTCCAGAATATTTTCACTAATTTATTACGGCAATCCCCGTCAAGATCAGCAAAATGATAAGATTAACTTTTATATTAAGTCTCAATATAATATATAGAGGTATTCATGTCTACATGTACCCTTGATGAAACTTTGATAATCAATAAACCACCTAAAATTTAGTCTCAATAATGTCTAATATGCAATTCAAAACACCTACTATATATACTATTACCGAATTAACCACTGCAATAAAAAACAACCTTGAGAGTGCATATAGATTCATTAAAGTGAGGGGGGAAATATCTAATTTATCAACACCCTACTCCGGGCATAGTTATTTTGTTATTAAAGATACTGGTGCACAAATCAGAGCAGTCATTTTCAAAAATCAAAAAAGGTTCCTTTCAGCACCTATAACTAACGGTAAAGAAGTTATTTGTCATGGAAGAATTTCAGTTTATGAACCACGTGGGGAGTATCAAATTATAATTGATAGTATTGAAGATGTTGGCCATGGTCTTTTAAATCGTCAATTTGAAGAAACCAAAAAGACATTGACAGAAAAAGGTTATTTCTCCTCTGATATCAAAAAAGAGATTCCATCCCTTGCGAGTAAAATAATTGTTATAACCTCTGCAACCGGGGCAGCTATTCAAGATTTAATCAAAATGCACACTACTTTAGGAAGTAATTGCAATATTCAAATATTACCAGTACCGGTACAAGGGAAATTTGCCTCCAAAGAAATTGCTGGGGCAATCATAAAAGCGAATACTCTCAATGTTGATTGCATTGTTCTCTGCCGAGGTGGAGGCTCAATAGAGGACTTATGGGCTTTTAATGAACTAGAGGTAGCAGAAGCAATTTTCAAATCTAAAACACCAATTATTTCAGCCGTAGGTCATGAGACAGACTTTACAATCAGTGATTTTTGTGCTGATATGCGTGTCGCAACTCCAACGGCAGCGGCAGAATTGCTATTTCAAGATAACAACGCAATTGCTCTGTATGTAAAAGAGTTATTGGCACGGCAATTATCAAGTTTCCAGCGGATGATTACAAAATATGAGCAAGAACTTCGAGGGTATAGAAAAACATTTTACAGAACCACAGAAACACTACAAAAATTGGATATGAGATTGTCTCTAAGTAAATTATATTTCGTTCAAGCAATTAAAAAGAAGATAGCAGCCGAAGAACACAATTTGCATGATTTGAGCAATCGTCTAGTTAGCGAATCACCACTGACCAAGGTCAATCTCAACCAAGAGAGACTCAAAAATTTACATGGAAGACTTATGTATCAAATACAATCTGTACTAGATAAAAAGTCTCAACAATTTTCCAGTCAACTAGCACTTCTAGATTCAGTTAGTCCCCTCGCCACCATAGCAAGAGGCTATTCAATAACTAGAACTATTAACAGACCAAATAATTCAGTCGTAACTAGAGTTGAGCAAGTAAACCAAGGTGAGCAAGTAAGCATATTGGTAAGCAATGGTGAGTTGAACTGTATTATCGATAAAATCACTAAAAACAAAAGCTAGAACTTACAAAAAGCTAGGTAATAAAACCGCAAGTTACCCAATTTTCAAAGGTAATTTAATACTAAAGATAGTGTTAACTCCTAGCTCTGAGTAAACATTAATTTCGCCATGATGCTGCTCCTTAATGATAAACTGAGAAATAGACAATCCTAGGCCATTTCCATCCCCCTTAGATTTTGTACTATAGAACGGTTCAAATATATGTTCTACAGTCTTTTTGTCCATACCAGGTCCGTTATCTTCAATTTCTATCACCAGCCAACTATCTCTTTTTGAGATCAATACCGACAATATTTTTTCGCCTTTCTTTTTAATATTGTTTAACTCGTAAAATGCATTTGCAATAATATTAAAAACAACCTGTTGAATATTAGTTCCATCACAAAGAATAAGTGGCAGATTAGTATCATATTTTTTTCTAATGATGATACTGCTAAGATCTACTCGTTTCTTGATCTCCATATCATTTAAAACTAAATCTATGGCTGAATCGATAAGGTCGTTTATATCCTCATAACTATGGTTTGCGTCTTTTATATTTTTCTGCTTGCTAAATCTCAACATATTTGAAACAAGCTTATCGCTTGTTTCAACTGATGCTCGTAAATTATTAATAATATTGCTAATACCGCTCTCTTCAACATAACGATTGATGGTTTTCATATCCACACCACAAGCAGAGGCAATTTTCTGGTTCTTGCTATGCTCTAGTGAAAATTTATTTGCTATAATTTTAATATCAGTCTGCATCTTATGGATGGGCTTGTTTATCTCATAAGCCATGCCTGCAGAAATTCCTGCAATTGAAACAAGTTTCTCAGACTGAACCATCATATCGTTTACTTTAACTTTTTCAGACACATCTTCTATCGTTATCAAAACACCATTAAAATCACTGGAAACAATTGGTGAAAATATTATTGTTGAATAAGAGCAACCCGCTGAGGACTCAGTCAAATAATTTTCTTTAGTTACTTTTTGATTTCCAAGCAATGCTCCTCTAACTTCATGTCGAAAGTTTTTTAAAACAGGCCAGCTATCTGTGTAATGCTTTGTTTTTAATATCGCTTCTGGATTTTTGCCACTAACTATAGCATTTTCATTACACAAAACAACATCCTGCTCTTTGTTTAGGATAATTAAAATATGAGGCATAGAGTTAAAACCTTCTCGAAGCATTGTTTGTAACACACCCATCTTATTATCTGAAATGTTACGCGAATGGTAGTTCCACATCTCTCTGAATAATAATTTAGCCTGTCTGACATCCTCTTCTGTATAACTGATTCTACTGTTACAGGCTCCAGCGATAATTGTGAGGTCCTCTCCTCCTTGAAATGTAATGCCAAAATGCCTGAAGATATTTATCTCAAGAGGAAAAACATTTTTTTCAAGTCGTGTTTCAGAATGATTATCTATAATTGAATTGCCTTGTCTCAAGATTCGAGCTGGCAAAGAATCATCTTGAATAGAATAGTTTAATGAATTTATTGCGTATGATTTACCATCTGAATTGATGGTTGCAAGGATTTTTATATTTGATTTATTTCTATCGAGACAACAAACATAACCATGGCTACTATTAGTGATATTCAAGATATTTAAGAGAGTGAATTCACACAATTCACTGAACTTATTATAATCAAACTTATTCATCCTGAGAACACTTTCTAGCCGTCTCTCGTTTATCTGTAACATTTGATGTTGGACATTTTTCTCAGCAAGAAGTCTTGACGCATACACGCCTAGTTCATCAAACTCCTTATAGTCGACATCTAAAGTGATTTTGCTAATTTTATTTTCTGATATTTGCTGATAAAATACCCTGAGTTTAGAAAAGTTTTCCCGTATTTTTGCAGAATACCTAAAAGCTATTGCCATGGTTAGTAAAACGGTAATAAAAACACTTAATACGTACAACGCTAGCCCTTTAATTAAGACAAGCTTGTACTGCTCTTTCTCTTTGTTGATGATAGTGTCTAAGGATTTCAAATTTGCTGTGGAAACAATAACCCAATCCCAAGGAGCGTAATATGACACATAACTCAATTCTATACTTTTGTTACCTGACAAATCAGACTTCTCCGTGAAAATATATCCACTTTTTAAAGCAGTTTCAGTTATTTTTTTTATTTCACCTAATATTTTCACGTCGGTTATATCATTAAAACGATCTTCGCCATCAATTTGATATAAGTTGTGCTTCAATAATGTTTTACCATTTTTGCTAAAGCACTGGATTGATTCTTTATCATGAATATTTTTTTCCTTAATCAAAGAAAGAACATCTCGTTGTGCAGATTTTTTTATATCGGCAACCTGAAGAGTTGTCCCAATAATCCAATTATAAGGCTCAAATCGCCTCATAAAGGTTAGCTCTTCATATCCATTGAATTTGTGTCTTATATATCCAGCATTCCTTGTTGCGAGGTTGATCTTATACTCTTTAACTAATTGTTTATATTGAGGGAAATCATCTAGCTTCTTATTTTCCAGCTCTGGGTCTTTAGGCTTTAGAACAAATCCATCTACTTGTTCATCAATAATAAAATAAGATCTATAGCCTGCTTGCCATCTTATAGTTCTTATGGTCTCTACGATATCCTCTGTTAATTTTCCTTCGTTAGTTTGAGGATTGAGACTAAAAAAATGAGAAATTAGAATATACGCTATACCTACTTTATCTCTTAGATCCCTCTTTATTTTATTGGTCGCATCTCTTTCACTACTCTTAATACTAGCAAAAACACCTTCAACTTCCTTTGAGACCAAAACCTTTTGGTTATTGATAAAATTTTCTTTAACATACTGTAGGTTAATATTATACTTACGATATTCGTCATAACACCAATAACCGCCAGTAGCACAATATAATATAATCACAATTATAAGGCCCACCTTCACCGGTGCAAAAGCAAGTGACGATTTCATTATTGAATTATTCTTAGATATCATTTGCTGTTACCTTCTTAATCTCTGGAAATATTGACACAAGGTACACAGACTCTTTTTCATTATCAAAAAGATTAAATTCTTGACCATCAATCTTAAATGTTTTCACTTCTTGAATAGTTTCCAGGAAATTATCTACTGTTAAAGGACCTTTATTTTGTGCACAAACTTCGGCGAAGAGACGACCAGCAATATAACCTTCAAGGGATATATAATTTTTATTACTTGAGGCATTTATGTTATCCATGGCGATGACGAAATTATTCATAAGTAATGAATCACCATAAATAAAAGGCATAACCTCAGAAACAAAAACACCTTCACCATACTTACCTAAGCTATCTTTAAGAAACTGTGTACCAGAAAAAGAGAGATTACAAAAGAGAGCTCTACTTTTAAATTTTATTTTACTAAGTGTGATAAATTCTGAACTAGGGAGGTAAGATCCGATAATTATAACGGCTTCAGGTTTTGAAGAATGGATTTTTTTTAAAGCTCCATGGATGGCAACTGTGTTTCTCTGGTATGATCCTTCTGACACTAATTCAAAGCCTTCTTTTTCAAGAAGTTTTTTAAGGTAAATAAGATTGGTTTTGCCATAACTATCATTTTGATAGAAACAACTTATTTTTATTAAACCTCGTTCCTTCAACAAAAAATCAACAATGTGTTTTAATTCATCCTCATAACTAGCTCTTAAGTTAATTATATATGGATTTGCACTATCTCTTAATGACTTTGCTCCTGTGAAAGGAGCAAACAAGGGGACTCCTAATTTTGTTATAATGGGTACAATTTTCTCAGTAGTTGGAGTACCAGCATTACCTATTAATGCAAAAATCTTGTGTCTGTTTATAAATTCTTGGGTATTTGTGGAAGTTCTATATGGTTCATAACCATCGTCTTTACTTAACAAGATTACTTTTTTGTTATCTATTCCACCAGTTTCATTAATTTCTGCAAAGGCTGCTCTTAAGCCTAGGGCCATTGACTCACCCAGCTCAGAGGCATATCCCGTAAAAGGCGCAGATTGGCCTAATATAATATGCTTCATATCAGTGGCAATCTCTGCCATAGAAGCAACGGCACCAAAGAATATCGCAGTAATAATAAATAGTACTTGTTTCATGAAAAATGCCTAATTGAGATAGATTTATTCAATTTTAAATAATGATTCGCTCACTAAAAGAATTCAAACGAAAAGGTAACCAATAGTAAATAACATAAAAGACACTGCACTTCAGCTAAATAACCACATCAATTATATAAGATATCAACATTAAGAAAAAACTATAAAGATTTTATGGATATTAATCTCATTAATACTCTTACTATGAAGAATGCAGAGAGCGAGGTTAATAAAAAAATAGAGAGGGACATACAGAGAAGGAAGTATCGGGCAAAAACGAAAATGCCCGATACTCTGAAGATCTACAAAAGTATTATTTACTTTTATAGTAATTCTAAACCAGAAAAGAAGTATCCTAATTCAAAAGCAGCGGTCTCAGGCGCATCTGAACCGTGAGTAGCGTTTTCACCCACTGAAGTACCGAACTCAAGACGTAGGGTTCCTTCGGCAGCATCACTTGGGTTGGTAGCTCCCATAAGATCACGCCATTTTTTTATTGCACCCTCAGCTTCAAGAGCTAAGACAAGACATGGGCCACTGCTCATAAATTCAGTTAGTTCACCAAAAAATGGGCGTTCACTGTGTACATAATAAAAACCTTCCGCCTGCTTTTCACTCATGAACAATTTTTTTATCCCAACTACGGTAAATCCTTCTGAATAAATACGTGCAAGTATCTTTCCTGCATTACCAGCAGCAAACGCATCTGGCTTAATGATAGCAAATGTTCTTTCCATGATATTCCTCATTTATAAGTTAATTAAATGCCATTTTAAATGGCAATATTCGTATTTGTAAAATTGAAACAATCAGTAGCATTGTCTTTGGCAAATGTCAACAATGGGGTGAGAAATCGATCTTAATTCTTGGGATTATCACATGCTACACAAAACAATAAGGCCAAAGCTTAAGCTAACAAAAATAATTGTCGCCAAAAAACTAATATTGTTTGTCTTTTTGATATCTTCTTGATTAATCTGATTCAAATTGTCGCCAATATAATCTTTGTCGACAATAGTTCCAAAATAATAACTAGGTCCGCATAATCTAACGCCAAGAATACCAGCCATTGCAGCCTCTGGGTAGCCAGCATTGGGGCTAGCGTGTTTACGACAATCTCTTCTAAGCATGCTCAATGCTTGCTTACCATTATTATCAGATAAATAGGCAGCGAGGACAAGGCACAGTGCTGTGATTCTTGCTGGGATATAATTGAAAAGATCATCAAGTTTGGCAGCAATTCTACCAAAATTTATGTATCTCTCATTTTTATAACCTAGCATTGAATCCATGGTGTTGATAGCTTTATAGATAACTGCCGAACTTGAAGAGATTATCACCTCATTTAGACCACAAAGGTAGGCAAATAATGCTCCCACAAAAGCCCAAAAAAGAGGTGCTATTACACCATCAGCGAGGTTTTCTGCGACAGTTTCAACGCAAGCCCGAACAATTCCCTGCCTATCGAGATTTTCGGTGTCACGTCCAACTATCCTAGATATTCTCATTCTTGCGACATTTATGTTCTCACGATTATCAAGAGCAGTGTAAACACCTAAGGCTTCCTTACGAAGATCTTTAATGGCAATGCAAGTATATATAAGTAGTGTAGAAATTATGTTAGTAACACCAATATAATTAGCTACAACAAATAATATGCTTAAGGCAATAATAATCGTACTTAAAACAGACAACACTGTTAAAAATCCTGCTATTACTTCTTTGGCTATAATATTCCTATACATGGACTCAAATTTGGTAATTAAGGAACCAATGATTCTTACAGGATGAGGATAACAAGATGGGTCACCAATAAGTAAATCGAGAATAATAGCCAGAACAATTATTTCCAGAAACATTTCAGACACCTAAAAGCTGATATATCTCATCCATCTCAACTGACAATCTAACTTCATCAGCCAAACGATTGAGTGCATCTTCTAAATCATAACGATGTAACACTTTACCTATTTGCGGCCAACCCTTTTGTGAGCGTACATTATCAATGAACCAACGACGAAATTCATCTTCGTCAAACATTCCGTGTAAATAACTTCCCCAGGCAGTTTTCTGAGAATTTGAACATCCACATTTACTCCCATCGCTAAATGTGAAAACATGTTGTTGGTTTGCATCACTTAAACCGTGGTGAATTTCATATCCACTTACTTGCAGGCCACTATCTTGGTGAATTCCTGTTCTTTGAATTAGCTGCTTCTGTGATTTAATCTCTGTATAAATCTGAAGCAAACCAAGACCAGCACTTTTACCACAATCAGATTCAATAGAATCGGGATCAGCGATAGCCAGACCGAGCATTTGGTAACCGCCACAAATTCCAACTACAGATTTGTTTTTGTCAGTAAAATTATAGATTGCCGATTTAAAGCCTTCACCTATAAGCCAACTTAGGTCTCCAAGTACATTTTTACTGCCAGGAATAATAAGCGCATCAATGTTACTAATATCATCTGGATTCTTTACGATCTTAACCTGAACATCTGGTTCGCCGGCAAATGCTTCAATATCTGTAAAATTGGCGATATGTGGCAGAGACAAAACCCCAATCTGCACCTTATCCTTGTCATATTCTTTGGAAAAATTAACCCCAGATTTGAAACTAACTGAATCTTCTTCTGGAATATTAAGATTTGGTAAGTATGGGACTACACCAAAAACTTTATTTCCAGTGTGGTTTAATACATAGTCATGGGCACTAGCGAGAAGACTGGCATCACCACGGAAACGATTAACGATAAAACCAGATACCAAATCACGCTCCCATTGATCGAGTACCTCCATCACGCCAATAAAAGAAGAATAGACGCCACCTCGATCGATATCTCCTACAATCATCACAGAGGATTGGGCATATTGTGCCATCCTCATATTTACAATATCATGTTTTTTGAGGTTAACTTCACCTGGAGAGCCTGCTCCCTCAAGAACCATGATTTGATGTTGGGATGATATTTCATCGTAAGCTTCTTTAACCTTTTGCCACGCTTCCTGCTTATATGAATGGTATTTTTTTACATTCATATTGCCGACAACCTTACCGTGAACAATCACCTGTGAACCAATATCGCTATTTGGTTTTAACAAAATTGGGTTCATTTTCCAGGTGGGACAAAGCCTCGCTGCTTGGGCTTGTACCACCTGAGCTCTACCCATTTCCCCACCATCAGCAGTAACAAATGAATTTAGAGACATGTTCTGAGCTTTAAACGGTGCCACATCGAAACCATCTTGATTTAATATGCGACAAAATGCGGCTGTGATAATAGACTTTCCGGCATTAGAGCAAGTTCCCTGAAACATAATTGCTGGGGTTTTGCTCGGTTTTACTATAAAATTTTTATAATTAAAAAAAGCTCTTATTTTTTTAATGAAGATATCATTTTCTGAGCTATTTTTAACAGCAATACGGAAATATGATTCATCGAGTCCCGTATAGTTACTACAATTTCTAATGGCGATACCATTAGAAATTAGATATTGCTCTAGCTCAGGCAAAGATTTTTTAAGCAATTTGCATAGAAAAAAATTCGCTTTGGAAGGAAAAATCTTAAGCTCACTTACTGTCGACAATTCCCTATAGAAAATATCCTGCACTTGACTCATATATTTCAGAGTTTTTTGTCGATACTCCCCATCTTTCAATAAATATATGCCAACTTTTTGGGCAAATGTATTCACTGACCAAGGTGGTAGCTTCTTTAGTACAATATTTGCGAGTTCCTCAGAAAGAGTCATAAAACCAAGCCTTAAACCTGGAATGGCAAAAAACTTAGTCATGGAGTTTAAAGTGATAACATTATCTCCAAAATTACTAAGACTCTGAGCAGTTGGAATAAAGTCGATAAAAGCTTCATCAAGACAAAACATCACATCTTGCCTTTTTTTCATTATTTCTCTTAGTTTTGTCATGTCTGGCAAAATGCCAGTGGGGTTATTTGGGGTGGCAAAAATTAATAAATCACCCTTTTCTAAAATTAACTCAAGCTGATCTAGATCTAAGCTAAAATTATTCTCCTCTAAAAGAACAATTTCTTCAATTTTATGTCCTGCAAGTTCGGCAGCATGTTGATAATCTACATAGGAAGGAACAGGCAGCAGCACTCTTTTGCAGTGAATACTTGCAAAGAAAGTGTAGAGTAATTCGGCAGTACCGTTGCCACAGATGATATGTGAGAGAGGAATTTTAAGAGATGTCGCAATAGCCACCTTGAGGTCATGGCAGTCAACATCTGGATAATGAATTAACTCCTCAACACTTCTACTAATAACTGATCTAAGCCACTCTGGAGGCCCAAGGGGATTAATATTGGCACTGAAATCAATTATTTCTGATGCACTACTACTGCATTTAATTTTACGGAGATTGCCGCCGTGCTCTTTTCTTTCGTACATTTCAATTGTCAAACCAAAATTAAGAATGAAAAAAAAGCTCTACTAAAAAAAAATTAGTAGAGCTAGGTAAGCTAATATCAATATGCTTAAAAGATTACTTTGTTAAATTTACAGGCTTTTGAGCAATACGATAACTATCATTATGTGACAACATCTTACTCACTAAAGAGTTTGGAACATCGATGCTGCTATGCGCTTCACTGACACTGATTTTCCCTAGTTCTCTAGAAGAGATACCAGCAAAATGTGATAATGAGGCAACAATATGATTAACACCAACACCATCTTTACGGCCTGCATTTAAAGACAAAGTTACCATATTACTATCATCCCGAGAAGCAGATGTTTTTGAGGACGAGTTGTCAGCAAAGTCTCTTTGACCAGTTCTACCACCACGCATTGGTCGTTTTCTGTCGCCTTTTCTGCCATCATTTCTTCTACGAGCAAATTTGCTAGGCTCAGCAACTACAGCTTTAACAGGTTCGATTGATCTTTTGTTTTCATCTTTACGAATTATTTTTAGGGCAGCAGCGGCAACGTCAATAGGATCATGACCACCTTCAACTAGTCTTTCAATAATTTCTCGTTCACTGCGACAGCGACCACGCTTAATCCATACCTCTAAGCGAGTATGAAGACTGTCATCACGGTGTTTCATTATTTCGTCTTGGGTAGGTAATTCACTTTTAATTAATTTTTTACCTGTATATTTCTCAATTCTGCTCTGCATCCAACGATCTTTTGGAGTCATTAGAGATATAGCACAACCTGAACGACCAGCACGACCAGTACGACCAATTCTGTGAACGTATACTTCAGGGTCTTCTGGTGGATCAAAATTAAAAACGTGGGAAATATCATCAATATCTAGTCCTCGAGCTGCAACATCTGTTGCAACTAAGACTTTCACTTGACCTTTCTTAAATCTACTTAAAACACGAGTTCTGGCTTCTTGGCTTAGATCACCACTAAGTGCCTCTGCTGAAAAACCTCTTGAAATAAGTTCATTTGCTAAGTCTGCGGTAGCTTGACGTGTTCTTGAGAAAATCAGTGCACTCTCAATCTCTTCAACTTCAAAAAGGCGAGTAATTGCAGCAATTTTATCAGCACGGTTTACAAGATAATACCTTTGTTCAATGGTGCTACCTATCATTTGTTCGGGGGTAACAGATATCGACTTAGGGTTTTTAAGATATTTCCTAGCGATTGACATTACTCTAGGAGATAAGGTTGCTGAAAAAAGCATGGTCTGCTTTGATTCAGGAGCCTGAGACATAACCTCTTCAATATCATCAATAAAGCCCATGCTTAACATCTCATCCGCCTCATCAAGAACAAGAGTCTGTAGTTGATCTAACTTCAATGCTCCTCTTTTCATAAGATCAATGAGTCGACCTGGTGTTCCAACCACAACCTGGGCACCATTTTTTAAACCAGACAATTGTTTTTGATATGGAGAACCACCATAAACAACTAAAACTTTCTTGCCTTTATCGCCGGCGTAGCTCATTATTGCATCACCAACTTGTTGGGCTAATTCTCGAGTCGGGGCAAGGACAAGTGCTTGCACATGTTTTTTATTATGATCTACAGAATTTAAAAGTGGAAGACCAAAGGCTGCGGTTTTTCCTGTACCTGTCTGGGCTTGACCCACAAGATCGGAGCCTGCCAACAAGATTGGAATGGTTTGATTTTGAATAGGTGTTGGGGTTTCAAAACCTAGTTCTTTAATGTTTTTTAGCAAATTAGGACGCAGATCATAGTCTGCAAACGATAAAGTCGTCATTCGATTACCTTAATTAAATGCACATAGTGCGTATTTGGCCTCGGGGCCATAAATCAATTGGAAAGGGGTCAGTACGATCTCGAATAACGGCTGAGTTAAAATCAGTCCTAAGGCTAATAGCTTTATTAAAGAAACTGGTAATACCAGATAGTGTAACAAGATCCACAACTGCTTTCTCAATACTAGCAACCACACATTGTGATTACTTCCAGGGGGTGCCATTGCTGGCAAATACTCCTTACAAATAATTTACTTTCAATAAATTTGTAAGGAGCGTATGTCTGTAACCTAATAAAAAAATAAAAGCAAGTAGTTCTGGTAAAAAAAACTACTCACAAGTGGTTTTTTTGTTTTTAATCTAGCCTAAAAGCCTAATTCTCTGAGAAAAGAACTATCTTCAGACCATTTTTTCTTAACCTTAACCCAAAGTTTTAAATTTACTTTGGCTCCTAATAGTTTTTCTATATCAATCCTTGCGGAAGTACCAATTTGCTTGAGCTTCTGTCCTCCCTTTCCTATCACCATTCCTTTTTGAGATGGTCTTTCCACAACAATACTGGCATGAATTGTTACCATGTTTTTTCTTTCATCTTCTTTAAAACTGTCCACCAAAACTGCTGTAGAATATGGTAACTCTTGACCCATTTGTAGAAAAACTTTTTCACGGACAATTTCTGCAGCCAGAAATCTTTCACTGGCATCGGTCGGTATATCTTCTGGAAATAATCTTGGCCCAACTGGCATAAGATGCAAGATTTCTTTTAGAAGATTCTTTGCCCCATCACCAGAAAGTGCGGAAATTGGTACAACGGCCTTGAAAGGGAAAAGTTCAGCATAGCTAGAAATCATTGGCAATAATTTTTCTCTATCTATAAGATCAATTTTATTGAGGACGAGAATAGCTGGCGATTTAATACTTTTCATGTAGCCAGCAAGTTCCTCACGCTGTTTAGCAAGCACCTTTGGAGGAAGTGGTAGCGATATGTCCACTAAGAACAAGACTGCATCAACTTCAGATAAACTTTCAAGTGCCACCTTCACCATTCCGATATTAAGAGGCTCATTGGCTTTATGTAGACCAGGAGTGTCCAGTAGTACTATTTGATGGTCATCATCATTTACAATGCCAAGAATCCTGTTTCTTGTTGTTTGGGGCTTGGGGCTAACGATACTAATTTTTTGACCAAGCATATTATTCATTAGTGTCGATTTGCCAGCATTAGGTGGTCCAACAATCGCTACCATGCCCGACTTAACATCTTTGCCTAGGTAATCGTCCAAGGTCTTAAATTCATTATTTTGCATAAATATAATTTATAAAGTGATGATTTTGAAATTTACACTATACTAGTATAGTAAGAGTCCTACATAATTTGATAATCTGTTATTTTATTTTCAGATTACTATAACAATATAATTAACCATTTGTCTTCATGAATGGGAATATACTTTGTGTCAAGAATGTTTAATATCGGAAAAATCGTAGAATATCTAGATAATGGTAAATTTGTGTGCGCCCTTGTAAAAGAGTGCCAACCAAAGAGGTTACGTCTTTTAACCCAAACAGGTAAAGAGATAAACCTACCAGTTTCCCGTGCAATACACTGTAGTGATTTAACCTACGATGTAAATGAAAGTAGGGAAAATATCTGCACAATGCTTGAAAATATTACCGAGCAGCGTAATAAATTAATGGCTAGTGTTGATCTTGGTGAACTATGGGAATTGATGATTGATGAGCCGACTTCACAATTTTCACCTGACTATCTAGCAGAAATAGCCTTCAGCTCTGAGACAACTGACGACCTAACTTGCGCACTTCTAAGATGTATTTTTAAAGATAAGCTATTCTTTAAATTTAAAGAAAACCGTATTAAGGTTAATTCTCCAGAACAATTGGAAAAACTAAAACTTCAACAAACAGCAGAAGAGAAAAAAGCCCAAATAATTACCGAAGGCAGTACAGGTCTAAAAGATCTATACGTTAGTGGTCAAACTGATTGCAAAGATGAAGTTATGCAAGAAAGTCTTCAAATAATAAGGGATTTCTACCTTTTCAGTAATGATGCTAAGCAGGCAAGCGTTGCAAAGCAACTTTTAAAAGAAGCTGGTTTAACATCCTCCCATGCTCCTTTTCACCTTCTGGTAAAATCTGGGCGATGGACAGCACATGAAAATATTCCTCTTCTCCGAAGTGATATTTCCGTTGGATTTTCTCTGGCCGCGAGACAACAGGCTGAGAACATCCTGCAAACAGACATGAATGATCTTTTTAATGATACCGGCAGAAAAGATTTAACCCATTTAAAACCAATAACAATTGATGGCCCAACCACTCAAGACTTTGATGATGCAATCACCATCCAAAAAGATGGTGAGAACTTTATAGTGGGTGTTCATATTTCAGATGTCGCCCACTATGTTCGTCCAGGCGATCCGTTATTTCAAGAAGCCATGGAACGTGGGACTTCAATTTATTTCCCAGAAGGGCAAATTCCCATGTTGCCCGGTCATTTATCACAAGGTGTTTGTAGTCTTATTCAAGGAGAAATAAGGGCTGCTATGAGTTTCATGATCACCCTCGATAAAGATGCTAATTTTGAACGCATTCGCATTATGCCTTCCGTGGTTAAAGTTGCACGACGTCTTACTTACGAAGAAACAGATGGAATGATTGAAACTGATGATGAAATTAAGCTATTAAACGGCATCAGTAAAAAATTAAGGCAAAAACGACTAGACTCGGGAGCTTTACTTTTACCATTTCCAGATGTAAATATTTTTATAGATTCCCATAGCAAGGTACATATTAATCTTGCCAAAAGCGATACACCATCCAGAATACTCGTCTCTGAGATGATGATTTTAGCCAATACCCAAGCAGCTGGATATGTTGCGAGTAGGATGGTTCCAGGTTTATTTCGCTCACAGCCTGAGCTTAAAAACAGAATTGTCCATGGTACCGACGATGACTTGTTTCAAAACAGCAAACAGAGGAGGCAACTGCCTCGAGGCGAATTGTCAACCCATGCAAAATCCCATAGTGGTCTAGGTGCAACTCAATATAGCACTGTTACGTCACCAATACGTCGATTATTGGACTTAGTTATGCAGCACCAGCTACACTCAATAGTGAAGCGACAGGAGCCATGCTTCACAGAGGATATGTGCAAAGATTTTAATGCGGTCCTAATTAGAACTTTATCTAGGGCAAATAATGTTCGCCAACAGAGGCATCGATACTGGCTACTTTGTTACCTTGAAGAACGAATTGGCCAGCATCTTGAGGCATTAGTAATTCAAGTAGGCCCTAAACGTGTTAACTTGATAATAACCAGTATCATGATGGATATTGATCTTCCCTCAACCTGTAACGTTTCACCTGGGCAAACAGTAAACGTTCGTCTTACTAAAGCTGATGCCTTGGATAATATAATTAGATTTGACTGGAATTAAGTATTTAGACAGTGATCTAATTACCTTCATTGAATGTAATTAGATCACTGTCTTTTATTGACAAGTTTGAAAAGAGGAAGGAAGTTTTAAGACTTATACTTTTACCCATATTTCATTTATTTTGCAGGAACTTGAAAGCTTTATCTAGTCCCCTCAGTAATTCACGTTAATATAGTAGCCGAAGATACCCGGAGCTGTTAACACGGCGTCTTTCTGTATTATCAGATTTGAACTAGTTTATATGCAATAGCCCACATAATAAGACAGACTAAAACATCTAATACACGCCAAGCATATTTTCTTTTAAAAACTGGTGCTAATCTTTTGCCACCAGCCGCAAGGATAAAAAACCAAATCCAAGAAAAAAGTGACGCACCTGTTGCAAAGTAGTACTTCCCTTGTTCCCCTGCCTGGCCTGCTATGCTGCCCAGAAGTAAAACCGTGTCTAGGTAAACATGTGGGTTTAGTAGTGTTATTCCTAGGGTGACAGTAATTGTTTTTAGTGCATTTCCCGGCACAACACTTCCACCAGTTATCTTACTAGTATCATAATTGTTTTTTACCGCTGCACTTAAAGATTGACATCCATAGACTGATAAAAAAATAGCTCCTGCTATAGCGGCTATTTCCTTCGCTAGAGGATGCATTGCCACAATGCTCCCTGTTATAATAACACCTAAAAATATTAAAATTGTATCACAAAAAGAACAGATAAAAGCAACAAGATAAGGGCGCTCACCCTTAATACCTCTAGTCAAAACAAAAATATTTTGCATGCCTATTGCAACAATCAGTGACGCACCTGTAACAGCCCCTTCTAGAATTGTTAAGAGCATTGTTTCCCCTTCCTATTTGCCAGAACTAACCCAATACCAATCATCAAGATCCCAGAAACATGGAATAATTGAAATTTTTCGCCTAACAGTAGTACAGCCAGAAAACTACCTAATACTGGCATCAAGTGAATAAAAAGCCCAGCTCTACTGGCCCCGGCAAGTTCTACTCCGCGATTATAACATAAATATGAAACAATTGATGGAAAGATAGCCACATAAGCAATGGAAACCAAACTTGCTGAAGATATTGGAGGGAAAAAATTATCGCTAAGAAGTAAGTGAATTGGAAAAAGCATCAAGCTACCGAAAACAAAACAAATGCTTATAAAACTTAGAGGATGGATATCGGGTCTCTTGCGTAGAAAAACTGAATAAAGAGCATAGTTAAGAACAGCCACAAAAATGAATATATCACCTTTGTTGACATCAATATTTCTAATGACATCAAGATCTGCTTTACCGATTATTGTTACCACACCAACAAGGGAAATCATAATACCTAAACCCTGTCGAAAAGTAATCTTCTCCCTAAAGAATATAAAAGACAGAAAAACAATACAAACAGGAATAAAGGACTGTAGTAAAAGAGCGTTAATTGTTACTGTCGATTGAAGCCCAACGTATACCAAAGTGTTAAATATCGTGATACCAGTAAATGACAATATAAACATTACCGGTAAATTTTTCTTGGCTATAGGCCAATCTCTTCCAAGCTGTTTTCTTGCTAGAAATAGAGCTATCAGAGCGGCAACAATCCACCTCCAAAAAGCCAAGTTTATGGGCTCAATATCATTTCTAACGGCTCTACCTAAAACAAAATTACCTGACCAAAACGCCACGGCAAGGATTAATAAACAAGCAGGATTATCTAGAATTTTCTTTAACATAAAACAACAAAAATATAATTGTAATCAACCATGCTATATTTATTTGGTTGATTACAATTAAACTTATAATTCAAGTGCCCAATTAGGAATGTGTTTCAAAATATAATCTTGAGCTGCTTCAATGACGTTTTCCTTTGGAACTTCACCAATTTCTTTAATCACTTCGTCGTAGTCAAACCAACAAATTTCTTTATCGTCCTTATTGTAAACAGTCAAAATTCGTTTATTCTGATTCTGAATGTCTTCTTCTTCTTGAATAGCTCCAACAATTCCAACTGCTTCTGCTATTGATAAAAACGTAACATCTTCACTCATGGAAACCTCCTAAAATAAAAAAAGGCGAGCAGGATAAAATCCTCTCGCCTTAATAAACTCTAAAATTCTACATTTACGATCAAGCAGGTTTTACAACAGCACCAGAACGAATGCAACGGGTGCAAACCTTACCACGTACAACAGAACCATTACTGGTAACCATACGAACCTTCTTTAGGTTTGGTAACCAACGTCTTCTTGTTTTGTTATGAGCGTGAGACACGTTATTTCCAGTTATCGGCCCTTTTCCACAAATTTCACAAACCTTAGCCATTTTATTCTCCTTATATGATGCCTTGTAAATCAAGACGGGAATGATTTCAATCAACTAATTATAATTATTCAGAACTTCTCTGTTTACTCTGTTTGAAAATAAATGGCAAGAAATTTTATTTTCAAACAGAACGATGTTTTTACTTCAATTCTTCTTTTTAATCACACTGTTTTTATCTACACAATTACATCAAAAATATTTAAAATCAGAAACAACGTCAATGACACAAAACATTGGGGACTTATTGTTTTTCAATAATCTATTTTTTTATTAAACAAGAAAATTTCTCAATAAATGTCTATTTTAATTGCAATTGAGCTCTTTTTTAGACTACAGTCATTTCTTTAGTAACTTTTTTATAAACCTTTAACTGCCATAAGTATATTATGAGCTAAAATTTGTAAATTCATGAAAAATAATCAAATTTGGCGTTTTTTTGCCTCTGTACAACTTGCAATTGTTAACTTTGTCGCCCTTTCATTAACATCTGTGATAGGCACCCTAATCCCACAAAACCGAATCGCTTCATTTTACCATGATAGTTACGGGACCTTCATAGGACAATTTTTCCTGGTTCTTGATTTCGACAACATGTATGAGTCTTGGTGGTTCATGAGTTTACTCGGAATATTGGCCTTAAACTTAATAGTTTGCAGTATCGATAAATTTCCATTAACCCAAAAGAAAGTTAAATCAAATGGACTAAAACTTTCCTTAAAAAAACTTGAATCAATTAAGTTGTCCCAAGAAATTCCGGCAAAAAGAGACACAGACATAAAAGAGCTCCTAAGCAAAAACAATTGGCAAAGTAAATCAGGAACAACAGATAACTTAAAAGTTCATTATGCTGAAAAGTATCCTTGGTCTCATTATGGTGTTTATATAGTTCATATATCCATATTGGTTATCTTTTTAGGTGCTATCATTGGCAACCTAGCGGGCTTTAAAGGATCTGTCATGATTCCGGAATTAGGGTTTGCCGACAAAGTTTACTCCACCTCGGATTCCAGTGCAATTCCGCTTGGCTTTGAAATTAGATGTAACAATTTCGAATTGGAATACTATGATAACGGAATGCCAAAGACCTATCGTTCTTCGCTTACTATATTCGAAGACGGTAAAGAGCTTAAGACGACCAACATCGAGGTAAACAAACCATTAATACATAATGGAATTACTTTTTACCAAGCTAGTTATGAAGGATTTCAAGATTTTATTATCAAAATTACGGATCTCAAAACAGGAGAAATTAAATCTCTTACTGCCGCTTACCAAGAGCAAGTTTCTTGGCAGGAAAAAAATATCCAACTTGGAATTCTTAATGCCATGGCGACAGATCAGCAGGTAAACAAAATGAAGCTTTGGTATTATGGTAATATTGGCGATCCACAAACAATATGGTTCGACAATGGAGAGACTAAAACAATAGAATCTTTTGGTTATAAAATAAGTATAAAGCAGAAATTCGCCACTGGGTTGCAGGTATCTAAAGATCCTGGAGTTTGGTTAGTTTATTTAGGATTTTTTCTTTTAATGCTAGGGTTATATATATCATTTTTCTTCTCCCATCAAAAGATATGGCTACTGGAAAAGAAAGATTCATTCCTTTTAGTCGGCAAATCAAACAAAAATATTACTGGTTTTAAAATTAAATTTGAAAACCTCGCCCGAACTCTAAAAGACCAACTTTCTAAATAATAGTAAAAGGATATCAAGATGGATTCTTCGCAATTACTCGGCATTACAACTTTTACGTATTTATTCGCCACAATATTATATGCAATTTCGTTCATTTTTAAGTTACCAAAACTGGCTAAACCTATAAATATTTTTGTCGTTCTTGCTTTTATAATTCAGACTGTGGCTATAGGTCTAAGATGGCAAGAATCATATCAAATGGGTATTGGCCATGCCCCACTAACTAATATGTATGAATCTGTTGTTTTCTTTGCATGGTCAATAGCCCTACTACATATACTCTTGTCTTGGCGCTATGACGTCAAAATCCTTGGAGCCTTCACCATACCCTTTGCATTTTTAGCAATGGCATACGCCTCATTTAGTACTGTTGGAAAAACCATTAACCCACTGGTTCCTGCTCTGCAATCTAACTGGTTGATATCTCATGTTGTTACCTGCTTTATTGGATACGCTGGTTTTGCGCTGGCGGCAGGACTGGGAATAGTTTATCTCCTTAAATCATCCCAGAAGGACCAAAATGAAACCAGTAGATTACCGTCCCTACAAGTAATTGATGAATTAACCCATAAGATGATGGTTTTTGGATTTATCTGGCTAACTTTCGGAATTATAACTGGAGCAGTCTGGGCAAATTCTGCTTGGGGGACCTATTGGAGTTGGGACCCGAAAGAGACCTGGTCATTGATAACCTGGTTTATTTATGCTTTAACCCTACATGCAAAATTCACACGAGGTTGGTCTGGTAAGAAAATTGCCTTTTTATCTATTTTTGGATTTCTATGTGTTTTGTTCACTTATTACGGAGTGAATTTTTTACTATCCGGGTTACATAGCTATGGGGCAGCATAAATTGTCTTATTCTTGCTTAAGGATGTTGACAGTCGTCAGCATCCTACTTCCACTTATGTTTGGGTGTGCTCCCCAAAAAAGGATCCTACAGGGCAATTCTCCGCCTTCTAAAGTAGGGCTAGCTACTGAAGAAGACCAAGCTTTATATGAACTATATAAAGAGTACGAAGGAACAAGATACAAATACGGTGGGACCTCCAAAACTGGTATTGATTGCTCAGGTTTTACTCAAATTATTTTGAAAGAAATTTATGGGATAAATCTTGGAAGAACTGTAGACATTCAAAGTAAAGCAGGAAAGGCTATTAAAATAGTTGAACTTAAAACTGGAGATTTAGTCTTTTTCAGGATCAAAAAGAGAATCTCCCACGTTGGCGTATACACAGAAAATGGAAATTTCATCCACGCATCAACAAAACATGGTGTAACTACCTCAAATTTGAGAAATGTATACTGGCGCGGAAAGGTGGTTTTCGCAAAAAGATACTAATATGGTAGGTTAATATTTTTCATCCCTTATCTTAGGTGTAACAGGTAAAAGGATGAAAAATATTTGGGTAGATGGGCTAGATCAATTTTTCACGCACTTCTCTTTCGAGAGCAGATTTAACCATTCTGAAAAGTTCTTTGTAGTGATTGTGTTTCTTAGTTTTCACATACTGATATGTTGCCCTTCGTAACTCGTTAGCACTTATTGAACTAAGTCTCTCGGCTAAAAAAACAATTTCGTTAGCCTCCCAGTCCTCACCCCAAGGAATACCTTTAGCCTGACTCTTCTTTTGGTCTTCTAAAGCCTCATTGATGATATTGTCCCTGTAATGCTCAGCTTCTTTGTGAAGTTTATCAGCCTTTAATGAAGAGCCTTTTCTTTCTGCTAGAAAATCGAAGATTGGCTCTAAATCGGTTGTACCTCGCATCACCTTAGCAAGATATTTCACTTGCCGTTTCAAAGCACTACCTTTTAAACCGTGGCAGTTTTTAATGACTTCTTTGACATCGTCTTCAGCAGGAAGAGACTTCAGTATTTTGCCTGAAAGTTTTGATATTTCATCGGCTAATAACTCTTCTCTTTTAAAGCGGCGTTTCTTTTCTGATTTACTAATATATTCTGACATAGGCAAAAGCAATTATCGTGGCAAACGGATGCGTTTATCTTTTGGTAATAAAAGATTTTCTTTATAAACAACAATTGTTTTACCAATTAGTTGAACAAAATGACTTTCGGTTAAAACAGGTATTTTTTCTACCGCGATACTTTTATCCAGTCCGCTATTTTGTCCTATTTTAATCTTAACAAGTTCATGACGACTAAGTTCTGATTTTATCGCATCTACGACTGGATCAGTTAGGTCTTCCTTGCCGATTAGCACCCCAGCACTTAGAGGATGGGCTAAACCTTTGAGAAACTTCTTTTGCTTAGAATTAAGCTGGACCTGCTCTACTTTTTTATTTATATCTGACATTTTTTCCTAATACATATTCTATATTTTAATATTATGACTTCTTCCAAAAAGGACGCAAACATAATGGTTTTGAATAATTTATGCTACATAATAAATTTTTATTTAATTGAAAGAAAAACTAAATCAATCAATTAATGTTTTTACAATTTCATAACCACCTACCCAAGTTCCAATGGCTGAGCCAATTCCCGTTAAGAAGAAAACCAAAAAGACTCTAAGTAATTTGTTCTTCCACCAACTAGTAAAGTTAGATACATCTTTACTAACTGATTGGAACTCATGAACTTTAGGTGGACAGAGCATAACTTGCAAAAAAGCTGTTACATAGCCCGCACCAATCACTGGCGTCAAACTGGTTATAGGTGCGGCCAAGAAAGCAGAAACAATTACCAGAGGATGGGCAAGAGCCAAGCAAGCACCTATAGAAGAAGGAATGCCATTAGCTAAAATCCAATACAGAATATTGTCCCCTGCAACACTACCACCTTTTTGCAGGCCTATTGCAACCAATGAACCAATGATTAGAAATGGAATTAACCAACCAATTACTTTATAAAATTTAGAAACTGGTGGTATCTGAGAAATTTCTTCAATTTTATGTCGATTATCCTCAGCAAATTGCCGCTTAATTCCTGATACATGCCCTGCCCCAACCACAGCTACAATATTCTCTCCGTGGGATGATTTTATCTTTTCTGCAAGATAAGTATCACGTTCATCGATTAGAACACGTTTTAATTCTGGAAGTCCCTCGCCCATTTCTTCGAGTAGCTCATCAAGCACATCTTTTTGTCGTAGCTCAGTGAGTTTTTCCTCATCAATCTCTGTATTATCAAAGGCACTAGCTAACAAAGATGTAAGCAAATAACCTTTTCTAAAAAATGAGGTAGATTTCCAAGCCCGGCGAAGGGTTATCCTAACATCTCGATCGCAAAGTGAAATAGGTATATTATTGTCCTGAGCAACCTTTGCTCCAGCGAGCAATTCGGCCCCTGGATCAACACCTAATTTGCCACCTAATCTTTTTTGATAAGAGGCCATAAGCATACTTATAAAAAGAGTAGATAACTGTTTGTTTTTAATTATCTGTTTAAGATCGAGACTTTGCCATTTATCTTTTTGCTGAAGAGATTGAAATCTTTTATCATCAAGCTCTAAGCAAACACAATCTGGTTGAACTGTGCTTATAACCTTTTCAACTAATTGGACAGATTCATTCGAAATATGAGCCGTACCAATAATTGTGAATTTTCGTCCGGCATGTTCGATGATATGGACATCATCACTTTCTTGTTCTAAATTCATCAACTGCTCTCCTGAACTTTAACCCTTAACAATTTTTAATTTGTTACCTGGTTTTATAAGGTTAGAATCCAAATTATTAATTTTCTTTATAACGTTAGGTGAAACTCTAAATTTCCTAGAGATAGTCCAAAGTGAGTCACCATTTTTCACTAAATACCAGACAAAATCATCGTTATTGTGTTTCACGCGCTTTTTGCCATCGGCTTTAATTCTTACAAATTCACTTACTTCCTCATTATCGCTTTTAATTTTTTTGTCATCGGCAAGGATCACCTGCCCGGTTCTTTTAGAAGCACTAACTTTGCCACCAACGTGATTAATATATAATGCTAACTGTTGTCCTGCTCTTATTTTAGCGGCATCTTTTAAACCATTCCAAGAAACAATGGCACTGGCAGGCAGTGAATATTTTCGAGCGATGGTAGAAATACTTTCGCCTTTTTTGATTTTATGAAGAACAAGACTATTTTTATATTCCATCATTGCCTTTTTGTCACCTTTGGGCAAAAGTCGATAAGATATTGTAGAATATGGAATTTTTAATCTTTTGTTATGGGCAATTTTACTATTTTTAATACCATTAACTTTAAATAGGGTGGAGCTATTTATATTGTATTTGCGGCATATACGAGATATCTTTTCACCTTTCTTGTATATGTGTATTTTCATCCCTGTACTAGCTACAGAGTGAAGTCTGGATAAATTTTCAGCAGCTAAATCATAACTACCCTTAGGGATATGGACATCATAGCTTTTCACATTTGCAGGAGTCCTATTTTGCCTCAGCTCCATATTTAATTCTTTTATCTCATTCTTGGTACCACCACTAATTTTTGCCACTGCACCTAGTGGGAGACTAGGCCCAACACTAATTACATC
This sequence comes from Desulfotalea sp., assembly GCA_051531995.1. Lineage (GTDB taxonomy): Bacteria > Desulfobacterota > Desulfobulbia > Desulfobulbales > Desulfocapsaceae > Desulfotalea. Next base: position 124,527 of record JAOPTU010000020.1, read on the forward strand.
AAATTCTACAGGATCAGCTAGTTGCACTGGGTCAAAGCCATATTTATTTAGATTTTTAGAAAGAATTATAGTTGCAATAAGTTTAGGGACATATGATTTGGTTTCCAAACGTAAATGATTTGTTTCGGCTAAATCCCAAAAATTATCTACTTTATACTTGGTAAGTCCGTGATTTACTTTTCCTGGTCCAGCATTATAGGCTGCCACGGCTAAATACCAATCGCCAAATCTATCGTATAAATCTGAAAGATAAGTCGCAGCAGCTTTTGTAGATTTAAGTGCATTTCTTCTTTCATCAACAAATCTATCCACCCGAAGATCATAGCCTTGCCCAGTCCTCTTCATAAACTGCCACAAACCAACAGCAGAAGCATGAGATTTTGCATTTTGAACAAAAGCACTTTCTATCATAGCTAGGTAAACCAGTTCATTAGGCAGACCTTTTTCAGACAATTCTTTTTCCATCATGTCAACATACTTGCCAGATCTCTCGAACCAACGAGTCATTCGTTTACTACTTTTTCCTTGAAACTTGTCTAGGTATACTTGAACTTGAGGGGTTATCACCAGTGGAAAGACTTTCTTGGGATCTGCTTTCGGATTTGAGCAATGCTCTACGATAACATCCTCTGATTCCAAATTCCAAGAACCTGCTTTTTCGAGATCTTGGAGTTCTTTGCGACCTTCTTCTGTTTCAACACCTATATTGACAGTGTTTAGCTCTTGATTATTTATATTAGTACAAGCAGAAAAAAGTAAGAATTGCGGTAACAAAAATATAAGAAGGTAACGAGAATATGGCATTTAATTTTTTCTATTGGTTATTGGATTTAGCAAAATTTTGTAGATATCTACTGCATGATTTATTATGTATTGGTATGTTACTGTCATTTTGCTTATAAAGCATACATTTTAGCGACATAGTTAAACCCGAATAGTAGTTTAAAAGCAAGGATAAATCCCTTTATTGAACTTTGAACCTATCAATCTTTCAGCCAAGAGAATGCTGTTTCGAAGATCACATTGAAGTCATAAATGATATTCACAATAAGTGTGAATACAAGAATTGTCCGTGACAACCTATAATTATTTAGCAATAAATCCCCTTAATTCATTATGATCAAAAAGTTTTTATTATTTTCATTTCTTATCTTCCTTGTTAGCTGTGGTGCAGCTTCTTGGGGTCTACACCACCTAATAGTTGTGGAGCCTGGAGAAGAAATTGATCTTAAATCAATCAAAAGAATATTAGGTAAAGAAAGTAATATTTTCTATAGCGATGGAGTCACAAAAATCGGAGTTATTTTTGACGAAACCCACAGGCAATATGTAGAATATAAAGACATTCCAAAATACTTTGTTGATGCTCTAGTATCCGCCGAAGATGAAAACTATTTTCAACACTTTGGCTTTGATCCGGCCGGCATCGCCCGAGCCATGATCAAAAATATTGAAGCAGGACGTATTGTGCAAGGGGGAAGTACACTTACGCAACAAACAGCTAAAAACTTATTCAAAAGAAAAGACAGATCTATTGAAGAGAAGTTAAAAGAACTCCTCTTCGCTTTACGCCTAGAATACCGCTACTCCAAGGAACAAATCTTTGAGTTTTATGCCAACCAATTTTATGTCAGTGGAAATGGCCATGGTCTCGGGGTTGCAGCTAGATACTATTTCGACAAGACACCTAAGGATTTAACAGTAGTTGAATGTGCTTTTATAGCGGGAAGCGTAAAAAGGCCTAATTACTACAATCCATTTATCAAAAAATCTCAAATTGCCATTGATTTAACTAAAGAACGAGCAACGACTCGTTTAGAATATGTTTTGGACAAGATGCTTGAAAATGGCAAAATCAATCAATACCAGCACAGCCTCAGCTTACAAGAAGGTATTCCGTTTAAAAAAGGACAGTTTGGCTACGAATTTGACACCGTTATGGATATGGTAGCCGATGCCGTCGATAGCGATGTTCTAACGGAAGATCTTCGTAAACACGGGATTGACAACATTGCAACATCAGGCGTAAACATCATAACTACTATTGACAAGGACATCCAAGAAACATCTTTGTATAGTCTTCGTCGACAACTTTCAATTCTAGATACGAAACTTCGAGGTTATAATCGTGAAGAGGTTCAAGAAGAGTTAAAAGTTCTTAATTATGGTGGTGACGTTGTGCCTATCAAAAGAGCATTCGTTTTTGGTGATATTAGTAATATCGAGATAAAGGAAGAGGGTAAAGAAAAAACGATACAAATAGAAGTGGATTTGGGATTAAAATATGGTTCTGGGTTTATTTATAATGCAGGACTCAAAAGAATAGTTAGTGCAAAGATGAACTGGCACAAGGGAAAGTGGGGCAAATTATCGAAAAAGGATACCACAGCGCTCTTAAACGAACTTAAAGTTGGTGACAAAGTGTGGGCTAGTGTTGCCAACATTGATGATAAAAACATAATACACTTAAACTTGGAAAAGTATCCCAAGATACAGGGCGGCACATTAGTGCGACATAATGGTCAAATTATAAGTGCCGTTGGTGGTACTAATAATAAAGATTTTAATAGAGCTTTATATGCCAAAAGAACCATGGGCTCATCATTTAAACCACTAGTTTATGCCGCCGCCATGCAATTAGGATGGACCAGTGCTGATCCCATAGACAACAGAAGAAATGTTTTTGTGTACCAAAGACTACCATATTTCCCACGACCAGATCACAAAAGCCCATTTGACTGGGTTTCAATTAACATGGCCGGTATAAAATCCGAGAATCTTGCATCTATCTGGATACTTTACCACTTAACAGATAAACTCGACAACTCTCAACTATTCGATCTAGCCGACAAATTAGGTTTTACTCCCCAAACTAAAGATGGTCATAAAGAGAGTTATGATAATTTCAGCAAAAGAATGAGGGATAAATATGGGATTTCGGTAAATAAAAGTACACTTAAGGAAGTTGCATTCCAAGAGGCTGTCGATAATATTGAAACAGATTTAATATTTGAAGGTTTGGAACATGAATATAGTAATTTACAACATTTAAACTATGGTGAAAATTACGAACTATTTTACAAACAGATACAGGCAGCTAGCAAAAATAAATCGCTAACAGGTAGAGAGAGAGCAGAGTTGCAAAATAGAAAAGTTATTTTATCATCATCTTTTCTAAATGCAGGATTACTATTAAAAGATCTAGAAAACTATAAAGATAACATAATTGATGATGACCCTTTTGGCTATTTTACCGAACCTATTTTCTCTAAATCTAACAAAGCTCCATTTGTTTACCGATCACTGCTAACAGGGAAATATCATTTTGGTTACAACAAACCAGATGAAGATAACTACGTAATGCTCAACACTCTTGAGGTTAAAGAGCTTTCAGAGTACAGAATAGGATTTTGGCAAAATATAATCCTTGGTGAAATGATCACACCGACAGTTTATCGAATGATAAAAAACGAATATCAAAGACAGTATAAAAAATATGAGAAAAAAGCATATTACAGTTTTAACACACTTGCTAAAGTTCCTGATTACCGCATAACAGTTGGCTTATATTACCTTATTAACCTTGCCAAAGAAATGGGCGTTAGCTCCGAACTAGCACCAGTATTATCATTCCCATTAGGCTCTAATGTTGTCACATTACTTGAGATTGTAAAAATATATGAGGCAATGGTTACTGGTAGCAGTTGGCGAAATACTGAAGAAGCTGCTAATGAACAAACTGATATGCTTGGTATTATTGCACGGATTGAAACAGAAAAAGGTGTTGTGTGCTATGAAGCCAATACCAACAAAGTTGAAGTAGTTGACAAAAAAACTAGTTTATCGCTTGGCAATATTTTAGAAAATGTCGTTAGACATGGAACTGGCTACAGGGCCAATACCTATGTAAAATTGACGTCTGAGGATCCCAAAGTTCAAAGTAAAATTAAAAAGCTAAAATTAAGACTACCTCTTCTTGGTAAAACTGGTACAGCCAATGATTATACTAATGCAGCCTTTATCGGTTATCTACCTGGCCTAAACACTAAGGATTCCAGTTTAACCATAGAAAACGGATACAGTATTGGTGCTTATGTCGGTTTTGACAATAATATGCCCATGAAACATAAAAACATACGCATTTCAGGCGCAGCGGGAACGCTCACAACATGGAGTGATATTGTTAATGAAATTATTTCTTCTAAGAAATACGCTGATAATTTAGATTTAGTGGACATAAGTTTTGAAGGAATTTCCATAAAGAGGGAAGATCATAAACAAAAACACTTGGTCATGGATCTTAAAAATGGTGGTTTATTGGTAACCCCTCACAGACAAACGCGACCATCTGCCTCATCAATTTTAACATTTATATCCAAGAAAGGTAAGAAAAGGCTTATACCAAAAGGACAGTACCAACCTTTTTGGGCGAATCAAGATAGCAATAAATTAAAATAATATGTTAGTCTTTTTATAACTAAAAACACTTAACTTTATAATCAACTAAACAAAATCATGAAAAAAACAATTTACCGGAGTTGCATTGCCCTAAGTATTTTAACCCTCACGGCATGTGCTCCACAAAAAAAAGTACACCAACCTGTATTATCTAACACTGGATCAATATCTGATATAAGCGAAAACGATCTAAACAACGATAGAGCAGATAATTCCCAAAGCCAGGATAGTGATTTATATCCTGAGACTGCTGAAACAGTAATTAATGAAAAGTATATTGATGAAAGAATAAAAGTATACGGCAATAGATTAAACCGGTGGAAAATATTAGATGCAGCTTCTTTGGAGCAAAAGATAAGCTCCAAAGAAAGTGAAGAAATGATCGATTGTTTCCGAGAAATGCAAAAGGTTATCAATGGTTACTCAAAGGTAAAGAAAAATTTTCTAGATATCAATCAAAATGCACATGTGTATGGCTCTACCATGCAGCAGGTACAAAAAGATGATCTATCATTTTCTGAAAGTCAGTGTGGACAGATGCTATCCATACCTAGTCAAACCGGAACTAATTTTAGCCTAAGTTCTGATACTAAAGGTCTTAAACTCATTGAGAAGAAAATCGAAAACTACAGCCGGCAGTTCGATTTTGAGAACGTACTTCAAATGTGGACCACAGTACCAAGTGCCCAAAGATCAAGGCTTAGTCTACAAGCAAAGATTAACCATGCCCAGGCCCTAACCTTTTTGCAACAGAATAAAAATAGTGCAAAAGCCTACCAAAACATAATTCATGATATTACTGCTAATGGTAACCCAACTGATATAATCAAGTTGAGACAAAAAATCGCGGATCTTTATACAGCTTCTAAGCAGTATGGCAAAGCAAAAACACAATACAAACTTATTGCCCAGGATTACGCCAGAGCAAAAGATATTAAAGAATGGAGCAACCTACAAGTTTCTATACTTGATCGCATGAATACTGATACAAGTGAACTAAATGCATATGCAAAACTACTTGGGGATTACTTAAGCTTTGTCCCTGCTACAGATGGCTACAAAGTCGTCAACGATGCTGATGCTTTTTTGAAAAAATACCCATATACTCCTGTAGCCTCGAATGTAGGTATAATGAAAAATGAGGCTGTTAAAACAGCCGATGATTGGTATAAAAACCTTGAAAAAATAGTTCAAGAATTTAAAAATAAAAACCAATATGAAGAAGCCATTGGCTACCTTCAATCTATTCCTTTATCACTTTTTGATCCTGAAAAAGCAACTGCCATTACAAAACAAATCGAAGAGCTACTTCTTGCAGACGCAATCGAGAGAGAAACTCATCGTATGTCTAAAATGCAAGATCTACAAAAACAGTGGAACAATGGGCAGCTGTTAGTAAATGCTGAGAGATATTCTGAAGCTATTGATGTATTTAAAACTTTACGTGATACCGATTACCACGACAAAGCAGTCGCTAGAATTTCAGAAATTACGCTGGACTCCGCCAAATCAGAACGCCGAAAGGCAGCAGACTTATTTATTCGATACACAAAGACTGATGACCCTGCTAGCCAAGAAAAATTATTGGTCGAATCAAGGAAAATTTTAAAAGGAATTATTAAAGATTATCCGAATGTTGAAATTATTGAGAAGGTAAAGAGAAATATAGACCGAGTAGAATTAGAAATGAATGACATTAATCCTACCCTTCTCGAAACGGTACAAGCTGATGAATTGGCTGACCCCACCGAAACTCATCCAATTGATACTTTTGATTTACCAACAGAGTAATCTAAATCAAAATGTTTAACCAAAGTTAGTAAACAAAAATGGCCACCATACTAGTTTAGCATGGTGGCCATTTCGTTCCTACAACCTCAAATTTATACTTCAGTAAAATCGGCTGGAGCCTTTCTAAGATACTTCACAAATTTCGCCTTATCAACTGCATTAGAATAAGCATCATCTGGATTAATCATCCTTCTCTCAAGAAAGCCTAAAATAGCGTCATCTAGAGTTTGCATTCCATATTTCTTACCAGTCTGCATTGAAGATAGTATCTGAAATGTTTTAGCCTCACGAATTAGATTTCGTACTGCTGGAGTAGCAATAAGAATCTCTAGGGCGGCACACCTCCCCTTCACATCAGTTCTCTTAAAGAGGGTTTGCGACACCACTGCCTTCAGAGAATCGGCAAGGGTTGATCTCACCTGCCCCTGCTCTCCAGCTGGGAATATTTCAACAATTCTATCTACAGTTTTCATCGCATTTATGGTATGCAAAGTACCGAAAACTAAGTGACCGGTCATTGCTGCCTCCATGGCTAGTTTGATAGTCTCTAGATCACGCATCTCACCTACCATAATTATATCTGGATCTTCACGAAGTGCACCACGCAATGCCGCAGAAAAGCTTTGTGTGTGTGTACCAACCTCCCTATGATTAATCACACACCCTTGACTTCTGTGTACAAATTCTATTGGATCTTCTATGGTAAGAATATGATCTTTTCTAGCTTTATTCGCCTCATCAATGATTGCCGCAAGGGTTGTTGACTTACCTGAACCAGTCGGCCCAGTAACAAGAACCAATCCTTTTGGTAAGTAAGCAAGTCGTTTAATTACTTTTGGCAAACCTAATTGCTCAACCGTCATTATTTCACTTGGGATTTCACGGAAAACAGCTCCAATGCCGAATTTTTGCTGAAAAAAGTTACAACGATATCTAGCTAATCCTGGAATTTCATAACCAAAATCTATATCACCAGTTTCTTCAAATAACTTTATTTTCTCCTCAGGGCAAATCTCATAAAGCATTGATCTGAGCTCTTCATTGCCCATTTTTTTAAACTTTACTCGCTCCATATCTCCTTGAATACGAAGCACGGGCTGCTGGTTTGCAACCATATGTAAATCTGAAGCACCTTCATCATTCATTAATTTAAAAAAACCGTCAATTTGTGCCATACTACCTCTATATTTTCAGACTTTTAGTATTTATAAGATGTTAAAATATCAATAACTTGTTCGGGAGTATCCACCATAGAAAACAGATTTGGGTCCCCAGGAGAAACAGTTCCACTTGCTACCATGGTATTTTTGATCCAATCTATTAGCCCTGACCAGTATTCTGTCCCATATAATATTATTGGCATTGGTCTAATTCTTTCTGTCTGAATTAGTGTGACGGTTTCAAATAACTCATCCATTGTACCAAGACCACCAGGCATACAGACAATGCCCCGAGAATATTTTAATAACATAACCTTTCTAACAAAAAAATAATCAAATGTTACTAAATGATTTACATAAGGGTTAGCTCTTTGTTCGTGGGGAAGTTCAATATTTAAACCAATTGACATCCCGCCCTCCTCATAAGCTCCCTTATTTGCGGCCTCCATTGCCCCTGGTCCACCTCCAGTAATAACCGCTAAGCCCTGTTTGACACATAATCTAGCCACTTCACTGGTTTGCTCATAAATTGGATCGTCGACTGATGTTCGTGCTGAACCAAAAATTGTGATAGCATCAGTATCAAGGGCGGATAATTTTTCTAATCCCTCAGCAAACTCACCCATGATACGAAATATTCGCCATGAGTCCCCTAATAAATTATTTTCTAAAAGATATTTTCCTTCTTTAGTACGAATTTTAGAATTCATAAATTATGTTTCCTTTTTAATTCTGGATTATCTTTAAATTACTCTGTAATATTCTTATTTGGGTTTTCCAATGGTTTCGACTGTAAGTCTCACGCATTAATTCATCAGCCTGATCAAATTCACCATTTGATAATAATATTTTAGTCATATTATCTTTAAATTCTTTGTTTTGTGGTTCCAGTGAAATTGCTTTAAGACAAAGACTTTTAGCCACCTCAACTCCTTCATCTAACAAGTAATAATAATACCCAAGAAAACTATAGGTTTTAGGATCCAACAAGGGGTCTCCCATAGCATTTTGTAACCACCTAACTCCCTCTTTCACTTCTCCACATTCACCATATGACAAGCCAACATAATGAGCAATTTCAGGTGTAGTTTTAATGTTTAAAGTGAAAGGAAGCAGCAGGTCTAAGCATAAATTCCATTTGCCGATTTTTGCAGCCATAATACCTAACTGTAATTCTAAATCTTTTACTTTTATATTGCTAGCAGATAATCCTAACTCACTTTTATACTTCAAGGCTTGCTCATAGTAATAGAGAGCTTGTTCAAAATCTCTAAGCCCTTCATAAACAACCCCTTTGTTATAAAAAGCCAAAAAATTACATTCATCTAACTCTAAAACTCGCTCAAAATATTCCATGCCCTTACGGTTACCATTCATGGCATAAGCAACACCTAAACTATTCAGCGCATTTATATTTAAGGGATTAAATGCCACAGCAGCACGATATTCCTTAATAGCGTTAAGAATATTGCCTTCACCATAATAAATATCACCACTTATGTTTAAAGTAAGAGCATCAACAATAGTTGACGTACATTCTCCATAAAAGAGAGTATGTTGAAGTGCTTTTCGTGCTTGAGATAAAACTTCTAACTTAGAAAATGACTTATTAGGGTAGTAAGATATTCCTGCTGAAATCTTAGTGTGGCCTTTTACTGAAAATATTATATTATCAGCCCATCTTTTAGTTTCATCTTGATCGCTATTGGGCAAAACGCACAATATATCAATGTTATCGGTGAAAAAATTATAATCTCGGTATTTAATCGACAAATCTACAAGCAACGATTTAATATCGCCAGAACATTTGAATATAACTACACTAAATGATTTGTATTTTAGAAGGTTTTGGTTAATTTGTGACTTTAAAAGATCTTCCAATCCATACAATGGATGCTCTTTAAGATTAACAAGACTTGAGTAGGCACAAAACGAGAAGTTGCCTCGTTTTCTCGTTTCTTTTAAAGCAGACCAAGCATTATCAAGTGCGTTACCATTGAAACCTATGGTGGAGCTTGACCCAATATGAAGTCTTTTTACTTGAGATTTTCTAAATTCTTGTAAGATTTTATGGGAAATATTTTCGACATTCGAATTATTATCTAATGTAATTGCGAAGAGCAAGTGACCGACATAATAAAACCGTCCCTCAATATTTAGTGATTTTAATACTTGTATTGAAAGTGATAACTGATTTTCAAAAAATGTATGCAAAGAACCTTTGGGTGTAATTTCAACCAGCATTAAGTTGAGCTCTTCGCTTTCAGCGACTCTTAACAGCATTTTACTATTTAGTATTCCCGTTAGGGGATCTAAATACTCTCCTTTAAAACTTAATAAATCCCTTTTTATAAGACTGATTTCGCTTTGCAACCAGTCATTATCCATTTTCCCTAAGAGATCTTCGTCAAGTCCATCAAGCAAAACTAAGATTGCACCATCATCAACTACAATTTTAAAATATATACTTGTCTCTGTTATATTATAGTCTTTCTTGCAATCAGCAAATTTACTTAATTCATTCATTAATTCGGATGGTAATGAATGCATCACTGTAAGCAATTTATGATTATAGAAATTTACGGTTTGACATGTAGGAATATGATTTGAAATTATTGTTTTAAAGTCAACAGTTAACAATACAAAATCCTGTACTGTTAACCTTCTCTTACTCGCCAAAAATAGGGGATTTCCTGGCATCAAGATTTACTCTGCACGAAGCTGCCGATTTGAGAACAGAGAATACCAATTTCTTCATCTTGTATAGTTCTCGCATCGATTATAAATTTATCATTTTCAACTCTACCAATTATGGCTGGATCCAACCTACGCAATCCTTCCTCCATTTTACTAATTCGAAGATTATGAGGAGAAATAGATACTGCCCAGCTTTCTAGATCAAATTCAGGATAAGCACCACCTCCAACCCTAGAAAAAGTTTCTAAAGTTAAAATTTCACACGTATCAAGCAAATAATTTTCAAGTTGCCCAGCAATTGTCTTTGCCCGTTCTTTGAGAACAAGAATATCAGTGGTCAACATTCGTAATGTTGGTATCTGTTCTAGAGCTTTATCTTCATCATAATAGGCTCTTAAAATGATTTCTAAAGATGCTAGAGTGAATTTGTCAATTCTGAGAGCACGGTTAAGGGGATTTTTTTTGATTTTGTCGATGACATCTTTATTACCAACAATTACTCCAGCTTGAGGGCCACCAAGTAATTTATCGCCGCTAAAGGTAATTACATCAACACCTGCTTTTACCAGCTCTTGTACAGTTGGTTCTTTAGGGAAGCCAAACCTAGAAAGATCGAGCAATGAGCCACTTCCTAAATCCTCAATGGTAATAAGACCATTATCCCTGGCAAGTCCCACAAGCTCATCAGCGGACACTTGTGAGGTGAAACCGATAATCCTAAAATTTGAGGTATGAACACGCATTAATGTTGATGTTTGCTCTGTAATAGCATTTTCATAATCGTATAAATGTGTTCTGTTGGTTGCCCCAACTTCTACCAGGTTCGCCCCACTTCTTTCCATTACATCAGGAATTCTAAAAGAACCGCCAATCTCAACTAGCTGCCCTCTTGAGACAATTACTTCTGTTTTTTTACAAAGAGTTTCTAAAGTAAGAAAAACTGCTGCGGCATTATTATTTACAACAATAGCTGCTTCGGCCCCCGTAAGATCACAAATAATTTCCTCAACTAGACTATACCGACTTCCACGTTTTCCGGTATCGAGATTAAATTCAAGATTAGAATAATACGTCGCTGCATTAGTTAGAGCCTCACCCGCCTCTTTTGATAACAATGATCTACCTAAATTGGTATGAATTACAACTCCAGTACCATTGATCATCCTTCTTAAGTTGTGGGATAGTTTGTTTTTTAACTCAAGATTAACAACACTACACCAATCATCTATAGATTTTGGATCAACTGTTTTTCCTGTCAAAATTCGTTTCCTTTCACCTGCCACAGCTTGTTGAACAGCTTTTTTAATTAAAAAGTTAGGAGCAGAGGTAAAGTTTTTTTCTATTAAGGCTATGAGCTCATCTATTTTGGGTAAGCCACGCAACAAATCATTTTTATCCATTCTTAAAAGTCTCATTTATTGATGTTTTTTCAAAGGTAGTACTCTTCCACTAAAATCAGGTCTATTAATCATCGGTAACAATAAATACATCTTAATTCATTAAATTTTAAGCATAAACTTGTAATGTTTAAATTAAAGGTATAAAAATGGGCATTCAAATATAATTTTGTTGCTCAATCACTTTTTAACGATATTAGGAAATTTATATGAAAATAAAAAAAGCTGTATTTCCTGTAGCTGGCTTAGGAACTAGGTTTCTTCCTGCGACAAAAGCAATGCCCAAAGAAATGCTTCCAATTGTTGACAAGCCTCTTATTCAATATGCTGTAGAGGAAGCTCTGGATTCTGGAATTGAGCAAATAATTTTCGTCACCGGAAGCGGTAAAACTGCCCTAGAAAATCATTTTGATAGTGCCTATCAACTTGAAGACACTTTGCGAAAAAGAGGAAAGACTAATCTACTTGAATCAATTGAATCTCTAGTTCCTCCTTCGGGTTCTATTATTTACACAAGACAAAGTCAGCCTCTTGGGCTGGGGCATGCCATTTGGTGCGCTAGAGATGTTGTAGGTGATGAGCCATTTGCTGTTCTTCTGGCCGACGACCTGATACAAAGCGAAAAACCAGTATTAAAGGAAATGATAACTCAGTTTGACCGACTGAGAGGCTCAATGGTTGCTACAATTGAAGTCCCTCAAAATGAAGTTAATCGCTATGGTATTTTAGAGGGAGAAGAAATGCATGGCGGCATCTTGAGAGTTACTCATATGGTTGAAAAACCAAAACCAGAAGAAGCAAAGAGCAACATAGCTGCCATAGGGCGATACATTTTCACCCCCAAAATATTCAAATATCTTGAAAACCAACAAGAAGGAGCCGGTGGAGAAATCCAAGTAACAGATGCCATGGTTGCATTACTTAAAGAGCAACCATTGTTCGGGGTACCTTTTAAGGGTCAACGCTTTGATTGTGGTGATAAGGCAGGTTTTCAGATGGCTAACATAGCATTTGCCCTTAAACATCCAGAAATTGAAAAAGAACTTAGAGCTTACATAAAAAGTATCCTATAGTTCGAAGATATAGACCCATCTTTGAACTATATACAAAAATGTTCCATGCAGTATTTGCAGAACACAGCATGAAACATTCAATATCTTTTACCTGCAACGTCCCTCATAAAAAACAAAATTTTAAGTGTTCCATATTTCTATTAAAACTCGACAATGATCAAAGATCAGTGTCGAGTTTTAATATTTCATCCTATCTCCGTCACCATCAAACGAGATACTAGTAAAAGAATTTTCTAATACTGCCATTTACATCCTTTTAACTGATCAATTCTGATTGCAATTACAAAAGTAACACTGTGGCTAAAGGGGCGTTAGCTGAAAATGAAGTTGATTAAACGAAGAGTGTATGGATTTAGAAATTTATCACTTGTTAGTTTGTGTGCTATGTAGATAAAGAGAAATAATAAATTTGTTCAATTAAGTTGGGACAAAAATGGTTTAATCTCTTTTCTTTGGTCCAAACCCAGTAAACTGATTATACAAACAAATTTTAGATAAAAAAAAAGGTCTACGATTTCTATTTCAGAAATCGTAGACCTTTAAATAAGCTGGCGGAGCGGACGGGACTCGAACCCGCGACCTCCGGCGTGACAGGCCGGCATTCTAACCAACTGAACTACCGCTCCAGCTTTTTTTTACTACTTATATCAACTATCTTTACCAATAGCTTAAAACCAAT
>JAOPTU010000021.1:0-99235 GCA_051531995.1 Desulfotalea sp.
GGCTTTTTTTTTGACCTTTTTTGGGCGGATACTATTAGCATATAATTACTGAAATACTGTAATACATCCCCTACCCTTTCAAATTACAGATGATTATAAAAAAATTAAGAACTTAAAACCAATCGAGATGGACAACAGTAAGATAGCTCAACAATAAAAAGGTTCGATCAATCATTTGATTAACCGAACCTTTTTCTAACTGCTACTAGTTAAATTCCCATTATATTACATATACTAAATCAACAATATATTCCTTATATTGTAATAAGTGGTTTTATTACCATTAGCTTCTTACTACCAATTCCTTTGACATTAGTTAAATGATCTACGCTTGTAAAATTACCATTTTCTGTCCTATAGTTAAGAATAGAGTCAGCAGTTTTGTCACCAATACCTGGTAAAGAAACTAATTGTTCATGACTAGCATTATTAATATTAATTGGAGCATTCATATTTTGAGCAATTTCTTTGGCCTCAGGACTAACTTCATTAGCCGAGACAGACACTATACCTAATGAACATACCATCAATAAAGCGAGAACCAATACACTTCTCTGAAAAAATACCATTTTTACTCCTTCATAAAATTAGTTTAATTAAGGGAAATTTTCAAAACAAACCTAGCAACAACAATTATTGTATTGCCACTATTCAAAGAAGTCAAATAGTTAATTTTCTGTACTTATTTTTCGTCGCTAAAATTGCTAGTTACTCCACAGGAAATATTCGTAAATTAGAATATTTTTATTTTAAGAAATAAAAAATTGAGATTAATATAATTTTTATTGAACTACAACGACAGCATGCAATTAACCTCAATTCAAGCCTTAGTGCATAACTCATTATTTTCCTAACATTTATTCCTGTAATTAATTCAAAAACATCAGCCTGTTGAACTAAGCAATTGCATAAAAATACCTTTTAAATAAGTGTTCCAGGTTGGAGCGAGATTCCAAATTTAATCGTGCAACTATTTATTGTTGATTAAAAAATTGGCTCTTATATTATATACTAGAGAAAAGATGGCTGCTTTTGCAGGTGAGATTGCTAAAATTTCCCAAACACCTGAAGACCTGATTGGATTTTCTGCACAGTTAAACAAATCACTGTTAAAACAGCTCTAAATGCCGAACTAGAACACACTTTGTGTTTATACTAACAACGAACCGAAAGACCAGAACAGTCCCACACTTAATGATGTTTTTCTAATACTCTTCCTGGATTGCAGAGACTGAAAATGCTAAATTTTGGTTATAATTACAGAACGTCAATTGGAACAAATTGTAATTCTTATGTGGCCTGAGTCTGTGATCGCCCTAATGCTATCGATACCGCCTTTCCAAGCTGCCAAGATCCAGTTGTTTCTATTCATATGGTTCTTATTTATTGAAACACGTTCCTTGAAAAGAATACAAGAAAATCATCGCTGATTTAAAGAGAATTTACCAGTAAGCGGGGAAAAACCCTAAACCGAGTAATTTCATTTTGCTGAGCAATGAGATTGTAAATCTACATGCATAAATAGGTCCTGCCGAAATATCAGACCAAATCTTATCACCTTTTTTGAATACCCACCTGATTTCAAAAAAAATCTTTATACAACGAATGCAATTGAGCCACTCAATAGTATTATTCATAAGTCTAGCAAAAGATAAAAGATAAAAGATATTTTCAAATGGATAAGTCAGCAATGAATAGGTTTATGATTGTGTTTAAAGAGTAACTTGCTCTTTATATATAAAATGGTAGTTACACAAAGTGCTTTACAGGCTTACTACTAAATTTGCTAGTCAAACACCTATGCGTTTGGCTAGCAAATTATAGGTTTGCACATACGTTGCCAAAAAATGGAAATATCAAGATTACCCAAAAATATAATTATTGTAATAAATACTTCTTTGAAATCCACCTAATTATACAACCTATGATATTTTAACTCTTCACAGGACACCCTCCACATCCACCTGAAGCTGCCGGACAAGAAGATTCGGGGCTGTTCCCACTCTTTGTGTCAGAGTATCCATCTGAATACCAACCGCCTCCTTTTAATTGAAAAGAATTTGAAGAGATCAACTTCTTCAATTCTCCTTTACAAGCGGGGCAATCTGTCAATGGATCCTCACTCATACGTTGCTGAACTTCCATAACCTGACCGCAACTCTTACACTCATACTCATAAATTGGCATCTCTCTCACCTTAAATAAAAACAATATACGAACAGCTAACCACTGTAGGTCAGACAAATCCTTAAAATAATACTCACTTAATTAGAGCGACATACTAGTTCTCAATACTTACCATGTCAACTTTACGAAATGATGATATTTAAAATTATTAACAATTATCTTAGTCGCCCACTGGAAAGCTTGTTGTTGACCTACAAGTTTGGTATAAATTAATTATAATCTAGCAACTCATCAACACAACTTACTTAAAGCTAACAATGACTCTATGAAAATAATTAATTCCTCCATTATCCTCATTTGCACAATTCTTCTTACTAGTACCTATAGCCTTGCAATTGATATTACAAAAGAGCAAGTTGTCACTAAATTGCAGCAAAACTACGATGAAATGCAAAGCCTTTCTTTTGACTTTTTCCAAAGAAGCGGTGGCGAATTAACAGGGAGAGTTAAAACTGGTCAAGGAAATTGCAAATTACTTAAGATCGAAAAGACAAATCTTATGCGTTGGGATTACTTACAACCAGAAATCCAAGTTCTATTTAGTGATGGAGATTTATTTTCAATGTACTTCGAGAACTCTAACCAAATGATTATTACTCCCGCTTCAGCTTTAGAAACTGACATTACATATGGAATTTTTACTGGAAAAACAACCCTAGCCAATGATTTTGAAATTTCAGAGGCAGATGATTCATTCTCAACCGAAAATATCGAACAAGACATTGTAAGCGTTTTACGATTAGTTCCGAAAGAATCTCAATCACAAATTCAAAATATCCATATTTGGGTAAGTAGCGATTCTCTTATTAAACGCATTCAAATACGTGATCATTTTGGCAGTATAACTACCTTAGTTCTTACCAATATCTTGGTAAACAACATCGATAATAATTCGGATTCATTAAACTTGTTTGATTTCTCCCCGCCTGAAGGCACAGAAATTATCAGACAGTAACTTAATATAACAGCAATTTCAATTACAGGAAAAACAATGGACGAAAGTTTCGCCGATCTCTTTAAAGCTGACGAAGGCAAGAAGATTAAAAACATCAAACTAGGGCAAAAAATCAAAGCGAGAGTAGTGGGTGTTAGCCCAGAAACTACTTTTATTGATATTGGTGGGAAAAGTGAAGGTGTGATTAATACCTCAGAATTCACTGATAAAGATGGCAGTATCACTGTAGAAATTGGTGATGATGTTGAAGTATACTTTTTACAGAACAAAGCCCAATCCAAGTTATTTACAAGGAAAATAGGTTCTGGATCTGATATTTCTCACCTAGAAGAAGCTTGGAGAAGTGGCATCCCTGTAGAAGGTATTGTGAAAGAAGAAATAAAGGGTGGTTTTGAAATTACTCTAGGTGGTAATAATCGTGCCTTTTGCCCTTTCTCTCAGATGTCATTGCGCCGTGTTGAAGACCCTGCCGCTAAGTATGTAGGCACAACCATGATTTTTCAAATTAATAAAATTGAAGAGAATGGTCGAAATATTGTTGTTTCTGCAAGAGCTGTTGAAGAAGAAGCCAGAGCCGAACTTAAAGAACAATTAGTGAAAACATTGGTTGAAGGACAAACTATTGCCGGTGAAGTAACCTCGATCAGAGAGTTTGGTGCCTTTGTGGATATTGGCGGCATGGATGGGCTTATACCCATTTCTGAAATTGGTTGGAGTAGAGTAGACAAGGTTGAGGAACATTTTCATGTCGGTCAAAAAATCGATGCCATAGTCAAATCCATAGACTGGGATAAAGATAGAATTTCCCTTAGCTACAAAGAGACCTTACAAGATCCATGGGATGAAGCAATCACCAAATTTGACATTGGTAGCACTTTACCAGGAAAGGTAGTGCGTCTTGCTCAATTTGGAGCCTTTGTAAACTTAATGGAAGGTGTTGATGGATTAATACATATATCTAAGCTAGGTGCAGGTAGACGAATAAACCATCCTAGAGAGGTTATAGAGGTTGACCAAGAACTAGAAGTTAAGATTGATGGAATTGACCGTGACGCTAGAAGAATTTCTCTGGCTCCTGCCGATTATGTATCTACTGAGAGTGAAGAACAAAAAGAAAAAGATAGCTATAAAAAGTATGAAGAACAGCAAGGAAACTCATCATCAATGGGTAATCTTGGTCAATTGCTACAGGCAAAATTAGCTGAGAAAAAGAACAAATAAAAATTGAATATAATTACTCTCCCTGGAATCAAGGGAGAATAATTATATTCAATCTTTGAAAAGTAAACTATTACAATTGTTACTAGGAAACGTTTGCAGACTGTCGCATAGCCTCAAAAAGAATTACGGCGGCAGCAACTGACGAATTTAGTGAATCTAACTCACCGTGCATTGGAATAGAAAGTAAAACGTCGCACTCCCTTCTTACTAATGGCCTAATCCCCTTCCCTTCGCTTCCTACGATGATACAACTTGGAACCGTCAAATCTGATTTATAAATAGATACTGCATCAGCATCTTTTATGGCACCAAAAACCCAAGCTCCCACCTTTTTTAGATCAGCAAGTGCATTCACCAGATTCGTCACTTGGCATATGTCTATATGCGACATCGCCCCTGCAGAAGATTTAGCTGCTGTACCTCCTAATGGTGCCGAGCGTTCTCTTGTTAACAACACCCCTGTTGCACCAGAAGCAAGTGCTGAGCGGATAACAGCTCCAACATTATGGGGATCCTGCAAACTATCACAAACCATAAGCCTAGGGTTATTCCCAGCTTTAACCTCGTCTGCAAATTTAGTCAGTAAATCGTTGAAATCCATCAAATCAGCCTGACTTACTTTAGCAAGAATACCTTGATGCCGTACAGCTGCGCTACCCTCTCCGATAAGTTTAAAGCTATCAATAAAATTAACTTTCACTTTATTAGTTCTGGCGAGATCGTATATTTCATTGAACTTTGTCCCACGCTTATCTTTTTGAGCAATTATCTCACTTAAGCGATGCGGCTCATGTTTAAGAGCTTCAACTATAGGGTGTATGCCCCATATTAGATCTTCACTAAATTTAACTTTTTTCTCACCCTTCTTTTTATCAGAATAAGATCTTTCCGTTGTATTACCTGACTTATTCTCGACACCTTTATCAGATTTTCTATTTTCATTTTTCATAAATAATAATTTCTTTATGTAAATACTGGTTAATAATTTTTGATTTAAATATGTTTTAAAGACTTACCCATCATATCTCGTCGCATGCGTGATCTTTCGGCTATAATCACAGCTGATAACATCGACACGGCATCTTCAAGAACATCATTAACGACAAGGTAATCATACGTTGAGGCATACTTAATTTCCTCAACGGCATTAGTCATTCTTAACTCAATCGTTTCATCAGAATCTGTTGCACGTGAGCGTAACCTTTTTTCTAAAAGTTCAAGGCTAGGTGGCATAATAAAAACGAAACTAGCATCCGTTTGGCTATTATTCATTACGAGCCTGGCACCTTGTACATCAATATCAAGAATTACATCTAAACCGGAATTGAGTTGATCATTTATAGCACCATAACTGGTACCATAATAGTTTCCATGAACATTTGCATATTCTAAAAAACTCTCCTCAGTAATAAGTTTTTCAAAATATTTTTTTGAAACAAAATGGTAATCTACCCCATCCTCCTCTCCATCACGAGGGTCACGCGTTGTATGAGATACTGAGAATTGAAGACCAGAAAGTTGACTCATTACTTTTTTCAAAATTGTCGTTTTGCCAGTGCCAGATGGAGCAGAAAGAACAAATAATTTCCCAGGTATCATCTATTTCTCCTGTTCTTTTAGATTATTTTGGATATTTAAATCTAGAATACGCTGTTTAATAGTATCAGGTTGCACTGAAGATAAAACAACATGCTCTGAATCCATAACCAGCATAGACCTAGTACGCCTTCCTTCAGTAACGTCAAGTAATTTGCCAATATTCTTTGCATTTTCCTTGATTTTACGCGCAGGGGAAGATCCAGTTGCGACAATCGCTATCAACCTATCGACTGCCACCATGTTCCCAAAACCGACATTTAATAATAACATAGACACTACCTAAATTATTCTATATTTTGTACCTGCTCACGAATTTTTTCCAGTTCACTTTTCAAAGATACAGTAAGATGAGCGATTTTGGCATCGTTTATTTTTGACGCTACTGTATTTACCTCACGAAGAAACTCTTGAACAAGAAAATCCATTTTTCGACCAACACTCACATTTTCAATAATAAAAGCACGTAATTGCTCAATATGGCAACGTAATCGTACTATTTCTTCTGTTACATCAGTTTTATCTGCTAACACGGCTACTTCTGCAGCAAGTCTTTGTGGATCGACATCTGTTCCCGAAAGAATTTTACTTAAACGCTCTTCCATGGCACTTTTACGTTGAAGAACCAACTCTGGAACCGATATTTCTATTTCATTGATTGTGGTAGAAAAAAACTCTATTCTGGCAATTAAATCATGCTGAAGTGCTTCACCTTCTTTCTGTCGCATAGTAGTGCAATCATCAAGAGCCTTTTTTACTGCAGTTTCAAGATGTGGCCAAACTTCACTTTCTAAATCCTCTGGCCTCTGTTGGCGTTGAATTACTTCAGGATATTGAGATAATTGAATAGCCGATACTTCGCCATTAAGTTGGCATTTTTCTGATATCTCAGACAAAGCATTTTTATAAAGCTGAGCCAAGTCTGTATTTACATTTATTTCAACCAAATCAGAGAAATCGCCTTGAACATTAATATACAGATCTACACGACCTCGATTAAAAAAATCCAAAACCAAGGATCGCAACCTTTCTTCTAAAAGATTATACCCTTTAGGCAACTTCATTTTAACATCTAAAAAACGATTATTAACACTACGAACTTCTACGCTCCATGAACGGGCTCCGTTGTTAACTTCTGCTCTTCCAAAGCCTGTCATACTTTTTAGCGACATCTTTTCACCAAATAGGATTAAATTTTCAAAAATTAGGTTTATTCAACAAGCCCTAGGCCATTCTTTTTTGTTGTGGTTAAAAACAAGAAAACGATGCAAGGTAACCCTAGCATCGTTTTCAAAACTACATCTCAAAAGTTGTTAAAACTATTATTTCATTGCTTTATCCAACTCTTTAATAAGTTTATCCGTTACTAGTGTGGCCTTGTCGTAATACACAACTCCACCTTTAACTTCTAATATAACGGCATACTTATTAGCCTTGCCGTATTTCTCAACAACACCTTCTAGTACCTTGAGGATAGGCTTTATGGCTTCATCTTGCATTTTACGAACTATCAGTTGGGAATTAGCACGTTTCGCTTGTAATGATCGAGCTTTTGTTTGATACTCTGTCATTTTTTCCGTTACTTTTGCTTTCTTCCAAACACTTCTTTTTTTATCAATCTCTTTTTGTAATGCTAAAAGTGATTCTTCTTCTTTTTTAAACTTTGTTTCGAATTCTTTCACGCTTGCATCGAACTTTGCTTGAGCACCAGGCCCAGCTTGGCAACCGGTAATTATTTTCTGTACATCCATAACACCAATTTTTGTGTTAGCAGCGAATGCATTCGAAACAAACAAACAGCAGGCCAAACAAACACCTACTAGTATTGCTTTTTTGAAATTCATAAATTCCTCTTAAACTTTGTGTAATTTGTGTCTACTACTCTACAACAACAAAGTCAGAACGACGGTTTGCAGCCCAAGCATCACTGTTTTGTCCATTAAGAAGAGCACGAGCTTCGCCATAACTTACAGTACTTAGTCGATCTTCAGCTACACCTAACTCAACTAGAGCTTTTTTAGCGACTATTGCACGGCGTTCACCTAGTGCCATGTTGTACTCTTCGGTTCCACGAGAATCAGTATTACCTTCAATACGTACTTCGTAATCTCCATTTGCATCCATAAAGTCAGCATTAACACCAAGGCGTGACTGTTGATCAGCAGCTACTTTAGAAGAATCAAACGCATAATAAACTGGTAACATACCTATGCTTGTTCTACCTTCTCCAATGCCTAAAGGAGAATTGTCTAGTGACTCTACTACTTCTACCGCACCATCAGTAAGTACTGGTTCAGCATCATTACCAGGCTGAACGCAAGTACAACCTGTTAGAGTAAGTGCGGAAAGACCAAATATTACAGGAACCAACATTTTTAGATTTAAAGCCATGGGAAAAAACCTCCTTTAACATTTATATTAACTTCTTCTTCAAAATAAATACTATAATTTATCGGACAATAACCAATAAATTAATTAGACATATAACATGCCTAGTCAAAAACTAGATTAAGCTTATTCAGTTATATAATCGATATGAACTAATTTCAAGATATTTTTCTATTATTACTCTTTAGTTACAATCCGATGACTTAATAATTTATGAACAGATTATTAAAAGGTAGTCATTGATAAATCTTTTCTGTAGTGATATTTGAATTTTCATATTATAAACACAAAGTTTAGTATCAACAAAATCATTTTAAGAGATTATCTATATAGAGGTAAAATATGGCCAAAGCACATATCAGTCACAATAGAACCACTGAAAAAACCATTCGAGCTATTGATCGTAAGCGTGAACAAGAAAGAAAAAGAATGTTTAGGGCCGTACGAGAATACTCAGATGAATTTGCAGCCAAATTAACACAACGATTAATTGACCACAAAATTATAGAAGTTGACTCTATCGATAGCATTAGAGATCAAATCTGTGAACACCTAAAAGGTCTTGAAAGGATGGACGAATTTGACCTAACCCATAAAATTGCTCCTGTAAGAACAATTGCCCAAGATCCTAATGTAGTTAGTTTATATTTTACTCAATATGTTATTGAGGATCTCATAAATAACAGTCACGTTCTTGATGTCTATGGTGATGATCTTGATATTTATCGTGCCGTCGATTCAGTATTTAGAGTTTTAAGAGGCGCATAGTGCATCCAAAAAAAATACCCAGCGCTGTTTTTGCAGATGAGAAAGGAACTATTACTGACTTTCCTGATTTACTAATGGCAGGAATGAGTTGTGGGGAATTCTCTATCCCAAAACTCACAGACATTATTCCACTACCAGAAGGGAGCGAACTTTTTACGCTTCCCGGTCGTATACCAATTGCCTGGGAGGAACAAGGAGATGAGCCTGTTCTTCTTGCAAATAATCCTTATGCCGAAAATGAAACCACTCAGGCTGTGGCAGCATTTATGTCACCAGCCAACACTGCTATTTTTACTGCAGCATATCAATCTAATGAGGATGCGCCCACCCTTCCCCTTTTTGCTTACACGGCCGTAGGTTGGCTAGATGGTTGCTTCTGGGTTACAGCTTTTAGAAGTGACCTTGATACAAGACAGGACTGTAATAATTTTGACCAAGAAACCATTAATAAAAATACGTTAGCCAAACTAAAGCAATATCCTAACAATAGATTAATCCAGCATCTTGGTAAATGTTGTCTCACTTATGGATGCCCAGCTGCAAGAAACTATTTTTTAAACCGTTGGGAAGCACCCTTACCAACATCACCAACGTGTAACGCTAGATGCCTTGGATGCATTTCTTTACAGGAATCTGGTTGTTGTCCATCTACGCAAGATCGTCTTTCATTTGTGCCAACTCCAAAAGAAATATCAGATATGGCTGTCGCCCACATCATAACAGCAGATAGACCTATAGTTAGCTTTGGTCAAGGTTGTGAAGGCGAGCCACTTATGGAAGCTGATACCCTTGAAAAAGCAATTGTAGCTATTCGTAAACAGACTACGAAGGGAACAATCAATTTAAACTCTAATGCTAGTTTGCCACACAGCGTAGCAAATCTTGCGCTAGCAGGTCTTGACAGTATGCGGGTCAGTATAAACTCAGCACAAGAACAATATTACAATCCCTACTACCGCCCTAAAGGCTTCACATTTGACGACGTTATGCAGTCCATTGATGAAATGAAAAAGGCTGGAAAATTTGTTTCCATTAACTATTTCATATTACCAGGACTTACTGATTCTCCTGAAGAATTTGCTGCATTTTGCAAACTTATTGAACTTCATAAACCAGACTTTATCCAACTCAGAAATTTAAATATGGATCCTGAATGGTATTTGAAAGAAATCAATTTTAAGCCTATTAGTAAAGCTTTAGGTATGAGAAACTGGTTACACAGCGTAAAAGAAAAGTTTCCCGAACTTAAATTTGGTTACTTCAACCCCTACCTTGGGAATTAGTTTGCATTCTTTTTTCTTGCAGTTTACTTAATCTCAGCTTATTCTAATAATAATTATCAACAAATATCTTTTGAATTAAACATATAATGGACATTCCATGAACTCTCTACCCAATATGCGCCTAACGACACAACGCCAAGTGATACTAGAAGAGCTTAGCAAAGTAACTTCCCACCCCACGGCTAACGAAGTATACGACATGGTAAGACTTAAATTGCCCAAAATAGGGCTAGGCACGGTTTACAGAAATTTAGAACTTATGGCTGAAGGCGGAATTATTTTAAAGCTTGAAGGCGGAGGAACCCAAAAACGTTTTGATGCAAACACAGAGCAACATTACCACATTCGATGCCTAAACTGTGGTAAAGTTGATGACATTAAAGTTGATGTGCAGCACCAAATAAACACGATGGCTCAAAAAGCTAGTGAATATAATGTTCTAGGACATAAAGTAGAATTTAATGGTATCTGTCAAAACTGCCAAATGAAACAGTAGCATTTATTACTTGCTCTCATAGCAAAAACACAAAAGGCCCCATGCANNTGCATGGGGCCTTTTGTGTTTTAATAAAATATACTTTATATGGATAGCCTAAGAAAAGAGGACCTTACAAAATTTCCTCTTACCTACCTTTAGCAAGACTTCTCCTTTTGGTTGAACAGTAGCTTTTTCATTGGCAATTTTCTCACTATCTATAGAAACAGCACCCTGTTTAATCATTCGGCGCCCTTCAGATGTTGACTTTAGCATCTGAGCATCTACTAGTAATTTGGGCAGCCAAACATCTTCCTCATAACTTAACTCACACTCTGGTAAGTCATCAGGAATACCACCCTTCTTAAAAACATTTTCAAAATTAGACTCTGCAGCCATAGCAGCCTCATCACTATGAAACCTAGCCGTCAATTCTCGCGCTAACTGTTTTTTAACATCTTTAGGATGAATCTCACCAGCTTGCATTTTGGCTTTTAGTTCTGCAATTTCTACTGTGCTCAAATCACTCAGAAGATCGTAATAGCGAAACATTAACTCATCAGAAATTGACAATACTTTGCCATAAATTGCAGATGGCTCTTCAGTAATACCAATATAATTACCCAAAGATTTGCTCATCTTATTGACGCCATCAAGGCCTTCAAGCAAAGGTAATGTAATTACAATTTGTGGTTCCTGTCCACGAGATCTTTGCAAATCCCTTCCCATAAGAACATTAAACCTCTGGTCAGTACCACCAAGTTCAACATCAGCCTCTAGTGCAACAGAGTCATAACCCTGTATCAAAGGATACATAAATTCATGAATAGAAATTGGCTTACCAGATTCGTAACGTTTCTTAAAATCATCTCTCTCTAGCATCCTAGCTACAGTTAGTTCCGATGCTAGTTTGATCATATCATGAGATGTTAGTTCCCCCAGCCATTTGCTATTAAATGCAACTGTGGTTTTTTTCTCATCTAAAATTTTAAAGACTTGTTCTTTATAACTCTCAGCATTTTCTGCAACCTGTTCAACAGTTAAAGCCTTTCGTGTTTCTGACTTACCAGTAGGGTCACCAATCATTCCGGTAAAATCACCTATTAGAAATATCACTTCGTGACCTAAGTCTTGAAAGTGCTTCAACTTTTGTAACAGAACTGTGTGTCCTAGATGTAGATCAGGAGCGGTAGGATCAAAACCCGCCTTCACTTTTAAAGGGATTCCAGTTTCACTGGATCTTTTCAATTTCTTTTCTAACTCATCACGGGATATACAATCAACACAACCACGCTCTATCAATGCTATCTGCTCTTCAATGCTAGCCATAATATATTCTCTTCTTGCCTTGATATCTCTTTCTTAAATTATCTTGCGTATTCAATAGATCTAGTTTCACGAATAACTGTTACCTTTATCTGACCAGGGTAAGTTAGTTTTTCTTCAATTTTCTCTGCAACATTTCGTGATAAAAGAGTTGCCTCCGAGTCATTCAATTTCTTAGAATCAACAACGATTCTCAAATCACGTCCGGCTTGGATAGCATATGATTTCTCCACCCCTGGTTGCTCGTTAGCGATACTCTCAAGATCTTCCAATCTCTTGACATAACTTTGTAACATCTCTTTACGAGCCCCTGGTCTCGCACCAGATAGCGCATCTGCTGCCTGAACAAGAACATCTAAGACACTCTGCGGTGGCTGATCCGCATGATGCGCACCAATAGCGTACACAATTTCATCAGATTCACCGTATTTTCTAGCCAAATCTCGGCCAATAACAGCATGAGATCCTTCAACCTCATGATCAACCGCTTTACCGATATCATGCAGTAATCCTGCTCTCTTGGCAAGTTTAACATCAAGACCAAGTTCTGCAGCCATAATTCCACAAAGAAATGCAACTTCAAGTGAATGCTGAAGTACATTTTGTCCATAACTAGTACGATACCTGAGACGACCAAGAAGATTTATCAATTCAACATGAACACCATGAGCGCCAACATCAAATGTCGCCTGTTCGCCAGCTTCACGCATAGATGAATCAAGCTCTTTGGTAACTTTTTCGACAATCTCCTCAATACGACCAGGATGAATTCTACCATCACCAATCAATTGTAATAATGATTGCCTAGCCACTTCCCTTCTAACCGGATTAAAACCAGATAAGATTACAGCCTCAGGAGTATCATCAATAATAATATCTATTCCTGTGGCCGCCTCAATCGCCCTAATATTGCGACCTTCCCTACCGATAATCCTACCTTTCATTTCATCACTAGGTAGAGGAACCATTGAAACAGTCTTGTCTGCGACATAATCGCCAGCATATCTACAGATAGCAAGGGAAATAATGCTTCTAGCTTTGCGATCTGCGTCCATCTTCAGTTCATTTTCTATCTTAGAGAGACGTTTTGCAGCATCTAATTTAGCTTCCCCTTCAATGGAAGCCATTAGTAATTTTTTCGCTTCTTCTTGAGTGATTCCAGCGATTCTAGTTAACTCATCACGTTGCTTTAGAAGTTCATTTTCTAATTCAATTTTATTGGCAGCAAGCTTTTTTTCAGCCTGTGCGCGTTTATCAGCTAACTCTGCATCAACATCAGCAACTTTATGTTCTAATTCTTTTTCTCTTTTTTCTAAGGCATTTTCAGCGCTACTATATCTGCTTTTTTGTTTCTCAAACTTCTCAGAATCACGTTTAAAATGATCACGCTTTTTCTTTATTTGTCTTTGTTCTTCTCTTAATTCTTCTTTTTCAAGCTTACATTCTTCTTCTAATTCCTGCTTAGCTTGATAGACTTCTTCCTTGCTTTGCAACAACTCAGCCTTTTTAAACTGCTCCGCCTCTATAATTGCGTTTTCAATTATTTGTTTGCCCTGCTTTCGAATATTTTTCTCCTGGTTTTCGTATACAATTTTACGCAATACAAAACCAAGAATAATACCCGCTATTAGATCAATACCTAGAAATATGTACGGATGTTCTGAAAAAAACATGGATTTTCGCCTATTTGATTAGATCGACGAAACAGAACTGCAGAGAGAAAATGAGCCGAATATGATAAAACATTATGCACGCACAAAAGAAAAGGATTTGAACTGTAACTCTCAAACCCTAATTTTCACAAACACTAATAATACTTAAATCACTACAAACTCGTATATAAACTCAACAGCATTCCTGCTGATATCAATCTTATTTATGTTAAAAGTGCTTGAAAAAAGCACTTGGTCTATCTTGAATATATAAAAATACCCGCATTGCCGTGTCTCCAAGATTGTTAAACCTAAATTAATAGGTGGGCAATCTTATTACAACGTCAGTTAAATCCATTAAGATTTTACTTAAGAAGCAAGGAAAGATACCCTTTTTACAAGAGTTGGCTCAACACACTTTGGAAATCACAAACAACGCAGGCAAACTTTTTACCTCATCGACTAACTTAATTAATTATAACAAATTTAACCGGAAAGGGGAAACTAATTCAACAAAACTATTTCTGTAGTAGCGCTAATAATACTTATACAATCAGAATACTAATCTTTCCCTAAGGTCAGACTTATTTGTTCTGATAAAATCCCAATTCTGTTTTGTTCTGAACTTTGTTTAACAGCAACCTTATTTTTTAGTTTCACGTGCTCAGAAGCGATAGTTAAGCAACCTAGTATTGCACGTTGGGCTATTGCGAGTGAGGTTTTACCTGTAGCTCCATAATCTTTTCCTAAAACAGACCTAACCTCATCAAATATTTGCTCCATACTATCTTCAGACTCAGCAGTATAAAATGAAAATTGTTGCCCAAGTAGCTCAACCTGTACTAAACGCTCTTCATCAGACATCTAGCTACCCTCCATCACAAAAGCAATTTCCATTTTTAGTATGAACTGCCTGAATTTGCTGTATAGCCGGGAGCTGGTACTACTTCTTCCTGTTCCTTCTGAGAAGTTTCTTCCATTAGTTCTTCTTCTGCCAAATCTCTTTCCCAACTTTCAAACTGTTCGACAATTCTATTAACTCTCTCTGTCACATCTTCACTTTCTAGCTGTTGCATGCTAACCTGGTCATTTAATTCTTCAATGACCAATTTTTGCTCGTCTACCTGTTTTTTTGCAATTACCAACTCTTCTTTAGCTTTATTATATTCTGCCAATAACTTTCCTACAAATTCTTCTAATTTCTGCAATTCACTTATTTCACTCATTTCGCAACCCTCTATCTGTTAAAAAACAAAAATCTGGATATTTTATATTCTGGAATAATTCCAACTAATAGGACTTTCGTTTTCATATGGCATAATCCCATGAAAAGTCCTTGCATCATCATCAAAAACCAAAGGTAAAAAATACTTATCACCTTCCCACATGGGTAGTTCATCCAACCGATCTATATCCACCCACGACAGATCACCTTCTTCGTTGTTCAAAAAAGGCTCCCCCTTGAAACTATCAATGCGAAAAACAAAACCTAACCAATCTTCTCCATTGGGCCCAAATCCAGTCCAATTAATAGTGCCTCTAAGCACAATAGAATCACAAATAAGACCAGATTCTTCAAATATTTCTCTTTTCATGGCAGCTACAACATCTTCTGTTGCTTCCATCTTACCACCAAGACCATTATATTTCCCTAAATGCTGGTCTGTCGATCGTTTGTTACGATGCACCAGCAATGTTTTTTTCCCGTCCGGGGAAATAACATACCCAAGACAACCAATTATTGGTTTATACATAATATAGCTTTTCTTTTACAAATTAAATTAATAGTTAAGATCCATATTGTATAAAAACTTCCCCATTTTGCAATGGTTTTCACCTTTTAGCTGTTTTATTTTTTTATTCACAACAAACCATTCTTTATTAAACTACAAATATTGCAAGGCATATGACTGTTTAACTGCGTGAATAATAAAATTTCATGAACTAAAACTAAATAAAAAATATTTCTTAACCTAAGAGTACTTTACTCATGGTATACTCCGTACGTCATATGCAAATAAAATCGCTGCTAACACTGGAAGTAAATATTACGCTTCGCTCCTCATAATCACAAGAAATATTACATGCTGAGTGTGACTTAGATTTAAACGTTCAAGGCAAATAGAAATCATGAAATACAACTATCTACCATTAACTTTGTTAATAATTTTATTTTCAATATCATGTGGATTTGCCAATGCTACGCCAAACTACCCCGAATACCGTATTATAAAACACAATGTTAAATTCTGGGAAAATATTTACGGCACGCTACTCAATACCGAAGCTATCATCCATGATAGGGAAAATATCGATTTTATTTATGGTAAAATACACCTGATTGACACCTCGCTACCAGGAAGTAACCTACTCAACAAACAAATTCGTAGTGAAATATTAAAAAATTATCGTAAAACCCTTGTAAAACTGGGCACTACAGGGAGGGCTGCCACTAACAATGAAATTCGGATTTACAAATACTTTTCAAAAGACCCCGTTAAACTCCTTGAAGCTGCCAAAAATATAAGAATCCAAATTGGTGTAAAAGAAAATTTTTCTGAAGGTGTTGTACGCTCTGGGAAATTCATGCTCGAAATAAAAGAAATTTTCCAGCAACATGGGCTTCCAGAAGAATTGGCATATTTACCTCATGTGGAATCTAGCTTTGTAAATGCTGCTCATAGTCATGCAGGGGCTAAAGGGATATGGCAATTCACTAAAGGAACAGGCAAAAGTTACCTCACTATCAACTCTCTACTTGACGAAAGGTTAGATCCAATTTTAGCTGCAGAAGCAGCAGCTAAATACTTAAAACGTAGTTACCAGCAACTTGGATCCTGGCCATTGGCTATCACATCCTATAATTATGGTAGAAGCGGTATGATGAGAGCACAAAAAGCCTATGGTAATTACCCCAACATATTCAAACATTACACGGGTGGGAATTTTAAATTCGCCTCAAAAAACTTTTACCCTGAATTTCTTGCAGCATTAAAAACTGCAAAAAAGTTAGAAAAAATACTAAACCTAGAACCAGAACAAAAAAGTTTATACTTCTCAACCAAAGGTTATATCAGTATTGCGAGTATTGCTAGCTACTACAAACTTCCCGAACGGGTCCTCGCTGCATTAAATCCCGCATTAAAAACCAATATTCTTCAGGGAAGAAAATATATCCCACCAGGGTATAAATTTCGGCTACCATCTACCACTTTTATTAAAAGAAAGCTTTATAACAAACCTAATTTAGCATACCAGAACAATCAAAAGAAAGATAACGTACATGTAGTAAAAAGAGGGGACACTGCAGCAAGAATTGCCAATAAATATAGTATAAGTAGAAAAAATTTAAGAAAAGCAAACAATTTAAATAAGAAATTTTCTATACGGATTGGTCAAAAGCTTATTCTTCCTTTGCCATAACTTAGTTAATTGTTATATGTTTATGTTAGTACTTTATTTTATCTAAATTTCAAGAGGATATATTATGGATATTTCAAAAACCATTGCAGAACTGAAACAAAGACCCGATTTCGCAGAAAATGTTGGAATGATACTAACCCACAATGGCACCGTCAGAGCTTGGTCCAGAAGAGAGAAAGGTGAAGTAATAGGCTTGCAAGTCACACCTGATATCGATAAAATTGAGGATTTACGACAAGAGTACCTAAAAAAAGAAGGCATCTATGAAATAGTCGTTGAACCTCACACTGGCACATTCCAGCCCGGTGATGACTTACTGTTTATCCTTGTCGCTGGTGACATAAGAGAAAACATTAAACCAGTTTTGGCGGAATTATTAGACCGCATTAAATCTGAGACGATCAGCAAAAAGGAAATATTTGCATAATTTTTCCAAAAAAACATAAATAGGGTCTCAACAAATGCCAAATACACAAGAATTTGCGGATATTTATTCAAGCCTCAAGCCGTTTCCTCACACAGCACTAGAGTTAACAAAATTAATAAACGATCCCAATTCTAGTATTAATGAATTTGAAAATGTAATTCAAATTGATCCTATTCTCGTTGGTAAAGTGCTTGAGCTTGTAAACTCAAGTGCTTTTAGCCCTGTGGAAAAAATAGATTCAATCACTAGAGCTATTTCTTTTATTGGAACTCAGGGCCTACATAACCTCATTATTGAAGATACAATACATGATTATTTCCAAGAAGATGAATCCTCCCCAAATGAGTTTTCTAAGAAGTATCTATGGAAACACTCAATTGCTACTGCAATAATCAGCAAAATGGTTTCTGAACGTATTTTTGGCATTAAAGGCGACAAATCCTATCTCTGTGCCATACTTCATGACATTGGTTTAATCATAGAAAACTTTATAAATCCCGACCAATTCATTAAAATCTGTTTTTCCTGCAATACATCTACAGAGCTAGTAGAGAAAGAAGAAGAAACTTTTGGCACCAGTCATAATAAAATTGGCCAAATAATAACCCAAAAATGGCAAATGCCCATGGATGTCTCATTGGCTATCCGTGATCATCATTGTCACGGTGAGAATTTTGCTGCCCCAAAAAGCCTAACGGGAATCATACAAATAAGTGAACATCTTTGTAACATTCTTGGGTTTCAAGCCTTACCTAATTTGACACATATTGCACCACCACACATTACAACCCACATCGAAAAAAACATTGATGAATATGATGCATTATTACAGGATCTACCTGCTATCATAAATGATGTTACTTCGATTTACTCATGAGTAAAAAGGCGGGAAATCAATTATTAGAATCTAAGATTAGATCGAAAACCTAGTGGATTAATTTCCCCCAACAAAAAGCACCTAGTTTCGACTATATTATATATTACCAGAGCAAGTAATTACACTTTTTGTATATGATTTTGAGAAATGTTTTATTACTATGCAAGGATAGATTTTATCATTTTCCTATTCTTTTAGACAGTGCTGTATATAACCAAAAGACTAACCTAAGTCCTTCCAAAACTTATTAGTTACACAATTTAAGAACTCACCTTAAATAAAACACTAAACATTATCCTACATTACAAATTATAGTATGCAGAAAGAAATTGGGACAGTCCAAAAATATTTATCAGCAATGGTTTCCATAATAAAGATAACAATTGAAGAGTTTAGCAACAACAACCTCTCACTACGATCAAGTGCTCTCACTTACACCATACTTCTCTCTCTAGTCCCAATGCTGGCGATGAGCACTGCTGTCGTCAAAGGCCTAGGAGGGGGTGGCCATTTAAAAGAAGTAGCCTACACTTATATAGATACCTTGGACAAAAGCTCGCAGATACTCCCGGGACAAAGAGATTCAGCAACAAATGAAAGCTCTGAGATAACCAACCATTTAAGATCTGCTGTTGATCAAATTTTTGACTATGTTGACAAAACCAACTTTGCAACTCTTGGATCATTTGGTGTTGCAGGTATATTACTCAGTGTAATAATAGTACTAAGCCATATCGAAACGGCGATGAACACAATATGGAAAGTCCAAAAAAGTCGCTCAGTGATGCGAAAAATCTCAGATTACCTAACACTACTGATACTAGTTCCCATCTCAATAAATCTTGCTTTTGCCGCTAGTGCCCTTCTAAAAAGCCCAGCATTAACCAGTCAAATAAGTATAATTGTACCAGCATTATGGGTTCAAACATTGATCTTTAAATTCCTACCAATTTTCTTCATAAGCCTCACCTTATTAGTTATCTACATGTTTTTCCCAAACACCAACGTGCGAACAAAATATGCCGCTGTTGGCGCTATAGTTGCTGGTACATTCTGGTTCATAGCTCAGAACATCTATCTTGGATTACAAATAGGAGTTGCCAACTACAACGCAATTTACGGCTCATTTGCCACCCTGCCCTTATTTTTAATATGGATTTATTTAGGTTGGATATTCATCCTCACTGGTGCTCAGTTAGCCTTTGCCCTGCAAAACAGAAAATATTTTTCCTCAAAAAAGGACATAACAACTCCTGCACTTCGCCTTTCTCTCTGTTTTGATATTATGAAACTAGCCCAAGACAATTATAAGGCGGAAAATATTCTGACCGATGATTTGGTTTTCAATAAATTAAGGAATTACGACAAAAACCTAGTTAACAAAATGATTTCTTTTCTAATTAGCAACAAGGCCCTCTATTTGATCAATGACAACAAACTCATCCCAAGTGCCCCAGAAGATAAACTCAGCAACGGTAAGCTGTGTGCAATGGTACTAGGAGAGGTAGAAATAGATAGTCTTGGCGGTCAGGTGAGTCGTAAAATAGTTAAAGCAGCCGCAGACGGTGTAAATAATTCTGTGTAACTACCTTTTTATGCAGAAGGAGCAAGTCGTGGTATGCTCAGCGAACTGTGTCAAATGAAATGCCATTGCGACGATTACTGACAATACTTTGAGCTAGAGTGACCCTAGCCCACCATCAAAAACTGCTTCTGTTAATTTCTTAATTAGCAGGGTTAATAAAGCAGATTTACCATGTAAAGATTTTCCAGCTTGAAATTACAGCATTTGTACCGACTGTGCCGTATGATTTCACCTTGGAGGAGTTTTAGGGAAAAACTAAAAAGAGGTGACAAGACCATCTTGTCACCTCTTATTCATCTTCAATTTTTATCTATTATATCTTAATTACCTTCCATCATTGCGGCAATATCTTCTTCAACAGTTCCAATAGGTTTAATATTAAAATTTTCAACCAGAACATTCAATACAGCTGGAGAAATAAAAGCAGGTAGGGATGGTCCTAAGCGAATACCCTTAACACCTAGGTGCAGTAGAGCCAAGAGCACCGCCACAGCCTTCTGTTCGTACCAGCCAATATCAAATGAAATGGGTAATTCATTAATATCATCAAGCTCAAAAACTTCTTTTAATTTAAGGGCAATTACAGCAAGTGAGTAGCTATCGTTACATTGGCCAGCATCAAGAACACGAGGAATGCCTCCGATATCGCCAAGATTCAACTTGTTGTATCGATACTTTGCACAACCGGCTGTTAATATAACTGTATCCTTAGGGAGGTTTTCTGCAATCTCGGTAAAGTATGCACGACCTTTTTGTCGTCCATCACAACCTGCCATTACTACAAATCTTTTAATAGCACCTGACTTTACAGCATCAACTACTTTATCAGCTAAGGCTAAAACTTGGTTATGTGCAAAGCCACCTACAATTGAGCCGGTTTCTATCTCCTGTGGCGCACGACATTTTTTTGCCTGCTCAATAATAGCAGAGAAATCTTTCGGAGCAGTGCCTATGCGATCAACAACATGAGTCACCCCAGGATAACCTGCCATGCCTGTACTGTACATTCTGTCTTTATATGAATTTGATTCCTTAACAGGAATGATACAGTTAGTTGTCATCAAAATGGGGCCGTTAAAGGTTTCGAAATCCTCATTCTGATGCCACCAAGAGCCTCCATAATTTCCTTTAAGATTTTCATACTTTTTGAATTCTGGATAATAATTAGCCGGAAGCATTTCACCATGAGTATACACATCTACTCCAGTGCCTTTTGTTTGAACGAGCAACTCTTCTAGGTCTTTTAAGTCATGGCCACTAACTAAAATACCCGCTTTATCACTTACCCCGATATTCACTTCACTAATTTCAGGATGTCCATATGCAGTAGTATTGGCACTGTCAAGGGCTGCCATGGTTGTTACGGCACACTCTCCAGCTTTAAGAACTAGTCCGACCATTTCATCCACAGTGTGATCTTCAGTGGTTGAGGCCATGCCTTCGATGACGAAATCATACACTTCGTCCTTTTCGACACCTAAAACAGCTGCATGCTCAGCATAAGCACCTATACCTTTCAACCCTAATATAAGTAGTTCTCTTAAAGATCTTACATCTTCATCTTCAGTCGCTAAAACACCAACAGTTTTTGCTTTATCTTGATACAGAGAAGGATTGCTTTCAAACCATAACGCAGAATCATCTAATTTACTCTGCTCTGAATCAGTACTTCCAGGACTAAGAAAGCTCATTAATTTGGCCCAAATTGATGTCTGTTCCGCAACAGAAGTAAGACTATCTAAGTCTTTTTTAAGTGTTTTCTTAATAGCTTGAGAACGCTTAATCCAATTTTCAAGGCTAGCATTGTCAAAGTTTGCATTGGTAATTGTCGTAAAAAGACCTTGGGATAAAAACAATCCAACACTTTTATCCACAACAATTCCTGCTTCCTTCAATCCTTTAGCTAAAACAGCAATACCTTTAAGATCAAAAATTAGTAAATCTTGAAGATTAGCAGTTGTTTCTTGCTTTCCACAAACACCTTTTATTGTACATCCCGTTCCTTTAGCTGCTTCCTGGCATTGAAAACAAAACATATTCGCTCCTTTATCTCATGTGGCTGCTTCCTCTTAATGCCGTCTTTACTCCATTGAATGAAGATAGCAACAGAAGCAAGTAATAACGATTAGTTAATTTATTAAACAACAAATGGTACATCTAATCCAGTTATACACCTAATAAGGTCGCTAAACCTTGACATGGATCAATTTTTCTTCTTTTTTATCGTTTATATATTTGCATTTTAAAAGTTGCATTATCGCGGAATTGAGCATATCTGAATTTTTCAGGAGGAATCGATGGACAAGATAGGAATAAGTCAGATGTCATATGCATTTATGACAAGGAGTGGAATATCTGAGTACTATGTGAAAGGTTGAACGTGCTTCTTTTAATGAAAAAAAAATCCTATAATTTCAAATGATAAAGACTTTAGTTGCTTGGTTCATTTCACTACCCAATAATTGCTTCTTTCAATGAGAAATTAGCCAACAATGGGTAGTTACATAATTCAATTTACGCTTTGCCAGCACTACCTAATAGATCAATCCAATTACCAATTTTAGCTCGGATTGCATCTTTAGCAACAACATCAAGCTTTGAAGTATTATAAAGATTAGGGTTTTCAGCTAAAAATTTAGAAATCGCACCTATCCAAGTATACTTAAGATCTGTGGAAACATTAAACTTAGCACCACCACGACTAACAAGTTCTTTAACAACTTCCTCTGAAAGCCCTGATCCGCCGTGAACAACTAAGGGAACCTTTGCACCACTACCATTTATTATCTCGTTAATGCGCCCAAGTCGCTCAAAATCTATTTTAGGATTTTTGGTTTTATACAAACCATGAGCAGTACCAATAGCAGGAGCAAAAATATCAATTTTGCTTCGCTCGACAAATTCGAAAGCTTGCTCTTCATTACATAGAGCTGCCTCGTCTTCAGCAACGATAACCTGATCTTCAACTCCCGAAACTGTGCCCAATTCCCCCTCAACAGAAAGATCACCCTGTCCATGACAATAATCACTGACCTCGGCAGTTTGTCTGATATTTTCCTCAAAATCGTTCTTACTAGCATCCATCATCAGGTTGGTATACCCTACATCAGCACAAGTCTTACAATACTCAACCTCGTCACAATGATCTAAGTGTAAACATATTGGAATTGGAGCACTCTCAGCCAATATTCTATAAGCCGCAACAACAATTTCAGGTTTTAAAAATCGTGATGGTGAAACTGAGGTTTGAATTATCAAAGGAGCATTTTTCTCAACTGCAGCCTCAATCACTCCTTCCATCATAATAATATTAGTAATATTAAAAGCACCAACTGAATACTTACCTTCGGTAGCAGGAAGGAGAATTTCTTTTGCGTTTACAATTGCCATTTATTTAATCCTTTTATCTCTGTTTTGAGATTTTTATCAGCTTTTCGTTATTTGTTCGACTTAGTTAATTATTCAATTAGTGACTATCTGAAAACACAATCATTCCCAAGCAGATGAAAAGATATTGCTCTATTACATCCTGCCAAACCTTTCTGGTCATGAGATGTTTTTTATTTACAACCTATTTTCTGCAAATACTCATCCCACTCTAGAGGCATCATACTTTTCTTGGTATTATTGCAATCCTTGCAAGCTGGTACCAAATTATCTTTGCTACTTTGGCCACCCCTCGCTATGGGTAAGATATGATCCATAGTTACATCTTTATAGGCAACCTTCTTACCACAATAATAGCATTTACCACTAGAAGTCTTTTGTTGCCACCACCTACTTTTACGTAAATCCCTTGCTTTTCCACGTTCACGCCTGATAGTGGCATCATCGACACCATCGAATCCAAAAATATCCATCAGATTAGACCTCCAACCAATAACGGACGTATCTCGCCAATTAAAAATAGTGAACCAGCAACTAGAATGAGGTCACCATCACTATAACAATTTTCTGCAATTTCAAGTGCATCATCCACTGACACGCTCAAAAAGCAATTCTTTTGCAAGCTAGGAGCTAGTAAATTTTGAATATCTTCTACCGATGCACTACGTTCGCTACCTGCGGCAGTTAAAACAATACTCTCACACAATGGAGCCAACATGTTGATACCTGAGGAAATATCCTTATCGTTCATCGCCCCCCAAATACAAATTAAATTATTATATTTATAGTAAGACAAGGCATCAATTAAACTTTCAATACCAGCTGGATTATGCGCCCCATCAAGTAAATAGCTATAGTCACCACGACTAGAGTCTTTGATCATTTCAAGTCTTCCTGGCCATTTTAAGTTCGCAATTCTTTCCATCTTAACATTGTCTGAAATTGCAAAACCACTAGATGCTAATATATCCAAGGCCTTTAGCACAACAGCATTATTTTCAACACTCGCACGACCAGGCTTGCAACTCAACAGATCCATGCTGATATTATTTTCTAAATCATGATATTTCCACGATCTACCCACCAGTATTTCTCCATAAAAGTCCTTCCCATACTGATACAACTTAGCACCATGAGCTTTAGCTTTTTCCGTCACCACTGCCAAAACGTCCTTTTCGGTACTCGCTGATATTACAGGTACGCCATCTTTTATAATACCCGATTTTTCACCTGCAACTTGCGTCAATGTGGTACCGAGGTAGGCCTCATGATCCATACTAACACTGGTAATAATGGTCACAATAGGAGTTTTCACAACATTTGTTGCATCAAGTCGACCTCCTAGCCCAGTTTCCAATACCACTAAATCAACTTTTTGTTCGTAAAACCATAACAATGCGAGACTGGTAGTGAATTCAAAATATGTTATGGGACGACCATTTAATATTTCGCATATTTTACCAGTCAGACGAGTAAAATCTTTTTTAGAAATATATCTATCACCTATCCTAAACCTCTCCCTCGGTGATGTTAAGTGAGGTGAGGTATAGAGTCCTACATGGTAGCCAGCATCCTGCATAACTTGCAAAATAGCAGAACAAACAGAACCTTTGCCGTTGGTACCAGCCACATGAACAATCTTCATTTGTTCTTCTGGATTATCAATTAATTGCAAGAAATCACGCATGGGCTTTAACCCCAGCTTAATTTTATGGAATTGCAGGCTATCTAGATATTTCAGCGCTTCATTGTAACTAGATATTTCTAATTTTTTTTCATTATAAGATGGCATGTTTAGACCAGCTCCAATTTCGCATAATCCAAGTGAAGAGTTTTTACCCCATGTCGATCAAATTTAACATCAACATTTGTGCCGCCTGGCATCTTCTGCACCTGCCCTTCCCCAAAAAATGGGTGCTTCACTCGGGTACCAATTTTTAATTCAGACTTCTTAACAGTTTTCTTTGGAGGATATTTTCTCTTTGCTTTAGCTATTACAGATTCAGATTCCTTATAGCTATTACCATAGTAACTGTTAGCTTTGGGAAGAGTTTCAGATGCCTCCACCTTTTGATAATGATAATTTTTTATCTCTAATATATATGGCGACATTCCAACACGCCTAAATTGTCTATCAGGGGTCATTATCTGCCTAGGATATGTGAGATATAAGTGCGTTTTAGCACGAGTTGCAGCAACATACAAAAGACGCCTTTCCTCCTCCCAAGATTCCCCCATACGTGCCCCACCATGAGGAAAACGTCCTTCGGCTAGACCTATAACAAACACTACCTCAAACTCCAATCCCTTGGATGAATGAATTGTTGACAGAACCATCCTTTCCTTAGAATCATCCAGCTTTTTTTCATCTGGTGGATCAAGGGTAGTATCATCAATGAAACTTTGCAAATCATCATAATCAGCGAGAATACTCTTTAGTTGCTCTAAATCCTTTTCTCTTTTGGGATAATCATCAGCATAAAGGCGACGAAGCAGAGGCAAATAATATTCTAAAACAATCTCAAACATTCCAGAAGGAGTTCTACCTTTGACAACTAACTCTTGTAAAAAGTCAGCCAAATCTTGAATGATTGGCTGAGAAACTTTTGGGGCAGGATAATTTTTTAAAGCAAGAAAAGGGTCAAGAGAGCCAATTATTGTACTAGTAATTTTCTGAGCTGTTTTAGGACCAATTCTTTCTAGTTGCAGCAGTACTCTATTCCAGGAAAGATGATCACTAGGGTTGGTAACCAACCGTAAAAAAGACAGTACATCTTTCATGTGAGCAGCTTCCGCTAATTTTTGTCCACCTCTCTTCTCGAACTCAACACCCTCTGCAGCAAGGGCCATCTCGATTTTATAGGAATGAAAACCAGAACGAAAAAGTACCGCTATCGCAGAAATTTCAATACCATCATTTAAGTGTTTTAATATTCTTGAAGTTATGAAAGTAGCTTCACTCCTTTCATCTTTTGCGCCATAGACTACAGGGAGCTGCCCACCCTCAATATTAGTAAAGAGTGTTTTAGTATATTTTTCCTCGGCCTGTTCAATAATATCATTAGTGAGAGATAAAATTGGCTGGGTTGATCGATAATTTTCCTCTAATTTCACCATCTCTGTATTAGCAAAGACTTTAGGGAAGCGCATGATATTATAAAAATCTGCCCCTCTAAAAGAATAGATTGACTGAGAGTCATCGCCCACGACCATCACATTACTATGCTCACTGGCAAGCAAACGTATAATATCGGCCTGAATAAGATTGGTATCCTGGTATTCATCAACCATGACATACTGGTATCGCCTAGACATTAATGCCCTTGCCTCTGGCGATTCTTCTAGCAATTTATGCCAGTTAACAAGTAGATCATCGTAGTCCATAAGCCCATTATCAGTCTTAAAGCTACCGTAATGCCTAGCTAGTGTCAAAATATCGTCTAAATGTTCTGACAGGTGCTCATACTGGTCATAAACAAGATCTTCCAAGTCCAAACCTTTATTAACTGAGCCACTAATCATATTTATTATTATTCGCTTAGAAGGGAATTTCTTATCTCCTTTACCTAAGCCAAGAGAAGATTTCAAAAGGTTTATGATTCCCTCTGCATCCGCCCTATCTATAATTGTAAAACCTTTACCCCAACCGATATGGCTTCCATAGCGACGTAAAATCATATTAGCAACGCCATGAAATGTACCACCAGTTACTCTAGAGCAGGTATCGTTGAGCAGTTGGCCCGCGCGCCATAACATCTCCTGGGATGCTTTTCGGGTAAAAGTGAGAAGAAGAATTGATTCTGGAGGGACCCCTTTATCTATCAAATGTGCCACTCGATAAACAAGAGTCCTAGTCTTACCACTACCAGCACCAGCAATGACCAAAACAGGTCCTTCGGTGGTAGTAACAGCTTTATATTGAGAATCATTGAGGCCAGTTAAATCAACATTAACCGGCGAACTTTCTATATTGTCTGAAAACGGATCGTCATTATTCATGCGTGGCAAAGTAACATAGTCTCATATATCCTTGCAACTTTGGTTGACAAAAGCCCTACAGTAATATAATAAAGATTTGACTTATTACCCCAAATACAAAGATTAAACATTCAACAAAAAGAACTATAAATCATGAATAATACTGAATTCGAAAAAATTTTATCACCTGAAGCTCTAATTAAAATATTTCCAAGCGACAAAAGTAATGACTTTTTTGAAGCGTTACTAGGCGATGCAGATGAGGGGGCCTTTGATATTCAACTAGGTTTTAGAAATGCTAACGAAAATCAGCTTGTGATGGAGCTTCAGTTACTTGAAAGACCTGGGCGTTGCTTAGCGTGCAATCTCACCCACGGATTGCCAACTGTTTTTTCTAGGCATCCCATAATTAATGTTAAAGGCACAGTAGAATCAATTAATGATCTACTCGGAGAAAAATGGAACTGCCTTGACTGGAAGCTTGGCGGCACCGAACAAAAAAATAAGTCCTTACACTGTATCCCAATTATAGTTGATATAGAAAAAACTATATAAATAAACAAAAAATAGGGTCCATAACAACTAAGCTATGAACCCTATTATATACAAATCAGTTTAATCGTCGAAAAAACTTTTATTTGCCTGAGACACGCCCTCTACCATCAGCCTTGGCGTGATATAAAACATCATCTGTTCTTTCAAGCCATTCTGCTAAAGTCTCTTCCTTTTCTAGCTCAGTAACACCTATGCTGACACCTAACTTTATACTTTGCGTCACCTGTATATTTAAGGAATCAACTGATTTACAAATACGCTCTGCGAGATTATGTGCATTTTTTTTCGACGTATCATTTAGGACAACCAAAAACTCATCGCCACCCATACGAATTAACAAATCACTATTTCTTACACTTTGTCTTAATACGTTGGCAAATTCACAAAGCACAGAGTCCCCTCTGGCATGGCCTAAATTATCATTTACTTCCTTAAAAAAATCTAGGTCCATCGAAAGTAGACTAACATTACGA
This sequence comes from Desulfotalea sp., assembly GCA_051531995.1. Classification (GTDB taxonomy): domain Bacteria; phylum Desulfobacterota; class Desulfobulbia; order Desulfobulbales; family Desulfocapsaceae; genus Desulfotalea. The sequence goes on from JAOPTU010000021.1 coordinate 28,557, forward strand.
CCATATCGCCTTGCACCATCTAAAATACCTTTAATACGCTCGTCAAAAACACGACGATTAGCAAGGCCTGTTAAGGAATCAGTGCAAGCTTTATCAAATAAATCTTCGTATTCTACGCCTCTACTCAATGAATCAATCAAAACGGTGAGGGAGTTATTAATAAGATCAATCTCCTCATCACTAAGCACCGTACCTTCTTTCAGTATCAAGAAAATTCCTGAGTTCTCAGCGGACTCAAAAGTCCAACGATGTGCATAATGACCATCTCTTGAGATAACAGCGCCAGAATCATCCAAATCAGAATCAGCTATTTCTTCAGCAAATGCGAGAGCCATACGACGAAATGGTCCATGTCCAGAACAAAAAAAGTGCTTTTTATCTCTTGTAAAGTTCCTATATCCTATAAGTTCATGGGTAACCAAAGGCATCAACCAAATAGAAAAAGCTTCTATCATTCCATTGACATCGAGAGCACCAGCCAAACGACCATGCAAATCATTAACCGCTTGCAAAAACTTTGATTGCTTCTTAAGGTTCTCCAATTCAGCCATGACTTCATCTAGCTCAATCTCTGCGTAAGTATTAGCCTGAGCTACTGTATGATGTTTTAAAATTTCAACCATTGGCACCACCCTATTCATATATCAGTTTTGTAACTTAATGGGACTCATTATATTAATCGTCAATATGAAACCAAAACTTTAATCTATTTTTGAAATATTCTTGCCACAGAACACTTAAAGCAAACTTAATGCCAAAAACAAATATTTAGATAATGACTATATTAAGAAAACGGAACAGAGAGGATATTAACTGATGAAAAATTTGAGGAAAAAAATTACAAGCCTCCTAATGGTAGGCTTTTATGGAGATAAACTAAGTTCTGACCATCATATTATAAAAGACATAAAGAATGGTCTCGGTGGAGTTATTATTTTTGATAAAAATATTGATCTCAACAAAAAAATTAATAATATTCAAAACCCAAACCAACTCAAAGAACTTTGTAATAAACTACAATCATTAACTGATCGACCTCTATTGATAGCAGTTGACCAGGAAGGTGGGATGGTAAGCAGGTTAAAAGAATCAGCTGGTTTCCCAACAACCAGCTCTCCTAAGATTCTTGCTCAAGACAGTTCTTTACAGGAAACCCAAAAGGCAGCGGAACAAACAGCACAAATGTTATCAAATAGTAATATTAACTACAATTTAGCTCCTGTAGTTGATCTTAATTTAAACAAAGAAAACCCAATTATTGGTAAATATGAAAGAAGCTTTTCAAGCGATCCCAATGAAGTCATAGACAATACCAAAATCTGGGTTAAAGCCCATCAAAAACATGGGGTTAAATCTTGCCTGAAACACTTCCCAGGTCATGGTAGTTCTCTCACTGATTCCCACAAAGGATTTGTCGACATATCAGAGACTTGGAAAGAGAGAGAACTTATCCCATATGAGAAGTTAATAGAACAAGACCTCGCCGAATCTATTATGGTTGGTCACCTTTTCAACCGTTCTTTTGACAAAGAGCTACCCGCAAGCCTATCTAGTAAAACAATTAATTACTTGCGAAAAGAATTAAATTTTAACGGACTTATCATAAGCGATGACATGCAAATGGGCGCAATCATCAAGTTTCACGGCATTGAAAAAGCTTGTTGTATCGCTATTAAAGCTGGCCTTGACATGCTAATAATCGGTAATAATATGATCCATGACGAATGTATTGTTGAAAAAATAACAAACACCATCATGGAAGAAATTGAAAATGGCTCAATAAGTGAGGAACTAATCAATTCAGCTCACGAAAGAGTCAAAAAATTTACAGGAGAAAAGATATGATGTCAGAAAACCGACACACCCATTCTGTCACGATTGGATATATAGTTTGGATATTTGGATTTCTAGGAGCTCATCGATTCTATTATGGCAAGCAAATCTCTGGTCTTATCTATTTTCTAACCATGGGACTATTCCTCATCGGATGGTTAGTTGATCTTTTCCTTATCCCGAATATGGCAAAGGATGCGGACATAAGATACAATATTGGCGAAGTAGACTACAACATTGCCTGGATTCTGCATACTTTTTTAGGCGTATTTGGCATACATAGAATGTATATGGGGAAATGGTTTACTGGAATATTATACCTACTAACAGGAGGATTCTTTCTTATCGGATACCTATATGACTTCTGGACTTTAAATGACCAGATAAGCCTAATAAATGGTGAAAAAAATCTTACATAAAAAAATTAATGTGCTGAAGAAATTACAGGTTTTACTTATTACTAATTGCTTTAGAAACGACCGACGACAGCTTCTTTAAAGAAATAGGTTTTAGGTAATAGTCTTCTATTCCAACTCGTCGCAAGGTTTCTTCTGTAATTTTTTCACTATAACCAGTACTCAAAATAACAGGGATATTGGGTCTAATTTTTTTTACCTCAGAACAAAACTCTACTCCTGTTATCTCTGGCATAACAAGATCTGTCATTATAAGATCATATTTTTCTGAGTCTTCAATAAATACAGCTAAAGCTTCACGTGGTGAGGTAAATTGCCACACACTGTATCCTAAATTTTTCAGTAACTCAGCAGTGACACTTGCTACTTGCTCCTCATCATCTACCAGAAGGATATGTCCATGCCCTCTTTCTAAATCACTAGAGTCAATTATATTACTTTCACTTTTATCGCTTGCCTTTACAGGGAAAAGTAATTTCACAGTTGTTCCTTGATCTACTGCTGAATCAACTTCTATTTTGCCACCTTGACTATAAACTAAGCCACGGACAACAGAAAGCCCCATACCAGTTCCTTGCTCCTTCTCCTTGGTGGTAAAATATGGGTCAAATATTTTATCAAGGTTAGAAACAGAGATTCCTGCACCTGTATCGCTAACAACTATACAAGCCCACAGCTCACCTACATCATCATTAACCTGATACAATTCGATAATTATTTCTCCATGCTCATCACCAATCGCATCAGCAGCATTATTACACAAATTCATGAGCATTTGATGTAAATCATGCTGATCGACAGCGATCTGCCCACAGGATTCATCTATATTGCTAGATATTTTTATGGTGGCAGGAAGCATCGTCCTTAATAACTTCGAAACTTCTTTCACAATGGGATAGGCATACTGTAAACTGATACGCCCTTCTGAACTTCTAGCAAAAGTCAACATCTGCTCAATCAAACTTTGAGCTCTTCGTGAGGCGACAAGAATTTCCCCCATATAATCATCATAAATATCATTTTTAATATCCGCCTGCTTATTCAGCATTTTGATTATCTCTGCATAACCAATAATTGGAGTCAAGACGTTATTAAAATCATGACCAATTCCTCGAGCAAGAGTTGCTATTGCCTCCATTTTTTGATTCTGGCGAAGGCGTTTTTCAAGACGATATTTCTCTGTAATATTATTTACAATTACAATAGCACCAGTAACTGCATCATTTTCAATGACAGGAGATGATATAACTTCGTAAACAACTTTTTCCACGGCACCTTCTTTTGGCTCTCTAATTCCTATCCTAACCTCTCTATTTTCAATACTTGCGGCGATATTACAATGATTACAATCAAGACAGGTTAGGTTTAGCAGATCACAGCAATGAAATTTCAAAGGTGATTCAATGCTATGACCTTGATCCCAATTAGCCCATTGAACATTTAAATCTAGGTCTACACTAAATATTTGACCTGAAAAGCCAGCCACAAGCGCCTGAACCTGCGCTAGACTCAATGGGCTACTCACATTAACCAATGTTGCCGTTTTTTTATTCTCAGACATTTCAATTAACCTTGATTATAATGTGCAATTGGTAAAATTCTCTGCTTGACGTAAGATATGACACTACTTATTAATAATTAGTACATAAATAAAGCATATTTCACTTCTATTAGCTAAATATAAATAATTATCCATCTAACAAATTCATCATGCAAACTATTGAAGAAATGCAAAAACAGCAGAAAAAACCAGACATTGAATACCCATGTATATGGCCCTATAAGATTATAGGAGAAAACCCTGATCTTATCAAAGATGCAATCGAAAAATGTTGTTACCCTAACAATGTAAAGATCAACTTTTCACATACAAGTTCTGGTGGCAAATACCACAGCTTTTCGGCCAAGGTTGAAGTTACCTCTGAAGAGTTAAGACTAGCTATATTTGACAAATTAAAAGAACATCCATCTTTAAAAATGATATTATAAGGTTATTATAGCTATGGTAGAGCAAACCAATCCCCAAATGGACGCCAAAAAAAAGTCCCAGTTAATTTCATCCCTAAGAGAAGCCGTTGCCGTTGTGCAAATGATTTGCTTTAAAGAATTAAGAGCTCATGTTGCAGATAATTATGCCGAAAAAGAACCAAAATATCTTGCAAAGCTAACAGGTTCTATTGTGAATGAAATTTTTGGCACACCAAATCAAGAAATAGAATTCCAAACTTTTAGAAAGGAAAATTGGGGAACAATAGAACAAGAACTATTAGCAATTAAAACAACTTTATCTTCGATTCTCTCACCACTCACAGACAGCCTGAGAATGCAAGTACTCTGCGATCATCAAGAAGGTAGTGACAGCTCCAAATCATTAACAAATGCACAAAAATATGGCTTTTTACTTGTAGACCGTGATATCCCATTGCCATCAACATACATGGCCATCATCCGCACAATTGGAGAAAAACATAGCTTAATAATTGCGCCGATGCAGATAACGACCAAAGAAGATCAAGAACTTGTCAACTAGGCCAGATCAAAAAACAAGGTCAAAATAGAAACCAACTATAATTTTGTTCCTCCCATTGCTAATATAAGAAAAAAACTATATAATATGTAGTTTGTAATTTAGCTGATATATATGGGACATCTTGAACAACTTTTCTGTTTTTTCAAGGTAACCCAAAAAGGTATCGTCATAGTGCTTTGTGTACTAACTAATCAGGAATATTCATCCACAAAAAGGAGTATTTATGTCACCTAAGATGGTAACAATTGACGGAAATCAAGCTTGTACTCATGTCGCCTATGCGACTAGCGAAGTTATAACAATTTACCCAATTACTCCATCATCTCCGATGGCCGATGAAGCGGATACCAAAGCAGCAGGTAAACAGGAAAATATCTGGGGTTCAGTTCCAGTTGTAACTCAAATGCAATCAGAAGGTGGAGTCGCCGGTGCCCTGCATGGCTCCTTGACCACAGGTGCACTTTGCACCACATTTACAGCATCCCAAGGATTGCTGTTGATGCTTCCCAATATGTATAAAATTGCGGGTGAGCTATGCCCGACTGTTTTTCATGTTACAGCTCGCTCTCTAGCCTACCAAGGTTTGTCAATATTTGGTGACCATAGCGATGTTTATTCCGCTAGACAAACTGGTTGGGCTATGCTCTGCTCTCAAAATGTTCAAGAAGCTATGGACATGGCTTTAATTTCCACCCAATCAACCTTACAATCTCGTATTCCTTTCTTACATTTCTTTGATGGCTTTAGAACCTCCCACGAAATTCAAAAAGTAGAAGAAGTTCCTTTTGAAGTTATGGAAGAAATAATTGATGAAGATTTAATCATAGCCCATCGTGAAAGAGCCTTAACACCAGATAAGCCCGTAATTCGTGGTACAGCTCAAAATCCTGACGTTTATTTCACTGGCCGTGAAACTGTAAATAAATATTACGACGTACTTCCTGCTATTGTTCAAGATACAATGGACAAATTTGCCACTCTCACTGGTCGTCAATATAAACTTTTTGATTATGTTGGTGCTCCTGATGCAACTCAAGTAATTGTAATGATGGGTTCAGGATCTGAGACAGTTACATCCACAATTGATTATCTTAATGCAAGAGACGAAAAAGTTGGTTTAGTAATTGTTCGTCTTTTCAGACCATTTGACGCTGTTGCCATGGTCAATAGCCTGCCATCTACCGTCGAAAGAATCACGGTACTTGACCGTACAAAAGAGCCAGGTGCTTTAGGAGAACCTTTATACCTAGACGTTCGTGCTGCTGTTTCTGAAGCCGTAGAGAGAAACCCAGGCATATACCCTCCTGTTATCTTTGGTGGACGTTACGGACTAGGATCTGCTGAATTTACTCCTGCGATGGTGATGTCTGTTTTTGCTAACATGGCTGCAATGGCTCCTAAAGCAAAATTCTGTGTTGGACCACATGACGACGTTAGCTACACCAGCCTTGATTATGACAAGAACTTTAACCTTGAAGGCGAAGATGTATACCGAGCGATGTTTTATGGTTTGGGCTCAGATGGTACCGTAGGTGCAAATAAGAATACAATTAAAATTATTGGTTCTGAAACTGACAACTACGCTCAGGGTTATTTTGTATACGATTCTAAGAAGTCTGGGTCAATCACCACTTCTCACCTGCGTTTTGGCAAAAACAAAGTCGTAGCTCCATACTTAATCGACAAAGCTAACTTTATCGCTTGTCACAACCCAACCTTCCTCGACCAGTATGACATGCTCAAGAATCTTGCTGATGGCGGAACGTTCCTACTAACCACATCCCACGGCAAGGATGAGGTTTGGCAACACCTACCGAGAAAAGTCCAGGAAGACTTAATTAGTAAAAAAGCAAATTTTTATATAATTGACGCTGTAAACCTAGGACATCAGTTAGGGCTAGGTGCACGCATCAATATGATTATGCAAACCGCCTTCTTCCTCATCTCTGGAATTTTAGAAAAAGATCATGCCATCACCGCAATCAAGACCGCCATTAAAAAAACTTATGGATCTAAAGGTGATAAAGTTGTTGAGATGAACTACAAAGCCGTTGATGGTGCTGTAGAGAACATCGTTAAAGTTGAAGTACCAAACAATATTAATGGACATGATTTACCGCCAGTGGTTTCCCTGGAAGCACCTGCTTTTGTGCAAAATGTAACAGCAGAAATCATCAAAGGAAATGGCGAAGACCTTAAAGTTTCCCAAATCCCTGATGATGGTACATGGCCAACAGCCACTACCCAATACGAAAAACGTAATATCGCTGTTTATAATCCCCAATGGATTTCCGAGAACTGTATTCAATGTGGACAATGTGCTCTTGTTTGCCCACACGCTGCTATTCGTACCAAAATTGTTCCTTCCATGGAAGGCGCACCTGAGGGAATGGACTCAATTGACGCTATTGGGAAAAACTTCAAAGGCTCAAAGTTTACTATTCAGGTTTTCACCCAAGATTGTTGTGGTTGCACACTTTGTATCCATGCATGTCCAGCTAAAAAGAAGGCTCTCAAACTAGTTAAAAACACAGAAGAATGGTGCGAGGATCAAAAAGATAAGGTCAAATTCTTCCTTGATCTACCAGAAATAAATCCAGCCGATATCAACCCAGCGACCATTAAAGGAAGTCAGCTACTTCGCCCTCTGTTCGAATTCTCTGGTGCCTGTGCTGGCTGTGGCGAGACTCCTTACGTTAAGCTAGTAAGTCAGCTTTTTGGAGATAGAATGCTAGTTGCTAACGCTACTGGTTGTTCTTCTATTTACGGTGGAAACTTACCCACAACTCCTTACGCCAAGCGTAAAGATGGAAGAGGACCTGCTTGGTCAAACTCGCTTTTTGAAGATAATGCTGAGTTTGGTATTGGCATGCGCTTCTCTGTCGACAAGCAAGCATCTCAAGCTTTTGAATTGGTCGCCAAGGCTACAGAGGCTGGGATTATTGACAAAAAATTTGCCAAATCACTTACCGGAGCAAACCAGAAAAACCAATCTGGTATAGAAGAGCAACGTAGTCGAGTAGAAAAGCTGAGAGATATTCTTGCTAAAAGCGAAAATATCATCGCCAAACGACTACTACCAATTGTTGAGTATATGGTGAAAAAATCAGTTTGGATTATCGGTGGTGATGGTTGGGCATACGATATTGGATATGGAGGCCTTGATCACGTTCTTGCCTCTGGTGAAAATATCAACGTTCTGCTTCTTGACACTGAAGTGTATTCCAACACTGGTGGCCAAATGTCTAAATCTACACCAAGAGCTGCTACAGCACAATTTGCAGCTGGCGGTAAGAAGATGGCCAAAAAAGATATCGGAATGATTTTCGCTACCTACGGGAATGTCTATGTTGCCAAAATTGCTATTGGTGCCAATCCAGCCCAAGCAGTAAAAGCGATAGCCGAAGCGGAAGCATACGATGGTCCGTCACTCATTATAGCTTACTCACATTGCATTAACCATGGTATCAACATGGCTCTTGGACTTGACCAACAGAAAAAAGCTGTTGCCTCTGGTCACTGGCCTCTATACCGCTTTAACCCTGACCTTGAAGATGCTGGTAAAAACCCACTCTCCATTGACAGTAAAGAGCCAAGTATTTCATTCTCTGATTATGCACTAGGAGAAAATCGTTACAGGAACCTGAAACGCGTTAACCCATCCCAAGCTGATGAACTTATGAGCCTTGCTCAAAAAGACGCTCTCAAATCGTGGAAGTTCCTTAAAGGTAGAATGGAATCATTACAGCCAGAAGAAAAGGAATAGGCTGTAAGCCAAAATATCATAAGATGGGTGCTCAAGTGAGTCCTACCTTATGATATAACAGCAGCATTAAAAAAAGGGTTTTTGGAATCATTCCAAAAACCCTTTTTTCATTTAATAAGAACCAAATATTTTTTTCTAGCAAAAACAAAAAAAGACCTACATCCTATAAAGGAAGTAAGTCTTTTTTGTACTATAGAAAAATATAAGCTATTACTTCTTTAATTCCGCCTGTTTCTTTCTTTCCGCCTTCATCTCTTCAAATTCTTTTATCGAGCTTGAGACGCTCTCATCTTGGCGTTTCTTAATTTGTTCTTTTTTGGCTTCAACCTTATCCTTCTTAACAGTCATGGTTTGAACACCAAAAAGTGTAGCAGCCAAAAATTTAAAAGAAAAATGCATCAACTCAACATCATCTTCTTTCAGTTTGGTTAAAGTTTCCTCATCCATATTGTATGTTTCAAGAAAGCTACTCTCAAGAATGAAACGTCTGAAATGAGGTAAGTCAGTAGATGCCATAAAGAACATTCTTTTGGCCTGCTCTGAAAGAGTCGCCTGAATACCAAAAGATTTACGACGCATAACTAATCGCAACCATTCTTTATTCATTTCATCTCTAACGTCAACACCTTGATCAGCCCGCCATTCGCGAACAGTCCATTCTTTATCTTCCTCAAATCCTTTACAATGATCTTCTTTTACAACAAAAAAGAATTTATCCTCACTACCAGAAACCTCATTGCCATCAGCATCTTTACTACCACCTTCATGGAAATCAGCCATACCTACTGGGTAATATCTACAAGCAGATGGACGATCGGTATAAACTGTACATCCTTCAGGGGTAACAAACGGGCATTTGTTATCCTCTTCACGCATTTTAATCATAACACCTGGCATATCAGTTTTTTCTAGATAAGTTGGCAAAGTGTGAGTATGAAGAAATTCATGTGCTGGCATATCCAGACGCTTTGTTAACTGAAGAATATCGTAGGGTGTTAATACAATTTTAATGCCACCACAACAAGCGGTAAAGCAACTAACGCCAGGATGGCACCGAAACTTAATCTTACTATCTAATGTTAGTTTTTGAGGGAGAATTGACGAAGGATTGTTGCCTTTTCCGAAAATCATTTTCTCTTTACTGCTATTTGGCTCATCAGTCATAATAAATACCACCTTGAAATAATATAGTCTTGACTACTTCCATACAGGAAATAGATAATTACATACCCAAAACATGTATATTAAACATACTAAGTGCAACTGTCAAATCCAATTCAGGAACCTTTATATTTCATCGTTTTTTTATTATATTTAGACATATATTTTATAAATTGAAGCCTACCTTACAGAAGAACCTTTCTGCGTATAACTTTTATCACCTTAACTATTGCAGTTTTCACACATTGCCTATATCTTGGGCACTTATTGTTTATTACACCCTGTTATGTTTTTATCGTTTTCAAAGGATTTTTTTGATGAAATTGTTTTCACAACCAGTAGATCTTTCTTCTGCTAACACAGTTATTTTCCATCTTCCTGATGGTCCGGCTATTACTCTAAATATTGATGGAGTAGAAGCATATATTGACCTAGAATTAGAACAAGGTCACGTTTGTGATACTTCTAAAATTGATGGTACCATTCATTTTTTTCCACGTGGCAACGCCTAATCCACATAAAATACTTCTAATTTTAATGCCTACGCCCAGCCTAAATACTACTATTGACGGACATATCCACACCAAGTATTGCAACCATGCTGCTGGAGAAATGGAAGATTATGTTTTATCCGGCATAAAAAAAGGGCTTACTGAGATAATCTTCCTTGAACATGTTGAAGAAGGAGTAATCAGTCCCAGAAGAACCTGGCTTAATGAGGAACATTTTGACATTTATTTTGATATAGGCAATAAGTTAAAAAAGAAATATCGAAACCAAATTAGCATTAAACTTGGTGTAGAAGTTGGCTATAATCCCGATTTTACAGATATTATTGTAAAAAGATTAGCTAAAAGAAAATGGGATAAAATTGGATTATCCTTTCATTACCTACCCATGGAAGGTGCTTCGCATCTTAACATGCTAACAAGTGAATCAAAAGAACATGATAGGGCCAGAAACTATGGAACTAACAAAATAGCAGACAGGTATCTAAACGGGCTAATCAAAGGTTTAAACGAAATCCCAGCTACATGTTTATCCCACCTCGACGCTGTTCTAAGGCACTTACCGGAAGTAAATATAGGCAAAACTCATTTACAAAAGATCAATGTGCTACTAGATTTAGTTAAGGAGAAAGGTATTGACTTAGAAGTCAACACGTCTGGTATTGACTTTAGAGGTGAGATTTTTCCTAGCAAAAACATTTTACTGCTTGCTATAGACAAAAAAATACCCCTGGCTTTAGGATCAGATGCCCATAAACCAGAGGATATTGGTCGTCATTTCTTAACAGCTAAAACTGTCGTCCAAGAACTTTATTAATAGCGGCGCCAAGAGTAGATGCCGTGAATGGTTTATGTAAAATACCGTTGACCCCTGCCTTTTCTGCTTCCCTATTATCGCTCTGCTCATTTTGAGTTGTTACCATTAAAATAGGTAATAAACTCTTTGGATACTTATCTCTAATCTTGCTTGTTAACTGAACCCCCGTAATATCAGGCATATTCAGATCAGTTAGAACCATTAACGGCTTTTCAGTAGCGAGCCAATCTAATGCTGAAGCTGGAAATTCAAACAGTACTGGCTCAAACCCTAATTCATGCAATGTAGACTTGTAGATATTTAGTATCATCCTAGAGTCATCCACAGCAACAATTTTTTGACGCACTGTCGTTTCTTGAATGCCCATCACCTTCTGAGCCAACTCTTCCTTACCAGCAGACATTAGAAGCTTATAGTACCTTTGACGAATATCTTCATGGGCCTCAGGTAAATAAGACATTGCAATAGCTTGAAAGACATCATCATCGATTAAAGCTAAAAATAATCGATCGACTTCTGACTTAACGATGATCAGAGAAATCTTTCTTGCCTCTTCATCGGAACCGCGCAATAAATTTTTAATACCTACCGCAAATAAATCTGTATAATTTTTTTCTATTGCTCGTGCAGCAGCCAAACATACATGCTCTTCACTATCATTAAGACCAGCAGCAAGAGTATAACCGCCTTTTTTTACTGGTAAAAGAGCAAGGGATTCGTACGCTGCAAATCTTACATTAGGGTTGCTAGGGACAGAGTCTAACAAATGCCTAATTGCTTGAACCGCAGAATCATCACCAATATCACCAAGAACATTTAAGGTATGAATTACAGCATCATTATCACTGCCTCCTAAAGCAGTAATTAGAGAAGGAACAGCCTTAGCACCCATCAAAACTAACTGTTGTTTAGCAAAAGTTCTTAAATCTGCATGATTTGATGATAGAGCCTCACAAAGTTTTTCTATAGATAGGGAATCCTGAACCTCAGCAAAAATGGCCAAAACAAAACGATCCAACTCGTTATCAGTACCCATTCTCGTCGACAAAGCCTCTATCGCCTCAGGTGAACCAATTTGCCCCAGAGAATTTACAGAGCTCATAATTAACTTTCTGGATGCAGAATACAAATAATCTTTTAATACTGGTACAGCATGGTCATCCCTCATAAGACCAAGGCTTTCGATCATAGCAAAAATATCAGTTTCATCCTCAGAAACTGCCAAAAGAGCCAATATAGGCTCGACAGCCTCATTACAACATAATTCACCAGCCATACGGATCAACAAGCTCTTATCTCTAATTGAGTTGTCCAGCAAAAGTATAGGTAACTTTTCTGGAAAAGCCATCAAACAGGACAACAGCGTATTTTTTATGAGATCTACTTGAATATTTTTGTCACTTTGTTCATCAAGAATCTGCAGTAAAAGAGGGACTTGAAAATCTACGTCTCCTCTAGATAGAACATAAATCAATTTCCCTTGAGTTTGAGCATCGACAGCATGCAAGTGTCTCAAAACCAGTGTCGCCTTAATAACATCGCCTGTTTTTATATTATCTTGCAACTCTTGTATCATATCACTTTGATTTAGTTCCAAAACATCTCCTTCTATAACTGTTATAATTACAGTGTATTAAGTTGATAGAATTTCAGGTATCCAGGTAGCACCAATTCTCTTTATAAAATTAAATCCACCAGCTAAAACAATATTATCGCCATAACCAACCGAATCTAAGAAAATTTGAATTTCAAAAGACCGTGATCCTGCATTACAAAAAATAAGTAATGTTTTATCTTTGGGTAATTCATCATATCGTCCTCTAACCTGTTCATAGGGCAGCGACAACCATTTGTCCCCAAATTTTTCCACAAATGGCGCTGCTTGTTTAGGATGCCTTACATCCATAATAACAATATTTTCCTGCTTTTCAATATTTTCGATCAAATTATAAAAAGGTTCAAGTAACATTTGACGTAAACGGCCATCAATTATATTCTCGGCAACGTATGCTGCAGCATTTATTGCATCAATAGCTGTCGAAAACGGTGGTGCATAGGCTGTTTCAATATTAGCAAAATCTTCTACTGTTGCGCCTGCACTTATGGCTACCGCAGCAGCATTTATCCGTGCCATCAGAGCATCATTAGCTGGCCCTACACCCTGCATCCCTAGAACACGCCTTGTCCGTTTATCAAAAACCAACTCCACACAAACAATTTGCTGACCTGGAAAAAAATGAGCTCTGTCCGTGGGGCTAGTCAAAGATACGTCAGCATCAAATCCTTCCTCAAGCGCCGCTTGCAAACTTAAACCTGTTGACGAAACTGCTAGCTCGAATGCTTTAAGAATAAAACTACCCACAGCTCCTTTAAAGGTGGAAACAATGCCAGATATATTATCGGCTGCAACGCGGCCTTCTCTATTAGCCAGACTACCAAAAGGTGCAAAAAATCTTTTCCCACTAACTAAATGTGGAACCTCAATACAATCACCAGCAGCATAAATATTAGCATCAGAGGTTTGCATTCTTTCATTTACAACGATGGCTCCATTATTGGCCACATTCAGTCCAGCATCTTTTGCAAGTTCTGAACGTGGTCTAACACCAGCCGCCATTATAACCATATCACATGCTAATTCTTTGCCAGCACTAGTCTTAACTCCCGCAACAATGCCATTTTCTCCTGCAATTATTTCAGCGACACCTTGCCCTAGAAATAGATCGACATTCATATCCTGCATATGCTTTGCTAGTATTTTTGCCATCGGCCAATCAAGAACCCTTGGGAGTAATTGATCTTGAAATTCAACGAGGGATGTTTCAACACCCCATAAATCAGTTAATGCTTCAGCCATTTCGATACCAATTGCACCACCACCAATGACCACCGCTTTGCCAACTTTGCCCTTAGCAATTCTATCTTTAATAGCTATGGCTTTGTGCATATCGCTTACGGTAAAAACACCGTCAAGATCGGCACCTGGTATTGGTAATACCATGGGGGTACTACCCATCGCTAACAGTAACTGATCATAAGGTATATCCAAACTACCTTCAGTTTTACTTTCAACTTTTACTATTTTATTTTTCCGGTCAATGGCAACAGCTTTAGTGGATGTCATTGTTCTAACACCCTTTGCTTTGGCAAAAAAGAATTCATCTCTTAACATATGAAAGCTAGTAGATCGAAGCTCTTTTTCATCAGCCACATCACCCGAAACATAGTACGGAATACCACAGCCCCCATAGGATATCAGATTGTCTTGATCGATAACTAAGACATCAGCTTCAGGTTTCACTCTTTTGATTCTACACGCAGCTTTTGGGCCCGCTGCAACACCACCGATTACAACAATCTTATCACTCATATGTTCCTCACTATTAACCAATAGATAAATTAACCAACATTGTAAAATAGTACAATATTGTCACATTACCACTTTTTTTTTTAAACCGCCCGAGGTAAACTTAAAATAAAACTTGTTCCAATATCAACTTGGCTTTCCACCTCTATTTTGCCACCATGATTTTCAATAATATTCATGGTAATTGCAAGGCCTAACCCAGTACCCTTATGTCTATTTGTGAAGAATGGTGCAAATATTTGCTCTAAGTTTTCTTCTGATATTCCTACCCCCGTATCTCTAATGGTCAAAACAACTTCTCCACCCTCTGCACTACCAGTTGAAATCTGTAAAGTACCACCATCTTTGTCCATAGCTTGAATTGCATTCATAACAATATTTAAAAGTGCACGATAAAAAGCATTTTCATCAATACTTACTTTTTTTAAATTGGGGGCTAGATCAATCACCAAAGAGATATTTCTTGCTTTCAATTCACCCTTCACAAAATTGACTATTTTCTCTATACAAGTGTCAATTGACACTAAATGAAACGACATTTTTTGTGGTCTGGCAAAATCTAAAAATTCAAGAACAATATCGTTTAGTCTTGTAGTTTCTTGAACAATTATATTTGCCAATTGTTCATTGCCTGGTGCTATTTTTTTTATTCTTTTTTCAAGAATTTCTGCCGTACTTCTTACAATTCCAAGTGGACTTTTAATTTCGTGGGATACTGTTGCCACCATAGTCCCCAAATGGGCAAGGCGTTTTGCTTGGTTGTAATTATCCTCCAACTTTAAACGTTCTTTCGTCTGTTTGAGCATAATTTTATCGGCTCTAGCAACGATCATCCTAAGAACAAAAAACAGGACTGCCATAATCACTGAAGAAAGTAGGAGTAATTTTTTCCGCAATTCAATTATCTTTGAATATTCGGCTGTTAAATCCTTTTCGATTTCAATAACACCCAAAACATCGCCCCGACTTTCGCCTTCTCTGTTTACCTGTCTAAACGGAATATAAGTTACCAGACGAATACTAAACTCACCTTCTAAACCTAAATAATTTAAGATATTCCCAGTATATTTCATCTGTGAGGTGATTTCACCTTTCCTAGCTTTTTCGTATTCTGAACCACCAACGTTTTCTTTACCAATCATCTCCTTTACGGTTGAGTAAGAAATGACATTTGAGTTTGAATCATAAATATTTACAGAGTCAATATTCATCCCACTTATAAGACCAGTAATGATGACATTAATCACTTGATACTGCTTAGGTTCACGTAAAGAAATTTTACCAAACCGCAAAACTGTTGGCACAACAAACCGATAAAAAACTTGCTGATTTATACTTTCAGCAAGTACCTCGGTATGTGCTTCACTTTGTTCTACCATCACTTTTTCTGAGTATTTAGAAATAGCCCATGAAAGGAAAAGGGTGAATGCGAGAATGACAAATAGACTAGAAAATGAAAAGAACTTAACAAGTTTAAAAGGCTGAGCCCCTGCTGCAAGTTTCTGTTTCCTTACTATATTTAAATCATCTTGAGATGTTTCCATTTTCTTTTAATTTATCCTTAACTTAATTCTCGCTTACATCGCCGCAAACGCCACATTTTCGACAAACCTTCACATCACATGCAAGAGTTTTCTTAGCTGTAAATGATTTTAAATACTCCTGCCACAGGTAACCATCTTTAATACCATGGTCTATAATATCCCAAGGAAAAAAAGTATCCTCACCACACCCTTTAGTGGTATATTCTTCTGCGGTAATGTCATTTTTTTTCATTGCCTGCTTCCAAGGTTTACCATAAGCCATGTCGATAAGAACTGGTGCAAGCCGTCTATCTCCTTTTGCCAATACAGCCTGAAATAAAACATTTTCAGGCTTATCCGAATTCATACTCACATTTGCATATTGGCTGAAACCTTTTTTAAGAAATTTAATCCTATTTTTAAGGGTAATAAGGGAATTATTTACTGACAAAACTTCATCTGGCTCTAACTGTTCACTCACCCCAAAACAGTGATATTGAAAAGGAGTCCAAGGTTTGGGCGTAAAAGAATTTACCGATACCACTATTTCACTAAGTCGTCCTCGTTCTTTCCCTATGGGATCAATTCTATCCTTGATTTTCCCAATAAGATTAACAGCTTCTTGTAAATCATCCTGAGATTCTGTTGGTAAACCTACCATTAAATATAGTTTAAGTTTGAAGATTCCTGCCCGCACTAAATTCTCAGCAGCATTTAATAAATCTTCTTCCTCTAAACCTTTGTTTATAACAAGTCTTAAACGTTCAGAAGAGCCATCTGGTGCAATAGCAACACTTTTTAAATTTGATTTACTAAGTAATTCGATTAAATCTGAAGAAAGGCGATCTGCCCTAAGCGATGAGAATGACAAAGAGCACCCTCCTTCCATTAAATAATCTGCAATTTTGTCTAGATCGCCACCATTGGCCATCTCCATACCCAGGAGACCGACCCTGTCCACTCCAGAAAAACGCTTCTTTAAGCCTGCAATTATAGCATCTGCATCCCATAGCCGGGGCGGACGGTAGATAAAACCAGCCGTGCAAAATCTACAGCCCCTAGAGCAGCCACGACCTAGTTCTGTTAAATAAAGATCTGAGAATTCCGCTTCTTTAGTAAGAAGTTGAGAGTGAGGAGCGCAATCTGTGCGGTGATATGTTAATTTTTTGATTCTTTTAGGCAGTCCGTTTTCAGATTCATAATTAACTAAACGGTTTTGCAGGTCATAAATAGGTCTATAGAACCTAGGAGCATAGCAGCCATCATAATGATGACAGATATCATATAATAATTTTTCCCTGCCACTTTCTTTATGCTGGAATATCTCATCTGCTACTTGGGTCAATAAAACTTCGGCTTCTCCCACATAGAATAAATCAATAAAATCAGCAATAGGCTCGGGGTTCATAAAACTTATCACCCCACCACACACGACAAGTGGAGATGAATTGCTTATATCATCCCGCCTATTCTTCGCCATTGGTTCAATGCCAGCAGAAATTAGCATCTTAGCGATATTTACAAAATCATGCTCAAAGCTTACTGAGATAAATATAATTGAAAAATCTTCTAGAGCCCGGCCTGATTCGACAGATTCGAGCCTACCAGAAGAAGTAGGAAGGAAAAATCGCTCACAAACAATATCTTCTTGATCATTTAAGATATTATACACAAGTTGAAAACCAAGGCTAGACATGCCAACCTTGTAAGTATTGGGATACATTAGGGCAAGTGGGTTTCTACCAGTCCATTTCTTGAGATAACTACCTCGCTCTGTATCCAATAAATCTTGACGGGTAAGCGATTCTTTACGTGTTTTTTTTTGATGAAAATTCTTTTTTTTTATGGGAATGATCCTCAAACAAACTGAACCCTTTAATTCAAAAGAGCTCAGTGTATTAAAAATCTAATTTGCTTTGATACGCAAATAAGTAGGTGTTTCTAATTGTTCGCTATTCCAGCCGACACTCGACTTATTACCGAGTACATTATTCGTCTCGGTCAGTTTATCAAGATTTTGCTTTTTCCCAGCACTGTCCATTGATTCAAAGTTAGATCGTGGGAAAATATCTTTACTGGGTTCGTTTCTTTTTGCAGGCTGAGCATACTTCATATTTTCAGGACTGAAATCTGGATTCTTATTTTTAACTACCGAGGTTGGCTTTTCAAGCTTAGTAACAACAGGCTCTCTTGCATCAACAATCTCGCCACCAATACCAGTTGCAATGACAGTAATAACTATTTCATCACCCAATGTTTCGTCTTCAATAGCACCTAAAACGATATTCGCTTCATCATCGACCTTACTTTGGATAAACTTAGCAGCTTCATCAAACTCCATAAGATCAAGCGTATCTGGAGTTGCTGCAACATTGATTAATAAACCCCTTGCACCATCAACTCCTGCATCTTCAATAAGTTGATTGTCAATTGCCTTTTGAGCTGCTTCCATGGCTCTATTTTCACCACTTGCTCGTCCGATTCCCATAATGGCAGGACCCTTTTCTTTCATTATGGTTCTAAGATCAGCAAAATCTACATTCATAACGCCAGAAGTATTAACCAGATCAGAAATGCCCTTTACAGCATGCAACAACACACTATCGGCATGAAGTAACATCTCTGCCATAGGTCCGCGTTTTTCTGCAATGGCAAGAAGTCTATCGTTAGGTACAGTAATAATGGTATCAACTTCTGCAACCAACTCTTGCCAACCTTCGTCAGCATTGCGATTTCTAACATTACCTTCGACATTAAATGGCTTAGTCACCACTGCAACAACGAGAGCACCGGCATCTTTAGCAATTTTTGCCACAATAGGTGCTGCACCTGTTCCAGTACCGCCACCTAGACCAGCAGTAACAAAGACAAGATCACTACCAATAATACTTTCTTTTATGTCTTCCATGGACTCAAGAGCTGCATGTTTACCAATATCAGGTTTAGCACCTGCACCCAAACCTTTAGTTATACCAGGTCCAATTTGTAAAACGACATCTGCAAGAGAATCATTAAGTGCTTGTTTATCTGTATTAGCAGATATCAACTCAATTCCCTTCAAACCATTACGCTTCATACTGTTAACGGCATTACCACCACCACCACCTACTCCGATAACTTTAATAACTGCGAGCCCGGTCTGATCTTCTGCTATTCTAAAAGGCATCATTCCCCCACCTTATAATGACTATTTCCTATTTAATGACGAAAATCAATATAGCACAGTGTTATAAAGAATCCACTAACAAGTAGACATCTATGACAATTTGTTACTAAAAAAGTTCAGCACTCTTTGAAAAATGTTAACATTTCGTTTTTGCCCAGACTGTATTCCCATCCAAGCCTGCGGAACAAGGCCGACAGCAGTAGCACACCTTGGAGTGCCAACCAAGTCCCCTCCTGCACGCATATTTTTAGGGTAGCCTATACGAACTGGGGCACCAAAAATATATTCTGCAAGCTCTGACAAGTGTGGAAGAAGAGAACCTCCTCCGGTAAAAACAATTCCACCATCAATAATATTCTTCCGTCCAGATTTAACCAAGTCATCATGAATAAGATTGAGAATCTCAATCATCCGAGCCTCGAGTATTTCCACAAGAAGAACCTGCTCTATCTTTCTGTTTTCTCCCTTAGCCTCACTAAACCACTCTACAACCCGTTTGCTTTTGACCATATCTTTCAAAGCACAGCCATAACCTTCTTTTAACATTTCCGCCTCTGGTAATGAGGTTCTAAGCCCAACGGATAAATCCAAGGTAAGGTTGTGCCCTCCAAGAGGTATATTTTTAGTATGTCTAACAGTACCAGCCTTATAGACTACGATATCAGTATTACTACCTCCAATATCAACTAGAGCCACACCTTTTTCCTTCTCTTCTTCGGTAAGTATTGCCTCAGCTGAAGCTATTGATTCAAGAGCAATTTCAACTTTTTTAATTCCTGCATGCTCACAACAGGCACTTAAATTATGCATGGCAACTAAGTCCGCAGCCACAATATGAACATTAGTAGCTAAACGAACACCTTTCATGCCTATTGGATTTGCAATACCCACATTGTCATCGACCATGTACTCTTGTGGTAAAACATGAATAATTGACTGTGTATCAGAAATTTTTACCGTTTTTGCAGATTCCTGCACTGCAAAAAGATCATATTCTTTGATTTTTCTATCGCCAATTGGTTGAATTCCTGGGCTATTAAACCCCTTAACATGTCCCCCACCAATGCCAACAATATACACCATCTCCTTGAGATCATCTTCATGGAGATTAGTATTATCCATTGCCTTATCAAGAGACTCTTTTATTGCAGTTCCAGTAACCTTGATATTTACGATTTCACCACGACGCATTCCCTTTGAAGCAACAGCCCCTACACCCAACACATCATATTTACCATCAGCCAGAACCCAACCGATTACACAACATATTTTAGAAGATCCTATATCTATGCTGGCAATTAATTCCGATCCTTCTATATCGTCTTCTTCTAATTCGTAGGGCGTTACATCTTGGCTACCATCTTCGATAACCATTTCGGCAAAATCAACTTTTTGATCAAGGTCTATACTCGCCTCATCAATTTCATCAATACTGGTCGTAGTAGCATGGCTGTCATATGTGTCCACAGTATCAACAGAATCGATGGCATCATTTTCATCAATCTCATAGATATCGTCAAGGTTTGTGGCTTTTTGCGTAGTACTTAGCTCAATATCATCTTTTTCGATGAGAATTTCATTATCGTTTCTTTTATCCATCAATTCGCCCCATTATCTACGACTAAAACTTGATCTTTAATATAATCAAGCTGAATATATCCTATTTTTTCAATTCTCTTGCTTCTCGAACTATTTCCATACATATCTCGCAAAACTCTAACCAAATACACATAAGCCTTTTCTATTTCTCTTTTTCCTACATAGATGGGAAATGAATGTTCTACTAAATAAATAACTAATTCTCCCTTTTCATCAATGTGGATTTCTGAAATTGCCTGGAGTGGGAGATTTTCGTTATTTTGTGCCGCTTTATTCAAAAAAGTAATGCTATCCTTAATAGCCTGCTCAAGAAGGACATCGTCTTTTAACTTTCCAGAACCGGTTATCACAGGATAATCGAGACTATCTAAATCATGAGGAGTAGCAAAAGATTTTCCATGCTTATTCACATATTGCAATTTCCCCTCGTTACTGGCATCAAATATCAATGCAATTGGGATATTTTCAGTTACTTTTATTTCAAGTTCATTGAACCAGTTTTTAGTGACTTCAACATCTCTCACCCAAGCTAACTTCTTTAAATTACTTATCACTTCATCTTTTTCGACAGCAAACAAGCTTGAGAAAGGTGCAATCCCAGAATGAGCTGCCAACTCTTTTACTGTAAGGCGACTCTGTCCGACATATTCTATTTTTTCAATTTTTGCAAAACCAGCACTAGCAAGTATCTTAGGTACTATCTCAGTTTTATAAACAACCCCTAAAGCAATACAAATAACAGTTAATGTTGATAATTTTAAAGCTCCAAAAATCAATTTACTGCCCTGTTTTTGCCATTTATATCGCCAAGTTGAAATAATCGGCCAGTATTTATCCATCACAGAACCACAAACACGAGACTCAGGAATCTTTAAATCTTGGAAAAAATTTTTACTTTTCATAGTTAATATTTTTTTCGAGCCAACTTGCTTATTATTAAGGATTTTCATGGCTATATAAAATGTACCTCAGGAACCAATTGAACACCAGTTTTCTGCAAAACTTCACTCTGTATAATTTTCATAAGTGACAACATTTCATCCCCCTTGGCATTTCCAATATTCACTAAAAAATTAGCATGTTCCAAACTCACCATTGCATCACCAACACGCCTACCCTTGAGTTCACATTCCTGAATTAATCTACCTGCATGGTAACCAGCAGGATTCTTAAAAAATGATCCTGCATTGGGTTTTGTAACCTTTTGTGCTGCTTTTCTTTTTGCCAAAATGCCTTGCAATTCAGATTTAATTTGCTGGGTAGAAGATTTTTTCAATAGAAAATTAGTAGACAAAATTATTGCACTTGCATACCTACCATGTAAATCATTAAAGCTACGGTACGAGAAACTAAGCTCCTCTTTAAAAAGATGGTGAATCTCACCATCGTGATACAAAGTCACGGAGTCAATAATATTAGACACTTCTCCATTCCAAGCACCAGCATTCATTGCAACGGCCCCACCTAAACTTCCCGGGATACCATATAAAAACTCACAACCAGCAAGGCCATTATCAGCTGCATAATTACAAATTGCCGTCAAACTTAATCCAGCACCAAAAGAAATAATCGATTCATCCTTAGAAGTCTTAATTTCAGTTACTGATTTAAAATCTCCTGCGAGGAGAATTATAACTCCTGCAAATCCTGCATCTTTTACGAGCAAGTTACTACCCCTACC
Source organism: Desulfotalea sp. (assembly GCA_051531995.1). Lineage (GTDB taxonomy): Bacteria > Desulfobacterota > Desulfobulbia > Desulfobulbales > Desulfocapsaceae > Desulfotalea. The sequence continues at coordinate 50,925 of JAOPTU010000021.1, forward strand.
TATTACTCGCCATTCGATTTTTTGTTTATCTAAATATGATAAAAGATTTTTAAGATTCTCTGCACGATGCACCGTAACTACAGCTTTTGCCACGCCACCAATACCAAAGGATGTGTAGGGGGCAAGAGATTGATCAAATTCAATATTATTTGATACAAGTTCAGCTATATCCATCCTTTGTTTTTCATTCATTGTAACAACCCTTCCTAGCTTTTTTTCAATAGTTCAACTAAATCTTCTCCAGCCCTAACGATATTGCCAGCCCCAAGACTAAGTACCAAATCTTCTTCTAGCAGATCTGGTAGCAATTGCAGAGCTATATCGCCTACATCTCCAATATAGCGGGTATGCCTCTGCCCATGTTCTTTTACCGCAGTAAGCAAAGTTAAAGAATCTACTCCATCCTCAGGACTTTCACTTGCCGCATAGATATCGGTCATAACTAAGTAATCTGCCTGATGAAAACATGTTTTAAATTCATCAAAGAGGGCTTTAGTTCTGGAATATCGATGAGGTTGAAACATAACAACAAGCCTTTTATCAGGCCACGCCTGTTTAATTGCTTTTAAAGTTGCCCTTATTTCTGTTGGATGATGACCATAATCGTCCACGACTTTAATGCCTTTCAGTTCACCTTTCAGCTGCATTCTTCTCTGTACGCCGCCAAAACTAGCAAGACCACTTACTATATCCACAAAAGGAATTTCTAACTCAAGACCCACGGCTACTGCAGCCAACGCATTGTATACATTATGCTTGCCAGCTGTGGCGATTACTACATCGCCTTGAAGTTTAGAGTCAACTCTCACGGCAAAAGTAACTTCGTTACCGTTATATCGTAAATTTTCACCACAAACATCTGCTTGAGGGCTTAGACCATAGGTAATTAATCGTCTGTCAACCTGCGGCAAAATAGAAGCCACATTTTCATCATCTAGACAAACAATCGCTGCCCCGTAAAAAGGAACCTTACTTATAAAGCGTAAGAAAGTATCCTTGATATGGTCTAAATCATCGTAAAAATCCAAATGTTCTAAATCGATATTTGTGATAACTTCGATAACCGGAGATAATTTTAAAAATGAACCATCACTTTCGTCAGCTTCAGCTACTATAAATTCGCCTTCTCCCAAGCGAGCATTGCCACCAAGATTATCAACCTTGCCACCTACCACAACTGTAGGGTCAAAATTATTCGCATTAAGCATATTAGCCACCATAGACGTTGTAGTCGTCTTGCCATGACTCCCCGCAATGGCAATGCCAAATGTTTTTAATCGCATCAACTCTGCTAACATTTCAGCACGTTGAATCACTGGGATGTTATTTTCTTTAGCATATAAAACTTCTGGATTTTCTTTTGAAATGGCAGAGGAAGTAACAACAACACTAGCATTTGCTGCCCATTTTTTTTCATGTCCCTTATAAATATTTCCACCCAACAACTGTAGTTTATCAGTTATTGCAGAGGAATTAAGGTCAGAACCAGAAACAGAATAACCAAGGTTAAGCAAAAGCTCAGCAATGCCACTCATACCAATACCGCCAACACCAACAAAATGAATATGATGATTTGTGTTATACATAACTATTTTATTAACTCATCGCAAATTTTTGCGATATTATTGGCAGCCTTAGCTATTCCTAGCTTAACCATATTATTAGACATTAATTCACGCTTTTCTTTATTATTTGCCAAATCTAAAACTGTTTCAGTAAGCAATGTTTGATCAATCACATTTTCCTTAAAAACCATCGCCCCGCCACCATTAACGTAATGCTCAGCATTTTTTTGCTGATGGTTATCTGCCGCAGAAGGAAAGGGGATTAAAATGGCTGGTTTTCCCAAAATGGATATCTCAGCTAAAGTGGTCGCCCCAGCCCTTGAAATCATAAAATCTACCTGCGAATATATTTCTTCCATGTTACTGAAAAATGACTGACATATAACCTCTCTCCCAGCCAAACTATATTCGTCTTTCACCCACTGCTCATCACCACTACCAGTTTGATGGATCAGTTTGATTTTCCTTAAACTGTTCGCATGTTCCCCAGTAAAAGCATCAACTACCACACGATTTAATCCTGTGGCACCTAAACTACCACCAAGTACGAGAACAGTTACGGCATCAGCCTCTGCTTGCTTCTTAACAGGTAAACAGAGAATGTTTTTTCTAACTGGATTTCCTGTCTCCATCACCTTGTCTGCTGGAAAAAACTTCTTACTGGTAGCAAGTGACACACACACTTTATCCACAAGTCTACCTAATTTACGATTGGCAAGCCCTGGCACAGAATTCTGTTCATGTATCATTGTTTTAAAACCGCAAATCCTGGCCATAGCCACAACTGGACCTGTAACATAGCCACCAACACCAATAACCAGATCAGGCCGAAAAACAAGTAAAATCCACAAAGATTGAAGACATGAAATTGGTAAAACCGCCAAGGCTTTAACAAGCTCAATAATGTTTTTCCCTTTAAGTCCATAACAGGTAATAACTTTGGAACGATAACCATATTGTGCCATCGCTTTAGCATCCATTTTTCTCTTAGTACCCACAAACAAAACATCTGTATTTGGATAAATTCGACAAAACTCTTCAGCTGTTGCAATAGCCGGAAACAGGTGCCCTCCTGTTCCACCGCCAGTTAATAATATTTTTTTGTATTCAGTATTTTTCATTATTATTTCAACTATTAACTCAATTTTAGGACGGCTTCTTTAAACTGGCTTCCCCGATCCTGATAGTTTGTAAACATATCAAAGCTAGCACAGGCAGGAGATAATAAAACATTTTGACCAGGTTTTGCTAGCTGAGAGGCTAAGTTTACTGCTTCCTTCATTGATTGGGCCCGTGAAATAACCACAGAACCTGCCAATGCAGATTCAATAAGCTCTGTTGCTTCACCAATACAGATAAGGTGGGATACTTTGTCCTCAACCATTTTCTTTAATAAATTGTAATCGTCGCCTTTATCCTGACCGCCCACAACAAGAATCACATCTGATAATTGCGATAACGCAGCATTAACAGCCCCAGTATTTGTTGCCTTGGAGTCGTTATAGTATTTTACCTTTTCAATTTCCGCGACCAGCTCTAACCTATGCTCGCCTAAGTCAAATTTTTCAATGCTAGCTATAATTGATGCTTGTTCACAGGAACAATTAACAGCACAAAAAATTGCTGGCGCACTATTTAGCCGTCCAATTTCATTGCTAAACTTACTATTTGACAAATCAAAGGTCTGTTCATGTTCATCTTCACCATCAAAAGAAATAATATTATTTGTTATTTTGATATCTGTCTCTTCACCAGTACCAAAACGAACAACCCTAGAATTAATGTCGTATTTCTTAAAACCTTCAGAGGGTAAAACAGCTATATCATTTACATTTTGATTAGCAAAAATATTCATTTTTGCTTCGATATACCTTTCCATGTCTCCGTGTCTATTTAAATGATCCGGTGTGACATTCAACAGTACGCCGATATCAGGTCTAAAATCACCAATATACTCTAACTGAAAACTAGATAACTCTAACACCAAATACTCTGCTGTTTTTTCTTCACAAAGCCAATCTAATAAAGGGGTACCAATATTACCACCAACAAAAACACTTTTCCCTGCATCAGCTAATATTTTCCCAATAAGGGATGTAACGGTAGTCTTCCCATTTGTGCCAGTTATAGCAATAACCTTGCTCTTAATTACAGGTGCTACAAGAGATAACTCACCTACAATTATTCTCTTTGAGTCCCTTAATTGCTCCAGCAAATCATCACAGGAAATACCAGGACTAACAAAAACCACATCGGCTTTTAATAAAAACCCAAAACTATGACCTGTTTCAGTACTTGCAGTAATTCCTAATTGCTTCAATTCTTGAGTCAGTTCATCTTCACTACGATTATCAGAAACTAAGACTTTTGCTCCACATGCGATAGCATACCTAAGTGCAGCTTTTCCTGAAACACCAAGTCCCATTACGGCAAAGCTTACACCAGGTTTTAATAAAGGATGATTTATCATTTTCTCTAACGAAGTTTTAATGTTGCAACAGCAAAAAGGCCCAGTATGATTGAAACAATCCAAAATCTTACGACTATCTTTGGTTCCGCCCATCCTTTTTTCTCATAGTGATGATGACAGGGAGCCATTAAAAATATTCTCTTGCCACCTGATATTTTAAAATACCCCACTTGGATAATCACTGACAGAGCCTCTATAACAAAGATGCCTCCCACGATCACCAGCAAAAACTCTTGCTTTATCATGATAGCAATACTACCGATTGCGCCACCAATGGCCAGAGAACCAACATCCCCCATAAACATTTGAGCGGGGTGGGCATTAAACCACAAGAAGCCAAGGCAAGCGCCAAATAAAGTGCCACAAAAAACTGCCAGCTCTCCACTACCTGGCACGTAGGCAACCTGTAGATATTCAGATAATACAACGTTGCCGGCAAGATAGGAAAACAGAAGGTACACAGCGGCACTAACAACTGTTGGACCTGTTGCTAAACCATCTAATCCATCTGTTAAATTTACCGCATTTGAAGATCCAACAATAACTAAAACAGCAAAAGCTATATAAAAGACACCTAAATTAGGTTGGAAATTTTTTATAAAAGGAATACTTAGCTGACTATCATGAACTGGGTAAAAATAGACAAATGAACCGACTAATAAAGCGCCCAAAACCTGCAAAAACAATTTTCCTTTCCCACTCAGCCCATCTGTATTGTTTTTGGATATTTTTTTATAATCGTCATAGGCACCTATAGCGCCAAAAAATAATGTTACCAGCATTATCACCCAGACCAGTGGATTATCTAACCTGGCCCAACAGAAAGTTGAAATAATGATAGAAAAAATAATTAGCATACCGCCCATGGTTGGTACGCCATTTTTCTTAAAGTGGGTTTCAGGACCATTATCCCTAACAACCTGTCCAATCTGTCTCTTCTGCATCGCCCTTATGAACATTTTACCAAAGAAAAAAACAATCAAAAAAGCACATACTGCCGCAGCAATAGACCTAAATGTTATATAACGAAAAACATTAAAACCAGCAAAAGACTCGTGTAAAGGATATAAAAGGTGGTAGAGCATTTTTTATTATTCCACAGGGCTAAGCCCCTTCATAATTATTAAATAAATTCGCTAATAATAGTTTCCATGGTCATTCCACGGGAACCTTTGACAAAAACCGTATCGCCTGTCAATAATTCTTGACGTTCTTGTAGATTTTTCAACAAATCGACTATATCAGATTTATCAGAAAACGCAAAAGCTCGTCCCTTCATTCCACTCTCTTCAGCTGCTATTTTTACCAAAGATGCAAATTCACCAACAACAAGTATTAAATCTAACGCTAATGAACCTGCAAATTCACCAATTCGTATATGGGCACGTTCAGCATCTTCACCCAGTTCAAACATATCACCTAAAACTGCTATTCTTTTACCTGTTTTGATACTTACTAGAGTTTTCAACCCTGTCATCATTGAGGCTGGGTTTGCATTATAACAATCGGAAATTATATTCCACCCTGATTTAGATGTTAAAAGTTCCATTCTCTTGCTTTGATTGACAAATTTTGCCAAACCACTTGCAATAACTGGTAATTTAAGCCCCATGGCAATTGAGATTGAGGCGGCAGCCAAAGCGTTATTTATATTATGCTCGCCGATTGCAGGCAAAACAACACAAACGATTTCTTCCTGATAATGTAAATTAAAACTAATATTATTTAGTCCTTCACTTTTAACATCGCTTGCCCAGACATCTGATTGAGATTTTTTAGACAACGAGTAGTAAATCTTTTTGTTTTGATATTTACTTGCTCTCTCTGTTACCAAAGCATCATCTAAATTTACCGAAAAAATTGTACTTTCTTTTGCTTCTAAAAAAATTTCCTCTTTTGCGGATGCAACACCTTCTATACTCCCAAGCCCAGACAAATGAGCTCCCTGAACATTATTTATACAAACTACATCTGGCTTTGCTATTGCTGTAAGTCTGGCTATTTCACCAGGTGAGTTCATTCCCATCTCTAATATCACAGCCTGGTGCTGAAATCCCAAAGGTAATAATGATAAGGGGAGCCCCACAAGATTATTAAAATTACCTGCAGTTTTTAAAATTGCATCTTCAGCGTAATCTCCTGCTGGCCAGTTACAAGAAAATATTGAACCAACCATTTCTTTAACAGTAGTTTTACCAGAACTACCTGTTATTCCGACACATTTCAACCCCTTGGGCAGAATAGCGTCTTTTCGGTACGATGCCATATCCCCCAATGCCATACCAGTATCGGCAACGATAATTTGTGTACATGTAATATCTGGATAATACTTTTCAACAACCAGACAACTCGCACCTTGATTTAAAGCTTGCTGTAAAAAGTTATGTCCATCAAAAGATTCGCCTCTCAAGGCGACGAAAATATCATTTTCTTTTATGGTTCTAGTATCAGTATTAACTGTACCAAGGTAAATTGATTTATCCGTAGATGATTTTATTTGCCCCCTTGTTGCCTCGGCTATTCTTGTAACAGTCCAAGAAGACAAAACATTACGAGCAACAATGCTATCATCAAAAAAGTTCTTACCATTTTCAGTTATTTGGTAATTTTCATGACCCTTGCCAGCAAGAACAACGATATCACCTGCCTTAGCCATACCAATAGCTTTTGCTATAGCTTCCTTCCTACTAGGAATTAATAGATATTCTTTTTCTCCTATCCCAGCAACGATATCCTTTAATATGGCTTTTGAATCTTCAGTTCTTGGGTTGTCTTCGGTTACAACAACAACATCTGAATACTTGGCAGCAACGCTGCCCATGAGAGGTCTCTTTCCTTTATCACGATCGCCACCACAGCCAAAAACGGTTAACAAATTACCGTGTGGGATTTCAACCAGTGTACTTAGAACTTTCTCAAGAGCATCTGGTGTATGTGCATAATCTACAAATACTACAGGTTCTTCCAAATTTTCATTACTCCCAGTAACTATTCGCTCCAAACGTCCAGGGGCACCTTGTAGCTCAGGAAGTATCACCTTTAATTCTTCAAGCCCATACCCTAAGGCCAAAGCCGAACCTAGAGTAGATAACATATTATCTATGTTAAATCTTCCAACCAATCTAGTGCTTAAATCTACAGTTTTACTTGCTTCCACAACCTCAACAGAAAAGTCAGTAGCATCGAGTTTTTCACTATGTTCGCTTAATCGTAACTTACACGACTCTGACTCGCCCCAATCAATATACCTATCCCCTAATAATTCTTGTAACTCATTCAAATAAGGATTAGCTAATGACCTAGTATCACCAGGAATTACCGCCTTGCCATCCTCTTTTAAATATTTTTCGAATAAAATATATTTGGCAGCGAAATAACTATCCATATCACTATGGTAATCTAGGTGATCCCTAGATAGATTTGTGAAAATTGCGAGATCAAACATGAGGGGAGCAATTCTTGCTTGGGAAATTGCATGGGAGGAAATTTCCATGATTACAACTTTAACACCTGCGCCAACCATCTCTTTCAGTAATGGTTGAATTACCCCAGCGTCTGGGGTTGTATGCTCTGTATGAATACTTATTAACTTTGAATTAGAATTATAATATCTATTATTTACAGTACCAATAACACCGGTTTGCATTCCTAATTTTGTTAATAAATCTTCAAGTAAATAACTAATTGTTGTCTTGCCATTTGTACCTGTAATAGCAATGAGCTTTAGGTTTTTAGCAGGATGCCCCCATAAATTAGCTTGCATTTCTGCATAGGAAATATCCGAGTTTTTTACCCCAAAAACTAGTGCATCAAGTTGTTCATAGTTTGAATCAGGCAAAAACTGATCTTCAACAACAATAACTCGACAACCACTCGCCAAAGATGCTTTTATGAAATCATGCCCATCAGATTTCACACCACGACGTGCTACAAAAACTGATTTACTGCCAACCTTTCTAGAATCAGCAGAAACATTATCTATTTCAAAATCTGAAATTTGAGCAGACGATGCAGAAGGGATCAAACGCCAATCTATTTGCTCTAAAATTTTCTTCAACCCTATTTTTTCCTGCATCAAGCCTCCTTTTAGATTTCCAGAATATCTAATTTACCACATATTTTTCTCCAAGATTTTCACTCGTATCAAGACTAAAACGGCAATCATCTTTATCACTAATCGGGCTACCATACACTGGTTCTTGGGAGATAACAAAACCACTACCACTGGCAATTATATTGCACCCCGTCTCACCTAGTATTTTTAACGCCTCTCGAAAACTATACCCTACTAAGTTAGGCATTATTGCCATTCGCACAGCTTTATCAACAAAATCGGTTTCTTCCACATATCCCTTATTCACGATATAGTCTTTTTCAACTTTCTGATTTGTAAAATATTCCTCGAACATATCTGCCGATTGTTGCAAACGACTAACCTCTGTTAGTGCTTTTTCTACCTCAAAAATAACTGACCTGCCTTTATTTTTTTTTGATAGAACATTACTGTTTCTTTCTACCATAAGAAGCATAGCTATATTTGCTTTTTCAGTAACAAGAAAAGAATACACAAATTCCTGCTTCACAGGACCTGAGTTTGCTAAACCTACGACCTGTTGATCCTCAATAAAGAAAGAGTGATTTTCACCTAATTTACCCAACTGGCCCAACATGCTCCTTACCTCTAAACTTGCCTCCGAACTAGTTTGAAAAATATCTACTGCTTTATTCAAGTATGACAAGTTAGCTTCTTTTCCATCATCACCAATTAATTTATCAATAACATGCAATTTGCTTTCTGCCTTTCCCGTTGCCACAGCAGATAAAGCCATCACTAATTGCACAGGTCTTGTTTTAACAGCTCCAATTTCTGGGCCAGCAAAAGGGTTTAAAGGTTGATAATTTTTAGCATCACGATTTGCTCTATTTGATGGTGCAAAATCTGGTTTAAGCTCATCACTAAGCCCCATCCATTTCCACATATTTATTTCAGAGGCTAAGTTCTTATTTGATGCCACCACTGACCATGGTATATTAATCCCCTCATTATTATACTGAGAATAAACATCACATGCGCCAGATATAGCTAGCTGAAATTTTTTGGGAATTGGTATTGGTTGCAAGAAGTTATTGAGACTTACTGAGAGTGGGTAATTGTCAAAATTTTCTGGATTGAAACTTGGCCATTGTGCCCCTGCTAACAAACTACCAGTATCCACATTAACAACATAGCCCGTTACATTTGACACATTGCCAGCTTGTGAGATCCTGGCTAAGGTTTCTTTCAACTTTTTTTGAATGTCTATATCAAGAGTAAGAACAATATTTTGAACACCTGAAATCTTTTGTCCTTCCCACAAACTTTCATGCCGACCAGTCAGTAGTTTATCAAAAAAATATTCCAGCCCAAAAAGCCCCATTCCATCATCAATAACACCAGTGAGATGTGCAGCTAAATCCTTTTGAGGGTATATCCTAACTCCTTCTTCTTCTAAAGAGAGACCTACTAACTCAGCGTTTTCAATTAAGTCTGCCTGTTCCTTACTAATACCATCATAAAGGGTGACATACCTACCGCCTTCTGCCAAATGATCAAATAGAACTTTACTCTCAACATTTAAAATCTCAGCTAAGACTTTAATTGATTTACTCGAAAATTCTTTGGTATTACAAACAACCTTAACCACCTTAGCATTTTTGGCGAGAACCCTATTTTTACGATCGTAAATATTACCGCGTTTTACAATCCCACCACTTCTGGCATCCAGTACCGTCGCAAATTTTTCGACAACCTGTTTCCTAAAAGAAAATTCAGCTTCCACCTTAACAACACCCACAACCAAAAGTATCAAAAGTAACCAGAGCAACTTCCCCCGCCTCTTTTTTTTGATGTTGAATGAACGCTGTCTTTTCACTAGGCTAGCCTCTTACATATTTATAAATAAATTTTCCTTTACTATATACTCTTACTTGTTTTTGTTCAGCCGGTATCAAACCAATATTTTTTGCTCTTTTTATATTTTCATCATAGCTAAGCATGGTTGTCTTACTGTTTTTGAGTGCGTGATTAATGGTTGTTAATTGACTATTCTCTAACACTAAATCATCAACCCTGCTTTGGGCTTTGCCATTAAGCATAAAACTAACACCATAAACAATTACAAACACGGGAATAAACACCATGAGAACTCTACTGAACACACGGTAGAAATTTTCATCAAAAAGCTGTAACCTTGTCGACCTACGCCCTTTTAACACTCGACGCTTACCGATACCTGCGACACCTACACTTTGTGTTTGAATCCCTGTTGCCATAACTAGACCTCTTTTATATTTATATCTTTTCTGCAACTCTCAACAATGCACTGCGAGAGCGGGGATTAATTTGGATTTCTTCTTCACTTGCCTTAATAGGTTTATTAGTCAAAACTTTCAAATTTTCATGTGCTCGAAATTTTCGTTTCACTATCCTATCTTCAAGAGAATGAAATGAAATAATGCAAAACCTTGCTCCTGGGGCAAGATAAGGAACTGCTTTATCTATAATTTGGGATAAATTTTCTAACTCTGTATTAACGGCTATCCGTAAAGCCTGAAAAACTTTGGTCGCCACATGAATTCTTTTAGGATGAAATCTTTTAGGAATGGCTCTCACGATAATAGACACAAGCTGTTTTGTTGTCTCAATTTTTTCTTTTTTTCGAGCCGCAACTATTGAAGCTGCAATTGGTCTTGCTTGACGCTCTTCTCCGTAGCAATAAAAAATATCTGCTAACTGTTCCTCAGTGCCCTTTGCGATTATGTCTGCAGCAGTATGCTCGCGACGTTCATCCATTCGCATATCAAGATAATCATCACGCTTAAAACTGAATCCTCTCACGCCAGTATCCAACTGAAGAGAAGACAAGCCAATATCAATCATCAAACCATCAATACGAGGTACTCCAATCTCATCAAGGCCCGTAGTAATATCAGCAAAATTACGTCGAACAATGCTTAATCTATCTTTATACGGAGCAAGACGTTCAGCGCTTGCATTTATAGCGTTTTCATCCCACTCAAAGGCAATCAACTTGCCATCCGGAGTGGATCTATCAAGAATTGCAGAACTATGGCCACCTAGGCCCATTGTCCCATCAACATAAATACCACCTGCACTAGGTTTTAAATATGACATGGTTTCTTCGAGAAGAACCGAAATATGAATTTTCGCAGCATCCATGATTACATAATCCCAAGGTCAAAAAGTGCCTGACTCGTATCTTCTGATTCTTCAGGATTTGTTACCCTTTCAAAGGTATCATTGTCCCAAATCTCAACAAAATTACCCAAAGCGTTAAGACAGATATCAGCTTCAACTCCTGACTCTTCTCTTAATGCTTGCGGAATAAGAAGGCGCCCCTGTTTATCTAGACTACAAGCGACGACACCACCAAGAACCCTACGTGCCCATTGAAGCAATTTAGGATTTCCAGCACTGCTGTAGTATTTATCTTCAAGCTCATTCCACGCTTGCAAAGTATAGATTCTCAAATGATCATTAGACCATGGGCAGATCATCATCTCTCGGCCACCAAAATAATCCAACACATCACAAAAACGCTTAGGAAAATTCATTCTTCCCTTTGCATCCAGTGTATGTCTTGAACGACTTCTAAACCGATTATTGACTAGCATTGCCTACGCTCCGCATGATTTTTCAAAATAATCTTTCGAGAAACAACAAAAAAGGACTAACCACCCACTTCATACCCACAAAAAACACAGTACTGCAAAAACAGACACAATGTCAAGGATATTTACACAGAAAGCTACAAAATGGATTGAAAATCCACGAAAGACAAAAAGACGCAAAAACAGGAACATACCAACCAGAACAAAAACAAGATCCTCAATAAAACCAACAACCCCAACAACTAATTGACCTCTAAACAAACATCACAAACACAAAAGACAGGAAAGAAAAAGCAGACAATATTTGTTTAAAACATCTTACAAAAGATGCAATAAGACATTACCCTTCTACAAGCAGTAACAAAATGGATCAAAACATAGATAGTGGATACTGAGTGGAGAGAAAACAAAAAAACGAAGAAAGACATGAGGCTAGAAGAAGGAGGGGCTCTTTATCTTAGTTAACTAAAGGGTACCTAGAAAAAAAGAAAATCCGTTCAAGTTCGAGGCGGACGCACAATTTCACAGCAGCCATATAATCGATATTCCGGGAGTAAAACTCTAAACCCGACGAAAAAGTTGAGCGAAGTAGCAATGCCCCAAGGTAACCTAAAGAAAGATAAGATTCCTGCAATGAAATAACAAACAGATAAGCTAGAGGTAAAAGCAACCAGCGCCATCAACCAAACAAGGTAGGCGGCATCATAGAGCGGGGTTTTATTTTATTAAAATGCTCGTAAGCATTGGCAGTTGCAACTCTACCACGAGGAGTTCTAGTTATAAAACCAGACTGTATCAAGAATGGCTCATAAACATCTTCCAAAGTATTTTTCTCCTCACACACTACTGTTGCAAGGGTATCAAGACCGATGGGACCTCCGTCAAACTTATCAATTATGGCAAGCATGATACGCCTATCCATTTCGTCAAGGCCATAGGAGTCGACTCCTAGAAGATCAAGAGCTGCTGAAGCGACATCTGAATTAACAACTGCATGCCCACCGACCTCAGCGTAATCACGCACGCGACGCAGTAAACGGTTGGCAATTCTTGGAGTACCACGAGATCTTTTGCCAAGCTCCAAAGCGCCAGACTCACTAATTTCCATACCCAAGAGACGGGATGAACGCATAATAATTGCAACTAATTCTTCTGGGCTATAAAATTCCAATCGGAGCACAACCCCAAATCGATCCCGCAGAGGAGCTGTCAGAAGGCCAGTCCTTGTGGTGGCACCAACCAAGGTAAATCGAGGCAAATCCATCTTCACTGAACGAGCACCAGGTCCTTGCCCGATAATCAGATCTAACTGGTAATCCTCCATGGCAGGATAGAGAACCTCCTCAACTGCATGATTAAGCCTATGAATTTCATCAATAAATAAAACATCACCATCTTGTAAACCAGTAAGAATAGCAGCCAAATCTCCCTGCTTTTCTATAACTGGCCCAGAGGTAACTTTTATACCGGCACCCATTTCAGCTGCGATTATATACGAGAGAGTTGTCTTACCAAGACCAGGAAAACCGTGAAAAAGGACATGATCGAGGCTTTCCCCTCTAGCACGGGCTGCTTTTATAAAAATTTCTAAACTAGATTTTAATTGTTGCTGGCCTATATACTCATCTAATGTTTTTGGCCTCAAGGCGTTATCATTACCACTGTCCACAAAACTCGGTTGAGGAGAAACAATTCTATCCTCCTCAAAATCATCGCCCAATAACTCTTCTTCTAGCCTCATGCAAGCACCTTTAGGCCTTCACGTATTAAATATTCAACTGTTGCATCTTGATCTCCAAGATTATTCTTCACCCGAGCCAAAGCCTCCCGGGCAACAGGATCAGCGTAACCCAAATTACACAAAGCAGAAAGAGCATCGGCAAAAGCCGCACCAGCGGCCAAATCAATTGCTGAAGAACCCCCACTTGTTGAATTCGCCACAACAACCGAACCGACCTTATCTTTCAACTCCACACAAATTCTTTCTGCTGTCTTTTTACCAACACCAGGCAGAGTGACAAGGCGTTTAATATCAGATGAAGCAATTGCATTAGATAACTCATCAATGGGCATTCCCGACAAAATGCCAAGGCCAAGTTTTGGGCCAATACCAGAGACAGTTTTCAAAGTAAGAAACAATTCTTTTTCTTGCGCTTCCAAAAAACCAAATAAAGTAATTGCGTCTTCTCGGACACTAGTATGAATATAAAGAGCAATAGGCTCTCCTTCAGATGCGATTCTAGCCAAAGCATCGGTGGACAAAAAAATCTCATAACCTACACCTGCCACATCAACGACCACTCGATCTGTTGACTTAAAAAGTAACTCACCTTTTATAAACGCAATCATAAATTAACACCTAATTGATTCGCATGACAGATTGCCACCGCCAATGCATCCGTGGCATCACTACTGGGACTTGCTTTTAGTTGTAAAAGAACTCGCACCATATACTGAACCTGCTCTTTACTGGAATTTCCGTAGCCTGAAACACCTTGCTTGATTGAGCGAGGACTATAATCATGAACTTGCAAACCATTATCCATTGCTGCCACAATAGCTGCTGCTCTAGCTTGACCTAACTTTAAAGCCGAACGAGCATTGTCTTTCATAAAGACATCTTCCACCGCCGCAACAATCGGTGAATGAACTTGAATAACCTGATTTACACCTTCGAAAATATCGTGTAATCGATGCGAAAATGTTTCCTTGGTATTGGGTTTTATAACCCCACAGGCAACAAATTTAAATTTTCCTGCCTGGGAATCAATCACACCATACCCTGTGAATCGGCTACCAGGGTCAATACCAAGAATTCTCAAAACAATTCACCAAACCCAATCGAAATAGCAGTACAACAACTTACGACAGTTTATCCATCAAAGATTCATCAATATCAAAGTTTGAATGAACATTTTGTACGTCATCATGATCTTCTAAGCTTTCAAGAAGTTTCAACAATGATTTTGCAACATTTTCTTCGGTTACATCCACTACATTTTTAGGAACCATGGAAACTGAGGCATCGGTCATCGAAATTCCTGCTTTTTCAATAGCATCACGAACAACATCAAAGTCTTCTGGTGCTGTCAAAACTTGAAATTCTGTCTCTTCCTCGACGACATCATCAGCACCAGCATCAAGGGCAATATCCATCAGTTCATCTTCGGTGGTAGCATCCTTGTCTATTAAAACAACACCCTTTTTTTCAAACATCCAAGCAACACAACCAGACTCACCAAGGTTACCATTGCTTTTGGCAAAGTAATGGCGCACATCGGCAACTGTTCTGTTTCTATTGTCGGTCATACACTCAACTAAAACCGCAACGCCGCCAGGACCATACCCCTCATAAAGTATTTCGTCATACACTTCACCTGCAATCTCACCAGTACCTTTCTTAATTGCTCTGGCGATATTATCCTTAGGCATATTTTCGGATTTTGCCACTGATATTGCTGATCGTAATCGTGGGTTCCCCTCAGGATCGCCACCACCACCCCTAGCCGCAACAGTAATTTCCTTAATTAACCTAGTGAAAATTTTGCCACGCTTGGCATCATTAGCACCTTTTTTTCGTTTAATCGTTGACCATTTAGAATGTCCTGACATATTCCACCTATTAAGTATGTTTTATATTAATGCCTATCCCTAGATAGCTTCATTTTATTTTTTATTTGCCGGCCTTCGATAATTTAAGGCGACCACAAATACTTCTCTACTTTCAATACGAGAACTTTTCGGTTTAACAACCTTCACGGTTTGAAAGCTTTTCTTCACATCATCCACAAAACGAGGGAAATCTTCCCCCTGAAAAACTTTGCAAATATAATTACCTTTATTTAAAAGTAAAATTTGCGCTAACTCCAAGGTCTGATAACAAAGTTCAATTGAGCTTTGCGCATCTGCCCATTTATTACCAGTAGTTCTTGGTGCCATATCCGAAATTAAAACCCTATAAGATGGCCTAATTTTCCGTACCGCCTCAAGCATCTCCGGCTCTCTTATATCGGCACAAATCCAGTGTATGGGGGCGCCTCCAGGGCGGGCAACACCAGAAGTGTCTTGCAAATCTACACCAACCACAACACCTGTCTCACCTGCAATCTCAGAAGCATACAAAGACCAACTACCGGGTGAACAACCTAAATCAAGGATGCTATCACCACGTTTAATCAGTTTAAACTTTTGCTGTGCTTCCTCAAGCTTATAAACTGAGCGAGCAGGGTATTTATCTTTTTTTGCCTTTCGGGCATAATAATCATTTACTTTCCGCATAATACATCCATTTATGGAAAATTTAAGCATCTTTAAAAGATGACAGATTCTTTAACAGATGCTTATTACCATCTTTTGGGGGGTCACGACAAGGGGGCAAGGCATTCTTTTAACCAAAGTTTTGCATCCTCCACTGTTTTTAATTCTCCTGCCACCTGCATTTCTTCAATTTCTTTCAACAAGGCTCCAATCTTAGGCCCCTCAGTCACATTAAACTCATCTCGTATTACTGCCCCAGTCAAAAGTTTCTGGGCAAGATTTGGTTTTATATCTTTTTCATAGACATTCATCACAAATTTATAAAGCAAGACTAACTGGTCTTCCATATCTTCTGGCTTATCAACCCCCTGGCTAGCCAGGCTATCAGATAAAGATAAATAAAATAGAGGAACTAGCAACTCACCTGCTCGGCGATACAGTTTAAGAGCTGCCTTCTTACTAACTTTTTGCTTCGCCTGAACAGTACAGAGGTGAAAAGGATGCATGTGCATAGAGGTAAGCATTGCTACATTTTCTCGTAAACGATTACTCCACTTCAACCTTCTGCCTAGAGCGGCGATCATTTTTGCACCGTCTTCATCATGCCGATGAAAAGTAATTTTATCGCCTAGTCCTTTTTTTCTATTGGCTGGTTTGCCAATATCATGGAGAAGCGCAGCCCAAAGTAATTGCTGAACCATGAATTTGTCTGTTATTTTCACCAACCCATAAGATTCACTATCTAACAAAAGTTGTTTCATGCTTGTATGAGCCATCAAACTATGTTCAAAAACATTTAAGTGATGAGCACCCGACTGCTCAACACCTACGGTTTTGTTCAGCTCGGGCAAAACTTTTGCCAAAACTCCATTCTCAGCCATCTGCTTTATAACGGATGAGCCATGTGTCGCACAGACTATATAATCTAGCTCGGCAAATATTCTCTCTTCAGAGACTGTTTCAAGAAATGACAAATTACCAACCATAGCCTGAACTGTTGAAGACAATATTTTAAATCCAAGTTCTGCACAAAATCGATATCCCCGCAAAATCCTAAGTCCATCAGCAGAAAAAGCATTCTCGCAATGACGAATGATTCCATTTTGCAGGTCATCATAACCACATAGTGGATCAACAAGATCCACAGATTCATCGTTCAAAAAAGCTAACGGTAAAGCCAATGCATTTATTGTGAAATCACGAAGAGCTAAATCTTCCAACAAAGATTTCCTAGCCCCTCTAAAAGATGCAATATCTACCTGCACACCAGCATGGACAAATCTACAAGTTTCTTCATGACTATCGTCACCTAGTATAATTAAGGCACCCTCTCGGCATGTTTTCCTAACCTGCTTGCCGAGGGCATGGGCACTTCCTGAAACAACAATATCTAAATCCTTAGTTTGCCTTTCAAGAAAAAAATCTCGCACGGTTCCTCCAACAAGCCATGCATCCATTTCTAGTATTTTCAGACTAGAATGTATAGCAGTTAGTACTCGCCCCTGCTCCTTCCCTTCGAATAAATCCAATCTCTTTTTATTGTTTATATTAATTTTCATTGTATATGAATTAGATTTAGCATATTGCTTTTATAATAATTTTTTAACATTCAAACCAAAATATTACGCTTAAGGCAATAAAGACCATGATTTTATCACTTGCCCCCATACGGGGCCTAACAGACGCACCTTTTAGATCTCTTTGGGCTAAACATTTTAATGGCTTTGATTTTACAATAGCCCCTTTCATCAACCCACAGAAAAAAGCTGAATTAAATGACAAACTTTTAAAAGACATTAGACCAGAAGCAAACAAAGAGTTAACTGTAATCCCACAACTATTAAACAACAAGCCAGAGGATTTCCTTGCCCTAGCCAATAGGTTAGCAGATTTTGGTTACAAGGAAATTAACTGGAATCTTGGCTGTCCTGCCCCCATGGTCACTAAGAAAAAGCGTGGGTCAGGACTCCTAGCACATCCAGATATGATTCTTGATATGCTAGATAAGGTTATGCCTAAATTACAGCTTAAGTTATCAGTAAAAACACGCCTTGGGTTCACCGACACTTCGCAAACTTTGGACCTTCTACCAAAATTAAATGCTTATCCACTCACAGAAATTATAATCCATACTCGCCTTGGCAAGCAGATGTATAAAGGTGTCACTGATCCAGACACATTTGCAGAATGCCTTTTGCTATCAACCCACAGATTAGCATATAATGGCGATATTAATAGCGTCCGACAGTTCAATGAACTACAAACACGTTTTAACAAAGTAGAACATTGGATGATAGGCCGTGGTGCCCTAGCCTATCCTTTTTTACCAGAAGAAATACGAGGAAAAAAATTATCCAACTCTATAAAAATAGAACGACTGAAAAACTTCCATACCGAGCTTTACGAGATGCACCTAAATAACCTCTGTGGAGATAGCCATGTCCTTGGAAGAATGAAAATGATTTGGCAATATCTTGCCTTATCTTTTGCAAACGAGAAGAAACTAATCAAAAAACTAAACAAATGTCATAATTCTAAAAATTTCAAGGAAATTAGTGACCAAATTTTAGATAATGGCGATTTACAACCTCCATATTAATTTTTGTTAATTATAATTTGAATTTATCTGGACGAATAGGTAGGATTTTTACAGTCATCGCATTAATCAATGAATGGCGACCAAATATTAATAACCGTGATAAAAATTATCACAATCATTTCAATAACGATGGAGAAAAATTATGCAAAAATGGGAATGTCCTTGTAGTTATGTTTACGATCCAGCAGAAGGCGATTATGAGAACGGTGTAGACCCTGATACCCCATGGGAAAACCTACCTGAAGACTGGGTATGCCCTCTTTGTGGTGCAGAAAAAGACGCATTCTGGAAGCAAGACTAAAAAACTGACAATCAGTTTTTTAGTTACAAGCGAAAGGTCAATCTATTTATTCTAGATTGACCCTTTTTTTATTCAACAGTAACTGATTTTGCTAAGTTTCTTGGTTGATCCACGTCACATCCTCGGCGGGTTGCTATCTCGTAAGAAAGTAATTGAGCTGGGATAGTATACAAAATAGGAATCATTTCAGGTGCCACTTTCGGCATATAAATAACGTCATCACTTATATTTTTAAGATGACTATCTCCTTCTGTACCAATAAGTATCAACCTGCCCTGACGAGCTTTAATTTCTTCAACATTAGAAATACTTTTTTGATAGACGTCATCCTGAGGAACCATAGCCATGACAGGCATATCTTTGTCAATTAAGGCTATTGGCCCATGCTTTAACTCGCCAGAGGCATAACCTTCAGCGTGAATATATGATATTTCTTTTAATTTCAAAGCACCCTCAAGAGCAATAGGAAAGCTCAACCCTCTGCCGACAAAGAGAAAATCACTAGAATCATAGTATTTATCAACAAGCCCAGAGATATCATCCTGCAAACTATTTAGAGTAGTCTCTACAATAGAGGAAATACCGACTAAACTTTGTGCTAATTCAATACTTTTTTCAACAGAGAGAACCTTTCTAATTTGCCCTAGGTATATCGTAAATAAGAAAAGAGCCGCTAACTGACAGGTAAAAGCTTTAGTTGATGCCACACCTATCTCAGGCCCGGCATGGGTATAAATTGTGCCATCTGCCTCTCTTGTCATTGTGGAGCCGACAACATTACAGATAGTCAAAATCCTTGCCCCCATTTCCTTAGCACGTCGAATACCTGCTAGTGTATCTGCTGTTTCACCAGACTGAGAAATAGAAACTACCAATACTCTTTCATTGATCAGTAGATGTCGATAACGAAATTCCGAGGCAATATCAACCTCAACAGGGATCTCGGCGTACTTTTCAATCCAATATTTGGCAACAAGAGCAGCATGCCATGACGTACCACAAGCCAGTAGAAATATTCTATCTATATCTGCAAAATCATTCTCATCAAGACCAATCTCTGGCAAATTAACTAGTCCAGATTCCGGGTTAATACGACCTGCAATCGTATTGGTGATAGCTTGAGGTTGCTCATATATCTCCTTTAACATGAAATGCTTATATCCACCCTTTTCTGCCATGGACGCATTCCAGGTAATTGTTACTAATTCACGCTGTAACGTTTCCCCTGATTCTAAATTAGAGATATCATATGACCCTTGGCTCAGTACGGCTAAATCCATATCTTCTAGAAAAATAACCTTATCAGTATATGGTAATAGAGCTGGGATATCAGAAGCCATGAACACCCCGCCATCTTCATCCACTCCGAGAACCAAGGGACTCTGGTTTCTCACAGCAATGATATTTTCAGGAGCACCTGCCCACAAAACCCCTAAAGAGTACGAACCATCAAGTCGTGTTGTGGCCTTTTTTACAGCCTGCACAAGATTTGCAAGACCACTATCACCTTCGAGATACTCTTCTATTAGATGAGCTATAATTTCTGTATCAGTAGCTGATTTAAATACATGACCTTTGGTTTGTAGTTCTTCTCGTAAAGAATGGTAATTTTCTATAATCCCATTATGAACAACAACCAACCGCCCTGTACAATCACTGTGTGGATGAGCATTTGCTTTGGTCGGGGCGCCGTGTGTTGCCCATCTAGTATGACCTATTCCTATATGAGATGATGCAACTAAATCATCA
Source organism: Desulfotalea sp. (assembly GCA_051531995.1). Lineage (GTDB taxonomy): Bacteria > Desulfobacterota > Desulfobulbia > Desulfobulbales > Desulfocapsaceae > Desulfotalea. Next base: position 71,537 of record JAOPTU010000021.1, read on the forward strand.
CCAATAATATCTTCCAGATTTGACAATTTACCTTTAGCCCGATGCTTTACCAACTTACCATCTTGAATATATACCAAACCAGCTGAGTCATATCCCCGGTATTCAAGCCTCTTTAAGCCTTTAAGAATGACAGGCACAACTTTTTTAGCACCACAGTAGCCCACAATTCCACACATATTTTTCTCCTAACTTAATTTATAAAAGACAATATTTTCGGGCATCACTTTACCATTTTTTTCAAACATTAGAAGTTTTTCTTTTGAATGGAAAGAAAAAACATAGTATTGTCGCTTTGGCTTGTATCATCAAGATTTAAACACTTTAAAATAGGAAGAAAAACATGACAGATAAACAAAGACTAAAAGAAATTCTTCTAGAAAAATCATACCGTAAAGGTAGCTTCACCCTGACCTCTGGCAACACATCTGATTTTTACATTGATGGAAAGCAAACAACCCTTTCAGCTGAAGGATCATATCTTTGTGGCAAGTTGCTTTTTGAATTAATCGTAAAGAACGACACTAAAATTGATGCAGTTGGTGGCATGACATTGGGCGCAGACCCACTTGTAACCGCTGTTTCCATTGCTAGTTTCCTAGAAAACCAGCCTATCCCTGCCTTCATAGTACGCAAAGAAGCAAAAGGACACGGAACTGGTAACTACATAGAAGGACTTAAAAACATGCCTGAAGGTTGTACCGTCGCCCTGCTAGAAGACGTGGTTACAACTGGTGGAACTCTCATACAGGTAATTGAAAGAGTTGAGTCCGCAGGGTTCAAGGTTGGTTTAGTGGCTACCGTTGTAGAGCGTCAAGAAGGCGGAACCGAGGTACTTGCCAAGGCTGGTTATAAACTAGACGCTGTATTTACCAAAGAAGAGCTACTTAGCTAAAAGCTACCTTGAAAAATTGCTACTTTGCCCAACTTCTTCGTTGAACTTAAAATTTTACCCTCGGAATATCGTTTATATGCCTGCGGTTAAATTTTGCGTTCGCCTGGAACTTGAACAAACTTTCTAATTATTCAAGGTACCCTAAAGCTTATTAAAAAGGTAATAGCGCAACCTAATTTGGGGAAATATATATTTACCACGGTACCTCATAAGGCTGTCTCATTACCAAAAGCGTTGTTGCCACGGAGTCCAGCATGAAATGCCGAAAATGTAGTGGTAAGCTAGAAGTCCACCGGATGTGTCGCAGGGTTAGAATGCGTTGCACCAAATGCCAAAAAGAATACCAGATCCACGAAGTAGCCAGTGATTTAGATGAAGAGACTGAAGAAATATTGTCTCGTTACACCTCAATTGTATACGACTAACCATTTTTTCTTAAAAATTGCTGGATGCAGATAGTGTTTTATATCCTTACTGCATCCAGCAATTACAAGGCAATTGTATTCAATGGAGGTTATGAAACATCTACTTCCAGCGTTAAGCAAATCTAATTTCTATCCTTCTAAATTTTCACATCATCCTAGTTACCTACACGCCCATCCTTTCAAAAACCTGAGTTAACAAAGAGATAAAATACCCCTCCAACTTGATTTCCAACTAAACAAAGCATATAATTAAATTATATCATTAGTATTACGATCAGCGTGTTTTGATGATTATGCAAAGGGGGGTATACTATGAAATACAAATTAACTAAATCATATGTAAGCTCTGATGGAATTGCTATAATTGTTTGTCCGAACTGTTTTATAGAAAAATCCTACAATGTTAGCAAATACATAGGGCGAATTTCGCCTTTGAAGATAAAATGTAAATGCGCAGAAACTTTTCACGCAAAATTAGAGTTTCGTAAATTTCACCGTAAAGAAGTTAGTCTGGAGGGAAACTATTTCATAAGCCAACAAGATGACCTAGGTGGACCAGCATACATACTTGATATATCAGAAAAAGGAATAGGATTTGAAGTGCGCGGAATGCACAGCATAAACATAGGGGATGAGGGTAAAATATTATTCACTCTAGACAACAAAAAAAAAACTCAGTTAGAAAAAACAATTATTGTTCGTGCAATAAAGGAATCTCAAATAGGATGCGAGTTTACTAGTAACCTCGCATTTGAACGAGAACTTGGTTTCTACATGAGAATGTAATTTATATTAAGCAGGGTGCTTAATTTTCTAGCACCCGGCCTAATATAGCCTCAGCAGACTGCAACAAGCCATCCAAGCTTGAAGAATCTATTGCACTAACAAGTACGCCTTTTGTCGCTAAGTCTCCTAACAACTCTTCAGAATCATCCTTTAACCTATCAATTTTATTAAATACCATTAAAGCAGGAATATCTTTAAGGTCTAATTCACATAAAAGATCGTTTACAACCTGAATGTGATTTTGCCAATTAGGATTAGAAATATCGACAACATGGATCAAAAGATCAGCTTCCTCCAATTCCTCTAAGGTTGCCATAAAAGCTTTGATTAATTCCGCAGGCAAATTACGTATAAAACCAACTGTATCGGTGATTATAACCTCACGCTCCGTAGGAAAACGCAATCTACGACTAGTGGGATCAAGAGTGGCAAACAGTTTATCTTCTGCTAATATATCACTATGGGTCAAGGTGTTTAAGAGTGTTGATTTACCTGCATTTGTATAACCAACCAAAGATAAAACAGGGACATCTTTTTTCCGTCGCTGTGAACGTCTTCGATATCTCTCTTGCCCAACTTTTTTTAATTCTTTGGCAAGTCCAGCTAAACGATCATTAATCCTACGACGGTCTATTTCCAGCTTAGTTTCGCCCGGCCCTCTCGCCCCGATACCACCTGCCAACCTGGATAAAGAATCATCACGTGATGACAAATGCGGCAGAAGATATTTTAGCTGAGCCATCTCAACCTGTAACTTCCCTTCTCTACTTCTAGCCCTACTAGCGAAAATATCTAAAATTAATTGGGTGCGATCAATTACCCTCAGCTCACTAAAAGATGTTATCGAACGAACCTGAGATGGGTTTAATTCTTGGTTAAAGATTAATAAGTTAGCATCTAATTGTAGAGCATTAATCATTATATCTGCCAGCTTACCTTTACCCAAAATAAGTCGTGGATTTGCCTTACGATTACGTTGCAAAACCGTATCTAAAACTTGAACATCAGCTGCCTTCCCAAGCTCAGCTAGCTCCAACAAAGATTCCTCAGCAACCATTTTCGGTTCGGGACTCACACTAACAAGTATCGCCCTGTCAATTTTATCATCTACTTTTTTGCTTTGGTTATTCTGGGAAAAACCAGCTTCAATATCAAGAATAGTATCTGAAACAGAAAAATTTTGCTGGTTCGGATGAACTGGTTCCATGAACAACCAATTTTTCTCGTCAATTCCTGCTGGTTGCAGGTGAACCGAGAGCATTGTTTGTATTTGTCCATCTTTGGCTATCTGTAAAACTGATAGCATATCAAGACGAAGAAAAAGTAAATCCATTAAATCTTCATCGCTGATTTTCTCACCGGCCAAATGTGTGTGAACAAATCTGACACCTTTCAGGCGACCACCGCCTCCCCGTAAATGCTCAAGAGATGGTATTAAAACAGATGAAAAGCTGCCAACAATGATCATCTCTAACTTTCCTGAACGATGAATCAACACCCCTATTTGACGATTTAATTCAGCCGAAACCACGGAGATAGTTTTCGCCATTTCAGGACTTATAACATCGTCCCTACCTACCTTTTTTTTGCCCATACGTTCAAGAGCTTTGATCTGATTCTTTTTTAAACCATTAAGGTTTCCTGTAACAATCGCCATTAATTACATCCGAAAATTTTGAACATTTGGAAAGCGTCTCCCGTAACCAAACGCTTTAGAAGTAACTTTTAGTCCCATGGGTGCCTGTTTTCTTTTGTACTCATTCAGCCTCACCCGTTTCAATATATCGCTGACAATATTTTCTTCAAAACCATGATCCATAATCTCACCTAAGCCTAAACCATTTTCTAGGTGAAGATCTAGTATTCTATCTAATACTGCATAATCGGGCAAGTCATCCTGATCACATTGGTCTGGTTTTAATTCTGCCGATGGAGCTTTTGTTATAGTATTTAAAGGAATACGAATTTTGTCACGATTGACATAGTGGGAAAGTTTATATACAAGCTCTTTGGGAACATCACTAATAACAGCTAGACCACCATTCATATCTCCATACAACGTACAATAACCCACCGCAAGTTCACTTTTATTTCCTGTAGTTAGAAGTAAATGATTAAATTTGTTAGAAATAGCCATCAATAGGTTACCTCGTATTCTAGCCTGTAAATTTTGCTCAGTTACATCTTCTTCTTTGCCTATAAAAGTCGGAGCCAAACTTTCCTCAAACACATCAAAAAGACCTTTAATCGGAATTATTTGATAACCACAACCTATATTTTTAGCCAAAGCTTCTGCATCTTCAAGGGACCCATCAGAACTGTACTGAGAAGGCATAGCCACACCATGCACGTTTGCCGCACCAAGAGCATCTGCCGCAATAACCGCTGTAAGAGCAGAGTCGATACCGCCAGAAAGCCCAAGGACAACAGATTTAAAACCACATTTAGTAACATAATCTTTAACCCCAAGTACCAACGCATCATAAACTGATTTTTCAACTGTTAGAGGTGCTGTCGTTTTTACAGAACTTATAACTGAAGTATCAAAGACAAGTAAATCTTCGGCAAAATAATGCCCATGGCTAACAATATCTCCACTATCATTAATGACCATACTAGCACCATCAAAAACAAGAGAATCTTGCGCACCAACCTGATTACAGAAGAAAAAGAAGGTATTAAGTTCTTTCGCACAATCACTATAAATATTTCTTCTTAAAACTTCCTTGTCACGCTGAAAAGGAGAGGCAGAGATATTAATGACACCACCGAGTTTTATCGAGTCACCACACTTATTTTTAATTGTTTGAATTGGAGAGACATCATAATCACCTGTCTCATCATGCCAAACATCCTCACAAATAGTAACAGCAAACTGAACGCCTTCGACTTCGATAAATTTTTCGGACTCGCAAGCCCTTCCTGGCTGAAAATATCTATTTTCATCAAACACATCATAACTGGGTAATAATTGTTTTCGGATTTTCTGAATAACCTGCCCATCGCGCACAACAAAGGCGGAGTTATACAATTTCTTACCCCACCTTTCATTACGCCTCTCTAAAGCGCCAAAAACCACCGTCACCTTAGGTAGGGCCGCTATGAACTGAGCTACATATTTATCATGCTCGTCTATGAAAATATTTCTTTCTAAAAGATCAAGAGGGGGATAACCGGCAATGGCTAGCTCTGGGAATACAATGAGTGAACATCCTTGATTGTAAGCCTTACTGGCCCACGATAACATCCTTTGGCAGTTGCCAGCAAAATCTCCAATTATTGGGTTATACTGAATAAGTCCGACCTTCATTATTTCTCCTGCAATTCTGCGATTTTCTTTGCTTGCCTAGCTTTTCTTAAAATTTTCCTATATCTATTAACCGCCCTATTATGCTCGCGTAGGTTTTTAGAAAAACTGTGGCTACCATCATTATTAGAAACAAAATAATATAATTTGTTTCTCTCAGGATTTAAAGCGGCTTTTATAGCTCCAACACCTGGATTACTAATGGGCCCAGGCGGCAAACCTGCAATGACATATGTATTATAAGGATTTACATGCCGCACATCTGCACCTGTAATAGGCCCTTTATGCTCCCTTCCATAAATAGACGTAGGATCAGATTGTAACCTAATACCCTTATCAAGCCTATTATAGAAAACACCGGCTATAACAGGTTGCTCTGACACTTTTACCGCTTCTTCTTCCACAAGTGACGCCATAGTCACAATCTTATGCATACTAAGACCTTTCGTTCTCTCACTACGGTTTGCTAAACTATGCTGCCAATTCTTTTGAAACTGTCCAACCATGCGCTTAACGATACTTTTTGCGTTTAACTCTTTATAACTTAAATGATAGGTGTCCGGATAAAGATAACCTTCTAAAGTTTCAGCCTTAATTCCAAGGTCTGCAACAAAATTTTTATCGGTGGCAAGCTTTATAAATTCACTCTCTTCACAGATATCTTTTGCACAAACAATCTTGGCAATTTCTTTATAATTCAAACCTTCTGGAACGGTTATTTTATGTTGTATGGATTTAGCCGTAGCTATGCTTTTTAGCAAATTCTCAGGTTTCTGGCCTGTTTTAATCATGAATTCGCCAGCTTGCATTCGGTGGGATAGTTTACTCAACTTAGCTACTAGCGCAAACCTCGGGTCATCTTCGATCAGCCCTGTGTTGATAAGTATAATTTCGATATCCCTAAACGATGCGCCTTTAGGAATATAAACCCGAACCTTTTCCTTGTTATTAACCATTGGCCCTGGCTGTTCAGAGTAAGAATATAGCCAATAGACAAGATAAGCGGCAAAAACAAAAATGCTAAGAACGACCAGCAGCATCGTTCTTAGCACAATTTTTTTCATAGATATTGATTCTGACATGAAGAGAGTTATTTCTTGCGGCTGAATTTTTTATCAAAGGCAATAGTGACGACTTCATCCATGTGCTTTACTGGATAAAAGCTCATCTTGTCTCTAATTTTCTTTGGTATTTCAATCAAGTCTTTCTCGTTTTGATACGGGATTATAACCTTATTAACACCAGCTCTTAAGGCAGCCATAGCTTTTTCCTTCAATCCTCCGATAGGAAGGACTCTTCCACGCAGAGTAATTTCGCCTGTCATCGCAAGGGCTGAAACAACCTTTTCCTGAGAAACCGCAGACCATAAAGCCGTTGCCATTGTTATACCAGCTGATGGTCCATCTTTGGGAATTGCTCCCGCAGGAACATGAAGATGCAGGTCATGCTTATCAAAAAAGTCTTCATCAATTGACAACTCTTTGGTACGACTACGACAGTATGTCAACGCAGCTTGAGCTGACTCTTTCATTACATCGCCTAACTGCCCTGTGAGTTGCAATTTGCCTTTACCAGGCATAACATTGATTTCGATCTGTAAAATCTCTCCACCGACCTCAGTCCAGGCAAGACCAGTAACTAAACCTGGTTCCTCCAGACGTTCTTGCTCTGATTCAGGAATCAACTTTGGAGGTCCCAAATATTTATGGAGATTTTTCATGCTGACACGGTATGGTCCTTTACCGCCTTCTGCGACCTTACGTGCAACCTTGCGACAAACCGTACCTATTTCACGTTCTAGATTTCTTAAACCCGCTTCATAGGTGTAATGACTTATTATCTTCTCAATAACTTCATCTGTGATCGATATTTGCGACTTCTTGATACCGTTTTGGCCTATCTGTCTAGGCAGAAGATAAGTCTTAGCAATCGACATTTTTTCTTCCAAGGTATAACCAGAAAGCCTAATAATCTCCATCCTATCCAAAAGTGCTCCTGGAATAGTGTCGGTCATATTCGCTGTGGTGATAAACATCACCTTAGATAAATCCAATGGTAGATTTAAATAATGATCTGTAAAATCTACATTTTGCTCAGGATCAAGTACTTCCAAAAGAGCAGAAGATGGATCGCCACGATAATCAGTACCGACCTTATCAATCTCATCCATCATAAAAACAGGATTATTAGATTCTACTGTTTTTAGTCCCTGAACAATACGACCTGGCATGGCACCGATATAAGTTCGACGATGGCCACGTATTTCAGCTTCATCCCTCATGCCACCAAGGGATAGACGATGGAACTTTCTTCCCATAGACCTAGCAATAGAACGCCCAAGAGAGGTCTTTCCTACTCCCGGAGGACCCACCAAGCACAAAATTGGTCCCTTTGTTTCCTTATTTAATTTTCTAACAGCAAGATATTCAAGAATTCTCTCTTTAACCTTCTCAAGACCATAGTGATCGTCATCCAAAACACCTTTGGCATGTTTAAGATCAAGAACATCTTTGGTTCCTTTTTTCCAAGGTACATCTAAAATCCAATCGATATAAGAACGTATAACTGTTGCTTCAGATGACTCTGGGTGCATCATTTCCATGCGGTCAAGCTGTTTTCTAGCTTCTTTTTTAACCGCTTTGGGCATCTTAGTTTTCTTAATTTTACGCTCTAATTCATCTAATTCTTGAAGTCGGTCATCGGTCTCGCCAAGTTCTTTTTGTAGCGCATGAATTTGTTCGCGAAGATAATACTCTTTCTGCGAACGACTCATCTCATCCTTGGCGTCATTCTGTATTTTTGCCTGCACAGTGGAAACAGCAAGCTCTCTACCAAGAAGATCATTGACAAGCTCTAAACGTTTAACCTGATCAGTCTCTTCAAGGATAATTTGAGCTTCACTCACCTTCAAACGCAAGTTCGAACCAACGAGATCAGCAAGACGACCTGGTTCTTCTATATTGTTGATAATCATCATGAGATCAGCTGAAAGCATTCCACGAAGAGACATTATCTTTTCTGTCTGCTCCCGAACGTTTCTCATCATTGCTTCAACTTCTATACCAACCTCTTTACACTCTTGATCCTCAACAGCTTCAACCTTTACCTGAAAAGAAGGTTCGGTGCGAACATACTCGGTAATTTTTGATTTGCTCACCGCCTGCACCAAAACTTTCAATCGACCGTCTGGCAATTTTAAGGTTCGCATAATACTACAAACCATACCAACGTCATGTAATTGCTCTGACTTTGGATCATCTACCGTTGCATCGCGTTGGGTAGTCAGCATCAAAGTTTTACTGCCAGCCATGGCTTCATTAACAGCCTCAATAGATGAAGTCCTCCCAACAAAAAGAGGGATAATCATGTAGTTAAAAACAACCACATCTCTCACAGCCATTAATGGTAAGATCTCTGGAATCTCTATTTCATCAACATTGGCAAAATCTTCCATATTAATACTTAGTGAATCATTAAATTCCACTCAAACCTCCTAAAACGATAAGAACCCAGCAGTACAAAACAAAATTCACTCTATCCTTCAAAGACAGGTAATTTTACCAACCAGATATCTATCTATATTGACAACCAACAAACACTAATGAGCATTTATGGTTGTTTCTAATCAAACTTTACAATAAAAAACATAATAAATTCTACAAATCACAGACAGACAATTAAACATCACCCTGCACTTAGTCAAGCATCCTAACTTGGATAAAACAGTGGATTTGATTATTTCCTTGATTTGAAAGCTTTCTTTTTCATACATTATCAAATAATATATGTTTTAATTTTACTAATGCTAAACATTGGGAGTTAAAATGTTAACAATAAAAACCTATTTTCAATTAACTAATAGTCATTTCCTCAATCTTTTCAAGGAAGATGACCAAGTTTGGGAACCCTTGGTTAATCTGAAGCCATATATGGACAAGCAAAAATACCCTGCCCTATCCCACTGCTTGTTGAAAAATGGAATCCCTTTACCTGAGCACCTAATTTTATATAAGAATGAACTGTTTATAGCCGATGACTATCAAATTTCCTTCGGTGATGCCTGTAAGGGAAAATTAAAAATTTCAAAAAACAACGTCAATTTAGATGGTGCAAGTCTCATAATGGCTGGATCCATACTTATTGGAGACCAAATAGCTATAGGAGAAGGATGTCTGATTGAAAGTGGAGCCATGATTAAATCCCCAGCAATCATAGGTGACAACTGTGAGGTACGACAAGGTGCTTACCTACGAGGTTACTGTTTAGCGGGCAACCGATGCGTACTTGGACATACCACCGAAATTAAACATTCTATCCTGTTAGACGACGCTAAAGCTGGGCATTTTGCTTACCTTGGAGATTCAATCATGGGTAACAATACTAACCTTGGCGCAGGAACCAAATTTGCCAATTTAAAATTTATTTCTGGTAACGTAACAATTAATGATGGTGAAACAAGCCATGATACTGGTCTGAGAAAGCTTGGAGCTATACTAGGAGACAACACGCAAACTGGGTGTAATTCTGTCACTAACCCAGGTACTATTTTTGGTAAAGACTGTGTATTAATGCCTAACAAGACCTCTAAAGCTGGAGTCTATCCCAGCAGCTCCATCGTTAGATAAAAAATGAAGACTTTCAACAAACATATAATTTTATTTTGTATGCTTGTTTGCGCCTTCTATCTCAACCCTCCCCAAACGGAAGCAAACCCAGCGACAGAATCTCTCTCCCCTCTTGGAATTGAGAGTAATCCAGCAATTGAAAATAAGTTCACCGGTAACTGGAAAGCAATTAGAGAGAGACGTTTAGTTCGCTTTCTAGTTCCATATAGCAAAACATTTTTTTTCTGGGATGGCGCAACACCAAGGGGACTTATTTACGACAAAATAATGGCCTTTGAAAAAAAAATAAACAGAGATTTATCTACAAGAAATATTCAAATCCATACAATGATAATCCCTACCCAAAGGAAGGATTTATTTCAAAAACTAAATGATGGATACGGTGATGTTGTTGCTGCCAATCTAACAATTACCCCTGAGAGATCTAAACTAGTTGATTTTAGTGATCCATTTCAAACAAACGTCAAAGAGCTGTTGGTTAGTCACAAATTACATAAAACGTATACAACTATTTATGATTTATCTGGCACCACTATCTCAGTGCGTGAATCTAGCAGCTATTTTAGCTCCCTTAAAAAGATAAATGAGATTTTAGCAGATTTTGAAAAAGAACCGATATCAATAGGATTAATACAAGACAGTCTAGAAGATGAAGACATCCTGGAACTGATTAACAATAAAATAATCGAGCTAACCATCGTTGACAATTCAAAAGCAATTTTTTGGGCGAAGATACTACCAGATATATTTATCCACCAAGAACCTATAATTTCCAAAGGAAATAAAATTGCATGGGCGACCCGCAAAAAGAGCCCCGAACTAATGAAAGCACTAAATTCCTATATTAGAACTGCTAAGCAGGGCACCTTAGTGGGAAACATGTTGCTAAAGAAATATCTGCAAAACACCAAATACATCAAAGGCGCCTTAGACAGCCCAAACGTTAAATTATTTGAAAAGCTATCTCCTCTTTTTAAGAAATACGGCGCTAAGTACAATTTTGATCCTCTAATGCTCACCGCCCTAGCCTACCAGGAATCCAAATTAAAGCAGAGTGCCAGAAGTTCCAAAGGAGCTGTCGGCATCATGCAAATCCTACCTAGCACTGCAAGTTTCAGAGAAGTAGGAATAAAGAACATCAATAAACTGGAAAATAACATCCATGCCGGCAGCAAATATTTGCGCTACCTCGCCGACACTTTTTTCCCAGAATCCGAACATATGGATCAACTAAATAGAACATTACTCACATTTGCAGCCTACAATGCAGGGCCTGGTCGAGTCAGATATTTAAGAAAGGTAGCAAAGAGAAAGGGTTACGACCCCAATAAGTGGTTTCAAAATGTAGAGATAATAGCCGCTGAAGTAATTGGACGAGAAACAGTACGTTATGTAAGCAATATATATAAATATTATCTTACATATAAATTACTAAGCAAATCCCTAAATCCACCTCAATGGCCACCCCAAGAAGAGACTGATAACTGTAGTTTTTCTGATAAATGTACTGAATTTGTTCGTACATTCTAAAGCACACCATGAAAATTAGTTCTAATAAGGGGCCGGATACAATCTCTTGTCACAGGTAGACAAGAGATAAGAAGTTTCACTTTGCAATTTGGGGCGAGTTCACGCCCCAAATAAATCTAACTATGCCCTAAGGAGAGCTAACAATTCCTCAGTCTTCTCTTTCATCAAAGCTTTGTCACCTCGGCTCTCAACATTCAACCTAACCACCGGTTCAGTGTTAGAACTGCGAAGATTAAAGCGCCAGCAACCACCATCTTTTTCTTTAAAAGATAGAGAAATACCATCTGTATAATCTTCTTCTATTGCCAAGGGCTTATACTTATCTAGAACTCTGGCAATGGCTTCTTTAGGATCAGTTAATTTTGAATTAATTTCACCAGGAGAAGGATAGGCTGCTATTCTTTCAGCTACCATTTTTGACAATTTACTATCTTTTAAACAGGCCAACTCTAAAACCAACAACCATGGAATCATTCCACTATCGCAATATGCGAAATCACGAAAATAATGATGAGCACTCATCTCGCCACCATAAACCGCATCAACTGCCCGCATTTTTTCTTTAATAAAAGCGTGTCCTGTTTTACATAGAACAGGAGTGCCTCCACAACCAGAAACAATTTCCTCAGTATTCCATAAAAGTCGTGGGTCGTGAATTATTTTTGCACCATTATCTTTTTGTAAAAAAGCCTCAGCAAGCAAACCAACAATATAATATCCCTCGACAAATTCACCATTTTCATCAAAAAGAAAACAGCGATCAAAATCACCATCCCAAGCAATACCAAAATCGGCACCATGTTCACGGACAGCATTGGCCGTATCTGCACGGCACTCGTGAAGAATGGGATTAGGGATACCATTAGGAAAATTGCCATCCGGTTCGTTAAAAATCTTGATAAGCTCTACCGGAACATTCTTTTCTTTAAAAACTTTTTCTAAAGCATCAACTACGTGACCAGCGGCACCATTACCAGCATTGACCACCAACTTTGTAGGTTTGATATTCTTAAGATCAATATATGTTAATAGATGGGCAATATAGTCATCTAGAATGGAGATTTTTGAATAATTCCCTCTCTCACTATCGCTCAAAGGTTTTTCTGACAACCATGGTTGAGTTTCAGCCAATTCCTTAATAGCAAGTAGTCCTGTGTCAGATGAAATTGGTTTACTATCCTCACGCACTAACTTCAAACCATTAAAATCAATAGGATTATGTGAAGCGGTAACTTCAACGCCACCATCAACGCCTAAATATTTTGTGGCAAAATAGATTTCTTCAGTACCAACCATGCCAATATCTAGAACATCACAACCAGCATCCTGTAAACCTTTAGCCAGAGACTGTTTCAAGCTCTCTGAAGTGAGGCGAACATCACCACCAACCACAACCTTTTTTGGTTTTAGCTGTTCAGCATATGCTCTGCCAATACGGTATACTATATCGTCGTTTAGTTCCTCGCCAAGACGACCACGAATATCATAAGCTGTAAAACAAGTTAATTTTTCAGACATAAACGCCCCATTGTATTTTTCTAAAATTCAGTTTTAAAATACTTTTTGAAATATCTTAGCTACGACCATATATATCTTCTAGTCGAACAATATCATCTTCACCTAAATATGTTCCTGATTGAACCTCGATCAATTCAAGCTCAACTTTCCCGGGGTTTTCCAGGGCGTGTAGTTCACCGACTGGAATATAGGTAGACTCGTTTTCCGTAACAAGAAAAGTTCTATCACCACAGGTAACGCTAGCTGTACCAGAAACAACTATCCAGTGTTCTGCTCGGTGGTGATGCATTTGGACGCTTAGTTTAGCACCTGGTTTAACAGTAATTCTTTTCACCTGATACCTGTCGCCACTATCAACAGAGTCGTATTTACCCCAGGGGCGATAAACTTCACGGTGCAATTTAAATTCTTCTCGACCAGCAGCCTTTAGTTCATTTACGATGGCTTTTACGTTTTGTACCTTATCTTTACTGGCTACAAGAATCGCATCCTTAGTGTCAACAACAACAACATTATCTAGACCCACTGTGGCAATCAAACGCTCTTCGCTATGCAAGAAGCAATTATGAGTATCAGTAATAACAGTGTCACCCCTAACAACATTGCCATTATCATCTTTTTTACCTACATCCCAAAGAGCCGACCATGAGCCAATATCATTCCAACCAACATCAAGAGGGACAACCACCGCATCCTCGGTCTTTTCCATCACCGCATAATCTAAGGATTCATCTGGACACTCGGTAAATAATTCCTTGTCAACTCTAGTAAAATCCAGATCTTTACTTGTTTTGCTAAGACTTGCTAAACATGCATCGCCAATATCAGGACGAAATTTTTGCAATTCTTCTAAATATCGACTTGCCTTAAAGAGAAACATACCACTGTTCCAATAGTACTCACCACTATCCAGATATTTTTTTGCCGTCTCCGCATCGGGTTTTTCGACAAATTCATCAACGACAAAACCGACATCGCAACTATCGCCTCTTTTTACATATCCATAACCAGTGTGAGGACTTGTAGCAACAATGCCAAAGGTCACAAGTTTACCTTGTTCAGCCAGTGGAATGGCAGAATTAATGGCTGCAACAAAGCCAGCCTCATCTTCGATGATATGATCTGCAGCTAGCACGAGCAACAAGGGATCGTTCGTTTTATCAACCACATTTGCTACCAAAGCAACAGCAGGAGCGGTATTACGCCCAACTGGTTCTAGAACAATAGACCCAATATCCGATCCCATTGCTCGTAACTGTTCAGCAACAATAAACCTATGTTCTTCATTGCACACCGTAACACTTTCACCCAATTCAAGACCTGATAGCCTTGAAACTGTTGCCTGTAGCATTGTTAAATCACCACCTGCTAAAGGTAAAAATTGTTTCGGATAGAGAGATCTTGAAAGAGGCCAAAGCCTTGTGCCAGAGCCTCCTGCCATTATTACGGGAATAATCATTTTTTATCGCTCACTTAAAGAATGTTGGATATGTTAGAAACATATAATGTTTTAAAGGGCACTTTGAAAAATTAGATTTTTCGATCAAAATCGAGGCATTTGTAAAATTTTACCACAGGTATATAGTTGATATTCCGAGGATCAAATTTTACAAACAACGAAGAGATTGGAAGAAAAAGCAATTTTTCACAATATAACCAATTATTTTTGTAGTAATTTACTTACCATCATAGCTAAAAAGATAATAGGAACGCCAATAAGAGCTGTGGTTAAAAAGAAATTTTCATAACCAATATTAGTTACCAGAGAACCACTATAACCACCAAGAAATTTTGGTAATAAAGTCATAAGAGATGAAAAAATTGCATACTGAACAGCAGTAAATGAAACATTGGTAAGACTAGACAAAAAGGCCACGAAGGCAGTAGAAGCAAGCCCTGCACAAAAGTTATCAGCTCCAATAACCACCGCAAGCATATTCACATTTCCACTTTGGTTGACCAAAAGCATAAACAATAAATTAGTGGCAGGGGCTAACACTGCCCCAAGAACAAGAATTCGGTGCACACCATAACGAATGGTCACCATGCCACCTAAAAAGCCACCCACAAGAGTCATGCAAAGGCCAAATGTTTTAGTAACACCAGCAATGACATTTTTGCTAAACCCCATGTCCATATAAAAAACATTGGATATCACGCCCAAAACAATATCAGAAATACGGTAACAACCAATGAGAGCCAGAACCAACAAAGCTGTTTTTAAACCATAACGACTGAAAAATTCCTGCACAGGTTTAAAATATGTTTCCTCAACCATGCTTTTTTCAACCAATCCCAAGCTCACCACAATTTTAGCCATTACAGCCACGGAAAACAAGGACAACATAAGTCTAATAGATTCAAGTAAAAGGGACGCGAAGGGTTTAGTTAAAAGCGGAGTTAACTGTTTTTTTGCCTCTCCAACAATATCGCCTGTATAGAAAAAACAGAAAATAAAAGTTGCGGCACAAATTGCGAAAAGTAAACAGAAGCGAATATATCCACTAATCTTGTATTCCTTTACTGGTGCAGCAACAGGTTCATCACAAAAAAATGTCGCTCCGATACCAATCAACATAAAAGCTGCCATGGCAAAATATGTATACTGCCAAGAAGTAAAATTATATACCTCCGCAGTAGTTCCTAAATAAGATGCCAAAAACAGAGATCCTGCCCCTGCCACTAGCATTCCTATCCGGTAACCAGCAATATAAACTGAGGCGAGCAAAGCCTGCATATCATCCTTATCACACTCAATACGATAAGCATCTATCACTATATCTTGGGTGGCAGAGGAAAAGCCAAGTAAAACAGCCGCCACAGCCATCAAGGTAAGTGCAGAGGCTTCACTTGCAGGATCCAACAGTCCCATAAACACAATCGAGGCCATCACAGCTATCTGAGAAACCAGCAACCAGGAGCGTCTTTTCCCAAGTTTTGAGGTGAGATAAGGTAGGGGCAAGATATCAATCACCGGCGCCCATACAAATTTAAATGAATACCCTAGGGCTGCCCAACTAAAGAAAGTTACCGCCGAGCGTGTAACACCAGCCTCTCGCAACCACACAGAAAGAGTTGAAAATATTAACAAAATAGGGAGACCTGCTGAAAAACCCAGGACGAGCATAACTAAAACTTTAGGTCTAGTCCATGCTTTCATCGTCTCTTGCCAGGTAAGATTTTTAACTGTGGAGTTGCTCATTCTTGTCTTTTCCTGATTAAAGGATTATTCTATCAAATTATTCATCTTCATCATTGATTTACCTAATAACAAAGAAAAATATAAAGGGCGCCATGGACATCAAAATATATAACACACTGAGTGGTAAAAAAGAACCACTTAGCCCCATAGAACCTAACCACGTGAAACTATATGTATGTGGTATCACATCCTATGACTACTGTCATATTGGCCATGCAAGATCATCACTTGCATTCGACATGGTTGTCCGTTACTTAAGGTACTGCGACTACAAGGTAACATTTGTCCGCAATTTCACAGATATTGACGATAAAATTATTGCCAGAGCAAATGAGCAAGGAGTGGAATCCACCGAACTTGCCAAGCGTTTTATTAATGAATTTTACACCGACATGGATGCTCTTGGAACCCTAAGACCAGACATAGAACCAAAGTGTACCGATCACATACCTGAAATGGTTAAAATAATTGAGGAGTTAATCGAAAAAGGATTAGCTTACCCATCCGGTGGAGATGTTTATTTTGTGGTGGATGCCTTCCCTGAATATGGAAAACTATCCCACAGAAAACTAGAAGACATGCTGGCTGGAGCGAGAATTTCAGTCAACGAACAAAAGAAAAACCCAATGGATTTCGTTTTATGGAAAGCTTCAAAGCCAGGTGAACCATCTTGGGAAAGCCCTTGGGGTGCCGGTCGCCCTGGCTGGCACATTGAGTGTTCTGCTATGAGCCGTAAATACCTTGGTGCAAACTTTGATATTCACGGTGGTGGCAAAGATCTAATATTCCCACACCACGAAAACGAAATTGCCCAGAGCGAGGGCGCTAATGGCGAAAGGTTTGCCAATCTTTGGATGCACCACGGTTTTGTCACCATCAAAGATGTTAAGATGTCAAAATCACTAGGCAATTTCTTAACGATCAGAGATATATTGGATAACTACCACCCAGAAGTTTTACGTAGTTTTATTTTCTCCACCCAGTATAGAAACCCACTAGATTTCTCTGAAAATGCAATGCAAGATGCCGAAGCAGGCCTAGTCAGATTCTACGAGTGTATTCGTGACCTTGAAAATCTTCCGGTAGGAAATGATGACGTTGAAAGTATCACAAAAGATAAAGATGCAGACAAATTAAATAGTATCAAAAAGCGTTATATGCAGGCAATGCACAACGACTTTAATACAGCTCAGGCAATTGGTGTATTATTCGATGCTGTTAAAATCATCAACCGCATCAGCCAATCACTAGCAAGTGATCCTAGCTCGACAGATATAAAAACATTACGCGATGCAATGACAATTATCCGTGAACTGGCTACTATCATTGGCATCCTAAAAGAAGATGCAACTAAATTTCTAGCCGCAAGAAAAGAGAAAATGGTCTCAGGCATAGAAATAACAGAGACAGAAATTGATAATTTTATTGCAGAACGATTACAAGCCAGAGCTGATAAAAACTGGGCGCGTAGTGATGAAGTTCGTGATCTACTCCTTGCCAAAGGCATAGTTCTAAAAGATGATGCCAATGGCACCAGCTGGTCTGTTCAACGTAATTAATTTAATTTTGGGGATGGCTTTACAGGTTATTCCCTACCCTAAAGACACTCTGATACCATTTGACGAATTGGCCTTCTTCACTCATCAGAGTGTCTTTTCTTTAATAAAAACTCTTTAAACTTCCGAGGTTCATGTGGCAAATAACAAGACAGAACTAAGCGATGAAACAATCCTAAAGATAAGCAAAGAAATTGTCATAAAATTCATTGAGGTTGGGCGAGTAACCCCTACTAATTTCAACGAATCCTTTAGTAAAATCCATGAGAGTGTAAAAGATAATGCCAGAAAATAATCTAGATCTCGCAAAAGACTTAAACTTTGCACCTGAAAAAATAAACCATATCCATATCCTAGGCGTATGTGGTACTGGCATGGCCGCTTTGGCTGGGATGCTCAAAAGTTTAGGATTTAATGTCACAGGAAGTGATGCGGGTGTTTATCCGCCGATGTCTGATTTCCTCGCCGAGCAAAAAATTACAATTTCTTCCCCATATGCTCCAGAGAACCTAAAGCAAAAACCTGATCTTGTTATCGTTGGAAATGTTATTCGTAAAGTAAATGTAGAAGCACAAGAACTCGCAAAACTTGGCATACCATATCTTTCATTCCCCCAAGCACTTGCTCATTTCTTCATCAAAGATAAAGATTCTCTCGTCATAACTGGCACCCATGGCAAGACTACGACCTGTTCACTACTCGCCTCTGTTTTACATCATGCCGATTTAAATCCAACATTTATGATTGGCGGTATTGTGCGTGAATTTGCCAGTAATTACTTGCTTGGAAACGGAAATTATTTTGTCGCTGAAGGAGATGAATACGACACAGCTTTTTTTGACAAAGAGTCTAAATTCCTCCATTATCAACCTAAAATTGCGGTAATCACTTCCTTAGAATTTGACCATGCAGATATTTTTGATAGCTTAGAAGACATCAAAAATTCTTTTAGAAAGTTCATAGCTCTTATACCTGAAGACGGCCTATTAATCGCCAATTTTGATATCCCTGACATTATCGAGTTAGCACAAGATGCAAAATGCCAGGTGCAAAGTTATGGCGAAGGCAAACACCTTTGGTCACTTGGAAAAATCACAATTTCAAATGGCAACACCGAGTTCATCGCCCTTAAAAACGATACCGTATGGGGCAATATGCAGGTGCAATTACCGGGTAAACATAATTGTTTAAACAGTCTTGCGGTATGTGCCATCATGGATCACTTAGGCGTATCCCCAGAAAAAACCAATAAGGGTTTAAGTGCTTTTGGTGGGGTAAAAAGACGCCAAGAAGTGAGGGGAATTGAAGCTGGAGTAACAGTAATTGATGATTTTGCCCATCACCCAACCGCAGTTAAGGAAACAGTTTCTGCCCTAAAAGCCGCCTACGAAGGTAGACGCTTGGTGGTGGTTTTTGAGCCAAGAACTAATTCATCAAGGAGAACAATTTTCCAGGAGCAGTACAGCAAGGCCTTTGACGATGCTGATATAACTATATTGCGAGAACCGGTTCCATTAATTGATTTCCCCGAAGATGAGCTTTTCTCTTCAGAGCAACTAATGGCTGACTTGCAAAAACGTGGTCTAAAAGCTAAATCACTAGCAAACACCGATGAAATATTAGCCGAACTAAATAAAGAGATAGTAACTGGAGATGTGGTGGTAATACTTTCAAATGGTGGTTTTGACAATATCCATGAAAGATTGCTACAACAACTAAAGGGTAGTTCGAAAAATTATATTTTTCAAAGTAGCCATGCAAAAGCTTCTAAATAAAGGAAAGTAATTTATCTAGCTTTTGCATAGCGCTAGAATAATCGTAGGAAAGATCGCCATCCTTTGCCGCTCGCTCCATATCACTGGCAACCGACACACAATCATCCAACCCTAAGGTTAGGCATGCGCCTTTAATACGATGGGATTTACTAGAGATGGCGGCCAAGTCTTTTGTAGGAATACAAGTTATTAAATCTTCACGATATTCATTCACGGCAGTGGTGAACTGGGGTAACATCTCCTCTATTTCATCTTTTTCTAAACCGAACTGCTGTCCTAAATGCTGCAATATGTCTTGACGATTAGCCACAACTTGTATCCTTTAAAAACATAATTAATTGAAAGGTTCCTTGTTATTTACTATATCAGGGCAATGATACCAATGGCCGCCACAAAAAACAATATTCGATGACAAATAAACTATCCATAGTTCTAGCAAAGAAAATCAATGAGTTGATCGAGAATGGTGACGTCATTGTTGTTGGCGTATCTGGTGGTAGTGACTCCACTGCTCTCCTGCACCTATTAATTGAATTGAACATGGATTTAGTTGTAAAGGTGATTTACATCGATCATGATCTTCGCCCCACTGAAACCGGTGAAGAAGTATCCTTTGTAAAATCTCAAACTCAAAAACTTGGGGCAGATTTCTTTTATGCAAAAGTAGATGTGAAAACATTTAGCAAAGAGCAAGGCATCTCAACCGAAGAAGCGGCTCGCATCCTTCGCTACCAAGAGTTTAGAAAATTAAGAGATAAGACCGGAGCAAAATTTATAGCCGTTGGGCACAATTCAGATGACCAAGTGGAAGAGTTTCTAATCCGACTCCTTCGTGGTAGTGGCAGAAAAGGGCTTGCTGGGATGTCTGTGGTAAACAATGATATTATTCGCCCAGTTCTATCTTTTAGTAAAAAAGAATTACAAAAATATTTAATTGATAAAGGGATACATCACTGCGAAGATTCTTCAAACAGTGAACCAATTTACCTCCGCAATAAAGTTAGGTTGAACTTGCTTCCTAAATTGAAAGAATACAACCCATCAATTAAAGAAAACCTTCTCAACCTTGGAAAAATACTCACAGAAGAAGAGAAATTACTAAATGAGCTTACACAACAATCATTAAAGAAATGCACAGTCTCTAGTCCTGACAAACATAAAACAACAGTAATATTAGACATTTTCAACAACGAAGCAACAGCAATAAAACGAAGAATTGTTGAAAATATCTGTTGGCAGATTGGCAACAAACCAAGTTTTAAAAACATTGAGAAGATTAGACTTCTAGCTGGTAATGGAGAAAATGGTAAAACATTGCATCTCTCACAGGGGCTAAGGGTCGTTAAGCAGCAAGGTGAGTTATTATTTTCTTATCCACTGGGAAAAACTTCTACTAGAGAAAACAGTAGCACAGAAGAATTAAATCTCACTATACCAGGCCTTGGTGAATATTTGATCGGCGAAACTGGTAATAAAATAAAACTTACAATGGCGCATTCCAAGCCAAATGAAAAACCAGGTCAATTGGTTTTAAGTAGTAAAAATATTTCCTTCCCTCTATATTTGCGCTATCACAAAAATGGTGAGAAATTTAAACCACTTGGTAGTGACGGTTCAAAAAAAATCAGCCGATATCTCACCGATAAAAAGATCCACGGTGAAAACAAGAGAAACTACCCTACAATAATTCAGAAAAAAGATGGCTCAGATGAAGTTATAGCCATACTTGGTCTCACCTGTGACAACAAGTTCAAATACGATTCTACAGACAAAGAGTTCTTAATCATCAACAGTACAGAGTAATGATTTAATATGAAAAATTTAATTGAAAAACTAAACAGCAAATCTGCAACCATCGGTATTATTGGCCTAGGCTATGTCGGACTACCTTTAATTCTTCGTTATACTGCCGTTGGCTACTCTGTAATTGGTATCGACATTGATGATAGAAAGGTGGACAAACTCAATAATGGACAAAGCTATATTGAGCATATTTCTGGTGCAAACATCAAGGAAGCATTGGCAGCAGGTTTTCGGGCTAGCACCAAGTTTTCCGATGTCACCAAGTGTGATGCAATTATCATTTGTGTTCCAACCCCTCTAAATCAATACCGAGAACCAGATCTAAGCTATGTAACAAATACTGTTGATACAATGACACCATTCATTCGCAAAGAACAAGTGGTGTCCCTAGAAAGCACAACCTACCCGGGAACAACCGAGGAAGAACTACTACCTAGACTGGAATCTACTGGTTTAAAGGTTGGGATTGATATTGCGCTTGTTTATTCTCCCGAAAGAGAAGACCCAGGCAATGCTCATTTTGAAACCAAAACAATACCAAAGATATGTGGCGGACAGACAGAAAAATGCCTAGAAGCTGGTATAGCCTTGTACTCACAGGTTATCGAAAAAGTTGTCACTGTTAGCTCGGCAAAAGCTGCTGAGATGACAAAACTGCTGGAAAATATTCACAGAGCTGTCAATATCGGTTTGGTAAACGAAATGAAAGTTGTGGCTGATAAAATGGGCATTGATATCCATGAAGTCATTGATGCCGCAGCGACAAAACCATTTGGCTTCACCCCATACTATCCCGGCCCTGGTTTGGGCGGTCACTGTATCCCCATTGATCCATTTTACCTAACATGGAAGGCAAGAGAGTATAACTTGCATACCAGATTTATTGAGCTCGCTGGCGAGGTAAATAGCGGTATGCCAGAATGGGTGGTAAACAAGCTTGTCTGGGCATTGAATGATTGTGGCAAGGCCGTAAAGGGAAGTAAAATATTAGTACTTGGAATCGCCTACAAAAAGAATGTTGATGACCCACGGGAATCACCTTCAATTGAATTAATGAAACTTCTTACAGAACGTGGAGCGGATATATCCTACTCAGACCCCCATGTACCATCATTTCCTGAAATGAGAAAATATCAGTTTAATCTCAAAAGTATTGATATTAATTCAGAGAACCTAAAGAGTTTTGACTGTGTACTTCTGGCCACAGACCATGATGGTTTTGATTATGATTTAATCAACAAAGAAAGCAAGCTCATCATCGATACTAGAGGTAGACTGAGAAATTTTGATAATGATAAAATTATCAAGGCTTAAGGATACCCTTTTGTAAGTTCTCTTTTTGAGAGACAAACCAAAACGAACATGAAAGGATTAATCGGTATGATGGATTAAATCCCCGATCGGTATATTCGGGGATAATGTTACGAGACATCAGAGAGAACTTCTTCAAATCTGGTCATACTATTTTATTCTTGCGACTCAGCCCAGACAGCAAACTCATTCCCACTTGGTTCTACAAAATGAAACCGGCACCCACCAGGAAAAGGGAATATTGGTTTACTTATTTCACCACCAGCTTGCTCTACTTTAGATAGAGTTGATTTTATATCACTGCTAAAAAACACAAGTAGAGCCCCACCTTTTTCCGTTGTTGAACTTAAATCAGCTTTGAAAAAACCACCATCCAAACCTTCGTTTGAAAAGGCAATATATTCAGGTCCAAATTCTGCGAACTTCCAAGCAAAAGCTTTCTCAAAAAATTCTTTGGTTTGTTGAAGGTCTTTAGCTGGAAATTCTACGTAATTTAATTTTTCATGTGCTTTCATATTTTATTCTCAGTATAGGATATAAGGTTATGTTGAGTTAATTAGCAAAAGTGGTGCAAAAAAATATCAAAAATTAAAAGGTCGAGATTTTTTTCATCTGATTATGCATCATGTATTACCAAGTGTCCCCTATTGATCTACTATTAATCTATATATGGTCTATGCTTTACTCACACAACTTATCCTTATTCGTTATGGGTATTATTTACAATGATAACTTCCATCCATGCCATCTTGTTTTAATGTGTAGTAGCCTCCGGCACAAGCAGCATAATTAATCTTTGTCCCATGCGGTAAAGAGTATTTATTCTTTTTTATTTCACCTGGTTTAAGAGTCGTATGTTTTTGATAAAATTTACCATCATTTCCACAAACTCCTGAACTATAACCTTTTTTGTCTAGGTGATGACACCAAGCCACTTCTATTTTGGTATTACAGTTATTTATTAGTGTTTGGGATCGTTCTTCTGAACCAACACTAACGCAATTTGTCGCTGAACCTGCAAATGATGTTGATGATGATAATGTTAGAGCTAATAATATAAGTAATAATTTAACTTTTTTCATATAACTTCCTTTTGCCCTATTAAAATAATATTTCAAAGTCCAGTATATGTTTACACCTAACGCCGCAATAAGCCGAAAATTATAGTTGGCTAAAATGTTTGAGGAACGAAAAACAGCCAACTGTAAATTTTCGGTTTAATTTCCTTGTTGAACGAAGCAGCTACGCGGCAGAAAGACCTGAATTACATGCATACTCTTAGTAAGTTCTTAATTTCGAGAACTTACAACAAGAAAAAGTATATCATGAACGCGCATCAGAATCAAAACGATTTGATGATCTTTACGAACGTCACCTTAAGCTATTAAAACTTCAAGGTAAAAGCAAAAGCACCATTGATTGTTATTCCCGTGCTGTGAGAAGAATTGGCAGTCACCTTGATTGTTGCCCTGACAGACTAACTGTAAAACAAAGACAAGATTGTTTCTCAGATTTAGTCGAATCACATTCTTGGAGTACCGTAAAGATTGATAGGCTTGGCCTGATGTTCTATGGGAAACATGTTTTAAAACAAGATTGGCAATGGCTTGACATTGTTAAACCTCCAAAAATTAAATCCGTACCTGACATTCTCACCCCAAAAGAAATTAGTAAACTAATATGTGCAACTAAAAAACTTTAGTACTGTCAACGACCTGGTCAACACCCTCGACATAAATCTCAAAAAAGTGTGATTGTGGGAACTCGCGACTATCATTAGTGAATATTATAAAGCCTATATCAACAAACAGGGCAAAGGTTTATTGCCAAATCAGCTGAAAACTATACATGCTATTCAGCGTAAAAAAGTAACACTAACTAAACAACCACCGACTAGAAGTCGGTGAGTTTCACATCGCGGACTGAAAAAAGAATAAATAATTTAGGTGCAGTGAACGAGGCTCTAGAATCATAAATAAGAAACGTTTTATAATGTGCTACGAGGTGACGGGGTATTTATCACTGTGATTGCTGGATCTTAGAAGCAGGTTGACATTCTTCATTGGGTGGATAAAGGCTTCGTATCTTTTTTATAGATTCATAATTTTCAAAAAAGATATCAACAAGTCGTGGATCAAAATATTGGCCTCTCTCTTGTGTAATAAACTTTAATACTTTCTCTTCAGGCCAAGCTGGCTTGTAACACCGTTTCATGGTTAGAGCATCAAAAATATCGGCCAACATGGTTATTCGAGCAAAGATATCAATATTTTCTCCGCTAAGTCCTTGTGGGTAGCCATTGCCATCCCATCTCTCATGATGTTGATAAGCGATTGAACAGGCTGATTTGAGTAGATTTTTGTTTGATCTTTTTAAAATATCGTGCCCAATGTTGGTATGCTCTTGTATTTTTCTAAAGTCTTCTTGATTTAGTTTGCCAGGATAATTTAATATTCTTTCTGAGATTCCGATTTTTCCAATGTCGTGAAGTGGAGATGCAGCTTCAAGGATTTCAACATCTCTAGCCCCTAAGCCAGCTTTCTCACCTATTAATCGTGAATATAATGCGACTCTTTTAACGTGCCTTCCTGTTTCTTTTGATCTCGTTTCAATAACTTCTCCTAAAGTAGCAACAAGTTCTCTTTGTGTTTCAATTACCTCTGTATTGAGCGAAATTATAATTTTTTGTTTACTTAGGTTTTTTAAAGATAATAGGAGCGTGATAGTCAGCAACAAAATAAGTCCAGTTCCTGGAATAAGAACTTGTTTGTGTTTGGTGAAAAATGAGACAGGTTTACCAAGCAAAATTGAGTTATCTGGAAGAAGCGTGTGGTCAAGTTTAAATTGCTTGAGAACCGGAAAATTAAACATATAATTTAATGACTGGCCGGTGGGTGTATAGAGAGGTGGCAGTTTTCCCTCTTGAAGCACCATTAATGCGACTTCAGCAGCCTCCTTACCTAATTTCTCTCCAGAAGTAATTGCTCCGCCTGTTGTGCCACTCGCTAATTGAAACTTCCATGAGCAAAATATTGGTACTGAAGAAACTTTTGTCAAAGTAGTTGCAACTTGGCCTTGAGCAAAAGTTTTATTCGAGCCGTCTTTAAAATATGGTAGTAAGTAGATAAAATCGTCAGGGTTTCTTGTTGCAGCAAAATGGACCATCTCTTCTAAGGTTGCATCGTCAATAAAGTGAAAATCAATTTTTGAATTGAGCTGAGTGATAGTATTTAGAACCTCAATCTTTATGGCTTCACCAGTGGGGCTAGCATCAATTAAAATATAGCCATTTTTGGCATTGGGTCGTAATTTTAAAGCAATGTTAAGTGTTTCTAGGTGATTAGCTTTTTCGGCAATAATTGCTATCCCATCCTTAGGAGATGAACTAGAATTTGTCCCGTTAACACCAGTGACAACTAAAGGAGTTTCCTGCGTAATTTCAGACCGGTAGTTATTTAAAAAATCTAAAGCATTATTGTCTGTGGCAATTACGACATCAAAGATTTGGTCTTCATGTTTTTTTCTTAAAAATGTGACCAGGGAAGAAATATAGTCAGGACTGTGTTCATTTTTTGTGTCGAGAAATTCTACTCGAACAGTATTTGTCCAGTCTAGTGACTTTAAGCCCGAGACTATTCCTTTGTGGACATTTTCTGTCCAGGCATAATCTAAAGAGTAAGAGTGAAGGATAAGAACATTCTTATTTTTGATTGTTGAATAATCATTGGCTAGTGCAGAACTATGCATGCCTGTTAATAGAAGAAAAAGGCAGCAGAAAAAAGTTATCTTTGCACAAAATAAACTGAAAGACAAATGTTTCGTTGTTGTATCTTTAATGAAATCCATACACACCTATTTTTTTAGAAAATGTGAAAAATTATGTATACCAATTTATTACTGTTTATCTTCTTAATGGTACTAATTGCTATTCTTAAGTTCAAGGTAAAAGCAAAAGCACTATTGATTGTTATACCCGTGCTGTGAGAAGAATTGGGAGTCATTTTGATTGTTGCCCTGACAGACTAACTGTAAAACAAAGACAAGATTATTTCTCAGATTTAGTCGAATCACATTCTTGAAGTACCGTAAAGATTGATAGGCCTGGCCTGATGTTCTATGGGAAACATGTTTTAAAACAAGATTGGCAATGGCTTGACATTGTAAAACCTCCGAAGGTTAAATCCATACCTGACATTCTCACACCAATAGAAATTAGCAAGCTCATTTGTGCAACTAACAAGCTTAGATACCGTGTTTTTCTACTGGCAACTTATTCCATGGGGCTTCGCTTAACAGAGGCATTAGCAAAAGTTTTCCGTGCACGATTCTTGGCTGGATTGAAAGAGATAGATATTGATATTCCACAAAAATATCACCTCTAAATGGGTTGTTGATTGCCAAGACACGTGAGAGGTATTTGTATCGTGCCGTAATAAGTGAGAAAAATATCGTCTCAAATTATGATGGTTTTGTTACTTTTAAATATATTGATAGCCAAAGTGGAGCAACAAAATAACGAAAGTTAAAGGGGGAAGATTTTTTACAGCTAATTATGAAACATATCTTGCCAAGTGGGTTTAGGAGAATCAGAGATTATGGTTTTCTTCATGACAACGCTGAAAAGCTACTTTCTCTCATTCAACTTATATTAAGGGTTTTTATACGACCTACCATAAAATCACGACCAGTTTTCAAGAGCCGCTTCTGTTAATTTCTTAATTATCGGCCTTATTAAACCAGATTTACCATGTAATGGCTCACCTGCTTAAAGCTTTTTAAGATTGGATTCAAAATCGAAATCATAATCTTTGTCATTGCTCATAATATCAGTTCTCCTTATGTGCCCTATTTACGTACTGCACATATCTCTGGCCTAGACATTTCATTAAATTGCCAGCACTTTGGTTAGTTTTAGGAGTAAGAAGAAGGTGAACAAAAGAAGCAAACAAACGTGGTCTGTTTGAATGTA
>JAOPTU010000022.1:0-116550 GCA_051531995.1 Desulfotalea sp.
CTGTTGCACCTGCATTATCATCGGGGATAGTTACGATTGGGACACCAGCAGAGACGAACTCATCTACACCTCCGACAAAAGAATCATCACCATCAAACTGCTCGCGATCAATTATTGCATTGTCATATCCTGTGCCGAGAAGATAGCTACCGACACCACCCTCACTGGCATCACCGGCATAATATCCAGATCTAAAATCAAAAGCGCCATCTGCGCCGGTGGTTGTTGCTTCATCACCTGCAGCAGTATCTTCTAAGAGGTCTTCGATATTGCCATCATTTTCAATGGCATCGACAAGTGCTTGCTGAAGAGCAGTTAGGTCATCTATGCCAGCATCACTTGGGTCTATTACGCTGGTTACAGATTCATCAAGGGAAAGTTGTTCGTTGCCTGCAAGATCAAGTAGGTTCCCATCATCTTGAATAATTGAAACGGTCGCACCTGTAGCTGTTTCGATTATTTCATTTGAGTAAACAATGTCTCCAACTTGCAATTCACGACTTTGTCCATCTACACCTTTCGCTGTTACAAGACCTGTGGTTGCTTGGATTTTACCTACTTGAGCCATGGTTAACCTCTTCGTTTATTTATAAAAAGCTATACTATTATTATGTAAGCTAGTTGATGTTAAAAAAATTCCTAAGATAAGTTTATATTATAATAGATTATCTTGTAATTGTACCAAAGTACAATTTATGACTTTTTAGAAGAAAGTACAGAACAAAATTTAACGCTTGAAGATATACTGACTTTGCTCTGTACTAAAGGCAAGAAGGGCACAACCAAGTGTACCCTTCAAAAAGAAACTTTCTGTGGGAATGGAATAAATAATCATATTTGTTCAGGTTTACCAAAATGGTAACCCTGCAGTGCATCTACGTCAAGATCCAATAATTTTTCTACTTGACCAGCCTCTTCTACTCCTTCTGCAATAACCTGAATATCAAGACTGTGCGCAACGCCACATAGGGCACCAATAAAAAATTCACTGTCCCCCTGTTCGTTATCAAGCTCATTGGTGAATGCCCTGTCTATCTTCACATACTCAGGGCGAAGAGATTTTAAGTAGCCAAAATTTGAGAAGCTTTGACCGAAATGGTCAAGAGCTATGCCATGTCCTAGCTCTTGAATTTTTCTCGCAAAATCTTTTATGGTATCAAGAAATTGAACAGCACCAAACTCTGGAAATTCAAATATTATATGTGCAGTACCATGTGGGATTTTGGTCAATTCTTTCAGCAACCATTCAACAAACTCTTCATCATTAATCGAAGAAGGAGATAGATTGACTGCAATAGACTTAAGGATATGTTTAGTTTGTATTTCAGCAAAAACTTGTTTAAGTACAACCATATCAAGTTTTGAAATAAGCTGGAGCTGTTCAGCTAAAGGAATAAACATTCCGGCACTAACAACCTCACCCGAATCTATTTTAATGCGGGAAAGCAGTTCTCGGTGAAGAACTTCACCATGATCCACACAACTCACAATTGGCTGATTAAAAAGTATAATTTCCCCTTTTGCCAATACCTTTTCAAGTGTCTCTTTCCACCATTTTTTCCCCTTAACTGCATTCCCATCGTTTTCTGACAGTAGATTAATTAACCACTTGTTTCCACCTTTTTGGCGAGCAGCCTGCAATGCACTATCTGCTTCCGCAAGTAAGATTGAAAGTGTTGGGGTGCTATCGTAGGCTACACCACCTATGTTTGCCAAATTTGTTGCGATGGCAGAACTTTCAGAGGCAAGCAAAGATATTCTTTTACTTAATTTTTCTGCAATTTCATAAACAGCCGCCGAGCTTATCTCTGAGATAAAAATGGCAAAATCACCACCAGTTAATCTCGCAAGAGCCACATCCTTTAACATCTGTGTTTCTTCTTTAATTATATCCGCAATTTTCTTTAGAACATTATCTGCTGCTTCGTAACCTTCGTTATCATTTATTTTTTGCAGATCATCTAACTGAAGCATCAAAAAAGCACCTTGCATCACACCTTTTTCAGCTTCAAGCCGTGCCTCAACTTGTCCTGTGATGTAACGACGATTTCCCAAACCAGTAAGCTGATCGCTATAAGCATTCAGTCGTAGTTTTTCTGCAACCTTGGCTTGTCTCGAAAACATATCTCGAACCTGAGCAGTCATTTTATTCATAGACTCAACAACCTGACGAAGCTCTTTGGTTTTGGGCAGCTTTTCTTGAATACGATACTCTTTCTTGCAAATTGCCTCAGCCTGTTG
The DNA here is from genome assembly GCA_051531995.1 of Desulfotalea sp. Taxonomy (GTDB): domain Bacteria; phylum Desulfobacterota; class Desulfobulbia; order Desulfobulbales; family Desulfocapsaceae; genus Desulfotalea. The sequence continues at coordinate 2,242 of JAOPTU010000022.1, forward strand.
CTCTACACGCTTAAGTGGTTTTAATATAATTCTTAAGCCAAGACCACCAAGAGCCAAAACTACACTCCCGGCTACGACAAAAAACAGAGCCATTTTGATGGCATCTTCCCACATTGTGCGATATGCATACCCAGGATGACTTTCGACATACAAAGTCCCAGCCTGTGACCACCCTGACATAACAAGTGACTCTGCCTTTGGTGCTTGTATTATTACAAATTCTACAAACCAAGGAGGAACACCTTCTAGAGTTACTTGCTGACTTCTGTCATATATAATCTCACCCTCAATATCTTTTAGGCTAATTACTCGGTAATACCCTCGATCAAAAACCGCATTCATCATAGTTTCAGCAGCAGCAATATCATTTTCAGCCATGATTGGTGAAAGAGACAAACCAAGTGAGGTTGCTGTATCTTGAGCGTGAGATTCCATTTGGCTTACCAAAAACAAACGGGTCGATTGAAGTTTTTCAAACCACAATCCCGCAAAAAGCAATATAAAAAGAGTAAGAGTGAATACCACTAATTGCTTATAAAGTGTCATAATTAGTCCTTTTTTACATCCGTATTATTTCAAACTAGCAGGCATCCTGCTAAGCAAATTTTCCCATTTACTGAGTTTATCGCTGCCACCTACTTTTTTACCTTTCCCACGGGATTTAGACATCCACAACCCTGTACCATTAAAACTGAAAACTGGTATTAAATCTTTTCTTTTTGTAGCTGGCTTAATGGCTTTAATCAGGTTATCCAGAACCATAGGAATAGCACCAGGTTTTTTATAATAAGTAACAACCATGTGAGCCTGATTATACTTAACAGCCTTAACGTAGGTCATATTTAATTTACTTTCCGCAACACCTAAAGCCTTTAGAGTAAAGTACTTGGCCAGTGAGAAATCTTCACAATCCCCTGCCCCACTTGCCAAAAACTCCACAGGAGTAGCCCAATAATCTTTTTTACCCCAGTGTTTTATGTCTGAAACAAATCTCACTTTATTATTAAAAAAGCTGTTGACCTTGGCAAGTTTTTGCATATCCCCACTGCTATTATCTTCTCGAATTAAAGCTTGCCAGGCAAGTAGGCGGTTTTTAGCGGCAGGACCATATTTTTTTTCAGCTGAGCTAAGTAATTGATCTGAAAGAGTAAAAAAATCCTTAGTTTGAGCCACCCCTAAAAAAACACACAAGACAAGACAAGACAAAACAATCCACATTGACAGAGTTGATGAATTATTAAATCTGATACTGCTTTGCGGAGTTATATTTGGCATTAATGTAATGGATAAATGAATTGGAAAGATTTCAAATTATTTTAAAATACATAATAATTAATGTACTTTATTTTACACACCCATGGCAATACACCTTTTCTAGGCACACCAACCTTTACACCTAGAAAACAATCTTTTAGGACAACTTCAAAAGTTGCCACTTCACTTAATTTTTTCGTTAAACTTAAACTTCATCCTCGATATATCGATTTATTCCTGTGGTGATTTTTTTTCCGCACGTCTCCAATTTGAGCAAATTCCCTAATTTCCAAGGTACTTTTTAATAAGAGAACCTCCTCTGCTAAATATAATTTCAAAAATAATTCGCCCCACACATCCTTTTAATAATTAAAAAGATTGCATTTCCCTCGTCGTTCTTATAGATAGAAACATGATTCTACATACAGAAACAACAATTAGATAATTACCCAATATTACATTTCGGAGACAGAAAATGAAAAAAGTAATAACAACGCTAGCATCACTTTCTTTAACTGCAATCATTGCCAGTACAGCAATTGCCCAAGAACCTGTAAAAATAGGCATGGTAACAACCCTTTCAACAAAAGCAGGTTATCTTGGAGAAGATATGCGTGACGGCTTCAAACTTGCCATAGCAGAAGGAAAAGGCAAACTTGGTGGCATCCCTGTAGAGCTATTGGTAGAAGATTCAGAACGTAAGCCCGCAAAGGCTAAACAAATTGCCGAGCGATTCACAAAAAAAGATGGGGTAAAGATTATGACGGGTATAATCTTTTCTAATGTTGCTATGGCAGTGGTTCCAAAGCTTGTAAGAAACGATGTTGTATATTTAAGCCCCAATGCAGCTCCATCTCAACTTGCTGGTAAGAAATGTAATCCAAACTACTTCAGTGTTTCCTACCAAAATGACAATCTTGATGAAGTGGTTGGTCAATATCTTACCGATACAGGTGTGACATCAGCATATTTAATCGCTCCCAACTACCCAGCAGGAAAGGATCACCTCGCAGGATTTAAACGATACTACAAAGGTGAAATCGCTGGCGAAGTTTACACCAAGCTAGGCCAGTCTGATTATGCCGCCGAAATTTCAACTCTTAGAGCGAAAAAACCTGCGTCTGTATTCTTTTTTCTTCCAGGTGGTATGGGCGTAAATTTCCTTAAACAATATTCTCAAGCTGGTTTAAGCACTGAGATTCCTGTCTACGGCCCAGCGTTTTCTTTTGACGAGAGGATTCTTGGTGCGGTTGGCAAAGCAGCACTTGGTGTTAAAAATGGTTCTCAATGGACACATGATTTAGAAAATCCTGCTAATAAAGCTTTTGTTGCAGCATACCAAAAAGCCTACGGCAGAATGCCAACTCTATACGCAGCTCAAGGTTATGACACCGCACGTTTAATCGGTTCTGCCCTAAAAAAAACAGGTGGCGACGATGATATAAAGACATTTCGTTCAGAAATCAAAAAAGCTGATTTCGCCTCTGTGCGTGGCAACTTTACCTTTGGAAAAAATCAGCATCCAGTACAAGATATCTATATTCGTGAAGTTATAAAAACAGAATCTGGTTTCACCAACAAGACTATACAAAAAGTGTTTATAAATCATACAGATGCATATGCAGATCAATGTGAGATGTAGAAATTTATTTTACTGGTTTTGAACTTTAAAAGAGGTGTAAGCCTCTTGTTTTTGATTTTGTATTTTAGGTCTTATGCTACTAATAATCGAACAAATATTAAATGGCCTGCAACTGGGAATAACACTTTTCTTGATGTCAGCGGGACTTACTCTCGTATTTGGCATCATGCGGGTCATCAACCTAGCGCATGGATCATTTTACATGATTGGTGCCTACGTTGGAGCCACAGTTGCAACCAGTACCGGTTCATTTTTGCTTGCTATTCCCGCAGGTTTAGGAGCAGCGGCCTTGGTCGGTGCAGTCGTAGAGTTTTTAGTGCTAAGACATCTATATAACCGTGACCATCTTGATCAAGTACTTGCGACCTTCGGCCTCATCATGTTCTTCAACGAACTGACCAGGATCATCTGGGGGCGTCAGCCTCTTTTCATGGATGTACCTGAGTGGCTATCTTCAAGTGTTGAACTATTACCAGGCCTTCCTTATCCAACATATAGATTAGCAGTAATAGGAGTGGGTATTGGTGTAGCCATAGGACTATGGTTTCTTTTTGCCAAAACAAGACTTGGCATGCAAATCCGTGCAGGTGCTTCAAATAGGCAAATGGTTGAGGCTTTAGGGGTGAATATTAATCGCCTTTACACCTTGGTTTTCAGCTTAGGAACTCTTCTAGCTGGTCTTGCTGGCGTAATGGCGGCACCGATCTTAGCGGTTGAATCAGGGATGGGCGAGTCTATTTTAATTTTGACTTTTGTTGTCATTGTAATCGGTGGAATTGGTTCGATTAAGGGGGCAGTTGCTGGAGCACTGCTTGTTGGGCTAGTAGATACTCTTGGCAGAGCATTTCTCCCTACGATTTTTCGTATGTTTATGGAATCATCCAGTGCAGATAACATTGGTGCATCACTTTCATCCATGGCAATCTACATTCTTATGGCCGCAATTCTCGTCTGGAAACCGCGCGGTCTTTTTCCAGCACATGGGTAAATAAATATGATTAATCGCCACAACATAACAGTTGCCACTATGTTACTCATAGCCATATCATTGCCTCTTTGGGCACATTATGACGACCAACCATACTTACTTTCTTTTGGCAGCCGCATTCTTATTTATGCCATAGCGGCTGTAAGTCTAGATTTGCTTTTAGGTTATGCTGGACTCGTAAGCCTAGGCCATGCCGCCTTTGTTGGAGTCGGTGCATTTGTGGTTGCTATTTGTCATTTCCATGCTGTTGAAATGATACCAATGTTTTCATTTCCTTTTGAGTTTAATGGCTCAGAAAATGGGCTAGTTGTTTTTGTGTTGGCCATCGTTATTTCTGCTTTAGCCGCCTGCTTAATTGGAGCACTGAGCCTTAGAACAAAGGGAATGCATTTTATAATGATAACCCTCGCCTTTGCCCAGATGCTCTACTACTTCTTTGTATCGCTAGAAACCTATGGCGGCGACGATGGAATCTCTCTGTATTCACGAAACACACTTCCCCTATTAAACCTCGGTAATGATCTACATTTTTACCTGTTTTGCCTATTCTGTCTTGTGGGGTTTGTTATTCTTTGCCGCACTATGATTTCTTCTCGTTTTGGTCTCATTATTCGTGGTGCAGGCAACAACGAAAGGAGGATTAAAGGGCTGGGCATTAACCCCTATCTATATAAACTTGCTATATTTACAATTGCCGGTGCAGGTGCAGGTCTTGCTGGTGCTCTAATGGCAAATCAAACAGAATACGTTAGCCCGGGCCTCATGCATTGGACATTATCCGGCGAACTAATGGTAATGGTAATTTTAGGTGGACTAGGAACAATATTTGGCCCAATAATTGGAGCGGCATCGTTTCTCATACTAGAAGAAACGCTTGCCATATACACCGAACACTGGATGCTATATATGGGGCCATTCCTTGTTATCACAGTGATTTTTGTCAAAGGTGGAATATTTGGCCTTTTGACCGGAAAAGGTGGCAAGAATGGTTGAAAAATTTTTAGAAATTAGCAATCTATGCAAATCCTTCGGTGCCTTACAAGCAACCAACAATTTATCCTTTGATATTAACAAAGGTGACATCCATGCCCTTATTGGTCCAAATGGAGCAGGAAAAACCACCTTCGTAAATCAACTTTGTGGAGATATTCTGCCAGATTCTGGCAAAATTCTCTACAAAGGAAAAAACATCTCCCAAATGAAAGGATACCAACGGACCAGAGTTGGTATCGGTAGATCATTTCAAATAACCCATATATTTGACAATTTAACTGTTGCTGAAAATATGGGTCTAGCCATTTGCGCAGGCGGAGGGAGTTGTTTTCATTTCTTTAGGCACTGGTCAAAGTCTTCTATGGTAAAGAAAGCTCTACCAGAAGCTCTAGATCGTGTTGGGCTACTAGAAAGAGCTGATATTCCAGCAGCACATTTATCCCATGGTGAAAAGCGTCAACTTGAGGTTGGAATGGCTCTTGCGGGCGAACCTGAATTACTGATCCTAGATGAACCTATGGCTGGAATGGGTGCAGGCGGAACGACAGAATTTGCTAAACTCGTTCGGAAATTAAAGGGGCAAATTACCATATTACTAGTAGAGCATGATATGGATGTAATATTTTCTTTAGCCGATAGAATCACAGTGCTAGTCTATGGGGAAAATATTGCAACCGGAAGCGTGGATGAAATACGTAACAACAAAGAGGTTCGAACTGCATACCTAGGAGAAGAACACTGATGTTAGAAATGAGCGGTGTTGAGACATATTACGGAGAAAGCCAAGCACTTTTTGGGGTTGATCTTACAATTAAGCCATCTCAAGTTGTCACTTTACTAGGTAGAAATGGCATGGGAAAAAGCACCACCATACGCTCCTTAATGGGAATGAACCCCGCCAGAAAAGGAAAGATAATCTATTCAGGGCAGCAAATAGAAAAATTACCAAGTTATAAAATAGCTAGACTTGGTCTAGGCCTTGTCCCAGAAGGAAGACAAATATTCCCCAACCTCACAGTGAAAGAAAACATTATCGCAACAGCTAGCAACTATAGTGGTTCTGCTGACCCGTATGACCTTGATCATGTGCTTGGTATCTTTCCTCGCCTAAAAGAACGCTTAAATCATTTTGGCAATCAACTATCAGGTGGCGAACAACAAATGCTTGCAGTTGTCAGAGCATTAATGATTAACCCACGATTACTAATTCTAGATGAAGCGACAGAAGGTCTTGCGCCCCTTGCAAGGGATGAAATTTGGCACGGTTTAGGAATTCTTAAAAGCAAAGGACTTGCCATTTTAATCGTAGATAAAAACCTCGATTCACTAATGAAACTGGCCGACCATCACTACATAATTGAGAAGGGGAAATGTGTCTGGAATGGCACCAGTGATGAGTTAAAATCACAACCAGATCTCGCAACAAAATTCCTTGGTATCTAGAATTATTTTCCTTGGAATAACGACAATAAAATTTAATATCGCCTTTCCTCTGTGCGCTGCCTCTCTTAAATTCTACGAATTAAATAAGCTTAGACTAAAAACGAGCACACGACACACACCTAACGAGACTGCACCGGAATATCTGAAACTTATCGATTAATTTCTGAGATATTTTTGATGTATCGATGTTTTTTGATACTCAGAAAAAATTAACCTGTAGCTACTTTCCTTCTCTTGAGATTGGTAGGTGAAAGTATTTTTACCAACTATACAAATACAGTCCAATCTGAATTGTAGCTACCATAATCCTTATTCCCATCCACGAACATGTATTGTCTCACTCTGAACACGTCATTTTTCGCAACTGTAATCATATTTTATTTGATTACAGGATTATTAACTGTCGAAAAACATTGTACAATCTAGATGGACGAAGTAATTTCATTCAACGAAACGTCGTTCAGAACGACAACCATTAACAGGAGAATAATGCGGCATTACGAGAGAAGTAACCGTATATTACAAAACCATGTACAACTTACAATCACACCATGTCGCCCCCGGAACTTACTATGTAGGAGAAGCAATGCCGCAGATACTCAAGGCCTCCTTGGGAACCTGTGTTGGTGTCGCACTCTATGACAAAGAAAATAGTGTCGGAGGTCTAATTCATTTACTGCTAGACAAGCCACCCACTGGTGCAAGCAATTTCCAACCAGAGAAATATGCCACGACCGGATTGCCGCTTTTCCTAGATGCACTTTTAAACGCTGGAGCATCAATAAAAAATCTTATTGGCTGGGTTGCTGGAGGTGCACTTGTCGGTCCACTTGAAAAATACGACTTAGAATTTAACATCGGCGGCCGGACAACCGAACAAGTTATCTCGTATTTGGTCAGTAAGCATATAAATATCAAAAAATCAGAAACCGGTGGTTCTTTCACCTGTGTTTTAAGCCTCAATTTGCAATCATCCGAATGTATCATAGAGCCAGCAGGATACGAAAGAACAGCTTCAACTAAGTCCATTTCTCTCTGTACTGATGATGATATCACCCACTCAATAGAAAACCTGCAACCAATTCCCCAAGTCGCATTAAAAATCTTAGGACTCATCAATGAAAACGATTATGATATAGACACTTTAACTGCGGAAATGCGAGAAGATCAAACACTCAGCGCCAGAACGATAAAGCTTTGTAATTCAGCCCATTCGGGAAGCCGTAATAAGATAGAAACAATAGATCACGCATTGGTCTACCTGGGACAAAAGCCGTTGCTTAAATTTGTTATTTCCGCTGCCATAGAGGCCTTTTTCAAACAAGCTGGCATGGGATATTCCCTTTGCAAAGGTGGTCTATATCATCATGCTGTCGGAACAGCCAAAATCGCTGAAAAAATTGCTGAGATAACGGGCAAAGTAGACCCCGCATTGGCCTATACTGGTGGACTGTTGCATGATATAGGCAAAGTAGTTTTGGATCAATATCTCCAGGACGCATTGCCTCTTTTTTACAGACAGGTATATGAAGAAAAAAAAGTTTCTCTAGAAGCTGAAAAGGCTCTTTTAGGTTTTGACCATAAAGAGACAGGCAGTATCCTTGCAAAACAATGGTTCTTCCCAGAGTCGCTATATGAAGTCGTAAAATATCACCATAAACCAGAAGATGCGGTTCAGTACAAAGAGTTAGTCCACATTATCTACCTAGCTGACCTTCTCATGTCCAGATTCCATGTGGGTTTAGAGCTAGAACAGTTTAGTACTGGTGGGCTGACTGAACGACTAAAAGTACTTGGGCTTTCTGTTAAATCACTGCCAGATATTATTGACCTGATTCCCACTGAAACCTTAGACTGCAATTAACAGATACTACCAAGAATGATAGTTTTGCTGGGGTATTCTATTAGTGATAACCTTGAGGGGCTAGACACTAAAGATAACCCTAATGAGTAAACAACTTTTAAATGGTCTAAACTCTATGAATAGGATGCTCTCTTACCGTACACTAATTAGTCGAGCACTTTTCCTTTACACCTTGACCCTCTTCTTTTTCTTGGCTTCAACAAGTGTGGCCACTATTCCCGATCGAATTTCGCCTAATCAAACACTTATAATTGGAGGAAATAAAGATTTTGCACCCTACGAATTTATCAATTCAGCAGGTGTTCCTGATGGATATAACATCGACTTGACCAGAGCTATTGCACTAAAAGAAGGATTAAATATTACATTTTCCCTCGACACATGGCCCAACATCAATCGTGATTTAGAGGATAAAAAAATCGATGCGGTCACCGGGATGATCTTTTCAAAGGAAAGAGATAAAAAGTATGATTTTTCTCTACCCTACAAAGTCATGTCCTATGCACTTTTTAAGCGAAAGGAAACGCCTCTACCTTCTCATGATGATGTTAAAAATAAGGAAATTATTGTTGCTAAAGGTGTCTATGCACATGATTGGCTAGTTGAAAATCAATTCACTGATTCTATAATTACTACCCAAAACCCAACTGAAGCCTTGAAATTATTAGCCTCAGGGCTGCATGATTTCGTTTTCATGTCACTACTGCATGGACTCAATCTCCTCGATGATTTGAATATAGACAATGTAGAAGTTGCAGGTCATCCGCTTCTGGTAAACAAAATAAGCTTTGCTGTAGCTGAAGGCAATTCTGCCCTGTTGGCAGAACTTAATGAAGGTCTTGTTTCTTTGCAGCAGTCGGGTGAATATGACGCAATCTATCAGAAATGGTTCTCTGTAAGTAAACAGAATAAGTATATTAGCAAGATAACAAAGCATGCTGGGTTAATTATTTCTTTTGTTAGCCTTTTATTACTGACAATTTTATGCTGGAATTGGTTGTTAAAACGAGCAATGAACCGTAAAACCTTGGCACTTTTGCAAAATGAATCGAGGATGAGCCAGATAGTGGATAATATTCCAATACCCACTTATGTGGTAGATGAAAATCGAGTAGTGACCCATTGGAATAGGGCCTGCGAAATATTAACAAATGTACCTGCCACTCAAATGGTGGGTACAAAAAATTACCACAAGGCTTTATACATTGACCAAGAATATTCGATTATTGACCTTCTTTTAGAAGGTGTCTTAACAAATAAAGTTCAACATAATGACAGCAGGATTTACAGAAAATCGTCCTTACTGGCGAATGCCTACGAAACAGAGATCTATTTCAGTAATCTCGGTATTGATGGTAAATGGCTTTATGGTACAGCAACTCTTCTCAAAGACAACAACGGAAACACTAATGGAGCTATTGAAACCTGGCAAGACTCAACCGAATCAAAACAGCTGGAGAGGCAACTCATTCAATCGCAAAAAATGATGGCTATTGGAACTCTTGCTGGTGGTATAGCTCATGATGTTAATAACATTTTAATGGTTGTAGATGGTAACGCTCAGTTAGCGTTACTTGAAGTTCCCCACAAATCTAAATTAACTGGTTATCTACAACAAATCCTTTCCGCAGGTACACAGGCAACAAAATTAGTACAACAGATACTAACATTTAGTCGTCAAGCTGATATTGAGACTGAGCCTGTTCAAGTAAGTACGATAGTAGAAGAAACACTGTTTTTGTTTACAACGTCATTGCCATCAAACATCAAAGTAGAACAAGACATTCAATCCAATGTTTTTGTTATGGCCGATGAAACACATATTCATCAGGTAGTTATGAATTTGTGCACTAACGCAAGCCATGCGATGGTATCTGGAGGAATTCTCGGAATTAGCCTGACTGTCATACAAATTGATACACATCAAATCATGCCCGATGGAGATCTAGGGCCGGGTAAATTTGTTAAACTGACAGTAAGCGACACTGGGCAAGGCATCCCAGTGGAAGTTAGAAGTAAAATTTTAGATCCGTTTTTTACAACGAAAAAAAGAGGGGAAGGTACAGGCATGGGCCTATCAGTTACCCATGGCATTGTTAAACAATATGGAGGGGCAATAGATTTTGTAAGTCAAATTGAAAAGGGATCGACTTTTCATATCTATTTACCTGCTTTTACAGATGATAAGTCCAACACAACCAATACGGTGTGAAAAAAAGATATTCCATTGCCTATAATTGGCTGGGATCAATCTTTAGAAGTACTATCAACCTCAGAGTTAGAATATATGTAAAGAGTAAAAGTACCACCATCCCACCTAGTTTCGCTGAAATCAAGAGTATCTTGTTCTAAATACCATCTTAATAAACTTAATAATCTAAATAGACCATATTGAAACACAAACGAAAATTGAGTGTGAAAAGGAGCAACGATGGATAGCAAAGAAAACCTGCCAGAAGAGATAGATTTCAACGGTGAATTTTCCAATGAATATGATGACGTTGCGCATAAAATCGTGCCAGCTTATCACCTTATTTATGAGTTAACACAACACCTTTTAAGATCTAAGACAAATGAAGAAGCAAGGATATTAGTAGCAGGCTCTGGAAAGGGAAAAGAGATAATAGACTTTGCACAGAATAATCCTAAATGGTCCTTTACTGGTTTTGATCCCGCTAAACCAATGCTTTCAATAGCCAGAGAAAAAGTGACCGCCCTTGATATGGAGAATAGGATATCATTTGTAAATGGACTTATTAACGATGTAACAGAAAATAATTTTGATGCTGCAACGTCCATACTAGTGATGCATTTTCTTCCCGATGACGGCCAAAAATTAAGCTTCTTAAAAGGTATTGCTCAAAAACTAAAGCCTTGTGCGACATTGGTACTAGTTGATCTTGAAGGAACAATCGGTTCTGAAGAATATAATACCCTCAGTGCAGCCTGGAAAAACCAGCAAATATTCACAAGAGGCGATGACGCCAAAGTATTAGAAGAATTTGAATTGCGAGAAAAAGATGTTCAATGCATTCCTCAAAAACGCACTGAATCACTACTGGCAGAAGCAGGTTTTATAAAAATTCAAAAGTTTTTCCAGGCCTATCTCTTTGGTGGGTACATAGCTATAAAAAATTACAAATAATGTAAGTTAACATTAAATAATTTGACGAAAAACATTTACGAAAACCACAAACGATGGAGCTCCAAACGTTGATTTAGGTATCACAACATTTTTATTTAATCTTTACCGCAATGCAAGTAAAGTCATCATCAAATTGATGCTTCCCGGTAAATTCTCGGACTATATTTTTTATTTTTTCTATTATCACACTAGAACTGTAGTTGCAGTGAGTCGTCACTACTTCAACAAGTCGTTTAATGCCAAACTGCGCTCCTTCCTCCGTTTCAGCTTCCGAAATCCCGTCTGAATAATAAAGAAAAATATCACCGGATTGGAATGGGACTACTCGGGCGTGATATGATTCATGCTCTACCACACCTAAAGGGAAATTATCACCATCTAGCAAACAGCACTTCCCTAAACTTGCCTGGTAATGAATAGTTTTTGTGTGGCCGCAGTCAACATAGGCCATAATTTTCTTTTCCAGGTTAAATCGTGAAAAACAAAGAGTTGCAAACGTTTCAATATTCATCAACCCACTGACCGTCATGGCATGAACATCAGCAACCACAGAACCTAGAAGATGAGCACCAGCAACACTTTTTGGACAATTGGGCCGTGGGGTTACAGTGCAATCATGTTGACTTAATACTTTTAAAAAGCTTGCTTTAATGCCAGCTCCAACTAGTGCTGCCTGAAGACCTTTCCCCATAACATCTGCTATAAGAATGTCAAATTTACCCTTACCGTAAACAACGAAATCGGTAAAATCACCATCTAGGTGTTTTGAAGGAATAGAAAGCGAGGCGATATCTACACCATTTAGCATCTTAGGAGCATCAGTCTGCAACAATGTCTTACCAATCTTGGCTTCTAAGTTACTTTGCAGTTTTTTGTATCGTTTACGGGCATTCTCGTCTTTTACCTGTTTACTGATATCTCTTATTATGCTGATAAAATGAGGCTTTTCTTGAATGTATGCAATGGAACTGGAGAGTTCCACCGGGATTTCATGACCATCTTTTCGCAAAGCAATACCTTTTTTCACTATTCCTCTGGATTCCTTAGCATTTTCTTTTTTTAATACATTTTCTCGAAATAATAAGTATTTTTTTCTATATTGTTCTGGTACAAGAAACAGATATGGCTTTTTGCCTAGTACCTCATCAGCAGAGTAACCAAATATTATTTTTGCGGCTCTATTCCAAAAAATCAGTTCTTCTTCTTCATTGGTCATAATAACAGCATCGTTTGCCATTTCTGTTATCGTACGAAATTGTTCTTCACTGGATCGTAGAGAGTCAGCCATTTGTTGTAAATTGTTATTTACAGACTCCAGTTTACTGTTTCTTGCTGCTAATTCTTCAAGTAACTCTGCCCGTTCAGTGGTAAGTAAATAGTACTCAGAAGCATCCAAAAGAATCTGCTTAAACGACTCAGGATCAAGAGGTTTAGGAATAAAGCGAAATATTTCGCCGGTATTGATACTTTCAATGGTCTCCTCCACATCTCTTGAGGCACTCAGGATAATCCGTACAGTCTGTGGGAAAAGCCGTTTTACTTCATATATTAACTCAAGACCACTCATCTCCGGCATTCGCAAGTCGGTGACAATGATGTCAGCCTTTTGAGTTTCCAGGATCTCCAGTGCTTCTTTACCACTTCCAGCAAAGAGGGTTTTGTATTTTTCTTTTCGTAAAAAACGGCGTAATGAGTTTAAGACCGATGCTTCATCATCTACAAAAAGAATAGTCAGGTGTTCAATTGTTTTCATGAAATCTGCAAATCCTCCTCTTTTTTTTTAAGGGAGGGCGGATGCAACATACAGTGCCACGTCCCATAGATGTAATAGCATGACTACTATTTGCAATCGGGTTAAGAAAAAAACCTGATCTAGTTCTTCAGCATTCCTTCAATTTTAAACTTATTGTTGATAATTAGCAATTGTGCCATCACTTATGATTAGTATGTCCTGAGTTGTGTTAGAAACAACAACCTCACCTTTGATTTGCAGACCCTCTTCAAAAAAAACATTTCGATCCACGATAAATGCCTCTGCTTCAAGCATGGAAACAGAGGTAGGATCGACAAAACTTTTCTCTAGCTCATTACCTTCTGGAAAACCGTGATGAAATTGAACTTCAGGTAATATCGTAAGATGCGCTGGTCTTTCTGGGTTTACGGATAATTGAAATTCATTATTCATTATATAAATATCTGATTGCAAAAGAAAAAGATCAGAGAGTTTTTTTACAGGAGCAAAACGATTTCGAGGCACATCTATCAGGCCCGGGCTATTAAAGGACTGAATCCCAGCCCCCATTGCAGTCTCAATCTGAATTACATCGGTACCTGCGATATGTTTATTATTTAAAATAATTGGCAAATTCAGTTCATTGTTGTTCCGTTTTTCTTTAACTGCAGCAAGATCAACCCATAGATTATTAGTATTAAAGTATCTGAACTCGTTAATATTCTGAAAATTATCGAGATGAGATTCTGGCACTTGGGCTATTTCTAGCAACGATAGTTTATCGTTATAATATACAGGAGAACCACCCTTAACATCCCTTTCAGTTTTTCTTGTTACTTCCATCAAAAAATCATTTTTCTCTTCCAGCATTTTACCCAGTATCACAGGAGAAATTTCCGCAGAAAGGTTATCAATATTTGAGATGAACACATAACGAATACCAAAGTTAAGGAGATCATCGAGTAAACCAGATCCTTCGATGCTTGCAAAAAAATCACCATGACCAGCCGGGCACCAATCCATGTCTGTTCCCGTATCAAGGGGTAACATGTTGTTTTTCTGAATGCGCGGATAATCATTTTGAATAAAATTCATTATAATAAGCGGTGTTTTACCTATAATTTTCTCTGTGACATGGTCAGTAAAAAAACTGTTCATTAACACCAACGGCATCTCAATACCAAAACGATCATTTGCCGCTATAATCTGTCCCATAGTAATATCAAGAAAGGATTTTCCATCCTTGGCAGTAACCATGCATTTAGGCACCTGTCCACCCATGGTTGTAGACCTCCCACCATTCAGTTTAACAATTGCACACTCATGCATATGACTAATACCAAGCTCGTGAAGGCGATTTTCTTCCTCACTATTAGGTACTGGAAGTTGAAATACATTATCCTTTTTGACAGCTCGCAGTGCTTGCCAGTCAAGTTTTTTTTCTGGTTTATCCATTGAGCGCCAGGCTTTTAAAAAGAAGTCAATGTCACTTTCTTGTAGCCCGCGTCGTTTCATTCGTCTACGAATAATTGGTTCAACATCTTTTCTTATTAGCATATTTATTTTCTCCAAATGTGCTTTCAAGAGGATTTTTGTTTACATTATTTATCTAACTCAGAATTTCTTTTTGTCCTCTGCCAGCCACCGTTCTTATTTTTATGCAACAGCATTTTTGCATACACCAAAACTTTCCACAAAATGAACAAGGGGGCTGCACCCAGGTACAACCATAGTTTAATTCCCATGCGACGTTGCAGTTGACCTGATGCCACATAAAAAATAATGATTGCGAATAGCCCTAGCAATACCGGTAAGGTTAATGGAGCAAGCCACCATGATAATCCAATCCACAATAGAAGAAAAATCATTAGCAAGGCGAGAGGAAAGACGAAAAGGTCCATAAAGGCGTGAAGCAAATGAAACTCCCCTTTTATGATACGAATACCAAGTTCAGGAAGCATTTTGGCAGCGAGCCGGAATCGCCCACCTTCCCAACGGCTGCGCTGAATATCTGCTTGTTGTTTAGTGGTTGCCATCTCACTGGTAATGATAGCTTTAGGATTATAATGGATGTTAATATTATCATTGAGCAGCAGCATAGAAAACTCCACATCCTCAACCACCGAATGGGCTGGCCACCCATACTTGCTCAAAACAGATGTCTCAAAGGCCATCCCTAGACC
Source organism: Desulfotalea sp. (assembly GCA_051531995.1). GTDB lineage: Bacteria > Desulfobacterota > Desulfobulbia > Desulfobulbales > Desulfocapsaceae > Desulfotalea. The sequence goes on from JAOPTU010000022.1 coordinate 17,486, forward strand.
TTTAAGCATCCCTGTACCAAACAATTTATTGTTTGCCGCCATGCGTAAATGGTTAAATACATTAAAGGCAGCGGTAACGAGGGCCGTTCGCCAGTTAACAAGAGGGTTAGCAACTCCATTAAATCCCTGTACAACCTGAACATCCGGATGAGACAATGATTCGCTTAGCTCAAAGAAGAGATCAGGGTGACAGATTACATCAGCGTCAACAAAAGATAATCCAGCTAAATCCTGATATTCGGCTTTATGAGTTTTTAAAAACCAGTCAAGGGCCTGCCCTTTACCGCGTTGCTTCAGATCTGTTCGTTCAATGCAAAGCACACCAGCCGCTCTTGCTATGCTGGCCGTATTGTCTGTACAATTATCGGCTAGCACTATAATCCTCAACAAATTCTGATCGTAGTTACATTGTTTTATCGATGCAATAGTACTAGCAATCCCGTCTTCTTCATTATGCGCAGGGATAATCACTCCTAGGCGCAATAAGGAACTTCCTTTATTTTTTTTTGTTTTAAAAAACCAGGAGGCGACGGTAAGAAGAGCCAGCCAAGACACTGATATAACGAGGTATACAAAACCGCAGTAAAAGAGAATTTTAAGAAAGATCATCTTATGGCTCCATTTTTTTGAACAACTCAGCAAGTTCCTTATTATTCTGATGTTGATTATACATTTTCTTCACCTTTTCCCTACCACACTTCCCCAAACTCGAGGCAAGTGTAGGATCCGCAAGCAAACGGTTTAACTGAAGCACAAGATCATCCATATCACCAGGGGTAGCCAACAGGCCTTCTTTTTCATGTTCAATAAGTTCGGGAATACCTGTGATACGAGTAGAAACCACTGGCATTTCCATCGCCATGGCTTCCATCAGCACAACAGGCACTCCTTCAGCAAAACTGGGCAACACAAAAATATCAGCCTTGTTGTACGCCTCTTGGACTTCGTTTTGGCCAAGAGCGCCGGTAAAGCACACAAAATCCTGCAAACCGAGCTCTAAGCATAGTTTTTCTAGTCCATTGCGATCTGGCCCGTCGCCAACAAAAGTCATCTTAAAATGAATATTTTGTTTTCGTAACAGACTGCATGCTTCGAGCAGAATATTTTGTCCCTTTGCTGGACAAAGACGCCCGACACAGACCAGCTGAGGTACTGAGTTTTTCGGATCTACACGAGGGAGAAATTTCTCAGGGTTTACTCCGCAACGTACTATATGAGCATCCTTCCACTTATGATGTTCTGTGATTCGCATTATTTGCGAGCGACAATAATGGCTGATACAACGTACAAATGATGCCCCATCTACCTTGTCAAACAAAAGAGACGAATCAACTTGATAAAAAATATCAGGCCCGTGAACAGAAATGGAATAACTGATGCCACCATATTCCTGACAAAGCATGGCAACCAGAGCACTTGGGTTTGCAAAATGTTCATGGATATGAAATATCTGGTGCTTTTTTAGGTGATTGAGAACGATAACAGCCTCAGCCAGGTAACCAACTGCTTTAACAATGTTTTTGGGCCCCTTAAAACAAAACGAAAGAGATTTCATTGTCATTTTAAAAAAACCTGCTGGCGAAGAAAACAAAAGTAAAATTGCCATAATCAGGATTCTTAGGGGAGAAGTGGTCTTGAGCACTAAAGTTTGTTGAGCCTCCTCCTGTTCCGGAAGAGTCATTTTTTCTAAATCAGGTGACAGAGATACGGAAATAGGAAATACTTCAATTCCCTCACGGCGCAGGGACTCAATCTCTCGAAAAATAAAAGTATGTGATATGGCAGGATATGGATTACTTAAGTAGGCTATTCTTTTCATGACTGGGTTCCTTTTTGTCTATCTAATCGTCTTCTTATGCGTAAAACGATTCCACAAGCGATGCCAAATGTAATCCCAACATTGTTAGCGATCATATCCTCCGGACTGAATTCCCTCCCACTAATATTTTTTTGCATATATTCCAGCGTAAAACCAAATATCGGAATTATACTAGTACAGAAAAATGCCCATTTTCTTCTCGAAAAAAAAGCTAGTGGTATAATAGTAAAAAAGGCGAAAAACACGAAATGCACAACCTTATCGAGTTGCCAGGCACTTCCCGGTGTAGGGCTATTTGTAGGTACAAGAGCTGCACATGAAAAAATAAGCAGACATGTTAGCCAGCTGACTAACCATATGTTTTTGGTAATAAGATTATTAATTCTCATGGTATTTATCTCATTTTATAAGAATCTAGTGGTGTTTTGAGGAACATTGTCACCAATCCAGCCTACTTCTTCATCTGGTATAGGAAAAATTGTCGACTCAGTACTATCTGAACTGAATGACTCTGGTATACCGTTTGCGAGCAGACCACATATCCCACCATTAAAGAGCATGAAAATCGGATTAATCATGCCGTTGAGTAAATTATCGATCATATAGAGTAGCAACAATATGCACATGGCTGATACAGCGCTGTACTCCTTCGTACTCCACTGTGCTGGAGTAGACCTATAAAGCAACAAAATAACAGGTAGTAAGATCACTACATTGAGTAAGACAAGGCCAAATATTCCTTTAGTGCCGAGGGTGATAATCCATAAACCATCTGTTACACTAACATCACGTCCATCCTCATCAAAAACTCGAGATCGGTTCCAACCACCCCATCCAAAGAAAGTACCCTCAAGTGCTTTTTCGACAAGAATAGTCTCGTTATCAAAGCGAAATTGAAGTGATTGGGCACGCTCTTCACTAAATTTTTCGGCCACCCATGAGGACAAATTTTCACCGTTCCACCAGCCTGTTGTGCGAGTAACAATATAAGTTGGCGGTATACAAAGTAAAAACCAGATCAACAGAGCAGACTTCATTTTATTGGAAACAAACAATGCTCCCAGGCCAATAGCAAAAAGAAGAAAAGCACCCGTGGATTTCATTAATGCCGTGGTAACAAGTTGAGCACAGAGAAGTATCCCAAAAGGTATTTTCAGAAGATACTGATTCAAAAAAGGTATTTTCTGAAAAGATTTTGGTAAAACACCGCCGTAACGTAACCATATCCCGAGTGTAGAAGCAGATACCATCCACATGGCTACCATCAACCCATGTTCCATATAAACCATAGGCCTAAAACCACCACCACGCATGGATTGCAAGATAGAGTGCTGATGGAAGCCATAGGTCCATCTGTGCAGCTGGGGACTCATTATCATTTCTACAAAACAAAAAGGGATGTAAATCAAACCACCTACAAACACAACAGTACCAAGGGTGTTAAGACCTTTCATATCAGTGAAATAAATCCTCCCTACAAAGTATGGCATGGCCCATGTGAAAAGCATGTCTAAGAGATTGGATGCACCATCGTAGGCCCCCAAGCCATTAAAGACAGAGGACAAAAAAGGAGAACAACACCAGAGCAGCATAGGGATATCAACAGGCTGTATCCTAAAATGAAGAATACGTTCTTGGTCATATATCCAAGCAGCAAGTAGAATACCAGCGCAGGTGGCAGTTACTTTAGTATAATCAGGTAGGCCACTCAGAGGTATCGACGCAACAGGAAGAAACATCAGAGAAAGGGCAAAGGCAATAGCAGCAGCCTCGCGTGGATTGATTTTAGAAAAAAGCCAACTGACAATAGGAACCCAACCCAAAAGTGCAACAGGTACTAGTGCATTTCCCTGTCCGCCAACCATTAGTTGTTGCTCATAATTATCTTTGCAGGGATGCCGACAGCTGAGGCATGTGCAGGAATATCCTGCAAAACAACTGCATTTGCACCAATCTTTACATGGTCACCTATTTGAATCCCGCCCAGGATCTTTGCTCCTGCCCCGATGTCTACATGACCACCAATAACCGGTAGTCCTGGGACTGAACCCATACCAATGGTGACCTGTTGAAAAATGAGGCAATTTACGCCGATTACTGCTTCAGGGTGTATCACAATTCCGTTAGGATGGGTCATAATCAGTCCTCCCCCAAGCTGACAGTTCAAAGGGATATCTGCACCACAAACCACACTCAGCAACCGATGCAGCAAAACGAGAAATGGGGAAAAAAACCGCAAACCATTTCCAGCTTTGATCCGTTGATAATGGCGTATTACTGTGAGAAGATTTTTCCATGGTTCGTACCTTCCTCGTATACGTTTTTCACGTTGCCAGTCGGGTTTCGTTGAAGAAATGATTATATGTAGAGTCATAATATAAAATGCACATTTTTCTAATTGAAGATCTGCTACGAAACGAGAAACATCATTTTTAGTTATGCATATAATATGCCTAACTAGAGGCACTGTTCTATGTATCTTAAATGTTATAATAATTTATGATTTGTTTCTTGTCACAGGTGGCTAACTGTATCAAATTGAAAATATTTTATATGTTACCCTGTCGTTCTGAGAGCAAAATGAGAGATCAAACTAAGCGGCAGAGAAATCTACGTCATATCCAAAAATGACTTTAGCTATATACCCATCATATATAGACTATTGTCCGTTTCTGAGCGAAAGCAGGCGAAAAATTACTGGAGCAGTGAAATTTAACTAATAAGAAGTGTTTTTTAGACCTAGGTCAGGTCTCAGAGGGCATAAAAAACTAAACAGTCACTCGGAAGTAACTACCAGCTACAGGCAAAGAAGTGCTAAAGGCAGCTATCACTCATTTCAGTTAGGATATTCTTTGTCTTTTGGGATGTATGTTTCAGATCCGGGCAGATACAAGTTAGCCACTTTGGGAGGGTAATTGAAGGTAACAGATTTCCCAAACCATCCTTGGTAATAAGTCCCTCACAGTTTCCCCTGGTTTGAATTATTTCCGTCAACTCCGTCATGGGGGTGGGAATACTACCGAAACCATTATAAATAACTTAGCCAAACAACATCAAACAGGACAATAATTAAAAATATTAATAACTTGAAAAACTATATCGTTACCAACCGGTACCACCTCAATGTTCAGGCTCATTCTATTGCACATTGTCTTTAGGACTGTTTGCATCAAGAAGACCCTGGTATTTTGGCGCATTTTGAAGAATATTGCCTGCCTCTAATTGTTTTAGTGACTCAAGATGTCCCCATGAACCATAACGTGATTCACGCGGGCCCAGATAACAATAGGCCATAAATAGTTTACAGTTAACTTGCGGGCTTGTGTGTATAATGAAATTTTCTTTATACAGATCATACATACTAGGGGTGATTTGGGCATCCCAGACGGCCTGATTATATTTCCAGTCTTGCTGTTGCCATGGTTGTATATGCTGACCTCCTTCATAAACAAGGAAATCAATATTATATTTTTTTGCAAACTGAGCTGTTTTTTCTGTCCAGCCCCATTCATTCTGTTTTGAGTGAGTACGAGCAGCTTGTATCACCATCTCCGAGGTGACCGTTTCAGGATCCATTTGTAGCCATTTCAGATGATCTTTTTCACCAAAACCGACATATCCGGCGGGCGAGACGGCATCACATCCTACACCGTCTGTTTCAAATAAATATTCAAGAATCCTTTCAGTATTATCAATCCAAGCATGTTGAACTCCTGCAACTCTGACTACTCGTTCCATTTGTCCCTCGAATACTTCACTGAAGATACGAAATGTTCGTGCCATCATAAAAGCATCTTTTTTCGGATGATCTTCAGGATTTTTATTAATTCTGGCTAATCCCTTCTCTACATATTTTTCTACTGAACGGGTTTCTTCTTTAAATCCTTTAGGCCAACGAGGTGCCAATCCATTATTCAAAACCCAATGAGCCTGTTCAAACTGCCAATTCCAGATTTCATTGGAATATTCGATATAACAGGTGAGGTCTTTCTGTAAAGTATCACGTATAAGTTGTGCCATCTTTTTGATATAATTATCACTTGCCATATGCGGCACACAGAACCAAGCGTCTACATTCAGTTTATTAGCCAGTTCAATGGCATATTCAAGGCTAATGCCGTTGTTCAGTCCCTGACTATAATATTCTGGACGACTACGATCCTGCCAGTGAATTTGTTCTGAGTTATTTGTTTTTGTCCACTCCATGAAACGCAGACAGTGAAAAGGACGAAGTCCTTGTAGATATAATGAACGAAAAAGAGGCATTTCCTCTTCTTTCTCTCTATACTCTTCGAGGATAAGGCGCATATTTCGCAGATGATTATCCGCATCGGAACGACTGATCTGTAAATAAATATGCCCACCTTCACCATTTAAATTGAGGTATGTTCGACCATCCTTCTTAACACCGTCAAGATTGCGCCAAGCATATTCACCGGTTCCCTCGTGGAGTAACACATGTTCTCCAGACACCGTATTATTCACCAGAATTCGAATTCCATGAGGGGTACCATCAATGACTACAGGTAATTGCAAGGGCCAACCACTTGCATCTCGTGGTATCTGCTCAAGTACACCTGTATCCCAAGAACTATCCTTTCTTGATATATCATAGGTTATCATTTTGGAGGCGGTTTTCATGATATCGTTGAAAGGGACGTTGGGACTATAATAATTAGTTTCCCGAAGGTTAACGCCTATTGGTAACTTTACTGGTGTTGATGTACTGGGGACTCTCACTGGTTCAGACTCTTGCTTACAGGAGACAAGAAAAGCGCAAAGTATGAAACAAAGGAGAAATAGACTTTTGGAAGAGAGTTTCATTTCAGTTCCCTCACGGCCCAGCATAAAAAAAATGTCTCCGTTTTCTAATCATTTCATCTTCTAATGTGGCATCATAGCTTCCCTGTCGTTTGACTAGTAGATCAAACCAAGGTAGATCTTTGGTTTCCTCCGTGAGTTTTGCCACGTATTCATCCGTTCTAGCAATAGCACGTGCAGGTACTCCTGCCACAATATCACCATCTGCTATATCTTTTGTTACTATGCTTCCTGCGCCAACAATAACGTTATTGCCGATGGTTACTCCAGGTAGGATGATTGCTTGATGGCCAATAAAGACATTGTTCCCCACATCTATTTTGCCGACCTTATCCAGTGTTACACCATAGGCTTGCTGCAGCATATGAACGGAACCATCATGCCCCAGTAGCGAGCAAGCACTTAGCATGACATTGTTGCCAAGCCGTACGTAACCAGGATCAGTAATGTTTGCAGTCCGCATAATCCAGCAGTTGTCACCGATACCGTAGAACCCACCCTGTTTTCGCAAAAACTCTGCATACTCTTCAGGAATTGGATTACAGATACGGAAATAAATTCGAATTAAACGTCCATGGGTGTGAGCAATATATCTGAGGAATTTCTTAAGTTGTTTCATTTTAATTTCTCCGACCAGAGATTAGGAAATTTCTCCTGAAGAAGAAGTGCACGTCGTGCTGCGACTTTTTCCCAAGTAAATTCCAGTGCTCGTGTAACAGCAGCCTTTGCGAGTTGCTGACGTCGTGGTCTGTTGTCATGAACAGCCTGAATAGCAGTCGCCCAACTCTCAACACTATTGTTTAAAACAATACCATTTCGTTTATGTTCAACGATGGCTCCCGCCCCCATTTCTGAAACAAGAGGAAGTACACCGTGGGCCATGGCCTCGTAGGTTACCATGGGGCCACCCTCTTCAAGAGTCGGGAAAACAAAGGCATCTGCCTTGTTATAATAACTGCCAATATCGTTTGTGAAAGGAATATGGGTAATATCTGAGCGCTCAAAGAAGTGAGAAAAATATGTTTTGATGGTCTCATCCATTGTTCCACAAAAAATGAGCTCCCCCTCAATTTTAGCCTTATCCCAGGCTTCTAGGAGGAGTGGCACACCTTTTCTGAGGCAAAGAGTACCCACAAAAAGGAAAACAGTTTTTTTATTGTCCGTTGGTTTTGTAGTTGTTCGGTTTGGGAACCGTTGTGGTGACCAGCCGTAACTGGCACTTAATAATTTTTCATCCTCTATCTCCTCAACTAGCATGGATTTATGAACCATCGGACTGGGACAGAAGATTGCGTCAGCTAAAGAGAGTTTTCTGTTTTCCGCCTGTATTGACTCCTCAGTGATGCCATGATCTGGGGTGAAATTTCTTTCAGCAAAGGCTTGATCCAGAATCCTTTTAGAAGTGGCTTGGTGACAATTAATCCGTTCCACAATAATAGTATGTCCCTGCTCTTTTGCTTTCTGAAAAATGTCGAGAGAAAGTCCGGCCCATAAGTATATATATTTCATCTTCCGTGATTTTTTCAAACCAAATTCTTCAGCAAGTTTACCAGGAGTCTCTGGCCTTGCAAAACGATAAACAATTTTCTTTTGTATGGCGCCCATGGCAGAATGCAGCCAAGGATAATGAATACTCTTGTCGTTACTAGGTGCGTATAATGAACTTGTTAAACCTGCATCATTCCAGTGGCGGCAGAGGGACAGAGGAACACTTGAATTCCCGACTCCATTGACATTATATCCAAAAATTATGGGGAGTTGTTCCATTACTGTTCCTCTCTCTTTAAAGGTGCTACACAGTGGGCAAATTTTAAAAGTTGTTGTTTCATTGACTCTAGGGAAAATTCCTGTGCTTTCTTCAGACCATTTTGTCTTAGTTTTTCTTTGAGCTCTTTATCTGTCAATACCCGTTGTAAGCATTGACTTAGTTGCTCGACATTACCATCTTCAGCTACTAAGGCTGTTTTTCCATCTATCATATGTTCCAGACCACCGCCACCGGTGAAGCCGACAACAGCACAACCGCATGCCATTGCCTCAAGGGGCGGTAGAGAAAAACCTTCGGGATAACCTATGGCCATAAAAATATCAGCTTCCCGAAAAAATTCGGCTATTTCTTTCTGTGAATACTGATTTTCTAAAATGACAAATTCCGTATTTTGTCGTAATTCTTTATCAAGCAGGTCTATTGCATTTCTGGCATCTGCTATATTTCTTCGATTAAGAAGCACAACTTTATTGTTTGATTTTTGTTCTTTTGGTGGAAAAAAGATAGTAAGGTCAATGCCGTTAATGACAACCTGTCCGGGCAAGGAAGATTTAGTCTTCATATACTGTTGCAAATAATTGGAACAGGTGAGTAGAGAGGTAAAGCCAAAATCTTCATAGGAACGATCAGGCCCTGTGCCAAAGTCAGCTAGAGCCCAATTTTGGATAAAAGCCACTTGGTTTGTGCAGGGGAATTCTGCTGCAACTGCAGGAATAACTTCTGGGCAGATAAGAACATCATCTTTTGTCATACGTTCCATGGCTTCCCTACGATACATCGCTTTTGTTTCGTGGGGAAACCAGTCAATGGTAAAATCACCAAGATGCAGTGGAACAGCTTTAAAACCATTTTTGTTTAATATGTCGCAATGCTGGTAGATAATTTTCGCACCGCCTATGGGCAATTGTTTTTTTCTACGAAAAATTAGCCTCTTCCAGTATTGAAGATAACTTTCTCCATCTAATCGTCCTTTGCTCTGTTCAGGAAGTAGGTAATAAAAACAACTCATTTGCGGTTTCTCCTGTTTATTTTTCGAAACTGCTGTAGAAGCCATTGTTGTTCTTCGGCCTGTATTCCGCCGCTGAGCCAGAGCAAAATGGCAGATACAAGAAGATACAAACCACCCGTAACAGCCAAAATGCAGGCCATCCAGATCCGATGTGTGTTTTCTATTGAAGCAAATAATGGGAGTAGAAAAAATAGCATCGCCCCTGAACACAAACAGGCCATAACCGGGTGCAAGACTTGTCTGCAATAATGCCTAAAAGAGATTTCAAAATAATTATTGGTAATGATGATAAAATAGATAGACGCTATGGCTGTGCTGCCAGCAACCCCAAGAGCAGCCCCCATAAGTCCGAACCAAAGAGTGAAAACTGGCGTCATCACAATACAAAGTATAAGATTTAAAACCGCGTAGCGAATTTCCCAACCTAGGCGTGCAAATCCTTTTGCCGCCGCACTTGATGCTCCGGTCAGCAGATTAATAAGAACGCCTGCTGCGACCACATACATCACAATCACCGCTTCTTGGTAGCCAGAGCCAAGCCACACATAAATCGCCTGGGATGCTATAGCAAAAAGATAACAAAATAAGATTGCAGACAACATTGCCATATAACGGGATGCATCTAAAAAAAGTATACGAGCTTGCTTGGTATCATTTTTCCCCTGTAAATGAGAAAGAGCAGGCATTATTGCACCACTTATTTCAGCTGGAATTCTAGCCCCGGTAAAGGGAATTTTTCTACCAACCTCGTACATACCAGTTGAGCTCAAACCAAGCATTCTGGTTATAATTAAACGATCATAGGTAGACATGAAGATACCTATAAAACCGAGGATTTGCATTTTCCCACCATAAGAAACGAAAAGTTTCAACGACGACATGTCGCAGTTCCGTATCCTGATACTCAAGCCTGGGATCAGTTTAAAGGCAAATGCCATATTGATTATAATGGTCAACAAATAACGAATAAAAAATGCCCACATCATGCCGTACACGCCAAAGCCTGCCAACAAAAACAGAACGATCAGAATAAGCTCCAGAAAAGAACAGCCCAAACGTACCTTGGCAGTCAAAGCAATATACTGCATTCCGTCCAATGCTCGCCCAAAACAGTTGAGCGAAATGTCCAGCATAAAAACTAATCCTGTCCCCATAAAGACAAAGGCCGCGGTCTTTCTCAGCTCCGGATCTATCGAGAGTATATTCAACAAAGATTCCATACCCAGCCACATACCGGATAACAGGAGAAGAGCGAGACCACAGGTGAGAATCAAGCCGGTGCTCAACAGAGCATTGATCTGTTTCTTCTCATTTCTGGCATGAAATTCTGCCACATATTTGACATAGGCGCCTTCAAATCCCATGGATGTCATGGCCAGAAAACTCATTACCACAAAACATAAGCTCCACAAGCCATATTCAGCCATAGATAGATAGTGCAGAATGAACGGAGTAAGCAAAAAACGACTCAGCAGATACCAGCCACTGGCAAGCATGGAGTAGAGTGAGTTTCTTGTGGCTCTCTTGGCTATGCTCTCAGATTTTTGCGTCATCTTTTTTAATCCTGTTTGCTTTGGTAAGGAGCAGACGCAAACATTTTTTGCATATTTTTAGGGATACGATCGAGATATTCATCTAGCCAGATCTTTTTCTTTTCTCCTCCCCAGTTTAAAACGGTTGCTATTGCGGGTATCTCAAGACGTACCAAGATTTCGGCAGTTTGACGCAAATCTCTGTACAGTGTGGAGTCTCCCTGGCTGATCAACACAGCAACATCTGACTGTATAGCGAGATATTCCGTGAAATCGCAGGTCTTTAATGGGCTAGAATCAATACAGATAATATCGTACTTATTTCTTACTGTTTTGAGAAAACCCTCTAGGTTTTGAGTTGTAAATCGACTGGGACTACTCACGTGAGAGCAGAGAATGTCGATTGACCGCTCTTGGTCATGATAAACACATTCGTCAAAACTGTTTTTCCCTTCCAATATATCCTCGAGCCCTAGATGTGATTCGGGCATATTCAGTTTTTGAAAGAGATCAGCTTGTAATAAATTACCATCGATGACTAATACTTTGCGGACGTGATAGGCAAGTGCTTGAGCTGTATTGAGCATGATTTCCGTATTTCCACAACGCCTGTCAACAGCAGTAAACAAAAACACCTGATGATGAGTTTTCTTAAATTCACGGAAAATCCGGGTTGCAAGACTGCGCAAAGCTTTAGCGACAACAGAAGAACTGTCTAGTCTAATAACATCAAGAAATTTGATTCCATCCTCGCTCTTAGAGATTGGCCACGATGGAGGATACCCAAAGGCATGGATAATGTTTTTGGGGCTATGGATACGGTTGTCAAAAAATTCAATTGCAACAAATAATAAACCAACACCACCAAAAGATATTATAACACAAAGCATGAGTAATTTTTTGGTGTTGGACCCCGCCGGGTCTATCGGCGCTCTTGCTGGAGCCTCAATGGTCACCCTGAGAGATGCTCTGGCTTCTGCCTCCATTTCATGTATTCTGGTGTCGATACGAAAGAACATGTCTCGATCATGTCCTAACTGAGTTTCCAACGATTGCCCCTGTAGTAGTGCTGCCGAATTATCACCAGATTTTATTTTTGCCTTAACAAACGCCTCTTTGAGCATTGCCTCGTTTTGTCGAGTCTCCTGGAATCTATTTTCCTTCTCAATCAGATCCTGCGAAAGTTGTAGTTTTTGTTTTCCATAGACTATAGAATCAATACTTTCGCTGGTTTCCTCACGAAGTGTATTCTCATATTCTCGCATGGCCTGCATTCGTGATTCTACACGTTTTCGATCTTCATTGTTTTTCGTAACTCCATCAATACTGGCGCGCATATCCTGAAGTTGCTGATAAGTCCATGAACTAGTAAACCCAATAGCTCTGTTATCCATTACACCTTCATCTACCAGGGAACTCAGTGAAAGTTTTTCCAGCTGCTTGGCACTTTTTTCCTGAGAGCTATAGGCACTCTCAGCCTGAACACGCTCAGCATACATATGAACATAGGACTTTTGTAATTCGACTGCACGCTGCTGCCATATATTAAAATCTTCGCCAAAGGTAGAACTTAAAACAGCAGTAGCGACATTTTGAATTTCTTTTTCTTCATTTGCAATATCTATTGCTAGGCTATTTTTCTTTTCAATGAGATAGTTGAGGCGATGTTTGTTTTTATCCACCAGTTCATCTCTCATTTTCTGCAAATAGACTTCCATGACACTATTCAACATCGGGGCAAGCCCTTCTTTTTCAGGCCCTCGGATGGAAAGTTCCACCAAGTGTGTTCTTGAAATCGGAGTAATTTGCATGATTATACGTAAAATCGGGACACATTCAGCCGCAGAAAAATGACTTGGAAAAACAGCTCTCTTTTCTTCAGGACTGAGTCTCTCTACAGCCTCTTTCAGTAGCGTGAACTCGCTAATTCGACGAGCCTGGGTACGAACATAATCATGGTAGAAACCAGTGATTGATGGATCTTCAGATTTGGTAATGAGAGACGCGACCACCGGATCAATTTTAAGTATAGCATGTGTCTCGTAATTAGGTTTACTCACCTTGAGTACCAAAGGAATGAGCATTGTTAAAATAGAAAAACCTGCAACAATTATTATAAGTCCGTACCGATAAATAAAACCGAAGATATCTAATGGTTTCTTCGCTTGTCCCTCAAGCATTGCAGGTTGCTGTGATTTTTTGATTGCCATAATTTCTACCTTAGTCATCACTACTAGATGTAGTTATTCCAAGGTTATCCAGAATAGAGGCTGACATACTTAAAACCTGCAATGATGGCATCAATTTTTTAAGAACATAGTTGAGTTTTGTCATTCCAGATGGGGCAACATAAACAATATCATCCTGCATAAGAGCGTAATTTTGGCTAAAATCTCCACTCTCTAGCATGGTTCTGAAATTAATCTCTTTGATAATTCCTTTGTCATCATCCTGGCGAATAATATAAACCTTCTCTAAATCAGAATCGTTAGTGTATCCACCAGACTGCATTACGGCATCGACCAAATTCAACCCACGCTTAAGCATTACAGGGCCTGGTTTTTCAACCTCACCCAGTACCATGACCATTTCATCCTCTGCTTCAGGGATAAAGATAATATCATTATTCATTATTCTTGCATTTAGTGTCATATTACCGTGATCGAGTAGATCTCGTAGATCAATCCAGATGATAGTATCTTTGCCACGAATTATGGCGCATTTGGTCAAAAAGGTTTCTTTGCCAATATGTGGCAGACCACCAGCTAAAGCAAGTGCTTCGAGTAGTGTTCCATCACCGGGGAAATTGACCACACCCGGTTCACTTACCCGACCTAAAACAAAGGCTTTGTTATTATGAAACTCTCTGATGATAATTGTTGTTTCAGGGGCTTCATAGTTTTGGGAGAGAATTGTGGTGATTTCTTTACTAAGAGTTGCAACTGTTTTTCCTTTAACATTAATGATTCCCACTTTGGGAATAGAAATAATACCATCAGGTGCAACTACTACATCTTTGCGAGATATTTCTGGTCGCTTCCAGACAGATATGTCAATGATATCACCAGGACCAATAAAATATTCCTGTTTGACACCACTGGAGATCATTTTTATCTGTGCAGGAGATGCAAAATGTTTCGCCCTAGTTTCTGTTTGTAATTGAAAAGTAGATGTAGGAATGCTCTTGCCATTTTGGGTCTCATCCATAGTCACTTCCGGATTCAAGCCAATAGTGGTGCAGCCGTTGAGTAACAAAATCAGTAAAAAAGCGGAAAATAACCTTTGAAACCTACTCCACATATTTTTTTGCCTTTGTGAAAATGTTGTTCTAGAAGAATAGTTTAGTTTTTGTCTGTAATTGTTGTAGCAACTTTTACGCCAATTTTAATTTTCATCATAAACCAGTGTAACTATGACACTAAAACCATATGACACTCGCGATAAGAAAATAATTATCACAAAACGAGAGAAATAGAGAGCATGACTATTTACTATTGCGAGGAAAAGAAAAAAGATATGCTGAAAAGGAATGTTTTTTCAGTAAATTAATACACAACACTGGGAGCAGTAGCCCGCAGCTTACACCGAAAACAAGGTGAATAAGCGGATTACTGATATGAAAAAGATACAACAGAACAATACGGACTCCGGAGGCAGCTATGATGTGAGTACAAAATATTTCCATGGAATATTTTCCCAAAACAGAAAGTATAAATTTTGAGTACCTCGCAAAGAAAGGGCTCAGTGTACAAACTGAACCGATCCCCGTTACTGCCAGGGTGAGCTGCAAAAAGGATGATTCGGCTGACCAATAATCTTGATACAGCACAGTATAGCAAAGCAGTAAAAAGCAAAATGGCAGCCCTATGAGAGGTCTGCTTTTAGTATGTGTTTGATTGATATTCGAAAAGTAAAGGCCAAGAGAGAAGTAAATCATATAGGTACATACTGTCTGAATTTGGAAAACTCCTGGTAACAGATATCTCATCGAATACAAAAGCAATGCAGTGACAAGTATAAGCCACAGACTATATTTTTCAGGAATATGTAGACGATCAGTCAGGGAAAGAAACAAAATATGGACAGAGGTTATCAAAAACAGTGCGTAGAGAAACCAGAACTGTTCCACCGGTAACCATAAGATAGTCAACAAGGCCTTATAGCTAGTCGGAGAATTTGTATAGCCAGACAGCGCTAATTTAATACCTAGTTGAATGAATGACCAGAGAAAATAAGGATATACTATGGTCGCTATTTTATGAGTAAACAGAGTTAAAGCATATTTTTTATAACTCCCAAGAAAGAACATACCAGACAAAAAGAAAAACAGCGGCATATGAAAACTATAAATAGAGGCATCTAGGAACTGGAACAGAGCCGAATCGGGCAGAATATGGCTACTGTATAGTCCCCTAGCCACATGCCCGTATACAACCAGGATAATGCCAAATCCTTTGGCAGTGTCCACCCATGCTATTCTGTTGTTTGCTTTACTATTGCTAAGTTCTCGCCGTTGCAAGTGTATTCCTCTTGTTACGAAGGGGTTTATTAAAGAATTTCCCCAGATGAAACCTGCATACTCCGAAAATGTCTGGCACAACCACAAAAGAACAGTGCCATGCATAAATTTTAGCTTGACTGAGTGTGATATTTTTATCTTTTTGAAAATATTTTACTCTAAAGATACGTGGGAAAAGAAGGAGGAATAATCCCATCGCAAACGAAATAACTGCAACCAGCAAAGCTCCTATTTCAAAAAAACTGATAAATAAACAGACAAACCCTAGCAAACTCAGCCCCACAAAACCGCCACCACGAACAACAATCCTGCGCAATTCTTTTTGCCAAAACGATGTAGGACTATCCGTAAATCGATCAATCACGGCAGCAAAGGCGTAGCCGGCTCGATAGGCTCGTTTCCAGTACTGCTGTATCGTGGTCATGGCCAGATCGTGCAAGGTCATCGCTGTATTGAGGTGCAGGATACGCCATCCGCTCATTCGCATTCTTCGACTGAGCTCAGGATCTTCACCACCAACTAGTTCTTCATCATATCCCTGGCTTTCTTCAAGGGCTTGCCTGCGGACAAGAACATCTCCCCCAAAACTTTCGGATTCCCCAGGCCTGCCATTCCATTCAAGGCTGCCTATCCAGTTGAAGACGGAATCTTTCGGATGCATTTCCTCTCTATTTCCTTTTACTGCTGCTAAATCACCTTCCATTGTAGTCACTGCCTTTTGCAGCCATTCTGGGTTTAAAATGGTATCAGAATCAAGGAACTGGACAAAGGGTGATTTTCCTTCTTGCCAGCCTGCGTTTCTGCCCAGACCTGGAGTAGGGAATTCGGGTTGAAGAGCAATAACAGTAACGCCTGAAATTGCCTGGGCAATGGAGATACTTGAATCGTGTGACCCTCCATCCACATAGATAATATGCAACTGCTCTTCTGGGTAGTTGCATGCAGTAATAGATTCAAGACAGCGTTTCAGAGTTGCTGCCGCGTTCACCCCGATAACGACACAATCAATAGCTGGTAATTGTGTCATCTTTTCCTGGGGACTAATCTTATTCTTCACTTGTGCTTGAGAGACTGGATTCATCTTTTCTAATCACCGTGAGGATACATTTTTTTAGGGGTAGATATAATCTTTGCAGGAACACCCACGGCAATGCAATGATCTGGTACGGATTTTATCACCACCGCATTAGCTCCGATATCCACATTGTCACCAATAATGATTGGACCAAGTAACTTGGCTCCTGCGCCAATATTCACGTTATTGCCAATACTAGGGGCGACCTTTTCATTAATGTTTTTTAAACCAACAGTCACCCCGTTACGGAGGACACAGTTGTCACCAAACTTCGCATATCCACTAATTATGATATCTCCAAAATGATCAATTCTCAAATTTTTACCAATTGGCACCTCACATGGCAGCTCAATTCCGGTAAGAATCTGAATACATTTGAACAGAATTTTATAAACCAATGAAAAAGGTTTACGAACAATAGCCGGCTTAATGCTGTAACGCCAACGACCAAAGCGATAGACTAGCATGACCCAAAATCCTTGACAGCTCCAGTCACCATTGTAAGTGGCAAGATCTGCTCTAATGTTACAAAAGATCTTCATTATCAATCACCAAGGGGTTGGAGGTGATACTTTTCCAAAGCTTGTATCCTTCAGGGAGCTGATAATCCCTGCAATAATCGCCTTTGATTCTAGCCTCTTTTCAGTCGCAAATTGTCTGCCCGGTAACAAATTTATTGTATAACGTAGTAAATGCCAACCAAACTCTACTCCACTATTGGCCAGTACCGCAGTCAAACCACTATTTTTCCGATAATAAAGCCATTCACTGCACATACGAAATTTCACTACTTGACCGGCACCGGAATCAAACTGTTGATCTTTTCGGGTTTTCGAGCTGGCCCCTCCAACGTGCACCACTTCAGCATCAGGTATGAAAAATACCTGCCACCCCATTTTTTTGGCTTTGAGACAGAGATCTGTCTCTTCATAATAGATATAAAACCGTTCATCAAAAAGACCGGTTTGTTCAAGCATCGTTCGCCGACAAATAGTGAATGTTCCAGGTACCCAGTCCACCTCCATTGTGGACGCGTGATCAAATCCGCCAAACTCGTGTCTTGAAAACAGTAAAGAGTTAGGGAAACGGGCACGTAATCCAGAGAGGGTGAAAAATTTACTGAGCCAACCCGGGAACCTACGGGCGGAAGGGTCGAGACTACCGTCCGGTTTCACCAGACGCCCACCACACAAACCGCATTGCGGATGCAACTCCATAAATGCCTCCGCATTCTTAAGCGCATCAGGTTTGACAAAAGCGTCCGGGTTAAGCAATAGAATATAGTCACCTTTTGCTTTTTGCCATGCCTGGTTGTTGGCCGCAGCAAAACCACGATTATCTTGGTTCGCAATAAGTATAACCTGAGGAAATTCTTTACGAACCATAGTAACAGAGTCATCTGCTGAATTATTATCTACCACAAACACTTCCATATCCAGCGTCTTACCTGTGTCAAACAGTTTTTCTAAACAATTTCTGAGGAGCGAGGCTGTGTTATAACTGACAACAATAACTGAAAGCATATGCTATTCTCCAGGGACAATTGATTTTTTGAGAGTTAAAATATTCTGACCATCCTTATGCAAATAATGAACTTCATCCATTGTCTGCTTCATAATATATAGACCGTAACCACTCTCAGGAGCTTTCTCAAAGTCGGGTGGTAGCACTTTTTCAAAATCAAAGGGGGCATTACAATCTTTGATCATTACTCTCAACTGGTTATCATATAACTCAAAACATACTGTAATCCTGCTCTCTTCTGGATGCATTGTTGTGCAATGTTTTACTGAATTGGTGCATGATTCTCCGACGGCAAGCTCAACTGCATCAATGAAAACGTTGTCTTTTCCTGGATCATTTCCTGTCACAATTCGGTAATATACTGCTGCTATATTTGCAGCAGCAATGGCCCCCAACTGCACCTGTTCCAGAGTAGCCGGAATTTTTAGTTCCATCTGTTCCATAATAGATGTGCCTCGCTGGAATTACGCAGTTTGAAAACTTTGTACAGCAATATTGCTGTTATCATAGATGTCAAAAATACGATGGGTTCTGGTGAGTTCAAAAACTTTACGAACTTTGCTATTGGGAGAAGAGATTTTAATCTCCCCATCTTTTTCACGTACCCGACGAAGAGAAGCTACTAGGCTACCAAGACCACCACTATCCATATAGTCGACATCTACGAGGTCAATCACAAAGTGGGTGTTGTTTTGGGTAAGTAGTTCGTTGATAGTCTCCTTGAATTTCTGGGCTACGCTAACATCAAAACGCCCGGTAAGGATGATGGTGGTACTTTGGTCATTATGTTGTATTTGAATGTTCATGTAATATTCTCCTGATAACAGTTATTATAGATTTTCTCGTGTAGATATATTTGAAAATAAAATCTTCATAAATAGTCCGGAATCATGGCGAAAACCACGGTTGGCCGCATGATATCGTTCTGCGATTTCCTCGTCTATCCCTCCTAGCTCAATATCTTCTCCTTCTGAATAGGCAAATACTCCAGGAAGATAGTCTGGAAAGTCAGCCAGCAATTTCTGATGAGCTGGTGTATTTGTCATGGGCCGATTACCTACCAGTTGCATTTTTCCATTGATTACTAGGCCGAGGAGAGGGAATTTATCAAGAGCAAAAGTTGCAAATAGTTTGTCTGCAATACTTAAACGATTATTGATGAGTACTGGTATGATTAACGTCTCTCCATCAACGCTTAAAAGAACATTCTGTTTATCTACCTGCCAACTACCCTGAAACTTTCTCAGTGTAGAGAGCAGAAGATATGGGAGCAGTTGTAAAACAAAGAGGAGACATGCTAGAAAGCTATTAAGCAAACGACGAAATATACTTTTTGTTTGAATGTCCATGGACGAGAACAAAAAATCATCACTAATGTCCAAAATTTCACCATCAGCAGGTGAGATAATGCGTTTGCCGCTTATGATTTTGTTGCAAACAGATAGATCACGTCCGATATAGCTTCCTTGGCAAATAATACTTCGTTCAATCTTAGTTCCGTTGTCCACAATCACATTAGATCCGACAGAGACATCCGGGCCAATTACAGATTTTTCAAGCAGCCGAACATTATCACCGATAATCACTGGAGGGATAACTTCAGTATCTTTACCAATCACCACATTCTGCCCTAGCAAGATGCCTTGTTCCACCCCGTAACCGGGTAGTACATAATGATTCTGCTCTGCTTGCAAAATTTGCATATTTATCTGAAAAACATCGTCAAGACAGGTTAACGGCGAAAGTGCGAAATCATGTTCCCTCGACGAAGCTGAGATATTATGGAGACAACGAGTATTAGCAGCAAAAAGAATGCTTCCTGAACTACAGCTATTTAATAGACCGTTCTCAGTTGGAAGGGACAACTGTTGAAAGTTGTCCGACTTATCGTAATGAACAAAGAATAAACCATCCATGATAAGAAGAGGTGTGTCAGCGCAATATGTGCTGTTTTTCTCAATTATCATATCAATGGAGTCGTCATGTTTGCTGATATTGCTGGTAATATTGGCTCCCCAACGATCACCTTTGCGAAAATAGTCATCTATTGCACTACTTGCTTCATCAACAATAATTCGAACATCGTTACAGCCACAGAGGAGAACAAAATCCACTTGGTATTCAAGCAATGGTTTATTGCAGATTGGTATCATAGCAGGGTGGATAGCAGGAAAAAATTCTCTCAGCCAGCTGCTATGTTTTTCTCTGATTATGATAAGAGCTTTCATGGTAAATCCCCCTGATCTTCAAATGATGCTAAAGCATCTTCAACAGTTGGAAAAACAGGAAAAACCTTGTTTGCCCTGGTTAATTCAATAAGCATTATCAGTTTAGGCGCTAATGCTGCTAGTCGTATATCACCATTTTTCGTGACAGCTATACGTAGGCAGGCAATAAGTGCTCCAAGTCCGCTCGAATCCATATACTCCAGAGCACTGCAATCAACTATTATAAAACTTGTTTTCTCTAGTTGTATTGCAAACTCTTTCTGGAGCAGCGCAGGAGCATTTCCATCCAAGCGACCAATTAGGCTCGCAACCGCAATATGTCCCTTATGTGTAAAATCTATTTTCATATTAGTATGCTCCTTTACCCGCAAGAACAGCGGGGATTGTACGTAAAAGAATCCCTATATCCTTCCTAAGACTTGTGCTTTGGATATATTCTAGATCAAGTTTGACCTGCCCCGTGAAAGGAATCTCACTTCTTCCACTCACTTGCCAAATACAGGTTATCCCGGGGATGGCGTGAAGTCGTTTTCGTTGTTCTAGACTATACAAAGCGACCTCTTTAGGAAGGGCAGGTCTTGGCCCTACTAAGCTCATATCTCCACGGAGGACATTTAAAATCTGAGGTAATTCGTCGATGGAAAATTTTCGGATGATCTTTCCCGTTTTCGTCACTCGGGGATCATCCTTCATTTTAAAAATCACACCGTCCTTTGATTCATTTTCTGAAGTCATTTTATCCTTCATGGCATCTGCTCCAACAATCATAGAGCGAAATTTAAAAAAACGAAAATGCCCTCCATCTTTTCCCACACGGATCTGGCTATAAAAAATAGGCCCAGGATTTTCAAAATAGATAAACAGTGCGGTAATGGCGTAAATTGGGGAGAAAATCAGCAGTACCATTCCTGCGACAAGGATATCAAAAATCCTTTTGATCCGTTTTGTCCAGACAACTGTCTGGTGCCAGATAAAGATTTTGGCTCTGAATTGTTTTGAGGTTAAAGGATGTGACAACGCGTCAATCATTTCCAATCTTTTTTTATCTTGTTTCGATTGCATTTTTGTCTCCCTTTTAAGTCTTTCTAGTATGGCGGATTTTCCACAACACCACCCGCAATAGGAAGAGAGGGTTGCCGACAACGTAACGTTTCCACATTCGACCGGGTTCTTGAAGAAATCTGTAGACCCATTCCATGCCGATCTCACGCAACCAACGTGGAGCTCTTTTGGTGTTTTCCGAGTAAAAATCAAAAAGACCGCCCACCCCCATCGCTACAGTTGCCTTAAGTTGGCTACTGTAGTCAGTGATCCATTTTTCCTGGAGCGGTGCGCCAAATGCAACCAGAACGATATCCGCTTTTGATTCATTGATGGCACTAATAACAGAGTTATTTTCTTGCTCATGATTAAAAAAACCATGAAAGGTGCCTGCAATCTGCACCTGATATTTTTTTTCAAGATTTGCCGCCATTTTTGTGGAAACCCCTGGTTGACCGCCTAATAAAAAAAGAGAGTAGTTATTTTTTGCTGCCATTTCACAAAGAAAAGGAAGCATGTCGGTACCATTTACATTTTCTTCCAATGGATTTCGTAAAATTTTGCAAGCAATGGTCAGCCCTATTCCATCCGGGAAGACATAATCTGCGTTCTGTAGCATTTTGTGATAGTTACTGTCAGAGAAAGTTTTATTTAGACAGTCAGGGTTAACAAAAAATATAGACTTTGCACGACCGCCATAGGCAATAATTTGACGAATCTTTTCAACAGCCTTGAGCATGCTCATATTTGCAAATTGGATGTTGAAAAGATTTATCTGTTCTTCTCTAGAGCTTTCTGTGCTTTTAAAAAAATATGCTGGAGCTGCACGTAAAAAAAGTAACAGATCTGAAATTGGATTGTTAGTAAACCGATACTCCCATTCGACAGTAACATTGCCCTCGTGACCAATATTGCTGTTCTTACGGACATTCCAGAGCGAGACAATTCCTGGTTTACTAGCATATAAATAACTGTTTTCTAGGTTTCCTGGCTGGCTTGAGAAATCTTCCATACTGGCACCAACCAGTCCAAGAGTTCCCCTTAGTACATAAAAAAGAAAAACTAGGTTTGCCGCCACTTGCCAAGACACATTAAAAGCCTTGATGTTAAGTTTGCTCCCACCCTGCCCTACTATTGTCCTTGAGACTGGGGCAAGAACAGGAGATCCAGTGAAAAGTTTTCGGAAAAGCAGAAGGCTCCCAAGGGGAAACACGAGTATAATAATCAATATTAAACAGAACAGTAACTCAAAGGATCGATAAAGAAATTTTGCCAGCCATATACTAGTAAAAGCACCAATCTTAACGAACAAATGCCTTCGGTTCTTGGTTAATCGTTTCTCTAAGTCGTTGACACCGCTTTCAGCTGACAAATTCTTCTTTGAATTGTTCATTGTCTCAACCGGTTCTCATTGAAGTTTTTCTGTAATAAAAAACATTACACCAACACTAGCATGGTTCGTGCCAGTATCGATCTTGCGCTGTAACTACATGAATTAATTCAATATAAATTATTATAATTAAGCAAAACGGGAAAGAGTAATACTCTTAATATGAAAGAAAACATCACTTGTATCTCTAAACTTGCAAGTAGAAGAGTACTTTTTCTGGAAAAAACATTCACAATCCGATAGAGTATTATAAACGATGTTATAAAAGACATTTTGATTGCTTCATTGAAAATTAATTGCCTCTAACTTTTAGTGAATAAAGCGCCAACAGCGACATGCTAACTCACCAAGCTCTAACAACTTCTGCAGGCATATAAAAAACACCATTTTACAACGTTCTTCACTTACTCTCAATATAAGTTCTCACGAGATTATCGTGCGTATTTCCTTGCTCAAAAGCGTACAACAATTAGTGCATTTCAGAAAAATTAGCGAAGGTATTGAACAAAAATAACGAATTTAGACCACCCATAATTGAATTAACACAAACGATCTGAAAAGATTATAATTCTTTACTTTTGGAGTAGCTGAAGACGATGATGACATTACCTGCTCATGCCGGGATCTTTTCCTGGGACAAAATCAACACTGTTCTTGATAGTATTACCACCCATTCCTACATTTCTGATCCTTCAACAGACCTCAATGCGAGCAGTTTACCTGTACCTCTGTTTCCCAGGGCCATTGCATTTATTACCTTTAATTACGGTATTGACGGAGTCACCATTGAAATCGCCAAATATGCCCAGTGTCTCGCAGAACTTTTCAAGCAAGAAGAATCCTCGCCCCCCATTCATTTCATTGGAGGTAATTTTTTCCAACAGGCCGATCAAGTCATCCCCAAAAACGCCCCCCGACTCAAAATCCCCCACTTTGACGGATGGGATAAATGGCAGCAAGGCAGATGGTTTCAGAAACTTTTCTTTGAGCCCATGCCATCTGACAGTTCCCTTTCCAACAAAATAGCCACGGAAATATGGCACCAGGCCCTGACTTCGGCCGGCCAGTTGATCCGCTATATTCAAAAAAAGAACATTGATCTCCTGATTCCTGTAAATGTAAATTCCAATCCAGGCAACCTGGCCTCGGCGCTGGCCATTGTGCTGGCATCTGAAATCACAGGTGTCAATGTACTCAATTCAAATCATGATTTTTTCTGGGAAGGCGGTTGCCCCAAGTGCAAAAAACAACCCAATGCGTCCCCAGGAATCCGGGATCATTTTTTTACCAATTATGAGAACAAGCCCTTTTTAAAATTGTTTCAACGTATTCTCCCTTGGAATGGCAAGAAATGGTTGCAACTAAACATTAATGACCAACAAATCCAGAGTTTGGGCCAACAATATGGAATTCCCTCATCCCGCCTGTTCCCCATGGGCACCTGCATTGATGATGCTTTTTTTACCCGTTGTCCCCCGGAAAAAAAAGCCATTCATCGCCTAAAAATGACACATATCCTTTCCCGGGGGGACGCAATTATAAAACACCCCACACCGGTGTCATTGTTTCTAAAACAGATGGATCACTGGATGACCCATCAGACACCGATAATATGTGGTGCAGATGATGCCTCCCCTCTGGATATTACAACGCCCCATGCACTTTTTCTTCTCCAACCCACACGTATTGTTGCAAGAAAGCGTATTTTTAGAGATTGGGAACTCATAGAGGCACTTTTCTCCCGCACCGACTTCAAACTCGCCTTTGACTCATGTCCAGAGAGGACTTTAACCATTCATATCACCGGCCCGGTACCCATGGAGCATCAGGCAGACCTCGAAAAAATTCTTCTGACATTTAAAAAGCTCCAGGATTCACTTCCCCAACACATTGCCCGACGTCTTTTCACGTCTTTTTCAGTTGGACATGATTTTCACGAAAGTTTTACCAACCAAGGTTTCCACCGGTTGGGTATGGATGAAATTTATAAAATGGCAGATATGATTTTTCTACCCAGTAAAACCGAAGGTCGGGGACTGCCGATTCTGGAAGGAGGGGCATCAGGAATCCCTGTGGTATGCAGCCGATACGAGCCGGAGAAAACATTCAGTGAAGTGATAGGTGAGCATCTTCCCCCTGCATTGAAAATTCACCACATCCCTTTTCCGGAACATCATTTTCCGCTGTCAATGCTCAATGAAATAAAAACCATACTTCTCCATCCGGAAACATACAGTGCCCATGCGCAGCATAATCGCCGAGCAGTATCGGCACGATATAATACCAATGCGTTGCAATGTAACTTTAATGATGCAATCAATAACCTGGCACTGCGCCATGGACAAGTTGCGAACTAAACAGGGGCCATATAGGCCCGAAGGAGAGCGAATGCATATCTGCTTTATCGAAGATACAAAACTCTATGGCGGTACACAAATCTGGGTTACCGAAGCCACCCGGGCTTTCATTTCTGCCGGTGCCAAGGTGACGATCCTGTCCCCTTTAGATAGCTGGGTCGCTCCCCGTTGTAAAGATCTGGGAGCAACCATTATTTCCTATGATTTTAATGGTGTGGTGGCGGAAGATGAAGAAAATCGTCTCATCTGGGCTCAGGCTCTTGCTGAGGCCCAGGTAGCCATCTGTACGGTACATCCCCCCCGAATGGGATTCCACTGTTCTGTATTTGCCTCCCGTGTCATAAAAGAGTTTAACCTTTCCACTATCCTAATACCCAAAACCGGCACCATCGTTCCAGAGTATCTGCGTGAATTTTATCTCCCCGACGAGACTCTTCCCTCCCATGTCATTGCCATTACCGACTTTACACGACGATACCTTGTGGACAGTTATAAAATACCCGAAAATAAAGTTGAACTGATTTACCAGGGTACCGACATTAATCTTTTCACCAGGGATACCGACCGCCAGGAGAAAGCCAGGGAAAGATATGTTGTGCCGCAAAATGCATCCCCCTTGCTGGGGTATGCCGGATCATTTGAAACACGCAAGGGGTTACCCATTCTGTTACAGGCAGTGGCCGGAATCAAGAAGGAACTTCCCGGTGTTCATCTGCTGCTGGTAGGTGATGGTCCCGACGAATTGATGCTCAAAGAGATGGTAGAAAAAATGCAACTTTCCGATCATGTCTCCTTTTTCCCCTTTACATCTGAACCTGTCTATCTTTTTGAGTGTGTTGACATTGTAATGCTTTCAAGCCTGAACAAGGAAGGCTTGCCCAATATTCTCCTAGAAGCCATGGCCATGGAACTGCCGGTGATTGCCAGTCGACTGGCCGGAATTCCCGAAATTGTAAAACCAACAGAAACCGGAGAAATGATCGAGCCCGGAGATGTCCAGGGATTTTCAAAAGCCATTTTAAAACTCTGGTCCGATAAAGAGAAATATAATATGATGGCAGCCAATGCACGGCATCTCATGGAAAGCTGTTTTGACAAAAAACAGCAGTTCACTGCCTTTTTAGATTTTTTCAGTACCATTATTGCCAGCAAAGGAGCATCTCCCAAATGAATAACAGCTCCCCCCCCGATTATCCCGAAGATTACAAAAAATTGATCTGTCCGGTTATCATCATGCGCCACGGCGGCCTTGACGGCGTGGCCATGCAAAAAGAGGAGTATCTGTCTCTGCTCAATGATCTAGACATGGATATGCACGTAATTGCCGGTCGGGAAGAGACCGAATATGGACACCTTGCTCTCGGAGATCACAACAGCACCATTCTACCGGAGCTTGACTTTTATCACCCCGATTCCCAGGTGCTGTTTGCCAATCAGTTCACCCACGGCCAAGAAAAAGAGGGCATTAAAGAGATCGATGACGAAACATGGCTCACACTATTCCATGCCCATAAAAATAAAATTAAAGAGATCCTTGATTCCGTACTCCAAGGCATTGCTGACAATACACCAGTATTTGTCTACAACCTTGTCTCCCTGCGACACGCCCACCCGGCAGCTGCGGTGGCTATCCGGGAGTTGATGGACAAATACCCCAACCGAGGATTTCTAAGCCATGCGGCTGATCCTGATGCCGAACGTCCTGAAAAAATCTCTCGTATCAAGGATATTTCCCTAGAGATGATTTCGGCGAACCCTCCAGATCAGCCCTACTCTGGTGGACCCTATATCTTAAATAATCTTTACCACATTGTACTCAATCCCACCCAACGGGCCAATTTTATCTACAAATATGGTGTATTGGAAAAACATGTCTATGAGATTCCAGACTTTCTTGCTTTTACTTCCAAAACCCCAAAGTTATTACCAGCACCTGAACCTAGCTTTCTGAAATATCTTGCCGATAATGCCGTTCGTCCCGAAGGCGAGACATATACCTACGAACAATGCACTCTACCCCCTGAGACGATCTTTTTCCTTTCCCCAGTACGTCCTGTATACAGAAAACGATTGCGTGAAGCCATGCTCATTGCCCATGTATACGGCCAAACCCGCAACTGTAAGGTGGCCTTTGTGGTCACCCACCCCAATATCGACGATCGCCCCTATTTTTTAAAATCTGTACAATTTGCCCATGCTCTGGGATTAACCTACATTCATTTGGGAGAAGGATTTTCCATGGAGCGACTGGATGAGGTATACAGCAACATGGCAGCGCTGCCGTCAGTTGGGGTGGTAGCAAGCAGTGCCGGTGGATGGGAAAACGCACTCAATGAGATGGCCCACAAGTGCATTCCTTTTTTCATGTGTTCTGGACTCAACTCCTATACCCCCATTACTGAGGATATAGAAATACGCACGTTTGGAATGAGGTTTAAATTTCTCCAAGAGCTAATTGAATATCGATCTGCCCATGACTTTAAATCCTGCGATTTATCCGGTATTCCGGGCTTTGATGTCCTGTTCCAATGGATTGATGATGTGCTCGATACAGATACCAGGGCACCCCTGATAAAACACAATTATGACCGTGCTTACAAGTGTCTTTCCCACCAGGCAACCATATTGCGCCTGTGGGAGGCTGTACTAACAATTTACGCTCGTCACGGACTACCCGGAAAGCCCGGCATCGCCTCCAGAAAATAAAGAACGGGATATGTTTTTCCTTTGGGAACCAGGAAAAATTACTGAAAAACTTATATTGGCGAGCTTAAAAAACAAATCATAAACTGAAACGTTTTAACTATCTTAAACCGAAGAGTAATATTGAAAAACAAAATTGCTCTTTACAAATTCAAGTGGGTACTCATGTAACCCTCGTAACTCAACTCTAGGAAGTTGTTAACCGAGAGTCGCATCGAGCCACCAATAAGAGACAGGAAGTTAAAGCATTAGCAAAAGACAAGAAGCCTGAACAAATATATTTGCTGGAACTAGACGTGATATAAGAAACAGATCAAAAATTTGATTGTTAGTAAACAGATACTCCCATTCGACAGCAACATTTCCCTCATCAACAACATTGTTATTCTTACGGACTTTCCAAGAGCAAGACATTTCATGGCTTCCTAGCATGTAACTAACTGTTTTCCCCTTACCACACAAAAATGAAAGAAATATCGTTTATATCTCTAAACTTGCAAATATAATAGTACTTTTTCTGGAAAAAAAATTTACAATCCGATAGAGTATTTATAACAGTGTTATAAAAGACATTTTGATTGTTTCGCTGAAAACTTATTGCATATAACTTTTAGCAGAAAAATCGCCAACAGCAAGATGCTAATTAACCAAAAACTAACAACTTCTATCAGTATGTAAAAAAACGCCAATTTGACAATGTTCTTCACTTACTCTCAAAATGAGTTTCACGAGCTTGTCGTATGTATTTTCTTCCAGAAAAACGTACAACGATTAGTGCATTTTAGACAAAAATTATTTAATGAATACAACAAATAGAAGACAGTTTACAATTTTAGTGGTGGATGATGAGCAATCCGAATTACTATGTATTAAAAGGTTTTTCAGCAAACATAACTACCAACTGATCCTAACTGACACTGGTGAGGAAGGCCTGTCTATACTTGCAAAGGACGATAGCATCAACTTACTCTTGCTTGACTTAAGAATGCCTGACATGGACGGTTTGACTATTCTAAAAAAAGCAAAAGAAATTGCACCCAATTTGAAAGTTATTATCCAGACAGGGCATGGAGGTATAAACGACGCAGTAAAAGCAATCAGAATGGGTGCCTCAGATTTTCTTGAAAAAAAAGGATCGCCTAAGTTACTCCAAAACAGAGTTGGACTAATTTATGATAACTGGTTGCTTAACCAGAAAAAATGGAAGGGAGAGGAAAGAAGGGAATATACCTTTGACTATGATAAATTTGTAGGTGAATCCCCACCCATTCGTAAACTAAAAGACTTAATCGTTCGAGTAGCAGCCACCGACACAACAGTACTTATACAAGGTGAAAGTGGTACAGGCAAAGAACTTGTGGCCCAGGCCCTTCACTATCATTCTCCACGACGGGAAGCACCTTTTGTTATTGTTGATTGTGCTTCAATTTGTGAAAATGTAATTGAGTCTGAGTTGTTTGGTCACGAGAAAGGTGCATTTACCGGAGCAGAAAAAGCCACTAAAGGACTTGTACGTGCTGCAAACCAAGGGACTATCTTTTTTGATGAAATTGGTGAATTATCTTTAGGATTTCAAGCTAAATTGCTGCGCGTTATTCAAGAACAAACAATCCGTCCAGTGGGCTCTACTAAAAATTATACTGTCGACATCAGAATCATTGCCGCCACCCACCGTAACATGCTTGAAGAAATGAGCGACAAACAGTTTCGCCAGGATCTTTACTATCGCCTAAGTACTGTAACGTTGACTGCCCCTCCTCTCAATGAACGCGGCGACGACATACCTTTGTTAACCACTCATATCCTAAACCAAAACCAGAACGAAGACACAACAACCTACGTAACTGATAAAGCACAGTTTTTACTCAACAACTATGCATGGCCAGGAAATGTGCGAGAATTGGAAAATGTATTGCGAGGTGCACTCGTCTTTGCCGATGAAGGCAAAATTAAACCTGAAGACCTACCGCCCTCCATCGGAGATTTGGATTTGATTGAAGACACTCCGGAACTAAAGATCGGAACTCTTGCCTCGTATGAGTTAACAGCCATTAAGAATGCCTTGGCTGAAACTGGCAATAATCGCCGTAAAGCAGCCCGTATTCTTGATATTGCTGAGGCCACTCTGTATCGCAAAATCAAACAGTATGCGTTGTAATTTCCCACTCTAATTTAAATTATAAAGAACCAAAAATAGGATAAAATCAAATGACCGTTTTGGTAACAGGTGGTGCGGGGTTTATAGGTAGCAATTTTGTAATTGAATGGCTTGCTGTAAATGATGAACCAATCGTAAACCTCGACTACCTAACCTATGCAGGAAATCTACAAAACCTTTCAAGCATTATCAATGATAAACGACATACCTTTACTAAAGGTGATATTGCTGATTATGATCTAGTATTAGATCTATTATCCAAACATAACGTTCGAGCTATTGTAAACTTTGCAGCCGAGAGCCATGTCGACCGATCAATACTTGGCCCTGACGACTTTATCCAGACAAATATAGTTGGCACTTTCAAGTTACTTGAAGCTACTCGCCACTATTGGAACGGGTTAGCAAAAAATGAGCAAAAAGAATTCCGCTTCCTCCACGTTTCTACCGATGAAGTCTATGGTTCTCTTGATCTTAAAAGCCCACCTTTTAGTGAAACCAATCGCTACAAACCCAATAGTCCGTACTCGGCAAGTAAGGCCGCATCGGATCATTTGGTTCGTTCCTACCACCACACCTATGGTTTACCTGTATTAACAACTAATTGTTCAAACAATTACGGCCCTTATCAATTTCCTGAAAAACTTGTCCCCCTATGTATCCACAATGCTCTTGCTGGTAAAAAGTTACCAATTTATGGGGATGGCCAACAGATTAGAGACTGGTTGTATGTAACGGACCACTGTAGTTCAATTCGAAGTGTACTAGATGATGGTCGCTTAGGAGAAGTCTATAATGTTGGGGGTTGGAATGAAAAAACTAACCTAGAAGTGGTACATACTATTTGCGATATTCTCGATGAACTTGTTCCCCCCGAATCTCGCTTTTCCTTTTCGTCCTACAAATCTTTAATATCTTATGTAAAAGACAGACCTGGCCACGATCGCAGGTATGCTATTAATGCCTCTAAAATAGAAAATGACCTTGGGTGGAAGCCTGCTGAAACATTTGAAACGGGTTTTCGAAAAACTGTCCGTTGGTATTTAGGCAATCTAGACTGGGTTGCAAATATTACTACCGGTACGTATCGCGAATAGATGGAGAAGCAATATTAATTATGAAAATATTATTGTTAGGGAAAAATGGTCAACTAGGATATGAGCTACAGCGTTCGCTAGCAACGCTAGGCGAGGTTGTAGCCTGTGGACACAATGAGGCTGATTTCGAGAACCTATCTGTATTACAAGATCTTATTCGTAAAATGTCTCCACAAGTTATTGTCAATGCTGCTGCATATACTGCGGTTGACCGAGCTGAGTCTGAAGTTGATCGTGCCTCTATCATCAATACAAAAGCTGTTGACCTTCTTGCAAAAGAGACTTCTCGGCTAGACGCCTGGCTCATTCACTACTCAACTGATTATGTGTTTGATGGTACTAAAAAGAATGAGGGGTATTCTGAAACTGACATAACTTCGCCCCTTAGTGTCTACGGTCAAACCAAATTAGCAGGAGAAGAAGCCATTCGTGCTTCTGGCTGCAAACATCTTATTTTTCGAACAAGTTGGGTTTATGCTGCTCGGGGCAACAATTTCATCAAAACGATGCTTAGTCTTGCCCACGAACAACCAGAGTTAAAGGTGGTCTTTGATCAAATCGGCGCACCCACAAGTGCCGAACTTATTGCCGATACTACAGCACTTTGTCTTTATTATTTAAAAACAGATAAAACCAGTATAGCTGAGTTAAGTGGACTCTATCATCTTGTAGCCAGTGGAGCCACAAGTTGGCACGGATTTGCTCAGTTTATTATTAATGAAGCGACTCGACATGGAATCCAGCTATGTGCAAAATCTGAAAACATCTTGCCCATTCCTACCTCAGAATACCCGCTTCCAGCACCGCGCCCTGCAAATTCACGACTTACAACTCAAAAGATCAATAATACTTTTAAGATTGAGCTTCCTCCATGGGAAGTTCACGCAAAGCGTATCGTGGCCGAAATAGTGAGTAATAATGAACTGTCGTTTTCCAAGAATTGATGAATACGTACTTTCACCCATTGTTTAAAACAAAATAAAATTATTATGACAAATCCATACACTCCTAACATCGTTGCAAAACCTTTGGATGTTCAACATCGCAAAGGCATTATTCTTGCTGGTGGGGCTGGCACTCGCCTGCACCCAGCGACCTTATCTGTTTCCAAGCAGCTCCTGCCAGTATACGATAAACCTATGATCTATTATCCACTAAGCACACTTATGCTTGCAGGGATAAAAGACATTCTTATTATCTCCACACCTCAAGATACTCCGAGGTTTGAACAGCTCCTGGGCACAGGCGAGAAGTGGGGATTAAATCTTCAATATGTTGTACAAGCCGAGCCCCAAGGATTGGCACAAGCCTTTATCCTTGGGGAATCATTTCTTGGTGATGATCTCTCTGTCTTGATCTTAGGTGATAATATCTTCTATGGTCACGACATCCACCATCTGCTCGGAAATGCAATGACGAGAACCGAAGGAGCAAGCGTTTTTGCCTATCATGTGCAAGATCCGAAACGATACGGTGTAGTTGATTTTGATACGACCGGGAAAGTATTATCGATAGACGAAAAACCAGCTGTCCCAAAGTCTAATTATGCAGTTACTGGCCTCTATTTCTACGATCAGCAGGTTGTCGAACTAGCAAAAAGCCTCAAACCTTCCGCCCGTGGTGAATATGAAATTACTGATCTTAATCGCCTGTATTTGGAAAAAGACCAGCTCAATGTTGAAATTATGGGTCGTGGCTACGCATGGCTAGACACCGGCACACACGACTCACTTCTTGATGCAAGTTCGTTTATTTCTGTACTCGAAAAAAGGCAGGGTTTTAAAGTTGCTTGCCCTGAAGAAATAGCCTATCGGCAAAAATGGATCACGGAAGACCAGCTAGAAAGACTCGCCCAACCTTTGAAGAAAAATGGATATGGTCAATATCTATTACAACTTTTAGACAATAGGGTCGTATCATGAAAATTACCAAGCTCGCCATCCCTGAAGTATGTCTAATTGAGCCAAAAGTTTTTGGTGACGAACGAGGTTTTTTCTTTGAAAGCTTCAACCAGCGTGATTTTAATAAAGCTATTGGTAGAGAAGTTAATTTTGTTCAGGATAATCACTCTCGTTCTACAAAAAGTATTTTACGTGGTCTACATTATCAAATAAAGCAGCCCCAAGGTAAGTTGGTTCGAGTTGTTTCAGGTGAAGTATTTGATGTCGCTGTTGACCTAAGAAAAAGTTCTGCAACCTTTGGCCAATGGGTTGGCGAAGTACTTAGCGAAGAAAACAAAAAACAAATATGGGTCCCTGAAGGATTTGCCCATGGATTTTTAGTGTTAAGCGACACAGCAGAGTTCCTATACAAAACAACAGATTATTATGCACCTGAGTTTGAGCGTAGTTTACTTTGGTCTGACCCAAACCTTAAAATTGATTGGCCCATAGATGACGAGCCAAAACTTGCAGCTAAAGATGCGACAGCATTGTTATTAACGGAAGCCGACGTTTTCGCCTAAAACTAAAAAAGCTAAGTAGATTGAACCTACAATTTACCTGTATGACTTACGTTCAACTTGATTTTGAGAGTGACCTGTACGCCTGCTATTTTTATTAGATTAACTATATTAGTAAGGGAGAAACTAAAAATGACTCAAAATAGATGGCACTTTATCAAACCAACACAAGCGAAACTGTTAAGCCGCTTATTACTCTCACCCTATATTCTTATCTTTTTAATAGTTATATCAATATCCACAGTATCTAGGGCTTCAGAGCCTGAAGAAATAAGATTGTACATCGATGCAGATTTTACCAACGCACAATCGTCTAGTATCTCAATAGAACAGGGAATAAAAACTGCACTCTCAGAAGAAGGTAATATGCTAGGTGGTTACCCTGTCCAAGTTGTTCGTAAGGATCACCGGGGTAACACCAGAAGAAGTCGCAACAATCTGGTCGATTATATTAACGATGATAGAGCACTGGCTGTGTTTTGTGGCCTTCACTCCCCACCGGTGCTGGCAAACTTGGAGTATATTAACACGATGGGGGTCTTGCTTCTTGACCCTTGGGCAGCTGCTGGCCCTATCACCCGTTACCCAGTTGCTGAGAATTGGGTATTCAGACTCTCCGTGGATGACAGTAAAGCTGGATTTGTCATGGTAGAACATGCCATTGAGCAGCGTGGATTCAACCGATTAGCTCTTCTCTTAGAAGAAACAGGATGGGGGAAATCCAATGAAAAAACGATGACCAAAGCCCTGCAAAAGTATGGCATGGACCCCGAAGATATCTTTTGGTTTAACTGGGGGCTCAAAGAGCGTGGAGCCAGAATGATATTGCGCGCAATACATGCAACTGGGGCAGATGCCATTCTTATGGTAGCCAATGCACCCGAAGCCAAAGTTTTCAGCAGTGCCCTACTCTCTCTAGATGAATCAATGAGAATTCCAATAGTTAGCCATTGGGGTCTCACTGGTGGAAATTTTCCACAAATAATCCCATATGAACAACGACAATTTCTAGATCTTAGTTTTTTACAAACGAAGTTTTCCTTTGTTTCATCCCCAGAAAACATTTTCGGACAACAGGTTCTACAAAAAGCCAGAACCCTTTATCCCGAGTCTATAAACGTTGCGGGAGATATCCAGGCACCTTCTGGATTTATCCATGCATACGACTTGACCCGCCTACTCATCGCTGCAATCAAAGAAAATGGCATTACCGGGCGGATCAAAGAAGATAGACAGCGTATTCGTAATGGCCTGGAACACCTTAAGCAGCCAGTAAAAGGATTAGTCAAGACGTACATTTCTCCTTTCCAACCGTATCTCCCGGGTTCTCCAGATGCACATGAAGCCCTTGGAGCCGAAGATCTGACTATGGGGAAATATAATGAAAAAAATGAAATTATTTTGATAGATAGAGAAACTCTATGAAAATATTTCCCTCTCGATTCCAATTCCGCTTATCCTGGGCTCTCACTAGTTTTTCTCTTTTAGTTGCTGTATTTGTCATCATCATTGTCAGTGGTATGGTATATTTTCAGGTTGGCCGTTTTTTTCAAAAAATGCAAAACGAGATGACCGAACATGATGTTACAGAAATAAGCATGGCGGTCCAAACATTTCTCCAACATCGCCTAATCATACTCACTGACCATGCACGATTCCCTCTCATTTCCCAGGGAGTAATGCAGCCCGAGGCTATGCAGGCAAATCTAGTTGATTTCATGGAAGGACTTTCTATCCTAGGCAGTAAGTGCCAGCTCACCTTACTCGATTACCAGGGAGCAAGTATTTACTCCACACGCGATACTCCTCGATTTGATTATACCAGTGAGGAATGGTTTCAACAAATTATCAAAGGCAACAAGAAGGAGTATATTGGAATAAGTAAAAAGGATGGTAATTATTTCTGGAGTATATCGGTTCCTGTTCTTTATAATAATCATCCTGAAGGAGCTTTAGTAGCCGAGATTGAAATAACAGAGCTTGGAGATTATCAAAATATTTCCCAAGGTGTTCATCTTTACCAGATTGAGCTTGTTTCCAATGATACCATAATCGCATCTTTTGGCTCGAATTTACATGGTAAGTATGAGGAATTTCCTATTGAAAACATTGATTTGGTTCTCAGGTATAAATGGGATCGAAATAATCTTTACCAGGCCCGTAGCAAACTGATCGTCGAAATTATTATAGGAATTTTAATTGTTATCTCTCTGGTTATTATTGCAGCTCTTTTCCTCGCTGACAGTCTCTATGTCCGACCTCTATTAAAACTTCGTCGACTCGTACATACGTCAACAGAAGACACAAAAATCGATCATATTCCTACTGACCAGAACCTTCTTGAGATCTCTGCCTTGGCCATGGATTTCAACTGGATGATAGCCCAAAGAAACCATAGGGAAGAGGACCTGATAACAGCAAGAAACGACCTTGAACAGCGTGTCCATGCAAGGACAAAAGAGTTACAACTCAGCCAGGAAGAGTTACAAAAAACAAACGATAACCTGGAACTCAGAATACAAGAGAGAACTCAAGAACTAAACCGTGTCCACAACCAGATGGTCATACAGGAAAAAATGGCTTCGGTAGGTCAGTTAGCCGCTGGAATAGCACATGAACTAAACAATCCCATCAATTTTGTCCGCACTAATTTTGCTACCCTCATGGATAATTTTTCAGATCTCCTTGAGTTATTTCGAGAGTATCAAAGAAATATGGCGGAAACTGAAAAAGATGTAGCATGGCAAAAGGCCATCGCTGAAATTAGAATTTTGGAAGAACGACTGGATCTCTCTTTTCTTATGAAGGACATCCCTATTCTGTTCGATGAATCGGAGCAGGGCTTTCAGCGGATTGCTAAAATTATCCAATCCATGCGAGATTTTTCCCGTGTCGATCAAGTCGGTGAGCTTTCTTGGGCAAGTGTGAACAAGGGTATCAAAGATACTTTGGTAATAGCCAAAAATGAATACAAGTATCATGCGGAGGTTATAACAAACCTAGGTGATGTTGCAGAAATATATTGTTCTATTGAACAGATAAACCAGGTTTTTCTCAATCTAATTGTTAACAGCGCACATGCCATCGCAGAACTGGATGGTAAGAAAAAAGGGTGTATCGCCATATCTACCTGGCAAGAAGAGGCAAATGTTTTTTGTGAAATCAAAGACAATGGTCCAGGAATTCCAGAAGAACATAGAAATCGTATCTTCGAACCTTTTTTTACCACAAAACCTCCCGGTCAAGGGACGGGACTTGGTTTGAGTATCTCTTATGATATAATAGTTCGAAAGCACAAAGGGCAATTTATGCTGGATTGTCCTGATGATGGAGGCTCTGTGTTTACGATCAGCCTCCCACTTAAATCGCCAGAGGAACGACTGCATGAAAACCGTTGAAGAGATAACTATTCTTTTTGTTGATGACGAACAAAGTGTTTTAAGCTCACTACGTCGTTTTTTGCGAAAGGAAAAATACCAGACATATTTTGCTTCAGGTGGAAAAGAAGCTCTGGAAATGATGGCATCTCAGGAAATAAATATTATCGTAAGCGATTTGCGAATGCCAGAGATGAATGGTCTGGACCTATTGAGCCGAGTGAAGTCACATTTCCCTGAAACCCTACGTGTAATTCTCAGCGCAACAAGAGATGTCGAACAGACTATTGATAGCATCAATACCGGAGAAGTTTTTCGCTTTATCCCCAAACCACTCGACCCTGAACCTTTTAAACAGATCATGACGGATGCCATCGAGTATTTTCTGATGAAAACTCAGCGTCAGGAACTGCTTGAAGAGCTGTCCACGACAAATACCTACTTAAACAAGGCGATGATCAAAATAAAGGAGGTCAATGCCGAAAAAGAAAAAATGGCTGAGGAGACCCGCTTTATAGAATGTCGTATTGAACAGAACCTGTTGCAGTCAGAGGTCCCTGGAGGCATTGAGGGCGCAACTATAGCTGCGTCAACAATTCCTTCGGGACACCTTGACGGAGATTTTTTCGACTTTGTTAAATTTTCCAGCAAACAGTTTGATGTGGTTGTTGCCGATGTCATGGGCAAAGGGATACAATCTGCTCTTGTAGCAGCAGGAATAAAAGCCATGATTCTAAAATCCTTGGCTGAGCATGATTGTTCTCTTGGCATGCGATTGAGCTGTCCTCGC
Source organism: Desulfotalea sp. (assembly GCA_051531995.1). Lineage (GTDB taxonomy): Bacteria > Desulfobacterota > Desulfobulbia > Desulfobulbales > Desulfocapsaceae > Desulfotalea. The sequence continues at coordinate 55,155 of JAOPTU010000022.1, forward strand.
AGCCCGGCTGATATAACTGCAATTGAAAATGTGCTCTCACTTGCTCATGAGATGTCCATCCAAAAACTTATAAAGCTCAATATGTTTGTTACTCTTTGCTATGTCCGTTTTAACCTTGAAAGGTCAGAAATGGCCTTTTTAGATTGTGGACATACCAAAACAATTCATTATCGTGCTCGTGAGAAAGCTTACTCATTTCTTGAGGGAGACAACCTACCTCTTGGCATGGAAGAGCACTCTACATATGTATCCAAAGTCATTCATCTGCAAAAAAATGATCTGCTGATCTTTTATTCTGATGGAGTAACTGAGGCAGAAAATGAAAAAGGAGACTGCTTTGGTCCGGAAAAGCTGGCTGAGTTAGTTAAGCGCAATGAGCATCTCCATCCACAAAAAATTATAGAAAAAATTCAGGAAATGGTAATTGATTTTTCTGGACAAGATTCTTTCGAAGATGATTTCACCTGTATCGTCATTCGAATCGATTAAATAAATAGAACAAGGGGCCATTATGGATGATTTGAATGTTCTTTTTGTCGACGATGAAAAATTTACACTTCATTCGTTAGAACGTCTTTTGAGAAAAGAGACGTATGGCAAATACTTTGCTGAAGGTGGCGCTGATGCCTTGAAAATTATTGAAGAGACGCCCATCCATATAGTAATATCAGATATGAAAATGCCCGAGATGGATGGTCTTGCACTACTGAAAATAGTCAAAGCAAAAAACCCTGAAATCATCCGAATGGTTTTGAGTGCTTACACGCAAACAGCACAACTTCTCCCCTGCATCAACACAGGAGAAATATTTAGATTTATTACCAAGCCGCTTGAAAAGAACGAACTAAAAAATTCCATTCGCGATGCTTGCGAGATCTTTCTTTTCAGGCACGATAGAGCTGAACTTGTTCAATCTCTTGAACAAAAAAGCATTGAATTAAGAAAATCTCTAACTCGTCAAAGTGAGACAGAGCATAAATTGCGACTCTTATGCGTAGTTGACGATTTGACCGGACTCTACAATAGACGACAATTAATGACCGCATTACAACAGACGTTTTCTGAGAGTAAACGATATAAAACAGACTTCTCGTGCTTTATGTTGAGCATAGATAAATTCAAGATACTCAAAGACACTTATGGGCACGAGTTTGGTGATGTTATACTCAAAGATTTTGCCCAGATGCTGAAAAACACGATACGATCTGCAGATATTGCCTTTCGCTTTGGAGAAGAAGATTTTTTTGTACTTTTACCGCAAACAGAGCTTGAAGATGCTAAAATACTCAGGCAACGAATAATTGAAATATGCCGAAGTAGACCCTTTGGCTCGAACGACAATTTACACAATATCACAGTGAGTATCGGTGCAGTATCTTACACGACTTGCCACCCGACATCTCCTGAACATCTGGTACAGCAACTAAGACAGTAACATCTGGAACAGGCCTAGGTAATAAAGTCGTCACAGGGTAAGTCCTTGACTGACGTGTATCAAAGCTAAACAGACCTATCAAACAAAGGCCTCGTAGCAACCTCACTAAAAAGTGGTTCGCCTGAGACGATTTGCCCGAAAATATGGCTGCAATTTGTCTATGTACGGCTTAATTATGTTGGTCGCATAGATGATTCTTCTAATATCCTCAGGATACTTAAAATACTAGCTAAGGTTTCCCCAGTTATTCCTCCAACATTTAGACCATCGAACAATGCTAACTGTGATGATTACCAGCGCTGAGCACAACCAAGGTAACATGTAGTCTTGTCATCTTCTCTTGCAACCTCAAATCTGTTTCGACCATTTTTCTTAGCATCATAGAGTGCAGAATCTGCCTGTTTAATAAGAGATTCTATTGTACTTTCATCAGAAGGAACTACAGATGCTATACCGATGCTAACTGTGAGAATATTGGAAATTTCACTTTTCAGATGTTCAATTTGATTCTCGATAATTACTGTTTGCACATTGTCAGCAACTTCAATTGCTGAGCTAATGTCAATTCCCGGCATAATCAAAATAAACTCTTCTCCACCATATCGTGCAACCAAGTCACTTGATCGCCTCACACACGAACACAGTATATCCGCAACCTGTTTTAAACATTGGTCACCTGCCGGATGCCCGTAATAATCATTAAATGATTTAAAGAAGTCAATATCGATCATCAGTATGGCAAGTGGTCGCTTAGCCCTCTGTTGAGTGCTCCAATCACTTTTTAGTTTGCCCGTAAAACATAAGCGATTTGCAATACCTGTTAATGAGTCAGTCATTGTCAACCGCTCCAGATCCATATTATTACGTTCAATAATTGAAAGCATATAGTTAAATTCTTTTGCCATAGCTCCAATTTCATCGCCTCTTTCAATATTAAATCGTAATGTATAATCTTTATTTCGAGATATCTTCAACATCTGTTTAGTTAACGTAGAAATAGGAGCAAGAATAGTAATTTTGAGCAATATCCAGACCACGACAATACCAAACAAACCTACAAAAAAGTGCGTCCCAAGAGCATATTTTATACTGTTCAAGCCTTGTTGAGTGATGTCCCTGGGGAAAATGGTACTGATCCTAATCATATCTTCGTTATTTCCCAGAAAATATTCCCTTGAAATTTCGAAAGAAGTATCAGTTAGATTGTTAATTTGGTACTTAACTTTTGGCACATTTTTATTGAGAAGATGAGGATATTCACTGACATCTAAATTAAATTTTATTTTTATGCGTTCTTGAAAAACATCTAAGAGTTCATCTGTTAACAGCTTTCCTAGTACTAGATATCCTTTTATTGGCCCTTTTTTATGACTTGTCAAAATTGGCCGAGCTGAAAACAGAACGGGAACATTATCCTGCACAAATATACCCTTCGAAAATTGAAGCTCGTCGGTCAAGCTAGAGTCAATTTTTTCTATAGAGGAATTAAGTAGTAAAAGAGATTGCTTTACAAATTTATCGGTCGTTATAATCGCAGGTTCATTTTGGGTGAGATCATAGACTTCCCCCCATACAAGATTACCATCAAGATCCAATATATATAAAAAGTTTATTTGAATATTCCCGAAGGTCTCCGGCCCCAGATTACTATCTATAAATGTTTTATTTCTATCTTGAATGAATCGATAAATATCATCCCATGATGACCAATCGAAAGCAGATCGATCAAGTTCACTAACAACCTCGTAATACAACGCTTCAATTCTATCAATATTAGTTTTTGCCTGCTGCAACTCTATTTCAGTAAACGTTGGTAAAATCATCTTTTTCTGAACCAAAACTGCTGCACTCATTAAAATGACTACCAGCAACGACATAATCAGAAGCACTTTTTGTGAAATAGTCATAGTAACCTATGTATAGGAATGAAAAGAAACACGTTAATTATCTACCACAATAGGTGGTTACAGACATGTTTCGATTAACTAATTCCGTCATGGAACACATCTTCTCTTAGTAGAATATTGTTTTTATAAGCAATTTGCAAACAACAGAAACGTTGTCTGTTTAATATAATCATTCAATAAATCAAGGGAATTACACCCCACTCTACAAAACAAGCTCTATGTTTCGTTGTAAACTTCATGAACCTAATAGTTTAAACTAGAATAAAAAAGCAAAAAAAAAGCCCCAACCTTTACAGGTTGGGGCTTTACAAGAACGTACAATAAGATCTTGTATATATATTGGCGGAGAGGGAGAGATTCGAACTCTCGGTACTTGCGTACACACGCTTTCCAGGCGTGCACCTTAAGCCACTCGGTCACCTCTCCAAATACTTGTGATCAAGTCGGATGCGAATATATATTGGTTGGAGAAATTTAGCAATATATTTTTTCCTAAGATCATTTAAACATCACGTTAATTGATCCAAAAAAGGCTTAAATTATCCGATAGAACTAACCTTTTCTTGCTTTACGTCTTGCTCTAAAAAAATCTTTTAACAGTGTAGAGCAATCTTCGATCATTACACCACCATGAATCTCTACTCTATGATTAAGTTCTCCATCTGCACCAATATCGTACAAAGAACCAGCAGCACCAGTTTTAAAATCATATGCACCAAAAACTAATCTCTCAATCCTCGCCTGAATTATAGCTCCCATACACATAATGCAAGGTTCTAACGTTACATAAATAGTAGCTCCAGGAAGTCTGTAATTATTTTGACAAGTGCAAGATTCTCGAATTGCCACGATTTCAGCATGGGCTGTAGGGTCGTTATTCTTGATCATAAAATTATGCCCATGCCCTATAACCTTTCCAGCATGTACAACCACAGCACCCACCGGAACCTCACCAACTTCCCCTGCCAATCGTGCTTCTTGAATAGCCTGGGACATGTACTGGATATCCAACTCATTTTGATCGCTCATATTTTCTAAAATCATCAATTCACTTCCGCAAAGTATATAAAAGGCCTGTACGTAAAAAAACACCAAATCTTTTTAGCACGTTCTTTTAATAGTTTAAAAGCAAATATTCTTTTTTTCCAAAAAAAATAGAAAAAAAGTGTGGACAAGGAACATTTTATAGTGCAGTATAGCACGCCATGTCGGAGTAACGACATTACAATTTATTTATACTTAAGAATTTATTTCTTAATTTACATTTTTGGTAGCCGAGTCCTAGGCAATAGAGAATCGCGAACTCCGCCAGGCCCGGAAGGGAGCAACGGTAGTGACACTCTCTATGTGCTTAGATCACTCGGCTACCATTTTTTTTAGGCCACCAAGCTAGACTGGAATTCATTTGAATCCAGGCTAGAAATTCTACATTCGCTAGGTGCTCTATGTCTTATCTCGTTCTTGCTAGAAAATCCCGTCCCCAGACCTTTGACGAAGTTATTGGTCAAGCTCCTATTGTAACCACTCTCAAAAATAGTTTGATGCGTAACCGTGTCGCTCATGCACTATTGTTTTCTGGTGTTCGGGGGGTCGGCAAAACAACTTTGGCTAGAATTATGGCCAAGGCGATTAACTGCGAAAACAGAGAAAGCAACCCTCCTTGCAACGAATGTCTATCCTGTAAAGAAATCACAAGTGGAGTCTCTCTTGATTTATATGAGATTGACGGCGCCTCAAATCGTGGTATCCAGGAAATCAGAGAGCTTAAAGAAAAAATACGCTTTTTACCCACCTCATCTAAATACCGCATTATCATTATTGATGAAGTACACATGCTCACTAACGAGGCTTTTAATGCCCTTCTAAAAACCCTCGAAGAGCCGCCAGAACATGTACATTTTATGTTCGCTACAACAGAGATCCACAAAATCCCCATCACAATTTTATCTAGGTGCCAACAGTACGAGCTTAAAAGAGTTAATGCAAACGAGCTGGGGAAACATTTTAAAAAACTTGTGGAAGAAGACGGCAAGACCATTGAACAAGAGGCTCTCAACCTAATTGTTCGAGAAGCCGCAGGATCCGTTCGTGACGGACTTAGTTTACTAGATCAAATTTTAAGTTTTAGTGAAACGAACATCACGGCGGAAGATGCCGTAGAGGTACTGGGATTAATTGATCGCCAATTGCTAACAAGTCTCACCATTGCCCTTTTGGAAGGTGATCGTGGCAAGGCAATTAATACTCTTGAGCAGATTTTCTCTTTTGGAATGGACATAAGAAGATTTTGCACCGATTTAATTAACCAATTTCGCACACTATTGTTTTGCAAAATCAATGACTGTCGAGAACTTATTGACCTCCCTGAAGAAGATTTCCAAGCCCATCTTGAAATATCCAAGAAATACAGCACAGAAAGCCTTCACCTCACAATGAGTATACTTGTGGAGATGGTTGAAGATATCGGCCGTAGCAATCAGCCTCGACTTGTTCTTGAGACAACTTTCTTAAAAATAATGGCGGCCGGAAACATTGTTCCTATAGCAGAGATTCTAGCCAAGGTAAAACAGTTCTCTGGCTCAACACAACCAAATGAACAAGGCAAAATCACAGCACCCGCAGCCCCTAATAACCCACAGCGCCCACCTGTAGAAACTAGACAACCAACACAACCCACAAAAAAAAAGATTAGTGAACCGGCAGTAGAAAAGCCAGTCGAAAAAACAATCGAGAAGCCACCGACTAAAGTGCCTGAACCAAAAGTAACCAAGCAAGCAATTATTGAAGAAAAACCTGTTAAATCAGTAGAAGAAACGCCACAACCTCAGCCCGAAAAGCTAAAAAGTCCCTCAAAACCCAAAGATCCTCCTAACAGATCAGGAAAAGGTCGAATCGCCAAAGATTGGCCCAAGTTCATCGAATACGTCCAAGAAGAACTACCGTGGATGGCGCAAGCCCTTAACCACATAGATGACATACAAGAAGATGATACTGAAGTGAAACTACACTTTGACGACACACACCATTGCACAGTAATTGCTCTACCTGATAAAGTTGCCCAACTACAAGAATTCATATTTGATTTTTTCAAAGTAAGAATTAAAATAAACATCTCTGCTCCAGAATCAGATGGAGCGAGCGGCAGTAAAGAAGGCAGTATGCAGGCCATACGCAGAGAACTAGAAAGCCACCCCCTAACAATTGCTGCGGCAGAAGTTTTCAGGGGCACAATTGGCGAAACAAGACCAAGTTTAAAGAAAACAAAATAAGGTAAAAAAAATGGATATAAGTAGCTTAATGAAGCAAGCTCAAGATATGCAAGGCAAGATGGCAAGCATCCAAGCAGAACTAGCTAAAAAAATCATCACAGGCAGCGCAGGTGGTGGCATGGTTGAGGTAACAGTAAACGGCCAGGGCGACATCCTGTCAATTAAAATAGAAGACGCTCTAGTTAATGTAGAAGAAAAATCTATGCTGCAAGATCTTATCACTGCCGCCACCAACGACGGAGTGCGACGCGCCAAGGAACTAAGCAAGCAAGAAATGGGACAACTAACGGGCGGCATGGGCCTACCTGATCTCACCAATTTAATGTCTTAATCCACACACAGGCGACCATACTATTATGCATGTTGTCCCACCAGCACTAGAAGATTTGATTGAGAATCTAAGCAAGCTCCCAGGAATTGGCAAGAAGACAGCCACAAGACTTGCTTTAAATATCCTTAGGAAGCCGCCGAGACACGCGGAAGAACTAGGCAAAGCTCTTAATAATCTGCACAGCAATATCCAACTTTGCTCGAAGTGCTTTACTTTTTCCAGTGATGACCCATGCCCAATATGTAGTGATCCAAAACGAGACGGCAGCACCGTTTGCGTTGTGGAAGAACCTGGTGATTTATTGGCAATAGAAAAGACCAGCAGTTACCAGGGACACTATCACGTATTGCACGGCGTGCTTTCGCCAATCGATGGGATAGGTCCAAATGAGATTAAATTCAGCGAACTGAAATCAAAAGTTTCAAAAGCTGAGGTAAAAGAAGTTTTAATCGCCACATCTTCAACAGTTCCCGGCGAAGCGACAGCTTCTTTTTTAATAGATCAATTACAAAATGCTCCGGTTAAACTAACTCGGCTAGCTTGCGGAATACCCATGGGCATGGATATAAAGTATGCCGACAAATATACTCTAGCTAAAGCAATTGAAACCAGATCTCTAGCGGGTTAGTCACTTTATGACATTTTGAAGTGTAAATAATTTCACTCAATTTCAAGGCGAACGTAAAAACAAACGCAGACATATAAGAGATACTCCAAGGATTAATTTTAAAGCTCAACGAAAATCTTAGGAGAGGTAAGAATCCCTCCAAGTAACCCTTAATAACTTAAGTAAAAGCAAAAACTAAACAACTTAAGCAATCACAGAAAGTAAAACGACAAAAGAGAGGCAAATATATTGCAGAGAACGAGTGCTTATGATATAAGAAACTCGTCATTCCTTCAAAATATATTTTTTAAAGGGTTTACAATGCTGAACCTGATGTTAAAATGGTTCATGCAACTCTGAAATATCAGAGCTTAAAGACGGTAGACGTTGTGTAGGCGCGTAGCTCAGTGGGAGAGCGCCACCTTGACGTGGTGGATGTCGGCGGTTCAATCCCGCCCGCGCCTACCAGTTTTTATTACAGGCTAAAGTTGCTAAGATTCGTAAGGATCAAAGCCTTTAGCCTTTATTTTTCTATGGCAAAGAAATCATGAGCGATATAATTGTTTCCATTGCCGACGGCGAGTCGACAAAGGTACCTTGTAACACGACAGTGGGAGAAGCGTTATCAGCACTCCAATCCAACAAGCAGCGTAAGCGCACTGTAGCCGTAAAACTAGACGAGCAAGTTCTAGATTTTGGCACAAGCCTTACCACTGACTGCACGCTCACGCCGGTGACTATCGGCAGCGATGAAGCACTCGCTGTACTTCGTCACAGCACCGCCCATATCATGGCTCATGCAGTAAGAGACCTTTTTGGTAGTGATGTGAAGGTTGCAATCGGTCCTTCCATAGAAAACGGTTTCTACTACGATTTTCTGCGTGCAGAACCTTTTACACCAGAAGATTTTGAGAAAATCGAAACCAGGATGCAGGAAATCATCCGAAGTGGCAACACCTTCTCAAAAGCAACATGCTCAAGCGAAGAAGTCATAGAGAGATTTCAAGCTGAAGGTGAAAAATACAAGGTTGAACTCATCGAGGACCTCAAGACCGACGAGGTAACTCTCTATACAATTGGTGAATTCACCGATTTATGTCGTGGGCCTCATTTACCATCAGCCAATTTCATAGGCGCTTTCACTCTACAAAGAGTTGCAGGAGCATACTGGCGTGGCGATGAGAAAAATGATGTTTTACAGCGTATCTACGGAACCGCATTTTTTGATAAGAAAGCTCTCAAAAAACATCTAAATGCTCTAGAAGAAGCAAAAAAACGAGATCATCGTAAGCTAGGCAAAGAGTTAGAGCTATTCACTTTCAAAGATGAAATTGGACCTGGCCTTGTTCTATGGCAGCCAAAAGGTGCCAGATTACGTCACGAGATCGAATCTTTCTGGAAAGAAGAACATTATAAAAATGATTACGAACTTCTCTACACCCCACATATAGCCAAGCAAGAACTCTGGAAGACCTCTGGTCACTTAGATTTCTACGGGGAAAGTATGTACGCAGGGATGGATATTGATGAAGTTCGCTATCAACTAAAGCCAATGAACTGCCCTTTCCACGTTGGTGTATATAAAGCTCAAAAACGAAGCTATCGTGAATTCCCCCTACGTTGGTGTGAATTAGGAACAGTTTATCGTTATGAAAGAGCTGGTGCATTGCACGGATTAATGCGTGTACGTGGTTTTACCCAGGATGATGCTCACATTTTTTGTCGCCCAGAACAACTAGAAGACGAGATCTATAATATTCTTGACTTCACCCTACATATTCTAAAAAGCTTTGGGTTTAATGATTACGATGTGTATCTTTCAACCAGGCCTGAAAAATATGTCGGCACCGATGAAAACTGGGATAAATCAACCGAAGCACTGAAACTTGCTCTTGAAAGAAAAGGTCTCGGTTATGTAGTTGATCCAGGCGAAGGCGTGTTCTACGGACCAAAAATTGATATTAAGATCAAAGATCAGCTAGGAAGAAGCTGGCAATGTTCAACCATTCAAGTAGATTTTAATCTACCTGAAAGATTTGAGCTAAGCTATGTTGGTTCCGATAACAGCGAACACCAGCCTATCATGATTCACCGCGCTCTCATGGGGTCACTTGAGAGATTTATTGGTATTTTGATAGAGCATTACGCAGGTGCTTTCCCAATTTGGTTCTCTCCAGTTCAAGCTCGCATCTTAAACATCACAGATGACCAAGCTGAATATGGTGAAGAAGTTTACAAGCTACTTCGCAAAGCTGGTATTCGCGTTGAAAAAGACTTGCGAAACGAAAAGCTTAACTACAAAATCAGAGAAGCTCAGCTGGCCAAGACACCTTATATGCTTATTATTGGCGACAAAGAAAAAGATAACGGCACTGTAACAGTTCGTTTACGTGACGGTAAAAATCTTGAGCCAATGACAGTACAAGAATTTGCTGACAAAATAATAGAAGAATGTAAAGAAAAAGGCTAACTCTCAAGATTTTATTGCAATAAGTCAATTTTTTACATGAAACAAATCAAAGACTAAGTTATGCTATAAAACTTATTCTTTATTTTGTGCAAAAACAAATATCACTTTTTCGCATCTTTCAATAAGTAAAAAGCGGAAAAGACACAGAGAGAAAGACTCAAAAAGAGTCAGAGTAAAAAAATAAGCTCGGAGGGAAGGCTATTAACAGGCGAGGGAGACACGCACCAGTCCAACAGGAAGCCAAAGCACTTATGAACGATAAAATTCGTTTTCCACAAGTGCGTCTCATCGGTAGTGCAGGTGAGCAACATGGCGTAATGACGTCAAGTGAAGCTCGTAATATTGCCTATGACGAGGATCTAGACTTAGTAGTTGTTTCAGCTACTGCTGAGCCACCAGTTTGCCGTGTAATGAACTATGATAAATTTCGTTACGAGCAAAAGAAAAAGGTCCAGGAAGCAAAAAAGAAGCAAACCACTGTAGAGACTAAAGAGATTAAATTTCGTCCAAAAACCGATGAACATGATCTTAACTTTAAAATTAAGAATGTTAAGAAATTCTTAGCTCAAAAAAATAAAGTTAAATTGACCATGCGTTTTCGTGGACGAGAAATTGTTTATTCTCAAACAATTGGTCTTGAGGCCATGAACAAGGTTGTAGCTCTATTAAAAGATGATGCGACAATTTTACAAATGCCAAAGATGGAAGGTCGTCAATTGGTAATGTTCGTTGGTCCAAAAGCGTAGTGAAATATTCGGAGTTACACACTCTGTTATTTATAGAAGTATATGTTTTGGGTAAATGTTTTGGTTTATTTAGCCAAACGTTAAATAAGTAATACTACTGGACCTTCCAATACAGGGAGCAAAAGGTTATATTACGTTTTTTAGAAGCACAAAGGAGTGTTTAACATGCCAAAGATGAAAACCAAAAGAGGCGCTGCGAAGCGTTTCAAAGCTACTGGAACAGGCAAACTAAAGCGCGCTAAAGCTTTTACAAGCCATATTTTGACCAAGAAGTCCACAAAGCGTAAGCGTGGATTGCGTCAATCTGATCTTGTATCATCTGCTGATTCCAAAAGCATCAGGAAAATTCTTCCTTACCTATAATTTAATAGGATTATAAGAGAAAAATTTAATTACACCACTTCTTGCTGGACTATCATGCAAGATATATAAGGAGTTTGTCCATGCCACGCGTTACACGAGGTTTTAAAGCTCGCCGCAGAAGAAATAGAGTTCTGAAGCTAGCAAAAGGTTTTAGAGGCGGTAAGTCCCGTCTTTACAAAACAGCTACCGAAGCTGTTGATAAAGCGTTATGTTATGCATACCGTGATAGAAAGGCTCGTAAGAGGGACTTTCGTCGTCTTTGGATCACCCGCATCAATGCTGGTGCTCGCATGAACGACATCAACTACAGTCGTTTTATCAGTGGTTTGTCCAAAGCAGGTATTGAGCTTGATAGAAAAGTACTAGCAAATATTGCTGTTCTTGATGCTCCTGCTTTCACCAAACTCACTGAGATTGCCAAGCAAGCTAACGCTTAATTGGTACAGGGTGCTCAATATTTATAGCGTGATCATCCTGTAATGTTGTTTTAGTTAACAACATCAGTGTTTTATCTGTTTATGCCGGTTTTTGGTTTATTCCATCAACCGGCATAATGCGTCATTGATACTTTAGAAAGAACTGAAATTAACTTTTGCATACTTTTCATTTCGCTTTCCTTGCAAAACAGATCATTTAGTCCACCCTATATTTATCAAAACTAAAGGATTTTACTTAAATAGTTAAATCTTATTAAAGTCCCCACTACCTTTAGCGGAACTATGGAACAAGAGCTACTAAACCTTGAGAATGATGCCAAGGAATGTCTTGCAGCAATTACCACAAGCGAATTGCTTGAGGAATTTCGCATCAAATATCTAGGCCGAAAAGGTCTATTTACGACTATCCTGCGCCAGCTCGGATCTGCTCCCAAAGAAGATCGTCCTCGCCTTGGCCAACTGGCTAATACCTTAAAACAACAATTCGAAGAACTATTTGTTGAAAAGACTAGTGAAATACAAGCTAGCTCAGCAACAGGTTCTAAGTCTGTGCCCGACCTTACTTTACCAGGCAGAACGCCTGCTACCGGTAACTTGCATCCTGTAACTCAGGTTATGCAAGAAGTCTGCGCCATCTTTGAATCCATGGGATTTTCTGTGGCAGAAGGACCAGATGTCGAGCAAGATTACTATAATTTTGAAGCACTAAATATTCCGGCTCATCATCCTGCCCGTGATATGCACGACACATTTTATGTGAGTGACTCTACCCTACTTCGCACCCATACCTCGCCTATGCAGGCTAGAATTATGGAAACGCAAGATCCGCCACTTAGGGTTATCGCACCAGGAAAAGTTTATCGATGTGATTCTGATATTACCCATACCCCGATGTTTCATCAGGTTGAGGGTTTTTTAGTGGATAAAAATATTTCTTTTGCAGATCTTAAAGGTGTATTAACCATCTTTTTGCAAAAAATATTTAACCAAGACCTTCCCGTACGTTTCAGACCTAGCTTCTTCCCATTCACGGAACCTAGTGCTGAAGTGGACATCGCTTGTGTTATGTGTGGCGGTAAAGGTTGTCGAGTGTGTAAAAAAACTGGCTGGCTTGAGATTTTAGGTGCTGGATTAATTGATCCTGAAGTCTTTAAAATGGTTGGCTACGATTCAAATGTGTACAGCGGATTTGCTTTTGGTCTTGGTATAGAACGTATCGCCATGCTCAAATACCGTATTGATGACATTCGACTTTTTTATGAAAACGACCAACGTTTTCTTTCCCAGTTCTAATACCATACTGAAATGCCATGAAGTTTACACTTAACTGGTTACAAAAATATGTTGATACTGCGGGTCAAACCCCTGCCGAACTTGCTGAGAAGTTAACTCTTCTTGGTCTTGAAGTCGACAGTGTGGCACCGCTTTTCGAAGACCTTGCTGCCCTTAAAACTGGCCTGGTTGTCTCATGCGAAAAACACCCTGACGCAGACAAACTTAGTCTATGTCAGGTTGAAGTTGGTGAAGAAACCCACCAAATAGTTTGCGGAGCACCAAACGTTAGAGAAGGATTAACGGTATGTGTCGCCCTTCCTGGTTGTGTTTTGCCTGGGAATTTTAAAATTAAAAAGTCCAAAGTTCGTGGAGTTGTTTCCGCTGGTATGATCTGCTCTGAAAAAGAGCTCGGCTTAAGCGAAGACCACGATGGCATTATGGAGTTACCAGAAGGTTGTAAACCTGGGCAACGCTTCATTGATGCCATGGAACTTGCCGACACCTTTATAGAAGTAGATTTGACTCCAAATCGCCCTGACTGTGCTTCCGTAATCGGAACAGCCAGAGAGATAGCCGGAAAACTTGGTACAGAGCTTACACTTCCAGTTTCAGGAAGAAGCATCGAAAACAATGATCCTGCTTTCAGGGTAGAGATAGAGTCAAACGAATTATGCCCTCGTTATGCAGCTAAATTAATCAAAAATGTGAAAGTTGCCAAATCACCTTGGTGGTTACGCAAGATTTTAGTTTCTGTTGGTCTTCGTCCAATTAATAATATTGTCGATATCACCAATTTTGTAATGCTAGAGTACGGTCAACCATTACATGCTTTTGATTTTTCTAAGATTGCTGATAGCAAGATTTTTGTTCGACAGCCACATGCTAACGAAACTGAAATCACTACTCTTGACGGAACCACTCGCAAATTGAGTACTGAAATGCTTCTTATCTGTGATGCTGAAAAACCTATCGCTGTAGCTGGCGTTATGGGCGGATCTAATTCAGAAGTTGAAGCTGACACCTGCGATATTCTACTTGAATCTGCCTGTTTTAATCCTGTTTCTGTTCGTAAAACAGCTAGAAAGCTTAATATTTCCACTGATGCCTCTTACCGTTTTGAACGTGGGGTTGATCCAGGTGGAGCAGTTAATGCCCTAGACAGAGCAGCAGAATTAATAGCTGAAATAGCTGGTGGTAGTATGACAGAAATGGGGGCCGATAATTATCGTGGCCGCACTCCCATTAAAACACTTACTCTTTCAATTTCACGAACCTCACGTCTTATCGGTGTGAATTTTAGCGGTGAAGAACTTACCAAAATGCTGAAATCCATTGAGATACGTGTTGCCAATAAAGATGAGGATACCCTGTGGATTAGTCCTCCGACCTTCCGCATCGATATTGAACGAGAAGCTGATTTAGTCGAAGAAATTGCTCGTATCTACGGTTACGACAAGGTTCCAACATCCACACCTCTTGTTAGCCTTAGCTATCCAGAGCAGGATGAAAATCGTCTAAAAAAATATCCTCTTTCTAAGAACATTACAGGACATGGATTTTACGAAGCTATCAACTATAGCTTTGTCAGCCCAAATCATAGTGATATGCTACTCCTAAGTGAGCAAGATTACCGTAGAACTTCGGTTAAACTTCTCAACCCACTTAGTGAAGAGCAATCAGTAATGCGTACCTCTTTGCTTCCTAGTTTACTAGAGAATGTTAAAAGAAATATTAGTTTTCAAAAAACTGCTGTTAAGCTTTTTGAGATCGGCAAAATATTTCTATCTCAAGGTAACGACGTACAACCAAAAGAAGACCAATACCTAGCCGGTGTTCTATCTGGCAACCGTTTTGGAGACAGTTCACCAATATATTATAAAGGTGAAAATGTCGATATTTTCGATGCTAAAGGCATCGTTGAGTTTATTTTAGAAGAAATGGGCTTAACAAACCTTGAAAAGAATCAAAAAATCGAGTTTACAGTACCACCGGAAGGTGCACGAGAGTTATTCTCTACTGAGCATTACTCACTTGCGATTCACTCTGGCACAACTTTACTAGGTACCATCGGAAAATTTAATGACGATGTACTTAAAAACTTTGGCATCAAAAATGATGTATATTATTTTGATCTGAATTTTGATGCTTTATGTGCCATAGGAACAGAAGAAAAATCGTTTAGCTCTTTACCTATCTTTCCATCCATCAAACGTGATATTGCGCTAGTCGTATCATCTGATGTATCAGCTGGCGAACTTTTGTCCACTGTTCGTTCCAATAAAGACAAACTAATCGAAAATGCTGAAATTTTTGATGTCTTTGAAGGAGAAAAGATAAAAGAAGGCTTTAAAAGTGTGGCGATATCTATTACATATCGTTCTGCAACAAAAACGCTTACAGAAAAAAATGTGGAGAAATCCAACACTAAAATAGTAAAAATACTGACAGACCGATTTGGAGGAAGTTTCAGAGATGCATGATCAAACAAACCTTACCCGTAAAGAAATAGCTGAAGAATTAACCAGCAAACTTGGTGGTTACTCTCAAAATATTTGTGCCGAAATAGTTGATAGTTTTCTAGACAAAATGAAAGACGCACTGATTGCAGGTGAGTCCATTAAGCTAGTACACTTTGGAACATTCACCGTACGTGACAAGTCTCCACGTACTGGTCGCAACCCGCGCACAGGTGAACCAATTACAATCACCAAGCGCCAGGCCGTTAGTTTTCGACCTAGTAAAAAACTAAGAGAGCTTGTAAATCAGTAAACACAAGATTCTTACAAAGGCAGTCACATATTTCATATGTGACTGCCTTTTTTTATTTTAAGCTATTTTTTGTACATTCTTGGCAAACTCTTTTGCTTTCGATCTTGTGCATTATTTTCGTTTAGCATAATTTTTCTGATTATTTCTTCCTAATTTAGTAGTCTGCGTTTCGAATCTTAGAGCTATTTTTTTCTTTTTTATCACCATCTTGAATCTAAAAAATATGACAATGGAAATACCAGATAAAATTTATTTCAAGATCGGGGAAGTATCAAAGCTTGCCGATGTACCGACCCATGTACTTCGCTACTGGGAATCAGAGTTTCCTGCTATTACTCCCAAAAGAACAAACTCAGGCCAGAGACTCTACCGTAAAGCTGATGTCCTTTTATTATTGCAGATTAAAGAATTATTGTATTTAAAAGGCTATACAATTGCAGGTGCTCGTAAATACATTGAGCAAGATAGTGATACCACCGAGCAATTACCAGTCACGGATTTCTTAGAAAACCAACAAGCAAATGTACAACCACCTGTTCAAAACAAAAAACAAAAAAACATACCAGATAAATTGCTAGAGCTAAAAAAAGATCTTCTAGCGCTGCAAAGCCTATTAACAAAATAGCATGCAATTTGCCAGTATCTCATATTGACTTAGACCATTACTCATGGTAAAAATCACTTCGAGTCGGAATGTGGCGCAGCTTGGTAGCGCACTTGTCTGGGGGACAAGGGGCCGGAGGTTCAAATCCTCTCATTCCGACCATTAAACATAAGAGGCTTCAAATACTTAACCGTATTTAAAGCCTCTTTTTTTGTTAGTCCAACCAAATGTTTTTTAGCAACATCTCAACATAAATAACTCAGACTGTAAAACGAATTATATACAGCAACAATACCCATCCCCAGATGCCTTTAAGCAATATCTCTATCGAACCAAACAGCATGAGTTAATCCTAGCGTTCCATTCTCCACGAGGTAGCAGCCGTTGGTCATGCTGCCATTTGTCCCTCATCAATGAATATTTCATCTTCGTTAGCAGGGTTTAGTTGCACTTCTTTTTGATGTTTCCAGTTTCTAGTGTTTTTAGACCAGCGTTCAGGATTGCAATTCCTTGCCTTTTTATAAAGAATATCCCGCTGAAGTATAATTGTAATATCTTTCCCCTCATACCTTTGATATGGTGTCACAAAGCTGATATTGCTATATCGGTGATAATTGTTGTACCAGTAGAAAACCTAGCAATCCATTCCCTAGCCTCCATGATTCCGCTGAAAGGCTTTTTCGCGTAGTCCATAGCCATCTGGCGCTGATCTGAAGGAATTAACCTTCCTCGCTTTCCTCCCAGATGGCCTCTAACTTTTTTGAGAACACTAATAAGGCTGCTGTTTCAGCAAGAGCTTTGTCTTTTCGTCTTAGTTCCCGTTCTAATTCTTTAATTTTTTTGACTAAATTTTGCCCGAGATTCTTTAATATCTGAATGACTTGAACTTCCTGAAAATGCATCTTTTTTCCATTAATCAGTTTCGTAACTTTAGAGACCTTTTTGGCGACAGTACTCGCTTAATTGAACCTCATTTAAAGATGCTGCTTCGATAATTACGGCTAGCTGTCCACTTTATATTTTGAGTATTTTTCGAAGTCACAAATACTCCTTGAGATAAGTAATAATTTTTCCAAGAATATAGTGTATCAGTGGTAACACCTAAATTCCTTGATAAATCTTTCACAGAATTAAGATAGGAAGATAACATTTTCTTCACTCCTGCTTCTTTAAACTCTTTTGGGTATCGTTTGGCCATTATCGCTCTCTCTCGCCCTTGAAATATCTTTTCAAAAGAAGCGCAAACTATCCTGACACATAGGGAAACAAAGAACTTGGTGTATGAGCTGTGTGGTTGTCAAAACAAGACGTTTTAGAAAACTAATCAACAATTTTATATATTTCAAACAAGGAAATTTCTATGAGGAAAATATTGATATTAATACTGCTATTGCTACTCCCATCTGTTATGGTTGACGCTACTAAGATTCAACCTAAAGAAGCACCTTTTCACAAAGGTGAAGATGTCGTTGTTTGTGGTGTGCTTAAAGAAACACATGCTTGTAGCCGAGTTTTGTATTTGAATTTCGACGCCCTACCCTAACCAGTCTTTAACAGCAGTAGTATGGGAGGTTAAGTCGAAGGAATTTAAAAAGCACCATGGAAATACGTTTAATAAGCAGGTTTGTGCTGAAGGTACTATTTCTGAATATAAGGGTCGAAGTCAAATAATAATTAACAACCCCTTTTCACTTCAAGTCGTTGAAAAATGAAAGTTCTATTAAAAGACAAATTAAAAACAATATAAATAGGCAAATTATGTTGTTTTATTAAAACTAAGTTACCTGAACAATGGAGAAGAAATGAGAGCAATACATACATTTACAATTGGCTGCACCATGATGATCGCTGGAAACCTTACTGGCTGTGCTGTTTTTGATCCGATAGACATTGAACTCGCTCCTGAATATTCTTCCACAGGTCTCCTGCACGTAGACGAAACAAAAAAAGTATCCTTGACTGTTATTGATGAAAGACCTGTCAAAGAAATTGGTCTTAGAGGTGCTAACAATATGGGCGGCGAGATTAATGTTAAAGGTGACGTTGCAACTCTGATCAAAGATTCTATTCAGAAGAGATTAGAAGAAGGAAATTTCAAAGTTAATAACAATGATAGCTCAGATACAGCCGACCTGACAATTGAGATCAGACATCTCAACTATAAAATTCTAACAGGTGTTTGGTCTGGTACAGCAAAGGCAGATAGCGCGATGAAAGCAATTTGTACTTCAGTTCTTGGAAAAGTATATCAAAAATTCTACACAGGCGAGTATGAGAAAAAAGGTGTAACTGCTGTTCCGGGAAAGAAAGAAATCCCTAAAATCATTTCTAAAGCTGTAAGTAATAATCTGGATAACATGGCTAATGATAAAAAATTAGTTGATTGCCTTTCAGGGAAGTAAAACGACTAAAGAAAGCCTAACTTTACCAGTTGGGCTTTTACCGCTTAGTGGTTAACATAGAAAAAGAAGCAAGATGCATGACTAAAATCACTTAATAGCATGTATCCAATGCTGGGTATGACAGGGAAGAAATTTTATATCTGCGGATGTGTCGTTGAGAAGAATAAGTAGTATTAATTTTTTATTTGCAGGTGCGTGGTTTAGAAGAGTAAAGGGCTTAATTCACCTTACACAACAATATAAATTATCGTTCTTTATAGTTAATTGTTACATTTCTCTAGCCGAAACACCTCCTGGGTGTCTTTCTGGGGAGGCCTCCAGAGACTGATGATGGCAGGCCTTATCACTTCAATCGATTCATCCGATTTCTATATGAATTTTTTATTAGCTGAATTACTTGCTTATTTATCATCTCATCTCAAGGAGGGTTTGCTTATGATTATAAAAGTTTCAAGAAAAACTATGTCATGTGTAAAACAACAAATTAGAAATGCTATCATTTCTCTGGGAGACCACCTCCCTTTCAGGCTTAGCCTGCTGATGATCTGGTGAAATCCCAGTGAAAAGGGTTATTTTTTTAAATGTGATTACCTAATGATGGATATGACAGGGAGGAAAACTTGTTTCTGCTGATGTGTGGTTAAGAAGAACAAGAAGTATTAAAGCTAAACAGGAGATTGATATGCCCGGAGCATTTGCACACCAAACAATGATTCATGTAGCTAAAAAATTACCGCAGTCAAAAGAATTTTCTGACGAGATGCATCGTGCCATCAACAGTTTACTTAAGTACGCAGAACTTGGAAGTGTAAGTCCAGATTACCCTTATCTATGCCTATTCGATGGAGAAACTGATGAGTGGGCTGATTTGATGCATTATATTTCTACAGGAGAAATGATTCTTTCAGGGACCAGACTACTGCAAACCATGAAAGGTGGTCTTGATAAACGTAAATGCATCGCTTGGTTAATGGGATACACAGCTCATGTTGTAACAGATGTCAGCATACACCCTGTTGTAAAATTAAAAGTTGGAGACTACGCAGAAAATACAACAGAACATAGAATATGCGAAATGAACCAAGATGCCTACATTTACGAAACTAAACTTAGCCTTGGTCCCATTACTGATACTGAACACTTAAAAGAAGGTATCTGTACTTGCGGGCAGGAGGATAGCATTGACCCAGTTATCAAAACATTTTGGAGCAACATTCTAAAAGAAATACACCCTGAAAAATTTGCTAGTAATCCACCAGATATAGATAAATGGCATCGTAATTTTATCAAAGCTGTTGATGGTGTCGCTGATGAGGACCATTGGCTACCCACTCTAATGATGTATCCTTTGAAAGAACTAGGAATAATATACAAAGATAAAACAGAGGTCGATCTTGAATATATCGAGAACCTAGAAGTACCAGGTGGCCAAGCAATGGGCTACGAAGAAATCTTTGACAAAGCAGCAAAGAATGTTGCGGATACATGGCTGGAAATATCTAAATGCCTAGACACTGGCAATGAGATAACAATTGTTAAAAATTGGGACTTGGACACCGGAATAGATCCAGTTTCTCAACAAATAACATTCTGGAACAATATACAGGAGGACGTCGCATGAAATCGTTAAACAACATAAGTATTGCTCTTACTATCTTACTTCTATCTTTATCTGGTTGTGCTAAAACTATTGCAGAATTAAGCCCACCAGCCTCAAGGTTAACCGCCGCTATCCAAGGTGTTTGTGAACGTCCGACAGTTTATGGATTTACCGAAAATGGCACAAGTCAAGATTTATTAGATCTAGCGACAGAAGACGACCCAAGCCTCCTCACACCCTTCAATGACATGACGGTAAAAAGTCAATGTATTGAAAACAATGGGACTCTAATGATCTGTGATACAGAAGGTAAGTTTAAAATAATTGAAGATCTTGGCTGTACCAGCTACCTAGACCATAAATATGAAAATGACGAACCTTGCAAATTTATGGATACTGAATTTGCTGTTTGTGACTAAACTTAGCAAGTTTAGTAGATATATAGATTATCTAGGTACAGTTACTAGTTCATTACCACACAGTCATAGAGAAAAATCTTATACCTGTGGCTGGGTGGTGAAGAAAAACAAGAAGTATTGAAAAGAGGGAAAATAGACATCTTCTACTTGTAATTAATGTTATGCACTCAACTTAGGATTTATGATGAGTAAGAAAATAGCACAGCACTTTGAACGGTTAGAACTTGAATTGACAGCTGTTAATGCTACTAAGAAAAACTTTGATGGAGGTTGGGTTTCTGGTGATATAGTTGATGAAGAATTATTTATTAGCTGGAAACTAAGAGTTAAAGCCCTTTTTTCTATGGTGTGCGGTGAAAACTCACAACATTTTAAGGCTTTCGAGCAAGGCGAGAAGCCAGGGCTTCACGAACTAGATTTTAGTGTTTTAACAAGGCTTGGTGCTATCTTTCATGCAACGAAACAAGACTTTGAGGATGGATTTTTAACAAGTATCAAAAAATTAGTGCAGGCTGAAGTATTTGAAAGTGAGCTAGAGCAAGCAAACGAATTATTGGGAAATGGATATAAACTAGCATCGGCAGTAGTCGCAGGCGTAGTGCTTGAAACATCCCTAAGAGATATGTGTGATAGCGAAGAGATTACTCATGGAAAGCTAGATAGCATGAACTCACAGCTTGCAAAAGCAGGCGTATATAGCAAGCTTCAACAGAAACGAATTACAGCACTAGCAGACATTAGAAATAGTGCCGCTCATGGAAAGACTGACGAATTCAATAATGACGATGTCAAGAATATGATTAGAGATATTGAATCTTTTTTAATATCATATTTAGCGTGACAAGAATATTCACTAACACCTAATTGGCACTTGGCTTTAGTTTCTCAATTGGAGAAACTGATAAATAGAAATTGAGGTATATTTTGGATTCAGATGTGTTGCTAATTGTAAAAGCTATTGAAGGACTGCAATCAAACTATGTCACAAATTACATATTACCTATTGGGACTGTTTTAATTTCTGGTCTTTTAGGTGGTGGTGTTGCTTATTATTCACTCCACAACCAAGAAAAAAACAAAATAGAAATTCAAAAAATTGATTCTATAAATAATACTATAATTTCAGTAATAGAGATCAGAACAAGACTGATATCTATAAAAGAAAACTATATTGGCAAAATCACGAACGAACCCATCCAGAGAGTGCTCAATATTCCTTCACTATTATTAAATGAAACAAAAATTGATGTAAACCTTGGTCGCCTTTCTTTTTTAGCACCAAACAAAAAAGCTACTGAAATCCAAAAATGGGAATCAATTACCCTAATTTCAACACTTTTTTCAAATTATAATCTTTTGCAAAATATATTGGTCAAAAGAAATGAAATGATATTGGATTTATTCTCCAAACTTGAAAAATATATGGGAATACCTTTAGACTTAAAAAAACTTGAAGATACATTAGGAAAAGGCACAATATTAAAACTGATAGACCTTACAGAACTATCTTTAATGTTGGTAGATGAATTAATTATCGAGACAAGTGATTTTTTAATAGAGTTTCATAAAATAGCAAAAACAAAAATAGACCCTACAGTTTTGAGAAAATACGGAACAATCCTTCAAATAATTTTACCAGAAAGCAACAAAGACTTTATTGCAAAAACACCAGA
Organism: Desulfotalea sp.; assembly: GCA_051531995.1. Lineage (GTDB taxonomy): Bacteria > Desulfobacterota > Desulfobulbia > Desulfobulbales > Desulfocapsaceae > Desulfotalea. The sequence continues at coordinate 77,462 of JAOPTU010000022.1, forward strand.
GGTTGATTTAGATCTCTTGTCTCAAATCCTGGGACGTCCTGTCGATGAATTGACCAAGAAGTATCGGCCAATCTATACAAAATAAACTGATATTGACCCAAATCAACCACTCACCAGTAATTATATATCCAAACTAATATCAGGAGAAAGTCCCACGAAAGAAGTATTGAAAGATCATGAAAATCCTTACCTGTCATATCCAATGATAGGTATAACAGGGAAGAAATTTTACTATTTATGGATGTGTTGTAGAGAAAAACAAGAACTATTGAGTTCAAAATGGCAAGATTATTTTACATATTCACTGCCTATTTCAGCTGATATATGAAAACAATAGAAATTGGAATTCATCATTACAAATAGCGTCATGCATCTTTAGTAACGTCATAAATAAATCATCCAAGAACCCGGTTTATTTGGTGAGAGCAACAACAATAATTTGACCGTAAATCAATGTTAAATGGAGGAAAAACAATGCCAAAGAAGAAAAAGGCTGAGATTTTATCATGGAATCTGAACATAATGTACGAAGGTGGTGGTCAAAGATCTATTACTATAAAAGGCAGAGACGATAAAGGTTCAGCTCTTGTACTATTATCTCAGTTCGACGATTACCTCAGAGCGTTTGACACAACCATAATAAATCACAAGATTTACAGATTTAAAACTAAAAATGTATCATTGATAGGAGAATTTAACAAAGTATTATCAATAGATTTGGAACGAAATATGAGTTAAATCCTTAATATATAAAATTCATACAATCAATAAATCGGGTTAATTTACTGTGATGAAATTATAAGGAATAATTATATTATAAATACCGTTTGTTTTATTACTGTCACATTGACAGGGAAACCTCCCTTTTACAGTAGGACTTAGGAATGAAATACTTTACACAGATTTTACTTTTATCGTTTTGTATAATAACACCTGTAAGTGCTTATGCTGATGGCAATAGGTTACTCAAAGAATGCAATGCAGCCATCCAAATTTTTGGAGGCAAACTCAACAAAAACAATTTATCTTCTATATCTGGTGGTGCCCATTGCATCGGTCTTCTTGAGGGAATAGCAGCGTTGAATACCATAGATCCACAAAGCACTTATTACTGTGTTCCACAAGACAGTAATGCCTTACAACAGGTTACAGTTGTAACCAAATACCTTAACAGCCACCCTGAAGATTTACATAAATCTGATACTAGCCTAGTTGTATCTGCCTACAAGGAAGCATTTCCTTGCGACAAATAGACATAAGACCTATTAGGGTTACCTCAAACTATGAATACCAAAGAGGAAAAATACGAAACAGGCTTACTACTGGGAATATTTTTGATAGCAGTACCAATGATAGCCGACTCTTTAGATTTTCAAACAGATAGTACTGTTAGAAGTGGACCTAGAGAAATATTGCGTATTTGGTCAATTTACTATTTTGGGGTGCTATTCTTACTGAGTTACTATTATGAAAGAAAGTGTTTTCTATTTCGGTGGCTAATGTGGATTTGTGTTAATTTTTCTCACCCAGAAGAATATGGGCGAAAAATGGCTTTCGTCTACTTTGTACTTTCAGTACTAATTGGAACTATGGCACTTTGGGATAATTAGGGGAAATAGCAGCATTAACAGTACATCCAAGTCACATAATCAACAAAGAGAATGTAAAATATCATAGAGAGATTCATGGATACAGTTAAAGTAGTTTGTGGTTTGATTTATGATGACGATAAAATATTTATATGTCGACGCAGCCCTGAGAAATCACTTGGTGGCTACTGGGAATTCCCTGGGGGAAAAGTTGAAGTAAATGAATCATATGAAGAGTGCTTAAAGCGTGAATTGAATGAAGAACTAAAAATGGATGTTCATGTACTGACACATTTCAAAACCATTACTCACCACTATGATAACTTTATAATAGAGCTAATATCATTCGTTTGCAGGTTTAAATCATCTCAATATACAATGACTGATCATGATGAATACGAATGGATAAAACCAAAAGAGCTTTTAAATAGGAATCTATCTTCAGCTGACATTCCTATAGCAAGGGCCTTGGTAGTTGAAAATTTCAGGTTAACTTAACAATACGCACCCAAAGAAATATGGAAAAGCTAATTACCATCTCAGCAGACTCTCCTACAGATAAAGCAATTATTCCTGAAAATGACGGAAAACTAGCGTTTCTCAAATACAGCGTACTTATCGGGAACCCATACAAATATACACCACTAGATTACTTTCGAGAAGTTCATCATATTAAAAGAGAGAAACCACATCTCAAAATTGAAAGCTACTCAATTAAAAGAACAGAATTAGTAAAAAAGTTTGGTTGGGGAATACACGTCAATGATGCAGGGCAAATCGCTCTTGTCGCTTGTGACTCTAAGCAATATGAAAAAATTTTTAATGACCCCAGTGTTCTTAAACAAAATGCATACAGAAATAAAAAAATAGGATCGTAAAATGAATTTTAATGTCTTTGTCAGTTATTCAACTACTGACCTTAAAGAAGTTGAAGCATTAAGGAAACAATTATCAAACACTCCCATCAAGGTATTTATTGCCGAGCACTCTATTACCCCCAGTGAAGAATTAGCTCCTACAATCAATAAATCAATAGCTGAATGTGATATATTTCTTCTTCTTTGGAGCAAAAACGCTAAGGATTCTGGTTGGGTTTCGCAAGAAATTGGTAAAGCCACAGCATATAAAAAGAAAATTTTGCCACTTGTATTAGAGCGTGATTGTAATCCAACTGGTTTTATAAGCGGTATTAAATATATTCCTATTTATAAAAACAAAGAAGCTGGACTCAAAGAAGCTCAAGAAATTTTGGAAGCTGAATACGAAAAGAAAACCAAAACTACTAGAGAGTTAGAAACAAAAAAAAGAAAAGACCAAGAGAAACTAATTACAGTGGGAATTGGTGCATTTTTACTGTGGGCAGCCAACCAATAAGCATAAAAAGGTACAACGGAGCAATTTACTGCAACCGCTTAATGCCGTTTGCTGCGCGCTATCGTATCAACTTAAGACCCACTGTTAACTTAACAATATGTGAATACTAGGATGAATGACGAAGTTACAGAATTAAAGAAATTATTGCTGGATGAAAACTTTACAAATATCCAAACTCTTGTAAATGAAGAAATTAATTTAATGTCAATTCTTCGTATTGCCCATAAAGAGCTGCAGCATTCAAATTTACTGGCATGGCTTTTTGACCCTAATGAAACTCATAAGCTAAATGACTTCTTCCTGAAAGAATTTATAAAGCTTTACTATAAAGAGAATGAGTACAAGGACCTAGGTAATACAAAGTCAAAACTTTCCGTCTTTGATTTTATAAATCTTGATTTTAGTGACTTGGAAATTAGAAGAGAACATGCAAATATAGATATCCTTATATTATCAAAGTCTAATGGCTTTTGCATAATGATCGAAAATAAAATCTATGCAAGAGAAGGACATGGACAGTTAGAGAAATATAGAACCTATATTGAAACAAAATATCCTGAATATAAATACAAAATTTATATTTACTTATCATTGTTTGAGCAAGAAATATCTGAAAGTGAATCTGAAAACTACGTAAAACTAACATACCAACACATAAAGAAATTGTTAGATCAGATACTCAATAATGAAAGCACAACTATAGCAAACAATACCAAATTTGTATTAACTCAATACATACAAACATTGAAAACACTTATGAATGAAAATGAAGAGATTGAAAAAATTGCACAGGATCTTTACAGTAAATATAAATCTTCTTTTGATTTAGTTTTTAAATATGCCCACCCAAGCTCTATTACACATCCACCTAATAACCTGCTTGAATTAATCAATAAAACAAAAGGAATAAAGCCGTTTAAGTCTTCAAAGAGCTATGTAAGATTTCAACCAAATTTTCTAAATGAAAACATTCAATACTTAAGAGATAATGACTTCATAAAGCAAAATGACGATCTCACAACTAGTTGGCTGTTTCTTTTTGAATTTCATGTGACGAGATCATGCATAAATTTCGACATGAAAATTGGTGATTATTCTTCACAAAAGCATAGATTGAAATTATATGAACTCTTCCAAAAAAATGAACATGTTTTTAATAAAGTTAATAGTAGAAAAAATAGTTTAAGTCCTACTTGGCACCTCTCTTTTAGAAAAACAATACTTAAAGCTTCTGAATATAATAAATATGTTGATGGCGAAATAAACGATATCAATGACATCATTAAAGAAAGATTTAATGATTTGATTGCCATCGACTTACCTAAGATTAGAAAGATTATTATCAGTGAATAAAGGCAAAGGGCAGATCATGTTAAGAATACTTCTCGTTTTATTATTTTTACCAACAATACTATTTGCTCAAGAAATAACAGGTGGAAACACCACCTTTGACTCTTTTTCCAAGGCTAAGAAAACTTTAGAACGTAAAGTCTACTACGACCACAGAGAAACAATCTATTGCGGTGCCGAGTTCACAGCTAAAAAACAAGTTATACCACCACCCGGATTTCAATCTACTAAACATGTCAAACGATCCCAAAAAGTATAATGGGAGCATGGATTGGCAGCTGAAAACTTTGGACAAGCTTTCATCGAATGGCGAAACGGTGATCCTCAGTGTGTTGATAAGAATGGTAAGGACTTCAAAGGTCGTAAATGTGCTGAGAAAGTCAGTATGGAATATCGGTATATGCAATCTGCATATGCACAACCTTTTCCCTGTTATTGGCTCAGTCAATGCTATGCGAAGTAATTACAATTTCACAATGATACCAAACAGTAAGCCAGATTTTGGCACCTGCGACATACGAATTGAAAGTCGTAAAGCAATGCCTCCGGAACGAGCTAGAGGTCGAATTGCTCGTTCTTATAAATACATGGACGCTACCTATCCAAAATACTCTATGAGCAAGCAACAACGTAAGTTAATGGCCGCTTGGGATAAAATCTATCCTGTTTCTGAGTGGGAGTGTGTTCGGGAAAGCAGGATTCGAGAGTTACAGGGGAATGGGAATTTTTTTGTTCGGGGAGCTTGTGAGTAGGAGGCAGCAAAACATTTAGCAACGATTTACAATATTACAAGGTTTTACCTGCATAAGTAAAGCCTTGTACTATCTTTCTCCACCCTGTAGTACCTTTACGTTATTATTACTATTTTTTATGTAACAACCTTCTTTTTTACCTTCCCATAACTACCTTTCGGAGTTAGGATAACATAATAGTCCTTTCTTACAAACAATATCGTTATTTTTTATTAATGACTACCTGCAACAACAACTCTGGGAGAAACAAAATGGGATCCAGTGGCACAGGACATTTCAGCGATTATACCGAACAAGATGGTGGTAGCGAATTTGGATCTGGTGGAGGATCTAACGCTGACAATTGCACTAAAGCATTCGGCGATATAGAGCTAGAGGAAATTGCACGCAGCCCCTACTACATTGATCTAAATAATTTACCAGCCGAAGGAGCAGCTGTTCAATTACGACCTCAACTGGAAGGAGGACGCCTTGCTATTTATGACTCAACCAGCAATAAAACTATAGGTTACCTTCCTACAGGGTATAATTTCTTACGTGCCTGCTTAGCTGCCGATTATCACTATATGGGCGTAATAACAAGAACTGAAACTTCACCTACTTCACCACGACTTTGGGTCGATCTTGCCCCAGAGGTTTAAATGAAATGAAAAAAAAAATCCTTCTTGTTGGTAACGTATTAATTGACATATACCAGCTTCAAGATGACATCGAAAAACGACTCAGGTTTGGTGGTATTACTCATGCTGCTAGAGCACTTTGGTGTATAGACTCTGAATACCATGCTGCTTATATAGCCCCATCTTATATCGAGCAAGACATCAACAAATATTTGAGCCACCATGGCTGTGTTAAAGCTACCTGTATAGGTGAAATTTTTGGCTGCCCGAATACTATCTTGATCGGTGATGCCACAGAAGCTGGCGACCAAGGATACGACATATTTCTTCGTGACCATAAAACCGTTACTCTTGATAATGACGCTCTAAAGAGACTGCTACATGAAGGAAATTTCACAGATATTCTTTATTTTCCAGATACGACAGATCCCACCGATCTCTTGGACACCCTAAACAACCAAGAAGGCATCAAGCTCCATGTTGACCTAAACTATCAACCTGATTTTTTATCAACTAATGGCAATAGCCAAAATTACCAAATAGAGTCTCTATTTCTGTCCACCTCATCTACATTTTTCTACCCTGAATATCTAGGCATCAAGGAAATCACAAACAAAACACTTTCTGCATGCAAAGAACTGGTGCTAAAAGAAAATCGTGGTGGCACTCGTGTGTTTAACAAAGATAACAATACGCCTCTTAACATTCCTTGCTTCCCTCGTAAGACACGACATTCTGTCGGTGTTGGGGATACATTCGACGCAGTTTATATATCGTTAAAAAAGGAAGGATCAGATGAATTAGCTCTTCGTAAAGCCTCATTAATAGCTGCCTGTTACGCTGCTACAACATACGTAGATGATCTAAAAGCTGATGTTCAAAGGCATTTACTCATCACACCTGAAGAGCTCTTAGAGATGAAAGGTATTCAATTGCCATGGGAAGATCGAGAAAATAAACATCTGTATATTGCTGCACCAGATTTTGACTACGTCCCTAAAGAAGAACTCGACAACTTAATCGACTGCCTTAAATACCACAATTTTTCCCCAAGGTTACCTGTCAGAGAAAATGGGCAAGCAAATCCAACCTTTTCTCAATTGGAGAAAAGAAATACCTTTTGTGCTGATATGAAAATCATGGACGAATGTTCAGCCATGATTGCAGTACTACTTTACAACGACCAAGGGACATTAGTAGAAATCGGCATGGCTAAAGAAAAAGGCATTCCTGTAATTGTCTTTGATCCTAGAAAGATCCTAGACAATCTCTTTCTAGAAATGACTGCTGACAAAATCACTTCGACTGCTACTCAAACTATTGAAGCAGTATTCTCTCTCTTAGGTAAACAAAAATGACAGAAATTCACTCCGCAGTTTTACTCGCATCAGGCGGTCTTGACTCCACAACAATGGCGTACTGGTTACTCAAAAAGAAAATCTCTTTCATCCCTCTTTTCATAAATTACGGTCAACATTGTGCTGAAACAGAACTGGAAACTCTGCAAACAGTACTTCCTAACGACCTTCGGGATAAAATCGAACAAATTGATGTTAGTTCTATCTATAAGGGCAGTTCTTCTCGTATGATTAATGAAGCAAATTTATGGAAAGACAAAATTGAAGCTGCTGATTTACACATCCCTTATCGCAACTTGCTAATACTATCAATAGCCGCAGCTTTTTCTCAATCTAGAGGTATAAATGAAGTTTACACGGCCTTCATAAATAGTAATCACGCTAAAGAGGTTGATTGCTCTGCTAATTTCTTTAACTCTTTAGAAGGGTTGATGGAGGAATTTGGAGGGATTTCAATCAATATGCCTTTCCGTTATAAATCTAAATTGGAAGTTGCTCAGTTAGGCCAAGAACTTATGGTCCCTATTGGAACAACGTATTCTTGTCAAGCTTCTTCAAAGACCCCTTGCGGGGCTTGCCCTAACTGTGTTGATCGATTAAATGCACTAAAAGATTTAGAGTTCAATTAATATTTTCGACCAAAGGGACAACTCGATGCAACCTCTTATCCATGCGCGATTGGTAGCAACATTCACTCAATCGCTTACCAACTTTCAGGAAGTCACTAACAACAGACCTGTATACAGTAGTATCGGTGCTGTGATCATAGATTCTATTTTGCAAGCTGGGTTAAATTACAAAAATATTGTGGCACCAAGAGTTGAACATTTTCTTGAGAATTTTTCTCACATCAGAAGCACCTCACAATTCCTAAAATGCTTACAACTACATGGTGCCGAAAAAGTTTTTCGTTGGACACATACCGAAAAGATTAACAGGTTGATTCAGTTAACAAAATTTTTAATCTCTAAAAATATTGAAACAATCAAATGTCTTAGGACAGAGATTAATAAGAATGAAATTTGCACTGAATTACTAAATTTGCGTGGAATTGGTAAAAAGACTGTCGATTATATAGCAATGTTAGTAGGCATCCCTTCTATACCTATTGACAGACATCTACGAGCATTTATTAATGCTGCAGGAGTCGAACTGTCAGACTACGATCAATACAGAAAGGTTGCAGAATTTACCGCAGATTTATTGAAAATACCAAGATCTAACTTTGACTATTCTGTGTGGAGCTATGTTTCAGGTGGAAAGCTGTAATACTTTAAAAAGTCCGTTTTACGCCTAAAATTACGCTCAGTAGCCACACAACCCCACCAAATTGGGAAATAACACTTGTCTGGGGGATAAGGGGCCGGAGGTTCAAATCCCCTCATTCCGACCATTAAACAAATAAGGGGTTAACAGCAATATCAGGCTGTTAACCCCTTTTTTTTAAGATTTTTTCTTAGTTTATTATTCTGTCTATTGCATTCATTTCTGTCACTGATATAGTATATATCGACCTGGTAACGACACATATGCACCATGAGATGCACCACAGAACCTAGATAAGTAATGAAATTTCACTATCTTTTAGAAGATCCAAGCCCAGTAAAAGGTTAAAGAGCCACAGCGGCCTTGGGCACTTATTTGGAACACAATTACCAGGGCCAATCGACAAGAAAATATTTATCGTGATGAACACAAACCTGCACCAAGAACTTCTGGATCTACAATCAATACTGTAAAAAATAGTTTGCAACAAGTGGAATGATTTAGAGTAAGATGCCAGGAATTCCCAGATATATTTCTGGAATGATACTTCACCAGAAGACTGTCAAAAAGCTCAAAGAAGTATGCCCAAAGCAAACAAAATAAACTGGGACTAGTTCAACGGACGAATACCATGGCAAAATTTGCACTGTCAAATTTGGTTTAAAAAAAGAAGCCGAAGCTGCTGGTTATCGAATGTGTAAGTAAAGGATAACAGCAACCAACGACAAATATCTATGTCAGAACTAGATATAGTTAACAACTAAAAAAAATATCATGTTCAACAGAAAAAACAGAAAACAATTAACAATGGCAATCTCAGTTATGATCCTCAGCGTAATTATAGTACCAAACACCAGGGGAGAATATAATTTTATCTGGAAAAGTGGTGATATTCATTGGCCCGTAATGGTTTTAGAGTGGATTGTAATTTGGGTATTTTCGAGTATAGCAATTGTCTATAAAAAACAATAGCGACAAGGATATTCTATAATTTCAACAGATCGAAACAGATAATTGTCAATTTTAAAGAATTATTTTACCTCGCTATCACCAGCAATACCAAGGAGAACTATTTTTTGTGGACATCAAATCCACATTATTTTTCGTTTTCCTAAGGACGTGGCTCATTCGTTTTGGCACTGATTTGAGTGGTACTCCCTATTTATTCCATCTTTACAAGGTAGCGCTTTGTGTGTTTTTGCTTGATAGTAGTAGGCTGTGCCAGGGTGTATAAATATAACAAAAACGATTCCAGACCCTAATGATCAATGATTTAGATCATTGAAAATGATACAGTTAAGCGTAAGTAACCGATGATTGACCCAGGGAAAAGTTTTGTGGATCAGATCTCAAGGCGATTAATCATTAGCCACCATGTTGTTGAATTTTTAAAATAAATGAAATGAATTCTAATATTATAACTGATATAAAAAACAACAGATTAAATTTAGCTTTTAGAGGGATAATTGCCAAAAAAGAACTGGCTGAATTATATACGGAAGTAAGATTTGGAGTAGCAGACCTCCAAGATGGGTTTAATGTAATATCTGATTTTTCAGAATGCCGACTAATGTTTCTGAATGGTTTGCCTACTTTTAGAAAAATCTTCCAATATATTCTTTCAAAGAAAAGTGGTGAAATCGTACGAGTTGTTGATCCTAAGAGAATAATTACCAAACAGATACTTAATGCCTCTTTACTAAAAAGGGGGTACAAGCCAATTTATGCTTCAACCATTGAGGAGGCAGAAGAAAAAATCACCAAGCATGCAAACCGTGATGGGCTTCGCTTTGAATTACATAAACAGTCGGCTGAGATCTTACATGATGATAAAAAGCACGATGGGCATCTCCTCAATCTCTCCACAAGCGGTTGTGCAATAACCTCGACGTCATTACAACCAAACCAAGGTGACGAGCTCGAAGTTAAATTCGCTTTTGCTGGAAAATCTTCTTCAGATGTATTCAATCTAAATGGAAAAGTAGTCAGAGCTGAAAGTGATTCATTTTCTATGAATTTTGCAGTTCTGGATAGTCAGAAAAAAACTCTTCTATGGCGGCATCTGGTTGATGAATCTGACGGTGAAGTCAGGTGAAATAACTGGTGAGAATTATTGCTTTTGAAATATGCCCCTAAAAGATCCAACCCTGATTTTCAACCTTGTTATTACTACTCCTGAAAATCCCAGAGCAGAAATTTTATCAAATGATCTGAAATTACCTGCTCAGGAATAAGTTCAATTCCGGTGTTCATAAGTCCAACTTCAGATTATCTTTGGCTAACGTATAGATATGTTAAGACAAGATAAATTGAGATTATTTTTGCTCATTCATAATTAAAATAACGACTGTTCGAACTGAAGTTCATACAAATCGCCCCCTAAACCTCTCGACAAAAAAACTACAACGGATATAATCTTTGTAAACATAATCCATTAGTTATCTCAGATGAAGCACTCAAAATAAGTGACTGATCTGTCAATTATTATATATGGTAGAAAGCACATGGCCATACGCACAGGCAAAGCATCTGAGCTCACTCCGTTAGATACAGACAAACAAAGTCACCTTCTTATCTCACTCGCACGCAATGTGGAAGAGCTCAGTAGTGGCAAAGATTGGCCAGATGGTATTGTTGACCTGATCGCTGATCTTGGTCATATCACTGGAGCCAACCGCGTTTGGCTGTTTCAGGTTCTAGAATTAAGCGACAAACATATGCTTATGAACTTTCCTTTCGAATGGGTAGATGAGCAAACACATGCTCTCAAACTAAATCCACGATATGACACAAAACACTGGGATTTTGAAACCTGCTCTCCTACTTACCGCAGACTTGTTGAAAGCCGTAGACGAGGTGAATGGCAAACAGCCATAATCCAAGAACTTGAAAACTCTGATTTCAAAGATTACCAAATTAGTCAAGGCGTCCAATCGACGCTGAGCATACCTGTCATGGTTCAAGGAAAGTGGTGGGGATTACTGGGACTAGACGATTGTACGGACCCACACGAGTGGAGCGACGAGGAAATTTCATTAGTACGCATAGCTGCGCACCTTATTTCCAACGCAGTTCTTAACAACCGATTAAGTTCCACTAATCGACAGTTTGAAATTCTCTCCAGCCTTACAGAATCCAGCGCATGGGAGTTGGATGCCAACAGTGGTTACTGTTGGTGCGATCCAAAAGTATTTTCCAGCAAAAGTGATCTCAGTGACAATATTTATATACCGTTGCTTAAGGCTATGCGACACATCCATTCCTGTGATCGTGGTAAAACTCTTCGCTATTTGCGTACCCAGATCCAACGAGGCGAACTAAATATACGCACAGACCTGCGTGTTCTTCGCGATAATGACTATGTTTGGATTGAAGTTATCGCCAAAATCATTTTAGACAAGAAAGGTCGGCTGAAAAAACTATCTGGCATTATCATTGACATCCCGCAACGTAAGAAAGAAGAGGCTAAGCTACTTCGTCAGGCAAACCTTGACTCGTTAACAGGAATTGCAAACCGCGGATCATTTGACAATCACCTCATGCAAATGATACATGATTTTGTAAATGCAGGTACCATTTTCAGTCTGCTTTTATTGGATCTCGATCATTTCAAAAAAGTCAATGACACCTGGGGCCACAACGTTGGTGACCAAGCCTTGAAACACGTCGTACAAGTTATGCAAAACACTTTGCGTGAAGGCCACTTTATAGCACGTATTGGCGGCGAAGAATTCGCAATCCTTGTACTCTGTACCCCGTCGGACATATCAGAAACCATTGCTGAACGAATCCGCTATGACATTGCATCGTCGCCACTTGTCACCCCAGAAGGAAATGTTCAACTAACCGTGTCAATTGGCATCTGCAACACATCGAAAGAATCTGCCAACCTTGACGCTGAAGTCATGCTCCGCATGGCTGACAACGCACTCTATGAAGCAAAAAATTCTGGCCGAAACAAAGTCGTCACCAACTAACAGTTAAAACGATAAAACCGCTGAAAAGAAACAAACTGCTTCCCATGTCTATTCGATTTCTCTTACCGACTTTGACACAATAAATTCCAACCTGTAAGATCTCTTATAAGTAGACAATTAACAGCAAATCTGTAATTCATATTTTTGAAAATACTCGGTATTTAAAATGCTTACATCAAAGAGTAGAAAAGACCTTCTTAGATCCCTTGGTTTAATATCCATTGTTTGGATAGGACCTTCAATTTTTTTATATTTACTGAATTACACAGATGCAGAAAGACTATTTTCATCACAAACAATGCATTACATTGTTATTGGATTGTTCATACTGCTCCTATCAACCATAATGGCCATATTCTTTAAGATTGAGATTAGCCACCTTCATAAAAACAACAAATTGCGAAGAAACCTTATTATCATCTTAATAATAGCCAGGTTACTGCTTTTTCAGGTTGAAGGGATAGATTCATTTATTGGTATACTTGCAGGAATAGCAGGATCAACAACTCTTGTCATATTTTCTTGTCTCTTAGGTTCATACCTTTCACAAGCAATTAATAGACTTCCTGAAATAATCCCAGTTTGCAGTGTTGCATTTACTGTAGATCTTTACAGTGTATTCAAAGGTCCTTCGAAAAAAATAGCTCTTCAGATTGGAGATTTTTACAGCAATGGAGCTATAGGTCCTGTGCCATTTATAGATATAATTCTTTTGAAAATTCCAAACCCGCCAGCTCTATATCTAATCCCAATGTTCGGAGTATCAGATTTAATATTCGCAGTTTTTCTATCTTCAGTTTTGTTAAAATTTCAAATTTCAGATAGCATAATAGGGAAAGATCTTAAAGATATCGTACACTCACAAAAAATGCATTTCTACTTCCCACTTGTTTCTTGTGCTCTCTTGATAAGTATCGTTTTTGCATCTATATTTGAAATGTTTATTCCAGCACTACCCGTTATAATAATGATTGTTCTGCCATGGGTAATTGTTCGAAATTTTGCTTTATTCAAATTGAAAAGAAGTGATTTAGTTCTGACTTTAATTCCATTAATTTTAGCAAGCATCGTTTATTTTTCTGTTAATTAAAAATATTTTCTGAATGGACAAACCCTGGGACGATCGGGAGAATTGCTCAATTTTTCATTCTTTTGTAATTCACAAACTCGGAAAACTCTGCAATTAAATGAATAAGGGGTTAACAGCAATTACAAGCTGTTACTACTTAGCTAAAAAAGTCTCTGGTGAACTGCACATATCCGATAATTCATTATAAAATTTGCCGACATGTATGCCATCAACTAATCCATGATGAACCTGAATTCCAACTGGTAAAAGTAGTTGATTATCTTGATGAAAATACTTCCCAATAGAAATCAAAGGTAATGAACTATATTTTTCTGTATAAGGATGAACAATAGATGTAAAACTGAACCATGGTAGGTTTGAAATAAAAAACATGTCGTGTTTTTCTTCTGTTCCATGATCCGGCACTTTCTTCGTTTCAGAGATTTTTGCATCTGCATATTTTTGATATTTATCAAATTTCTCAAAGTAAAGAGAGTCACAAAATGAGAATGTTTCATCATCTAAAAGAATTGTATAACCAGGATTTACTTTTTCAAATTCATATAATTCCCCATCGATTATCCTATGCCTCATTTCTTTAATTTCGTTAATTGCTTTAGAAATCAGAAAACTAATCGGTATAAAAAAGCCAAGTGATCTTTCATCCAGATAACTCTTAAGTTTGGTAATTTCAATATTGCTTGTTGTAGAAAAGCATGGCATATCTCTGCCTTTAAATGCTTCATATAATGAAGCTCTCTTGTACTTCGCCAAATCGATTTTTTTCTTCATAGTTCATCTTATTTTAATTAATTAATACGAAAAGCAGAATGTTGAATTTCTGGCATCTCGCCATTCCACTCAGTAAAATCAAAAACATTTACCACGAGACCTTACCGAATATTTTTACCGGTTTAACTGTCGATTCAGACCAAATAATACGATCATCATCCCTATTGATAATAGAGACTTACACACCACCGATACCAACAGGATTTTTAAACTGGCTAATTCCCGGTGGTAATAAAATTATTTACTAACACGTGTTTATGTAGTTCGGCGTCTGAACATCCAGCTCGCAAGAGGCAGGGTAATTAACGCTATACAAGCCATGGGCCAGAGCTGAGGCCAGACGGCGGCTGTATCACCACCGGCTAGAAATATTTGCCTGAGACCATATACAACATAGCGCAAGGGATCGATGTAAGTGGCTATCTGAAGCCAGTTTGGCATGTTTTCTATTGGGGTTGTGAAACCACCCAAGATTACCGCTGGCATTATAAAGACAAAAGAACCAAGGAGCGCCTGCTGCATTGTTGTTGAAATTGAAGAGATAAAAAGCCCCACTCCAACTACGGCAATCATAAAAATAGTAAGGGTGATAATTAGGGCTGGTATTGTACCATGAAACGGAATCCCAAATAAATACACAGCTACTACCGAAAGAATGAGCGCGTCGACCAAACCAAACACAATTGGAGGTATAGCCTTACCTATCAGGATTTCAAAAGGTCTGAAAGGTGCAACTAGAAGTTGGTCGAAGGTTCCAAATTCTCTCTCTCGTGCAACAGAAAGAGACGAAAGAATCATCACCACAATCATGGATATGATTCCCCCGAGCGCTGAGACAATATACCAACGACTGACAAGATTCTCATTGAACCAGGCTCTGTTAATCAACTCAAGGGATGGTTCATTTGGTACTTCACCCCGTTCCAGCAAAATACGACTTCCCTGCTGCTGAACTATTGTGTTCACATAACCAAGCGCGATGGAAGCCACATTGGAGTTACGACCATCCGCAATTACTTGGATCACTGTCTGCTCTCCGTTCGCCAATTTTTCACTGAAATCTGCTGGGATAGAGATCACTAATCGTGCCTCTGAGGTATCAATCATATCACGTATCTGGTTTTCCGAAGAAAGAGTTGCCACGAGCTTGAAATTATCAGAACCCTCAAAGCCTGCAAGTAGCTGCCTGGATTCTATTGTTCGAGAATGATCCAATACCGCATACTGTACATCGGTTAAATCAAAGGTTGCGGCAAAGCTGAAGACAAAAAACTGAAGAATGGGCGGCACAATTACCACAACCCTGCTTTTGGGGTCACGCAGTACCATTCCGAATTCTTTTATGATTAGGGTAATTATTCTTTGTAGACAGCTCATTACTGGGGCAACCTCCTTACAAGTTTTTTCATAGTCAGACCTAAAAGAACAGTAGCCATCAAAACTAGCACCCCCGCCGCCGGAAGTATGGTTGACCAGATATTTCCAGCCAGAAAAATGGTCTGGCTGATTATTACAAAATATCGAGCAGGGATAATATGACTAATAATCTGCACCACAAGTGGAGTACTTCCCAGATCAAACAACAGACCAGAAAGGAAGAACGCTGGTAAAAATCCTGCTATAACTGAAATCATAGCTGCAACAAACTGAACACGAGTAGCTGAAGAAATAAGAAGACCAAGACCGAGAGATGCTAGCATAAACACCCCGCTCAAGCCAATTAGCAACAACAAAGACCCACGAAGAGGGACATCAAAAACAAAAACACCAAGAGTGACCGAGAGAAGCATTCCTATCATCCCGAGAATGAAATAAGGAATAATTTTACCAAGAAGAATCTCCCCCGGAGTAAGAGGTGTTGCCAGCAATGCCTCCATGGTCCCCCTCTCCCACTCTCGCGCTATTACAAGGGCGGTCAGGAGTGTTCCGGTAAGAGTCATAATTAGAGTCAGCAATCCTGGCACCAGGAAATTTGTGGAATCTGCCGATTCATTGAACCAAATTCGCTGTTCAACAGAAATAGGTAAGCGACTCCCCCCCTCGCCCCTAGCCCTTCTTACCTCAAGCCATTTCACTACGGTTCCTTGGACATAACCTTGTATGAGTCGTGCACGGTTGGCGTCCATTCCATTTAAAACTAACTGCACATCTGCCCGAAATTCTTTAGCAAGTTGTGAGGAAAAGTCAGAGCTAATGGTGAGTATTCCATCAACCTCACCTATATTAACTAACTTTTTTGCTTCTATTACCGAATAAACTATTTGCGGTTTAAAATAAGGGGAGAGCTTAAAACGAGCTGTGAGATCTCGGGCTTCTGTGCCGTTATCTTCCATTACAATTGCAAGTGGCACATTTTGCGGATCTAAGGAGACTCCAAAACCGAAAATAAACAGCAAAAAAACTGGCATAACTATGCCAAGGAGAAGACTAGAAGGATCACGAAGGATTTGAATAGTTTCCTTTTTTAAAAATCCAGTGATCCGCATGCGACGACTACCTCTATCAGACATTAGTTTTTCCTCCATCAACAAGAGAGTTAGTGTCCGTCAAGGCGATGAATGCATCTTCCACCGTTGGATCTGGATTGCTTGGAGTAACAGCCATCTTCCTGATTTGATCTGGACGCCCAGCAGCAAGATTCTTACCCTGAGACATAATCACCATATGATCACAGAATTCCGCCTCTTCCATAAAGTGTGTTGTCACGACAATGGTGACACCTTCTCTTGCAAACCCATTAATTCGAAGCCAAAACTCTCTTCTTGCCAGGGGGTCAGCCCCGGATGTGGGCTCATCTAGAAAAAGGATATCTGGTTCATGCACCATGGCAACGGCCATGGCAAGGCGTTGCCGATATCCACCTGGCAAAGTTTCCGCCTGGTCCTTTGCTTTTGCTGTCAAATCAAATTCTTGTAAAGCCCAATCCAATCTTTCCTTAAGTTTTTTGCCAGATAGGCCATACGCTTTGCCATAGAATTTCAAATTCTGAAGCACAGAGAGCTGGCGATATAGCGAAAATTTCTGAGCCATATAACCTAGACGGGATCGAGCTGTGGCGGACGAAGTTCGCAGATTATGTCCAGCCACATCAATCTCGCCGTCAGTTGCTGGTAACAACCCACATAACATGCGAAAAGTTGTTGTCTTACCAGCACCGTTTGAGCCGAGCAAACCGAATATATCCCCCCGTCGTACTTGGAATCCAATATTCTCCACTGCCGTGAAATCACCAAACTTTTTTGTTAACCCTGATACTGATACAACCACTTCTGCATTTTCCGACTTCCCCCTAGCCACCTCACCAACTGGTGACATAACTAGGCGTTGATTACCAAGTCGCTCTACCATTTTATCCATAAATCCATCTTCAAAAACAGGGGTAGCACGACTAATATCCACACCTACAGGTGGGTCGGCAAGTAACATCTCAGAAGAAGACACATTTTTCACTACAATCCTTACTTTCCCTGAACGAATGGTTGCATCGATTACTTCTGGGTACAGGTAGAGCTTTCGCTGTAATTCACGCGAACCGATAGCATCGATGTCTGTTGCAATAAAAACCCTCTTTTCCAGACCTTCTATAAAATGGGATGGAGGGCCTATGTCAACAATCTCACCCTGGTGAAGCAGGATTACTTTGTCGCACCTATCTGCCTCATCAAGATAGGAAGTTGCGACAACGACACCGATACCATCCTCTCTTACCAGTTCGTCGACAATTGCCCACAGATCACGCCTTGATACTGGATCTACTCCCACAGTAGGCTCATCAAGAATAAGTATTTCCGGAGCTTTAATCAGGCAGCAAGCAAGCCCAAGTTTCTGTTTCATTCCTCCTGAAAGACGTCCAGCTCTACGATCATTAAATTTAGCAAGATCGGTGATTTCAAGAAGTTTTTTGATCCGCTCAGGACGTTCGTTTAGTGGAACAGATTTTAGATCGGCATAGAAAGTGAGATTTTCCGCTACCGTGAGATCTTCATATAGCCCGAATTGCTGAGGCATATAGCCAATACGACTACGAAGCTTATCAATATCTCGAACCACATCAAGCCCAAGGACCTTTAGATTACCGGCAGCAGGCATAAGAAGTCCCGCTGCTAAACGTAGAAAAGTTGTCTTACCTGCTCCATCAGGCCCGACAAGACCGGTAACTTTTCCGGCATAGGCCGAAAAAGAGATACCCGTTAGCGCGCATACACTTTTAGCACCTTTGGGTTGAAACTCCATGGTGAGATCTTTCGCCTCTAGTATTGTATCTTCACCTGGGTTTTCTCTCATTATTTCGATTCCCCTGTCCATATAATTTCGAGCTATTCTTGCTTACTGATAGCTTCAGGCTTAATTTAATTTCCAGAATTGTTAGTACTTCGTTTTCCTATAACCACTGTGACAGGCATTCCTAATCGGAGCCTATTTTCAGAATCCTCTAACCAAATGCGCGTCTCATACACCAGCTGGGTACGTAGTTCGGTTGTCTGAACAAATTTCGGTGTAAACTCAGCAACGGATGAAATAAATCCAACCTTCCCCTTAAAAGCCTCACCAGGGAACGAATCACTAAAAACCTTAGCTTCCATACCTTGGGCGACAAAGCCAAGTTGAGGTTCTGGCAAGTAGGCACGAACCCATTTGGGAGTCGTGAGAGCAAGGGAAAATACGGTACGTCCAGGCGCTGCAATTTCTCCAGGTTCCATTATTCTACTTTCAATTACGCCCGGCGCTGATGCGTAAAGAGAGGTATCTTTTAATCGCTCCTGAATAAATGTTACCTTCGCTTGCCGGGCTTTAAGAATAGCTTTCGCCTCAGCTATTTTTTCACTTCTAAATCCTTCCTTAGCAAGAGCCAAAGACTCTTGTACAATCTTTAATTCAGCCCTAGCCACGTCACGCTCCGACTTTGCATTATCAAGATCCTGGATTGTGCTAGCACCCGTTCTAGCAGTAACAATCAACCTTTTGGCAAGCCGCTCAGCATTGGCGACTCTAGTCTTAGCCGCCACCAACTGCGCTTCTATCTTTTTAATTTCCTGGGGTCTGGTACCGGTAACCAGCAGCAAAACTGATTCCTTTTGAGCATCCACCATTGCTTTTGCTTCAAGCAACTGGGCAACAAGCCTCTTATCCCTTAGCTTTGCGAGAAGCTGTCCTTTTTCGACTTTGTCCCCTTCATCGACAAGAATTTCCTCAACCATCTCCTGCTCGTTAAAGGCCAGTTTTACCGTCCTGAGATCGATATTGCCATATAGGGTAACAAGGTCGCTAGATGTACTCTGACCAGCTTTATACTTAAAGTAATAAAAACCACCACCAGCCCCTAAAATTAGCAACAGAATTATTAACCTTTTCACTTTATTCATTAAGTTTTTCTCCTTCTACGCTTTCTTGCTTAATTTCTCTACCAAGGATATCCCATCCACCGCCCAAAGCACGGTACAGTCTTACGATCTCTCCAAGCTCAAACTGTTTTGCAAGTAGCAATTCGTCATGAACCTTTATCAGTTCTCTCTGCGTATCCATCAGTTGAAAAAGACTACCAAGACCTGTCCTATAGAGCTGGTCGGCGAGTTCTACGGAACTAATTCCATCGCTAACGACAGCGTTCAGCCGTTCAACACGCTCCTGATTATAGGTTACTCCTGCAATACCATTTTCAACCTCACCGATTGCAGCGAGTAGAGTTTTTTCCAGTTCTAAACGTGCCTGCTCTGCCTGGGATTCTTTTATCTCAACCTTGGTCTGCAACCTACCACCATCAAAAAGGGGGAAGGAGAGTCTAGGCCCAAAGGAATAAATTATTGATTCCGGCTGGATTAAAGTAGCCAAGTCATCGGTCTGGAAATATAGAGAGCCGGCGATGGAAAGTTTTGGATACTTTTCCGCTTCTGCCGAACCTATGGCAGCCACTGCTGCCGCATATTTCCTTTCCACACTACGTACATCCGAACGCCTCGTAAGAAGGTCCATTGGCAAACCTATGCCCATCATCTTTGGCACATCCATGAGGAATCCGTTCGCAATGGTATTTTTGGATGGTGGCAAACCAAGAAGAATTGCTATCCGGTTAGTAGCAACGGTATGTGCTCGACGAAGTTCAGGCTCTAAAGCTCGTGTTTTGTTTAACTCGCGCCTAATCTGTTTCACATCAAGTTCGCTGGTGGTTCCCATGCTAAATTTCAATTCCACAAGTTCTAGAGATTTATTGAGAAGTTTTATATTCGAATTTAAAATATACAATCGTCCCTCAAGGGTACGCATATCTATATAGGCAAGAACCAGTTCAGCGGTAAGTGAAACAGCGACATAGCGGTATGTTTCCAATTCCGCTTCATAGTTTCGGTCTGTTGCCTCCACAAGCCTTGCAACCCTACCCCACATGTCAAGTTCCCATCCGGCAAAGCCTCCAGCAGAAAAGAGGGTTGCATTTTCACCAGGACGAGGACCAGTAGGGTTAACCGCTTCTTCACCAGTCGCACCTTCGATTATTTTCCCATCAAGATTAACACTAGGCAGTCTATCAGCACCTGCCTGGGTTCGCCTGAGACCAGCTTCAACTATACGTTCACGAGCTTTAGCTAGATCTAAATTACTTTCTATCACTTTACTTACCAATCTCGTAAGCTCAGAATCATCAAACTGCTTCCACCAATCTGCCAACGGTGCACTCTTCGTAATGGAGGTTCTATCACCTAATTCTGCTCCACGTTTCCATCCTTCACCATGTAGTTCTTTCAGGTCAGGTTCCTGATAATCAGGGCCAACCAAAGTACAACCATGGATTAAAAACAGAACAGGTAAAATCCTGAGCAGAAAATCCAAATGACCACTCAGTTGCTTTATCTTCATTTCTTTTTCCTCCCAGTACTTTTTTTACAATGTTCTTCTGGCAAAGAATTTATGAGTCGTTCGAATCCGCCAATAATTTTTTTCATTGAACCAAACAGTTGTTCAATCTCATTCTCCTGCAGTCCTGAACCAACTTTCTTAACATTATTTAAATGGACAGGAAGAAATTCGTTGATAAAGTTTCGTCCTTTATCGGTGAGCCTAATATTCACCTTGCGTCTGTCTTCAGGATTGGCACATCTCTCAATCATGCTATCCTTTTCCAGAGTATCGAGCACTCCTGACATGGCCGCATAGGAGATGGGATAAAAAGGTCGCAAAGAAGAAATACTTTCCCCGGCAGGAGAGTCGGACAACAACAATCTTACTAAAACAAGAAACCGTCCCTTTGATGTCCCCATTTTTTGAAAATAAGCATCACTCACCACTACAACACGGTGTAATAGGAGCATCATTTCGGCAAATCCCATCATAAACCCAACATCATCCCCAGACAGTAACTCTTCGAATTTATGCTTAAATGTTTTCATTTCCGGTGGGTTAGCTATTTCTTTTAATTCCATGTGTCACTCTCATATAATTGTATTTTACTTACGGCTACCTTGAAAAATTGCTACTTTGCCCAACTTCTTCGTTGGAGTTAAAATTTTATCCTCGGGATATCGCTTATATGCCTGCGGTAAAATTTTTCGTCCGCCTCGAATTTGAACGAATTTTCTAATTATTCAAGGTACCCTTATGTCAGTATTGTTTAGGGGCATATTAGTTATGCGCCTAAACAATATCTAATTAGACAAGAATGTCAACAAAATATAAAGACACAACAACGTGACAGGCTTTATTAAATATAAACCTTTAATGAATGTGCTAAAAAACCAGATAGTTAGTAGTTTTGAAGAGATTAATATTACTTTTAGAATTTAGGGTAGCCTTTAGAGAATGGCAAGAATGGACACATTCTTGTAGTTATGAAGTAGATTTTATCTATTTACAAACACCATCCATACAGCCAACAGATTTTTTCAAACATAGTTATTTGCTCATATCAATACCACTCAAAATAAATTAGATATTGCCTAATTCTTCTAATATGAACAAAAAAAAAATCCCTTTTTTTTACTGTGATTATTGATTCAAATTCTAAAAAGATATTAAGCTGTTAAAGCAATTGGATGTCTTTTAAAATAATTCTCCAACACCACTCATTGAGAGATAATTAGATTTTTATTGTTGACTTTTAATTATTTTTGCGTAGATTACGCCTTATGCAAAATGTCGACATTCGACACAATGAGTATTAACAAAGATCGTAGCACCATGCAGTTATATAAAAACCAATTACCATTTGGAGGTAAAGATGGGAAATGAACAAATAAGCAAAAAAGTTATCGAATCAAAGGATGCTCCAGGCGCAGTTGGTCCTTATTCTCAGGCCATGCAGGCCGGCAATTTTTTATTTACCTCAGGTCAATTACCCATTGATCCAAAGACCGGTAAAATACCAGAAGGATCTATTTCGGTTCGGACTCATCAAGTTTTCAAAAATCTTTCAGCGGTAGTTGGAGCGGCTGGTGCCACTCTTGACGATATTGTAAAGGTAACAGTTTATCTTGCTGATATTGCAGACTTCCAAGAAGTTAACACAGTTTATGCAGAATATTTTAAATCTCCATTTCCAGCACGCAGTGCTTTTCAAGTAGCGGCACTACCTCTGGGTGCAGATATAGAAATAGAAGCAGTTGTAATCGTAAAATAACTTTAACTTAGACAGGACACAAAATGGATCTCTCAAAATTCCCAAAAAGAAATTATCTGCAAGGACCTACCCCAATTGAAGCAGCACCAGCATTTTCCCGTGCGCTTGGTGGTAAGGTAAACATCTTCATCAAAAGAGATGATCTTCTTCCTGGTTGTGCCGGTGGTAACAAGACCAGAAAGTTAGATTTTTGTATTGCTGATGCAATTGAAAATGGTGCTGATACTATTATCACTTGTGGCGCTATACAATCAAACCACTGTCGACTTACCTTGTCTTGGTCAGTAAAAGAAGAAATGGATTGTCACTTGATTCTTGAAGAGCGTGTTCCTGGAACTTATAAAGAAGATGGTTCTGGAAATAATTTCCTTTTTAACATCATGGGCGTAAAGAGCACCAAAGTAGTTCCTGGTGGTTCTGATATGATGGGAGAAATGGAAAAACTTGCTGAGAAATTAAAAGCTGAAGGCAAAAAACCATATATCATCCCTGGCGGTGCTTCAAATACCATCGGTGCTACTGGTTATGTTGCTTGTGCTCAGGAGATTTTACAGCAACTATTCGAACAAAACTTGAATATCAACCACATGGTTGTACCAAGTGGAAGTGCAGGAACTCATGCAGGTATAGTAGTTGGAATGTACGGAACCAACGCTGGTATTCCAATTACTGGTATTAATGTTAGTCGTCCAAAAGATGTTCAAGAAGGCATTGTACATGGACTTGCTAAAGCGACCGCAGAACATGTTGGCATGAAAGGTGACCTTCCAGCCAGCGAAATTACCTGCTTTGATAATTATGTTGGACCAGGTTACTCCATTCCAACCGACTCTATGGTTGAGGCTGTTAAACTTCTTGCTCAAACTGAATCCATTTTGCTAGATCCAGTTTACTCAGGAAAAGCCATGGCTGGTCTTATAGACTTAGTAAGAAAAGATCATTTCCCTGCTGGCTCTAACGTGTTGTTCCTGCATACAGGCGGCTCGCCAGTGCTCTACGCATACACTGACACTTTTAAATAAAAGTTGAAATTGTAGAATTAGGATTACAGATGTTAAAGACATAGTTGTATAATAGAAAACAGGGAGGGAGTAAAAAAACTTACTCTCTGTTGACTCAAAAATCTAGGAGATAGAAAATGAACAGATTCAAGAAATTATTGACTGCAACATTACTGACTTTTTGTATGGGAACAACTTCCGCCTTAGCAGGACCCACTGTTATTAAACTTGCTCACCCAAATGTTCCGCAACATCCTATGGGACAGGCATTCATCAAGTTTAAAGAATTAATTGAAGAAAGAAGTAACGGCGAATTTCGCGTTGATATTTTTGATAGCTCAAAATTTGGTAATTTTGACAGCGTAGTTCAAGGACTTCAACTTAACATGTTACAAATGGGTTCCGCCTCTACACCAAATCTTTCCCCTTTCTCTGACGAATTTCTTCTCTTCGATCTACCTTTTCTTTTCCCTGATTACGCTTCAACCGATAAAATCACTGATGGACCTATCGGCATGAATGCAACCAAAGCTCTAGAACCAAGTGGAATTATTGGTTTAGGTTATATTGAGATTGGCTTTCGTAATCTTTGGAACAACGATAGAGCCGTTACTACCCTTGAAGATGCAAAAGGCTTGAAAATTCGTTCAACACCTTCTAAAGCACACATCGCAACTCTCAAAGATCTTGGCATGAACCCTACTCCTATTTCTTGGGGTGAAGTTTATACTGCCATGCAACAAAAAACTGTTGATGGAATTGATATTGATCTTAACCTTGCGTGGTACAATAACTTCCCTGAAGTAAACAACCATGTAACCATCGTTAACAGTCTTTTCAGCCCACACCTCGTGATGATTTCCAAAAAATTCTTAGAGAGTCTTAGTCCTGAGAATCAAGAACTTATTGTTACCACCTTCGAGGAAGTTAAGCTCTACGAGCGTAAGCTTATTCGAGATGGTGAGAAAGAAATTTTGGCACAATTACCTAGTAAAGGTGTGACTGTTACAGTTCTTACTCCTGAAGAACGTAAGCGCTGGGCAGCTGCAACTGAAGGTGTTTACCGTCAGTTTGAAGATAGAATTGGTAAAGATCTGATTGAAAAAGCAAAGAAAACCATTGCAAACGATTAAGTTTATCTGATCTGTCAGGTGACTTCATGTCGCCTGACAGTTCAAGGTAATGGAGTGAATCACCATGAAAAACACGCCAAAATCGATGATTCCTAGCGTAGAGATGGTAATTGCATCTGTTTCGCTATTAGTAATGACGGGCATAACAGTAGTTCAAGTATTTAACCGATATGTCCTGCAAAGTTCCCTTGATTGGTCTGAAGAGTTAGCTCGTTATATGTTTATCTGGGCTGTGTATGTTGGTTGTAGTTACGCAACGCAAATGGATAGGCATTTAGAAGTAACCATTTTAAGAACTTTATTTAAGGGTAAATTAGCACGTCCAATTACCATTCTTGCGTCAATACTAACCCTCGTTTTCTGTATATTTGCCACTGTTTTAGGAATTAAATTCGTTATGTTTCTCGCCTCGACTGGCCAGAAAACCCCGGCACTTGAAATTCAAGCATACTGGGTCTACCTTTGTATGCCTTTAGGTCTTGGTTTTATGGGACTTAGAACACTTGAAAAACTCTGGTGGTTATTAACCGGAAAAATTAATCCTGCTGAAATTGAAATTAATTAAGGAGTAATCGACAATGGACTTGGCTATTATCCTCACTTTTGTCGCCTTGGCAGTATTTCTCATTCTAAGCGTCCCCATTGGTGTTGCCATTGGTTTAGCTGTAGTTGTGGGAATGACCGTCAGTGACATGTTGCCTTATGAATTTCTTATTCAGAAAATGGTAACTTCTTTGGATGTTTTCCCCTTGATGGCTGTACCATTTTTTATTATGGCCGGGGAAATAATGCAAAAAGGAAGTATGGCTCTCAGGCTTCTCGCTGTATCCCGCGCCCTCGTCGGCCACCTTACCGGAGGCATGGCTCATATTTCTGTCCTAACTAGTATGTTTTACGGATCATTATCAGGTTCAGCACCTGCCACTGTGGCAGCTGTTGGCGGCATCATGATTCCGGCTATGGTTAAGGAAAAATATTCTAAAGCATTTTCTACCGCTGTTAATACAGCTGCTGGTTGTTTAGGTGTTATCATTCCACCAAGTGTTCCGCTAATTATTTACGGAACTACTGCCGGTGTGTCGGTTGGTGACCTCTTTATTGCTGGAATCATTCCAGGTCTGTTCATTGGTGCTTGTTTGATGATCACCAGTTATCTTCTCGCCCGGAGATATGGTTTCACAGGCACAGGAAAAAGAGCACCTGCTAAAGAAATTTTTAGCACCTTCAAAGATGCATTACCAGCACTCATGGTACCAATTATTGTGCTTGGTGGTATCTACGGCGGTTTAACGACGCCTACAGAGGCTGGCGTTATTGCGGTGGTCTATTCAATTATTGTTGAAGGTTTGTTTCTACGTACTTTAAGTTGGCAAAAAGTAATCGATGTCTTTAAGGGTACAGCGCTCACAACCTCATCAATCTTTCTTGTTGTAGCAACTGCCACCGCTTTTGGTCAAATCTTGCTATTTTATAATTTGCCGAATCAGCTTGTAGAGATCCTGGTGAGCATTTCTGACAACAAATATATTTTACTACCAATTATCTTACTTTTCCTTTTGATTATGGGAACGTTTATGGATGCACTTGCAAATATTCTCATCCTTACACCATTACTCTTACCTGTTGTAACGGTGCTTGGTGTTGATCCAATCCATTTTGGTATCGTAATGATTGTTTGTTCATCAATGGGATTTTTGACACCGCCGGTTGGAGTGAATTTATTTGTAGGCTGTAGCATTGCAAACATTTCTATTGAAAAACTAAGTGTTGCCGTGATGCCATTCTTGCTGACTATGATTGTGGCACTTTTATTATTGACATTTATTCCGGAGATAACACTCTGGTTACCAAGCCTCAAGGGATAGCTAAACACGTAGTATAAATAATTATAGTAAACATACGGTGGAGCCATGAATGTTATTAAGAGCACTAAAGAAAAAGGTATTCTAGGGATAACAGGTCATGCGGGAGCAGGACATGTACACAGCCATTCCGGTTTCGTTCAAGACGATACCGCCGGGTTTGCTGTCATTGCCTGCTTGCTCCGCCGTGCATTTCCAATCTGCACGACAATTTCCTCAATAGAAGCAGACATTCACACTGGTATTGTTACCGTAACAACCCAAGATGGCGGTACTGGTGTGGCTTGGGCACGGCGAGGGATTACTCCCTATGAAGCAACCCTTGCTCGCCTGGCAATAGGTCTCGATGCTGTCTACAGCCAAAATGCTGCTTTTGCGGCTTTTGGCAGGATCTATGGTCAAGGATGTTTAGAACTTCCGGTGGCTTTGCAAACAGCTACCTGCTTAGCCGTTATAAACACGTTTGAAAAGTGTTACCCAGACGAACTATTTTATGCAGCTGAAGGAATGGAAGGAAAAGTTGGCAGGTGCCTTGGTGCTGTAATTGAGATCGATTCTGTACCAGTATCTGTCATGGGAATTCTTAATGCCAATGAAGGTGGACTTGGTCCCGACGAAGATCTAGAAGGCAATATTATGCTTGGCCCCAAAGGGCAATTAATGAAGAAGCTTGGTCTTGATTGTCTTCCTACAATTATTTTGGAAAGTAAAGCTTATGTACCAGCGGTATGTAAGGGAAAAACAAAAGACCAATTCTGGGTTAGGATCAATGGTGAAGTCGATAATCGAGTTGTCTTTGACGCATTAATCCAAGGCATCAATAAGACAGGTCTTCTATGTGCATCATCTGATACGGCTTATCCAAGGGGGCAAGGTGAAATGACAGCTGCAACCAAAGAACTTGGCGAGAAAATTGCTCGTTTAGGTAAAGATTTGGCGTGTGCTGAACTTGCCAGAGAGAAAGTCAAAATTATTGGTGAACTCGCTGTATTAGTTAGTCAAGACGCAGGCGGGATCTCCTTCATGTCATCCGATCTTCATGATGTTGTAGGCGGAGGCGGTATTTTACCAGGAAGTTCAGCTGTTCTTTCCATGGCAATTTCAGAATCAGCTATTCGCATTTGGAAAATACCTGCATTCACAGCCCAAGACTCAGATATGTACCTTGCTATTTTAGAAAATGCCGTACCTGTACTAGCAACAAACATTCAACAGGCATACAAGGAATATACTGTTCGAAAAACCTTTAGTGAAGGGGACTTTGAATATCTTGATTCAAAAGTTAATTAATCAATGTTCAACCTTGTTCAGTAAAAATTTGTTATAGTATATATTGCTTCATGTAATACGCTAGCTATGCTATCTTTTTATCTTTAATGATGAGGAGATTTGTTATTTTCCATTTTTGAGGTAGGATATTGGTAATAAATAAAGATACTTATGCAGATGTCGTGGTTAGCTACATCAAAAAATGTATTCTTGACGGAACGTATAAACCTGGAACAAAAGTCAAAGAATTAGTCATTGCCAAGAAACTGTCCATAAGCCGAGCGCCGATTCGTGAGGCATTACAGATCCTTATAAAGGAAGGTTTACTTATTTGGCACCCTCAAAAAGGAAAATATATAACCAAACTAAATCCTAAGCAGATCAGAGATAGTTATTTTAGTGGTGGAATCCTTGAGAGTGCGGCAGTTTCTACAAACCTACATTTATATACAGCAAAAGATATTCAACGATTGGAAAAAATTGTTGCGGCTATGAAGAGTGTCGACGAAAACAATAAACCCATTGAGACTATTGCTGCATTAGACAACAAATTTCATGAAGTGCTCTTTTCACGTGTTGATAACGAATTCGTTATTGAATTTTGTCGAAGATCTTGCCAAGGCTTATCAAAATTTCTTCTGTTTAGATACTGGATTAAAATGTACTCGGCTCACGAAGTGTATCTCAGACATAAGGAAATAGTTGATGCGCTAAAACATGGCGACCCCATAGCATTAGAAAATACAATTAGGCAGCACTATTTTAATGCAGGCGAACGGATGTCAATTGTGAGTCAGGAAGTGGATGATCAGGCGGGAGAATGAGCGACGAAATTAACAATGACACTGGGAAGCCCAGTATCATTGCTATAAATTAATTTAGGAAAAAATTAAAATTTAAACAGTACAAAACCTTTTGCCTTTCTGTTTTCTTCCATCGGTAGGAATTTGAAAGACGATGTATCTACATCTTCGTAGTTAGTAGGGTTCAACTTTGTGGAAATTGGGCGATAATAAAACGCTAGTTTCATTTTATCGTTTTCTTTATTCAGCTTCAATTTCACTGTGATGTTCTCTTTTTTCCACTTCATTACAAGAACATTATCTTTATCAGTCTTATAGCCAGGAAGGCCATACTTAGATTTCATATGAGCGACAAGATCATCATAAGAATCAAAAGAATCAATATTTAAAAATACGCCAAACAGCATATTATCCTCTGAAAAACCGTATACAACATGATCTACTACTACCTTTCCCACTGTATAGGTTTCACCAGCTTTACTGTAATAGCTAATTGCTCCTTTCTCTCCGACCTTTGATAATTCTGGGTATTTAGCAACTTTTTCACCCCATGAATACGTAGACATCCCTTCTTGAATATCCATAGCAACAACATTATTCACAAGCAATAGTGAAAAACTAAGCATAAGTGCGACAATTATTTTTTTCATTATACCTCCGTACATTTTTTTAGGTTTCAGTAATGACTCACTGATATTTCATATTTACACAATGAGTTTATCATAACATAGAGTAATGACATATAAATTTCATTACATCCCTTAATATTTAATTTTCCAACAGCAACAATTCATTATTCAAAAACCTACAAACCAGAAAAGCCATAAAGCTCAGGAAAAATTACTATTGATATCAACACCGCAACTTGGATAGCAATAAACGGTAGCACGCCCTTATATATATCCATAGTCTTAACCGAAGGTGGGCAAACACCTTTTAAGTAAAACAGGGAAAAGCCAAAAGGTGGTGTCAAAAAAGATGTCTGTAAATTCATAGCAATAAGAATCGCAAACCATAATGGATCAATACCAATAGTCGCGGCTATTGGTAACAAGATTGGCACGACAATATAACTAATTTCAATGAAATCTATGAAAAAACCTAGGACCATTATAGACAACATAGCAAGAATCAAAAATGTCCATTTTTCCCCGGGAAGACCTGTCATCAGGTCTTCCACAAGATAATCGGCACCACTATAAACAAAGACCATGGAAAAGGCTGTCGCCCCTATCAAAATGGCAAATACCATGGCAGTAACTTTTACGGTTTCAAGAGCAGATTCTTCGACGATATTCCAAGTTAATTTTCTATACATTAAGGCTAAAATAATAGCCCCGACAGAACCAACCGAAGCAGATTCAGTTGGTGTGGCAACTCCCATAAAAATTGAGCCTAATACCAGCACAATAAGAGCGAGGGGTGGAATAATAGCAAAAAGTGCTTTTCTTATGCTTTTAAAATTAAGAGCATTTTCATTACAGATAGCAGGAGCCAAATCTTTATCAAAAAAACTAGCTATCAGGATATAGACTATATAAGCAGCAACTAAAACCAAACCAGGAGCTAAAGCCGCCCGAAAAAGGTCCCCAACTGGTACACCAAAAACATCACCAAGGATTATCAACACAAGCGATGGTGGAATGATTTGACCTAGAGTTCCTGCTGCGCAAATCGTTCCAGTGGCAAGTCTTTTTGAGTAGCCATACTTAAGCATTACTGGCAAAGAAATTACACCCATGGCAACCACAGACGCACCCACAACACCGGTGGATGCCGCAAGAAGTGTCCCAACTAAAACAGTCGAAATTGCTAATCCACCACGCACCTTGCCAAACAATTCAGCCATGGATTCTAAGAGTCTTTCTGCAAGATGGGACTTTTGCAAAATAATACCCATAAAAACGAACAGTGGCACAGCCATAAGAATAGTGTTGGTCATGATGCCGAATATTCGAAATGGCATCATGGAAAACATTAGGTAAAATTCTTCTGAAACACTTACTAAATTGGCATCCGGTCCCAACTCAACAATAGCGGCAAGAACACCAAAAAAGATTGATACAGAACCAAAAGTAAACGCCACGGGAAAGCCAAGGACTAAAAGAGCCAAAGCCGCAAAAAACATAACTATGCCAATCATCTCTGCCCTCCATCCACGCTATCATTTTTCTCAACTTCGGGAGCCACAGAATCAATAAAACGGTAGAGATTTATATTTTTCACCACGTATCCCACAGCTGCAAACAGCAATAAAACAAAGGAAAATGGGATCATCGCCTTGATGAGATAACGGTGCGTAAGACCACCTGGATCCCCTGATATTTCACCACTCGCATAAGAATCCACTACATAATCAAAAGAACCAGAACTAATCAGTAAGGCGAGAGGAACAAGAAAAAAAACTGTACCTATAATATTAACAACAGCTTTAGTCTTCAAACTGTAACGCTCATAAAGAAAATCTACTCGCACATGAGCCTCATCCAAAAGAGCCACTGAGATACCAATCAGAAAAACCATGGAAAAAAGATGCCATTCCAGCTCTTGCATTCCGACAGAAGAATTTCTGAAAAAATACCGCATGACCACATCGTAAAAAACATTTATGACCATGAGCAGTAATAAGATGGAGGCAACCTTCCCCATCACCTTATTAGCTCGAACAAAAAACTTTTCTAACCGTAGCAACATCTTATATTCCTTTTCCTGCTAAATACTCTAAGTAGGTTCTACCGCTTACCGAGATATCGCACTTTTGGTTCTTAGGTTTTAAAAAATATTTGCCCAAATTCTACAAAAAAGCCGCCATCCCAGATATGAGATAACGGCTTTAGACAAACTCATAAACTAACTGCTATAGATACCAGAAAGTTATGATTAAAGAAATTTGTTTTCTTTAACTACAATTCCACCAAGATAATTAATTACCGATGGTTTCAGAAGTTTGCATATAATAATATTCTGAAATCTTAGTCCATTCACGAGCCTTAGCCATATAAGCTTTTTGTGACTCATAAACTTCTTTAAAACTTGGGTTTTCCGCAGCATATCCGTTTAGAACTTCCTCGCTTGCCTTTTTCATTGCTTTCAAGACAGGAGCTGGAAAAGTTTTCACTTTGATATTAGGAAATTCAGTTTTCATCTGTTCCCAAGCTTTTGCACTCATATCAAAATTTTCCATATACATATCAGTCGCTACTGCTTGCATCGCAGTCTCTAGGATAGCTTTATATTTATCGGATAATTTGTCATAAGCACGCTTATTTATTAAGAATTGCAACTCTGAAGCAGGCTCATGCCATCCTGCATAATAATATGGTGCAACCTTGTGGAAACCCATTTTAATGTCCATACTGGGTCCAACCCACTCTAGAGCGTCAATGGTTCCACGATCAAGAGAAGTATATAGTTCGCCAGCTGGGATATTGGTTACATTTACTCCAAGTTTGGCAAAAACCTCGCCAGCAATACTTGGAATACGCATTTTCAAACCTTTTAGGTCATCTAGGCTATTGATTTCTTTACGGAACCAACCACCCATCTGCACACCAGTGTTACCACCAGGAAAGACATAGACATTGTATTTAGAGTAAAAATCCTGCATTAATTCAAGACCGCCACCATAATACATCCAAGCATTTTGCTCAGCGGTAGTCATACCAAACGGTGCAGTGGTAAAAAGACAGGTTGTGGCATCTTTACCCTTCCAATAATAAGATGCACTATGCCCCATTTCATACTGTCCGCCCTTCACCATATCAAGAATGCCGAGGGGTGCTTTATGCTTCTCCTTCCCCTCGATACGTATGGTGAATTTTCCATCTGTCATTTCGCTAACTTTCTGAGCTAGACGTTGGGGAGGATGTACTAGAGGTGTGAGGGTTGAAGGCCAAGTCATGGCCAATTTCCATTTAACTTTTTTATCCGCAGCCTGGGTAGGTGCAGATAATCCTGTTGCGACTAGTACCACCGCAACAAGACCAACAATAAGTTTTTTCATTTTTCTCTCCTGTTTTTGAAGATTAAATAAACATAATCCACAATTATAAAAATATTATTAAGAACAAACAAAAAGTGTCCCTAGTCTAGCCAAAGAAAATAATATTTCAATAGCTGAGGCCATTTTTATCTACAAAAATTAGGCTATTTGATCTTTTTGTTGAATAATGTACTTTTTCATCAAGGTACTTTGAGAAATTAAAAATTTTACTCAAAGGTCAAGACAAATGCGAAGTTTAACCACAGGCATACAAGAGATATAGAAGTATAACTTTGTTCATTCATCGCCGAGGATTAATTTTAAACTCAAAGAAGAAAAAACATACCGATAGTTAAGGGTTAAGTATTATAAATATACTTTTGATATTTAAGACAATTTCCCCTTTCGGTAACAAATAATCTATCCTCAAATTCAGATATTTTTTATAAACAACATTCCTTTGAAGAAGAAAAAAGTTGTTTGAATCAACTTTTTAGTTGAAGCATCCTAGTTTCAAGACTAGTTTCATAAAAAACAATATTTACTAGGATTAATCATGAGCATAAAAGCCCTACTTTTCGATTTAGACGGCACCTTACTAGACACAATTACAGACATAGCCAATGCCTGCAACAATGCCTTAGCGGAGTCTGACTTACCACAACATCCAGTTGCTGATTACAAAAAATTCGTTGGCGATGGATTGCGTATTTTAATTGAACGTGCCACACCTTACGGAACTGCGGAAGAGTTAATTGAAACATGCTACAACGATTTCCACCGCTTCTACAAAGAAGACTGCTTCGATGAAACAGCACCATATCAAGGTATCCTCGAAATGCTCTCTGAGCTGCATAACGAAGATTTCATCTTAGGGGTTTTATCTAATAAACCGCATGTTTTTGTTATCGAGATGGTCAAACATTATTTCCCTGATGTTCCATTCACTTTTGTTGCTGGTCAACAAGATCATATCCCTAAAAAACCTGATCCAGCAGGTGCGATAAATGCTGCACAAACATTCGAGCTAGACCCTGATGAAGTCTTATATATTGGTGATAGTTCAGTTGATATGTTAACCGCTGGCAATTCCGGCATGACAAGTGTGGGTGTTTCATGGGGATTTAGGCCTGTTGATGAATTAGTCGAATATGGTGCTGACATCATTGTCGATAGCCCATATGAAATTTTAGAGTATTGCCTTGAAAACAATTGAAAAATGATAAAATCTATTAAATGGTCATAAGCCTTGACCTAAAGCCATACTTTATATATTTTTCATCCAATATTACGAATATACCTTAATAACTCAAACAAGATAAAATACAAGAAACGCCTTCCAGGAGAGAGCTTAATGAATCCAATAAAAAAATTATGCACCAGTGATGCTGGTGAGCCAACTGTACTTCAAGGAAATATCGCCTTTGCTGTGGGCTGTGTCCGGTCTGGTATCCATGCGGTTGATGGCTATCCTGGCACACCTAGCACCGAGGTTATTGACAAGGGTTTAACCCATGTGCAGGACATGATTAATGTAGCTTGGTCGGTAAGTGAAGCAACAGCAGTATCCATGGGCCATGGTCATTCTCTTGCCGGAAATGACTGCGTTGTTACCATGAAAATACCCGGTCTCTTCCAAGCAGGTGACCCCTTCACCAGTTCTGCATTTTTCAACGAAGATCGCGGCGCACTTGTGTATTATCTTGCCTCTGATTTCACCCCAAGTTCTACCCAGCATCTTGTTGATCCTAGACCGCTAATCAAAAGTTGTTTTGTACCAATCCTTGAACCTCGCAATCACCAAGAACTACATGAAGCGGCGGAATTGGCTGCTGATTTAGCACGAGAGCATAATACTCCCGTGGTTATTCTAGCCAGCGGTACCCTTTGTCATAGTGAAGGTTTAGTTAGATTAAGTGAAACTAAGACCCGTGAGAAAGTTGAAATTAAAGTGCCATTAAAAGCCTTTAGTACTTTACCAGTAATTGCTCGCAAATGTTATGACCGTGTTTTAACAGAACGCCTCCCTGCTCTGATGGAAATGGTTGAAAACAGCCCAATGAATAAGTGGCACAAAGGAGCCGGGAAAGTCGGCGTTATAACCTATGGTGTCAATGATATTATGGTTCAGGAGATGAGACAATCTCTTGGTGAAGAAATAGATATACTCTCACTTGGGTTTACCTATCCTTTACCAACCAAGATGATAAAAGAATTTCACAAAGCAATTGATGGCCCAGTTTATATAGTTGAAGATGGCTATAAATATATTCAGGAAGAAGTAGAGCGTTTAGGTTTAAAGATTATCGGTAAAAAAGATGGTGATCTCCGTACAGAATGGACACCAGCATCCATCGCTAAATTAATGGGCTACTCGCTTGAAGCAACTTCGAATGTTCCTGCCATTCAACCTCTAATTCGTCCACCAATGGTTTGTGCTGGTTGCCCATATCGTCTATTTGGCGAAACAGTTCGCAGCATGAAAAAGAAGGGCCAGATAGAAGCCTGTTTTGGTGATATTGGTTGCAACACCCTACTCTACTTTATGGATGCTGTTGATACTGGTTTATGCATGGGTGCTTCGGAATGTAACCGTGCTGGTTATGTTTCTGCTTTGCCTGAAAAAGCTTCCAAGGTTATCAGTTTGATTGGTGATGGCACCGAATGTCATAGTGGACTTGATTCGACCAGAAATACCATTTTTAGACATATTGCTGGAGTAAAAGTCATTCTGGATAATAATTGGACTGCCATGACAGGCGGCCAACCAGGACCAACCTCACCTGTTAATCTTGCTGGGCAAAAAAACACCTTTGATTTGCAAGCAAGTCTTGTTGCCCATGGTGCAAAAGTTGTATCGGTAAGCGGCTATGACAGAAAAGCTATCCGCAAAGCACTACTTGAAGCCCTTGCAGATGCCGAAAAAGGCGTTTTCACAACCATGGTTGTTACTGGGGTTTGTATCCGCAAAATGCCAAAAGAATCTTTTGGCAATAGATATGAAATTGATGAAGAAATTTGCAAGCGTTGTGGTCTCTGCCAGATTTGTCCTGGTATTGAAAACGATGCGGACAAATTACCATCTTACACAAATTTCTGTTCTGGATGTGCTGGAGAAGCATCTTCATGTGCTCAAATGTGTCCCGTTGGCGCAATCAAAAAAATAACAGATAAGAAAAAAGCGGCCACCAAAGTTGAACTTCCTGTGGCGCCTGACGATATTCAATTGGCTCCTTTGAGTGAACTTGAATTACCTGAGAAATTAGCTGTTGCAATCCGAGGCGTTGGTGGCCAAGGAAATCTATTTTTCGGACGTGTGCTAACCCAATTAGCTTTCTTAGCTGGTTATGGTGAGACCAATGTTGTAAAAGGCGAAACACACGGCATGGCACAGATGGGTGGGCCGGTAATTTCAACCTTCACCTGTGGAAAAGTTTATTCTCCTGTCCCTCTTCCTGGCACTGCTGATTGTCTTGTTACTATGGAACAGAGTGAAGTACTTCGCCCAGGTTTTGTCGAGCTGTTAAAGCCAGGCGGCACTGTTCTTCTTGCTAAGACAAAGATCTTACCATACGGTCAGAAAGAAGATGCTTACCCTGATATTGCAGAACTAAAGAAGAGTTTAGAGGGTTACAATGTAATTGAAGTGGATGTACTTGCCACGGCAATAGAACTTGGTGATGACACAGGTAGGTGTGCTAATGTCGTGATGATGGGAGCGTTAAGTTCTTTAGCACCATTCACTGATTTTCCAGATGAATTCTGGTTACAAGCTCTTAAGAGTGTTAGTCCTAAACCAGCTATTTGGACGGCTAATCATGCCGCATTTAAAGCTGGCCAGACACTACTTGCTTAAGGCTGCCTAGAACTTGAACTAATTTTCAAGATACCCTTAAGGTATAAATTAGAAATTAACTGATTAGTTTTGCTTTTCAGTTAATTTCTAGGTTTGAGGTCGCGAAAAACTACGAATGCTATCTCGATTATGTCTAATTAAAGTAGGCGGCAAGAATGAGTTTTACCTTACATCACTTTCACATGCAGTAAATCAAAATAAATTCCTCACTGCTAGTACTTATCTTTTAGATCCACATAATTTTGTGCCGAGAAACTTAACGATGTAACTTCTTCATCACTTAATTTTCTTGCCTGTTTAGCAGGAGAACCTCTGTACAAATAACCACTCTCTAGTACTTTATTCGGCGAGACAAGTGACCCTGCTGCCAGCAGTACATTTTCTTCAATAACAGCACCATCCAAAACAATACTACCCATTCCAATAAGAGTATTATCCTTGATAGTGCAACCATGTAGAGTACAATTATGCCCAACGGTTACATTGTTACCAATTACTAAAGGGAACCCCTCAGGATTAGCTATGTCTTTATGGGTAACGTGTAAAACACTACCGTCCTGAATATTGGTTCTCTCACCCACAACAATACTGTTCACATCACCACGGATGGTGACAAGCGGCCAAATGCTAGCATCTTTGCCGATGACAACATCGCCGATTATCACGGAACTTTCGTCCACATATACCTGCTCTGCTATTGTCGGAAAAACTCCACAAAATGATTTTATGTTCATGATATTTTCTAAGGTAATTTGTTTTGGGATTTATATTAAACTTCAACCGAACATCTTAAGAACCGCTTGCAAATGATTTAATATCAAGGAGAATTACGGTCTTTGAACATTTCTTGAAGTTCTTTTGCTCTTAAAACTTGCTCTCCAGCAACACATTCGCCGTAAGCTGGGCCCGCATAGCTGCCACCACGATAGGCATCTGCTAAATAACTACATTTAGTTCTAATATACGCCATCCATGCGGATTGATTTTTTTGCAATAATTTTGCTGCTTTTTCATCTAGTTTTTCGTTTTCTTTAGCAATAATTTCATCTAATCTTTCATCTAAGGTATGCATTGCCTCTTTGGCTCTTGTGTTCATAGAGTAAACATTATCAGCCTCGCCTATAAATGCATGCCAATCTTTCTTTTCAGCTGGGATAATTTCCGCTTCAGTATAACCAACAGTTTCGTCCTCTTCTATGTCAGCATGGGCAAGAGGTACCTGGATTACAAACGCTGAGAAAACAAAATATATCGCTAGAATAGAATATGAAATCTTCATAGTTATACCTTTTTAGATAGTTAATATTGCTACAGGGTTCAAATGAATAATAGTCCTGACTCCATTAGGATATATAGGTATAGCGATTGAGGCAATAAATTTTATTCCCCCAGTATAGAGAAGTTGTACTTTTCCAGCATCAAACTGCAAACTTTCTTGCAAAAAAGATGCATTTATACTAATATTTTCAGAATGTGTGCAAAGTAAACTAGTGTTTTTATGTTGAAAGTTAAAGACATAAACCTTCGTTAATAATAGTAAAAGGTATTTAAATGGGTATTTTAACTGGAAAGAAAATTTTAATTGCTGGTATTGCAAGTGAGAAGTCTATTGCAACCGGCATCGCAGATGCAATGTATAGTCAAGGAGCAGAACTAGCATTCACTTATCTAAATGATAAAATGAAAGGCCGTGTTGAAAAAGTGGCCGAGCGTTGTGGTGGTTCAAAACTTCTATACCCTTGTGATGTTGCATCTGACGAAGAAATAAAGAATGTTTTTACAGAACTATCTAAAGACTGGCCAAAGTTTGATGGCTTTGTGCATGCAATTGGTTATGCCCCTAAAGAATGTCTTGAGGGGGATTATCTTGATGCAATTACCCGTGACGGTTTCCGGGTTGCCCACGATATCAGTTCATATAGTTTTGCTGCCATGGCAAAAGAAGCTCGCCCTTATCTAAATGCCAAGGCATCTGTTATAACTCTTACCTATCTTGGCTCTGAACGTTCTATGCCTAATTATAACGTTATGGGTCTTGCTAAGGCATCTCTAGAAGCAAACACTAGATATATGGCCGCTAGCCTTGGAAGAAGTGATATTCGAGCCAATGCTATTTCAGCTGGCCCTATTCGCACCTTGGCTGCATCTGGCATAAGTAACTTTCGTAAAATGCTCAGCAAGTTTGAAGAATCTGCACCTATCCATCGTTGTGTAACCATCGAGGAAGTTGGTAACGCTGCGGCATTCTTAGCAAGTGATATGGCTAGTGCAGTAACCGGACAAGTTATGCATGTAGATAATGGATTTAGCACCGCCACCATGGCTGGAACTGGTTCAGACGATTAATTAAACTATGGCTGTACCTGCGAAAATCTTGCAGAATAAACTAAAACGGGGTGTGAGAAATATTTTCTCACACCCCGTTTTAGTT
>JAOPTU010000023.1:0-21752 GCA_051531995.1 Desulfotalea sp.
AACAAAAGATAATTTCCTGCCTTGTCAATTTCTCTCACAGTAACTTCAAAGGCTACGGGAACAGGAAAGCAGTTTTGATTCGCTGGCTGTTTAGAGTAGAGAACACCTTTGTAAACTGTTTTTCCAGGCCGAGGCTCACTTCTTTTGCCTAGATCCATTGCCGCTTTGAGCCACTGCTCACGAACTTCTTTTCGAAGGTTGCGTTGATTATAAAATTGCATTGACCTTGAATGAGCTCAAGATTTTCAGAGCTATCATTACCGGAATCCAAACGCAAAAGCACGTCTCTTTTTAACCCAAGCTCTTCGATGAACCCTAAGCCACGCTTTAAAAACTCAACTGTTCCTGACTGACAATACTGCTTGCCAGATAGTAGCTCACAGTCAAGCATAAATCCTTCTCTTCCAAGGTAGCCAAACATCGGTGCGTAGCTGTCATAGTCCTTATAGGTGCGAGATATGTTTTGCTTTTTGTCCAAGGGAGATACGTCGCAGTCCCATGGAATATAGCTGCCCAGTTGTGTTTTCACTCTGCTAAACTGCTGATTACTCAGCAAAGCAAGATTTACTTTGCGAATGCTAGAGTCGAATAGCCCAACACCTTCATCAAGCCGTTGCCTTATCCTTTCGACTGAGGCCAAACCATTAATGTTTAATGAATCAGCATAAAACTCATTATTTTTCAAAATATTCAGGTCATCAAAAGATGTTCTCCCTTGGTACAGCAACCCAAGGTAAATCCTGACAATCAACGAGTTACTATAAATAGGTCTTCCTTTACCTGTTTGGGTTGCATCTACAGTCTCGTTCAGTCCGACTTATCAAGCTGTGCACCAACGAGGGCCATACCACCCGCACTGTTGATTTTTTCGGAACTTTGTTCTATCTTGAATTTCATGGGTAATCTTTTTGGTGACCGCAATAATATACCTAAACTTAATGGTTTATCTTGTTTTGTTGTTGCTTTACTCGTATGTTCGTCACGGATTCAGGATGTAATTTGCTCAAAAAATATAAATGCAGGATATGCAGGTATTTCCCTTTTTAATGAAATAAGCAGGTACAGTATAAAAAAAGTAAACGTTCCTTTGTCGTGGTAACCAAAAAAATGAGTGGAGGTTTCTGCTTTAGCTGCTAATCACTGAGCTTTTGTCGGATCTAAACACGATCAAATTTAATGGGATTGAGATATGAAAACATCACCTGATACCGTTGAGAAAAAAGCAGATAAATATCTGGATAATAAAATACGGTATAGCATTCTCTTTGAAGAAGCAGGTGATGGGATCTTTATTCTCAATAAAGGAAAGATATTTGATTGTAATCAGAAAGCACAAAAACTTTTTTCATGTGATAGAAGTCATCTAATTGGCAAAACTCCCTTTGATTTTTCCCCAAAGCTACAACCTAGTGGGATCAGTTCTGTGAGAGAAGGTTTTCGACATATCAGGGCCACGGAATCTGGAGACACGCAATATTTTGAATGGACACATCTTCGTGCCGACGGATCCTTGTTTGATACTGAAGTCAGCCTCGTTGTTATAAAACTAGCTTCGGCTGTGTATGTACAGGCCATTATGCGTGATATAACCATTCGTAAAAGGGCTGTGAAAGAGTTGGAGCAAATGAAAAACCAACTCTTGGAAGAAAATGTATATTTGCAGGAAGAAATTAAAATTGCCCATGATTTCGAGGAAATTATAGGAAACAGTAATGCAATAAAGAAGGCCTTCATAAAGGTTGAAAATGTTGCCCATACCGATTCGACAGTATTAATCATGGGAGAAACCGGAACCGGTAAGGAGCTGATCGCACGTGCGGTGCACAGTTGCAGTCTGAGAAAAGACAGGCCTCTGGTAAAATTGAATTGTGCAAACCTTCCGGCTGATCTTATTGAAAGCGAATTGTTTGGTCATGAAAAAGGTGCCTTTACAGGGGCTACAGATAAACGTATTGGGCGTTTTGAGTTAGCCAACTGTGGAACCATGTTCCTGGATGAAATTGGTGAACTTCCTTTGGGGTTACAAAGTAAGCTGTTGCGTGTGCTCCAGAGTGGAGAGTTTGAAAGGGTTGGCGGGACAAAGACAATTTCAGCTGATGTCCGTATTATCGCTGCAACCAATCGTGACTTAAAAAGGAATATAAGAGAAAGGGTCTTTCGAGAGGATCTGTTTTACCGCTTGAACGTTTTTCCCATTTTGTTGCCTCCTTTAAGAGATAGAAAGGAGGATATTCCACTTTTAATCAAGCACTTTGTATTTAAACATGCTTCTCGGTGTGGGAAAAAGGTAGACACGGTCCCTCGGAAAATAATGGAGGCGTTACAGTCTTATGATTGGCCAGGTAATGTCAGGGAGCTGGAAAATATCGTTGAACGAGGGCTTATTATTAGCAGGAATAATCGGTTGAGTCTTGGGGATTGGTTACCTTTACCCAAGATTACTTCTGGGCAGAAAAAAATGATGACTATGGCTGAGGCTGAACGTCAACATATTCAAACCACATTAAAATTAACCAATGGCCGTGTAAGTGGGAAAAATGGCGCCGCTGAAATATTAGGGCTCAACCCGCAAACACTATATTCGAGGATTAAGCGACTCGGTATCACACGAAAGATCGATTAATTATGATATTTCATAAATAATTCATTTGGCACAACTAGGTTAACAATGTTAGGAAGGAATTTAGAGCCACATCAGTGGATTCTTTTCGAACAACTTTTCTTTAAAAGTCGTTTGGCTGTGTTTTCAAATACTTATTATGATATACAATAAATTTAATTATTATATATCATAATAAACGCTCTCCAGGTTTCATTCCCCTTTTTTAGTCAACAAGTATAACCACCAGTTATCAGGAGGATAGATCTTGCTAGGAGTGCTTCGATATACTTGGCATAGATGATGCTAAATATACATTGTTGAGTTCCGTCTATGAATAAGGGTATTATGTAAATGAACCAGAACCTGAAGTTTTCGGTATGATATCTAAAGATATCGCTTGCCTGATCCATTCTTCATAGATGCTTTCGTTAATAAACTAGCATTACTAACAGGAGGCGTTGAAATGTGGCAAGCGTATTTGTTTCCGAAAACCATTGATGAAGCTGTTTCAATTTTGACTAGCAGCAATGGCATGGCCAGAGTGATTGCGGGCGGTACGGATCTGATATTGGATATCGAAGGTGGCCGGCATGTTGTTGAAAAGGTAGTAGACTTATCTAGAATAGAGGGTCTTAATAGCATTACAGAAGAAAATGGCATGATAAAAATAGGTGCTAGTGTTACCTGTTCACAAATTGCCACCTCTCAACTTTTAAAGTTAAAAGCACCAGCACTCAGCCGTGGTGCTAGACAACTTGGATCAAAACAGATTAGGAATATTGCCACCATGGCAGGCAATGTGGTTCGAGCGCAACCTGCAGCAGATACAGCAATACCCTTAGTTGCGCTGGGAGCTATGGTTGAAGTTACCTCAATCCATGGCACTCGAACTATCACAATTCTGGATGCTTATGGTGATAGCTTTGCCAAATCAAACATTGATAGCACATCAGAGCTATTGACCTATTTTTACATCCCCATACAACAGCCAGGAGAAGGGTCAGCCTACATTCGTCTTGATAAACGAAAGGCTCTGTCCCTACCCATTTTAAATGTTGCCTGCAAGGTATCGCTGGAGGGTGAGACTGTGAAATCTGCAACAATTGCCATGGGCCCGGTAGGCCCAGGTCCTCAGCGTGCACTGGATGCAGAAAAGGAACTGATTGGTAGTACTATTTCCCCCCATAATATTAAAGTCGCTGCTCAACTGGTCACTAATCAATGTAACCCTCGTGATAGTCTGGTTCGCGGTTCAAGAAAATATCGAATGGCTGTTATTAACAAACTTGCTGAACGAGCAATTTCCCAAGCAGTTGCCTGTGCAACAGCATAATATCTACAAGCTTTAGGAGTCATAATCATGGAAAAAATTGTGGTTAATTTTACATTAAATGATGAAAGCGTTGAAGTATCATGTGAACCTGACAAGATGCTTGTGGATGTTCTCAGAGAAAACCTTCATCTCACCGGAACAAAAATTGGCTGTCGTGAGGGTGAATGCGGCGCTTGTACAGTTATTATGGACGGAAATACCGTTAATTCCTGTCTTATTCCTGTGGCAAAAGTTACAGGAAGAATCATCCAGACCATCGAAGGAGTGGCCACGAAAGAGGGGCTCCATCCTATCCAAAACGCCTTCATTGAAAAAGGTGCCGTCCAATGTGGGTTCTGCACTCCCGGCGTAATCATGTCTGCAAAGGCTTTGTTAGATCAAAATACGTCTCCAGATAAAGATGAACTTCGAGAGGCCATTGGCGGTAATGTCTGTCGATGTACCGGGTATGTGAAGATTGAGGATGCCATCAATCATGCTGCCGAAGAAATGAGGGGAACCTGTGTAAAAGATGGAGGTGAGTAGTTATGATGAAATATGTCGGTAGAAATATAAATAGATTGGATGGCCCAGACAAGGTTACCGGTGCCGGAACCTTTTCAAGTGATATGACTGCTCCGGGAATGCTGTATGGAAAGATATTGAGAAGTCCGCATCCACACGCAAAGGTAATCCGGGTGGACACCGCTGAAGCTGAAAAACTTCCTGGAGTGAAAGCTGTTATCCACAGGGGAAATGTAAGCCAAAATCCTTTTAATTCAGCAGCCCCTATGTACACCACAGTTCCTTATCTTAAACCGGTGTTAGATCAGAATATATTTTCTGAAAAAGTCCGATTTGTTGGAGATGAAGTGGCTGCCGTAGCTGCGGATTCTGAGAAAATAGCTCTGGCAGCATGTAAGCTCATTAAGGTTGAATATGAAGTGTTGCCAGCGGTATTTGATATCAAAGAGGCTATGGCAGACGAGGCACCGGATATACATGATCCTAAGCTGACACCCGAGGGTAAAAATATTGTTGCCGATATCATACACCTACCTCCAGGTCCACCAAGCGATGCAATCGATGAAGAGTTTAAAAATGCAGATGTGATCATTGAAGAAGAATTTAAAATAAATATCGTCAAACAGTGCCAGATGGAAAATATGGCGGCGCTTGCTTCGGTGTCACAGGGTGGCAAAATAACCGTTCATTCAACGACCCAGACTCCGCATCCAACGAAGGCGATTTTAGCAAAAGTGTTTGGTGTACCAGCCAGTAAAATACGCGTTACCAATCCACCTTATGTGGGTGGTGGGTTTGGGGTCCGAATCGGTCTGAGTGCTAAAGCGGAAGTCATGGCAATTGCTCTTTCAATGGCAACGAAAAAGCCGGTCAGGGTAATCTATACGAGGGAAGAAGATTTTATAGCCACCGATACCCGTCATGGCGCTATTGTTAAGGTAAAACTAGGTGCCAAAAAGGATGGTAGTTTTGTTGCTCTTGACCTGAAGGGTTATACCAATACTGGAGCTTATTGTACCTTTGGTGCTGAGCTACCAGGTGTTTTGGGTGCAATGAACTTAGCTATCTACAATGTCCCTTCCATTCGGTATTACGGTCATAGTGTTTATACCAATTGTACTACTGGTGGTGCAATGCGTGGATTTGGTAATCCTCAGGGTAACTTTGCACTAGAGCGGGTAGTAGACATGATGGCTGAAAAACTTGGGATTGATGCCAGAAAGTTGCGTGAAAAAAATATTATGAAAGCTGGGGAACCTTGGTTCCTTCCTTATCCATGTCTTAGTTCAGAACTGGCAGAAT
Source organism: Desulfotalea sp. (assembly GCA_051531995.1). Taxonomy (GTDB): domain Bacteria; phylum Desulfobacterota; class Desulfobulbia; order Desulfobulbales; family Desulfocapsaceae; genus Desulfotalea. The sequence goes on from JAOPTU010000023.1 coordinate 5,742, forward strand.
GTATTAACAAGTGTGCCGATAGTATTGGTTGGGAGAATAGAGGTAGCCTGAATGCAGAGGCAGGGCATCTCAAAAGGGGTTTGGGGATGGCCGTAGGAACCCATGTCTCCAATGCTTGGCCTTTTTGCGTGGATTACGACAACGCCTATGTGACCGTTCAGTCAGACGGCTCTGTGAATCTTGCCGTGGGTTGCTGTGATATGGGAACTGGAATCAGCACCAGTTTGCCTCAGATCTGCGCCGAAGTCCTAGGCATCAAATGGGAAGATATTACCTTTACCTTCGCCGATACTGATGCAACTCCTTTTACCATTGGCAACCATGCTAGCCGTGGGGCTTACGCGCAAGGACTCGCAGTGAAAGCGGCTGCGGATGACGCTAAAAAGCAAATAATGGACTTTGCTGCAGGGTTGTTCAAGGTAGCTGCAGAGAATCTAATTATTGAAGATTCTGTCATAAAGCCTGCGGATGCTGCTGGCGAAGCTGTCAGTGTTGTAGACCCTATAACATTACCCGGTGCCATTGAAGATGCAGCTGCTGCTCCAGTGCCACCACCTGTTGATCATGAAATGACTAAACTCAGTGATTCTTCAGGCCCTAAAACTGGTGTTTCTATGGAAGGGTTAGTCTACTATGCCCATATTCGGAATAAACAGTTTATTGGAATTGGTAGAATAATTCCTTCAAATGCTCCTCCATGGCACTGTTGTGCCGCTGAGGTTGAGGTGGACACCGATCTTGGTACTATTCAAGTGATTAAAATGGCTGCAGCCCATGATGTTGGTACTGCCATAAATCCGCAGATTGTTGAAGGGCAAATTGAAGGAGGAATCGTTCAGGGCATCGGTTTTGCTTTGAATGAAGAGATTTTGTATAAACCTAATGGTGAGCAAGCCCATAAGAGTTTCTCCTCTTATATGGTTCCAACAGCTGAAGATATACCTGAAATAGAGACATTTATTGTGGAAAGCTATGATGAGTCAGGCCCTTATGGAGCTAAAGGAGTGGGGGAATGTGGGCTAGTCTGCCCAGCTTCAGCTATTGCAAATGCCGTTGCTAACGCGTTGGATATTGACATTAAAGAATTACCCATGACTGCTGAACGCATTCACGAATTGATATCTCAAGCTGGATCGTGATTTTCTGGGGTGTGCTAAATATTATCCTTATCTATTTGTAATCAATAACATTTAGTTTCTAAATTGCATCCAATAATGAGAAAAATTATTGGGTGCAATGATGATCTATTTTTATATTAAGGGAACTAAAAAATAACATTCCAAGGTTAATAAAGAATAACACCTTTAGGGATGTGTTTCTTGCAACCTGTAAATCTATAATCCTAATCAGAGCAGGACAGCATGTTGCTGGGACACGGGTTATGCCGCTCACATTTCACCAGAAGAGATGGGTTCTAGGGCATGGTGGCCTGTGTTTTCTCATGCTATAGTTTTGGACGGTAAATAAATGTTTAAAGAATTATCTATAGTTATAAAAGGTGCTGGCGAAATGGCATCAGGTGTTGCTTGGCGCTTATTTCAGTCCGGTTTTCGCAATATTATTATGCTTGAGACTGCACATCCTGAGGCTGTGAGGCGTCGAGTCTGCTTCTGCGAAGCAGTTTATGATGGCACAAAAACTATAGCGGGAGTCAATGCTATCTTAGCACATGATGATGCAGAGATAGATGTTGCACTTGAAAAGCAGATGATTGCAGTCGTTATAGATCCAACGTGGAAGGTAATTACTCGCAGAAAACCAAAAATTATTGTTGATGCAATTTTAGCCAAGAAGAATCTTGGAACCAGTATTAATGAAGCAGAGCTAGTGGTCGGTTTAGGGCCAGGGTTTGAGGCTAACAAAGACGTGAATGTTGTTGTTGAAACAAACAGAGGCCCTAATTGCGGACGATTGTTGTATGCAGGTACCGCAGAAAAAAATACCGGTAAGCCTAGTAGAGTTATGGGTTTTGATATTGAGCGAGTTGTACGTTCTCCTGGAAAAGGTGTATTTAAAGCCTCTAAGGATCTGGATGAACAGGTAGAAAAAGGTGATGTAATTGGGTATGTAAATGACCTTGCCGTTATTGCAGCAATAGACGGTTCTCTGCGCGGTTTAATCCGTAGTAATATTTCTGTCACAAAAATGATGAAGATCGGAGATATAGAGCCGAGAGAAGGTGTGGACAATCTTCTAGTATCTGACAAAAGCCTCGGTCTTGGTGGTGCCGTGTTAGAAGCAATACTTCATAAATTTAATGATTAAAAATTTACAAATGAGATAAGTTTTATGACTTCGGTTGACAGTTTAATGATTAAAACTAGTTTATAAAGAGGGGATGTGATCTGGTCGGAAATAAGGACAGATTTCAAAAAATGAATCTTAGTTCCGTTTTAATTCTGGCTAAGTCCTTCTGTAAATATCGTTTTTTTGGACATTGTTACGGATGCTGTTTTTTCTATCGGTCAAAGATCTAACGTGCTTTTCAGTGGCCGCGGTTTTTTGCGGTCCGCTACAAAAGGCTTGTTAGCAATTTTGTTTATACTTTTCGGTCCATATTGCTCGTATTTCGTCACGATTTCAGGAACTAGATAAGATTCTAGTCTTTACAGCATTTTTTGGGTACATTATAAGTCTATTACAAATACTTATTCGCTATCCTCCTACCGAGGAACGATAAGTCAACCTAACTACCAACTCAATTATAGGAAATAAAAATGTTTGAGATCGTAGAAAACAGTATCATTGCCCCAAATGTTCACCGTATGATCATCAAGGCTCCACGTATTGCTGCTGCGCGTAAGCCTGGTCAATTTGTAATCGTTAGAAATGAGTCTGATGGGGAAAGGATACCTTTGACCATTGCTGATGAGAATGCAGAAAATGGTACTATTACCCTCATAATCCAAGCCATTGGTGATGCTACCAAGAATATCGTTTCCAGAAAGGCAGGCGATTTTATCCGCGACATTGCAGGCCCCCTTGGTAAAGCCACAGAGATTGAAAATATTGGTAAGGTTGTATGTATTGGTGGTGGCGTTGGTACCGCTGTGCTATTTCCGCTAGCTAAGGCTCTTGCCGCTGTTGGTAATCATTTAACAACTATTATTGGTGGTAGAGCTGAGTCTTTTATTATTTTAAAAGATGAGCTTTCTGAGTTTTCTACCGAAATGGCAATAACCACCGAGGACGGATCTCTTGGTAGTAAAGGGTTTGTTACAGGTCCTCTTGCTGAAATACTAGAAGACGAAGATCGTCGTCCTGATGCTATTTACGCTATCGGCCCTGTGCCAATGATGGCGGCAATATGTGAGCAGACTCGTCCATACGGTGTTAAGACTATTGTTAGTCTTAATCCTATTATGGTGGATGGCACCGGAATGTGTGGTGGTTGCCGTGTTACTGTTGGTGGTGAGGTTAAATTTGCCTGTGTTGATGGCCCAGAGTTCGATGGTCATATTGTCGATTTTAAGGAACTTTCAGCTAGACAGCAACACTATGTAAACGATCAACATGATCGTCATAAATGTCGTATGACCTCACGAAAAAAGACCAAGCTTACTATTAAAGAAAGAATGGCTATTCCTAGAGCTAAGATGCCAGAGCAGGATGCTAAAATTAGAGCTACTAATTTTGCCGAGGTCAATATGGGTTTAGAAGAGGAAGTTGCCATGCGCGAGGCTATGCGTTGCCTAAACTGCAAAACTAAGCCTTGTATTGCTGGCTGCCCTGTGGGTGTGCGTATTCCTGAGTATCTAATGGAGCTAGCCGAGGGTCATTTTGAAGCTGCGGCAAGAATATTACAAGCTGATAACGCTTTGCCTGCAACCACAGGTCGTGTTTGCCCACAGGAAGTACAGTGTGAAAAAGTGTGTATTCGTGGCAAGAAAGGTGAACCTGTTGCTCTTGGTTGGTTAGAAAGATTTGTGGCCGATTGGGCAAGAAATAATTTAAAACCAGAAAAACTAGATATTCCATCAACAGGTAAGAAAGTTGCGGTGATTGGTAGTGGTCCTGGTGGTTTGACTGCGGCTGGCGAGCTTGCTAGAAAAGGTCATGATGTAACAATTTTTGAAGCCCTTCATACTTCTGGAGGTGTTCTGCGTTACGGAATTCCAGAATTTCGCTTACCTAAAGAGATCGTTGATAACGAGGTGGAAAACCTAATCGCTTTGGGTGTTAAGTTTGAGTACAACGTGATTATTGGACGCACTTTAACCATTCAGCAAATAATGGATGAATTTGATTCTTGCTTTATAGCTAATGGTGCTGGGCTACCAATCTTCCTTAATTTGCCGGGTGAAAACCTCAAGGGTGTATATTCATCCAATGAGTATTTGACCCGTGTTAATCTTATGAATGCCTACAAAAAAGATAGCACTACTCCAATTGCAACTGGTCCTACCACCGTGGTCTTTGGTGGTGGAAATACTGCCATGGATTCGGCAAGAACTGCTAAACGTATGGGAAGCGAGCGTGTAATTCTCGCCTATCGTCGTGGGCGAGAAGAGATGCCTGCCCGTTTGGAAGAAGTTCTTCATGCTGAGGAAGAGGGTATTGAGTTTATGTTCCTATGTGCTCCGCTTGAAATTGGTGGCACTGAAGATGGTTGGGTTGACAGTGTGAAGCTTCAAAAAATGGAACTTGGCGAGCCGGATGATTCTGGTCGAAGAAGACCAATCCCAGTGGAGAATGGAGAGTTCGAGGAAGAGGCAGATATTGTTATTATGTCTATAGGTACAACCTCTAACCCACTTTTAACCTCAACTTGTCCAGATTTAAAGCTAAACAAATGGGGCAATATCGAGGTTGATGATCAGCAGATGAGTTCTATTAAAGGTGTTTTTGCTGGTGGTGATATTGTCCGTGGCGGTGCTACCGTAATTCTCGCTATGGGTGATGGCAAGAATGCAGCTAAGTCTATGGATGAGTATTTGCAAAACATCTAGGATATTTGGGCACGTAAGCTGAAATTATTAACAACAAAGCCTGGGATTTTATCTCGGGCTTTGTTGTTTTAGAAAAAGGAATAATCATGCAAATATGGGTTGATGCTGACTCCTGTCCTGTTGTTATAAAAGAGATTTTGTTTAAGGCCGCTAAGAGGACTGGTATTATGATAACTCTTGTGGCCAATAGAAAGGTGCATATCCCTCGTGCTGAGAACGTTAAATTTATCCTTGTTGGAGCAGGACTTGATGTGGCAGATAACGAGATAGCCAAACAAGCAGAACCGGGGGATATTGTCATAACTAGTGATATTCCTTTGGCAGCAGAAGTGGTGGAAGCTGGTTGTCACGCAATAAATAATCGAGGAGAATTATATAGCCTTGAAAATATTAGAGAACGCCTTGGTATGCGTGATTTTATGGATAGTCTTAGATCCAGCGGTATGGATGTAGGTGGGCCTGCGAAGTTTAATTCAAAAGACAAACAATTATTTGCGGGTAGCCTTGATAGACTGCTTAGCCGTTATAGTAAGCAGAACTAAGGTGGGCAAATTCCCCATAAATCTTGAATTTGAATAAAATCACAGATTGTTTCAAGGTACCCTAAAATCAAAGAGCAACTAAGGAAAAAACATGACTTATCATATCGGTCTTGTGGAAGATGATGATCTGCTTAGAGCCAATTATTCCATGGCTCTTGAAAGAGAAGGTTACAAGGTTTTTAGCTTTGCCTCCCGCTCAGAGGCAGAATCAGCTTTTACCAAAAATCTTCCCGATCTAGCAATATTGGATATCATGCTAGGAGCTGAAATGGAGGGAGGTTTTGAAGTCTGTAAATTTCTCAGAAACTTGTCCCCCACCATTCCTATAATTTTTTTAACTGCTAGAAACTCTGATCTAGATCGTGTCTCTGGCTTACGTTTAGGGGCATGGGATTATTTAACCAAGGACACAACTACCTTGGACTTTCTACCCATAAGAATATCGTCCTTATTTAAGGTGATAGAATCATTAAAAGCACCAAATGAAACCAAGGCTGAGATTATCAGTGGTCCTCTCCGCATCAATGAAGATTTGAAACAAGTGTTTTGGCTAGATCTACAGGTAAATCTAACTCTAACTGAATTCTGGTTACTATATAGTCTTGCCCAAAGACCAGGACATGTTAAATCCCACGATCAACTAATGGATTCCGCTAAGGTTATTGTTACAAATAATGCTATTACTGCACATATTAGAAGGATTAGGGATAAATTTAAGGAAGTAGATAGTGAGTTTGATGCCATTAAAACTGAGTATGGAATGGGATATAGATTCGTTTTATAATGCATTAATATCTTGAATAATCGGATATTTTGTCCAAATCCAAGGCGTTGTAAAATTTTACTTTAGGTTTATGGTTAATATCTAAGTCCCACTTTGTTCGTTTATCTCTAAGGGCAAAATTTTAAGGTTAACGAAAAAGTTGGGTAAAGTGACCATTTTATAAAATATTAAACGTACTAAGGGTATTATTGTTATTAAGCAACTGATGATAGCGGAAGGATCCACCGAGATATTTTCTGTTACTGGTCGCAATGATAACCTCAGTCTAGGAATGTAAATGCGTCTTTCTTTAAGACTAAAATTAAGCATTGCCTCTCTTTTATTGATAATCATACCACTTTCAGGTCTTAGATTTAGTGATATGATTCAGCAGGAATTATTAAAAAGTCGCACCGAAACAATGCTTTTTTCTGCCCGTGCCATGGCAGCGGCACTGATGGCAAAAGATGGCTTGTTTGCTCGCGAGCAGTTTTTAACCCTCAATCCGCAAAAAGATATCTATCTCTACCCTTTAAGCCGAGCAGTTAGAATTAATGGCAAAGATAACGATTGGTCAGGTCACGATAAACAATGGTACGGCCAGGCCAACACTGTTTATAGCGATGGTTCATTTGAGGGCAATTTTGGTTTTAATCAGCGTCTTGGTATCTGGGGTAATTACCTTTATGCATTTATTGAAGTCCACGATAAAAATATTGTTTATCGGCAAAATAATTCATTGCGACTAAATCAGTCAGATTACCTGCAGATCACCACTGTGGATGCAGATTATATAACAAGAAAATACATCATTACCACCGATGCCCCGGGTTGGGTTAATGGTTTTTTATTGCTAGAAAATGATCATACGCCAGAGCTAATCTCCCAGATACAAGGCACTTGGCTTGAGACAGAAAAAGGATATAATCTTGAAATTAGAATGCCTATGTCCTTACTCGGCAAGCAGCTAGATTTTTCCGTCGCCGATGTGGATGATAAAGTTAAACCAGTAGTAAAAAGAATTATAAGTACAGCAGGTCCAGGTGCTGAACCTGGTAGTCCGGAACAATTAAATCAAGCCATTGCTCCTTCTAAAGAAATTGCCCAAATTCTAAGAAGGCTAGATCGCCCTAATTCTAGGGTTTCTATTATAGATAGAAATCATAAGGTTAGAGCAAGTTTTGGCCATTTATTAGATGATGAAGTTGATCAACCTGATAGCACCCTAGGAATTATTAGCCAGTATCTTCATCAATTATTAAAGCCACTTTATCAACTATTTCTCAAACCTTTTTCTGCCGCAAACCTAGCACCTCGACCTACTAGTATGGATTATGAAGGTGTTGATAAGGCTTTTACAGGAAAGGCTAGCGTCAGCCTTTATAGATCTGAGTCCATTAATGCCGATGTAATGGCTGCTGCGGCACCACTATTAGAAAAAAATACCATTGTTGGGGCGGTGGTGGTGGAGCAAACTACAAACTCAATATTATCGCTTCAGAACAGAGTAATAGAGGAGTCATTGACCTTAACAGTGGTAGTTTTTTTCTCCATTAGTCTAGGTTTGTTTTTGTTCGCTTTTAGTTTGTCTTCTAGGATACGTTTGTTGCGCAATCAGGCGGCAAGCGCCATTGATGGTGCAGGTAATCTGCGGGCAAGTATTCGCCCTTTCAGAAGCCGAGATGAAATTGGCGATTTGAGCCGTACTCTAGTGATGATGTTAAGACAAATTCGCCAACAGAATGAGTATCGTGAAAAAATGGCGGATAACTTAGAGCATGAGATGCGAACTCCACTAGCGGGTGCTTCCGCTTCTCTGCAAAATCTCTCTAGAGAACTCAACACCAAAGATGAACGTACCACTAACTATTTAAATTGGGCTATCTCGGATATAAACCGGCTAGAAACCTTGCTTACAACTATTAGAGAGGCCAGTAATTTACAAGAGGCATTAAAACAAGATTGCAAAGAAGATTTTGATCTGGCAAAAGCACTGGAACTTTGGTTAGAGCATAGTTGGCGTCCCTCATTTGCAGAGGTAAGTTTTGTTTATAATTGTAGTAGCGAGGCGATTATTCATGGCGACCCCAATAGCATCCATCAAATGTGCGATAAAATAATTGAAAATGCCGTTAGTTTTCATGATGAGGATAGCGATATTGTCATTAATTTAGAAAATATAAATGAAGCTGAGTTTCTTTTGAGTATTGCCAACGAAGGACCAAGTTTGGAGCCAGAACAATGCCAGCAAGTGTTTAACTCCATGGTTTCCATTCGTCCTAATAAAGATGAAACTCCTCATTTAGGGCTTGGATTGTTCATTGCTCGTACCATTATTGAGCATCATGCCGGTAGGGTAGAATTAGAGCCATTGACCGATGGTAGAACAGGTGTGAATTTTAAGTTTTATTTCCCAATATCTAAAAAGAAAAATGGATGATTATTTTGGTTTACTTATGATTTTGCAATCGAAGTGTTATGGCCTTAGGTTGATACTGATCAATTTTTTCAACAATAACATTAGAATTCTAATCTCTGATGATTTAGAAGGAATTGAGTATGAATAATATATTATCAAGTATACTTTATGCTAAGAACTATCCTAGAATAGGTACAGATTTTAAATTTTAGTAAAATGAATTAAATGTGAGATAAGAATGAAAAGTGTTCTATTGGTTGAAGATAGTCAGATGTTTGGCCGGCTGGCAAAGAGTAAAATTGAAGCTGAGTTTGAGGTACCGGTAGTTTGGACAAAAACTTTAGCAATGACAAAGCAGATTCTGGAATCTTCTGCATCAAATTTTTCCGCTGCCTTACTTGATTTTAATCTTCCCGATGCTCCGCAAGGCGAGGTCATAGATGAAGTTCTTTCATATGGTATTACCTCCTTCGTCTTTACCTCAAACATGACTGAAGAAGTTAGAGAATTGGTCTGGTCTAAAAAAGTTGCTGATTATATCTTAAAAGAAGATCCAAATAGTTTAGACTATATAATTAATGCAATGAGACAGGTGGAAAAAAATCAGGATACCCTGGTTTTAATTGTTGATGATTCCATAACATCAAGAACTTTGCTTTCAGAGTTGCTCTATGTAAGAAAATTTAGGGTAATTAATGCAACCAATGGTGCAGATGCTTTAGGAATTATTGATAACTATCCCGAAATTAAGCTTGTTATCACCGATTATAATATGCCCAAAATGAATGGCTACGTGCTTTGTCAAAAAATACGTGAGCGATACAAAGCTGATAGGATGGCAATTATTGGTATTTCTTCTGAGGAAGATAGGAGTATTGGTGCTAGGTTTATTAAAAGTGGTGCCAATGACTTTGTTGTTAAGCAATCTTTTTTAGTTGAAGAGTTTTACAGTAGAGTTAAGGATTGTCTTGAGACAATAGAACTTTTTTCAAAAATTCGTTATACAGCGATGAATGATTATTTGACTGGTTTATTTAATCGTCGCCATTTTTTCCATGAAGGTAATATTATACATCAAAGATGTAGAAAAAAATGTGAACAGCTTTCATTTGCAATCTTAGATATTGATCATTTTAAGAACATTAACGATTCTTATGGTCATGATTTGGGTGATGTGGCACTTCAAAATATTGCTAATCTTCTTAAGGAAAATGCCAGTGAATCTGAGATAATTGCACGGTTTGGCGGTGAAGAATTTGTTATATTAACTCCATATCTTGCAGGTAATGCCTTAGTTGAACGTTTTGAAACTTTAAGATTAAAAATTGAAACAACACCAATTGCAACCTTGTCAGATGGAAAAAAGGTTAGTGTAACATGTAGTTTTGGGGTCTGTAGCACATTGATGAACAGTCTTGATGAAATGATAAAAATTGCCGACAATAATTTATACAAAGCAAAAAACGATGGGCGTAACAGAGTTGTTATAAGTTAAGGAAAAGAAGGGCAGACCACTTATTCTTTATATTGTTTAGTTCGACCTACTTGGATTTTTCAAATATGAACCTAGCTGAGTATAAAAAAGAGACCAGCACGAGCCAGTCTCTTCCACCATGTAACAAATCTAACCAGTGAAAACCGCCTTTAAATATTCCCTGTTGAATCTAGCAATATTACGGATAGATATTCCTTTCGGGCATTGTTCTTCACATTCTTGGGCGTTACTACAATTACCAAATCCTTCACAATCCATGGCGGTAAGCATTGCCTTGGCCCGCTTTGTTCGCTCTGGATTTGCCAGTGGTAGTATGCAAAGTCTAGTTATTGTTTTAAAATCATAATCACTGAAACCAAATCAAAACTAGTATACTCTCTACCCTCAATACTGCATAAAATGAAATCTTTGCACCTGTAGGCCAGTAAATATTTAGTTGGTGTGGAGTGATCTGCTTTAACGTTGTTTTTATTATTTCATCTAACTAGTTAATAGTAGTCGTTTTGTACGCCATTTATATGTCATTTGGGCTAATCATTTAAAAGTATTACATGTAGAACAAAAAGAAATAATAGGGGTTGAGAAATAACTATGTTGGATATTAGTGTTAGAATTTCCGAGGGTAAACAAAATGTTTTAGAGGTATCTAAAACATTATATTTATTGTTAATGGAATTAAGTAAAGTTGATTCTCTCTTTAGGTCTCCTATAATGGGAAAAGAGTATTTTAAAGATGTAAATCTGGATCTTAAAGCAGAGAGTGAAGAAGTTGTGGCTAAGATTGCAAAAACTCTTTTAAAATATAATCGTAAGAAGCTTTTAAAATATGGCGATGAGAGTACACCTTCAATTCATTCTTCAAGCCGTCTTGGTTTTATAATATTGGTTTGCTATCGCTATAAAAATAAGGAATTGTCATTTAGCTTCGTTCTTGGACAAGGTACACATAATGGTTTTATATTATTTAGTATCGCAGGGTTTAGATTTACTTATGATTTGGGTGTTAAAATTTTAAAAGCCATTGTTGATATGGGTATGTCTCCGATGGGGGTTGTGAGAATTACTGAACTTGATTTTCTTGAGCGTGCAAAATTTTATCAGTTTCCATTGGGATTGGTAAGTTATTTTAATAATGACTATGAAATTCCCATTCCTGATGATTTAGGAGGCGTTGAGTATGAATATACAGCTAACGGTAAGTATCTTTTTGCGACGAGAGATAATAATGCTAGTGATGAAAAGATTTTAACTGTTTATAAGCCAAAGATCTTGGCTATTATGGAAGAACTGAAACAAAAATCCCCTGAATACGAAGACAAACTCATGAGTGCCTAACTCATAAGAAATGATGGTTTTACTGTTTAATAATGATAATGCAACCGAAATATGGAGTGCAATTCTGTAGATATTCGAGCTAAAACACATGCACAATCTTGGCATTTCCAAAGATGCCAAGTCTAGTTGTCCGACAGAATAAAAATCAGTGATGCTGAAATCCAGCATCACCGAAACTAAATCAAAACTAGTATACTCTCTACCCTCAATACTGCTTAAAATAAAACCATTGCGTATGCAGACCAATAAATATTTAGTTGGTGTGGAATGATCTGCTTTAGCGTTGCTTTTATTATTTCACCTAACAATGTAAAGGGTGGTGCCTTTGAATGGATTGTTGATCAAGGGAATGTATCCCATCGGCGCTTTATTCCTGGTGGAAAACTTACTGGATTTCCAAATCAAATACCGAAAAAATAGGGTAGAATATTATGATGCCGATTGATGTAATCAAAGATTTGAAATTATTGAGTTGGTCAACTCTTTTACTTGGTTTAACTAAAGGATGGGTTAATCGAAAAGATGTGATTGACTATGCTGTCGGCTTGTTAGCTAGTGGTAGTAATGAACTGGATATTGCTGTAATTGCTGGTGGGGAATCATTGAGTGAAGATGAATTTTGCCACCTGATGATTTACCAAGTCAGCAACAGAGATGATGTTGCTGACTTGGAAAAATGGCGCTTGGCGAATCTAATTTGTATAGCTGAATCTAATAGTTGTCAGCAGGAAAAATTAAATACTCTTCAAGAGGTATATGTAGAATTCGATTACCCCAGTGATATGAAATCTTGTAGCATATATTCCCAGGACGATTTTGCACCTCTAGTCGCTATGATGGTGGTAATTAGAGATTTAAGAGAGGATTTTACATCTTAACGAGCTGCTAAGGTATCTAAATGCGAGTCAGATATGATTCTCGATTTACGAGCTCAACCTGGAGGCTTTAAATCCGCACAATCTTTAATTCAAACTGGTATAGAAAATAACGTAAAGGTAATAATAAAGGAATTTAAATAATGGTGCTAGGTATTGAAGTAGTATTAAAATATATGGAAGTTGATCCAACTATTATTTGGGAAAAATTGCTTGAATCTCATCCTGAATTTCTTCTTAGTGATCAACGTGCAATGTTTTATGATCGTGAAATTAGTTTGTCCAAGATCAGAGATATTATAAAAATACAGGGGAGAATTCATTTTGATGTTGAATTTGAAAAGGGGAGTATTCACTATGGTCAAGTAAGAACGATTGACCTTTCATTTCTTGAAATTGAGAAATGTATTACAGGAATAGAAGATGCAACAAGATGGATTAACCCATTTTTAAAACTAGAATCGTTTATATCTGCGAGGGTATATGATATCGAATATGAAAAATGGCAGAATGCCGAAGATCCGTTGTTGTACGATGTAGAGGGAAGGCCATATAGTCATCTTCCGATGAAAAGTAATGGGCTACCATTTCCTTTAGAACAAGATGAAATTGATATATCTAATAACCCTGGTCGGCGGGTTTCAAAATCTGGGTATGTCGAGGCTATCGGTTCAATAATGTGGATAGGCAATGCATTTTGGGGGCTTACAAATGCTAAAAAGAATAATGTTTGTTCGCAAGAATGGCTTACTTGCAAAGCACGTCCAAACAATGTTATTTCCATAAAAGTAGCAGAGGATGTGTTTATTCATGATACAGGGGCTGAATTGAAAGCACAAAATGACTTGAGAGAGCTATTGTTTCCAAGTTCTTAATTTGTATGCTTTTATTAATTTATATTGAGATCTCATTTGTCATAAGGCTAAACCTATCATTATACATCAAACAGGTATGGTTTGGCTTATGATGATGGCATGTTTTGGTCAGTATCATTTTTTGTTTTTTTATTGTTATAAATAAAATATTCGGTGCTCATGTCCATGCAGTATCTTGCCAGGGGAATGTAAGAAAGAGACCAGCACGAGCCAGTCTCTTCCCCCATGTAACAAATCTAATCGGTGAAAACCGCCTTTAAATATTCCCAGTTGAATCTAGCAATATTACGGATAGATATTCCTTTCGGGCATTGTTGCTCGCATTCTTGGGCGTTACTGCAATTATCAAATTCTTTACAATCCATGGCGGTAAGCATTGCTTTGGCACGTTTTGCTCGCTCTGGATTTTCCTGTGGTAGGATGCTAAGCCTAGTTATCCGACAAAATACAACCAATGCACCTGTAGTCCAATAAACACTAGTCATTTTATACGCCACTTATATGTTATTTGGACTAATCATTTAAAAGTATTACATGTTGAGCAAAAGGAATTCGTAGCAAAAGAAATACCAGGTAAACCTGTTGTAAAATATACGCAAACTATTAGAAAAAGCTTATTGATGGGTCCAAATGGAGGCGTGCTAGTAGAGTCTTTTTGGGATGGCGATAGATTGTTAAATGTAATGTTTAAATCAGGGGTTAAGTGATGGATGAGTTAGAGTATAAAATCCAAGAATATGTAAGTAAGAAAGATATTGAATTGGTAGCAAAGATGTATTCTAGAAATTTAACTATTGCCGATGATGATTGTTTCAATAAATATTATTTAATTTCTTTTGGGGACGAGAAGGATTTTTCAATTTCTCTGTACTGTTATCAAGATGGATTGTCACCAAAAGTGATGTTTTTAAACAACAAAATCATGGTTTTAGGCTTCAATGCCAGTGTCGTGGTTGTAGATATTGCAAACCAAGTAATAAAGGCAATTGAGCGATTTAGTTTCACAATATTTGAATTGATTAAAGTTCAAGATACAATTCTTATATTGCATGATTTTGGAGTAATGAGAGTTGATGAAAGATTATCAGAAATTATGGTACACAACAGAAGAGAAGTTCTCTTGAATTATTGTATAATTGGTGAAGAAATAAAAATGGAATTCGAAAATGAGGATGAATATTATTTAAATTTCTTAACAGGAGATGTCATTAGAAAATGATAAAGTTAGGACAATGAGAAATAAGGGATTGCCTTATAACATCGAAAAAACAACCTAGCAATCAAATAGCAAGGCTCCTTAAGGATCAGTCCACAAAACACTTGGGACTATGAAATGTAAAAGTATTGCATGTTAAGCAAAAAGAAATAATAGGGGTTGAGAAATAACTATGTTGGATATTGATATTGAAATTGCCGAGGGCAAACAAACTGTTTCAGAGGTATCTAAAACATTATATTTATTGTTAATGGAATTAAGTAAAGTTGATTGTCTCTTTAAAAACCCCATACTGGCAGCAGAGTATTTTAAAGACATAAAACTGGATCTTAAGGCAGATAGTGAAGAAGTTGTGGCTAAGATTGCGAATACTATTTTAAAGTTTAATCGTAAGGAACTTTTAAAATATGGAGATGAGAGTACACCTTCAATACATTCTTCAAACCGCCTTGGTTTTACGATATTGGTTTGCTATCTCTATAAAAATAAGGAATTGTCATTTACTTTCGCTCTCGGCCGAGGTAACCATGACGGCTTTGGTTTGTTGAGTATTGATGGCTTTCGATTTACTTATGATTTTGGGGTTGCAATTTTAAGAGCCATTGTTGATATGGGTAAATCTCCGATGGGGGTTGTGAGAATTGATGAATCTGATTTGTTTGAGCGCGCAAAAGTTTATCAGTTTCCATTGGGCTTGGTGAGTTATTTTAATAATGACTATGAGATTTCTATTCCCGATGATTTAGGAGGCGTAGAGTATGAATACACAGCTAATGGTAAGTATCTTTTTGCGACGAGGGATAATAATGCCAGTGACGAAAAGATTTTAACTGTTTATAAGCCAAAGATCTTGGCTATTATGGAAGAACTGAAACAAAAATCCCCTGAATATGAATACAAACTCATGAGTGCCTAACTCATGAGAAATGATGGTTTTACTTTTTAATAATGATAATGTAACCGTAATCTTGAGTGCAATTCTGTAGTTATTCGAGCTAAAACACATGCACAATCTTGGCATTTCCAAAGATGCCAAGTCTAGTTGTCCGACAGAATAAAAATCAGTGATGCTGGGTAAATTCTTTAGTAAATCCAGTATCACCGAAACCAAATCATTAGAAGATGTTGAGATAACCATTGTTAACAGTATCAATGATATTGTCACTGGTTCCGGTGATGACACCATCATCAAAGCCACTAGTTTAACTGCTGGTGGTAATATCGAAGTATCCGTTGGCGTAGACGCTGACGGAAATATCATTAATCCCACCGGCCAGTTTAAAATTCTCACCGATAAGGGCAAAGAGTATCTCTCAGTTCAGACCTACGATAGTGGGTTTGTAAAATACACCATTACCGATAAGGGGTATGAATCAGAAGCTATTGTTCATGCTCTTATTAATTCAGGTGGCGATTTTGTAATCAATGCCCCTGGCGGGGTGCTTGCTGAATATAAACATACCGGTGATTTCATGTTAAAACATTAATATTGACAAAAGGACCTTGGTATGCTGATGAAGAGCGCCATTCGGGACATCTATG
>JAOPTU010000024.1:0-52795 GCA_051531995.1 Desulfotalea sp.
CTTTTTCACCCTATTTCTTTGCACAAAATCAATAGCTAGAAGCTGTTGTCTCGTGCTCGGAACGTCGGGCGAATCTACAAGTTTACTCAGACTTCGTCAACTATTTTCTTTCACTGATCATCTCTTTTCTATCTCTAAACTGACTCAACTAACCACGAATTACAATAATACAGGGAAATAGAACACTAATGCAAATTATCTTTTCCTAGAATATCTCTAAATAGCTATACTAACCAATACTAATGAACTTATCAGCAGCCTGGCCAGCCATGACAATATCTAGCATATTAGTAGTTTCTCCAACTTGCTTTTCATCCATAAGTCCATAATGCTCTAAGCATGTTCCGCAGGCTAGAATTATACAACCTGCTTTCTCATATTCTTTAACCTCTGCTAATACCGGTGAATCTGACGTAGTTAACTTAACCGCACTATTTAAAAAGATTAGCTGCCACAGATTTTCACCAAGCTCCTTAATCGTTTTAATATAATTAATCATCAATTTGCGCCCTAGGTCATCATCGCCAGAACCCATCTTGTCACTGGTTATTAAAATCACTGTTTTGAGGGCATCTGTATCCTGTTCTGTTTTTGCAACCTTTGGCGCCTGCTCTTCTTCAACAAAATCACCATCCTTACTCGCAGCAATGACAAAAACGTCACCATCCATATGCTTTTCAAGCAAATACCCTTTGCTTATCAAGAAACGTCCAACATTTTCATTTGAAGCTGCATTATCAACTACTATAGTTAAATGTGCTGGATGCTCATCTTCAATAATCTTTTTTGCTTTTAGAACTGGTTCTGGGCAAGTCAAACCACAGGCATCAATTTTTTTCATATTTCCACCAAATATTATAGGATTATCATAGAATTCTGAACTCTTTTCACAGTACCAATCATTGCACCACCAAAAGATTGGTAATCACCTAGTCTTTGTAAAATATTAAGTACATCCTTTTCTAGACAGCCAAACAACAAACCACCTGAGGTTTGAGGGTCAAACAAAATATCTCTCTTAACTGGGTCATACCCCTCAGCCATATTGAGCAAATAGTTCCTAAACTGCCAGTTATTATAGGCGGCCGTCGGCACCAACCCCATAGCTGCATACTCATATGCTTCTGGATGTTGCGGGACATTATTAAAATCAATATGTACCTCGCAACTAGCGCCATCGATCATTTCAGCAATATGCCCTAATAACCCAAAACCTGTTATATCAGTACAAGCAGATATATTAAAATTGACTATTACTTCAGAGGCAACTTTATTTAAACTAACCATTGAAGCTACCATCTCGCTAATAATTTTTTCTGATGCTAGACCAGCTTTTATCGCTGTATTTATTATTCCTGTGCCTATAGGTTTAGTCAGTATTAAACAATCTCCGTCCCTTAAACCCTGATTTGCAAGAATTTTATTAGGATGCACAAATCCGGTCACCGATAAACCGTATTTTAGTTCCTCATCCTCAACGCTATGACCACCTAGAAGAACTGTTTCAGCTTCCCTTAAAACTTCAGCTCCACCGGCAAGTATTTCTCCTAGGGCGCCACCACCCAATTTTTTCATGGGATAGGCTACAATATTCATAGCTGTCTTAGGCTTTCCACCCATGGCATAAACATCCGACAGAGAGTTTGCAGCAGCAATACGGCCGAAGTCATATGGATCGTCAACAATGGGAGTGAAGAAATCCACCGTCTGAATCAAGGCTATTTCTTCATTAACTTGATACACTCCGGCATCATCAGCAGTCCCTAATCCAACTAGAACTTTATCATTGGTTGGGAAGTTAAGATTTTTTAAAGCACCATCCAGGTCCTTTGGCGAAATTTTGGAAGCTCAGCCACCACCTTTCACACACTGGGTCAAACGTAATTTATTATTCATATTAGTTTTCTTTTTTATCAAATACTATCTGATTACCAACGACGCTCAGTCAATCTAAAAAGTCGTGCTGCCATTGGTAGTGTATTTATAAATTCTTTTAATCGATGGGATCAGATTTTCTAGGTGAAATCGACGATTAAACCGATAACATCTTCGGCGAGGTATCGTGATAAATCTTGTTGGGGGGTTAGTGCGTTGTATGTTCTATGCATGATGACTTGAATTCAGGCAAACAGATCAAAAGTCAAAGACAAAACCTACACCTAACTGACCTCAATTGCCGTCACTCTATTACGCCCAGCAGCTTTCGAACGATAAAGAGCCTTATCAGCAACAGCAATCAATTCGCTTTGAGTAATTGCCACGCTAGGCTCTACTTGAGCAGCGCCACAACTAATAGTCACTTGAATTGAATACTTGTCACATTCCACTAAAACATCTTGAACACAACGCCTTAACCTTTCAGCGAAGACTTTAACACCTGAAAAGTTTGTTTCTGGAAGTATCACTGCAAACTCCTCACCTCCATACCTAGCGACAACATCACTAGGGCGGACAGCTTTATTAACTGCCACAGCAATCGCAATAAGAACCTTATCCCCTGCAGGATGCCCGTAAGTATCATTAATGTTCTTAAAATGATCTATATCAAAAAGTATCAATGATAAAGGTTTCCCGTAGCGCTGATACCTTGCAATCTCTCTACCTAAAACCTCTTGAAAATATCTATGGTTATAGAGATTTGTTAGACTATCTTGGAAAGCTAATGTCTCAAGTCTATCATTTGCCTCACGCAACTCATTTGAAAAATTAACAGCCTTAATTCTACTTTCTCTTAATTCATAAACTAACTGCTGATAAGTAAGGTTTAATTTCCCCAACTCATCATTTGCCTCCTGAAGCATCAAGGAGTATGGCTTCATGTCTCCTGAGTCAATTTCAAATATGTCAAGAATTTCTGCGCTTTTAATTGCGACATTATCGAGTAAGGAGTTTATACACGCCCCATCCAAGGAAAAGTATTCCTTCAACTTCTTTTGCAACAAACGAACATTCTGTCCAGCGTCTTTGCCTGTGTAAATTTTAGAGAGTAAATCCGCAACATTCAATACTGATACTTTTCGCACCCAATTATCGGGGGCAAGAGAGACGTCATGATGATACAGGATGGGGGTAGAAATTGATGCCGGAATCCCCCACTCCTCAAGAACAAGTGCTCCGAATCGTTGATGATCAAAACCATAATGTTCACGCTCAACCTCATGAAGTGAATTCTCTAGATCGGCAACCCCTCTCTTAAACAAACTAAGATAAGTTTCTCTCTGACCAAAAAACATGAGCAAGACACCGATGTCTTGAAGCAAGGATGTAACAAATATA
Source organism: Desulfotalea sp. (assembly GCA_051531995.1). GTDB lineage: Bacteria > Desulfobacterota > Desulfobulbia > Desulfobulbales > Desulfocapsaceae > Desulfotalea. The sequence continues at coordinate 3,277 of JAOPTU010000024.1, forward strand.
TCATCATCTTTTACATTTATAGCTTCACATACAAGGTCAGCTGCTACTGCAGATGTCACTGAGCGACGCCAAAAATAATCAAAATCAAAAGCAAACTCACCAGACTCATACAAATCAGAGGCTATAACAAATGAAAGAGCTATATTCTTAACCACCTTTGTTCCTAGGACTGAAAGAGCCCTATTAACGTTACTTACTTCACTTGACAAAGAATAAAATGATGAATTAGCCAACCGAAGCATTTTACTAGCAAGAGCCGGGTCTGCTGAAACAATCCTTTCCAACTCATCCAAACAAAAGTCCTCTTTTTGAAGTGTATCCAAAATTTGAGTCGCAATACTTGGCGGCGAAGGGAGATTTATTTGCGTTTCGATAAACTTGCGAACTCGCTCATTTGTCAGATAGTGCATTAATACTGCCTCTAGAATGATTTTTTCATGATAAAAGTTGGAATACACAATATTTTATGGACTCAACATTGCACATAATTAAAATCCATACTTCAAAGAACAATTCTCTAAACCTTTGTTTAACGCTTAAAAATATCTTTTATCCTTACGCAAACAAACACTTATTAGAATTACAATTGAGACCATGCCACTTGACTCACACAAGTATCTTTTTATGAGTAAGAATTTCAATTTCATGTTAACATAAAAAATTTAAATTTATTTATATAAAACACCAAGTCAATAAATTTTAATCAACAAAATGAACAATTTTAATAATTACCATAAACAATTAACCAAGACATCAGAAATATAGTTATGACAAATGCAGTTTAAGGATAATAATTTGACTAATATAAGCGAAAGCACTCTTAGTGTAAGAGATTTACACAAGAGTTTTGGTAACAACGAGGTTTTAAAAGGTGTTTCCCTCACAGCGAATAAAGGCGACGTAATTGCTGTCCTTGGTTCTAGTGGATCAGGTAAAAGCACCATGCTTAGGTGTGTAAACCTTCTTGAAACGCCAGATAGCGGTGAGATTGCTGTACATGGCGAAATCATTCGCATGACCAAAGACAAACGGGGTAACAGTATCCCTGCTGACATGAAACAGGTTGTGAAAATTCGCTCCAAACTCGCAATGGTTTTCCAGCAATTTAATCTCTGGTCACACATGACTATTTTAGAAAACGTAATCGAAGCACCAACTCACGTTTTGAAAGTTCCCAAAAAAGAAGCTATAGAAGCAGCGAAATCATATCTAGACAAGGTAGGTATTTACGATAAGCTTGATGCCTATCCTGCTCAACTATCCGGTGGGCAGCAACAACGTGCGGCAATAGCGCGAGCACTTGCCATGGAGCCAGAGGTGCTGCTTTTTGATGAACCAACTTCCGCCCTAGACCCTGAACTTGTTGGAGAAGTACTACAGGTAATGAGAAATCTAGCGGATGAAGGTAGAACCATGGTAGTAGTAACGCATGAAATGGGTTTCGCTCGGGAAGTATCATCCCAAGTTATGTATGTCCATCAAGGAAGCGTCGAGGAACAAGGCTCACCTTCTCAGGTTTTCTACAACCCTTCATCTGAGCGGTTTGCCAAATTTTTAAATACAGTTCTATAAAGGAGTTGGTTAATTTACCTAGCCAGACTCCATTTAACAAAAATATTTAGTCAGGAGCAAAGAGATGAAAAAAGTTTTAGCAATTGTCGCAATGCTAATGCTATGTACCAGCATTGCATCAGCTAAGGAATGGAAGAAAGTTCGTGTAGCCATCGAAGGTGCTTACCCTCCGTTTAGCCAAGTCACCCCTGAAGGCAAACTAGTAGGTTTTGATGTTGATATCGCAAATGCCCTATGCGAAGCTATGGGCGTCAAAGCAGAACTAGTTATGCAAGATTGGGACGGTATGATTCCAGGTCTTCTTGCCCGTAAGTACGACACCATTATCGCCTCAATGTCTATCACTACAGAACGCCTGAAGAAGGTTGACTTCACTGGTAAATATTACCAAACACCTGCCAAATTCATGGCTAAAAAAGGGATATTCACCAAATTTGATAAAGACGCGCTAAAAGGTAAAAAAGTTGGTGTTCAACGCGAGACCATCCATGATAAATACCTCACCGAAGTATATGGTAAAGATGTGGAAATTGTACGCTTTGGTTCACTTGATGAAGCTTTCCTAGATGTAGATGCCGGTCGTATAGACATCGTTATGGCTGACAGTGTAGCTCTTCTTGACGGCTATCTAAACACCGACAAAGGAACCAGCTACGAATTTGTTGGTCCTGATATGGTTGATCCAAAAATATTTGGACCAGGAATTGGCGCTGCAGTTCGTAAGCAAGACACAGAGCTTAAAGCAAAGCTAAACGAAGCAATTGCTACCATTCGTGCTAATGGCACTTATGAGAATATCCAAAACAAGTATTTTGATTTCAATGTTTATGGTGACTAATCGCCATAAATCTTAAAAGGTTTCTTGCAATACAATTATTGTAAGTTAACCAAAAGTTATAAAAAGGCTACGAGACAGCAAGTTATCTCGTAGCCTTTATTTGGTTTATCATGATAAATTTACACGGATATGGAGCAAGTATTGCTGAAGGAACACTACTCACCCTCGGTGTCTCCCTTAACGCCCTTGCCATTGCTATTTTACTTGGAATCCTAGCTGCACTTGCTAAATTATCGCAATCTAGGGGACTAAAATTTATTGCCGGTGTTTACACCACAGTTATTAGAGGAATCCCTGACCTGGTACTTATGTTGCTAGTTTTCTATGGCGGCCAAATGCTAGTTAATCAAATTGCCTACAGCGTCGGTTATGAAGAATATATCGACATCAATCCCTATCTGGCTGGTGTTTTGACCATCGGTTTCATCTTTGGTGCCTACATGGCAGAGACGTTCCGCGGGGCAATACTTGCTGTACCTCCAGGGCAAATGGAAGCTGGCACAGCCTATGGTATGACAAAAATACAGGTCATAACACGTATCCTCTTCCCACAAATGGTACGACATGCAATCCCTGGTTTCGGTAATAACTGGCTAGTACTGACTAAAGCCACAGCTCTCGTTTCCATCATCGGTTTAAATGACATGGTACGGAAAGCATCTCTTGCGGCTGGAGCAACTCACATGCCTTTTACTTTCTATGCCGTCGTTGCCTTTAACTTTCTTATTATCACTACTGTTTCCATCTATCTATTAAAGTGGCTAGAAAACAAATACAGCCAGGGAGTTTTAAAATACTAGTATGGATTTCTCTATAATTTCAGATAATTACGATATTTACTGGGATGGCATCCTTGTCACCCTAAAGTTAGTGATTTACTCACTAATATATGGTTTTTTTATCGCAGTACCACTGGCTGTTTTGCTCGCGACCAGCAAAAACCCATTCATAACTTTGCCAATTCGTGCATTTGTATATTTTTTCCGTGGTACTCCACTATTAATACAGATGTTCTTAATATATTACGGTGCTGGTCAAATCACAGAATTAAAAGAGTCATTTCTATGGTATTATTTTAAAGATGCCTACTTCTGCGCCCTGTTTGCATTTGCATTAAATACAGGCGCTTACACTGCTGAAATTTTTCGAGGAGCAATTGCCAACACCCCCCGTGGAGAGATTGAAGCGGCAAAAGCCTGCGGTATGTCAACGTTTTTAATGCTGAGACGCATAATTCTGCCTAGTGCCTTTCGCAGGTCATTAACCGCCTACGGTAATGAAATGATTTTCATGCTACACGGAACAGCTCTAGCTAGTGTTATCACTATTGTTGATATAACTGGAGCGGCAAGAATAATTAATTCAAGATATTACAGTCCATTTGAAGCTTTTTTAACTGCTGGTGCCTGCTATATGCTCATCACATTCACCATGGTCTGGATGTTGAAAAAAGCGGAAATTAAATGGCTTGCCCACCTACACACAGATAACCATTAGCAGAAAGAATTATTAGATATGGGACAATTTTCTTACACTATTAGCAGAGAACTAAATATCAGGACAGAGCAAATTTCAGCTGTGGCTGAGTTGCTCGAAGAAGGCAATACGGTCCCGTTTATCTCTAGATACCGGAAAGAGGCAACGGGCTCACTAACTGATGAGCAAGTGACCATTATCCGTGATCGTCTTTCTCAATTAGCTGAATTAGAAAAACGCAAGAAAAGCATCCTTAGTTCCCTCTCTGAAAATGGTCACCTAGATAAAACACTTAGCGACAAAGTTGGGGCAGCAGCAAATCTCATAATCCTAGAAGATCTCTATCTACCATATCGCCCCAAAAGAAATACAAGAGCAGAAAAAGCGAAAAACAAAGGGCTCACTGCCCTTGCTGAAAATATATTGCATCCCAACAAAGGCGCAATTACCCCCGAAAATTTCATCAATGAAGAGGTAAACTCAACAGAAGATGCTCTTGCCGGGGCAAGGGACATTATTGCCGAATGGATAAATGAAAACAGTACTGTAAGAGGAAAACTCCGACATCTATTCCAAACAAAATCAACAATCGTTTCGTCAGTAATAAAAACAAAGATAGATGAAGCTAGCAAATACAGAGATTATTTCGATCATCAAGAGTTAGTGACGAAACTAAGTGGTCACCGTCTACTTGCCATGCTCCGTGGAGAAAATGAAAAATTCCTCCGTTTAAAGATACAACCTGATCCTATAACTGCATCTAAAATATTAGAAGATTTTTTTCTAAAAGGTACATCCGAGGCTCGTGTTCAAGTTAAACTTGCAATTGAAGATTCATACAAACGTCTCCTGCTACCATCCCTTGAAAATGAATTCAGAACCGAGCTAAAACAAAAAGCTGACGCTGAAGCCATAGCTATATTTGCTTCCAACCTACGAGAATTACTACTCAGCCCTGCCCTTGGACAGAAACGAACAATTGCTCTTGACCCAGGTTTTCGAACCGGAGCCAAACTTGTATGCCTTGGAGCACAGGGACAGTTATTAGAACATGGAGTTATATACCCAACCCACGGCACCAAGCAACAAGAAGAAGCAAAGAAGGTTCTCCAAAAAATCTGCCAGAAACATAAAATAGAGGCCATTTGTATAGGCAACGGTACAGCTGGTCGTGAAACTGAATTGTTTGTTAAAGACCTTGAAATATTAGGCTCACCATTAATCACCATGGTGAACGAAAGCGGAGCTTCAATCTATTCAGCATCAGCGACAGCCAGAAAAGAATTCCCAGATCATGATGTGACGGTGCGTGGTGCTATCTCAATTGGTAGAAGATTACAAGATCCTTTAGCTGAGCTTGTAAAAATTGACCCAAAAGCGATTGGCGTTGGTCAATATCAACATGATGTAAACCAGGCCGAACTAAAAAAGTCACTTGAAGATGTGGTGGTAAGTTGCGTAAACCATGTGGGTGTCGAACTAAATACTGCAAGCTCTGAGCTACTCTCTTTTGTCAGTGGACTAGGACCAGCTATAGCTCTGAACATAATCAACTATCGTACCGAAAATGGCCCTTTCACTAGTCGCCAACAACTACTAAAAGTACCTCGTCTTGGGGCAAAAGCATTTAAACAATGTGCTGGTTTTCTTCGAATTAAAGATGCCAAAAACCCGTTAGACAATACTGGCGTTCACCCTGAGAGATATGCACTGATAAAATCAATTACCAGCAACAACAAGGTCGATATTAAAGGGTTAATTGAGCTCAAAGAACTGAGAGAGAACATCGATCTTAAAATATATGTCGATGAAACTACCGGTCTGCCAACCCTAAAAGATATAATGCAGGAACTAGCAAAACCAGGACGTGATCCACGCGAGAACTTCAGTAATTTTAGTTTTGCTGAAAATGTCTCTAGCATGAAAGATCTAATCCCGGAAATGATTCTCCCGGGAATAGTCACCAATATCACCAAATTTGGAGCCTTTGTTGATATCGGAGTTCACCAAGATGGACTAGTTCACATTAGCCAGATGGCGAATAGGTACATCACAGATCCGGCTGAAATCGTATCTATTCAACAACAAGTACAGGTGAAAGTAATTGAGGTTGATGAAAAACGCAAACGCATAGCTCTATCCATGAAGGATATAAATTAAGGCACAATCTTTCAAACTAATTCTAATGCCCCAAGATACCTACCATTTTCACCTCGCCTGCCAATCATCCCAATTATCGACAAGCTCATTCACAAAAAGCCTGCCCACAGCAAAAAGATTATTCAGACTGGAGTGGAAGCAACCTGGGAAATCATCAATTGTATGATCTAAGTGGTCACGTAACTCAGCTGAGACAGGAGGTTGATCAAAATTAACTGCAGCTCTAATCCCTATGGTTCTATCTATATAACCAAATTTCTTTAACACATACCCCACAGCAATTCCTTCCATATCGCTAGTGATATAGCGACTGGCAGAATTTAGTTCACAAATATATTGAGCTTCTAGGGACAAAACTTTGCCATGGAAATATGTATCCCCTGACACATGACTGCCAATACATAAGCTTGGTTCTTTCCTTGCTTCAACCTGACTGAATTGATCTCTATACAAGATAGCTCTTTCAGAATCAACAAAACTCACATTCTTCGCTAGATCATAAAAGTCATTCACTAAAGCAGTATTTAGGTGTATTACACTGGCGACATCTTCTACCCCTAAAAGAGTAAAAAGAGACTCACCACTCTTACCATCAGCTTCTCCCCATCTCTTTCCTAAATCATAATCAACAAAATGATCCGCAAGACAAACTGAACCAATGGTAGCTGAATCTGGTGAAACACCAGCGCAACCACTTAGAATAAAGTAAGACTTATCAAAACTGAAGCGATCATCGCAAATAATAGCAGTCATGCTTGAAGAACTAGCAACCTTCCCAATCCCCAAAACAGAACCTGCCACTCCATCGTCATTAACCCATACTGGGGACTCGGCCCCTTTCACATGATAAAGTTCAGCATCCTTAAAATATCCATTATACCAAAGTTGGAATTCACCCATTTGGCTTTCGTCGTTAACGCCACCCAACTCGTACATTGCAGCAATAAATACTTTTATAGTGATTTTCATTCTTTGTCCATTACGTAAAAGATCGGTTTAAAGAGATATATTAGCCAGCTAAATAGATAGCTAAGTAAAATTTTTCCTGTTAAGCAGTTATCTTGGTACAGAATATTACCTTCACAAAATAATTATTCCCATTTATCTAGCAAGAGAAATCCACAAATAATATGCCAACAATTAAAAACAGTAAAATATACCTATTTGTCATAATTACTGCTATCTGCGCCAGCACAGGTTTACATGTATGGGCAACCCTGTTTGATAATTTTGGCGTTAATATCGCCGAATTAAATGGTGCTGAAATGGGAATGTTACAATCTATTCGAGAAATCCCTGGCTTCTTATGTTTCCTAATAGTTTACATACTACTATTTGTCAAAGAACATAAATTATGTGCTTTTGCCATCCTTTTAATGGGAACTGGCCTATGTATCACCGGATTTTTTCCAAGCTTCTATGGACTTGCTTTCACCATCATGCTCATGAGCACAGGTTTTCACTTTGCAGAAACCACGACCCAGTCACTAGTATTGCAATACTTTAAGTCTGACATCGCCCCACTTGTACTAGGGAGAATGCTAAGCGCGATCGCTCTCAGCAATATAATCTGCGTTATATCAATAATTATCGTCGCAAAATTTCTGGATTTCAAACTGATGTATCTATTCTTTGGCGGCATTATAGTTTGCGCTGGAATTTGGGCAATATGTCAAGACCCAAGCGATGCGAGCAGACCAGCTCAAAGCAAAAAGATGGTCTTAAAAACAAAGTACTGGCTCTATTATATGCTGAGCTTCATGGCAGGTGCCAGAAGACAAATATTTGTAGCATTTGCAGTTTTCTTATTGGTCCTGAAATTTAAATTTACAGTGCAAGAGATAGCAATCTTATTTCTGCTAAACAATTTAATCAATTACTTCCTTAGCCCATACATTGGTAAATCAATTATTAAATTTGGCGAGAGAAAAGTCTTGAGCCTTGAATACCTAGGTTTAGTAATAATTTTTACCAGTTATGCTTTTGTTGAATCAAAACTACTGGTGAGTTTTCTTTATATTTTGGATCATATCTTTTTTAATTTTGCCATTGCTCTAAGAACATTTTTCCAAAAAGTGGCTAATCCAGAAGATATCGCTCCAAGTATGGCGGTAACTTTTACCATTAATCATATTGCAGCCATATTCTTGCCAGCTCTCGGTGGTGCCATCTGGATATTTGACTATAGAATAGTGTTTTTAGGGGGAGCAGCCATGGGAGTAATATCTTTAATCCTAGTACAATTCATCCCATCCGAGATGGCAAAATTAATTCCGCTAAGAGGAGATGGGGATAAGTAGGAGAACTAACTCTCTTTGGCACCCTGCAAGCCAATATCCTCTGCAACCTCTTGCATTGCGGCAATGGTATCAACAATTAAATCTGCAACTTCAACCCCTAGCATAGTCGCACCACGCTCAATTATGGAACGATCAACACCTGCGGCAAAGCGCTTATCCTTCCATTTCTTTTTTACAGATTTAGGTTTCACATCATGCACACTTTTAGACGGGCGAACCAGGGCAGTTGTAGCAACTAATCCAGTTAATTCATCAATGGCATATAGAACCTTTTCCATGTCACTGATTGGTTCAATATCAGAACAGATCTGCCATCCATGACTAACAATTGCCCGCACATATTCTTCTGGCCAATCATTTTTCTCTAAAATCTCTTTTGCCTTGGTGCAGTGCTGGTCTGGAAATTGTTCATAGTCAATATCGTGGAGCAAGCCAACTATGCCCCATTTTTCGACATCGCCATTCATTTTCTTAGCGAAATATCTCATAACCCCTTCCACAGCCAATGCGTGCTTAAATAAACTCTCTGAACTATTATATTTTATAAATAAATCCAAAGCCTCTTCTCTTGTTGGTAACTGAGACATGCTTCCTCCACAAATAAGTGATTAATTACATTGACTTGCGCTAACCTTATGATGGCAAAGTACGCTATTTCAACCAAGCTTTTAAAGCATCACCTCAAATTTCTTAATAATCAACATTGTAATAATATCGCATATGATATAAATCGACTTTATGGTCTACGTTTAACAACAAGCAGCCAGTATTAATATGGATGGAATAAAATTACAAAAAGGCAAAGTACCTCAATAGCCAGAAATCGCAAATAAGATAAAAAATAAATCAAGAGTGCAACATAATGGAAAAATTACAAAAAAAATATGGGTTTTGGACAGCCAGTGCAATGGTTGTTGGAATTGTCATTGGCTCTGGTGTATTTTTTAAAGCTGACGATGTCTTAAATGCTGCAGGCGGTAGTTTGCCAGTGGCCCTCCTTGCATGGGCTATTGGTGCCATAATCATGATCTCATCAGCCTATATATTTGCTCAAATTGCCGCTCGCTCAGATGACACCAATGCGGTATCAGATTATTATTATTTTGCTTATGGATCAACTGCTGGTTATCTATGCGGTTGGTTTTTAGCACTCATCTACTACCCAACTTTAATTGCCGTATTAGCATGGGTCTCAGCTAATTACACAGTAGCAATGATGGACGCTCAACATCTGCTTTGGCCCATCTCATTTGCCTACCTTACATTATTCTTTTTGCTAAATGTTTTCTCTCCTGTACTTGCTGGAAAATGGCAGGTCTCAGCCACGGCAATTAAACTAATCCCTCTCGTCCTCATTGCAGTATTCGGAACTATCAGTGGTCTCGCAACTGGTCAAAGCATAGAAAGCTTTAGTATTGCAGCAACGAACATTACAGCCAACAAAGGAAGTTTAGCGATGGCGACACTCGCCACGGCCTTTGCCTACGAGGGTTGGATCCTCGCCACCTCAATTAACGGCGAAATTAAAGATGCCAAAAAAAACCTGCCAAGGGCTCTTGTTTTTGGTACTGTTTTGGTATCAATAATATACATGACTTACTACATCGGGATTTCAGGTGTTTTATCAAACAACGAAGTAATTCTCCTAGGGAACAATGCCCCTGTAGAGGTGATTTCCAGTATTTTTGGTAATCTTGGCGGGGTACTGCTAACCGTCTTTGTCATTATCTCTTGTCTAGGTACCCTCAACGGACTAATCATGGCATCGACTAGAGCAATGTATGTCCTAGCGGTAAGAAAACAAGGTCCGGCTCCCGGGCTTTTCTCTAGAATAAATATAAAAACCAATAGTACCTTAATTTCAGCCCTTTTCGGCTATATTGTCTCTCTTGTCTGGCTCGCTGTCTGGTATGGTAACTTTGCTAACTGGTTTAATGGATTTCTTGATATATCAGAATTACCAATAGCCTTCCTATACACATCCTACATAGTCATCCACCTGTGGTATATGAGGACATATAAACAATTTGGTTTTATTAAACGTTTCATCATTCCTAGTATTGCTACTGCAGGCTCGTGTTATATTATTTGGGGAGCAAGTCAAAAAGATTTTTTCCTAACATTCACAATTATCATGGCGGTGATTTTTATTGTTGGATTGTTTTTTAGAAAAGGAAAATTTTCTCTGTAGTCACTTCACTAACGGTTATTAACCTAAGAAGATTTAACATCTGCCATACTCGCAATTGAGTCATGCTCTGTCCAATTCATCCTAAGGAATAGCATGACTCAAACGACATAAAGGATGCTTAGGGTTTAATTGACCTGTAAGACGCTGGCTAAACATATTTAATTTCCGTTGATCTGGGCTTTGTCCTTACATTTACGACCTCAAATAAGCAAATGGTATTGCAAGGCTACACCTAATGCAATACCATTTGCCTGCGACGTAAACACTTATTCAAGCGTTACATTAACAACTTATGATATTCACCATAGGAGACTACTTAAAATCTTATTTTTCTATCCAAATAGGTAAGTGTGATACATCTCAAACTAAAGAGGTGTGGGGAGGACTTTAGTTTTCTGACATTTAACTCATGAAACAGTGATCAAACCAGGAGTAGATGGTATAAACATGCCTCTTAGTGTGTGCCTAGAACCAGGGTGGTAAAACATACTTTTTGTAGCTAGGATATCTCCTACCCAGGTCTTTCGATGAAGTAAAAGGCAAGGCTCAGAATCATTTATCTCTAGAAGATTGCATATCCAAGGATCTGGTAACATCGCCTCAACAATATGCTCCACAGCTGTGCAAGGTGCTAGCGTTATCAAGTACTCACTTATAGTAGATTTGCTAAAGTCCTGTTTGAGCAGTTCAGGGGCTATGTGAGGGTTTACGTATCTGTCTGCAAGCTGAATCGGTACATTATTCTCTTTGTGCAAGACTACTGCATGAAAAATTGAAGAATATGGCGAAAGCTCCATTGATGTAGCTAGTGAAGGCTTTGCCTTCTCCTCACATAGCATGTGCACAAAGGAAGTATGTAAGCCGCCGTGTGATTCAATTACCTTGTCTATAGGTTGAATCTCAAACAGTGGTGACTGTGGCTTCATTTTCAATACAAACGTACCCTTGCCTTGAATACGTGTTAGTAGTCCTTCTGCACTGAGTTCTCGAATCGCTCTATTTACAGTCATCCTCGATACATTAAAGGCCGATACAAGCTCTGCCTCCGACTCAATCTTCATGCCAGGAAGAAGCTCCTTGGAGTGTATCTTGCTGATTATGTGATCTTTAATTAATTGAAATCTAGCTTTCATTTGGGGTGCTTTCATTTGGGGTGCTTTCATCTTAGAGTAATTGATACATATAATATGTTTTTTGAAAATTAAGACTGTACTTTACTGTATAACACCATCAAGATACAACCATAGTGACTAATCTATTATATATAACAAATCTAACTAAAGCCTACCTGAAAAATTGTTCCCAAAATTACTATAATGTGAAATCAAGACATAACATCGTAATAACGAATATATGACAGTTGGTAAATTGGTTACACTTAGATCTTGAATATACCCTAATCTTTAATTACCAGCCCATAAAGCCAGAGGAATCTCGTTCAAAGCTGTATTTTGTAAACTCTTATGGTTATGCATAGTTTTGGCAGGGAAATAATTAAGTTAAACATATTTATGTAGGCGGGGAAATAGAAAATACAACCAGTGTAGGGTCTTGTTACTAGATGTGCAGATTATGTTGTAAATTGAGAGAGTGCATGCGATTAAACACACAACCCTCTCATTTATGAGCAGTTATTTAAAGCTTTTAGTTTCCAACTGCTTCTTGCGACGTATTGGTTTCTGTTTTGAAGTGAATTGGATTTTGTTTGCCTAAGGAAATAGTGCCATCAGCATTTTTCCAGAATATGCCAATTCCAAGTAAAGTCATAAGGTATGCGATAACTGGACACATCCAATTGACAAGAGCATATGGCGCATATGCAAATGCATTTACTCCTAGTACACCAAACATATAAGCTCCACAAGCTGTCCATGGGATCAAGACAGAGGTCAATGTTCCGCTATCTTCCAGCGATCTAGAAAGCATTCTCGGGGCAAGGCCCATTTTGTCATAGGCTGGTTTAAGAGTTTTTCCTGGGATGATTATGCCTAAGTATTGATCTCCGAGAAGAACATTACCCAGAAACCCAGAAATAAGTGTTGTGCCAATAAGAGAGGATGGTTTAGAAACTAATTTGCCTAGTCCTCTTAGTATGCTCTCGAAAAAACCGCATCGTTCCATGATTCCGCCAAAGGAAAGGGCACAGATTATAAGAGAAATCGTCCACATCATATGGTCAAGCCCCCCTCGAGATAGTAAGCTGTCAACTATTTTAACTCCTGTGTCAGACTTGTAACCATAGTGGATGATGGAAATGAGGTCTTTTAATGCAATACCTTGATTTACCATGGCAATTATACAGCCAAGAATAACACCTATAATTAATATAGGGATTGCTGGAATTTTTTTGGCGGATGCCACAAGAAGAAATAATGGCGGTATCATTGCAATAAAGCCAATTGAAAAGTTATTTTGCATGGTGGTTGAAATTAAGCTAATATCAGTAGCTGAAGTTAAATCGCCCCCGAATCTTAAGCCGAGGATTGTATATATAATTCCTGCGAGAATGAGTGTGGGGAAGGTTGTCCACATCATTGCTCGAATATGGTCAAAAAGTTCACCTCCAGCTATAGCTGGAGCAAGGTTGGTCGTATCAGATAATGGTGACATTTTATCACCAAAATATGCCCCAGAAATTATTGCACCTGCAGTCATTGGAGCAGGGACACCAAGTGCGCCACCTATACCCATAAGCGCAAGTCCTACTGTCCCTGCGGTTGTCCACGAAGATCCGGTTGAAAGTGCAACTAAGGAGCATAAGAGAAGAGAAGCTAAGAGGAAAAATTTAGGTGATAATAGTTGAAGTCCATAATAAATCAGTGTGGGAACGGTTCCACTTGCGATCCAACTCGCTACAAGTAAGCCAACCATCATTAAAATGACAACTGGTATCAGGGCCGTTGTAATTCCTTTTGCAATACCCTCCTGAATACCACTCCATTCTATTTTTAGAATAAAAATACCTGCGCTTGCGCTAATTATAGAACAGAAAATCAAAGGAATATGGGCATCCACACCAAAATAGAGCACTGAAAAACCAATTGTAAAGGCGCACAGAAAAAAAACGGTTAGAGATAATTTCAGGGATGGAAAATTTCCTTCTTCGGTTGAAGATTTATTCATGCTTTTCTTAATACTTTCTCGACGGTATTTGGTCATAATAGTTCCTTTAGGAATCCTTCGTGAAAATGATTTTCCGTTCTTTAATAGATTAACTCCGTTAACGTATTTCGTTTTCTAAATTAAATAGATGCGTAACTTGGTAAAAGTTGTTCATCTATGAGATGAGTAAAGTTGCTTGACATGATGAGATCAACAGCAGCATTAATATCGTGTGCAAAGTATCTATCCTTATCATAAAAAGGAGGTAATTTCGCTGTGATCAAGTATAAGTCGATAATTGGCTGCAGTATCTATTTGGCTTTTGTGACCTCGTACTTCATGAACTAGAGCTTCGAATGACCGCCTGCTACCAAGAGCTGCCTCAACACTTAATGATCCACTTACTAATGCAGTAGCAAATAGGTCTTCTGCTTTAAATAATCCTTGTAGTGCGAAAGCGGTGGAAGCCTGGGTGCCATTTAATAATGCTAATCCCTCTTTTGGCCCCAACACAATTGGTTTGAGATTAGCAATTTCCAGTCCTTTAAGTCCTGATATTTTTTCTCCTTTATAAAGTGCTTCACCCTCGCCTAGAAGAACAGTACTCATATGCGCAAGGGGTGCCAAATCACCTGAAGCACCTACAGAGCCTTTTTGAGGTATGCATGGGTAAACCTCTGCATTGACGAGTGATATAAGTGCGTCAATGACTTCTTTTCTGATTCCTGAGTAGCCTCTCGCTAGACTATTAATTTTTAGTGCCATAATGAGTCTTACCGTCGATTCATCCATCAACTTTCCTAATCCTGCTGCGTGAGAAAGGACAATGGATCGTTGTAGATCCTCTAGTTCATTGTTGGGGATGACGATGCTGGCTAGCAAGCCAAAGCCGGTGTTTATTCCATAGATAACACGGCCTTGGTTAATAACATCCATGACCGTTTTGACAGATTTATTAATCTGCTCAAAAGATGATGGATCTAGCTCAAGAATTACAGGAGCGTCGTTAATTGATCTGAGTTGTTGCAAACTTAGCTTTCCTGGAACGATGTTAATTCTTTTCATGCAAGTTGCCTTTTGGTTATGGAATATGTTGTATGTACCACTCCCATGCGTCGCCTAGTTGTATATACATCTGTAGAATAATGCAAGGCTTTTTGCATAGGTTAATGATTTAGTGAATTTTTTATACTTGCTATGATGTTTTAATGGGCAACAAAAGGGCCTGAAGCAAGGGCGTTTTACCGTTGCCTCTCACTCAGGTTTAAGTAATTTTGATTATCTGGCTAAATTGTATCCATGGAAATATCACTATCAAAATACTACTTGTATATACAAGGCGCCAATGATACCCTTAATTATATACTTACAAGAGGATTTATGACTGGCTGTCCATATATCACACAGAAGGAGCTCACCCTGCTTACCAATATAAAGACCAGTGCATCTATGAAAATTAATCTGATTGAAAATCTACCGGATAAAATGGTTTTCCGTACTGATTTGAGACAAGCGCCTGATAGGGGGTTTAGCCTAAGTAAAGAGCAGACAGTAGTTGCTCTCAAGAATGCTCTTCGTTATATCCCATCTCAGCATCATGAGGCGCATATTCTTGAGTTTTTAGGTGAATTGAAACAACACGGCAGGATATATGGATATAGATATTGTCCAGCAGGCCCATTGAAAGCAAAAAATATTGATGAATATAAAGGGAACTGCTTATGAGGCATTACTTACTAACTAACTAAAAGTTCAAACCTATTAAATAATTGCTGGAGAATTTTAAAATGATAGCTATTTGCAAAAAATGCCTCAATAAACAAGACGTTGACACATCCTCAGTAAAGGGAAAAGTAGTTCGGTACAATTGCGAAAAATGCGACACTCCCAACTTATTTGTCCTTCCTCCTCAAGCAAAAGAGGCCAAAAAGAAAGTTGTTAAAATAAAAATTGAAGGCTTTTCCATTAAAACAAAGATCACCTTAATAATAGTGGCTTTGGTGGTATCTTCAATTACCGTTGTTGGACTCATTGCAAGTTATAAAGGTGGAGAAGCATTAACCACACAAGCAGAGAATCATCTGGCTCTCATCACCCTACAGAAATCAAACGAATATAATGCAATTTTTGAAAGATTACAGAATGAGATTGAGGGAGCTACTGACTACGCTTCAATGACTTTTGCACGACCAATGTTTAAAGATCAACTTAACTTCGATGTTTTACTTCCATGGACTGGTAACGGCTATGGAAACGTTGAAATGAGGGAAATTTATTCATATGATATTGCTGCTTTACAGAGAGTTGGAATTGCTTTGCATGGACAAGTAAGCAAGAACCCATACATTAAATATGGTTATATGGCATCTACTAGCAACATATTAGTCGATAGCGATGAGGCTGTTATAGTAAGTCTTAGTGATCTTAAAGCATACATACCAACTGAAAGAGATTGGTATAAACGTGCTATTAAAGCAGAAAAAACTATTTGGACCAAACCTTATATTGATGCAAGTTCAAAGCAACTTATCGTTACATGCGCAAGCCCTGTATGGTCAAAAAGTAATACTATTATTGGTGTCCTTGCCTTTGATGTGCTCTTAGATACTATTCAGAAAGATATTTTAACCTTAGACATAGGGTATCCAAGCCAAGCATTCCTAGTGGGACAAGATGGCGGGCTTCTGGCTAAACCTAAATTAGAAGCAGCAAGTAGTAGTTGGCAAGAGAGTGTAAAAACAGACAATCTTTTAGAAACCAAAGATAAAAATCTTAAAGATATCGTTAAAAAAATGATATCCGGTCAACATGGAGTAACTACGCATATTGATCCAAGTAAAAACACAGACCTAATAGCATATGCGCCAATTCCAGCAATTGAGGCTAGTGTTGGGATAACAGTTAACAAAGATGACGTTTTAAAGCCAGCGCTTGAAATTCAGAAATTGATACTGGGTGTTTGGGTCGTTGTTATCATTATTTCCATATTTATTGGAGCGATAATAGGTAATGGTATTTCAAAACCTATCAATGAAATTATTAGACGTGCTGACCTTATTAGCCAAGGCCAGACAGATCTTGATGTTATGACCTCAAAAAGGAAAGATGAAATTGGTGTCTTGGTAGACTCATTTAATAGATTAATAACTAGTCTAAAAATTGCACTTTCTATTAAGAGATAGCAATGAACGTTTAATACAACTAAACGGAACAATCATACGGGATACTCTTATTACTCATTGATCTGAAACGACTAGAGTTTTCTGCTATCACTTTTAGTTTATCATATAGCAATTACTATTATTTTTGAATCTTAGAAATATACGTACAAGGAAAAGATAGATGAATATAGATTCGGCAGTTAGAAAGTTAGTTGGTATATCAGAAATGAAAATTAAAGACTCAAAAGTCCGGAGACTGTTTATTGTAGCTAATGGCAGTAAAACGTTTAGAGAGCTTTTCGATCTTTGCGGGTTTGATGAAAAAGAAGGAATTTCTTTAGCCCAAATGTTGCTAGACGAAGGTTGCTTGGCCTCCTCAGGTAATTCCTATGCCGTATCCCCCACAGCTCTAGCAAGCCGAGATGGTTTTGTTTTTACTGTAGAACTTATCGAAGTGCTAATAGCTGAGATGGCAACATATGTCGGGCCAATCGCAGCGTTACTGGTACAAGGAATGGCTAGTCTAAACCAAGTGGTTTCTCCCACTGACTTAGATCAAATATTAGTTTCCTTAGCGGATAAAATTGAAGACAGTGAAAAGAGAGCTGAATTTCTCACTACAATTCGGGCGGATTTTGAGCAATAGAATAATTAACCTTCGGAGCTTGAGGGGGATGCTCGTTTGCGGCTATATTGCTCGCACCTTGTTATAATTCCCAATGGCTGTAAATTCATTTGTGAAGTTATTCTATTTGCACCCATGGAATAATTTTTCCACCAAAAACAACCTCAAATTAGCATAGTATTAATTTCTGTTTTTTGACCCCATAATAGTTTGTTTTTCATTCAGCGAAGTTATTATTTTCAAAGCAAACCATTAGCCTAACTTCCCCAAATCAATTGACGCAATGTTGTGTGCACCAATTTCAATACAACTTACTTGCTCTGCATTGCGATTTTTCATAGAATATGCTGCACTTGCAACGCAGAAGGCCATGGCTGATGGATTATATCCTAATATTTCTGAAAGATTTATTGTAGGATTGTTTTGGTAAATAGTTTGGTAAATATGCTCCTGACCCAACAAACCTTTAGGGCTGATAACGACATGCTGATTTCTTCCAATTTCTAACTGCTCTTTATTGGCTATCGCAGGTCTTCTTATTGATGCATAGGTTTTTTCAGTTTTATTTTTAGATAGCATAAAACAGGCCGCCCCTTCGCCTAAAAAAGATCCATCTATTAAATAATCCCCCAAACATTCTTTGGCGTTTTGCTTGTCTTCAAGACAGTAGGCAAGAACAGGATTATATTCTTCAACTCCACCTACTATGACATTATCAACGACATTATCATCAAGCCAAGACATTGCTTGCAATAATGCATAAGGAACACCAAGATTAAAATTACTGGTAGTAACAGCAGGGCCATGGGTTTTGCAAAGCATGGAAATATAAGATGGCGCAGCATTATGCAAACTACTTGAAAAATGGGTAGGAGATGCTAATTTATCTCCGTCGTTCAAAAACGAATCCATAAAAGCAAAATTGGTACTTGTGGTTCCATAACAACTGGCGACAGCTAGTCCAATACGTGATAAATCCATTCCAAATAGTCCTGCGTCATCTAGTACAAGACAGGCAGCATATAGACTAAGCCTAGAAAAATGATCAATTCTTCGTAATTTTCTTTTTGAAATAAAATCATATAACCCGGATATATCAGTGCTAGTTAAACGTGAGTTCTGTTGACTTTTATCACTTACTTGTAGAATCTTTTTCTTGCTCGACTGAGCCCTAATCAGCAGTTCTTCGACACTACCGGTTTGGGGATTAATACCTGAGATACCATTTATGTAATATGTTAAATTGTCGTTCATTTTACCAATCTTTTAATTTTCCCAATTCATTAACAGGAAGTTCATTGCCAATGGTTATCTTTTTAGGGCGTGAAGCAGGGGATAGATGTTGACGACAGAATATATTTAGCTCTCTTCTCAATTCTTTTTCATTTAGGTCAACTCTTTTGGGAACTACAAAACATTTAAGACGATTTCCTTCCTCTGGCCTCATCAACCTAACAGAACAAGCAGCAACATAATCATGACCTAATAGCAATTTAGTGGTTTCCTGCAAAGATATATTTTTACCACCCACTTGAACAAGTTTATCTTTCCTGCCAGCAATAATAAATTTTTCTTCCGAAATCCACTGCACATGATCTGGCATGTTAATATCCTGCCAAAATGGAGGGTAATTAAGATCATCAACTTTTTCCAAATGTGACTTGTCAAAGCCATCAATTGTTTGTCTTCTAATACTGGTATCACCGTCTGACAAAGATGATTTCATCCAAAACGGTAAAAGAGTAAATGGCTCTTCTGGTTTTGTTTGAAAACCTAAACCTCCCGTTTCTGAACTACCATAAATATTATAAATTCTCGCAAGATTTATCTTTGTTACGTCTGCCAAAATTTCTTTTGGGCAAGGAGCAGTAGAGGTTATACCTTGGACGTTTTCCGCTAAAGGAATATCGAGGGTAATTATAGCCTTCCAAAAGAGTGGAAAGGAAATAATAAGATCACCTGGGAGTATTTTTCTACAATATTCTGCCGTAGGAAATAAGGGTGGAAAAGCACATGCTAACTTAGCTAGCTTAGGCAAAAGTATCGTGAATAAAAAACCATAAATATGGTGTGATGGAGCTGACGCGACTACCCTCGACCGGTTTTTTGCAAAAAGCCCTGCAAGATTGCTAGCCTCTTGCAATAAATACTCCACTGGATGGCATTGCAAAGTTGATTCCCCGGTAGAGCCAGATGTGAAAAAAGTAATTGTTTTTGGATTTTTAGCCCAAGTTGCATGAACTAGCGTCGCCCATGATGATAATTTTTCTTTATTTTGTAATTCATCAATTAATTCAGGGCAACTAAACATAGTGGTTAATTGATTGGCTATTTTCCATTCGCTCACTGGTGTATTTCTGAGGAATTCTGTAACGGAAATATCGAAGTCATCAATGGTATAATGCAGAGGAAACGAAAGATGTTCCTGGGCATGAGCCTGACAAATGCTTCTTAAAACTTTACAAATATCTTTTATACTTAATAACGGATCTATCATTTTCATACCCGTTTTAAGATTTCTCATTACGCCAACAAACGGGGTCTTCTCCAAAAAGATCTCCTGCCTGAAAAGCTGCGCCACGGCAACCATAGCAGGTGCTTTTCAGATCGCAGGTTTTACATTTCCCTTTAATATGCTGGTCAATATATCTCGTTTTTCTTGCAAGTTCAGAGTCCAATATTTCAGCTATACTATTGGCTGGGTAGTTACCCATTTTTTCACTCACACCAACGCAGGGACAAATATCACCATTACTACGAACGTAAATGCTCATATAATAGCGTAGACATTTATGTCCACCGGCAATTGGAGGAATAACATCCCACTCAAGGCCATAGTTATTCTTATCTATTTCTTGCAGCTCTTTAAATAATATCTCCAGCTTTTCGTTGCTGACAATGAGAGTTTCGGCACGGGTAGCACTTCGTCCTTGCTCGGTCAATATCTCAACATAAGGTACAATATCTTTACTGCGAGCCCATTGCCACATATCGGTTATTTGTTCATAATTAGACTGAGTGACAACACTCTCGAATGCCAATTGGAGCCCATCTTTACCAAATCCTAGTTCCTGTAATGTTTCGAAAGCCTCCATGACCAAAGCAAATGAGCCCTTTTGTCCAACTAGCTGATCGTGGGTATTTGCCTCCATCGCATTCAGTTTTATACAGACAGACGCTTTTAACTCTTTTAATAAAACAGCTGTCTCACGGTCTAAAGCATAACCGTTGGTGAAAGTGATATGCTCTAGCCCTAGCTCATTACAAGCCTTTAAAACAGCGACATATTTATCACGAATAATGGGCATCAAAGGTTCGCCACCGAGTATACAAACTCTTTTTAAACCATGCTTTTTAGTAGCAGATGTAAGTAGTTTTATAATTTGTTCGCTGTTTAGCTCGTCCGCCCCCACCGGCTGTGGGCCATTACTTTGATATCGATAACAGTAAACACAGGAAAAATTACATGCTTCGGTAATTTCAATATCTATAGATAAGATGTTCCCCTTGTTACGGGCATCAATAATATCTGTTAAAGAAAAATCTAACACTGGAACTACAGTAGGCTTTGAAGAATAATTATTCGTGCAAGTCATAATCAATAATCTTAAATGGTTATTGCAAGGGCTGACGCTAATCCGCCAAAGGCAAGAGAGGTTGAAATAGCTATTTTACCGTTCACAGCACAGTTGTCGAGTGTTGGAATAACGGTTATTCGTGGATCAGGGTTTCTTAAACCAATTGTTTTAGGGATTTTCTGTTCTTCTAAACAAAGGAGACAGAGTACAGCTTCTATGGCTCCCGCCGCTCCTAGGGTATGCCCCGTTGCTCCCTTGGATGAAAAGAATGGTGTGCTCGGCAAGGTATCAGCCAAAACAGTTCCTTCAACCTTATCATTATCTTTCGTGGCAGTACCGTGAACATTCACAAAGGCAAGTTCATCAACAGTATTGCTTTGGTGATTGAATATATGATTCAAAGCTTGTTTTAAACCACGTCCTTCAGGATGTGGAGATGTCAAGTGGTGAGCATCGCAAGCCGTAGCGTAACCACTTATAAAACCTCTTGGTTTTACGTTTCTTGATTCTACAGATTTTTCAGATTCTAAAATTAATGTCGCTGCACCCTCACCAAGATTCAGGCCTTTACGGTCCGCATCAAAAGGTTGGCAACGCTGTTCAGACATAATCTGAAGGGAATTAAATCCGTTCAGTGTCCCTCTAGAAAGAGCATCACAACCTCCTGCAATTACAATATCGCACAAGCCTGTCTTAATCCAATTGGCCCCTACGCCCATAGCATCAGTGCCTGATGCACAAGCATTAACAATTGTCTGTGCTGGCCCGTTAAGTTCAAAATGAGAGGCTATGGCTTCAGAAGGATTGCTTCGCATAAATCTTTCTACTGGTGCTAGATTGGGTTGACCTGTCTTACCCTGAAGAAAAGATTTATATTCTTGGTAAAATGGCACACTGTTAAAAGTGCAAGCAATGGTTGTTCCCATCACAACGCCAACCCTTTTACCTCTTAGATAATCACAATCTAAGCCTGCATCTTCTAGTGCCTGGCTGGCTGCCAGCAAACCTAACTGACAAGTTAGATGATAGTTCTCAAACTGTTTAGTTAAGGCTAGGCCGTTAGCACTTATCTCAAAGACTATGGCATCCTTACCCCAATCAAGCTTCATTCTACTATAAATCACAGGCTGGCATAATCTGTTATTATCAGCATCAGCCTTAAACATAGCCTCAAGGCTAGCAGAAATAGTATCTCCGCAACCTGTAATGCCACCAATACCTGTTATATTAACCTTAGTCATTCTTTTGTTCGGATAGGATGAAGGCACTTAGATTAGCAATGGATGCCATGGCAGTTTTTCCTTCGTCAACATTATTAATAGAAACACCGAAATGTTTTTCGATAAGTACCACTATTTCTACAGCATCAAGAGAATCAAGTCCAATACCATCTTCCTCTCCAAAAAGAGGCATGTCGTCTTGCCATTCATCAAGTTCAATGTCTTCAAGACCAAGCTCTGCGATAAATAGTTCTTTTAATTTTATTTTGAGATCACTCATCATCACTACTCCACAAATCTAAAAAATTATAAAATTGGTATGGGCTTATTTGTATATATTCTTCTAATACATCTGCTGTTTTTTGGGCATATAAAGATAGGTCTGCGCCTCTTTTTTTTTCAACATAGATAGGCTTTGTTATCTCAACAAACATTGTTGACAACCCAACTTTCCTTGTAAGCAGCATTACAATAGGTGCTCCTGTACTTTGAGCAATTTTATAGGCAGCAGTAGGAAATAGAGCCTTGTCACCTAAAAAATTCACTTTTCCGACATAACTAGTGGGAGGGAAAATCCTGTCACCCATTATTGAGACTATTTCGTTACTTCTCAAAGCTTTAGTTGTTTTTATAATGCCTGCGAGCGGATCATCCACCGGTATAGTGTGAATATGTGAGGATGACTTTTTCTCGAAATATTGTTTATCAATATCGCCATCATCACGATGTATCATAAGGTGAACTGGAGCTTCCACATCAGATAGCCCCCCGATAGCCGCTTGCCAACATCCCGTGTGGGATGTCAAAATAATTAGACCATTACCATCTTTTAGTATCTCATTAATTTGAGATCCATTTTTTATATCCCAGCTAAAAGTCTCCCTGCCAATAATTGAAATGGCTGACTTATCAATCAAAGCAACTGCAAATTTTTGGCAAAGCTTCCAGCTATGAATATGTTTTTTAATTACCCCTGCCTGGGGAAAACGTCTTCTTATATAAGGCTCTGTCCGCCTATAAACTGTGCGACTAAAGAATATATAAAAAAATACTACAATATACGAAAAGAGATAAGCTGGCACACGTCCTGTGTAGCGGATTAACATATAAAAAAAGTTATGTCTCCAATGACCAGCGAGGCTTTTACTTGACCATGACTTAGCGTTTTGCGTCTCTCTACTCATAGTCGTGAACCAACTTTTTGTAAGAAAAAAGCAAGTCCATAAAATATTACCCCGGCAATTACAGCTAAGACCGGTGCTACAATCAAAGAACCTATAATCCACTCCCAAGCTCTATCTAGAAACTCTAGCCCTAAGGTTTGCCAAGAAGCATCTATTAACCATTTTCCGTATAAAATACGATGTCCCACTTCGATACAAATAGCAGGAGCTAAAGGAGGAGCACAAAATTGACTAATCCCTACAGAGAGAACTTTAGATAATCTAAAAAAGCTGGCTGAAAAAAGTATAGCAACAGTGTGAATGGCAAAAAGAGGTAAGATACCAAGCAACACTCCCATAAAAATAGACAAACCAATATTAAGCGGAGAAACTCCTGTTTTCAACAGGTTTCGCATCGACTGTATAGGCTGTCTAAAGGAAAAGTTATTATCCTTTGTGGGATCTAATTGCTTGTATGGCCATGGGACTACAGCTCGCATAGTAAGACGTGTATTTAACCAAGATAGACGTATATTATCTTTTACTCTGTGCATATGCGTGATGCGTTTTTCTGGTTCTGGATAAAAAACCTGGATTCCTATCCATTTTATTTTTACCCCAGCCCAATTTGCTTTCACTATAACTTCGGTTTCAAAACTATAACGAGAATCACCACACAACTTGCTTTCTAAAACCTTTACAGGATATGCTCGAAAACCACACTGGGTATCCTCACCCACCTCTCCTGTCTGCACTCTGTACCAAAAGTTTGAGAAGGACCTCCCCCATGTTGCTGATTTTGGTATATTTTTATTCAATTCTGATTTACTAAAATCCCGTACGCCAACTATGATCGATTCAGGTGAACTATTAATAGCTTCTATAAATTTAGGAATATCTTCAGCTAAGTGCTGGGTATCAGCATCAATGGTTATTAGATGGCTATAGTTATTTTCTTTAGCGTATCTGCTAGCTGAAAGAATTGCTGCACCTTTGCCTTTATTAGTTCTATGACGAATAACGGTGGCAAGCTTTTCTACCCTCTCATCCACCGAATTATCGGTACAACCATCATCTACCACTAGCACATTGCCGTAGCTATGCACCGACGAAATTATTGTTTGCAAACCATCTCTATGATTATAAACAGGGATGACAATTAGTGGATTATATTTACTTGGCATAAAAAATATGAGTTATTGCTGTTAAGTAATGTTTTTCGGTTTTACTAATCTTTTTCTCTTTTTTGGCCGTAAAAGCCTATCCCACAACAATCCTTTAAAACCCATAGAACGCATGGCTTGTTCCATGTCGGCTCCTTTGGATGGCGGAAAGACACGGGTCATATCTCTCTTAAAACTCTCAGAAATAAGCTGAGATAATTCATCTTTATCGACAGTGGGTGAATGATAGTAGGTAGGAGCCAAAAGGGCATTCTTGGGGTCTAAAACTTTTTCATCTAGGGCAATTTTTTCAATATGGGTATTGGGTAAAACACGAATGCCTTGAAAAACGAAAACAATTGATTTTTGAAGTTTAGCAATGTTTTCCAACCCTTCCTTTGCTGTTTCAAGTGTTTCTCCCGGCCCACCCATGATGATGAAATGAGCTTGGGCAAGATCCAGTTCTGCACAGAAATTAGAGAACTCTATTACCTCATCGAAAGAAAATGGTTTCCTCATGGCACTAAGTGTGGTGTCAGAGGCACTATCAGTTCCTAATTCAAGAGCGTAAAGCCCCGCTTCTTTCAAAAATCGCAATGTTTCAAGATCTGTGTTAGAAGGACGAAAATAAGCTGACCAGCGCAGGGGCAAAGACAAATCCTTTATTGCTTGCGCAACTTCTAGGTATTTTCCTTCATGATCATTAAAAACAGAGTCGCAAAAAACAAAATCACTAATACCATGATCTTGGTACATTTTTGCCATCTGTTCTGCTACCATTTGAGGTGGACGATGCCTTAGTACTTTCCCTTCAATGAGCGGGTATGAGCAGTAGGCACATTTATAAGGACATCCTCTTTTGCTTTGGATACCAATAACCCCAGCCTGCTCATAATAAAACTGGCATATCTGAGGATCCAAATATGGTGAAGGTATATTTTGACCTAGAATTGGTGCTGCACTATATACTTTTTTATCTTGATCAACTTGCCAGTTATTTTTTTCTAGTTCTTGCAAAAGTTTAGGCATTGCGACTTCGCCCTCCCCTTCTACAGCTAAATCTGCACCGGTAAATTCACGGATTTTTTCAGCCATTAGCGAAACACCAGCTCCACCAATAATAACTGGGACATCATAATATTTCTTTATGGTCTCACAAATTTCTTTTGCCTGCTGCAAGTACCATTTATTTAGCCCTTGATGAGAATCTACATCATCAATATTACGGATTGAAAGGCCAATAGCCTCTGGTTTAAAATCCAAATGAGATTTAACCAACTCTTCAAGGGGTAATTCAGATGCTTGTAAATCTGCTTGTCGCACATCATAACCACTGGATTTCAAAGCCCCTGCGATCTGAGCTAAGCCCATAGGGAATACCGGGTATGGTGAGATTGCCAGATTGCAATTTATTAAAAGAATTCTAGGCATTTTTAAAATTCCTGCGGAATTTAGCCTTTTTTGGATTATATCTTTTGTAGGTGCCATCATCCATTTCCCTACGAATAACACGCTTAAATAATTCACCCATTTGAATTTGGTGACCATTATCAGCGTAGAAAGTGTCCCAAGCGTATTTATACATATTTTGTAGACTTTCACCTGTCATCTGCTTGGGCTGAAAGACAACTTCTTCGGTAGTGTATTTGCTCCAATCATTATGAAGAATACGATTTTCTTTTTCTAATTGAGCTCTAAGTGGTGACTGCGGAAATGGAGTCAAAATCGTAAACTCAGCAATATCAAGTTCCATTTCAAGCAAGAAATCGACTAAGCGTTTAATATAATCTTCATCATGATCATCGGTTCCTAATAGGATGGTTCCCTCAATGCCAATACCATGGTCTTTCAGCATTTTGATACGTTCGCGAATGACATCAGAGGTATCAAAAACGGCTTGATAAACATACCAGCACCCCGCTTGAGCCGCCAAATCGAGAACTTCCGGATCATACATAACGGGGTGACTGACCCATTTTTTCTTCAATGGAATCATTTCTCTAAATAAATCTTTTAACCATTCTTTATCTTGGGATAACGAATTATCAACCATAAAAACACGATTATTTTTAATACCGTGAAGCTCCTCTATAACCTTTTCTACAGGACGGGGGCGGAATACTTTACCACCTAAAAACCCTGTACAACACGGAGCACAGTTAAATTTGCACCCACGGGATGCACTTATTAGATCAAGCATTTGGACACCACGATAATTATAATTATCGTGGTTCAGTATGTCTCTTTTGGCTGGACCAACAAGGTTTATGTCCGGGTGATCTCCAAGGTAATTATAAACAGGTTTGAGCTTATTATTGCGGAAATCAGATATAACCTGTGTCATTCGACCTTCTGCTTCACCCAAGAATAAGCAGTCTACCTGAGGTGCAACCTCGTCGGAGTGAAGCATGCAAGCAATACCACCGCACATAACAGTTTTACCCATTTTACGATACTGAGCAGCTATCTCCATGCCTTTGGGTAACTGGCAAGTTAACATGATGGATAAACAAATTAAATCAGCATCAGTTTCATAATCCCAATTGTCAAGGTTGTCGTCGATAAACTCAACATCAACATCTTCTGGTAAAGTTGCAGCAAAAGACACTGGCCCGTATGGTGGTAAATGGAACTCAGTTTGCCGAGATATTTTTTTCCAGTAGGGATAGATAAGTCTAATTTTCATTTTAGTTACCTTTAGGTTGAACTGCTGAAATTGTGAGTGAGTTCGCCCGCCATTTATCTAAAAACTCTTGAAGAAATGGAGGCGGTGTCAATAAAAGTTCCTTCGTCTTGCCACAGATTAGCATTTGCACCGAGCATCCAGTGGTGCAAAGACGATTTTCTTGATTGTATAAAAAATATTCGTAATTTATTTTAGCAGCTTCGGAATAATGTAATTTTGTTTCTATCCTGCAAACATCACCAAAACATAGCGGATGTAAATAGTCTATTTCTAATTTACGAATGGGTGCGGCTACTTTTTCCCGGTAAAAATCTAGGTAGGACATACTATATTTTTCGCCTAAGGTTTGCCTACCATCTTCAAAATAGCTAGGGTAATGTCCATGCCAGACGATTTCCAAGGTATCAACCTCCTGAAATCGCACTTTTCTTAAACAAGTCGCTGTTAGTGGAGAAGGGACGCCCGGTTCTTTTTTAAAATATCCTCTTCGCATATTAGTATGAAACTTCGTAAGTGGTTTTAAAGGTGGAGGCAATCTCATTTGCTAAATATATTTTGGTGGATAATGAGATCAAATCATCTTGGTATTTAGTTATCTCTGTGTTGATTTTTATCTCGTCTTCTGGGGCTATTTGCTTCTTGAATTTTGCAACTGGCATCTTAATCATGATTAAAGTCTTTCCAGTTAATAGGGCTGCAGCAATTTTGCCAATGCAGATTTGCACCACGCCAGGTAACACCGGATAATCTTCAAAGTGACCAGCAAAACCAATAAATGACTTCGGCAAACATAGGGTCAAGCTAATACTCTTATCTGTTTTAGATATATTCTTAATATGACGCTGTATTTCTTTTTCTATTTGGCTCATCACTGCCTCATCTTTATGGCTTTTTTAAATGAAACTCAATCAGACTGCCTTTTGTTTTATAGGAAATTGTATTTGGAAAATTATCTTGCCACTGACTATAACTAATCACCACGTTATCAGAATTAGGAAAATTTTCTTTTAATTGCCATATAGCTAAATTAGCCTCTTTTCTAAATGCATACAAATTACCAGTTTTTGGACAGTTTATTTGTAATTCTTTATCTTTTGCATAAGGTTGGCAATTGTTATCTGTTTCAGGAAAATACATATTTTGTATGGCTTCCAAAATTATAGCTCTTATATTAGGATTTTTTTTTAATAAGACTGATTCGGAATATATTTGATAACCGTCCTTTTGTACTTCCGCCTGTAAGATCGAGGAACCGAATTGACTTAAAATCACGACTTGCAGAGTCTCTTCTTTAGTTTTTTTTGCTATTCTACCTTGGAGGTTCAGGTCAATCATTGAGACACTGATAGCACCGTGGAATGAGAAATCAATATCCTCTAATTGCTGAGGCCAAATATTAACTGCGATATCTGTTTCGGATTCACCTACATTATACTTTTCCAATAATGAGGGTCTAGTAGAACTGCAAGCGGAGATGAAAAGTAAAAAAAGCAAAAAAATTATATTTTGCATAACTAGGTTTACCTCCGTACGCTAATTAGTGGAATTACAAACAACGCGGTTATCATAGCGGCAAAAACCCCAGAAAACACACTAATCCCCATATCATATAAGGCAGGGTGTTTAGCTGTAAGTAAAGCACCAAATCCTATAAGGCTAGTTAGTCCTGAAACAATGATAGCAGTCGGGGTACCAGCATTTTTATTAGCTTGATAATGATTAATGTATATCCCGTAGTCAACACCATGTCCTATAACTAAAAGCGCCCCTGCTAAGGCGAAGATACCGAGATTAATTTGCATAAAGCTTAACGTTGCCGCCATACATATTAACCCTGCAAGGGCAGGCAAAAGTGCAGAGACCGTAGCTGTAAATGACCTTAACATGAGCATTATTAGAATCGCCATAGCTAATAGTGCTAATAAAATAAAATTAGCAAAAGAGTGGGATAAACCACTACCAAGATTTTTGCCCATTTCATCCATAGAGATAATTTTTGAGCCAAAACCCAAAATTTCTTCATTCAACAGAGGAATAATGTCATTAACTTCTTTAGGATACATGCTAATAACAATATGTTCGCCATCCTCATTTATGAAATATAATTGAGAAATAAGGGAGTCAAGTCCTAATTCTTTAAGGTTTTCGTAAGTAATATCTTTGGGTGAATCTTGCAAAAAGTAATAAAATGGATCAAAGGCATTATCGCTAAAACCTAGATTCCCCCCCGAAACTTGTAGCTCTTTTTGTAGAGATCTACCTTCTGTTTGCAAAAAGTTCTTCCACGCTTTCTGATTCTTCTGTTGGCTGATGACTGGTGGGAGTATCCCTAGGATAGAAAGTTTAGGTGTAAACCCATTTTCTGCCATATAATTTTGGCTTTTCAAGGAATTATACAGTGCCTCATCCATAGTATTACCGAAAGAAAAAATCATCACAGAATCAGATTTTTTACCCCAAGTATCATTTATCCTTTGCTCTGCAGACAATAAATTAGCAGGTCGTATTCCCAAATCTCGAATATGGTTTTGAAATGTGATTTTACTCGCCATAAAGATTGAGAAAACAATGACAACCGCAAACACAACACGGAAAAATAATCTATATTTGCCAGTAATTACCTGAACAACGGATATATAAGATTTATTAAGATCATTTTTCTTTTTCCGCTTGGCAGTTTTTACAAGTAAATGTGGCAAAAAGAAAAGGGTGTAACAGAGTGTTGCCAACAGTCCGATAACAATGAAGAAAGATAGTTGCCTTAATCCACTAACCGAAGAAAACAACAGAAGAGAAAAAGCTAAAACGGTGCTGAAAGCACTGGTTAATATCGGTTTTGAAACTTGCCTTATAGTTTCTTTTTTATCTAAAAAATCACTCGAATAGACGTAGTATAGATGTAAGGCATAATCTATGCTTATTCCAAGAAGAATTGGGGCAAAACCGAAAATCATCGCCAAAGTCGGCTGCCAAACAAAGCCGATAGCCGCCGCTCCTGCAATATAGGCAATCAAAGGAGCTAGCAGGATCGGCAATATATTAATTGTTCTTAAAAAGAAAAAAGCAATAATGATAAGACCTACTATACCGATAATTGAGACAGTGAAAATATCATTTTTTATAGTACTAGAATTGGCGGCAGCATAAATTTGACTAGCAAGGGCATCAGCTTTTATTCCTTCTGGGAGCTCAGAAAAGGCTTTATCTAAATGCTTTACCAAAGCTTCAGTTTCACTAGAATTGGTCGTGGCAACCGCAGTCTTGGCTATAATCAGAACGCTATCTTCTTGGCTATTCATAAAAAGACCCTGTCTAATACGAATGTTTCCAAGAGCATTAATATTAGTCAAGCGCGGTAATACATTTCTGTATAGTTCTAGTGGATCTTCCCGGATAGTGATACTTTTACCAAATGAGCCAACGCCGAAAAGTTCTTGTTGTTCTTCAGCTAGCTTTTTGGCGACCTCTTTGGTTGTGGTGCTGGCGATAATTTGCGTTGCTAGCTGATCTGAAAATAAACTGGGAATTAAATCTCTTAAAGAAATTGGATTAAAAACTTTGGCTTGTATCTGTTCTGATAGGATTTCGGAGAAATACGGTGGAGTAAGTTTACTATTAAGATCTTTTGCCGCCTCAACAAGTAGAGCTGTTTTGACGTTTTCGTTTTCTTTATATAAAGAAATGAGGATCTGTTTTTGTGCTGGAAGTTGCTGTATTAAATTAAAATCATCTTTTAAATTTAAGCCATCTTCGGGGATGAATTGATTTAGATCATTGGCAAATCTTAACTGTTTTACGCCTAGTCCCATAAAAATGATAGAGCAAATTGCAAACACTAGCAAAATCCATCTCTTATTCTGGCAGTAACTAAATATTGTTAAGATCAACTCTGTCATTACGGCTTGGTGAATTTGCCAACAAGGAATGGTTTGTTAACAGAGATATTTTGCATACTTATTACGGTGGTGCCACCACTTTTTTCTTCGATTACAATTTCCTTAATTAAATAATCTAAATCAGTAAATGACAGTGTTATGACACTAATAAACTCCTGCATACTTGCTTCTATTGGGATTAGTTGTAGCGATAAATAATCTTTTTGCGTGATTGTGAAATTAATACTTAAACTTTCCTCATCAAGATTCAGCCAAAGTAGTATTTGCCCAGCAATTACTCTCAAGATAGGTGATAATTGGCTACTCTCTATTTGTTTTGTTTCAAATTTTTCATTCCATTGTAAACCAGTGTTACCGTTTATGATAAACCCAGATATAGCCGGATCGATATATTCCCAACGTAGTTTGTCAGGGCGTATAAGGTATAGTTTCCCTTTAGATACAATAGGGGTTTTAAAAAATATGGTGCTAGTTTCCTGGGTAAAATCCATGCTTGAAGATTTTATCTCTTTATTGGCTATACTGATCTTTCCTAGTAAATCAGTAGCATAGAGAGGTACGCTAATCAACAGTAACAAAGAAAGTTGGAAGAGTAATTGTCTAACTACCATTGTCTTCACTTAATAAATATAAGGTTAAATTAGCAGAGGCAATCGTTTCGCCCTCAGTAACTACCTGCCCTGAGACAATGGTATAAGCATCAAGTTCTGTTTCTAGCGTTAAATTTATTTCTAAGACCGAGCCAATTTTAATGATTTTGGTTTTATCAAAGACAAGCTTTTTGACACCCACCAAGAGGCCCTTCTGTACTGGTTTATTGCTATGGGAAGCTCGATATCCCTCTAAAGCTGCATATCCCTGAGCTAGTAATTCAACAACCAACATTTCATTAACTCTGCCATCCGCATCAGCAAAAATACAATCATCTTTTATTCTTGCCACGACGGTGCCGTTCTCTTCTTCACAGACCTTTATCTCATCGATAAACAACATCGTTTGAGCGTGGGGAAGATGGGGGGCAGCTTTTACATTTAACGTCATATTACTTACCCTCATAGTCTGCATGGAATTTAGCAAGAACATGTCCCATCTCGCGATGTACTGCTTTTTTTAATATTCTATGCCCTAATTCATCTTGGATATTGTCTGTTAGTACTGGCTGCATAATATGAAATTGGATACGTGCCAGATTTAACCCTTTGGCTTTAGGTGGCAGGAGATGGTTCGTTCCATAGATACAAATAGGTACAATGGGGGCATTGTTTTTATTGGCGACATAAAAAGGAGTTGATTTAAATTTATTCAACTCTACTCCTCTGTTCCGTCCACCCTCGGGAAAGAAAAGTACATGGTTACCTTTAGCCAGATGCTCAGCACAAAGTTTCTCACAAGATGCAAGCCCTTCACGACGCATATCGATATATTTCCCTGCAGCCATAAAGGGTGCGTACAGCTTTACCAAAGATGGCCTTTTTTGGGTAACAAAAGCGATATTCGCATCCTGCGCCGTCGGCATTAAACCAAGGTAGTATAAATCAAGAACCGAGTAATGATTCATGATGATGACGCTACCTTTTGGCAGTGAATATGGTTTATTGTCCTGCCAACTTAAGGTTGCAGGAAAGAAAGGTTTAGTACAAAAAACATAGCTTTTGCCATAAACCCAAACCCAAAAACGAGCAATTATATCGATCGGGTCTCTTTTAATAAAATAAAAATAGGGGAAAGATGTTATGGCAAGGGGGGCTATAACCAATACGACTGATAATAAAACAATTACCAGCGCCAATAAGCGTATCTTTTTTATGGGAAATTTTGACATTGATCTATTTAACTTACTGTAGTTTTTCTATTAGATCGTATATATCACCGAGAGTTCTCACTTCTTTAACTTCTTCATTATTACGAAGTTTTACCCCAAAAGATCTTTCTAAAACCAATACAAGATCAACTGCATCAAGGCTATCAAATCCAAGCTCTTGATATAACTGTGCCTCTGGCACCATGACGTCTAATTCTAGTTCGAATTCTTCGGCAATCGCATTATTTGCTATGTTAATTATTTCACTTCTTGTCATCGATGAATCCTTATTACCAGTGAGGTTGAGACGCCACCTAAGGCAAAATTATTTTTAATAAAGTATTTAGCTTTTATACTTTCAACCTTTTTAATTAAGTTAATATTTTTACACTTATCGTCGACATTTTGCAAGTTCCTTGTGGGAGTCAGGGAATTGAATTTTTGGTCAATAATACAAGCAATTATTTCCAAACTACCACTGGCAGCAAGACTGTGGCCGAGGTGACCTTTTAAACTAGCAACCGGAGTTCTATCCCCGAAAACCTTGGCTATTGCTTCAGCTTCAGCTATATCGCCATTTTCTGTACTGGTTGCATGGGCATTTATGAAATCTATCTCTTCTGCCTTTAAACCAGCATCATCCAAGGCCGACTTCATAGTCAGCTCAATGGATCTGCTATCGGACATAACAGGGTTACTAGGCGAAGACAGACACCCAAAACCTATTAATTCCGCCAAAATTGTAGCACCTCTTTTTATGGCATGGTCGAAACTTTCCAGCATTAGCACTCCTGCTCCTTCTGAGCAAACGACTCCGTCACGATCTCTATCGAAGGGTCTTGAGGCTTCTGTCGGTCTATCATTATAGCCCGTGGAGGCAGCGTTTAATAAATCAAAGGAGGCAATGGTCAGGGGATGTACTTCGTCTGCCCCTCCGCAAATCATTATTTCTTGCTTGCCAAGAGCAATAGCTTCAGCCCCTAAACCGATCGACTGGGAGCTAGTCGAACAAGCTGCTGCGGGGGCAATTAACCTTCCCGACAAGCCAAGAGCCTGACTCACTGAGGACGCCGCAGAATGACCCATGAATTTAAAAAATGTGGTGGCATTACAATGACTAAGTGTTTTATTTTCAGCATAGCCATTAAAAAATTCTTCAATCAAAGCAATAGAACTTGTTGTAGATGCTAGGGCAAGACCAGTTCTCCCCTTGGGCAATTCATCTAATTTCATCCCTGACATTTCTATAGCTTCAAGGGACGCAAGGTAAGCATACTGCGCCATGGTAGTCATTGTACGACGTATTTGCCTAGGAATTGTTTTTTTATCCATGGATGGCACCAGCCCTGCAATATGACAACGCAAGTCTTCTAACTTATCGCTAGCTGGCATCTTGGATATACAACTGCCCTTATTAATACCATCGCTGAGGGGCTCACAACCAAAGCCATAAGGGCTAACTGCCCCCATCCCAGTGATCACAACTCGTTGTAATTTCATGAAATACCTTCTTGATTAATTATTGTATCCGCAGTTATAAATCCCGATGTCATGGCTCCTTGAACACCAGGACCGGCCAATGCTTGTCCAGAAAGAAAAACATTTCTAAGTGGTAGTTTTGCCATAGTCGGATACTGGTGGATCGATTGCTTCACCCCATAACTCGTTCCATCTGGAGCATTACATTGATCCTTTATGGTTAAAGGCGTGCTAATGGATTCAATTTTTATATTTTTTAGAGCGGGTAAATGCTTCTTTAGATTTTCAAGCAATTTACAAGCTAGAGATTTCTTCTTTTCTTCATAACCGGCTAGTCGAATAAACGGTTCATCGCCATCGTAATGTTGCCAATCTTGATAGTCGCTTGCTTGCATAAGGGCAACAATGCCACAACCATTACTTGAACTGGGAAAAAAAGTGAGTGGTCGTTCGTCATTGTCACTGTAAATCAAAATGCTGCCTAGTTTATCTATAAGTTCTACCGGACATGAAGCAAAGACCACAAAAATTGATTTTGTGGACTCTAAACTTTGCAAGAACTGTCTCTGAATTCTTCGAAGGCTCTTTAATGGAAGTAAGTTTTCAAGAAGTTTAGGATGGGATGTGTTTATCAAAATATCCCCTGAAACAACGGTTCCGTCTGCCAGAATAACTTCTTTAAAATCTTTGTGTTGACCGAGATGAATCTTTTCTACTTTGGTACTGGTGTTTATGATCCCGCCAAAATGGCAAAATTGTTCAACCATGACTTCAATAAGAGCTCTACCGCCACCAACGATTTGTCCATGACTGTGAAAATAGCTACCTGTACTGGCCGCATAGAAGCCAAAAGATGTCTCGTCACTTGTTAGATCGCAAAAAATTTCACTTAGACTAGATAAATAAAGTTTTAATTCTTCGCTGGTAAAATAGTGGTCTAAAACTATCCGCAATGATTTTTCGGATAGTTTTTCCAACTCAGTAGATTCGATCTTATTACCGTATTGAAATTGGACGCTTAATTTCTCTACGATGACTAAAAATGAGATAACATTATGCTTTTCGCTCGGAAATAAATCTACAAGAGAATTAGCAACCTCTTGAAACCCTTGGGGCATCTGCCATTTATTCCCACTCGCCAAACAAAAGGTGAATGCTTTGTCATCTTCAGAGGTGACAAAGGACAATTTTTTGGCAATATCAAGTAACTCTAGTTGCGTTTTCAAACTCCCATCTTGCGAGATACCACCAAGGCAGTGCAACCCTGTATCAAAATACTTTCCACCTCGCTTGAAGCCGTTTACGGTGGGGGCAATTTGACGATTCTGTTCTAGAATTGTTACCTTGTAGCCATGCCTCGCTAGTAGTATGCCACAGGTTAATCCAGAACAACCCGCACCTACAATTATGCAGTGCATTATCTCGGCCTTGTGTTCATAATTATACAGGAGTTGGTGCCACCAAAACCTGCTGAATTATGAAGAATACGACCCGGATGTTTATCTAAGCAAGAAGTGATAATATCAAGTTTATCACTGTCTTGGTCTGGGCTTTCAAAATTTATGGTAGGAGCAATGAAAGCCCCTTGAGCTTGCAAAATACTATAGACTATCTGTGAGGCACCAGACATCCACAGTTCGTGCCCCGTCATTGACTTAAGAGCATTTACAGGCACACCTTTATCACCAAAGACGGAAGAGATGGCATTTGCTTCAACGCAGTCACCAACCGGCGTGGAGGTGGCATGAGCACTAACTAAATCAATATCTTTAGGTTTGAGTGATGCCTCAATTAAAGCATTTTTTATCGCAGTTTGAAGCCCTGCTGAATCTGGTCTGCATAGTGACTTGCCATCTGAGGAAAACCCATAAGACTCTATTTCCCCAAGAATAACTGCCCCTCTTGCTACAGCTAAATCATATCGTTCTAATATTACCGCAGCTGCACCGCCAGATGGAACAAGTCCGTCACGATTAGCATCAAAGGGGCGACTAGCTTGCTTGGGTGCTTCAACTCTTCTGGAAAACGCCTCAAGAGCATCAAAACTACACAGTGATTGCCATGTAATTTCTTGGGCTGCTCCGCATATTATCCTATCTTGCTTACCTAATTTAATAAGATCAGCAGCTTGACCAATGGCATGTCCGCCACTGGAGCACGCAGAACTTAACGTCCATGAAGCACCTTGGGTTCCGAAAAGAGAATTCAAATTTAGGGTAACAGTTGAATTCATAGCCCTGATACAATAGCCAGAACCAATAGCGGCAGTGGTATTCTCTCGCATGGTTATTTCAGCTTGTTCCACTTGAGCCACAGATGTGGAGTCGTTACCAAAAATTAATCCAGTCCGATTATTTTGAATATCATTACTAGTAAGACCAGCGGCTTCTAATGCCTCAAAAGCCGCCATATATGCCTGTACAGCAAAATCTGGCATAGTATTTCGTTGCTTGCGTGTAAGGCCTGAATTCTTAGGATCAAAATCTTTTATTGAACCAGTTAGAGGACTAAAAAAGTTAAGCTCCTCCCGTTTTGACTCAGAAATTATTCCACTTTTACCGAGACGTAAACTATTCTGAGCCTCTATAGCGTTATTACCAAGGCAGGAAACAACTCCCACTCCTGTCACTGCGACTCGGTTTATCATGTTGTAAAAATCCCGCCATTAATGGAAAAAGTTTGCCCGGTAATATATTCGGCCTTGTCTGAACATAAAAAAGAAACCATATTTGCAACATCTTCAGGTTTACCTAATTTACCAAGGGGAATTAGTTTTTTTATTTGCTCAATGGGTAGCTGCGAGGTCATCTCAGTTTCGATAAACCCAGGTGAAACTGCATTCACCAAAATATTTCGTTTAGCAATCTCCATCGCAAGAGATTTTGTAGCACCTATTAAACCGGCCTTGGCGGCAGAGTAGTTCACCTGCCCAGCATTCCCTGTCTGTCCAGCAGTTGAAACAATATTTACAATGCGCCCTTTTCTTTTTCTCATCATCAATGGAATTAACATTCTCGTAACATTGTAAAACCCATTCAGATGTACATCCAAAACATTATGCCATGAATTTTTATCCATAAGTCCAAAGAGAGTATCTTTTGCAAAACCAGCATTATTGATAACAGCGAAAGGTGGTGCTTCAAGCAAAGGTTCTAAACCGATTTCAGTTGCCTCGTAATCTGTCACATCAAAAGGACAAAGGATACAATTTACACCTAACCCTTTCACCTGTTCTAATATTTCCTTAGCTGCATCATGATCACTTCGATAATTTAGATAAATATCAAAACCATCATAGGCTAGCTGGATTGCGATTGCCGCCCCAATTCCCTTGCTAGCTCCAGTTATTAAGGCGGATTTATTTGAATTAGTCATTTAAAATAGAGGGTAAAATTATTTAATTGCTACGACTTTGCCAGATTTATTGAATGTAATAGCTGTTTTCATAAAACGATTTTTCCAAAATACCCAGGTATTAGCAGTAATATTGGGAGTAGCATGGGGAGACGGGTAACCAAAAGCAATCCTAACACCTTTCCTAGTCATGCCTAGTTTTACTTTCCCCGCTTTAATTCCAGCTCTGTCCTTACTAGATAATTTAGAAAGATTAGTTTTTTTATTTGAAGTCAATATCTTATCAAAATATTCAGAACCTGTCATACCAGTGCGACTCTTATGAACTTCGTAGTATACGTTCCTGCCATCTGCTAGTTGTAATAAAAAGCCAGATCTCCACTTTGCCATTTTAACCTTGGTGTTCACAGGAATAACAAGATGACCTTCACCAGGATTGGTATAAACTGCGTAGGAGGCTTTAATATCTTTCATGCTTTGATAAGCGTGAACATTACTTTGCAAATACCTCCATGATGAATCATTCTTTAGGGTGGACTTGGCTGGACTAAAACTGGTGATGGCAAAGACGCTAAAAACTGCAAACAGCAATGTCGTTAATAATCTCATCATTCACTCCTTGTCTAGTTATTATGAATTATCCTGCTTTACAGTATCAATTTTTATAAATATTTGCTTTCTTTGTCAAGGAGGGAGAAACGTGCTAGGTGTAGGGTTAAAATTCCAATTCCACAAAAAAAGGCACGAACATTTTAATGTCAGTGCCTTATCTTACTTTAGGATATCTTAAAAAATCAAAAAAATTACCCCAAACATACAAGCGTTATCATGAGAATTAGACCTTAAATCCTACGAAAAGCCTGGGCTAAGTGGCTATTTCCATGACCGCTTCATCCGAAACGAAATGCATTTTTTATAGAATTAGCCTCTGATGTTTTGCCATACACCGTAATAACATCTCCTCCCATAAACACTGTCTTACCCTTAGCAACATTGATACTACCCCCTCTTTTAAATGAAACAATGTTAATGTTTTCAGGTAATTTCAAGTCCATAACTCTTTTACCGTTGCAAAAGTCTTGGGAATTAATTGAAATCTCTATAAAACCATTCTCAGTTTGCTTGCGTAATTCTGTTTGTCCTTCAACGATCTGTCCTCTTTGCTTACGCATGACTCCAACGTCGTAGGCTCTTAGGATGTCACTCCTACTTATAATACCGATCAAGGTATTATTGGCATCCCTAGAAACAACTGGCAATCTCGCAATATCACGTGGACTCATTTTTTGAATTGCTGTCCAAACAGGTTCGTCAGCAAACATGGTGATTGGATTTTCGGTGGCAATATCTGCGACAACCTTGCCACGGATAGAGAAATCCTCAAGCTCCTCAAGCCTGTTCATATCTTGCAAAGTCAGAATGCCCCAAATTTGATTTGAGTCATTAACAACTGGAAAACCTAACAAGCGTGTCTCTTGAAAAAGAGACATAACTTCTGTTAACGGCTGATCTTTATGAACCTTAACAGGATTGGTACGCATCACTTCATTAACACTTACACCCTGCATAATATCCATATCCCTACCTTCAGAAAAACGGACACCACGCTTAGCAAGTTTCATCGTGTAGATAGATTCTGGATGCAACCATTGGGCGACATAACATGCAGTAATACCAGCGATCATCAGTGGCAAAATCATCTCATAATCATTACTCATTTCAAAAACAATGAGCATCGCTGTGAGCGGTGCTCTTGCCGTGGCTGAGAAAAGTGCGGCCATACCAACAAGTGCATAGGCACCAATATTGCCCTCTAATTCTGGGAAGAAATAAGCAAAAATATGCCCCATGGCGCCGCCAAGCATAGCTCCTGTAAAAAGAGATGGTGCAAAAACGCCGCCAGAGTTACCTGACCCTAAGGTGAATGACGTTGCAAGGGGCTTTAGGAACACTAGTAGAACAAGAATTCCCAATGTTGCTTTTCCTTGAATGGCATACTCAATAAAAGGAAAACCTGACCCATACATATGGGGTATCATAGCTGAGGTGGCAGGTCCATGTTGGCCTGCAGCATTAGGATCAACTAGACCCGGCAACTGCATATAAAGGTAACCGATTAATCCAAGACAACCTGCACCGATCGCAGGTTTAACAAGTTGAGGGATATCCCAGTTATCAAAAAGATTTTCGGCAAAATTCAACATCCTAATGAACATTATGCCAACCAAGGCCGCCACAAGTCCAAGTATGAAGTATAAAATTAATTCTTTGGAATCAATCAAAGTGTAGGCAGGAACTTCGAAGGCAGATCCATGATCGAGGA
The DNA here is from genome assembly GCA_051531995.1 of Desulfotalea sp. GTDB lineage: Bacteria > Desulfobacterota > Desulfobulbia > Desulfobulbales > Desulfocapsaceae > Desulfotalea. The sequence continues at coordinate 43,365 of JAOPTU010000024.1, forward strand.
ACATACGACTGACTATGGAAGCTGAAACCGCAGAAATAACCACGTTGCCAAATGCTCTAACCTGGATATTGCACATTAAAACTTCAATAGCAAAGACTACACCAGCAATCGGAGCGTTAAATGTAGCAGCGATACCAGCCGCCGCACCACAAGCAACCAGGTTACGAATTCTCTCATCGGATAATTTTAATACTTGCCCGATACTTGAGCCGAATGCAGCGCCAACTTGAATAATTGGACCTTCACGCCCAGCAGAACCACCTGTGCCTATACAAATTGCCGAAGCAGCAATCTTAGCTGCGGCAACACGAGCCCTTATTCTTCCTCCACGAAGAATCAAAGCCTGCATCACTTCTGGCACACCATGCCCTTTGGCTTCTTGGGCACAAAGGATTAAAGGGCCAACAAGCAAACCGCCTATAACTGGTACAATTACATAAATCCAGTCCCCAATTATGGGAACACTTCCGAAAAGACCTGAATAAAAAAGGCTTTGTATACCGTATATTAATTTAATAAAAACAACGGAACCAAGTCCAGTTGTAATGCCGACTAGAATAGAAAGTCCTAGTAACAATAGGCCTTCAGGAGGCGCTAATTTATCCAGAAGACGACTAAGTGTTTTTTGTTTTGGTGACATGATATATTTGCCTGGGTGTAATAGATGCTAATTTGTAAATAAAAAAGATAAATCATTGAGATAAAGCCAACAACTGCTAGCAAGGAAACCTTTTCTACTGCGTTATCCGCAGAGATTCAAGAACTATTTTATCCCAAGCAAATTATTTGCATTTTGGCATCTTCCATTTTTACAATTCCAGCGCAATATGACCGTTAGCAGTCAATGGCGTGCCATCGATATTTGAAGCGACTAGCTGATTTCAACAGATAGTGTGTTGACAGGTGCAAGTATTTGCCCAAGCTTTGGCCTACTTCTTTGGAAAAACCTTCGGTGCAAATGATAAAGATCATCACCCATGATTGATTTATTATGAGTGATGTCTTCCATAGTAACAGTAAAAAATTTTTGGCTCGTTTCTATGTCCTAAAAAAGCATGTAAAAAAATTAGCAAATCACTAAACAATCGATATATTAAATTAAATATTGAAAAAAGCTTTACGACTTTCCTGTCTCATCGCCATATCCAAGAGAACGATGGCCGCCATGCTCTCTACTATTGGAATAGCTCTCGGCACCACACATGGATCATGCCTGCCCTTGGCTTTCAGAATAGCATCTTCACCGGAAAATGTGGCTGTATTTTGAGCTAAAGATATTGTAGCAGTAGGCTTAAATGCGACCCTAAACCGAATATCTTCACCGTTTGAAATACCACCCTGTATACCACCTGAATTATTAGTTTTTGTGCCAAGTTGACCATCTTTCCAGGCAAATGGATCGTTGTGCTCCGAACCAAGAAGAGTTGTTCCAGCAAAACCAGAACCAATCTCAAAACCCTTACTAGCCGGTATTGCCATCATTGCCTGAGCTAATTTAGCCTCAAGTTTTTCATAAGTAGGTTCACCGATACCAATAGGTGTATTCCTAATCAAACATCGAACAACACCACCCGTTGAATCGCCAGCTTCTTTTAATTCTGCGATTAATTGACTCATATCCTCTGCCACTTTAGGATCTGGACATCTAGTTATATGACTATCAATACTTTCACGGGTCAGTTTTTTTTCATCGATTTCACCCACCTTAATAGAACCTGCACTTTCAACCCAGGCTAGTATCTCGACGCCATACTTCATTCTCAATATTTTCTCGGCAATTGCTCCTGCCGCCACCGTGCCTATAGTCTCTCGGGCACTGGATCTTCCTCCGCCCGATGAAGCTCGAATACCATATTTCATTTGATACGTGAAATCGGCATGGGATGGTCTTGGAACATCACTCATCTCACCATAATCCCCAGGACGTTGATCTTTATTATTAACCCGCAGCCCAATAGGAGTACCTAAGGTTTTTCCATTTTCAGTACCAGATAATATACTAACTCGGTCAGCTTCATTTCGGTCTGTGCTAAGTACGCTTTGCCCAGGTCGTCTTCTGTCTAGTTGATGCTGTATATCTTCCTCTGTTAGACTAAGTCCTGGAGGACAGCCATCAATTATAACCCCAACTGCTCGGCAATGAGATTCTCCAAAAGTGCTAACTTTATATATTGTGCCAAAATTACTAGACATTTATTTCTCCTAAATATATTAGTTTGATATACCTGAATTCGTATGATAAGTGCATGACTTCGTAAGTAGTGACCAAACCATTTACGGAGAATAGCATGAGCTATAGACACTAAAGCCCTACAGAAAGACATTATATCGAACTTGAAAGAAAAAGCGGTAAATCTTTTGTGATATTGCCCTTACCCTTGGAAGATATCCATGCACAACATCAAGGGAGGTAAACCATGACCAAGGTGTCAGAGGTTATCGGCACAAACAAGATGCTAAGATTGCTCGTGCGCTATATGCGTAGAAAACCAAGTCGAGTTGGCGATTGAAAGGGGTACAACAATAGACAAGATGACACCTCGCAATATTAGAAATTTTGTTCAAGCTAGCTGCATACACAATTTTCTTCAGTAAGCATATAAGCGATATTACGAGGATAAAATTTTAAAATTAACGAAGAATTTGGCAAAGTAGCAATTTCCAAAGGTAGCCTAAAGGCGGTTGAGTTAATTTTGTTGTTATTAATTATCTTATTCTTTCAGGAGCTTACATATGTCCGATACGATTTTACCTATGCGTTTAGCTGAAAAAGATTTTGTTGAATACTGATGTTCTTCCTGACTCTCATCTAAGCTTTCATTGTATAGCTCTACAATTTGTTTTTTTGTCCATTTCGTACAAAAGAAATGAGGAGCAATTACATAATGTTCAGGGATATACCGGAATTCCTCACCAGAAGAGTCAATGGCTTTAATATAACTTTCATCATTCGAAAGTGTTGATTTGACACATTTTTGAAATAAATCTTCTATGTCGAATACAGAGTATAGATCATTTGAAGATATTACAATCACTGGGTACTTAGGTTCTCTTGTTGAAATATGAAAATTAATATCAGGCATATGGCTTTTTATTTCATAACGTTAAATTAACATGCCACTGAAATTGGCATCGATTATTTGGAAATAGCATTTCTTCCCCCAAGCAACATTTTACTTCGGAACACCGCCTAATTAAAACAACAAAAGCGAGCTGTGCTAGTGAGTTAAACACCTGACTAAAAGGAAGCCACTCTGCAGCATAAAGAAAAACAATTAGCACATTACAACTAAGCCACATTACCTATTTTTTCTCCTCACTTTTTTGAAGGAGGAAAAAATAGGTAATGTTCAGTACAGAAGTGAAGTTTTTAGCTAAAAGCAACTTCATAAATTCTACTATGAAATGCTATTAAGAATAGGATGAATACCCAAGCACTTCTTGGCCATGCCAGCCCTAAAACTACTGCGAGATACACCCATCTAACTGGCGTTTCAGAAAAGAATAGTTTTGTTACCGTTACTGACCTTATCAACACCCACGACATAAATCTCAAGAAGGTGTGATTATGGAATTAGCGACTACCATTAATCAGTATTTTAAGGCCTATATCAACAAACACGACAAAGGTTTATTGCCAAATCAACTGTAAACTATACATGCAATTCAGCGGTGTCGAGCTCACAAATCTGGTGAGTTATATATTAAATGCCCTGATTGTAATCACGCCGAATGGCGACCTATGTTTTGTGGTAATCGACATTGCCCAAAATACCAAAATCACATCTCAAGTCAGTGGATAGACAAACAACAGGTTAAGCTTTTACCAGTGCCATATTTTATGGTGACTTTTACAGTACCATATGAACTACGAGCATTTGCATTACCTTAGTGCTCAATACTGTTTCTACCTTTTCCTTTTGCTTTATATAGTAAGTTATCAGCATTCTTTATCAGTTCAACAACGGAATTGTCATTATCAGGAACTATTGTTCCTACACCCATGCTAAGCGTTATGACTGAAGAGGTTGATGAACCTTTATGACTTATATTTATTTTGCTTATTTCATTTTGAATTAAATTTGCAACATAAAGAGCACCGTCACTATTCGTACCTGGAAGAACAACTACAAACTCTTCTCCTCCATATCTTGCGACTATATCTGTTGGGCGCTTTAAAGTATTTGAAATACTAAGTGCTATTGATGAAAGACATTTGTCACCAGCTTGATGACCATAAATGTCATTATACTGTTTAAAGTGATCAATATCGCACATTACTAATGAAAGAAAATTCTCATCTCTTTTCATGATATTAAATTGATCCTCCATAAACTTATCAAAGTACCTTCTATTATAAATATTTGTTAATTTGTCTATATTACTCAATTTAGCTAGTTCATTATTAGCCTGTGACAGCATTTTTTCTTTTTTAAGAAGTGCCACTAATATTCCATTAAACAAGACAAATATAAATAACAGAATTGACATATTTGTTGCGTAATTTTTTAATGCTTCATTTTCAATTTCCGAAAAAGGTATTTCCATTACTATCATGGCTCTGATGGTTCCTATAGGAACATTAAAACCAACATGTCGTCCATATCGTTCAACTAATCCTCTTGGTGCCTTGTCAGGTGTGCTATGGCAACGCATACAAGATGTATCTGTTCTTGAAATAGGCGTATAGCTAACATAGAATTTTTCATCATCCCTGTGGATGTATTCTGTGAATTTATCAATTTCATTGTTTCTAAATCTTTCAAGAATGGTTGCTTCGTGCTTAGATGCCTTATTTATTGGGTTTCTTGGTGATGTAGCAGACAGTCGATAATGATATGGCATTTCACCTTTTTCACGTTCTATTTCTTCATATTTCTTTTGAATCTGCCTTGCAATATAGGAAAATGATAAAACACTAGGATCAAAATATCCTTTTATTGTAAGGTCACCGCTCTTTTCAAGTTCGTAGAATACATTCTTTTGTTTTACTTCGATATAGTCAAATAGCGCTAACCATTTTGACATGAAAATACCAATTCGCTTTTCGGCTTCTTGCACAGCAGTTCGCTTTTGGCTCTGGAATAAAAATGCCCCAAGGAAGATATAGACCAATACAAATAATAGAGTAATTGTCTTAGAATTAATTTTTAACATTTTGCCCTCTCTTCAATGTTTATGAATTAAATCATTGTAACAAAGCAAGCACATTTTATCGATATTTATGATTATCGACCTTGAATCCAAGGATGCTAACCATTAAGTTAACATGCCGCCGATATTGGCACCGATTACTTGGAACTATTATTTGTTTTATTGGTACCGTTCAACCTTATAATACCGGCTAGTTAAGGTGGTCAGAACGTAGTGTAGCGAAGAGGGTTAAAACTCCAAGGTAAAAGCAAAAGCACCATTAATTGTTATTCCCGTACTGTGAGAAGAATTGACAGTCACTTTGATTATTGCTCGCTTCTCACAATCTACCCTTAGTCATTATGTGCGTGTTGACGTTAAAGACGTTTCCATGACTTAAACATTGCCGCTTGACCATAATACTCTGAGTTTTCATCGTATAGATTCCATACTTTTGCGTTTTCTATGAAAAACCGCTTCCCAGTCGATGAAACCCTCACTCCCGTATAATTCTTTATGCAACCACTTTTAGACACTTCTGCCAGAAGCTCATTTCTTTCAGTTTGTGATACTTTTCCTGCCGATTTTCTTGATGGAAGTTGAGTGAACTCTGAAAAATCAAGTTCAAATAGACTTAAAGCTGCTCTATTCCCGAAGTTAAAGATTGGATCAGTCTCTATGCCATGTGAGACAACTACAAAATCAGCACTCCATAATTCTTCCAGAGCATTAGAGGGATCATTAGTGTTTGAGACGATAGGCTCAGCAAAGAATTTATCGTAACTCTTGAGAATAATTTCAACGTGTTTCTCGGCTTTTTTGTAACCGACGGTTTTCGGAGTCTTCATATTATTTATCAATTATCAATTGCAGTAGAGTATAGATTTTGAATGAGCACATAACGTTTGATTTCAGCGGAGTTTTTGGGCGCAGCCTGACAATTTACGATGCGCCTTCCTTATCTACCACCAACAAAAGGTGAGTACGAACGATAGCCCACTGTTTTTTATCCTTGCTGTTAAATGATAAATCTTCTTGGCCGCAAATTGAGCCTAAAACGATTGAGAGTGCATATTCATGTTTATTAGTTACGTTTAGAATATTGTCAAAAGTTCGCTGACCATTTTTAGGGACTTGTTCTTGGTCAGTCCACTCTGATTCATGCTTCCACCAATTGGCAGCAAAGTTTATTAAACTAATATAAGTTATGCCTGAAGCATGCATATCACCTAAATTGTATGCTTCAACTTTCTTAACTCCTGTAAAGATGAGGGTATCAACCAAATATTGCTGAATAGCGACAAAGCCTACACCAAAAAAATACTCTCCCTTATCAAGTAATCCATCAGTGTCCGGATCACTTGATAGCAATATTTTGGAATTAATTTCAGATATTTTATAATCAAGTAAACACAAAAGCTCACATATCTTTGTTAGCCGATCGTTCCAATAAATTCCACTATTCGGTTCACGGCTTTCTGCGCAGATCGTTGCTTAATTAACCCTTCTTTAGCTGCACCGCTAACCAGTAATAGGCAGGTGTCATCCTCGACAACAATCACTTCGACATGTACCATCGTCGGGTTCATTTTGAAAAACCCGGACCCTAAGATGCCAGATACCTTAGGGTACTGTGACGTGCCCGCTTCGCTATCGTTCGCGACTCGTCCTTCGATCGCGAGAAATGAAGCCAATTTGGTAAGTGTTGTTGCAACATCCTGCGAGATGCTCACTTGTTGCTGGTATTGCTCAGTAGGCAAAAACCGGGCTGCGAGACTTGCTCCCAACGAACCGCCAGTTGCCCCGACGCCCCCACCGCAGATCTTCCCTCCAAGTGATCCGATTTTGCCAAGTTCCCTGATGAGTATATCATCTTGTTGACTGCTCATATTTCCTCCTCAGGCTAACGCCTTGCTCACCGGCGAGTCAGTTGGTGCTATTTTTGCCGCTTTCGGTTTTGAGCAAAACAGCGACAACTGCATCTAGGTCGAAAACATAAAATTGCTAGGAATCTTTTAGCCAACCATTTTGAACTGCAATCTCAATTTCCCCAAGCATCCAAGAGTGAATGACAGGGAAATCATTTTCGATAAAAGAATGAGCCTTTAACACTTGGCTTTTTCTAATTTCTAACTCTTGCCACGTTTTTCCTGAACTATAAATATTGTGGAGAAAAGGTAATAGCCTATCTACAGTTTTTAATAACTTTGTCTCAATACTGCTCCCTGTTTCTTGCTCTTCCCAAAGCTCAGAAAGCTCAGCTATAGCATTACCATTATGATTCTCCAAACGTTTAACACACACTCGTTCAGCTTCATGGGCATTATTTCTATGAGTAGAATATAGAAAAGTATCTCCAGCATCAATTTCGCCTAGATCATGAATTAATGCAAATTTTAAAAGCTTTTCTTCTGACAAATCTATATCTAAACTCCTTGAAATAGACCAACATGCCATTGCTAAATGCCAAGAATGCTCTGCTGAATTTTCAATCCTAGTCCCGCCATCGATATAGGTACGACGATTCACAAGTTTTAACGCATCAAGGGCAATAAAATACTCTGCGACATCTGTGAGCGAATCTGACATTGTTGGCTCCTTACGAGTCTGTAGAAAAACCCTCTTTGCGGAAGTTAATATCCTTGGTTTGGGGATTTTTCAAAATTATTATAAAGAATGGAGCATCAATATGTTACATCGTTCATCTGGCTTTTGCATTAACTCCATAACAAATGACAATCTATCCTTAGTCGTTATGAGTTTCGTGAATCTTATTGCTAATCACAGGTCGCTGTTGTACAATATGTACATAAGGTACAAATGGAGGTACACTATGAATAAAACAATCACAACTGCAGATGCCAGAAAAAACTTTGCTGATATAGTTAATACTGTTGCATACGGCAAGGAACCTATAGTTTTGACTCGGCGAGGGCAAGAAGTGGCTGCACTGATTTCTATTGAGGAGCTTAAATTGCTTCAAAAAATAGAAGATCATATTGATATTGAAGATGCACTTAAATCTCTTAATGAGCCAGGTGACAATATTTCTGCAGACGAATTTTGGGGCAAGCTTGGACTTTAACATATGGATTATTCTGTAGAATTTCGCCCTGCGGTCCGGAAAATTATAAAGAAAATTCCTAAAAAAGATTTGGTGAAAATAAAGAGCAAAATTGACGAAATAAGCTCTGATTTGCCTGACCCAGCTACAACCAAAATGAGTGGTAACAATGCTTTTCATAAAGTGCGATGCGGAAACTATAGAATAGTTTATGAAATTCATGAAAATCGAGTGGTAATTCTTGTTGTTAAGATTGGTCATAGAAGAGATGTATATCGCAATTTGTAATAACCGTGGTGTTTTAATGCCGTTTAATCTTGGTTGATTTTTTTTATTAAGTTCACTTTCAGAATACCGATAAATCAAATGCTTTTGCGCCGGCAGGCTTATAACGAGTCTGTAGAAAAAACCCCTTTGCGGAAATTTACATCCTTGGTTTGGGGATTTTTCAAAATTACTATAAAGAATGGAGCATCAATATGTTACATCGTTCATCTGACTTTTGCATTAACTTCATAACAAATGACAGCCAACCAACCCTCTAATTCAATTTTATGCTAATTTTCTGTTACTACATAGCTTCTAATCCATATCGAAATACCTTTTTTAGATTATGGACGATACAAAACAATAACCATTGATTGTTGACCTTTTTTTTCCCACGAAAACTGAAACGGCTAAGTCCCATAACAGATCTACGGTGCGAAAGGTGGCTCCGCAGTTCCAATTCTTTTGGAGTAAATTTCTTTTCCCAGTACTGAATCAACTTTCCGTTTCATTTTTCCAGCATGTAAGACGGCAGAATTTCTCATTCAACTAATATTAAGGTTTTTATACGACCTACCATAAGAGCACGGCCTGTCTTCAAATGTCGTTGCTGTCAGGCTAAAATGTACGTTCTGGCGGTGAGAAGATATGGCGGAAGAGCAGGGTAACTTTTACTGTTGGTTGAAACCGAAATACTAACTCTGAACGGAGGATTTATATATCGTATGGAGATAACTACTGTTTTTTATGTCTATTAAAGACAATTGCTTTAGTACGCCTAAACCTCTAAGAAGATTTCCCAGATTTTTCTAATCCAACCTTACCTTATAATATAATTCCATATAGCTAATCGGGATTGTTCAACCCTGCACTCTTTTCAGTACTCCCTTGAGGGGTATAAGAATCGGGTCAGAGGGAGTCGCAACTCCCGTCTGCCCACAGAATCGTGCGTACGGGTCCGTACACG
>JAOPTU010000025.1:0-21985 GCA_051531995.1 Desulfotalea sp.
AGGCAGGAAATTATCTTTTGTTACCTTGAAAGAAATTGTAGCTCTGGCGTCACGGATCCAGGTAGTTAATTATATAAAAAATAGTCCAATCCCAACTAATCCCCCATAAATATGTCTAAACTACTAAAAAAACTACTGGTCGACAAACTACCCAGCAACATTCTTTCACAGCTAGTTGGCTCCTACGATATAGTGGGAGATATTGCTGTCATTATCATCCCTGAGCCTCTTCTGCCTTGGAAGGAGACAATTGGCCAGACATTGCTGGACTCCCATCCGAATATCAAGGTTGTGGCAATGAGAGCGGGTAACTACCAAGGTGAATATCGCATACTACCCATTGACGTTATAGCAGGTGAAAATCGCAGCACCACCGAGGTTAAAGAGGCGGGTGTTCGTTTACGTTTTGATTTGTCCACATCTTATTATTCTGTACGGAGTGGAGGCGAACGATTGCGAATTGCCGGTTTGATTGAAGAGGGTGAAAAGGTTTTGGTAGCTTTTTCTGGAATAGGACCATATCCACTTGTTATTTCAAAACATAGTTCGGCCAGTAAAATTATTGGTATCGAAAAAAATAAGGAAGCACATATTGCCGCCTTGGGAAATCTCCGCCTTAATAAAAAATGTCGTAATATTTGGTTACACAACGCAGACATAATCAACTGGGCTACAGAATATGAAGAAAAATTTGATCGAATCATAATGCCTCTGCCCAAGGATGGTCGCAGATTTCTCGATTGCTTAATCCCCCTCTTAAACCCAGATGGTTACCTACATTTTTACGATATGCAGGCAGTTGGAGAATTTGAAAATTCTCTAAAATTCTTAGAAAAAGTTGCAGTAAGAATAGGCAGGCAAATAAAGACACATAAAATTGTCAGCGCTGGACATACCTCTCCTTATACGCATCGTATTTGTATCGATGCACAGTTGTCTTAATTTACCAAACAATACATACAGTTAACAAACTAAGGCATTAAAAAATATTTGACAAAAGCTGATATCTCTCATAGCCTAAATATAGGTTCTTTTTGCCGCTTTATAAAAAAATAAACTCTGGAGTAATATATGTACGCAACATTCTTGGGAGCAGCACGGGAGGTAACAGGTTCTTTTCATACCTTAACCACTATAGATGATACCGTTTTGTTAGATTGCGGAATGTTTCAGGGACGCAGAAAAGAAGCCGAGCAAAAGAATAAAAATTTACCGATTGACCCAAGAGCACTTACAAACGTTGTTCTGTCCCATGCCCATATTGATCACTCTGGTCGCCTGCCTATGCTTGTTGAAAAGGGTTTTGCCGGGGAAATTTTTTGTAGCAGACCAACCGTCGATGCTTGCACTTACCTATTAAGAGATTCTGCTCACATCCAAGAGGGTGATGCTAATTACCTTAATTACAAAACGGCTAGAAATTTTTTAGCGAGAATAAAAAAAGGCGACAATCCCAATAATATCCCAAGATCAGAATTAAAAATAATTCAAACACAGCTTAAGTCAGGTGATAATCAATTAAAAAATGATGCTATCTTAAAGTTGTTAAAGGAAAACAACTTACAAATAATTAACCCATTATATTCAAAAGAAAGTGCCGAAAGGTCTCTTGAGCATTTTGTGGGGCTACCATATAAAAAGACTTTTACTATCGGCAAAAATCTAACATGTACCTTTTACGAGGCTGGACACATCCTCGGTTCTGCCATCAGCATTATCCAAAGAAAAAACAGTGACGGGACATTAAAGACAATCATGTATACAGGAGATCTTGGTCGTTTTGATAAACCTATTATTAAAGATCCATGCCTTGATTTTGCCCCCGAACACCGTGATATTGACCTATGCATAACCGAATCCACCTACGGCAATCGTCTCCATGATCCAGTGGTTGATATGAAGCCTAAATTAAAGGAGGTTTTACTAGAAACCTTTGAAAGAGGTGGTTCCGTTATTATTCCAGCTTTTGCATATGGTCGTACACAAGAGTTAATATATTATATTCACGAACTTTATCGCGAGGGTGAGGTTCCACACCGGCCTGTCTATGTCGATAGCCCACTTGCCACTAATATAACTCAAGTCTTCGGAGAACATCCAGAGGTTTATGATAAAGAAACCCATAAGAATTTCCTAGAAGAAGGTATTAACCCTTTTAATTTTCAGCATCTAACATTTGTGCAGAATGTTGAAGAGTCCATGCAATTAAACAGAAACCATACATCGCATATTGTTCTTGCTGGATCTGGAATGTGTGAAGGCGGCAGGATACTTCATCATCTACGACATAAAATTCATGATGAACGAAATACTATTCTGATTGTTGGATATATGGGCAAAAACACCTTTGGCAGACGTATTCAAGAGAAGGCAGAAGAATATGAGGCAGCAGGTAGGCAAGGAGACGCTCCCATCGTTCGTTTTTATAACAAAGATTATCCTTTAAAAGCTAAAGTAGTCACCCTTGGGGGATTTAGTGGTCACGGTGACAGGGACGAACTAGGCAGGGTTCTGACTAAATCTAATTTAAGAATAAAAAAAGCTGCTATTGTCCATGGTGAAGAAGAACAAGCTGCTAGTTTTGCAAGCTATTTGCAAGAGACAGGTATAGAAGTTGTAGTACCTTATAGAGGACAGAGCTTAATAATTTAACTAAAACAAAAAAATAGGAGGGAGAAATGAAAAAAAGATTTTCAAAAATCAGTATCGCCAGTGGTACTGTTTTGGCAATGTTGTTAACAGCTAGTAACGTTGTCTCCGCAGGAACCGCAGAACAAAAAATGATGATGGAATTGCAAAAGCTCATTAAACAACAGCAAGTACAACTGGCAAAGCAATCAGCCCAGATATCAGCCCTCGAGGAAAAAGTAGGTGGCGTACAAGTTGCCGTTGAACAAAAAGCTGATAAAAGTGAGTTGGAAGCTTTAGAAACTGAAGGCACAAATAGCGCTGTCCTTTCTAAGTTTGATAATGTCAATGTGAGTATGTATGGCTGGTTGAATAGAGCCATGGTATTTGCCGATAATGGTGACTCCAGCGACACTTACTTTGTGGATAACTCAAACTCCCAATCTCGTATTGGCCTAACAGCTGATGTTGGTGTAAGTGATAATTTTAGTGTTGGTGCCAAGTTTGAATATGGCTTTAGTTCTAGCCCGTCCAGTAGTGTAAATCAACTTGTAAGTGATTCAGATGCTAACTTCAATTTGCGCCACGCAGACATGTGGTTTGCAGACAAACGATACGGTAAATTATCTCTTGGTAAAGGTAGCATGGCCGCAGATGGCAGCTCTGAGGTGGATTTATCAGGTACCTCAATTGTAACATATGCGGATCTCGGTGCTATGGGTGGTGGAACCTATTGGTATGATGGTGCTACCCCTGTTGCAACCGGCGATAGGACCGTTGGAAACGTCTTTAGTGATTTTGATGGCGGCAGAAAAGACCGAATTCGCTACGATACTCCAAGCTTTTATGGTTTCATGGGGTCTACATCAGCATCGTCAGATGATCTTTATGATTTTACTTTACGCTATAACCGTGATTTCGATGTGTTAAAGGTTAGTTCAGCTATTGCCTATCAAAGTCTAGGGAACAGTACAGATTATGATAGTATCTATAATGGTTCGGTCTCTATACTTTTTAACTTTGGTTTAAATGCAACTTTTGCAGCTGGTTCTCGTGAAGCAGCTCTTGACGGAAGAGATGATGGTGAATTTTATTATGCCAAACTTGGATACAGAGCGGACCTTCTAGAATGGGGTAAAACTTCATTCTCTATCGACTATGGACAAAACCAAGATGTCGCTGTTAACGACGCCGATGCTGAGACCTGGTCTGTTGCCATGGTACAAAATGTTGATGACTGGGGCACAGAATTCTATGTTGCCTTCCGTCAGTATAAATATGAAGAAGGCGCAACAGATTACGACGATGTCAATGTCGTTATGACCGGTGCGAGGTTGAAATTTTAATGAGATTCATACAATATACTCTTATCGTATTTCTCTTAAGCATTTTTACGGTAGGCTGTGGTGGTAAAGACTACACCTATCAAGATAGCAATGAAGATAATCCAGGGCCAGGACTTCTTTCTGGTAGTGATGGTGAGTTTCATCTAATCCAGAAAACCAAAAAAGAAGATGTAGCTACGGATGAAGATAAAACTGAGGAAGAAAAAATAGATAGTTAGTTTTTCACTCAGAGACGCACAAAAAAATAGGCCAGATTCATTTTAAATGAGTCTGGCCTATTTTTTATGATTTTATAGTCACTTCAAAATTTCAGGGTTCCTTGAATAATTAGAAAACTCGTTCAAGTTCGAGGCGTACGAAAAATTTTACCGCAGGCATATAAGCGATATTTCGAGGATAAAATTTTAAGGTCAACGAAGAAGTTGGGCAAAGTAGCAATTTTCCAAGGTATCCTTAAGCATCAGAACGATGCTTTTTCTGTAATCCTTGTAAAAAATTTCTTAAAAATTGCTGTTTGCAAGGTCTATAGTTTTTATGTTCTTTCTTTCTAAAAAGAGCCGTAATCTCAGTTTTACCAATTGGCATTCCTGCAAGATCCATTAGCTCTGCAACATCTTCTGTTCTTAAACTAAGGGCTATCTTTAATTTTAACAAAATCATATTATTGTTAAGACGTTCTTCAGGTATCATCTCTCGCCCTTCTTGCATACCCCGGTTCTCGATAATTAAACCGTTTAAAAATGCTGCTAAATCGTGATCTGTTAATAATTGTAGCCCTTCTTCTTCTTCCTTTTTAAGAAAACCCTGCTCTTGTTCTAGGTTGATTATTACTCCACCCATCCTAAAAAGTTTAATCACTTTTTTATCGCTAAAATCGAAGGCGTACCTAAGTCTTCTTAGTACATCGTTATTAATCATCTTTATCACCTTTTGTGGCTGCTGCTATCAATTCTAAAATATGTACGGCTTTTATTTTTAAACCTGCATGGTTAATGCTGTCTTGTAGTTGAATGATACAGCCAGGACAGGATGTTGCCACTATTTCTGCACCGCTTTCTAATAAACTTTCCATTTTTCGGGCGCCAATAGCTTTACTTTCCTCATAATGATAAACGGAAAAGGTCCCGCCTAACCCACAACACTGATCTGCTCCATCCATTTCCACGTAATTTACGTTTGGTAGTAATTTCAGCAATTCCCTAGGTTCTTGGGTGATACCTTGGGTCTTTAGATGACATGGGTCGTGGTAGGTTACATTAAGCTTTTTGCCAACAAAATTTATTTTGGCAAGATCTTCAAAGTAACCAGAATCTTTTAAGAAAACACTAAATTCAATAACCTTTTCTGTGAAATCAGTATTTTCCATTTTCATGGTTTGATAATAATCGTTAATCCCACCATGACAGGAAGCACAAGCAGTAATAATATGATCGACATTATTTTTGGTAAAAGCTTCAATATTGGTGGAGGCAAGTTTTTCCACTAGTTGTCCATCACCAGAAGAAAGAGCTGGTATACCACAACACATCTGCTTTCTAGGGATATAAATCGAATACTTCATCGATTTCAGGATATTTATCATCGCAAGGCCAATTTCTGGATAAACGTATGATATGGAACAACCAGCAAAAAAGCCAATAGTGGGTTTGCCACCTTCTCCCTGAATCCACTCAGGCACGAGGTCAAAAAGATTTTTCACAGGCAGTTTTGGCATACTTCTGCCTTTCATCACCGGGCTTGGGAATCGCAGCCTTAAACCGCTACTTTCCGGCACACTCTTACATAGCATGGGCATAAATAAACCACCTGCCTTGGTAAGAGTTTTCAAGATGGTTCTCGATCCCAGTACAGTAGAAACACCTTTACCAATTTTACTTAACCCCTTCTCCTTGCTAATTTCACGACGAACAGCTCCAACAATTTCGTGGGTGGGTACCTTTTGAGGACATTTGTTAACACAGGAGCCACACATAAGACACATGCTAAAATCATCCTGTAATGACTGTGCTAAGTCAGTTTCGCCATTTAAAACAGCTGCTGCAAGACTGATCTTACCTCTTGCCACAGAACCTTCCTTTTTATTGGTTAGATAGGCTGGACAATGAGCGTGGCAAACACCACATTTTACACATTTATCTATTTCTGTTTGGAAATCTTTTAGGCTCTTATTCATTACTCTTGCCCTCCTTCCGGAGTGTAAAATATCTTACCAGGATTAAGGATATTCTCTGGATCTAGAGCTTTTTTTATTGCTTGCATGGTAGCAACTTGGGCCTCATTTAAACCCAGTGCCAGCCACTTTGATTTCGAAGTGCCAATACCATGTTCACCTGAAATTGCTCCACCTAAATCAATTGCTTTGGCAAATATTTTGTCTAATACCATATCAATGGTTTTTTGCATTCCTTCTATTTTTAAATCGACCATAACGTTTACATGAATATTACCGTCACCTGCATGACCAAAATTAGCGATGGCAATATTGTACTCTTTAGCCATACTTTCTAGTGCATGAATCATGTCTGGTACCTTGGAACACGGCACGACAATATCTTCATTAAATTTATTAGGCGCTAATTGATTAATACTTGGGGAAACAATACGTCTAACTTGCCAAATCTCTTCCGACTCGGTGTGGGTTGTAGCAATCTTGGTAGAAATTAAATTATAAGACTTGATGGTTTCCATGATCTTTTCTATCTGAGCATCAAGACCACTTGCATTGCCGTCCACCTCAATTATTAGTGCTGCCTTGCAATTTGGAAAAAAACCAATTGGACTTTTATCTCTGATACAGTCAATACTAGATGCATCTAAAAACTCTAAGGTGGCTGGAATTATTTTCGCCCTAGTAATAGCCGATACAGATTGGGCTGCCCCGTCAATGCTCTCAAACTGGGCGAACATAGTTTTTTTCGCCTCTGGTTTTGGTAAAAGTTTAAGGATGATTTTAGTAACAATACCTAAGGTTCCTTCAGAACCGACATAAAGTTTGGTGAGGTTGTAGCCCACCACATTCTTTATAGTCTTCCCCCCTGTATTAATGATATCTCCCTGTGGGGTTACAACTTCTAAGCCCATAACATAATCACCAGTCACGCCATACTTCAAGCATCGTGGCCCACCAGCACATTCTGCGACATTACCCCCAAGAGTGCTGAAATCTTTCGAGGCTGGATCGGGAGGGTAAAATAGACCTATTTTCTCTACCTCCCTTTGCAATTCTGCGGTGACAACCCCTGGTTCAACCACGGCAATAAGGTTTTCGGTATCGATTTCGATAATTTTATCCATCTGAGTGAGAACCAAGACAATTCCACCCTCGATTGGTAGCGATCCACCAGTAAACCCACTTGCAGCACCACGTGGAACAATAGGTGTCCCTGTTTCCACCGCCAACTTCACCAGTTTACTAACCTGCTCAGTATTTTGAGCATAAACTACAATATCAGGAAGAAATGATTTTTGAGTTGCATCGTAAGAATGAAGGATACGCTCAGTTTGCTCTGTGGAGATATTGTCTTTACCTACAATAATACTGATTCTACTAATTATATTAGTGTCCATATTTGATAATTTACTTTTATTAATAAGTGAAATAGCACGCCTTCAACTGTACGGGATGGAATGTTCTCAAATGGTTTTTTTTGTTACTTCGATAAAAAATGATCATGTAGTAATCACCCTCTTTATATCAGAAGGCATGACTATATGGTAGGGAGAGTAATACTGATTGTCCAATGCTTTCTTTTGATTTTCAAGGGGTCGTATCTTTATGGAGCAGTTCTCGACTTCAACGGGACAGTCCTCGTAATAACCGGACAAAACCTGGCTAATCCCCATACATGCCAGTACCTTTAGTGCCACAATGGTAGGATAGTCTTTCGACTGAGGCCAAACCTTTAATATTTAATGAATCTCCATAGAACTCATTATTTGGGGAACTTTGTTCTATCCTGAATTTCATGAATAATCTTTTTGGTGAGGTTATATATGCAGTTTGGTAATCGCATTAATATACCTAACCTTAAGAGGTTATCCTATTTTTTACTATTTCACTCGTATGTTTGTCACAGATTCAGGTAGTAATATATTTGGAATCACTTGATAAGGCGGTTGTTGCATATTCCCTTATCAAGTTAAAGTAGAACTACTAGTTTTATTGTGGATTAGATGTGTTCGCGAAGAGAATGATGAAGCAAGTACTTCAATGGAAAAGTTCATAATACAGTCCGGTGATTAATGGTTGAACTGATACACAAAAAAAATGGCTAGCAACATAGTCAAGAACTATGCCACCAACCACCTTTAAAACATTCAATATTACTTGGCTTCCATTGTAATAAATGAAGCTTACTTTGTCATTTAAACCGGGACATCAGCATCTTGATCGTCACGTTTCCAAATGAATGCTCCTGTAGCTGCATACAAAATAGCGATAAGAGGACAAATTAGGGAGAAGAAGGTATATGGAGCATAGTCTAGTGTCGCTACACCTAAAGTAGCCGCAGTAAAAATTGCATCATTTCCCCATGGCACGAGAAAGGCAAATAATGTTCCACTATCCTCTAGGGTTCGTGATAGGACATTACCTTTTATACCCATTCGTTTATAAGCAGGTTCGAATGTTTCACCTGGTAAAACGATTGAAACATACTGGCTAGCACTAAAAAGATTGGTGGCCAAACAGGCACCAATAGTTGCAACAATCAATTTAAAACTACTGTTGATGGATTTACTTACAGCAGTAAGCAGGGCTCTTAAGATACCTGAACGCTGGATTAGTTCACCAAATGCTAAGACAATAAGAGCAACTGTTACAATCCATGCCATGCTACCAAGGCCGCCTCTATTTAGCAATTTAGCCGCATCAGCATTACCATAATCGTAGCTAACGCCCTTAAACAAGGAAAGAATAACTTCTTTAGTAGTAAATGCATCTTGAAAGATTAATGCTACAATCACACCGATAATAGAACCAATCATAATGCTTAAAATTGGCGGGGTTTTTCGGATGATCAATATAATGGTTATTGCTGGGACAAGAAGTAGAAAAGGACTAATGAAAAAGACAGAATCAATAGCTGTCATTAGCTCCTGAGTTTTCGCAGGATTTGCTGCATTTTCGTCCCCAAAATTCATTCCTATAACTGCAAAAATAATAAGAGAAATGACAATTGCTGGACCACCAGTAAAGAGCATAGAGTAAATGTGACTGAAAAGTGGTGTTTTGGCAGTTGCAGCAGCCAGGTTGGTGGTGTCAGAAAAAGGAGACATCTTGTCTCCAAAAAGTGCTCCAGAAACTATCATACCAGCAGCAATTGGCAATGGAACACCAAGGCCCTCAGCAACACCGATTAGTGCTACACCCATCGTTGCAATACAACCGTAGGACGTCCCTGTAAAATATGAGGTAAGGCAACAGAGAATTAAGCCCGTTGTGAGATATAAAGATGGTGTAAGAAGATCCAAACCATAATAAATTATTGATGGTATTACGCCTCCAATAATCCAACCGCCGATGACACAGCCTACAGCCATTAAAATACCGACAGTAAAGGCTGCCTTTTTGAATCCATCCAGCAAGTAACTTTCAATTTCCTTGAGACTATTTCCTAAAAAATATGAAACTACTGAAATGTAAACAATACATAGTACTAAAGAACCACGAGTGGGTAATTTTAATACTTGTAGACAGATTGTCAAAATGACAACAAGCCCTAACATTGCAATGAATGCTAAACTTGGTTTTACTGTTTTTTCACCTGGTGACATAGCTCTACTCCTAAGCTTTTAAGGATTAAATAATGAAAGAGTTACGAATTAATGCGACCATTGTTGATAAATCATATACGGGGAGATTTGTAGCAGCACGAACACCATCTGCAAAAGGAGGGAGATCTGTACACTCAAGTACGATCGCGCCGGCATCCTGATGCTTTTCTTTTGCCTGTACTGCCAATGAGACTACTTCTTTTGCTACTTCTTCTACTGACAGAGTTTGATCTGGGAAACGACTGATTTTTCCCCATTCCGGCATTTTCTCCATACCGAATATTTCAATTCCACGCATATTGTCGATACCAATTGCATGGAAGTGTTCAGCTTTGAGATCTTGCTTGGATGCTGTTATAACAAGAATTTTTTTTGTGCCTAATGATGTGCGGATAAGAGGTATCTGCATTAAGGCTGATGTGAATACAGGGACAGTAAGAGCACCTGCTAGCTGTTGTTGAAAAATTGCATTAAACCCACAACTTGTGATGATTGCTTTAGCTCCTTGAGCAATCATCATCTTGGCAGCTTCTACCATAGGGGCTACGAGCTTATCATTTGGAGCAACAAGTACAGATTGGTAGTTTGCACCTGCAACCTTTGCAAAAAGAACAGGGAAGGGATAGCTTGTTAGGTTGGTGCTATTCCCTTTAAGGCTTTCTAATTGCTCAAGGCCCTTAGGATTACCCCCTTCTTCCCAACAAAGTACTCCCAGAAATGGTTCGGCTGATTTCACCACAAAATTCTCCTATAAAGTTATACTTATTTAAAGAGTTGGAGTGTACTAACGGCCATTTAATCATGACAATCAAAAGTTGAAATTAAGATCTACAATCATGGACTGAGCTGCCCATCCCAATCTGCTATAGTGGTCGTAAAATCAATTCCCCTTCTGGTTAGTTCTTGGAAATAAAAATCTAAAGGAACCTCCATGGGCATAGTTCTTCCAAGATTGTTTATTTTCCCATCAAGAATCATCATGCTTCCAATAGCCATCGGAAATCCAACGGTCTGTTGCATTGCAGAGAATCCGAGATCTTGATCATAAACAACGATGGATTGCATGATGATTTGCTTAGGCTGACCATTAATGATCCCTCTACCATCAATACGTAGAAGTCCAACATCTTTTTCATCTTTTTGATAATGGAACTGAGATTGATTTCCCAGCAAAGCCGCACAGAATTCGTCTGGTTTTACTTGCTGCTCACCTACCTGAATGGGTTCACTGCTTAAAAAACCGCAACGAGCCATTCTTTCCCAAAACATACCATGTCCAGACCAACGACAAATATAACGTCCCATGCTTTTTACTGTTCCAGCTATATTAAAATGATCAACATATTGAATGGAGTTACCATTGTAAAAGCATTCTAGAGGCTCACCGAGGCCAGGAATATTAAGCACGTGAGCATTTTTAGCGCTGAACATGGCATCAGCTTCAATTTCACAAATTTTATTATCATCAAGATATTTTGCCGGACGTAGATGAGAACGAATGGTTCCAATAACATTCCATGCAAATTTGTACTTCAAGGGGTTGCTTGCTGATTGTAGTTCAGGGAAGCCGGCGCCGTAGGAATGAAGAGCATGAACCTCGTTAAAAGAGTTTATGACTTTTTGACCCATAATTAAGTCTATACCTGGATCCATACCAAACTCTTCGAGAACAACAAGGCCTTTTTGTTGAGCTTTTTGATCTAGTTTATCTAATCTTTCTTTAAAGCCTGGTTGACCTTCGTTTGCTGGATTATTGATATAACTTGAAGTAATAACGTGACAATTGCAGTCAACAGCAAGTTCAGCCATGAGCAAGGTCAAATGAGGTGGGAAAAATTCTATAACAAGTGAGCATGGGGTAAACAGCGTACGGAGGTTTTCTTGATCAGTACCATCAATTAGATAACCTGTGACTCTAGGATCGGATATTTGAGCAATATCGTCAAGAAATCCATCGTAACAGTCAACCACATTCAGCTCACTAAATTCTCCAAACTTACACAAGTCGTAAAGACATGCTTTACCTTGCATTCCAAAACCTAGTAAAACAATTTTTCGATCCATCGCTTAAGTCTCCTTTAATGGGTTGTTCTCATGAGAGAAAAAGGAATCATTTTATGCATTCATTTATGTATGTATAAATGAATGCATAAGTGAATGCAACAGAAAGATACCTTTTTTT
Source organism: Desulfotalea sp. (assembly GCA_051531995.1). Lineage (GTDB taxonomy): Bacteria > Desulfobacterota > Desulfobulbia > Desulfobulbales > Desulfocapsaceae > Desulfotalea. The sequence continues at coordinate 11,932 of JAOPTU010000025.1, forward strand.
GATTTACCTTCAAAGAAAGTGTAAATATAATTCAACAGTGGTGATATATAAAATCAATTAGTTATTTCATGCTATTTAGGGTCGTAATTCTGTTACAGAAGTTTTGATAAATATAAATATAAATTGATGTGTATAGTGAATAAGAAAAAAGTAGCTACCAGCGAAGAGCTTGCTTATGCCGGCATCCTAGAACTGATATATGAGCGAAAATTTGCTCCTGGTGATTTCCTTCAAGAAGAATATCTGTCTCAGATTCTTGGTGTAAGCAGAACGCCAATCAATCGTGCTTTGTCTAAAATGAACGTTGAAGGCCTGTTGGATAGGAAAAAGAAAAAAGGCTGTTTTATACCAATTACTACTTTAAACGATGGCCGAAAACTATTTACCCTGAGAACGTTGATTGAAGGACAGGTTGCATGGGAAGCGTGTCAATGTTGCTCAGAAGAGCAGCTGAATGAGTTGAGTATAATAAACAAACGTGATCAAAAGGCATTGGATGATAGAGATGATGCCACATATTATATGTCGAATCGTGACTTTCATTTCTTACTTGCCGAATCTACTAATAATAAATATTTGGAACGTATTAGCAAGCAGCTATTTCACCAAGCATCAATATACATTTTTTTCTATGATTCTTTTTATACTTCCCCTAACAATAGCATTTGTCATACTCCAAAACAGCATGAAGCTATTCTTCATTGTATGCGCACCAAAGAAGCAGATGGTGCCAAACAGGCAATGGAACAACATATTATACATACAATGAAGATGTTTGACCTAAGATCCTCTAGCAGTTGATAATTTAGCAAAGAAAATTCTATTCAGTTTCTTTTGAGGATGCTCATTAAACTGTGTCAGTAATCTTAAAGATTGTTAAAAGAAGAACTGATATTATGAGTAATGACGACGATTAAGTCACTAGAAGGCAGTTTTGAACTTGAGACACCAAGAGATCTAGACAGTTCCTTTACTCCTGAATTTATCAAAAAACGTCAAACGACCATCAGAGACAATATCAAGAGCAAAATCATAGCACTATACAGCCTCATACAATATGACTCACTACAGCAAAAATCAGCGCCTCCGACGAGTGTGCTTATTGCTCCATTCTCGGCGCTGACTTTTACTTTTGTTCCACCTGGAGACAGTGTGAATGATAAATTTACAAGAAATCTTGAACACACCTTACGCTAACGTCCCATGAAGAAAATGGAAATTTCCACCCTAAACAACCATCTATAAAACACTAAGAACCTGTTGTTTTTCTTTTTATCTTTGAAGAACAACACTGTGCGCTTCATCCCATTAACCTTTCTTGGCAACTTGGATAGCTTTTATAAGTTGATCATCGTACATAGAGCTTTCCTCTTACAGATGTAACCTCTATTAAATGTCTATTTTTTAATAGGTATTTCTTTTTTTACTGCTTTCCCAGCATCATCAACAGCACTATCCATTGAGATTTCAGTAGAATCTACAGCTTCTTTAGCCATTTTCTCTGCAGGTTCTTCAACAGCATTTTCTACTGCTTTATTTACATCAGCAACAGCACTTTCCACTGGAACTTTTACAGATTCTACAGCTTCCTTAACAATTTCTTCTACCTTCTCTTCAACAGTTTTCGTTTCACTTTCTGTTGCTTTAGTAGCATCTTCAACAGCACTTTTTGTACTTTCTGCTGGAGCCTTAACTGCTTCAACAACTTCCTGAGTCACTTTTTCTGCGTGCTCCTCAATAACATTTTTTTCATTAGCATCTTCAGAGCATGAAGAAATCATAAACATCATTAAAACAATACCGACTAAGTTAACTGCCTTTTTCATAACTTCACCTTGTTAATTTCATTAAAAAATACATCATATTAAAATTCTAGAAAGATATCGTAACAACTATATTCCCTCAGAATTTACCGATACTAATTTGATGAACGAAACCATTAAACCTTCATTTCTCTGGTCTCTGTTTGCTCATTGACTATAACGTATATTGCCCATACAAATTAGTCCATCTTTATGTGAGAGTGATTTTAATCTTTCATGCCATAACCTTGCTATATCTTACAGAAATTTATTAGAGTTTTGCCTATGAGTAAAGGTGACCAAGATATCTAACATTACTCAAGCAGGCAGTTTACTGGCAAAAGTTCCGCCATCCTCGCTAAAAGAAGAATCCTCATATCAGCTTTCTTAGGTGGTGTAGATGTTTAATTAAATCAGCAGAGACGCTAAGTGTAAAAAAAAGAGAGCTGGTAAATAGACCTCAAGAGAAGTTCAAATTCATTCTGCCCCCAGTTATTCAGTCCGAATTATAACTGGTCATTCCTACTTTATATTTGAGAAAATTCAGAAATATCAATATTTGGAGTGTTTTCTTCTAACCATGCTTCCCAAAGTACATCTCATACCATTCAAGCGACCTAAAAATCATAGCGTAGTTCAAGAAAGACACGACCAGTATCATCTGTTAATATCTTTTCATTCCCTGTCTGGAAAAACAAAACGCCACCGGTCACACTCCAATTATCAGCAATATCATATCTTGCGGTGAAACGCTGCATAGCACCTTCTTCTCCCCATTCGCCATTGATAATGACTAGAGTGGTCAATTGCAATTTATCCTGCATAAAATTGCTTGTTATTCTGCAACCAATACTTTGTTCACTTGATTGTGGGTTTTCTGGCGAAATATCCAGTATAGAGTCATAATCGTGGAGATTGCGGATGACATAATCAATGCTGATAATTGTATCAGAAAAGCCACTGTACTCAGCACCGATTAACATGTCACTCCGGTGATACTCTTTATCGTAATCACTCATAAATCGAAGACCTCGAAAATGAGCGAGTTCAGCTATATACAGCATGTTTCCCTGAGCAACACTTACGCTAGCTCCGACCATTGTTATCTTGTGATGCTCAAGAACTTGTGGAGCTATTGGAGAAACTGTAACCTCGTCATTGAATAAACTTGCCCCATAAAAAGAGATATCCCATCCATTAAATATACCAGTAAGCTCCACCGCAATCTCGCTGTTTTCAATTGTATACGCCGGTATTTCTTCGGGTGGAGACGAAACATCATAGGGATACAAGAAATGGCCGTAGGGAGGATTTTGATTATACCGATGCTCATTAATTAAAATAAGATCCAGGTTCCAATTACCTAAAAAAATATCCGTTTTGGCCATCATGAGTGGAAGTCGCAAGTTCTCAAAATCTACAAGACCTGGATCCCGGTTGTCTAGAGGGTTCAATACATCCGTTACCCGAAAATTGTCAGAACGGCCCCAGACAACAATTTGTCTACCAAGTTTAAGATCAACATAGCTACTGATACTTCCCTGCAGATAGGCTTCCCGAAGGACAAGTTCGTTTCTGTATGTATCAAGAACTTCTGCTGTATACTTTCCATTATTATTAATAGAGTAAGAGAAATCGTAAAATCCCTTAACACTAGAGAAAATTTTCCAACTGGAAATACGAAAATCTGCTTCTAAAACTGCTTCCAGCTTAAGACCTGAAAGTCCATACCAGTCTTGATACTTTTTACCGGGAGAAAAATGAGTTGTATTTGCAACAGTAAACAATTTGTAATAACCACTGAAATGATTCCAAAATACCTCATCAAACACAGAGTTTGAGTCAGAACTATCAGTGACAATTTGAGTATCATCAAAACCGCCAAACAGATCAACCTCTTCCCCCTGTGTATTTGCCAAACATATTTCTTGCCCTAAAATAAGGACAAGAAATATGAGCAAGATGTTACAAGCCTTTTTCGAGTTGTCGTGTGGTAAATAATTCTTCATTAACAGTATCTTGATTATATTGGACATTTCTAAACGTTAGGACTGTTTTATGTATGGTCTTTTTACCTTTCTTTTTGATCATATGAATTTCAATAGCAGTCCATATTCCATCAATTAGTTCTAGCGTCTTAACATCAAAATATTTACGTGCCTTCTCTCCTTTTACGGAATATATCGCTCTCACAACCACATGGTTATCCTGTCGAACAAAGAGAGTTGTCTGGGTATAACCTGTCTCATCAATTACTTTCTGCGTTTTTGGAGTACTCTCAATAACCCAACATTTCTTGCCATACACAGTAACTTCCGGTTTTTTTCGGTAAAATTCATAGGTGTAGTCACTCAAACGTTTTTTTGTAAAGTCAGAATAGTTGAAATCAGATCCCATAAAACTGCTACTTTTGTCAGCCGAGGCAATCAATTTCACTTTTTTAAGCGCAGGTAGGTAGAGCCATTGGTCATCTATTTTTCCAGCTGCTTCATAGTCATAAGTAAGAAAACCTGTTCCCTTGACATCTCCTGGAGCGAGGCAAAACATAAGGGCAAGGCGATCTTCTCCTTTATCTATTCCTAAGGAACGAAACGTTCGACTTCTCTGGCCACCATTTCGGTCAATGAGCAACATTTTATACTCTGCAATGGATCTGTCACCATCGTCACGCTTGTCAACCAACTCCATTATTTCTTGAGCTGTAAAATCATCTGAATATACAAAAGAAACCGGGGCGATAAATAACAGAAGAATAACTAAAAAATGAACATTGAATAAAAAATTGTTCCGCAACCGTGGGTAATCTTTATTTTGGCCAAAGACTTTAAGTATTAATAATTTCATAGTAAAAATTCCTTTATTTTTTAGTTTTCGTATAAACAAGGCTCAATAAAGCCGGAACGAGAAAGAAATCAGCAACCAACGCAAAAAGGATGGCAAAACCACTTATTATGCCAAAACGGACATTATTAGCTAATGCCCCGAAGGTATAAACAAAAAAACCACCGCAAAGTACCATACTGGTAATAAACAAGGCTTTACCGGTGGAGAGAAGCGTTTCCAGAACAGCCTGTTCAACATCCGCCGTTTGCTCAAAAGCCCGCCGGAAATGATGAAGGAAATGAATGGTATCATCAACTACGATGCCTAACACGAGACTGCCCACCAACATTGTGCTTAAATCAAGAGGAATTCCTATTAATCCCATCAAACCGAGAATACACACAATTGGCGCCACATTAGCTACCATGCTCATCAAACCAATTCGTATTTTACCGACTAAAATAATCATCAACAGCGTAATTATCACAATTGCAAAAGTGTAACTTTTCGCCATACTTGTCAGCGCATTACTGATTATCTGCACAAAAAGTTGGATTTTCCCCGTCAGAACAATTTTGCTTTCAGGAAATTGCTGTGTCAAATATGCCTCTACTTTATCCGTATAATGAGCATAAAGTACGGCATCTGCAAAAGGCGCCATTATCGAGAGTCTGGCTATTTTGTAGCTACTGTCTGTAAATTTTTCCAGATCATCACTACCGCTAGATTCAAAAAGAATAAGCTCTTGCGCTATCAGATTTTGACTCTCTGGTATACGATAAAATTCATCTTGGTCATCATTCAAAGCACGATTGGTTTCTTTAAGTACATCAGGGAGCGCCCATACTTTCCCCGCCTTGATTCCTGAAACATTAAGTTTGCTTATATCAATAACAGCTTGGTCAAGACGACGCATAAAATCTGGGTTGTGGAGTCCATTTTCATGCCCTGAATCAATGATTGCTTCCAGCATTACTGAGCCACCATTTACAGAATCAAGTACGTCAGTTGCTACTCGAATATCTGATGTTTCTGAAAACCAAGTTGAGATATTATGGGTAAATCTCACATTTAACGCACTATAAAAGGCCAGTGCAATGACAGCACAAGAGCAAAAAACAATAAGCAAAGGTCTCTGTGTCGTTGTTCTAGCAATCCACTTGAAAGTTGAATCCAACCGTGATCTGTTTGATGCTGATGTTACATTACGTCTTTTTATTGGGAAAATTGCGATAAAGACAGGTAACAGTACGATGGAATAGAAAAAAGCAAAGAAAACTCCTATGGGAGCAATATAGCCAAGTTGGGCAACGGTTGCTATATCAGCTAAAGCAAAAGACAACAGTCCACAGGCAGTCGTTAGACTTGTCATCAATATTGGCAGGCCTGTAAAACCAACAGCATTAATAATCGCCTCTCTTTTGTCACCACTATGATTATAATTACGATAAAATATTGTGAGGATGTGAACCGAATGGGCGATGCTGACAGTGAGAAGGAAGGCAGGAAGAATTTGACTCACCATAGTTATTGGAAGGTCAACAAGAGCCATAAAACCAAAGGTGGAAAGCAGTGACGATAATACAATCAACAGTGGATATATTACTCCAGATACTCTTCGATAGAGTAAAGTCAGGAAAAAGATAATCAACAAACATGAAAGTGGCATAATTATGGACAGGTCATGCTCAATACCTGTTTGAAGGGCCGCTACCACGGCAGGAGTACCTGTGAAATAAATATTGAGAGATTCACTTCTGTACTTTTCTAAAAGTTTATTAATGGCACTGGAAACTTCCATGCTTTCAGCGTTACTCAAATACTTATCGGCATAATTTTCATCAAGGCTTTCTTCTTTCTCAAAACCTTCCATGATGTTGTCTGACTGTTCTTCTTTTATTGCAAGAGCTTTAATAATAATTGACACAGTTGATCGATCACGGGAAACCAAATAATTTTCATAGAGGGGGAAGTGATCTATAAGTTCCTTGATCCTCATGACTTCTTTATCTGTTTGTGGCGGTGCCTCGATCAGGTCCTCAATAAATAGAGTGTCTTTTTCGCCACGAACAACTCTTCCATTGACCAAGCTTGTTACGTCATCAAGGTGCGGAACCGCCACCTCAAGCTCTGAATGAAGCTTATGTAGCATTCCAAAAAACTCTTTACTGAGACCTTTCTCTGGCTGAAGGGCAATAATGAAAACTTCATCCTGTCCAAATCTTTCCCTAAAGTCGTTATATGCAATAAGTGTTGGATCATCCTCATGGAAAAATCCCTCATCCCGAGTATCTATTTGTATGCGACTAAGTTGACTGGCAAACCCTATTGTTAAAAGCAACATAAAGAGCAGCATCAAATATTTTTTGTCATAAATAAATTTTGTTAAAACCATAAAGGCCAATTCGAATTTCTTATATATACCTGTCATTAATTATCCTCCGGTAATAAAACGCCAGTTAACTGATATTCAAGCATTGTAGAAAGTTGTTCCATGGCCTTCTCCGCACTCAACTCTGGATTCCTTAAGAATTCTCTAAGGACACCCATGTAAAGAGAAAACAAAGCTTGTGCTACTAGGTTAGATTCTACTTCAGGTCTTATTGTTCCAAGTTTTTTTTCTTTTTCAATTAACTCAGCTAAAAAAGTAAAGTATTTCTCATCAAGTTGGGCAATTTTAGGACTGTTATGAGCAAATTCAAAAAGAGTATCACGAATTAAAACACGATAAAGTTCACGATTTTTATCGTAGAGAAAAAACATATCTGAAAGAAAATGAGCACAAATTACCGATAGTCCGCCTTCAATAGGGTAAGTATCCAATTTTTCGTTCAGTACTGCTTCAATATCCTCATATAATGTCGCTTCAAGCAATGCAGTTTTATTTTTAAAATGGACAATTACAGAAGCTGGAGCCACTCCTGCTTTTTGGGCAATACTTCTGATTGTGCAGTTTTCTGGACCTTTTTCCCAGAATAATTTTTTTGCCGCACTCAGTATTAACCTACTGGTTTCTGCTTTTGAATCGTCTCGTCTGGTCATAATAGTCTCGTTATCAAGTTAAATGCGTTTTATAATTAAACATGTTTAATGGATAAGTTATGCTATCCCCAAATCTTTGTCAAGATCATTTGTTAGGTATTGGAATTCATTTAATGAAGACTACTAAAGCTAGATGATGCGTTAGGTTTTGTTTTACGTTATGTGGTTATATCAGGTGTTTACAGGGATGTGTTAGGCTGTGCAGTAACTTTGTGTAATAGTTTAATGCAGTAACTTTATGTGGTAACGTTATGTAATTACGTTATGTTGTTCACATTATTGTTGACATTATGAACAATGGTAGCTAACGTTGTCTTAATCGCACTCGGTCCTCTGTCATAGACAAGTACTATGTTATGATCGAGTCTTCTTGTTTTTCTCCTGCTGTTTGAGACTTCCCAGTCTTTGTCTTTTCCCCCCTTCATACCAAATATATGCCTAAAATAATCAAAGTAAAAGAGTTTAAATCTTACGAAGAACTTGCTGATTTGCTTGTTTCTCGAAAGATGATAGTTTCTGATCTCGGAAAGGCTACAAGAAAACTTGCTCAAATTGGTTACTATCGCCTAAGTGGTTTTTGGTACCCTTGTCGTAAACAACAACAAGATGCTGCAGGCAATCTTGTTTACGATCAAAAAACAAAAATTCCAATCCGCTCTGAAATATTTCAAGACTCTGTCCTCTTTGAGGATATTATTAAGCTTTACCTCTTCGATAAAAAACTTCGCTTTTTGATGCTTGATGCAATTGAGCGTATCGAAATTTATCTACGTGGCATTATAGCCCATCAGATGGGCTATAAAGACCCGTTGGCATATAAAAATGATAGGTATATTAATCCCAAGCAACGAACAAATTTTTATGATAGAAAAAGAAAGAAAACGAGGAACGCTTGGGAAGAATGGCGAACGAGGAGTAACAGAAGTTTAAATTCTTCTTCAGAAGATTGCATTTTGTGGCATACAAAAAACAAAAAAGAAATTCCGATTTGGGTAGCTATTGAGACTTGGGATTTTGGTACAATGTCAAAGTATTATGAAATTTTGAATTTAAAGCACCAGGTACGGATTGCCAACATAATAGGGTTTAATGATGTTCCTTGCTTAGTTGGTTGGCTAAAAAATATTAATACGTTAAGAAATAGATGTGCACATCATACCAGAATATGGAATAGGTCTTCGCGACATCCCTATAAAATAGATGGGCGAGTTGAAGAGCTAGTTGCCCTTGATTTGTCGGGAGAAGCACTCTCTAGACAATATGGGTTAATTGCCATTCTTTGGTTTATTGTGAAGCAGATAGGGCCTAGTTCAGACTGGTTGGTAAGAGTAGCCGACTTAATAGATGAGAAGCCCACTATCCCTTGTTGTCCACTTACGGCTATGGGCTTCCCTGATAACTCAGGCTTCCCTCGACATCTTTTTGATTTACCACCCAGATCATAATCACATTTACTGTATAGATTTAGAAAGGGTTACACATGTTATCCCTTCACACGCTCAAGTTTAACTTAATATATTAGGCTAATATTTATGCACACTCCATATGAAAGGGGTACAGATTGCTATAGGATGTTATCAGCTTCAAGCTAATATAGAAATGCTTACAGATGTTGTTAAGGACTTACTTGTTGGTGGTGATGATACAGATGGAATGACAACTAAAGAGAGGGTGTTCACTAAACTGTGTCAGTAATCTTAAAGCTTGTTAAAATGAGCTTTAAAGGAGAACTCTGAACTTGTAAAAAAACGCCAAACCTCTCTTAGCGACGATATCGAGAGCAAAATTATATCAATGTATAGCCTAGGAATGAGCTATCGAGATATATCTATTCACATTGAAGATATGTATAAAGTAGAGGTGTCTCCTGCAACGATCAGTGCTGTAACAGATAAAGTCATTCATACAGTCAAGGAATGGCAATCTCGTCCCTTAGATCGTGTTTATCCAATAATATGGCTAGACGCTATTCACTATAAGATTAGGGAAAAATGGGCGGTTGTGAGTAAGGCTATATATACGATTCTCGGTGTAAATTTAGAAGGTAAAAAAGAAGTTTTGGGCCTTACTATCTCTGATAGCGAAGGAGCTAAGTTTTGGTTACAAGTTCTTACAGACCTTGCCAGTAGAGGTGTTGAGGATATTTTGATAGCCTGCGTGGATGGTTTGAAAGGATTCCCTGAAGCCATTAACAGTATATTTCCTCAAACAGAAGTTCAACTTTGTATCGTGCACCAGATACGCAATTCGCTAAAATATGTTGGCTCCAAGCATCAAAAAGAATTCATGGTAGATTTGAAGCGTGTCTATAAGGCTTCTACAAAAGACCTGGCTGAATTTGAGCTAGATATTCTAAATACTAAACAAAACGTGGTCTGTTTGAATGT
>JAOPTU010000026.1:0-1045 GCA_051531995.1 Desulfotalea sp.
ACATTCAAACAGACCACGTTTTATTTGTAGTGTTACTAAGCTATCAGAAGGTGTGATGACACCACCTTTAAGGCCACTAGTTTAACTGCTGGTGGTAATATCGAAGTATCCGTTGGGGTAGACGCTGACGGAAATATCATCAATCCCACCGCCCAGTTTAAAATTCTCACCGATAAGGGCAAAGAGTATCTCTCCGTTCAGACCTACGATAGTGGGTTTGTAAAATACACCATTACCGATAAGGGGTATGAATCAGAAGCTATTGTTCATGCTCTTATTAATTCAGGTGGTGACTTTGTAATCAATGCCCCTGGCGGTGTGCTTGCTGAATATAAACATACCGGAGATTTCAAAGAAGATATAGCCCAGCTATCACTGATGCCAGGGCTTGAGTATTTAGCAGAATTAGAAAATAACCCTGATATAGATGTAGATTGGCAAAAAGCTGAGGAAACCTATCGTACCTGGGATGAAAGCCAATCAGGTATGGCCGGTCCAATGATGGCTGTAATAGCCATTGTAATTAGCATCGTTAGTTTTGGTTCTGCCAGTGCTCTAGCGGCTGGTATGATGGGCATGACATTATCTTCAACAGGTGCTTTGGTTGGTGCTACAGTCGGCCCTTTACAGATTGCTATGCATGCCGCTCTTACCGCTGGCATCTCTTCACTTACAGTGCAGGTTGGTTGTGCAGTGGCTGATGCTGCTGTAGGTGGTGATTTAGGTAATAATCTTGAGGATATCATCTCAAGTGATGGCTTGAAATCTCTTGCTACCGCCATGGTAAGTGCCGGAGTTATCTCTTATGCTAACCATCTTGCAGGTCTTGATAATGCCGCTACGGGCATTGATGCCGCCGGAAACAATACCGCAGAATATAAACGAGCAAATGAAATAATAGATAATCTCAAGCGCCATACTATTAGCGCCGGAATCCGCTCAGGAGCAGAAGCGCTTATCGAAGGAGAGAGCTTCACAGATTCCTTAAGAGATAACTTCAGATACGCCGGCGCTTCTTTTCTGAACGAGACAATTTCTGCTGAAA
>JAOPTU010000027.1:0-56147 GCA_051531995.1 Desulfotalea sp.
TTTTTTTTGACCTTTTTTATGGGTGCGACACGGTATTATGTTAAATGAAGGTTACCTTGAATCCATTTATTGTTTCTGTAAAATGTTAAAACCCACGCCTTTTAGGCGGGATAATTTTACTAGCGGTTGTTTTTAAATTAGTGACATGAAATACCGCAATGGGATTTCATGCACAATTCGTGATAGAGTGTAATTTAGATTGGGTAACGAAGTATAGCTATCACATGCTAGAAGGAGGGTTTAGACCTCCAGTCAAAGTGTTGGTACTGGAAACCAGTGACCGATTTTAGATACAAACATTACTTCATTTTCTGAGTTATGATCATTTACATATCCAGCTTTCGCTTTGCTCGAACAAACCGGAATTTGCCGATACTGTAGGTCTTTCAGTCCGCTATGTGAAGCCCACTGACTTTTAGTAGGTGGGTATATAGTATTCTAATATCTATTCCTATATCTTTTTTAAAAGCCTCATATGGTGTTTAGAAATAAGGATGAATATTACTAGATTGATTTAATAATTATATTTTTATGTCGATGCTTCATAAATTGAGTCCATTGCTTCTACAACGGAGCCTCTTGTAAAAGTCGGTTGGAGGTACTCTTGTTAAATGATAAAAGTTTTATGCAAAATGTAATCAAGAACTTCTAATTTGTGAGAGTTAAGTTGAATAATTTTCAAACCAAAATAACTTTTGCATTTAGTTTAATGGAACCAGTTATTGTGTGTTCTTCATAGATTGTTCAATCTGTAAGGATTCAATAATTTCTTTTGCTTTAATAATTCCAATATCATTTGCTAAATCTACAGTCATTGCAATTAAAAATAGTAATCCAATGACAATCGCTAATAGCCTGCAATAAAGGTTTTTATTTTTTATATAAAAAATAACAGCAGGTAAGATACCAAATAACATAGCAATACCTACTCCTCCAACCACACCAATCGCTTTAAGAAAAATCGTAGGAAAAGCCAAGGCTATAATTAATGGTGGTAGGAATGTAGCTATTAGTATTTTAATTTTATTTTGGCCAAGAAGATCTCTGTTGAAGTCCATCAATCCTATGCCGTTAGCTGCATAAGATGTACATATGGCTGTGAGAGAAAATGCAATGGCGACTGCACTGAATATATTACTTCCGAGTATATTTCCTATGGGTAAGGTTGCAGGCAATCCATTTAAATAACTGTATAATAACGAATTGTTTCCTGTTGTGAGTGGTAAAATACCTAATCCTACAATTACCCAAATTAGATTCATACAAAAACCAATGCTCATTCCAATTTTCATTGCTTTAGATATAGCAGCTAAGTCCCAATTCATATCTTTGCAAATAGTTGGAATGATATTGTGAAAATGAAAAGCAGTAAGAATTACTGGTATTGCAAGGGGCAAAAAACGTAAATCATTCCTGAGTAGGTTGTTAGGCTCTATCTTCCCAAGGCCCATGAATACAAGAAATGCGAAGGTTAGACCTAGGAAAAGCATCAAGAATTGATTGTATCGTGTAACAAAACTTGTCCCTGTAGCAGTAAAAGCTGACAAGATAATGAAAAGTACGAGTGTAACGATTAAATTTGAATTTTCTCCTAAATTAATAATATCTGAAATTGCCGAACTAATAATACTTGCCCCTCCACCTATGTAAGCGGTAAGAAGGCCATAGAGAATGAGTAAATTTGCAAATGTTGCAATCCACTTTCCAGTTTTCCCTAAATATTTCTCATATAGACTGGGGTAATTAAAATTTTCTTCTCTGCTTTCGATAGCTTCTTTCGCTAAGACTATTGCTGAAAAATACATGGCAGCGGAGAAAATTATCATCGCAATAAACGTTAAAAACAGTCCTGCACCTCCTGTTTGGATCGGTAGAGCAAGAATACCAGCTCCAATAAGATTACCTGTGATTAACAGAGCAATCATTAATGTACCTTTCTTTTTATTAGCCATTTTATTTTACCTAAGTAATTATAATTGAGTAAATGCAGTATGCTTTTCTAATAAATAAATATTATAACATCTCTCTAACAATTATTTATTATTAATTCTAAATATGACTGTCGTTTAAACTTTAGTTAGTGATTTAGCATATATATATGGTATGACAAATAAAATATATTGCTAGTATGGATTTTTTGGCTTTTGATTCTTATCCAACTTTTAATTTTTCTATCGAATTTTATGATATATGCACAATAAGGATTTGTTAGTATGACTTTGTTGATTCATTCATAATTCCAGGTATGGTTAACACTTGGTCAGTTGTTTTGCCGTAATTTTAACGTAATTTAGTTTAGAGGATAACATGGACATCACCGAAGAAAAATTTGAAAAAATTATCAAGAGAGCAGCTAAGGCGATGGATATTCCAGCCGATGAAATTGTTGATTTCTTTAGAAAAGGCGAAAGAAAAACCTACGAATCAACGGAGTGGTTATTCCAAGAATCTACCCCGAGAAATTGGGCCGGAATTATCTTAAAAGGCGATGTGCAATTATCCCGAGGTTTGCAGGGCGAAGTTCGTCACGTAGGTAGTCTAATAGCGGGAGCTATGATATGTGAAGGAGCTTTCATAGATAGTAGTTCCCACTCAAACGGTGGATATACTAGAAATGGTGCTGTGGTTTTAGTTATTAAAAGAGAGCAAATAGACAATCTAAAGGAAAGTAATCCAGAGTTGTTTTATAAGCTTATTTCTAGAGTAGCATTAGCAATAAATAGGCGATTAAGAACTATTTCTGAGCAACTGTACGATGCAAGTCTACGTGATCGGAAAATGGCTGGATTTCGTCTAGAGCATGATTCACTCGGACAAAGAGAGATATCAGGAGATGTTCTTTACGGAGTGCAAACTCAAAGAGCCATAGAAAACTTTCCGATATCTGGAATACCAGTTGCTCAATTTAGTCATTTTATAGAAGGTTTTGCCTTTGTAAAAAAGGCGGCTGCAATAGCAAATTGCCAACTTGGTGTACTTGACCAAGATAAGATGGAAGCGATTTCTCAGGTTTGTGATGAGCTTCTTGAAGGGAAACACCACGAAAACTTTGCCGTTGATATGTTCCAAGGTGGTGCTGGCACGTCAACCAATATGTGTGCTAACGAAGTTATAGCTAATAGAGGTTTAGAGATTTTAGGTTATGAGAGAGGGGAGTATGAACATCTTCACCCAAATGATCATGTTAACTGTTCTCAATCCACTAACGATTCTTATCCAACGTCTATCAAGCTAGCTATTCTTCTTTCCCAGAGAAACTTAGAGAGAAGTATGAAGCATTTACAGAAATCCTTACTTGCCAAGGCAGAAGAGTTTAATGATGTTCTTAAAATGGGTAGAACTGAAAATCAAGATGCTGTTCCTATGACTCTTGGGCAGGAATTCTCAGCCTATGCCGCTATGATTGGTAGTGCTGTGCGTGCAATAGATACTGCTAGTAAAGAGTTTTTACAAATTAATATGGGTGCTACGGCTATTGGAACTGGTATTAACTCGCCTCCAGGTTATGCCGGCCTTGTTACCAAGCATCTAGCTGAAATTAGTGGTTTCCCACTTGAGAGAGCTGTCAACTTGGTTGAAGCGACTCAAAATGCTGGATCTTTTGTACAAATGTCAGCTACTCTTAAAAGGGCAGCTGTGCAAATATCTAAGATTTGCAATGATCTTAGATGGATGTCTTCTGGGCCTCGATGTGGTCTAAATGAAATTAATTTACCAGCAATGCAACCAGGGTCATCTATCATGCCTGGCAAAGTTAATCCAGTTATTCCTGAGGTTGTTAATCAGATATGCTACCAAGTAATGGGGTATGATGTTGTTGTTTCTATGGCTGCTGAGTCCAGTGAGCTCGAGCTTTGTATGGCTGAACCTATTATTGCTTATGATCTGCTCCATGGCATGATGATTCTTAAAAATGGTTGTATCATTCTTGCATCTCGATGCGTGGATGGTATTGAAGCAAACCGAGATGTTTGTAGGTCATATGTAGAAAATAGTATTGGCTTGATTACAGCCCTTGTTCCGGTTCTTGGTTATGAACAATCTTCAAGTATTGCTAAAGAAGCACTAAAAACTGGTGGTAGCGTTTATAATTTGGTTTTAGAGAAGGGTTTGATGAAAAAGGAAGAGTTAGATGATATGCTTCTTCCGGAAAATATGACAGATCCTCGGGAAATACCAAATATGTAGGCAAATGGATGGTAGAAACTTTTAGATTTTAAAAGAGCCTGTTTTGATGGTTAATTCAGGCTCTTTCACTAATGTTTCCTCAGATCACTATTTCAAATTGCCCTTCAGGGCGGTGATCATTTCTTTAACGATACTATCAATTTGTAATTGCTCAGGAAGATTAAGGACAGATCCTTCTGTTAGCTGGCGTTCTACTAATCCGGTCAGTGTGGGGATATTAAGGCAGGTTGTAAAATTATCGATTTGTGGCTTGTGACCTGAACGATTAAGGACTAGGGCTTGGTTGTCTAAACCTAAATCACTTGCCATTCGGCTAACTTCACTTGCTGTGTCTAGGCTACGTTTTGATGGTTCGCTCACTATTACCAAAGCATCAACTTGGCCAACAGTACCACGGCCAAGATGTTCAACACCTGCTTCAAGATCTACAATTACCCAGTCTTCTCGGTCCACAACTAGATGGGCTAGTACGGCTTTTAGTAAGGCATTAGCCGCACAGGCACAACCACCTCCAGCATTGGTTACGGCACCCATAACAATTAATCGTTTATCACCAGCCCCTTCAAGATCATCTCCTTCGTAGGGCATATCGATGGCAATTTTCTCAGGTAGATCATTGACCTTAGGATTGAGATTTAGAAAACCGTTTGCATGGATTCTTTCTTTTATTAAATCTTCACGGAGTATAAGTGGTTCTGGTAGCATGATTGATCGAATTCCTGAAGCTTCCCCTAAGGATAGCGCTGTGTCGGCATCAATCATCCAGACATTTTTACCCTTTCTCGCTAAGTAATCCCCTGTCCAAGAGGCAAGGGAACTCTTGCCAACTCCGCCCTTACCTGCGAATGCGATTTTCATAAAAATCCTTACATATCTTTGCTTTTGTATATGGTTGATGAAGGTAATCACCAACCATATTTATATATTTATAATTTTATTCGCTTAATCCTAAGGCTTTTCTTTTCTCTTTTATCCTAATATCAAACATATCAGCCGTTTTTATAGGGTCTTGTTCAATAAAGAATGTAGCTCCGACGAGATCCTCTAAACCGTTTACTGCAAGGTCTGTTACAAGCTCTGAGCCAAGAATATTAGGTGGCAATCCAAGGTGAGTGTAAACACCTGAAGCAACAGCATACATTCCGATGGCAGCTGCTTTTTCAGAGTACCATTCTGGAGATGAAGCTCCTACAGGTAGGTCAGAAATATCAACATTTAAAGCATTGGCTAGTGCTGCAACTAATTGCATTACTCGAGAGTTATCGACACATGAACCATAATGAAGGGCTGGTGGAATTCCTAGAGAACCACAAACTTTTTTGATACCAGGGCCAGCCATTTCAATACCTTCTGGCATAAGAAGCCCAGCTTTTCCGGCGGCAGTTGTAACGCAACCAGTTACAATTACGAGGATATCTCTTTTGATAAGTTCTTTGGCTAGAGCGACATTTAAGGAGTCTTGTTTTATTTTAGGATTATTACAACCTACAATGGCAACTGCACCACGGATGGAACCATCAGCGATGGCAGCAACTAAAGGATCAAGACTACCACCAAGAGCGTCTATAACAGCTTCATTAGAAAATCCTGTCATAATATCAACTGGCTCACCTGGGATATCAACACGAGAATCATCCCGTTCTGCAAACCCTTCCACAGCGAGTGAGACTATTTTCTTGGCTTGCTCTAGGGCATCTTTGGGTTGGATGTCAAAATGAATTGCTCCGGTAAACCTTGCTTTATTGGCTGTATCGATAAATTTGGTATGATAACACCCAGAAACTTGCACAAGGCTTGGCATAATACATTGATAATCGACTACTACAGCCTCAACTGCCCCCGTAATTATAGCAAGTTCGGTCATCAAGTGATTGCCAGCCATGGGGATTCCTTGACGCATTAGAAGCTCGTTACCTGTGCAACATAAACCAGCGACATTTATGCCTTCAGCACCAAGTTCTTTTGCTCTAGCGATAAGTTTTGGATCTCTTGCTGCTGTTAAAATCATTTCGGAAACAACAGGATTGTGTCCATGAACTAAGATATTGACCTTTTCTTTTTTAATAACAGCAAGATTGGCTGTGGACATGCTTGGCTTTGGGGTGCCAAAAATAACATCCGATAGTTCGGTGCCAATCATCGAACCACCCCAACCATCAGATAAAGAGGTACGTGCCGCATGTACCATGGTGTTAACCGCATCATTGTCACAACCCATATGAGTACGGTGCATCATCTCGGCTATTTCTCTATCGACACCACGGGGGGTCATGCCAAGTTTTGCCCAAATATCTTTTCGCTTTTGTGGGACACGGGCTAAGAATGAGATCTCTTTTTTACGACTTCCGAAATCAGCAAAGAATGTATCAACTAAATCAAAACCAACGTCCTTCACAGTACGCCCTTCTGTTTTGATGCCAATTTCAGCGGCAATACGAAGGAGTTTTGCCTCATCATTAATTTTATAGTCATTAGTTTCACCGTTGAGAATAGCTTCAAAAACCTCAACAAGATCACGACCATGATCAGAGTGACCAGCAGAGCCACCGGCTATGAAGCGTCCAAAATTACGGGCAACAATTACGTCGGCATCAGCACCGCACACACCTCGAGGGGCTTTCTTGCTTATACGGCAAGGGCCCATAATGCAGTTAGTGCAGGTTGTACCAAGTTCGCAGAATTTACAATGTGGGGTTTGCTGCTCTAGGCGATCATGGACAGTTTCAATTCCTTCAACTCTTGCCTTTTCGATCATTGCCTGGGCATCTTCCCAAATTGATAAATCTGCTGCTGGTTTTTGTTCTTTGCTCATTGTTGCCTCCGCTTTTAATTTAGATCGGTGGAAAATTTTTTTTCTAACAAATTGTAATTACTATTTCTGTACCGCTGATGAATAAAGAATTTAATCCATAAAAAACAAAAGTCTGTCAGCTATCCGACATTTCATGAAAATATTAGTTTTTTCCCAGTTAAAGATGGCTAGCATTAAAAAGATAAAATTATTTCTTATAGAGATAAATTACGGAGAGCATCAATGTCTTTTATTGTATATTGACCTCGGCCGATTTTTTTAATTAGTGTATCACGTTCTAAGGCGTTTAGTAGAGTCGAAATTGTTTGTCTGCTTGCTCCCATTAAACTAGCTAACTGTTCAATTGTCAGACCTAGTTCTATTTTACAAGCATTTTCCCCAGCTTTTTCGAGATCTGCTTTATATATGATGTAATCAATAAGACGTTTATTAATATCCTTAAAAGCAAGGCTACCAATGATAGAAAGAGAATTTTTTAGAGTACGTCCTAGTACTCTAAGCATGGTTCTTGTAAGAGAAGGAACCTTAGTCATGAACCTGCTAAGAGATTCAACTTTGGTCATCAAAACACAACAGTCATCAAGTACTTCAACATAACATTGAGTATGTGTTGAGTACACTTCGCCAACACCTAGGATTGAAAGTGAGAACTCTTTATCTCCATACGCAAGATAGACCCTTACTCGCCCACTAGAAATAATGAAGGCCATATTTTGATCTTCATTTGGGGTAAATATGATTTGTCCTTTGTAAAAGCACACCTCGGTGAAGATATCACGAAAATCGGATAGCTCTTCTTTTTTAAGTTCTTCTAATAGGTTGACGTTAGTTGCTTTCATTAAACCCCCATCGGTTACTAATTTAGTGGTGATAAGGTAAGATTTTTAGCTTCATGTGGATTGTAATTTATCCTAAAATCCAGAGTATAATTCTATTATAATTTTAAAATTTAAGTAATTATAGTATTTTGTTGAAAATAGAAATTGTTTTTATACATCAGTTTATGGCTTTTTAATATAGATCAAGGGGAGATATGTCAAAATCTAAAGTTTGGCTCTTAGGTACGGTGGTATATATTCTTTTTGGTATTATATCGATCCATTTTACCTCGACTTTAATCTGGTACAGAGAACTTGAGGGGCTTGCCAAAGTAGGACTCGACAAGCAGGCTTTTTACACCACTTACTTGCGAGGATTGCTTGAGAAAACAGAAAATATTCCACCGCTGTTATCAACCAATGAAAAAATAATTAGCATTCTTCAAAATGATCCAAAACCGGATAAAATATTACAGGTTAATAAATTTTTGTCGTCCATCACTGACATGAGTGATACCTCAGATATTTATATTATGGACAAAAATGGTATTACTCTTGCTTCCTCTAACTGGTTAACTGATCATTCGTTTGTGGGAAAGAATTTTTCTTTTCGACCTTATTTCATCAAAGCCATAAATGGAGAACTTGGCAGATATTACGCTCTAGGAACTACTTCCGCCAAGAGAGGATATTATTTCTCCTACCCTATAACATCTAAAGAACAAATTTTAGGTGTAGTTGTGGTGAAAGCCGATTTGGATTTGGTTGAAAGGAATTGGAATCAGCTTAATGATAGTATTTTAGTTACTGATCCTGATGGCATCATCTTTCTCACCACAACAGGCGATTGGCTTTATAAAAGTGTTACTCCAATTTCTGATATTGCAGAAAAGAGAATTAATGAAAGCAGGAGATATCCGACCAGTCAGTTTGAACCTATTACTGAAAAAATTGATGAAGAAGAAGGTCTAGAGTTGGTTAAAATATCCAGTCAATTGGATGATCTTTTGTTTCTTAAACAAAGCAGCAATATGCCTCTTGCTTCATGGGATGTACATATTTTTACAGATCTTCAGGCAGCTATTCAATTACGGGTTCTTAGCCAAATTATTTGTGCATCAATTTTACTAATCATTTACGTCCTTTTCTATATGTTGGTACAAAGAGAAAAACGTAAGAAGATGTTACAGGTGATAGAAGAAACTAATCGGATTAATCTTGAAAATCTTAACGCTAAGCTCGAAACAAGGGTGGAGGAGAGAACCGAGCAGTTATCCACTTCCAATCAGCTCTTAAAAAATGAAATTATAGAAAGAAAATATATTGAGGACACACTAAAAAATACGAGAAATGAACTGATTCACTCAGCCAAATTGGCAGTTCTTGGGCAGATGTCAGCTCAGATCAATCATGAGCTTAATCAACCTTTAGCTGCCATTCGCTCTTATACTGATAATGCTCTGCAGTTTTTAAATAAAAATCGATATAAAGAGACGCAATCCAATCTTGATCAAATTGCTGAGCTAACAGAGAGAATGGCGGAAATAGGCAAGCAGTTAAAGCTCTTTTCTAGAAAAAGTAGTGGTCAAATTGATGTTGTTTCTCTGCATGGGGTTGTTGACGGTGCCATGGATATTTTAAATCCGAGTATCCAGAAAAATAAAATTAATTTTAGTACAGAGTTTAAGCCTGAATTTATTAAAATAATGGGAAATAGCGTTTTGCTCCAGCAGGTTTTAGTTAATCTCATAGGTAATGCAATACATGCCATGGAAACATCACCTGTAAAAGAGATCAGGCTAATAGCGGAAAAAAAGCAAAATTTAGTTTATATAACTATTTGTGATACAGGTTGCGGTATTAGTGAGGAACATGCTTCTCATGTATTTGAACCATTTTATACCACTAAAAAATCTGGACAGGGTTTAGGTTTAGGACTTAGTATCAGCGATAGAATTGTGGATGAAATTGGCGGGCAGCTTAAACTGGTTAGTGGTAACAATGGTGCTTGTTTTGAATTTGCATTGCACGCAGCTGATTAGGTAAATTATTTGAAAATAGGACAAGTCTCTATGAGAAAACAGGTAATGTTTATTGATGATGAAAAGCATATTAGAATTGCCAATAAGCAGAGTTTGGAGCTTGCTGATTTAGAGGTAACCTGCCTTGAAAGTGCTGAAGATGGACTAAAAGTCATTGATTCAGAATGGGCTGGTGTTGTTGTTTGTGATATTCGACTCCCTCAGATGGATGGGCTTGAGTTTTTAAAGAAAATCCAAGAGATTGACCAGGAGTTGCCAGTAATTTTAATTACCGGTCATGGTGATATTTCCATGGCAGTAAAATCAATGCAAGACGGAGCCTATGATTTTATTGAAAAGCCTTACCCCGCTGACCGTCTTGTAACTACCGTGAAAAGAGCTCTTGAGAAAAGGGCTTTGACCGTTGAAAATCGTACTCTTCGTAGAGAATTAGATACTAAAAATATCCCCGGTCCTAGAATAATTGGTAACACTTCTGCCATGGATAATCTGCGAACAATAATTTCTGAAGTTGCAGATACTGGCGCAGATATTTTAATTTTAGGTGAAACGGGAACAGGCAAAGAGCTTGTTGCTCGTTCTTTGCATGAATATAGTAATCGACGTAAGAATAATTTTGTGGCGATCAATTGTGGTGCGGTTTCAGAAACAATTATAGAAAGTGAGTTGTTTGGGCACGAGGCAGGTGCTTTCACAGATGCAAAAAATGCTAGAATTGGTAAATTCGAGCATGCAAATGGTGGCACAATTTTGCTTGATGAAATCGAGTCCATGCCCATGCGGGTGCAGATTCATTTGCTGAGAATTTTACAAGAGCGAAGCCTAGAAAGACTTGGTTCAAATACTCTTATTCCTTTAGATATGAGGGTTATTGCTGCTTCAAAGGTAGATCTTCTCAAGGCCTGTGAGGAGGGTAGTTTCCGAAACGATCTTTATTACAGACTTAATGTGGTATGTATTAATATTCCGCCATTAAGAGATAGAAGGGAGGATATTTCTCTTCTTTTACATCACTTTTTGTTGGTGGCAAGCCATCGCTATAGTAAAGAGGTCCCATATCCCACTGGTAGCCAGATAAACGCTCTGCTCGCCTATAATTGGCCTGGAAACGTGCGTGAACTACGAAACCTTACAGAGCGCTATGTATTGTTAGGACAACAATATGATTGGTCGATAGACAAAATGCTTTCTGGGGCAAATCAAGATGTAAATCGTAACTTACCTGAGCATGTTGATTGTTTCGAGCGTAGTCTTATTGATCAAGCACTGGTTGCAACGGAAGGTAGTATCAAAGATGTACTCAATCTTTTGGGAATCCCTCGCAAGACTCTCTACGACAAGATGCGAAAATACGATCTTGATAAAAGTGATTATAAATAACGTGATATCAAACAACTAAGTTTTAATTCATGCTAATGGGTTATTTCCCCCCCACTTTCAGAACACTCTTTGGCGGATATCCGCCATTTTTTTAATAAGCCTGCCCAGTATATTTTGTATAAGTGTTATTGTTACTACTGTTTAGTTATTTTTATACATTGTGGCTTCATCCTTGCTTTAGCTAACCCTAAGTAGCCTTAATCAGATTTCAAATTTGATCAAGTAACCCAAAAAGCTAATAAGGAGATCCCATGCTTAAAAAGTTAAAAGTATTAACCGCAATTGCTGCCTGCTCCATGATGTTCAGCGCCACCATCGCCACTGCAAAACCCATCCTGATTAAATTTTCCCATGTTGTAGCCGAGAACACTCCTAAGGGTCAGGCTGCTAATCTTTTTAAGAAGTTAGTGGATGAACGTTTAGCTGGCAAAGTTGAGGTTGAAGTATTTCCTAACTCTCAGTTATTTGGTGATAACAATGTACTTCAGGCTATCCTCCTTGGTGATGTGCAGATGGCAGCCCCTGCTCTTTCAAAGTTTGGACGATATACCAAAAAACTAGCCCTGTATGACCTACCATTTTTATTTAAAGATCTAGACGCTGTTGATCGTTTTCAACAAAGTGATAAGGGGCAAGATCTTTTAAATTCCATGAACAAGAAGGGTATTACAGGTCTTGGTTATATTCATAATGGACTTAAGCAATTGTCTGCAAACTCTCCACTTTATTTGCCAGGAGATGCTAAAGGCCTGAAGTTTAGGATTATGTCTTCAGATGTATTGGAAGAACAATTCAAGGAACTTGGTGCAACTCCACTTAAAAAACCATTTTCAGAAGTATTTACCTTGCTTCAAACCAAAGCGATTGATGGTTGTGAAAACCCATGGTCAAATCTATTTTCTAAGAAATTTTTTGAGGTTCAGCCTTACATAACTGCTTCAAACCATGGTTTGTTGGATTATATGGTTGTTACTTCCACAAGTTTTTGGAGTTCTTTGCCAGATGATATCCGTGTAGAAGTTAAAAAAGCTCTAGACGAGTCTATTGCTTTTGGTAACAAGGTAGCCCGAGAAAAGGCCATCGGAGATCGTAAGGCAATTGCAGATTCTAATCGTTCTGAAATTCATGATCTAAGTCCTGAAGAACGTCAGCAATGGGTTGATGCCATGAAACCAGTATGGGAAAAATTTCATGATGAAATTGGCGAAGACATGATCAATGCAGCATATAATTCAAACTAAATAATATATTTAATTTTAAAATGTTTTTAGATTGACCTATGCCCTCAATTTTTGGTGTTTATCACAAGGAAAGGGCATAGTTTGTATTAGCCTAGAGTTTTTTCTAGGTAATTTCCAGCTTTGGGGAGAATATGTTTTGAAAATATTAGGTCGACTTGAAGAGTCGATAATCTCAATACTGCTAGTTCTTATGGTTCTTCTAGTATTTGTAGAAGTAATCATGAGGTTTGTTTTTAATTCAGGACTTATGTGGATACAGGAGCTAACTCTTCTGATTTCAGCTTGGTTTGTTCTTTTTGGTGCCTCCTATGGTCTCAAGGTTGGATCACATATCGGTATGGATGCATTTGTTACCTTATTTCCTCGTACAGGCAGACGCATTCTTACAGGTCTCGGTGCTGCTCTTAGCCTTGTCTATTGCGCTCTTATCTTATATGGCTCTTATGTTTATCTTCGCATGATGAAGATGATAGGCGTTGAATTAGAAGATATTCCCTGCCCTTCATGGATTGCACATTCAATCTTAATTATCGGTATGTCACTTTTTGCAATTAGAGTTTTCCATATCTTTTGGTCAGTAATAACTGGCAAGGCAGATAGTTTTAAACATGCAAATGAAGCAGAAGAAAGCATGGAAATAGTAGAAGAATTAAAAGGAGAAACACTATGACCACGATAACCCTTTTCGCTCTACTATTTGGCTGTATGATGCTGGGGATACCCATTGCCGTAGCTCTTGGCCTATCCTCAATCACCACGATCTTATTTTTCTCAAGTGATTCCTTGGCGTCAATTGCGCTGAAATTTTTTGAAGCAGTTTCAGAACATTATACCTTGCTTGCAATTCCTTTTTTCATTCTCTCCTCTTCATTCCTCTCAACCGGTGGTGTTGCAAAACGTATTATCCGTTTTGCAATGAGCTTGGTAGGACATATAAGAGGTGGTATTGCCATGGCATCTATTGTGGCATGTATGATTTTTGCGGCGGTTTCAGGTTCGTCTCCTGCAACGGTTGCAGCTATTGGTTCCATCGTTATTGTGGGGATGGTTAAGGCTGGCTATCCAGAAGAGCTTGCCGCTGGTGTAATTGGAAATGCTGGTACCCTTGGTATTTTGATTCCGCCCTCCATTGTAATGCTTGTTTATGCAGCAGCAACCGAGGTATCAGCTGCTCGGATGTTCATGGCAGGTTTTATTCCAGGCCTGCTAATGGGTAGTATGTTGATGCTTGTTATTTATATTGTGGCAAGGGTTAAAAAAATTCCATGCCAACCATTTACTGGGTTTAAAGAGGTTTTTGCCTCCTCAGCTAGTGCTTTTGGTGGCTTGATGTTGATTGTAATTGTTCTTGGTTCAATCTATGGAGGTGTGGCAAGCCCTACTGAGGCAGCGGCAGTTTCGGCTGTATATGCATTTGCAGTGGCCATCTGGGGTTATCGTGATATCGGCCCATTAAAAGGTAAACCGTGGAAGTTAGAAGGTGAATCTACTGGGGCGATGATTAGTAGAAACATCGGTCAGATGATTGTGGCGCTACCAAAATGTGTTACAGATAAAGAAGTTAACAAGGTTGTTTTGGATGCGGCAAAAGTATCTATCATGCTTCTATTCATTATTGCCAATGCGATGCTATTTGCCCATGTTTTAACCACCGAACGTATTCCCCATGAGGTGGCAAGTAAGATTGTTGATCTAGGTTTATCACCGTGGATGTTTTTAGTTGTGGTGAATATTATTTTACTCGTTGCGGGTAATTTTATGGAACCTACTGCCATTTTACTAATCATGGCACCAATCCTTTTCCCAATTGCTGTAAAACTTGGAATTGATCCAATCCATCTTGGTATTATCATGGTTGTAAATATGGAAATTGGAATGCTTACTCCACCAGTGGGGTTAAACCTCTTTGTTATTTCAGGAGTGACGGGGCATTCTATGGGTTGGGCTATACGTGCAGCGGCACCATGGCTATGTGTGCTTTTGGTTTTCCTCGTAATCATCACCTATGTACCTCAGGTATCACTATTTTTACCAGAGTTATTAGATAAGATGAATGGATATTAAACTTGTATTCCTCAGAATAAGGATGAACTGAATATGGCTATTCCAGTAACTAAAAAAATTCTATATGTTAGTGATCTTGGTAACCATACAAGACCTGTTTTCCGGCAAGCAATATCTTATGCACGAGCACATGATGCTAAGATTATGATGCTTCATGTTGTTGAACCGATGACGGATGCCACCAAAATGGCTCTAGAGACCTATTTCCCGAATGATATTGCTAAAGAGATGAAGAAGGATGGCATGAAGAAAGTTTTAGCTACTATGCGTGAGAGAGTTAAAAAATTCGTTCAAGATGAGTGCAGTGGCGGTATTTGTGAGCTAACACCTGTGGAAGAAATATTTGTGGTTGAAGGTAAGCCAAGTGAAGTAATCCTCAGGATTGCAGAAGAGCAGGGGGCAGATCTTATCGTAATGGGTAAGTCAGCTCGTAAAGTACGCGGTATCCGAATTCTTGGTGATACTGCTCGGCGGGTAAGTAAACACGCTAAGGTTCCTGTACTTATCATTCCTAATAGGACGAAAAAATCGTCTTAACGATTCATTTTTATCTAAAAGATCATGTGCTGCTTACTGCGGTGCATGATCTTTTTTTGTTCAGGCTATTTTGAAAAATTGCTACTTTGCCCAACTTCTTCGTTAAACTTAAGATTTTATCCACAGAATATCGCTTATATGGCTGTGGTAATTTTTTTGTCCGCCTCGAACTTGAACGAATTTTCTAATTATTCAAGGTACCCTGAAATATAAAGAGCTTATAGCAATTTTAATCTATTACACCTTCTATAGTTTCTTTTATCCGCTTAACACCTATTAGTTTTTGTCTATATTGATTACTTGAAGCCAGATTTATTCAATATCAGCTGGAAGGCTGTCCATAATCTTGAGATTCAAATACAATTAAAAAATTGTAATTCCATTTACTTTCGTTGAAAGTTTGATCATTTCTTGATAATATTTTGGTTCAAGGGACAATTATTGCCTCGGTTGCAATATAAATATTGGCACAGTTTTTAAGGAGATCAGATGGTTGAAGAAAGTAGAAGGTTTAGTAGGATAGATTTCTGGGGTGTCGGTGAATTAACAGTTGCAAATAGAATGTACCGCATAGAACACATTGATGATCTATCTGTTGGAGGTTGTTCTTTTGTTCTTGGAGCCGAAGTGGTGCTTAAGGCAACTGGTACAATAAAAATGATTTTAGCTGAAGGACAATTGATCATCCACGCAGAATGTGAGATTGCAAGGGTTGATGGTAAGAAGATTGGCCTGAGCTTCACAGGAATCACTCCTGAAGATTTAACTCATTTGAAAAATCTTATCCTTTATAATACTTCCGACCTTAATCAGGTTGAGAAAGAGATGGAAGAACGTTCTGGGATAAAATAGTGGCACAAATGAATATCTCTATAACAATCTTGAACCATTACTAATTTCCTTAAGCAGATGGTAATGGTTGTTTTATTTATGGCACAGCTCGCGGGTGAAGGTGATATTGACATTCAATAATTGTGGAAAAGCTATTTTAAAGAGTGCTTCCTAGTAATTTGACTTAAAAATCACGTATACTGTAGTTAGATAAATTTATTATTAAACTACTACTAGTATGGTGATAATCATGACGACACTTACATTTGTAGAAAAAGTTGCCCATCTTATAGAGGACGTAAGATGCTTGGAAGATATGGTGGGAAAAGAAACTATTGAACAAACGGCAATCCGCTTAGAAGGCCTCCATTACGCCCCGCCTGTTACTACTCCAGTAAAAACTTTTTTGCGCTTAACATCCAATTCACTTCTAGCTGAAATTGATAAAATACTAGATATGCCCGATCAAGAGGCGTGTGCTCTTGCCCCTGATAACCCAAAAGAGTGCCAAGATTTACGTCTGCAGTTTATATCTGTGCAAATATATTATTATAAGCAACTTATGCAACTTCGACAGGAAAATCCAGAAGCATGGGATGAGGTTGATGAGATGTACGTGCACGAGTAATTTATTATTAATTGGTCTGGTCTTAAATATATTTAGTTAAAGTAGAGGATCTCTTTTATGTAGAACTGAGCCTAATGATTTTCTGAAAGGATGAATATTTGCGAATAGCAAAGAGAGGCCGTGTACTCTGTTTAGCTGAAGGTAGAAGTTGAAGGACTAGAGTGTGTTATTTTTGCTGAAGTAGAAATAACACACTCTGGAGGAAAATGCCATCAAGTGAAAGTGCGGTTGTGCAGGTAGTTGCTTATAAATGATAGTGTTTTATAACTGTCTGGCCCTAGATTAACCTAACGATACAATATTAACACAACCTAGCTTTTACTTTTCATTTTCTATTAATTTGTGGTTTGTGTCGTCTTGTAATTTATATAGTCCTATCCATCCTGTTTTGTATCCAATCAGTGAGCGAGTAAGTTTGAAAAGAGATGCGCAAAGAAAATTGAATATAAGTAGTGGTAGATCATTCTTTTTTAACAATAGATTGCGATTGTTTTTTATTTTAAATGGGCTTTTTCTAAAACGAATATCTTTAAGACCCATTTTATAAGGTGATACAAAACTTACTTGTTCTGATTTACCGTTATAAAAGTTCTTAATTCCTTGTGGGTAATAGGGCTTCTGATGATCTAAATCTGTCCAGAAATGGGGATGGGCCATTGGTGTTGCTATGAGAATTAGTCCATCAGGTTTTACGAACTTTAAGTAACCATCGATGAATTTTACCACGTCTTCAAATTGAAAATGTTCAATTATGTGGGATAATACTAGGAAATCAAAACGTTGGTTCTCGTATTTTTGGTTGAATTCATCAACTGAAACTATATTTATGCCTCTTTGTTTTCCTTCTTTTACATGGTGAGTATTTTTTTCAACGCTTAATATATTTTTAAATCCTTGAGAATGTAAGAAATTAGTTTTTCCTCCTTTCCCTGATCCAACTTCTAATATATTAGCATCTCGATCAATATTAGTTAAAATATGTCTCCACTGTATCATCTCATGCCGAGATAATAATGTTGTCTTGTCTTTTATAACTTTGCGAAAATGAGAGCTAGCTGTCAACATAGAATTGATATTTTATTGTGTATGGTATTAATCGTTAGTGTTCATTTTATAGATATTTTTAGTGAATTCAAAAACATATCTATCACTTCTTCACCCTTTGGCTCAATTTCATAATCGACTTGAGTCATTATAAAAAGTCCAGAATCTTTAATGCCATATGTATAAAAATATCTTCTTAAATCTGAGCCTTTATATTTTGATGTAACTATCTTTCCACTTAGCACTTTCCCATCAGCTAGAGTAATTGATTTTTCACTGGATTCAATTTTATAACCATAGTTTCGTTCTTCTTTTGTAATTTCAGCAATCATCAAATCAATTAGGTTAGAGGGATTCAAATTGTTGTATTCTTGTATCATAACAAGACTCCCTAAGGGGGTCATCATGGCAGTCTGAAATATGCCATTACCTAAATTAGATTTAGATGGAGAATATTGTTTAGGATGCTCAAATGTAAAGTACTCACCAGTATAAAGAAAAGTGTTTTTTTGTGTTATTTTTACAGGAAAATAGTTATCACCAACTTTAATGCTAGTTTCTTCATCTAGCGACATATCATGTGATTTATTGCCGATTGTTAAAGTATAATTTCCAGCAAAGGAAACATTTGTTACAGATAAAACTAGTAAAATTACTAATACTCTAATTTTCATCCTTCCCTCATTTTTTTGAGTTTAATTAATAATGATAACTGAAAAAATTTGCCTAAATCCAAGGCGCACATAAAATGTTAATGGCAGCCATGTGGCTGATATTCCATTGATTAATGTTATGTGTTAACGAATAATTTGTGGTGAATTGCTGTTTCTCAAGGTTCCCTTTATTTCAGTCTCTATTTTGTTCTGTGCTGGTTTTGTTTCAGATCAAAATAATCAATAATCAAGAAAACGACGATTTATGATAACTCCCAAGATAACTCCAAATAAGCTTCCAATAAAACTGATCCAATATGCTGTCATGAGCCCCCACCAAGCACCCATTTCCCAACCTAGCCAACTACAAAGACTAATGCTCATAAACAGACATATTTTTTTCATATTTAACCAATTAATTTAATTTGATGAATACTAATATTTTTTTCAAGTTAATCTAAATTTCAGTTTTTGCAGAACTTTTAGATTAATAATTGCTTTTTAGTGTACGCTCTAATTTTATTGGCAAACGGCAATGCCTATAATTGTAGGTAGGACTTTTATGTGTAGAGATTTCATTTATCTGAAATATCTGGCATCATAAAGTGCACGAGCTGCGAGCGTCTTACTTGATGCCCTGTTGTATATCCCAATTAATATATTAAGGTTATAGTTGCAAATAATACAATTACCCAATCTATTTTAACTTTTAACTGCGGACATATTATTGTGAGCACACGCGATCGAAGTAACAAGAATCAAGCTAAGCCAAATAGCAAAGGTCTGCACCCGAGAAATCTGCATAATCAGGACTATGATTTTCCATCTTTGGTAAAAAGTTACTCGCCATTAGCACCATATGTGAAAAAAAACGCTTACGGCAATATTTCTATAGAATTTGCAGACCCGCTGGCCGTAAAAGCCCTGAATACGGCGTTATTGAAGCGATACTACAATATTGTCGATTGGGATATCCCAGAAGGTGCTCTTTGCCCACCTATCCCTGGCAGGGTCGACTATATTCATTACGTTGCCGACTTACTTGGGCTTGGTGAACCTGTCGCAAATATGAATCGAACTCAGCCTAAAATTACCTTACTCGATATTGGTACTGGTGCAAATGGAATATACCCTCTGCTGGCCTGTCAAATATACGGTTGGCACTGTGTTGGTAGTGATATTAATACTCAGTCTCTTGATAATGTATCCTCGATTATTGCTAATAATCCCAGTTTGAAAGATTGCTTTATACTACGTAGGCAAGACGATAAAAATAATATTTTTGAAGGGGTTATTCAGGAGGGAGAATTTTTTGACATCAGCGTATGCAATCCACCATTCCATGCTTCACGAGATGAAGCAATTAAAGGCAGTCGTCGTAAGCTCAACAATCTTTCTCGTAATCGCAGTGAGCAAACAGCCGAGCATGTAACAAAAAATGTCGCCACTAAGAAATCAACATCCTCTTCACCAACTCTAAATTTTGGTGGTTTAGATGCAGAGCTTTGGTGTAATGGGGGAGAACGATTGTTCCTCAAAAAAATGATAAAAGAAAGCTTGGTCTTTTCATCTCAATGTCGTTGGTTTACAAGTTTGGTCTCGAAAAGTGACAATGTAAAACCTGCTAAGAAATTGATTCAAAAGCTTGGTGCAAGTGATATCAAGGAAATAGAAATGGCGCAGGGGAATAAAATCACGAGAATATTGGCGTGGACATTTATTTGAACCTATTATTACCTGTATAAATGACTCGCTTAGTTGTTGTCATGTCTTTTTAGTAAAATTGAGTCACTACTTAGGTTGCTTTGGTATAACAGGGAAAAAGATATTAACAAGTCTAGCAATAAAATAGGCACAAACTAAACCAGCAGTATTTGCTATCATATCCATCCATTCCCCATAACGATTCACGTATGGTTGTAATAATTCAATCGCACCGCCATAGGCAATAAAGATTAATCCGTACAATATCCATTTATCTGGTTTACGTAGTGCTACAGGTAGCATCAAAAATGTATAAGCAATTAAGTGATGGGTTTTATCAGTTCCTGGTACTGCTGGTAATTTATCTATAGGCCAAAGGGATAATATCGTTATAGCTGAAAGAATAAGCAGTGTGAATGCAATCCAATATGTTTTAACTAAAGTCAGTAATCTAATCATTTGATTCTCTTTTTTATATTTATCGTCACCAGTAAACCGCCACTAAATTTCAAGGTAGCCTAAAGTTGAGTGGAGAAAAACAATGTTTTTTGGGGGCGATGAATTTACCTGGTCATGTTTTTAGTTGTTTATACATTACAAGTGCATCAACGTAGCCAGTACTTTTGCTGTTAAATGCGCTTGGTAAAATGCCTATAACTTGAAAGCCAAGTTTTTTCCATAAACGTATTGCCCCTTCATTTGTTGAAACAACCAGATTGTACTGCATTGCTCTGAAACCTAACTTTATTGCGACTTGTTGTGAATGCTCGCACATTACCGAGGCTACGCCTTGGCCTCGTGCGTTTTCTGATACTATATAGCCACAGTTACAAACATGCGCACCAAGGCCTGGCTGGTTTGGTTTGATATAATATGTACCAAGTATCTTGTTATCAAGGTTTGTGACGACGTATGTCTCTTTTGGTAGCTCTACCCAGATTTTGTGAGCGTCTTGTTCTGTAATTTCGGGTAAAAACGCATAAGTTTCACCTGAACGAAATACCTTTTCAATTATTGGCCACATAGGACCCCAATCAGTTTTTCGATATTTTCTAATTTTCATTTTAAAATATAACTTATAGTTCACATGATTTCATGAGTGCATCAATGATAAACTGCTTGTGAAGTTCCTAGCTTGAGTTTTGTTTTTAGTCCATCAAGCCATTTAATATACGAACTCTTAACATCCGTTTAAGGATTTTAACTGGATCTCGAAAATAGTATTCTTCTACTTCAATATTTATGGAGTCAGAAGGAGAGAACACCTTTTGCATTGCTACTAACCTGCCGTTACCTTCATATGAAATGTAGTAACTTTCAGTGTTCTTAACGACTTTGATCCCCGAGACAGAGGGTAAATATTCTGCAAGAATTTCTCTGGTTAGGTCTTTTTTCTGAAGTAAAACAGTTTTTGCCTCTAGAAGTATTTTGACTCGACCTTCAGTGGCTTTGATTGCGTTTTCACGATCAATTGCGTGAATTGGTTTCAATGCAAAAAGTGGTACAACAACGAATGCTGAATGTGTCCTTTTTCGATGAATGTCGAGGACAGTTTTAGCTAAAAGAGCATCTTTGGTCTCCAAGTCAGTTATCTCAGATTTTTTCCTGCTCAAGTATTTGATAAAGTTGTTTAGTTTATTAAACATGGTTGCTTTTTCATCTATAACGTTAAGTTAATCGGCGAACTTCAGCAAGTTTTTGTGTAGTGTTGCAAATGTTTTGAACGCCTATTTATGAGATTTTTTCATTTTTTAAAAAGTTTTGAATGAACTCTGAGTTAAATTCTATAGCGGCATAAGTTAGCTTCTCACAAAGATGTGGAGGGTTTTCTTTGTGGAAGCCTTCCGGCCTCAAAATTTTGCACGATAAGGACTCAAATTCGCACTCAAAATTAGATGCGTATTCTTTGCAATTTTCTACAATAGTATCATCAGGAATATTTCTATCTCTGCCAAGTATTCCGATGAACATTAAAGTTCCTTCAACCAGGCCACATTGGGCCCCGTATTTCCCCGCACCATGCATACCAATTGCAGCATCTATTACTTGTTGGTTAAGGTTTAAAGAGAATAATTCTGAAAGAATTTTAATATTTGTAGTAGCACAATTAAAATCTTCATCCCAATAATATTGTTTTACTTTTTCTTTGATTAAATAATTTGTTTTCATATAGATAGTATGTATTTAAATTTAATGATCTGTGTCGGCTAATTAAAGACTTTTGTTACTCCTCGTTTAGAGGATTATTGTATTTCTTATTTGTTTATTTCAAAGTTCTTTTTTGCCAAAAAAACTCATAGCTTTTGTTTGTGTTCCTGCCATAGTCTTTGTTTGAAATATTTGGCATTTTATTTTTGTAAAAGGTTTCAGCAAATTATATAAGTTTTTCGGTTTTTGATGGTGCATAGCAACGCGGAGATTAGATTCAAATAATCTATCTGAATCACTACAAAATTCAACCATATGTAATATGCCACCAGGTTTTAATAGCCGATTGATCTCAATAATAACTTTTTCTTTTTGCCGTATTTCAGGAATGCACGTTAGTACGGCACATAGAACTATGGTGTCAAAGTGATTGTCCGAAAAATTTGTTTTTATTTCATTATTTTGAATCAATGACAAGTTGGGATTTTCTTTGAGACCTCGCTTTATCATTTCAGGGGATGTATCAACACCGACAACGTTTTGGTAACCTTGTGATGAAAGAATTTCACATGTTCTTCCATAACCACACCCATAATCGAGAATGGCATTACCAAATGAAACAAGTTGTTCGAAATTAGAAAGGTCTATTTCAAGATTAAAATTAACTTTTTGTGCTACTGAATCCCAAGCTTTAATTTGCATATATTTATTCTTTTGTATTCACTCTCTAATCAGCTTTTAAATAATGCATAATGGACCATATTTCCAAATCTGTTAACTCATCTGAAAAAGCCGGCATTTCTTCTCTACCTGTTTTAATTTTCCAGACAAAATCACCATCTGAATGTGTTTTAAGTTTGCTCTTTAGAGCTGGTGGATCTTTTTTTAGTCCTAGTTGGTCAGCTAAACCGCCTTCGAAGCTATCACCATGACAGGAAGCACATAATGATTCATACAATTTCTTACCTGTATTAATGGATTCTATATTAGCTGGTACAGGTGAAATTATCTCTCTTGCATTTTTAGGTGCCATCCAATCATGGGCGAGAGCAATTTGGCAAGTAGGTATTGAACAAATGACAAGTAGACTAGCAATAATATAGCTTTTCATAATGAAAATCTTTTTAATTAATGACAGAATTACAGGGAGTAATCTCTAATCTTATTTAATAGGGTTTGCCTGGCTATACCGAGTTTCTTCGCAGTTGAACTCTTATTATTGTCAGACTTTACCAGGGTAGACATAATTAACTTTCGTTCCATCTCTTTAAGGGTCATGTTCTGATTTGAAAAATCTAATGCATTTTCTTCACCCTTAATAGCCTGCAACTGTGGTGGTAATTCCTGCGAGGAAATATACTCCCCAAGGCACAGGATCACAGCACGTTCAACAGTATTCTCAAGTTCTCTTATATTTCCTGGCCAATTATATTTTTCAAGCAGGGCAGCTGCTTCTGGGTGAAAACCTTTAATATCTTTTCTGTTTTTCTTTGTAAAACGAGTCAGAAAAAAATTGGCCAGCTCAACAATGTCTGATTCTCTTTCTCTTAAAGGTGGAAGATGAACTGGGACAACTGACAAACGGAAAAATAAATCTTGCCTGAACGTTTCATTTTCTATCATCTCTTCTAAGTTTTTATGGGTGGCGGCTAATATTCTTACATCAGTTTTAACTGTCTTTGTTCCACCAACTCTTTCAAACTCACCTTCTTGCATAACGCGCAATATTTTTGCTTGGGTGGGAAGAGACATGTCCCCAATTTCATCAAGAAAGAGCGTTCCCTTGTCTGCTAATTCAAATCGACCTTTTCGTTGTTCAGTCGCACCAGTAAATGCTCCTCGTTCATGGCCAAATAACTCACTTTCTAATAGGTTTTCATGAAGTGAGGCGCAGTTTAATTTTATGAAAGGCAGATCTTTACGTAAACTATTCTGGTGAAGTGCATTAGCGACGAGTTCTTTTCCTGTGCCAGATTCACCTGTGATTAAAACGGTAGCATCTGTTGGTGAAACCATGGAAAGAGTGCCGAACATTTTTTGCATCGCATTACTACTGCCAATTATATTATTATGTGAAAATTGCTCGTGTAGCTTTTGTTTTAGTGTTCTGTTTTCATCTATCAGAAGCATATATTTTAAGGATCGTTCAATTAGAAGAAATAGTTCATCAATATCAACGGGCTTGGTTATATAATCAAACGCCCCTTTTTTCATTGCTAAAACAGCTGTTTCAACTGATGAAAATGCGGTTAAGACAATAACGGGGACAGTTTGTCCCGCGTCAACTATGACGGATAGAGCATCAAGCCCGTCCATTCGAGCCATTTTGAGATCCAAAAGAATGAGATCTACACTGTTGTCTTTTAAAAATGGAAGAATCTCGTCACCGTCAGATAGCTCTTTTGTTGCAAAACCTAAATTGATTAAGTTTGCGCTCAGCATTGTTCGGTGAGAAATATCATCATCAACGAGTAAAATTGTTGGCATGCTTAGCTATCCTTGAAATTTGATTTAGGTAGAATGACACTTATTTCTGTACCGTTTTTGTAGGAAGAAGTTACTTCGAACTTTCCATTATGTTGCTCGATTATTTGATGACTGACAGCCAGCCCTAAGCCGCTCCCCGTCTTTTTGGTTGTAAAAAAAGGATCGAACATTTTTTCTTGTACGAGAGAACTAATTATTTCACCTGAATCATAAACAGTTATTTTGATATGACTTTCTTGCACTTCCTCCGCTTTTAGTGATATTTTGCCGCCAGATGGACTCGCTGCAATACTGTTTTGTAATAAATTCATTAGTACTTGTAGCAGGAGGTCGTCGTCAACCATAAGTGTTATATCAGAAGACAGAGACCAGTTAAACTGGATGTTTTTATTTAAAAAATCGCCACTCATCAAAGAGTCTAATTTGTGAAAAAGATCTTTTAATATAATTAAGGAAAACTGTGGCTGACGGGGTCGAGAAAATTGTAATAACCCCGATACCGTATCATTTAAACGATCAACTTCACTAACCATTAAATCTGAATATGTTTTGCTTTCTTGGCTGGCACCAGCCTGATTACCAAAAAATTGAGAAAATCCTCTTAACGTGCCTAGCGGGTTTCGAATTTCGTGGGCAATACCAGCTGCCATCTTGCCAAGTGCAGCCATACGCCTTGATAGCTCTAACTGTTGCTCCATGCTTTTTATCTGGGTCATATCTTGAATGATTAAGACCGAGCCAAATTTTTCACCATCACCATTTAAAAGGGATGAACCATTCAGCTTTATAGGAATTTGCTTGCCTGTAGCTATTTTACATTTGGTGCTGTAATCAAACACATACTGGTTAGCTTGAGAACCATCAAAACCACTAAATGAAACGATCTTTTTTATGTTTTTACCTTTTAACGTTTCAAGAGACTGGTCTAGTATCTCTTCAGCCTTTTTATTGAACGAAATTATATTGTCATCTATGTCTAGAGTTACCAGCCCTACAGGAATGCTTTCAATAACATTGTCAGTATACAGTTTTACATTTTCAAGGGTGGTTTGGGCAATCCGCATACCCTGATACATAAACATTGTGTATAGACCGGCACCTCCCACTAAAAATAGTAAAATCCCCATAAAGAGAGCATGGTGAACATCCTGCAGACGAGCATTATCATATTCTTCTGTCAACATACCTATACAAATGACACTTTCGCTAAAAATGTCTTTTAATGATGGGCTGTTCTTTTGTGAGACATGGCTAGAAGTAACTAAAGGAAGTAGTGGAGAGCGAATATTAAGTTTTTGGGCAATTGTGAAGATCCCTGTCTGCTCATCAATATTTGAATATATTTGATCATTTCCAAATAATTGGGAAATGTTGTTCGGTGACAATAGATGCGATGGCACGTTTTGAGATGAATAGAGTTCGACGCCCTGACGATTAATAATAGTGATAAAGACAACATCATTTTCCTTACCATTTTCAGTGATGAGGGTATGTATCGAATCAATACTACTCTGATGCATTATCCCAGCACGAATGCTGGCTTCAATCGATTTAATAACTGTTTCCCCTTTTTTAACTAGAAAACTCTCCATGACAATTCTAGCTCTGTTAATATTCTCGTAGGTTGAGAATATGAGGAAAACAGTTAAAAACACAGTTGTGAGAAGCAGGATGAGACCATGTTTTGAAAACACGAGTGATAATTTTGAGGAAAAAATGTTGTCATTTTTATCTGGCATAAGAATAAGTATAACACATATTATTTGACAACTTCAAACTGTCCCATCATACCGTTATCCTCATGCTCAAGAAGGTGGCA
Source organism: Desulfotalea sp. (assembly GCA_051531995.1). Lineage (GTDB taxonomy): Bacteria > Desulfobacterota > Desulfobulbia > Desulfobulbales > Desulfocapsaceae > Desulfotalea. Next base: position 26,397 of record JAOPTU010000027.1, read on the forward strand.
GTGGTACATATATACGCCCGTATAGTCTTCAAATTTGGCAATTATACGGACTTTTTCTCCCGGAGGAATTAAAACAGTATCTTTTCTTCCTTTCTCATGTGGTGGGGGAGCCACTCCGTTTCGATCTAGAATCTGAAACTGGACATCATGCAAGTGCATAGAGTGGGGTAATTTCATCATCATGGCAGAATAGTTTTCAATTTCCCAAATCTCAACATCTCCAAGCTTTACTGTCTCATTGATTTTATTCATATCCATATTTTCACCATTAATGGTCAATCTGCCTCCCCTCCGCATGCCCATTCCACGAGACATTGTTTCCATAACAAATGTACGTGTTTTAGCAGCTTCTTTCTCACTTAACCAATTTATGGCTGCAAGAGTTTCTGGGATTGAGGTTAATTTGGTTGGTAAACTAGGATCGACAGAGATCTGCATTGCTTCAAATCTGCCACCAGGAGATTGATCGACAAGAAGTGAAAGCGCCAATGTTTGATCATCATTACTAAAATCGACTATAATTTCAGATCGTTCTCCTGGGGATAAATACAAATAATTCAGAGATACAGGATTTTCTTGGAAACCACCATCCGTTGCTATTTGTACAAAAGATCTACCATCGGCAAATGCAATTTTGTAAATTGTAGAATTTGATCCATTCAAAACACGCAATCTTACTAGTCCCTTAGGAACTTTAAGTTGTGGCCGAATCTCTCCATTAACGAGAAGGTAGTTACCAATTACTCCATGCATGACATCCATCATGCTCTGCACATAGGCAAACTTGCCATTTTCATAAAAACGCCTATCTTGCAGAACAATAGGGAAATCATCAAGTCCATAAGTTTTGGGAATGTTGAGCTTATCAGAAATTTCATCTTCAATAATAAACATACCTGCTAGGCCATTATAGACTTGTTCACCAGTGAGTCCCATCGCATGAGGATGATACCAAAGCGTGGCAGCGGGTTGTTTAATTGTAAAGTTTGGATTCCATTCTTTACCAGCATTAATCTTTTGACGTGGGCCACCATCCCAATTTGCAGGAACATGTAAGCCATGCCAATGCACAGTAGTTTCCTGGTGCAAGGTGTTTTGAATTTTGAACATCACATCGTCGCCATTCCGTACTTTTATGGTTGGGCCAAGATAATTTCCATTATAGCCCATGGTAGGAGTAGTAATTCCTTGAAAAAAGGAAGTCTCACCATTTTGAACAGTTAATTCGAAGGACTTATTGCCGCTTTTTATTCTTGTTGCTTCAAGAATGGGAGGGATAGGTAAAGGATTCTTGAAACTTAGCGGAGGGTTAGCGTAGCATAAATTATTGTTATTGAGAAATGAATATCCGCCGATTAAAGACACCCCTAGTGTAGCCAATCCACCTTTAAGTATTGTTCTCCGTTTCATATATGCCTCCCTTACTATGATATTTTTCTTTTGGTCTTGCCAAATTCACTTTTACATATCGTTCGATCAGCATAGCGCCTTTTTATTATATCAAGGTCTGCTAGGCTCTTGTACGTGACAGCTACAATAGTATAGCTAATATTGTACAGTTTTTTCTATCTGTAAAATATAGAGAGATTTGAATTATTAGTTGCTTGTGTTTATCACGCAAGCCCTTGTTTGTTTGAGCCTTACGACTCTGTCTTTATGATCGCAAGGGTAATATCATCGTTTTGAGGGTGATGAAATCGAAACTGATCTATTTCTTTGATAATATTTACAACAATTTCTTTAGCAGATAGGTGGGCATTTTTTACAATAATAGACTGAGTTCTTGTTTTACCAAATTGTTCTCCTGCGGCATTTTCTACATCCCAAATACCATCAGTTCCGACAAGAATGATTTGATTTTCATCTATAAATTTAAGACTGTTTTGGGTAAAAACAATCTGTTCATCAAGCCCCATAGCCATTCCTTTTCCCTTTAATTCATGGAAGGAGTCCTGTTTAGGGCAGTATATCAGTGCAGGTTCATGCCCACAACGAACCCATTCAAGAGTTTGATTTAACCTATCAATTGTAAGGTAGAAAAGAGTTGCGAAATTTCCGGCACGAACAGTATCTTGGCAAAGTAAGTAGTTCACGTCATTAGCAACTTCTGCCATACTTCCTGGCATATTAACACGACATCTTAAGAGAGCTCGAAGTGTGGTCATCAATAGTGATGCTCCAACACCATGGCCAACAACATCTCCGACCACAACAGTTACACGTTGTTTTTCTTTGTTAGTTTTTAAAATGTCAACATAATCGCCGCCTGTTTCATCGCAATATTTTATAAAGACAGCAACATCCATTCCTTCAGTTTGAAAGCCAATTTTAGGCAATAGGTTAGCTTGGATTTCACCAGCTAAACTCATCTCCTGTCGTAGCTGTAGGCGTTCCTTTAATTGTTTGCTCATTGTGTTGAAACTATTTGTTAAGTCACCTATCTCATCCCTACTTTCAACGGTAAGTGAGGTGCCAAAAACTCCTTTAGCTAAATTATTTGCAGCAATAGAAAGACGATTGATGACACTTGTAATCCTGTTTGTCATAAACCATAAATATATAGCAAAACATAGGATTCCTACGACGCATATTAAATAATAGTAATTTCTAAAAGATATTATAGGCTGTAGAACTGTGGCCCCTGATGCCATTATAACAAGAGTCCATGGAGCTTGTTTCAGATGATAAAAACCGCTCACCATTGAAGGAGGCATATCCTGAGAAAAAAGAGTTCCATATTCTTTATTTTGGATAGCGTTCCATGTTTCAATTTCCAGTGAATTATTTGAAGGAAAAATTTCTTCATTGTTATCTTTATAACTACCAGTGTTTTTATTTCGCTCAGTTCTAGCTAAAATTTTACCGTCTTGATCTAGTATAAATGCAATATTTCCCTGCCACCAAGGAGCTTTAACTATTTGGTCAATAAGATCGTAAAATGAGACAACAACTTCTATGTACGATTCACTAGCATCGGTTGAATTCGTAAAACTAGCGATAATCGATATGGTTTGGCTTTTAAGCTCGGTATTATAGGAGAGAGAAGAAATGGTTGTTTTCTTTAGGCGATGCCTGTTGCCCATACCTTGCTGGTTATTCTCTGTAAAACTATAGCCTACCTTTACAACCCCATCGATTGATTTTAGTTGCTTGATAAGAAGGTTAATTTCTCGCCAACTCAAATTCTGTTGGTCAGTCTGTTGGAAAAAAGTAAGAATTTCCTTTGGTCGCATTAGCCGCATATCTACTTCATGAGCCGACCTTTGTAATTTACTAATCGCTGTTTCTTCCCACTGTTTTAATAGGGTATTACTGATTAGTCTCATTCCTAAAGTACCAGCTGATATCATAATGAGGCAAAGTGGAAGAATTATTAAAATGGCTACTTTATGTTTTAAGCTAGTAAATTTTATCATTGTAAATCTAATGCCTTATTTTGTAGGTCCCTGCAGTTAATGTTGCCTCGTTTAATTTTAGTTGCAATAGCCAAGCCACTAATCATCGTCTTTCAAAAGAACAATTTTCCTTTATAAATAAGGTCATAAAGAACCATCATTTACTGTGGTCTTGGTAAGCTTCTTTTCGAGTTGTCTAATTTTTAGGCAGTTGCCTTTGATCATTGTCCCAAAACAAGACGCATCTCTTGCGTTCTATTTATCTCAATACCTATGCTGTTATGGAATTAATACATTAAATCAGATAGATCCTCGTGTTTTTCTGCTATGCGTTCACATTAGGCATGTGGATTGCAAAAAACGAACTAGGTTGGGACAGGTAGGTATGTTTGACAAAACTACACAAGCAGTCATGGTTGAACTAAAAAGCAATTACAGGAATAAATATAATATGAAAAAGTTACTCAGCAGTTGCCTCTTGATTGTGGCTTTATTTTTCTGGCAGTTAAGTCAATCAGCTCATGCTTCAAACAATGATTATTTGGATCAACTCGTACAAGAGGCGATGAATAATAACCAAGAGCTTGCAAGTCTTGAAGATAAAGCAAGAGCTTTAAGAGCAGAAGCGCCCTATGCCGGGTCCTTGCCTGATCCTCGGATTACCCTTGCTATTAATAACCTTCCCACCAACTCTTTTGACTTTGGCCAAGAGGCAATGACGCAAAAGCAGGTTGGTTTTGCCCAGCAGATACCTTGGTTTGGCACCCTTGGGCTTAGGGAGCAAAGAGCTGAGCTATTATCCCATGAACAAGAGGCACTTACAGAAGCAAAACGTTTAAATATAACCAAACAACTTAAAAAGGCGTGGTACAAGCTCGTATTTATTCAACATAGTATACGGGTTAATAGCGAACTTATTGAGCTTGTGCAGCAAGTTTTGAGAATAGCAGAAAACCGTTATTCAATGGGCCAGGGTTTACAACAGGATATTCTGCTGACACAAGTTCAGTTATCAGAGCTCCTTGAGCAAAGGATATCTTACGAAAGTCAAACACGACAACTACAAGATACAATAGGTGGATTATTGAATCGAGAAACTCTTTTTGTCGAGCACGCTGTACCTTCTAAATTTCCATCTAAAATTAATTTGGATCATACTCTTTTGACACAAATTGGACTGATGAAAAATCCACTACTACAAGCGAAAAAGACGAAAATATTGGTAGCTGAGGTAGACGTTCAACTCGCGGAGCATGATTATATGCCAGATATGGATTTTCGGGTGAGTTACGGGCAACGTGATGATGATCCTGTGACTGGTCGGGACCGGGAAGACTTCTTCTCCGCTGGAATTACATTGACGGTTCCCCTGTGGCAAAAGACACGCCAAGACAGTAAATTGGATGCTAATAAAAGAAGATTGTTATCTGCTCAAAAGTCACATCGTTCTCTCGAGTTAACTTTACCCCATCAAATTGATTCTGCGCTTGCTTCTATCAATGGTTCTTATAGAAACCACTCTCTTCTCAGTAAAGCTACTTCATTGCAAACTGCGCAATTTGCAGATGCTTCTCTTGCCGCATATTCAGTTGGTAAAATTGAGTTTTCTGCAATGCTCGATGCTCGAATGAGACTTGCTAAAATTGCTCTTCAAATAGAAGAACAAAAATATCGTATATATCAAAAAATAGCTGAGCTGGAAGAAATAACAGGTCAGGCTATACATTTCGAAGAGGTAATTAAATGATACGTTTTTCAATTTTACTCACACTCTGTTTTGTTCTTTTGACAAATATTGCATTGTCATCTGAGAAACTCAAGAAAGGGGATGTTGACCCGAAAAATGGCAAAATAATTAAATATTGGGTTGCGCCAATGGATCCAACTTATATTCGTGATGAACCAGGCCAGTCTCCGATGGGGATGGATCTCGTCCCTAAGTATGAAGAGGCAGGTGGTGAGAAATTGCCAAGCTCTACAATTCGTATCGATCCTGTCACCATTCAGAATATGGGTGTACGTATTAAGGAAGTCAGCCGTGGAGTTTTAACTAAATCTATTCGCGCTTTGGGAACTGTGACCTACGATGAAACCAGAGTCCATGTTGTAACAAGTAAATTTGATGGTTGGGTTGAAAAACTTCATGTTGATTTTGTAGGACAACAGGTTACCAAAGGACAGCCTCTTTTCCAAATTTACAGCCCTGAGCTGGTGTCTGCCCAAGATGAATACCTTCTTGCCTTAGAGCAGAAAAAAAATCTTAGCTATGGTGCTTTTCCAAGTATCAAAAAAAACGCTAAGTCATTACTGGCAGCCACCAAGAGAAAGTTACTTTATTGGGACATCAGTCCAGCGCAACTCAAGCATCTTGAGAAAAATGGTGTAGCCTCAAAAGCACTTACTGTTTACTCCCCTGCCAACGGAATTGTCACCGAGAAGGAGGCTGTAGAAGGCCACTTTGTAAAAGCCGGCATGCACCAGTATGAGATTGCCGACTTATCGCAGGTCTGGGTTGATGTTGATATTTATGAATATGAATTACCGTATTTGAAACTTGGCATGACAGCCGAGATGAATCTCTCTTATCTTCCTGGTAAGTCCTTTGCTGGCAAGGTTCTTTTTATCTATCCTTTTCTTGACGCCAAAACTCGAACAGTACGGGCTCGATTATCTTTTGATAATAGCGAAGGCCTCTTAATGCCTAATATGTATGGCAATGTTTTTCTGAATTCCACTATTTCCAAAAACGCAATAATCATTTCTCAAGAAGCTGTTATTGATTCAGGCTTGCGTAAGATTGTTTTTATTTCTCAGGGAGAGGGGAAGTTTGAACCTAGGGAAATTGAGCTCGGTGTTGAAGGTGAAAACAATACTTTTCAAGTTTTACGGGGTCTTGAGGTTGGTGAGCAACTGGTAGTGTCGGCACAATTTATGTTTGACTCTGAATCAAGACTGCGTGAGGCGATACAAAAAATGCTTGAGGCAAGAAATAGTGAGGTGCCTACAAATTCCTTATCTCTTGAGGATCTGGATATGGATTCAATGAGCATGGATGAGCTAGATATGACAGAACTGAAAGTGGACGATAAATAAATTTCACCACGGAAAAGACTTCATGATAAAAACAATAATAGAGTTATCAATTAAAAATAGATTCTTCATTCTAGTTCTCACGGCACTGCTGATATCCAGCGGTATTTGGGCGATGTTGCGAATACCTCTGGATGCAATACCTGATTTGTCTGACGTTCAGGTAATCGTTTTTACAGAATATTCTGGTCAAGCACCTCAAGTTGTTGAAGATCAAGTAACCTATCCACTTACTACTGCAATGTTGTCTGTGCCCTATGCAAAGACTGTTCGTGGCTATTCATTTTTTGGGATGAGTTTTGTCTATATCATTTTTGAAGATGGTACAGACATGTATTGGGCACGTAGTCGTGTGATTGAATCACTGAATTACGTTTCCTCAAAATTGCCAGAGAATGTTTCTCCTACGCTCGGGCCAGATGCAACAGGTGTAGGTTGGGCATTTCAATATATCCTTAAGAGTGACAAGCATGATCTGCAGCAATTGCGTTCAATTCAAGACTGGTTTCTGCGTTACGAATTGACAAGTGTACCTGGTGTTTCTGAGGTTGCATCTATTGGTGGTTTTGTTAAGCAATATCAAGTGATTGTCGATCCCAACAAACTCGTTACATATAATATTCCCTTACAAAAAATTAAAAGAGCTATCCAGCGATCAAATAATGATGTTGGTGGCAAACTTATTGAAATGGGTGAGACTGAATTTATGGTCCGCGGACTTGGTTATATAAAGTCGATCGAAGATATTGAAAATATCCCTTTAGATATAAACCAGAACGGTGTGCCAATTCTTATTAAGAATATTGCCCAGGTTAAAATTGGTCCAGAGATACGCCGAGGCGTACTCGACTTTAACGGAACAGGTGAAGCTGTTGGTGGCATAATCGTCATGCGGTATGGCGAAAATGCGCTAGAGGTTATCAGTAATGTAAAAAAGCGTTTGAAAAGTTTGGAACCAGGACTACCTGAAGGAGTTGAGATTGTACCAGTCTATGACAGGTCTTCTCTTATTCAAAGAGCGATAGACAATCTAAAAAATACTCTTTTAGAAGAGAGTCTTATTGTCGCTCTTGTTTGTATCATATTTCTATTTCATTTGCGTAGCGCTTTGGTCGGTATCATTACCTTACCCATGGGTGTTTTTATTAGTTTTATTATAATGGAAAGACAGGGGATTAACGCCAATATTATGAGTCTTGGGGGTATTGCCATTGCCGTAGGAGCAATGGTTGATGCCGCCATTGTAATGATTGAAAACGTCCACAAACATATTGAGCACAACACAGAAAATAAAGATCATTGGCAACTTGTACGTGATGCTTCTGTTGAAGTAGGCCCATCGCTATTCTTTTCGTTATTGATCATTGCCATTAGTTTTGTACCAGTCTTTACCTTAGAAGCACAGGAAGGCAGACTCTTTAAACCACTTGCCTACACCAAAACATATGCAATGATGGGCTCTGCATTTCTAGCCATCACATTAGTACCTGTATTAATGGGGTACTTCATTCGAGGAAAGATTGTTCCTGAAAATAAAAACCCGGTGAATAGGTTCTTAATCTGGGTATATCATCCGATAATCAAGCTTGTTTTAAAGGCAAAGTTATTAGTTATTATTTTGTCGATTCTCGCAATGGGCACAGCTTATATACCAATCAAACAAATGGGTTCTGAGTTCATGCCCCCCCTTAACGAAGGTGATTTACTTTATATGCCGACAACCCTTCCTGGGATTTCAATTACAAAGGCTAAGGAGCTGTTGCAACAAACAGATAGAATAATAAAATCTTTTCCTGAAGTAGATAAGGTTACAGGTAAAGTAGGTCGAGCTGAAACAGCAACTGACCCTGCACCACTTTCTATGCTTGAAACTACCATTACTTTAAAACCAAAGTCAGAATGGAGAGATGGGGTGACTATGGAAACGCTGATCGATGAACTTGATCAAGCGATTCAGTTTCCTGGTTTGACCAATGCTTGGACTATGCCAATTAAAACTCGGATTGATATGCTTTCAACCGGAATTAAAACCCCAGTCGGCTTAAAGATAATGGGAGATGATCTAGATGTTCTCTCTGGGCTCGGCGAAAAAGTTGAAGCTATTATGCGAGATGTTCCAGGAACAGCCAGTGTCTATGCAGAAAGAGTCACTGGAGGAAATTTTCTAGACTTTGATATAAATCGAGAAGAAGCAGCAAGGTACGGCCTCACTGTGGGAGATGTGCAGGATGTTATCATGACTGCGGTGGGAGGAATGAACGTAACTTCAACTGTTGAAGGTTTGGAACGTTATCCTGTAAACATTAGGTATGCAACTGAACTACGTGATACTCCTGAAAAGTTGCGTCGCATACTAATCCCCACCCCATCAGGGGTCCAAATTCCGATTACGCAAGTAGCTGACATTCAGATAAAGAAAGGGGCTTCAGCTATAAAAAGTGAGAACGCTCGCAAGAATGCTTGGGTCTATGTGGACATAGCAAATGTAGATATTGGCTCTTATGTTAAGGAAGCGCAGAAGATAGTAAAAGAACAACTCGTTCTGCCAGCTGGGTATTCTATTGTTTGGTCAGGGCAGTATGAATACATGGTACGTGCTGAACAAAAACTTAAAATAGTAGTTCCAGCTACCCTTATTATCATTTTCCTCCTGCTTTACTTCAATTTTAAGAATTTTACAGAAAGTCTTATCGTTATGCTCTCTGTGCCATTTTCTTTAACCGGTGGTTTTTGGTTGATGTATTACATGGGGTACAACATGAGTGTTGCTGTGGCTGTTGGGTTTATTGCCTTGGCTGGAGTTGCAGCGGAAACTGGTGTTGTTATGCTTATATATCTAGATATTTCTTATAAAAAATATAGAGAGAAATATGGTGCGCTGTTTTCAAAAGAACATCTTGCTACAGCAATCGAAGAAGGTGCGGCTTTAAGAGTACGTCCTAAAATGATGACGGTTGTGGCAATTACTGCAGGTCTTGCACCAATTATGTGGAGTAGTGGCACAGGTTCAGAAGTGATGAAGAGAATTGCGACTCCAATGGTTGGCGGTATGTTCAGTGCTACAATTTTAACCTTAATTGTTGTCCCAGCAATATATGGCATCTGGCGCGGGGTCGGTTTGCCAAATTCAACTCAACATCTTACTGCTAAAAAGAAGACAGAAGATGCCGAGAAATAATAAATATAATGTTTCAAATAAACTAAAAGAGGAAATGAAAATGAAAAAGATTCTACTCGCACTGGCGATAATTGGTTGTATTTCTGTTAGTAGCGCAAATGCAATGGAAGCTATGAAACACGATTCTAAGCAAGGAATGGAGGATGGTACCAAACAAGAAATGAATAATTCAGCTCAGGCTATGGATCATACAAATATGGCAAGTGAAAGCCAAAAAATGGGGGACACTTTTAAGCATATGGCCATGGTCGACGGAATTCATTCTGAATTTCAAGTGATGGATCTAGCAAGTATGAATATGAGCGATCCTGATGGAAATACACACCACGTTATGGCAACCTTCAACCAGGATGATATGAAAATTACAGAAGCCGTAGGCAAGGTGAAAATTATCTCTCCTTCAGGTAAAGAACAATTAGCTGATCTTAAAGACTTTGGTGGCGGAAATTTCGCAGCCAGTTTCAAGGTGGAAGAAGACGGTAAGTATGGAATTATTTGTCTATTTAAGGACAGTAAGGGGAAGCACTCAGTGAAATTTTGGTATCCGCATATGGCTATCTGATTACCATCAATCTTCAGTTTATTTATTGGTAGGTGTTAAGTCTCTGGCGATTAGTAGGTTTCTTTAGAAAGAGTTCTGGCTTTACCTGGCTGAACTCTTTCTAGTTTTTTCCATAAGGGTAATATGGAAAAAACTTTCTGAGAAAGATGCTGATTATAAACCAACTTGCAGGTGTAAGGCCGGATGTTGTGTTGTCATCTCCGACCTTAGTTGTCTGTTCTTATGTTTACTATATATGAGCTGCTACAGCTTACGCCCCACCTCTTCTGCCTGGCCGACCAGTGTGTCCATTTCCCTTACATCTGTTTCTGTACTGAGTTCGTATCCTCGAATGAGATGTGTTTCGGTGAAATAATTTAACATGGTGAAAAACGAGTTGTATCGCTCAAATATTTCTCCGTACATCGGTTCAGGTGCGCCCTGTGTTTGGATGAAGACCAGCTTTTTTCCTGAAGGTAATCTATGTTTTACCTCATCGGTCATAAATCCTGGGGTGAGAAAGGAATATGTCCGGTCGATAAATCCTTTCATCTGTGCGGACACATCACCCCAGTATACAGGGGTTGCCATGATAACAACATCTGCTTCAGTCACATCTTGTAATACACTAGTCAAATCATCTTTGAGGATGCATGTCTCATTCTTACCCTTGCACTTCATACAGCCCTGGCAACCGCGATAATTAAGTTTATTAAGATTGTGGGAGATGTACTCTTTACCATCCTGGTCGATATTTTCAGCGACAATTGAAGCAAGGGTGGAGCTGCTGCTTTTTGTTCTCGGACTACCCAGTAGCGAAACAATTTTCATAGTGCCTCCGTTTTTATAATAATGGTGAATTTTGGAATTCGAGAATTATCGAATCCAGGGGTGAAAAAAATATTACTTCTGCAAAAAGTCCTTTAACAGCGCTACGTTTTTCGGGTTAATCTGAAGACTCACATTACGTCCGTTGCGTTGTATGGTAATGAGGCCTGCATGTTTTAGTTCCTTGATGTGGTGAGAAACTGTCGAAGGAGCGATGTCGAGACGTCGGGCCATATCGAGCTGGCAGGCGTCTGCCTTTTCAGCGTCGCTTGTGCATACACTTCCAGGTTCCATATACGCTATGAGTTCTAGGAATATTTTCAATCGATTGGGGTTTGAAAGAGCTCTGAAGATCTCCGCATATTTCTGAACCTGTTTCTCGCTCTGTGTTTTATTTTCTTGATTCGACATGTATCGAATTATAGATGTGTTTTCATTTTTGTCAAGTTGTTGTTCTGCACCTGTGCTCAATCCTTTCTTCATGGTGCTTAACCAACATCGAGTTCCTTCATCAATTTACGCATATAAATAACTTTATTTGTGAAGATCCCGTTTATTTTATATTGAAGCGCTTTTTTGAGTTCTTTTTTAGTGTTAACAGTAAACGGATTTATCTTTTTTCGTAATGAACGAGCTATTTTTACCGTTTCATCGTTAAGGAAATCAATATTAGGATGAATATAATTAACACCTGTTTCAGTAAGACGAGCTTTTAGATCTTCCGGTGGTTCGTCTATAAGAAGTGCTGTTTTTAATTTTGGCCTGTAGTCAGCTAGAACAAGAAGAGGAAGGTAAAAAAACGATGAAATGATAATCTGCTTTGACATTTCATAGTGTTCAACCATGTCAACTATTTCTCTTTCAAGGTGTTTTTCTTTAAGCTCAATGTTGAGCATAATCTCTGTGTCCTTTGCTAGAAGAAGAACTTCTTCTAGGAGGGGGATTCTTTCACCCTTAGAGCCTACTTTGATGTTTCTCACTGTTGTGAAGTTAGCACGCTTGAGGGAAACATCTTGTCCGGCTATTCGCTGAAGATTGTCATCATGAACGACAAAGAGATGTTTTTTCTTTCCCTTCCGCACATCAAACTCAATCCAGTCAGCATTCTCACGGATTGCCCTTTTAAAGGATACCATAGTATTCTCTGCTTCTTTTTCGGGTGACCCTCGATGGGCTAACAGTTTAATCATTGTAAACTCAATAAATTAGAAAAGAATATAATTAGTAAATCTGAGAAATTGCCGCAGTATTTATACAGAAAAATTTCAGAGATATGATTAATTACGCTTTTAACAATACAGTGATTCTAGCACAACAAAAAAATCAATAAATAGTAGAAAAAATGTTTCACTGGGAAAAATGTATCATGAGCACTTTACTGGTGAACTTAACAATATCAGTTTAAAGATCTTAATTTCTCAATTTTCGCCAAAGTTAATATTGTTTCAGAGCAAAATAATTGAACAAACTACTCCTGATAGAGGTGTACACAAATCAGAAACTCTTTCCCAACTTATTGGCCTGGGGTAGGCCATCAAACACGCATGAAAGCAACAACTAAAACTATCAAAAAGAAAATTCTTCTTTGATCAGTATCACTACGTTGAGTCTTTATCTAGTTCCTCCAAAACAAAACCTAGATGTATTATTCTTCCATAATTTTGGGAAAGTGTAAAGCAAGGACAATTAAGGAGCCCCCCGAACCAAAAAAACAAAAAGATATTCGTCATTTTTTCCTTTTTTTTGTTATACTTATTAATAATATTGACTTAATATCATACCTCCATTCAGGGACTGAACAGATGAAAACGATTTTTCTCTTCATTTTCGCTTCTCTATGTTTTGTGAGCACAAGTGGTCATGCCCAAACACCATGGTACCCATATCCTGTCGAAATATGGGATAGTCCCTTTCAAATGACGAGTTCCCGGACTGCTTCCGACTATATCCCATTAGAAAAAAAGAACAAAAAATGGAATATATGTGTTTCCTTCCCGCATATGAAAGATGCTTACTGGTTAGCAGTAAACTTCGGGATTTCACAAGAAATCAGACGGTTAGGTAGTGCCATGGAACTCTACCAAGCCGGTAGTTATAACAACCTAGGTATCCAAATAAGCCAGATAAGGCAATGTGTGAAAGACGGTGCTGAAGGGTTGATTATTGGAGCCATATCCCTTGACGGACTTAACGCTCTTTTCACTGAATTGAAAAAGGAAATAGATATCCCTGTAATTGATTTGGTTAACGGAATATCCTCTCCTTCTATCTCTGCAAAATCAATGGTTTCTTTTCGCGAGATGGGCTTTGAAGCTGGGGAATATCTTGTTAAGCACGCCCAACAGAAGAAGGGAAGAACAATAAAGGTTGCTTGGTTTCCAGGCCCAAAAGAAGCCGGCTGGGTAACCGAGGGAAACCGTGGTTTTCTTGAAGCAACGAAAGACAGCAACATCGAGATCATCACCACACAATATGGAGATACTGGTCAAGGAGTACAGACCGAACTCGTTAACAAAGTTCTCGATTCATATGCCGGGCAAATTGATTATATTGTTGGAACCGGAGTCACTGCCGAAGTGTCTGTAAAAATTTTGAGACACCGTGAATTAAGTGATCAGGTTAAAATTATCTCCTATTATTTAACGCCTGGTGTGTATCAAAATATTTTACGTGGTTCAATTGTTGCCTCTTCCACCGACTCGGCTGTCATTCAGGGGAAAATTGCTGTTGATCAAGTGATACGCATTTTAGAAGGACAACCATATCACAAACATGTTGGACCTAGATTACACGTGCTCGACATCAACAATATAAAAAGTTTTGACCGAAAAACCTTACTCGCACCAAGTGGTTTTCATGCAACATATACGATAAATTAAAAACCCTTAAATGATTAGCTAACAAATTTATGCTCAACCTATTTCCCAGATCATTGCGAATTTTAATCATCATTATTCTCTGCATCGGTCTGCCCACCACCATTTACTTCGGTCATAGCCTTAAACAAGATGCACGGCAAAGATGGTTTAATCAAGCTACTTGGGAAACAGAGAAGGCGACAGATACCTGTTTTGCGTGGTTTACATTACAGCAAACACAGTTACGTGGCATTGCTACACTCTTCTATGGTTCTAAGCATGTAACAGCAAATGAATTTGCTGAAATTATTGATATTCCAAAAGTACAAGGAAGCCTCCCATTTCATACTGTTGCATACGGAGTAAAGGACGATTCTACTGCAGATTTAATAGTCACCCACAGTTCGAATAACAGCGGGATATTCTCATTGAATTCAAATCTTGCCGACACAGCACCGATCAACTCTGCAATGCAGAAAGCCTTTGATTTCCCGGGTGAAATTGTCATGAGTCTGCCCTATAAAAATAGTGAAGGTCATTCTTTTTTCTCATTTTTAATGGTTATTAAAAACAACCAGCAGAGTGGTGTACTCATCGCCGTTATTGATATTGAAGAATTATTAGAAGATCTGGCTATCCTACATATTCCCCACGGGATATATTTGCAAAACATAAATATTATCAATATGGCCGACGGTAGTCTTGCCAATATTTCATTTTACACCTCAACCAGCTCTAATACTATAGGGATGGATAATGTCTTTATCCGAGCCGATAGCGGTAAGCTTCACCTCAATTTCAGTTGGATTATCTCACCAGATTTCCTCAATGGACCCCAAACGGCTCTCGGTACTCTAGTACAGGTTGGTGGATGCGTACTGGATCTGATACTACTTTCTGCTCTCATTCTCCTTTTACGAGAGAATTCGAGAGTAACTGCTAAAGTAAAAAAACGGACAACTGAGTTATCCAGGGCAATAGATTCAACGAACCTTGAAATTGCAAAAAAAGCACGGGTTGAAAAGGCATTAAAAAGATCTTCCACAAGAATGAAAGCACTCTCCGATGCTTCGTTTGAGGCTATTTTTCTCTCACAAAATGGTGTCTGCCAAGACACTAACAATACTGCTGTAGAAATGTTTGGATTTAGCAGAGATGAGATGAGTGGCAGTAATATAAGCAATTTATTTATGCCTGAAGAGCAAGAGAAATTGAGTGCAAATATACGTAATGATAACGATACTCCCTATGAATCCATGGCCAGAAGAAAGGATGGTTCAGCATTTCCAGTATTAGTGAAAGGAAGAATTATTACTTATTCTGGTAAGAAAATAAGGGTGAGTGCAATAACAGACATCAGCCTCAGGCGCCAAGCTGAGCTTGCTAGAATTGAAAGTGAACAGAACTACCAAAAGTTGCTCGAAACTACACATACTGGCGTTATCACGGTAAATGAATGCGGCGATGTCCTTCAGCTGAACAAAGAATATGCTAAAATCCTAGGGTATCAAAATGTTGAAGAACTACTCGATCGCAATATATTAGAATGGACTGCAGAACATGACCAAGAAAACACTATCAATAGAATTAAAGAATGTTATAAAACCGGAAACTTTTCTCAGCTGCTGGTAGATTACGTCAACAACAACAAACAAATTATTTCCGTCGAAATTAATGCTTCGGTTATTGTTCTGCAAAATCAGCAGGTTATTATGGCTCTTGTCCGTGATATTAGCCATCAAAGACGACTAGAGGAAGAGAGACTTAAGGTAAATAAACTTGAATCCGTAGGAGTTCTTGCAGGTGGTATTGCCCATGATTTTAACAATATTCTGGTTGCCATCCTTGGAAATATGAGTCTTGCTAAACTATATGTGAAAGAAACAGACAAGGTATATACTCTTTTAAATGCCGCTGAAAAAGCATCCTACAGGGCAAAAGATCTAACCCAGCAACTTCTCACCTTCTCAAAGGGGGGAGATCCTGTACAGAAATTGACATCACTTAAACAGCTGATCCAAGATTCTGCAGATTTTATCCTTAGAGGAAGTAATGTTGCCTGCAACTACGTTTTCTGCGATGATCTCTGGCTGGTACATATTGATTCAGGGCAGATAAGCCAAGTTGTTCAAAACATTATAATTAATAGTGTACAGGCAATACAGACACATGGGCAGATAACCATCACCTGTAAAAATATCACTCCGGATAGTTTTGAATTACCCAGCTCTTTGGATAGAAAACATTACGTCCAAGTAGCCATTGAAGATAACGGTCCTGGAATTCCTGCAGCTGAGTTACCAAATATTTTCGACCCTTATTTTACCACCAAACAAGAGGGAACTGGTTTAGGTCTTGCTCTTTCTCATTCAATCATCACTAAGCATAATGGATACATCACCGTCGCCTCTCTCCCTCAACAGGGCGCCTGTTTTGTCTTCTACCTGCCTGCGGCCCCCGACCAGCAACAGCAGCCAGAATTGACTTCTACTCCTATTTTCGCAGGTAAAGCTACAGTCTTAGTCATGGATGACGATAAAGTGATACAGGATATTACTCTTATTATGCTACAGCATCTGGGTTACGAGGTTGTTCTCGCCTCAAACGGCGAGGAGGCACTGGCCATTTTCCAAAAACGGCTTCACTCCGACCATCCAATAGACATTACCATCATGGATTTAACAATCCCCGGAGGCATGGGTGGTAAGGAATGTGCGAAACTATTTTTAGAACTTGAACCAAAAAGCAAAATCATTGTGGCAAGTGGTTATTCAAATGATCCTATAATGTCAAATCATCAAAATCATGGTTTTGTTGGTGCAATAGCAAAGCCATTTAATCTCTCTGAGTTAAGCGCGGTACTTCACTCTTCATAAGCCCTCTCTCTGCACGTTCCAATTTAGCTTGTAGCTGACCTTAGGTGTTTTAGAGATGAAGGGGGGAGAAATAATAACCGGTGTCATCTGATGAGACCGGTTATTTATGGATAGGTAGCAATTATAATTTCACTACTGAATTGTTACCTCTTCATCGTTGATAAAAAGTTTATTGTCCCGAGTCTCTGCTTTATGCTTTAGATTGGTGCCATTGAGTATGAACAAACCGGTCTTCATTCCTGGATAGGACGGTATTGTAAGCATAGGCGGAATGTCTTTAACGAGTTCTCCGTTCATCTGAGCATCTGTTTTCAGAGAGATATATTCAAAAACTTTTTCTGGTGTTGCCATTAGTACCGAGTATATTTCAGCGCTAGTAAGATCCTTTTCTAGCCGCACCATAATATTTGCATCGACTTCATCTTGTTTGATTTTTGCATGTAGGTTGCTGATATAGATTTCAAGACCACTTTTTAAAAATTTATCCGCAAGGCCCATCATCTGAATTCCAACAAGGCCTAATTCCTGCTCCATCACCTTTGAGAGTTCCTCTTGATTATCTCCAGTAATCGCTACTTGTTTTAATATTTTACTTAAGTTGGTAACATAGAGTTTAGCTGCTTCCTCATAGGTTGCAGCATCAATGCCTTTAACACCGAATGTCACAGAAGCATCCGCGATTTCCTCGACTTTATCTTTACCCTGTATGATACTTCCGATGGCGTATGACAGTTCTACAGCAAGAGTGTTTTTATCCTCATTATACTTTTGGCTTTGTTCCATATTAAAATTGTTTATCTCCATATGGTCGCCAATAGCAGGTTGAACTGTTATCTTATCAATATTAAAAGATCCCTTATAATCAAAAATATAGGTCGAAAGCATTTCTAATTCCGTATTAATAGAGAATCCTGCAATATCCATATTGTCAGCGGCAGCTACATTCATACCATCCCAGGTACCACTAACTTTGATGTCTTTCATTTCCCAGTCCGAAGTAATTACCAGCTCACCAGCTCTGGAATTAAAAGTCTCGTCGTCGGCTTTAATTGTAAGGGGATTCATAGATATTACTGACGTGATATCGCCAGTTAGCATATACGTAGTCGTAAGATCAATGGGGTTTTTTCCATCCAGCTTGTTGTTGACAAAATCATTGTACCAAATGTTTTTATCAAGACTTGTCTTGGACACCACACTCAGGTAGCCATGCTTAGCCTGTTCCAGAAAAACTATGTTTTCTATCGTCTTAGACATTTTTAGCTCGCCAAGATGGAGTTTCGTTTCAATCTCTGAATTAAAAAATCCACGATCATATCTGACAATTTCAATATTGAGATCAAGCCCTGCCTCGGTATACTCTTTGTTGGTATCCTCCACTAATTGGCGATACCCTTTCTCCATAAACATACCATTGACGAACGGCATGCTGACCGCTCCCATAACCAGAACCAAAACACCACCTACAACAATCTTTTTCATAATTACCCCATGCTTGAAATTTTTGTATAATTAATGCGATAAGAAGTACAGTTCTAATGCTCAACCACCATTTAACGGCGTCAACCAGCCTGATGAACATGCTGAAAGAATTCATAAATGTTTATCGATACCTAAACTAACCGACTAACATACCATACACGCAAAAAAAAAGTGTAACACTAAATATACTGACAAGCACAACACTAAGATCTAGAATGAGACAAAGAGTTGTCCTCATTCCAGATGAGCAAGATACTTAATATAAAGGCTGTAGGTGGAAAAAAGCAAGAGAGACGGGTTTTTCCGCTTTGGCTGACATGAACTGGTGTACCTATTGGAGGCATTGCTGAAAACTGAATTATTCTATTCTCAATTAATGGTTTCAGGAAAATAGTCCATAAGTAAGTCTGTGTTTTTTTACACCTTAATGGTCTGTTTAATTTTACGCTGACTCCCTTTTATTCAAGCAAGAATCATTCTTATCATATTTGATATTTTGTAATAAGATTCCATCATGTAGTGCATTTCTTACCCAGAACCGCATTTACAGTACCCGCAAGATCGGCTTTTGAAAATGGCTTATACATGAAAGCATTAATGCCAATTTCTTGGGCAATTTCTGCATTGATTTTACTGCTGTATCCCGTACATAGAATAATAGGGATATTAGCTCGTATTTGTTTTAATTTAATTGCAAGTTTATCTCCAGTCATGTGAGGTATCGTCATGTCAGTGATCACTAATTGAAAATCATTGGGTTTTGCTTTGAATAATTCAAATGCCTCAATACTGCTGGTTTTAGCTGTAACACGATAACCGAGAAGTTCTAAAATCTTGCTTCCCATATTGGCAATTGCAGGTTCATCATCAACAAAAAGGATATGCTCATTACCTTTAGGAAGTGTCTCCGGTTGATGAATTATTTCATTATTCAAATTACTGGTAATCGGTAGATAAGTGGTAAAAACAGTTTTTCCGTCAGACGTGCTTTCTACAAATATTTTTCCGCCGTATTTTTCAACTATCCCATGAACGAGGGCAAGACCCATTCCTACACCTTTTCCTGGTTTTTTAGTTGTGAAATAAGGATCAAATATATTCTCAAGAATATGAGATTCAATTCCAATACCAGTGTCCGAAATCTTTAGTTCTAGGTAGTTGCCAGGTTTAATCTTTTCCTGGTCTATAGTGCTTTCGATGATTTTGTCTTTCAGTGTTATCTTAAGAGCGCCACCTTCATCTTCCATAGCATGAACAGCATTGGAGCAGAGATTCATTAATATCTGATGAATTTGGGTGGCGTTCCCCATTACCAAAGAAGAACTTTCTATTTCTTTTAGTATTTTTATCGTAGCTGGGGTGGAGGCGCGGATCAATTTAAGTACTTCACAAACAATGACATCCACTTGGGTAGGTTTTGTTTTTTCATCAGACTTTCTGGCAAAAGCGAGTATCTGCTTGACTATGTCTTTTGCGCGTAGACCACCCGCAAATATTTCCTGGAGATGACCCTCCATGGCCGATCCTTTTGTAACGTCACAGAGGGCGATTTCTGAAAAGCCAAGTATGGAGGCAAGGATATTATTGAAATCATGGGCAATTCCGCCTGCTAAGTTCCCTATGGATTCCATTTTACGAGATTGCACCAACTCCATCTCCATCCTTTTTGTGTTAGTGAGATCAACATCAATACAAAATAATTCAGGTTCCCGCCCAGTAGCCTCAACAATGGCATGACTGGAAAATACTGAGATACTAGAACCATCTTTACGAACAAGGGTTAATTCTGATGCCGGAGTGGCAACGCCTGTATGAGCCATTTTTTGTATAGCTTGCTTAACGTCATCCTTCATTTCCGACGGTATTATCAGATCCAAAAGATTTTTCCCAATCGCTTCCTGGGCAGTATATCCGTATAAATGTTCGGAGGCTTGATTCCAAAAACACGTCGTTCCATCCAATTTATATCCTTGTACTGAAACGGATGGAATTTCTTGTAAAAGTTTGTGAAATCGGTTTTCACTTTCCTTCAATGCATTCTCAGCCTGCTTCTGTCCAATGGTAATTGCTACCTGTCAGCTACAGCAATCATTACTCTCTTGTCCATTTGATCATAACAAAGAAAATTGTCATAGTTTTGAACCGCCATGACGCCAATGATTTCACCCAAATGTGTCAAAGGAACTCCAAGCCAAATTTCTGCTGTTGTACATTTAGGATTTTGCAGTTCATGTTTGTACAGTTTTGCCAATATATCAGATTTGGTGATCATGATAGGGGCACCAGATTTGATTACCTCTGCAGTTAGTGAGGCCGTTTGGCAGTTTTCTATTACAGATGGATAATTTACATTAACTGTATCAACGACATATGGGAAAGTTATAGAATCCTTAATTTTATCGTAAGAGGCGATATAAAAATTGGTTGTGTCTATTATAGAACTAAGACCGATATGTATTTTTTCGTACAGTTCTTCTAGGCTGGAGGTACTATTTATAGTATTGGAAATTTTGAACAGCGTAGAATTAATTTTTTCAAAGCGCTTATTTTGTTCTGATTTTTTTTCTAATATACCTATTCGCTCTTGCAAATCCTCATACGTGTGTGTGTGTGTCATTGATTAAAGTCTCCAAGGGAATTTTTACCGTTTGAAATTGCTACACTGGACCCATTAATAGAAATAAAAGTACACAAATTTATTAGATTATATCAATTTCTTGCTGTTACTTGTCAACCAAAAAACAAAATTAGTTATGTAGAGTTGTTGGTAGGAAAACCGACATGAAGATGGCCAACTACTTTAACCTGTTTACAGATTAAATAGCGTCTACTGTGCGCTTGTCGCCAAAAAACCTGTTGTGAAAATTAGGGAAAGATAATCTGACTCTCCCTCAAGGTACCCTTAACGAATAAGGTATATAAAAAATTCTGTTTACCATCGAAGCTCAATCCGTTTTCAAAGTAATTTTAAAACGTGGTCTGTCCCCTATTGGTCACTATTGGTCACTATTGGTCAATTATAAAATGGCAAAAATTGGACGCTAATAAGCATCAACAAGTGTTGGAATTGACTTAGTTTGGCGGATGGAGATATGTTGTTGAGATTGTCTAGCTTTGACAACAGCGCAACTGGTCATTGCAGGCTGACTTACATCAGCTAATTGTTGAAGCTTGTCTGTGGTGTCCTCCAGGAGATTTGTCAATTGGCTGGATATTTCACTCGAAAATTTATGAACCTGGCTGGCAAGGTTTCGGGTGCTGGTCGCGGCACCGCTCACCTCGATTATATTAGTTGAAACAGTGAAGGTGTTTTCTGAAGTACGGCTGGCCAGTTTGGCAATATTATCAGTCACCACTTGCTGCTGTCCTATTGACAAGGTGATAGTACTGGTGCGTTGGTTGAGAGTCTGCATACGTTGGTCAATTTCCTCAAGATTACTGAACAGTACAGAACTTGCTTGCTGAATGGCTCCCACCTTATTCATAACATCGTCGGTTGCCTCGGCTGTTTTGTAAGAGAGTTCTTTCACTTCACTGGCCACAACAGCAAAACCTTTGCCGGCAGTTCCCGCCCTAGCAGACTCAATAGTGGCATTGAGTGCCAACAGTTTCGTCTGGCTGGTTATATCTTCAACGGTACCTATGATGGTCGTGATAGCCTTAATTGCAGCATTGAGTTCATCGTTGTAATGTTTTGACCGTACACTACTTTCCAGGATAGTGGTCACAATATTGTTTTGATCCTGAATCTGCTCGTTGATTTCTTGAAAAGCTGACTGCAGCTGAACCGTTGATTCCGACACCTTGTTGGTATGCTCTGCGGTATCTCCGGCACGCTGGGTGACACTTTCAGATTGGATTTCCGTAGAAAGAGCAAGATCCTGCAAAGAATCTGCCGTCTGCACCAGCTCTTTTGCCCGTCTCTCAAGTCCGTTTACCACGCTGGTAATAGTCGCGAATATCTCCTCGATGATAACTTTTTCGCCCACTTTTCGTTCGCTTTCCTTTCTGATTGCCGTCAAAGCTTCACGAAAGTTGCTGATAGCCCCCGAAAGAACACCGATCTGATCTTTCCTCCCTTGGTAGGGGACTTTTGGTGATTTTCCGGCTCGGATCGCATCAATTGTATTAGTGAGTCTATGGAGGGGGCGTTCGACGATGAACCTCACCAGGGTATAGAGGACAATCATGTTAGCCAAGATCGCCAGCCCTCCCATAAGGAGAGAAAATCTGCGTTGTTCCGCTCGGGTAGCATTCAGTTGATGTTCTATATCTCTGATCTTTTCCACGTGTTGAAGTATTTCATTTCGGGTATTTTCTGCCTTAAGGCCTGCATCGGCCACCACGGCTCCGAAGTCATTTATTCTTTGGCTGAGTGTCTCACTGCTCGCCGATTTTGCGGAGAGACCATCAATGAGTGTTCTGAGACTTACGGCGTTTTCCTGTACATTGTCACTCGCTAAGGTGAGACGTTCAATCGTTTGCTTGAATGTTCCATCCTGATCAAAAATGCCAATCGAGAGAGTGAGGCGACCATTGTCTGTTTGAATCACAAATTGTTTTTTTGAGAGATCTCTTCGCTCTTTCCGGTTGAAAAAACTTGAATACGATTGACGTCCGTTGAGGAGTTGGCGGTCAGTAATTCGATAGGCCTGTTCCACAGCTTTGGTAATATCAGCTTTCGGGTCTATGATAAAGAAATCAGGAAGCGTCAGGTATTGGTTCTGAAGCGATACAATCTCTGCCCGGAGATTTGAACTAAGCTGCCCCCGTATAGAAATGACTTCATTGACTTTGAGCTCAACTTTACTGCTTGATTGCAAATTAACATACAGGAGTGCTCCTATAAATAGATTTGAGGCAACAGTGACCCCCGCAAGTATTTTTATGCCAACGGTTATCAGCCCGGTGTTTTTTTTCTTGGTGATAGACATTTTCCCCTTGACCTTCGTGTATATTTACGCTGAAGTTGAATAAATCGGTATACCGACCCCGTAAAACTTGTTCTTGCCAGGAACTGGTAAGCTATAGGGATGGGCCAATCTTAACGGGGATACATTAAGGTTGAGTTAAACTTGTATTAGATTATATCAATAGGTATCAATAGGGGACAGACCACGTTTAATAGTTTCATTTGAATATTACCTAAGTCCAGCGATAGGTAGTAGCACAAGATGACCTTCAAGTTTTTCACCGGGGACCACAGGTCAACAGGTTAAGGAATATATAGAAGTAGCTCTCGAAAAATTAACAATTTAAATATACACGCAACCAGTGCAACCAGTGCAACCAGTGTAAGAGATGTTACTAGAGTTTAATAGAAGTATGAGGGCAAAAAAAAGCTCCAAACCCTTGCGGGGTGGAGCTTTAAAAGAACTTACTGGAAGTTCTGAATATTCGATCTGGCGGAGGAGGGGACAGCGCAAATCAATTATCTTAATGTCTGTTTTATTGTTATTTTTTGCATAGACGTTATGAGCTTACTTGTCAGTGATACACACAGCAGAACTTTAGAGAGATTATAAGTGCCTTTCTTGTTTTTACAGCTTGTGATATCACAATGACATCATGTTTGAGTAATGCTATTTTGCATCTCGATCACTTTATCCTTCACAGCATTTGTGCAAGCGACACTAATGTGTCACGCCGCTTCCTCAATATTTTTAATTGGAACAATAAGGTCATATCCCCAAGTAAACAAAAATGTGTAAACTGGTATTATAATAAAGAATGCGAGGTCAAGGGCAATTGCTTGTAAAAGACTATAATCATACCAAAGCATCACTACTGGAATAGTAATAAAAGCAAAGCCAAACTCAAATAAAACAGCGTGTACAGCCCGTAATTGCCAAGATTTTTGGGAGAGAGATTTACCCATCTTCAACAATATTTTATCAAAGAGGATGTTGTAACTATAATTCCAACACATTGCGACTAAACTAAAAAATATACTCAAGATGCCAACCTTAGTTGCTGGCTGGTTTAACACAATCGTTAGCACTGGCACGATAGATATAAAAAGTATAATTTCAAAAAGCAGTGCTTGACGCAGTCTATCCTTGGTTGTTCTCATTTCTTTTTCCTAATTGTTATCTTTTATGGATTTTGCCTGAATACTGTACCTAATTGCTACTCTAATTAAGTACGCTAACTATCAGATAATCATTATTTACATCATCACCTAGGCGTGCTAATGTACCTTGTTTTTAGATGGATGCAAATTGGATAGTATCGCTTTTGTAGATGGACGTTCCAAGGAAACTCCAAACTGTTATTATCTGTCAGAACTTTTTATGAGGGTATATTGAAAACGTCACTAGAACAGCTTGAAGCCTTTTCCTGTGTTGCTGACGCGGGCTCTTTTTCAGGAGCGGCGAGGAAACTTGGTAAAGCTCAATCCACTATAAGTACGGCCATCGCCAATCTTGAAATTGATTTAGGCCTTGAACTCTTCGACAGAACAGGTCGTTATCCGATTATGACAGTTGAAGGGGAAGTTTTACTTCGAGATGTTCGGCTTATTCTTAAAAATTGTAACAACCTTTGGAAAAGAGCGGAGAACTTTTCGGAAACTATTGATGCCAAAATTAAAATTGCCGTTGAGGGCATCATCCCCCATGACTTTTTGATAGAAGTCTTAGCAGGTTTTGCGAGTGAATTCCCCCAAACCGAATTAGAAATTCTGAGTGGTACTCTTGGAGATATTGAGAAACTCGTCAAGACAGATCGTGCAGATCTAGGATTACTGGTACCAATCAATGAGTTTGATAAGTCACTTAAAGCAAAGAAACTCAGTAAGATGGTTTTCTATCCCATGGTTGCCGCTAATCACCCCCTTGCTCACATGAAAACCATTAGTCACGATGATTTTTGTCAATACCGAGAGTTCTGCATAATTAGCCAAGGCGGCGATCGACTGCCAGAATCGTATACGCTCGGAAGCAGACCGTGGATGATCGAAAACAACTATATCACACGTGATCTTGTTCTTCGTGGGCTAGGTTTTTCTTTTATGCCTCGTTATCTTGTACAACAAGATCTCGAAAAAGGTCGACTTGTCATTTTGCCAAACCCTTCGGAAGAAGTGCATAATGATTCCTATATTTACTTAATTCAAGACGTGAATAAAAATTTTGGTAGCGCTGGTGACTGGCTGATCAAAGCTTTTTCTGGCTTACGAGATATGGAATAACAATTTATCTACAACACACTTCTTATTTGATATTATAAATACTCGCTCTAGAAACTTCATATTCCTTTGCTAGTTCTGTAGGTGTTAGACCTATTCTTCTTTTTTCTTTAATTTCTTTTTGTTGTTCATTGGTAAGCTTAACTGGTCGCCAAAATTTTTTCCTTTGGCTTTTGCCGATGCGATTCCTTCAGCTTGTCTTTCTTTAATGAGGGAAAGTTCAAATTGTGCAAAGCTACCAAGAAAATTAAAGAGAAGATCACTTAGAGCCTCACTATCTCCAGCTCCAAATATTAAGTTCTCCTTTTGAAATTTTATTGCTGCGCCTAATTCTTTGATCTGTAAAACAATCTTGTTTAGATCAATAAGATTTCTTGCAAGACGATCAATACTGTAAATATGAATTGTGTCACCTTCTCGTATATAATCGAGCATTGCTTTTAGTTGTGGTCTATCGGCACTACTACCTGAAGCTTTTTCAAGAAAGACCTTATTTGCCTTTGGTAGATTGTCGGTCTGTCGATCTTCATTTTGATCTACTGAAGATACTCGTATATAGTTTACTGTCTTAGCCATGTCTTCTCCCATTGTAAAAATGTGTCAGCTATTTAGAAAGTGTGTATAAACTATAGAGACCTTTTTAGAATCGGTGTCAACAAGTCGTTTTTGTACTTTTATGACGCAGTTTTGAGAGAGTGTAATAAACCTTACCTTTATGACACTTGCTATTTGGTTAATAAAATTAGGTTGGAGTGTTTTTAAACTCTGACTAAGTCTAAAAGAGGTTCAAAAGCATATAGTGCCGGTTTACTTCCAGACGCTGCCTCTAAGCAAATGATAATATTGTTGTCTAATAGGGTTTTGGTGAACCTTGCAGCTGTTTTAGGTGGAATCACGCCACAAGAAGTAAAAGTGTTATTTCTAAAAACGGGATTTGTAAAAACAAAGTCCAAGGTATATACACACCATTTAGAAGATAAAATATCAGAGAAAGTTTCTTTCATTTCTTCGTATAGCTCCTGGATACTTTCTGCGACCTTGAGATTACGTATAGCTTGTTTCTCAATTGCTTCTAAAAAGAACAAGCACCAATTCTCCCATTCATTATTTGCAGAAACTTCTCTCATGATATCTATGTATTGATCTTTATTGTCTTCGAAGTAACCACTAATGTAGAAATGAGGTGCTGATATTGCCCCCGCTTGCCATAGCATTAAGGTTATTAGCATTCGACCGATACGGCCATTACCATCTTTAAACGGGTGTAGTGCTTCAAACTCTATGTGTGTTAATGCTGCTTTTAACAAAATAGGGTCATTTGAATCAGACATATATTTAAACAGAATATCTAAGCCGTCTTGTAGCTTTTCTGGACTAATAGGGACAAAGAGAATTTCTTGTTTAGTTCTATCGGCAAGATAATTTTGTTCTGTTTTAAATTCACCAGGAGATTTACGAGCACCTCTACCTAGAGATAATAAACGTTGATGAATGCTCTTTATAAACGACTGTGAAAATGGGTAGCCGTCTTCTAAACTTTGTTGTGCCGTTTTCAGTGCTCTTTGATAAAGAATTGTTTCTATCACTTCAGATCTAACACTTGGGTTTTCTTTATCTTCTCCTGCGTAATCAGCTTCATATTTTAAAATTTCATCCATCGTGCTCACTGTGCCTTCCATTCTTGAAGATATAACAGCTTCCTGATTACGGAGGGGGGCGAGAAGAATCTCGCTATTATGCATATTCTTTAGCATTTGATCAAAGCGTGCCAAAGAGTCAGTAGCTTTTAGTATTGCTGCCATGATCGTTTGGTAGTTAATGTTTTGTGGAGGGAATTTGTCGTAATGATAATGTGTTGCATTGTCAAAATTGAGTTCCATTTCTTTCTCCTATATGTTTGCAAATATTTACCCAAGATATACTGAAGCCAGAAGTATCTGTTACGTTATATCGAGTGACACAGTTGTCTATCAAAACATGTTGATAGACATTTATACTTGAAAATGTCCAACAACGCATATTGCGGGACACAGGTGTCTGTCAAAACATGTTGTCGGACATTTATGCTCGAAAATGTCCAACAACGCATATTGCGGGACACAGGTGTCTGTCAAAACATCTTTATGGACATTCATACCCGAAAATGTCTGACAAAGCGCATCTAAGGTCATTTGTTGCCCAAAATGTCCATCAAAGCACATTGAAGGCAATTATTAAAGAAAAATGTCCTTTAAATAGTTTTGGGCTGTAGCTCTTCATGATATTTAATTAACGACAAAGCCCAAACAAAAAAGGTTATTGGGTATACCTTTCTGACACTTTGATTTTGGTTAATAAAATTAGGCCAATGTAATATATTTTAATTTTTTGGTTTCTAACTAATTTTTCTTTTGACACTTTCTTTTTCGTAGATAACGTTATCATATTGTGAATATTGGTAGTGTTATCAGACTCTACTACAGGGGTAATAAAAAGAATAAGGGAGCGTAATGGAGCAAATTTTACTTTTTGAACGTGTAAACGAGGATAGTGTTGCTAATTTCGCTAATTTTTTAGGATCATTTAACGAATTTCAATCTGTCCAGATAGATTTTTCCGCTGTCACATTTTACACTCCAGCTGCAATGATATGTCTCGTTCTCAAGGTTAGGCAGTGGCAGAGAGAAGGCAAGCAAGTTTCATGCGTCAATTGTAATAGTACTTATTTTCAAAGAATGAATTTGTTTAAGGTCTGCGGTATTTGTATACCTGAGAATTTTAACAGATATTCTGCTGCTAATAGATTTGTCCCTATAGAGAAAATATCATCTGACGTTGAAAAATTATCAACAGCAGTAGCCAAATGTTTAGCTCCTAACCAGGCCGACTCTGATGACATTACAAAGACTGGATTGTTCGACTTCTTAGAATATGCTGTTTCAGAATTAAGCAACAATGTGATACAACATTCGCAAGGAGATGGGTTTGCCATGGCTCAGTACATGCCTACCACCGATATTGTTAATATAGCGATAGGCGATATAGGAATAGGCATCAAAGAAGGCTTTAGAGGTTCGGAGCATTATGATGCCTCTATGAGTGATAATGATGCAATACGAAAAGCACTGCAACCAGAAGTATCTAGAAATAGTGGTGGGATGGGATGGGGCCTTAGCCCCAATATGGGGGTTGGAATGTCAATAGTATCAGAATTAGCAAAAAAATTTGATGGACAATTTGCTCTTATATCTGGTAATGGTTACCATAGTAGTAATCAATATAGTAATATTAAAGAAGGTGAGCTTAACTCTGGTAAGGAATTAATGGGGACTTTATTTTCCCTATCCCTCAAGAGGGGGAGTATAAAAACCTTTTCAGAGGATTTGATGAGTATCAAACGTAACCTCGGCTTAATTCAAGAAAATCAAAATTTTTCGAGGATGTTTAAATGAATAAAACAATAAAATTTCAAAAACAATTTGGCGTTTTGTGTTCAGATGGTACAGTGGCAAATAAATTTCTAAGTGAAAAAGTAATTCCTTTGCTTAATCAAAGTCAGAAGGTTGTATTTGATTTTGAGGGTGTCAAGAACATGAATAGCTCTTTTGCAAATGCTATGTTTGCAAATTTAATTCTCCAGAAAGGGCCAGCAGTTTTAAAACAGGTTTCTTTTACAAATTGCAGAGAGAATGTGAAAGTATTAATCACATCATCTTTGGACTATGGCTTTAACAAAAAACAATCTTGTAATTAATAATATTTGACGCAAGTTGTTTATATTTTGCTCTGTTTTAGTAAATGAACAGAGCAAAAATCTTTCTCTCTTTTTTCTTGATTAGCAATTGCCTTAACTATAGCCGTGGCGCACAAGAAGATTGCTTGTTCTGAGTTATTTTTTTTGGCTTCACAGTCTCCTCTTTATTAACAAGTCTCTCCGGATCTACGGCAAGAGGGAATTTTTCCAAAAGATGCTTTTTGATTAATTCCACTGGAATCGTATCATCCATTTTTAACTCTTTGAGCTCTGCATCATAGCAGCCTTGCTGTTTACGTCGGTCAACATCTCGAATAAAATTTAAAATCTCATGCTTTTCTTCTTTAGAATAGTAGTTTTCTTTTACAATTGTATGAGCTTGTTTTTCTATTTCACTCAAGTTGTCTTTTTGCATGGCAAGTTCTTGGCTAAGCAATTTGCTTTGCTTGACTAGCTCCGCTAAATGTTGCTTTTCTATATCTAGCTGGGCAAGTTCTTGTTGCCTTAGTAACTCTATTTTTTCTAGCTCTTCTTCTTTTAATCACAAATAGGAGACATAAATAGGGGACATCTATGATAAG
>JAOPTU010000028.1:0-29337 GCA_051531995.1 Desulfotalea sp.
GGCTTTTTTTTGACCTTTTTTTGGAGGAGATTATTAGAGATTCTGACGAACAACCAGTGAAAATACAGAAATATATTCTTGTTATATGTTTGAAGATCATTTGAATCTTACTTTATGCTTAACGAGACTCTCTAGTAATGATAATTAGAACAGTGAAAATTTATAACAGAATGGAATCAAAGATATTGTGATAGGAGAGGGAAGTGCATTTTTGATATTTTACCCAATTTAAAAGGCTCAATCCGGATATTACAGGATTGAGCCTTTAAATTTAATAACTATATTTTTATTTCAAAGCTTTAGTAATCCTTCCCATTGCTTCGACAACATTTTCTTTACTATTGAATGCCGACAATCGTATGTAGCCGTTACCGCATTTACCAAAACCTGCGCCTGGAGTACAAACTACACCAGCTTTATTAAGAAGTAGATCGAAGAATTCCCAAGAGTCAGATTTTCCATCAATCCAGATATATGGCGAATTATCACCTCCGACATAATCAAAACCAAGATCATCCATGGTAGCGCAGATTATTTTGGCATTTTCCATATAAGAATCAACAAGAGCTTTACATTCCTTTTTGCCTTGTTCACTATAAACAGCTTCAGCTGCTCTTTGAATTGGGTAACTTACACCATTGAATTTGGTGCAATGACGTCTATTCCAAATTCCATGTAAAGCGTGGGCATTGCCTTCTTTGTCGTAGGCTATACATTTTTTGGGTACAACAGAATAAGCACATCTGGTACCTGTAAAACCGGCTCCTTTGGAAAAGGATCTGAATTCAATTGCAACTTCTTCAGCCCCTTCAATCTCGTAGATCGACTTTGGTAAGTCCGGGTCTTGGATGAATGCTTCATAAGCAGCATCAAATAGAATAATGGCTTTATTTTCTTTAGCATAGTTAACCCATTTAGTTAACTCTTCCTTGGTGGCAGTTGAACCTGTTGGATTGTTTGGGAAACAAAGATAAATAATATCAACTTGTTCCTTTGGAAGACTTGGCATGAAGTTGTTTTCTTTGGTGCAATCAAGGTAAGTTATATCTTGGTAACGATCATCTGCAAAAATACCCGTACGTCCAGCCATGACATTTGTGTCTAAATAAACAGGATATACAGGATCTGGGATAGCTATTTTACAATCAATTGAAAATATTTCCTGAATATTACCAGTATCACACTTAGCACCATCGCTTACAAATATTTCATCTGCTTCTATGCTTGTACCACGTGCTTGAAAATCATTTTTTACGATGGCTTCTCTTAAAAATGAATAACCTTGTTCAGGGCCATACCCTCTAAAGGTGCTGTCATTCGCCATTTCGTCTATTGCTTTATGGAATGCTTCGATGATTGTGGGAGTTAGTCCTTTTGTGACATCTCCAATTCCAAGTTTAATTATGTTTTTATCAGGATTTTCTTCTTGAAAGGTCGAAACTCTTTTGGCAATATCAGAGAAAAGGTATGAAGCTTGTAATTTGAGGTAGTTTTCATTAATGGTGATCATTGTAATTCCTTGAGTTTTGGTTAAATAAGATTCGCCACCTTATATTAGCGTATCAAATATATATTTCTCTTTTTGTGTTGTTTTGTTATTGTTAACAAGAATTATTATAACCAAAGACTAATGTCAAGGTATTTGCACTCATTGGTGCTTTTTGTCACGGATAAATGATGTTTTCCTGTGTGAAATTCATATAAAAGTAAAATATAGAGAATAATATGCGAAATGATGTCCCTGCTTTAATTAAAAGATCAGATTATAAAAAACCTAACTATCTTGTGAAAAATACCTTTCTTCTTTTCAAGTTATTTGAGGATATAACCGAAGTTATTTCAATTGTTGATTATTATTTAAATCCAGAACTTGATGGACTTAATAACAGTGTCGAGTTATTAGGTCACGGCTTTTTATTAAATAAGATCATCCTCAATGATAATCCGCTAGATGCCTCTGATTATATTTTATCACCAAATGGTTTGGTGATTAATGATTTACCTAATCAATTCACACTTGAAATTCATACGGAAATTAACCCTGATCGAAATACTACTTTAGAAGGATTATATCGTTCTAATGGAAATTACTGCACTCAATGTGAGGCCGAAGGTTTTCGTACTATTACTTACTATCAAGATAGACCAGATATCTTGGCAACCTTTACAACTAGAATAGAGGCAGATAAAAAGATTTGTCCTGTGCTTTTGTCAAATGGTAATTTGGAAGAAAAAGGAGATATATCTTCATCACGACATTACGTTGTTTGGAAGGATCCTCACCCCAAACCATCATATTTATTTGCTCTAGTGGCTGGCGATTTGAAATCAATTAACGACACTTTTATAACAGATTCAGGTAAAGAGGTATTTTTACAAATTTTTGTTGAAGAAAGAAATATTACCAAATGTGACCATGCGATGCTTTCCCTTAAGAAGTCAATGAAATGGGATGAGGACACTTTTGGACTGGAGTATGACCTTGATACTTACATGATTGTTGCTGTTGATGATTTCAACATGGGGGCAATGGAAAATAAAGGATTAAATGTTTTTAATTCAAAATATGTGCTTGCACTTCCAGAGACAGCGACCGACGATGACTTTAAAGGAATTGAGTCTGTGATTGGACATGAATATTTTCACAACTGGACAGGAAATAGGGTTACCTGTCGAGATTGGTTTCAACTTAGCTTAAAAGAAGGATTGACAGTATTCCGAGACCAAGAATTTTCTTCTGATTTAAACAGCCGCAGTCTAGAAAGAATTGATGCTGTGAATGTGCTTCGTAATCATCAATTTAAAGAAGATTCTTCAGCCATGGCTCATCCCATAAGACCTGACAGTTATGTTGAAATTAACAATTTTTATACTGTGACCGTCTATAATAAAGGGGCTGAGGTTATTAGAATGATGCATACTTTGCTCGGCGCTGACAATTTTAGAGCTGGCATGGATTTATATTTTGAGCGTCATGATGGTCAAGCTGTTACTTGCGATGATTTCGTATCAGCAATGTCTGATGCATCTAAGATTAATTTAGATCAATTTCAACTTTGGTATAGTCAGGCAGGAACTCCAATTTTAAATGTACAAGAATCTTGGAATAAAGATTTAGAAGAATATGAAATAGCAGTATCACAGTTTTGTCCATCTACACCAGGTCAAGAGTCGAAAGAACCGTTTCATATACCAATATGTGTAGGTTTGTTAGATAAAGATGGTAAAGATATTTTGCCAGATAAAA
The DNA here is from genome assembly GCA_051531995.1 of Desulfotalea sp. Taxonomy (GTDB): domain Bacteria; phylum Desulfobacterota; class Desulfobulbia; order Desulfobulbales; family Desulfocapsaceae; genus Desulfotalea. Next base: position 3,248 of record JAOPTU010000028.1, read on the forward strand.
CAATTACTCTCGAATTGAGAAAGGAAAAAGAAAAGTTTACATTTAAAAATATGTCACAAAGACCAACTGTATCTTTTCTAAGAAACTTCTCCGCACCTGTAATTGTCAAAAAGTTTCAATCTAAAGATGATTTGGCGTTTATTCTAGCAAATGACAGTGATGATTTCAATCGCTGGGAAGCGGCTCAAACACTATTTGCTGAAGTGATTTTTGAATTGGTTGATTCGGCTGAAAAAAAATATGCCTTACAACTTGATACAAACTTTATTGAAGCAATTCGTTCATTGTTAATTACAACTGAGATTGATCCGGCTTTAGTTGGCAAATCTATTATAATTCCAGATGAAAAATATATTGCTACCCAGTTAGGTGTAGCTGATCCAGATATAATTCATGGAGTTATTAGTTTTGTTAGAACTAGTTTGGCAAATGCTTGTTACGATGAATTAGTAGAATGTTATAATAAATGTTTAACTTCAGAAAAATATCAAATTAATCAAAAACAGATGGCTGATAGAGCTCTCAAAAATACAGTTCTAAGGTATTTATTAGTCTCTACGAAGTCAGATGTGTGGCAGGAAGTTTGTGAAAAGCAATATTATAATGCTGATAATATGACAGATAGTTTTGCTGCACTTAAGTCACTTACTTGGTGCGGGTATGGAGATACAGTCTTAACTGATTTTTTTAATCATTGGCAAAATGATACACTGGTTATGGACAAGTGGTTTATGATTCAGGCTATGAACCCTCAAAAAAATTGTCTAAATAGAGTGAAGCAACTAATGGATAATCCACAATTCTCGATTCATAATCCCAATAAAGTACGCTCTCTTATCGGAGCATTTGCTGGTGGAAATCATTTGGCTTTCCACCATGAATCGGGAAGTGGTTATAGCTTTTTAACAGATCGCATTATCGAACTAAACGGGATTAATCCTCAGATTGCTGCAAGACTGGTTAGTGCATTTGGTAGTATTCAAAAATACGATGTAAATCGTCAAGATATGATGAAAAAACAGTTGCTACGCATATTGGCGGTAAAAGATTTATCTAAGAATGTTTACGAAATTGCAAGTAAGACCTTAGGTGACTAAGTGGTAAACACCTTGATAAGTATCCACTGACATGGTGACTTATCAAGGTAGTCCAAGGGAAAATTTTAGTCTCGAGTATGACAAAATAAACAACGAAACTTGGGTGGGTGATCTTTTGGTATGGGCGCAATAGGAGAATCTTCATTGTGACAACTAATACACTGTTTTTCTGCCTGTTTTTTGGGCATGGCGAATAAGTTGTTGTGATGCTTATCCATTGGTAGGGGAGAAGTTGTTTTATCAGGAGCGTTTAGAAGAAATACAACAATACCTATACAAACCATTAAAAAAGCGACGTTTATAATTGTTTTACTCATCCTTTAATCAGCCATTTCTAGTTTTTTATAATTAATAATTCCAGATTTAAGTCCAAACACAGTTGCCTCTGCGAGTAAGTTAGCAATAAATTTATTTTTGCCACTAAGATATATAACTTTTCTATGCATAATATTATTTTTAATTATTTTATTTAATTTATAATGCTTTTTATCTTCACCTGCAATTTCATTGGCTATTGAGATTCCGGAAATAATGGCTGGATAGATTCCTTCGCCTGTTAATCCTGACGCCAACCCTGCCGAATCACCAGCTAAGTAAATGTTATTTTCAAATTTGTATCCTTGATAATCAAAATTAATGTATTCAGCCTTAAAAATTTGATTGGTAAGATCGTAACCAAGAGCAGTGGCCCAAGAATAGAAGTTCTTTTTTAATATTTTAGGGTTAATTGCAGTTTGATCACAATAGGCACCAATAGATATGGATGTGGCATGGGGAAATACCCATGCATACCCACTACCAAAAAGGTTAGGGTTTAGATGCCACTCCATCTTGCTTTCAGTTTTAGCTAGTTGAATATTAATACCGACGCCTCTGTTTTTACAAGATATGTTTAAATATCGCCGCACAAATGAAGATGAACCATCAGCCCCAACGAGGTTTCTGTAGGAGTATTTGTGTAATAGCCCTGTGTTAATATCTTTAATTTCGACGTAATTGTTTTCGATCTTTGTTAATTGATGTGATGTTTTTATTATAGCTCCTGAGTTAAGAGCATTTGCTGCCATTTTATGGCCCAATTTTTCTCTGTTAACGGTGGCAATAATTGGATTTTTTGACTTAACTTCTACACGTTGATGCGGACTTACTATTATTTGACTATGGAAGTTTTGTTCCGTGGGGAATGATGGCATATAGTTCATTAAACCATTCCATGTGATACCTCCAGCACAGACCTTAGAACCAATTGTAGCTTTTCTTTCAAAAACTATACTTGTTAAACCAAGTTCTGCCGATCTTTGGGCACAGGCTAAACCAGCAGGGCCAGCACCAATAATTATAATATCGAACTTATTCATATTTGTTAAAAGAGGAAAGTTAAATCCTTAACTACAGGGTATGATTAATAAAATTGTAATTTGTTTTAAGCCAGGTTAATGATGTAATAATATAGTTTCTCCTGGGATAGGACGCAAGAAATGAAGCATATAAAATATATATTTGTTTTATACCTATTAATTGTGATCATTACCTCATGGAAGTCCATGAAAAATCTTGTAAACTAAGCTTCATTATGTTTTATGTTTGCATTTGTATTATCGTAATTACACTTTCTTATACCCTAGTTTTTAAATATTTTTTTGTAAATTAAACTATATGACTCCTTCAGAAATTTTTCCTTACTTGCAATACTTAGCTCCTCCTGTTGTTGGCTCTTTTATTGGATATGTTACAAATAAAATTGCCATCAAAATGTTGTTTAGACCTCTTAAACCATGGCATATTTTTGGGCTTAGGGTTCCTATGACACCTGGTGTTATTCCAGCAAAAAGACATCAACTTGCTGAAAATATGGGTAAAATGGTGGCTGACTATTTGGTTACTGAACACGAAGTTCAGAAAATGATAGCCCAACCCCAAGTACAAGAGAAAATGCAACAACGTATTAGCCAGTGGGGGGAAGAATTTGCTAATAAAGATTTGGGTAGTGTTAAAGATTTAGTTCCAGAGAAATATTCATGGTTTTACGACCACACTACGGCTTATTTAGTTTCAAAAAGTAATAATACTCTCAATGAATATATTAGATCTGAGCACTTTAAAAATCAATTTGAAATTTTTATAAAAAATCTAATTGCTAATTTTTTGCAAGGCGAGATATCTAGTTTAGTTGATACTGATGAGCAGGATGCGTTATTTAATCAGCTAGAACAGGGGCTTCAGCATCAGCTTGGTGATTTTTTGGCGGGCGATAATTGTAAAGAAATTGTTAAAAATATTTTTAATGAAAAAACCCAGCAGATTTTTGCAGAAAATAAAACTTTAGGTGAGTTGTTACCTGATGCTAGTAAAGAGTTTATAGTTAGTTTAATTGAAACTCAAATACCATCGCTACTAAATGGGCTAGATATCTTAGTCAAAGATGAGAATATTCGCGAAAAAATTGTAGTTGGAGGTTGTGGTGGAGTAGAAAATTTTATCTCTTCTATGGGGTCTATGGCTCCTATGGTTTCAAATTTCGTTAAGATGGATGTTGTTAAAGAAAAATTACATGAATACCTCAATGAAAAAGAAGATGAGATCATAACATGGCTTCATGGTCCTGAGATGGAAGAGAAAGTTACCCAAGTTTTGCTTGAGCAATTAAATACTCTTTACTTAAAACCCATTTCTGAATTATTTACAGACCCTGTAAAGGTAGAAGACTTAAATTCTGTTCTTGCTGAAAAAATATCTAACAGCCTTGCTAGTGGTATGATAACATCTATTCTCAGCTCAAATGTTACTCAAAAAGCAAAAGAGTTTGTGGAGCAGGGTGGAACGGCTGGTGAGTTACTCAAAAAAATGATAGGAGAGGAAGGAGAGAAGCGTCTTAGTACTGCCATTTCCAGAAAATGTTTAGAAAACGTAGTAGGTGAGCAAAGCCAACATATTATATCAGAAGGTGTCGATTATTTTTTCACAAAATTAGAAAGACATAAAATTGGCAAGTTAAGTGGCTTCTTAAATCCAATTATGAGAACTGGTATTTACACCTCATCCCAAAAGTTCTTTAATAAGTCGCTTATCACAGCTATCCCAGAAATGGTTGGTTCATTTAATTTACAATCCATTATATCTGAAAAGATTGATTCTTTAGATCTAATAAAACTTGAAAGTTTGCTACTATCAATCATGGAAGAACAGTTTAAGTACATCAATCTTTTTGGTGCATTTTTAGGATTTATTCTTGGTTGTTTGAATTTGTTATTTCTGGTTATGAATTAGAATCTTCTGGTTGTGTCACGTTAAAGTGGTATCCTTATTGTTGAGTGAGTTGACGTATAGAAGCGAAAACCGTACCTACAACTCACCTTTTTTCAAATTTTAATATGTTGTTTGATCTCACTAAAAAATCATTTTGTAGAGAAAAGGTAATGAGTAATGATTAATACCAAGATATATAAGGCTGTCTATACCCTGTCTGAAAAGCTCATGCATGCGGCTAACCAAAAGACTCAAAAGGAATTTGATAGGCTCTATGCAGAACTCAAGGCTATTTGCATCGATAACGAAAATACCGAAAAAGATCACCCTGAACAGTGGGAAACACTTGCGGATTTTACAGAAAATTTGGAAGTTGCCGTAACCGGCTACGAAAAGGCCCTAGAGAAGGCAATCGCTATAGATTCAAAAGACCATATGTCTTCAATTGCATACTCTATGGCTACATTACAAGTAGACTTAGGTCGAACTGACGAAGCTATCAAGAATCTCCAAGAAGCCAAAATCAGTGCGAATAAAATTATAGATAAAGAACTTCAAATGGAAATAGATGAGCTGCTTAAAAAGCTCTTAGCAGAATAGGCTAGCCTTACGTTGCGAACCAAGCAGATACTCATAATAAATATTAGCGCACATACCAAGGCGCTGTTTGAGATGTGCTTCGCTGCTTGCCAAGAGATTTGTGCTAACATGAACCTAGGCAGAGTATCACCCGCCCCCAATTCCCAACTCATTCCCGTGCTCCCGCGTGGGATTGTACTCTCTGAAAACAGTAATCAATCCAAGGAATACCCATGTCATTTGACATTTTAGGTTTATGTGATGAACTTTTGAAAACCGTCGCAGAGCAAGGATACACCATTCCATCACAGATACAAACGGAAGCTATTCCAGTGGTGCTGAATCAGCGTGATGTTATGGCGGTGGCACACACTGGCACGGGAAAAACGGCTGGCTTTACCTTGCCTATGGTTCAGTTATTGTCTGGTGGCGATAGTCCACAGCCACGCACAGTACGTGCGCTTGTTATTACACCAACCCGTGAGCTTGCAGCTCAAGTTGCCGAAAGTGTTCAAACCTATGGCAGCATGATGAATATTCGCACTGGCGCAGCATTTGGTGGAGTAAGAATTGAGCCGCAGATAGCCAAACTAAAAGCTGGTCTAGATGTGCTTGTTGCAACACCTGGCCGTTTGGTTGATCTTTATAATCAACAGGCAGTGAGCTTTGACGCACTTGAAATATTGGTACTCGATGAAGCAGATCGTATGTTGGATTTAGGCTTTATCGACGATATCCGTCACATCCAAACATTACTTCCAACCAAGCGTCAAACCTTGATGTTCTCAGCTACATTTTCAGAAGAGATCAAGTCACTTGCAGGGGGCATGCTACATGATCCTGTTTTAATTGAAGTTGATACCGATAAAAATATTGTCGATTCCATTAAGCAGAAAATGCATCCTGTAGATCAGGAACGAAAGAGTGCATTATTGATTCACTTGATTAAAAAGTACAATTGGCAGCAACTTTTGGTCTTTAGTCGTACCAAGCGTGGAGCCGACACCTTAGTTACTCAGCTCAAAGAAGCTGGTCTTAATGCCGAATCAATCCATGCCAACAGAACCCAACATGCACGGACACGTGCCTTAGATGGTTTTAAAAACGGGAGTGTTGTGGTATTGGTCGCAACAGATATTGCCTCTCGGGGCATTGATGTTCATCAACTACCGTGCGTGATTAACTTTGATCTCCCCTATGTACCAGAAGACTATGTGCATCGCATTGGTCGTACTGGCCGTGCTGGTACCTCTGGCTTAGCGGTTTCGTTTTTCAGTGAAGATGAAGCTAAGCAACTCGCCTCTATTGAGAAGCTGATTGGCCGTAAGTTTGAACGTGATATCGTCCAAGGTTTTGCGCCGAGCAAGAAGCCAGCAGTAGTGTTATCAGATGAAGATGAGGAGTATGGTAATTTTGAACCTGATCCACCTCGGCGTAAAGGTAAATCTAAGGGGCATACAGGAAAACCCGCGAAAACAAAACGCAAGCACTGGAAAGAATATCTTTAAGTCAGAGACCACTGCTTTAACGGCGTTTAATAGTTATCAGGTGGGAATTTATCAGAAAGAGAATGTCTCCCCTTCTTTGGGGTAGGTCCAGGCACGTCAGTACTCTGCAAAACAAATAAGGGTTCTTTTTACGGAGCACCAACAAAACAACACAAGAAGACATTTTACTCAATATCCCTACAAGTACCTAACACCTCCAATACATAATGATTTTGGCCGTGATGCCAAAACGTTGAAGTGATGGTATAACCTGATTTTGGCAAGATACCGAAGCTTTCAGGTCACTATTGACCTTGTTAGCACCTTTTGAAATAAGATTTTTCTGTACCGAAAATTAGCCTGTCATACTGAGTTACGAGCAAAAAAAAAGCACCGAGCTACATGATAAAATAATCGCACATATCGAGCGAGAATTTTACTAAACAACAATTTGGCGTCACGACCACTTTCCCTACGTAAAATTGTTATTTCTGATTTAATTAAGGCTTTTTTGCCAGAAAAATCGTATGACGGCTTCCTTTGTTAACTCTGGCTCTAACTGTTTGAGTAGTGACTTTAAAACCAGCCTTTTTCAAAGAACGAAGAAAAGTAGCGTCCGGCCCAGCTGACCAAATGGCGAGCATGCCTTCAGTGCGCAAGGAATTATAAATTGCTTTTAACCCGTTCAAAGAATAGAGACGATTATTTGCTGAATTAGTAAGCCCTTCGGGACCATTATCCACGTCAAGCAAAACAGCGTCGAAGATTGGTTTATTTTTGTTGAACAAATTAACGACATCACCAGTATAAATAAGTACACGTCCATCCAGTAATGGTTTCCCCGCACATTCGCCCAGAGCATCACGGTTCCATTTCACAACTGCAGGTATCAGTTCTGCCACCGTTACTTTTGCCGATTGAGAAACCACTTTTAGAGCAGCGGCAAGCGTAAATCCCATTCCCAATCCGCCTACTAATACCTGTGCGTCAACGGTCGATTTGAGATGAGCACATCCGAGTTCTGCAAGTGCTTCTTCCGAATTATACAATCGGCTATTCATTAGTTCGCCTCGATTGCCGGAAAGGCAAATGGAAAACTCATCATCTCTTTGCAGCAATTCCAGCTCTCCGCCGCCATTGGGTATTTCCGTTTTATCTAATAATTTCCAGGGGTTCATGTTGCCTAAATAATTGTGGTTTATTTGAATAATCGCAAATCATTGATGCGAAATATATACTATCAACGTTAAGTTAACCTGCCGCCGATATTGGCACCGATATTTTGGAAATAGTATTCTTTTTCTTGGTACCGTTTCATTTGCCAATACCGGCTAGTTAAGGTGGTCAGAACGTAGCGCAGCGAAGTGGGTTAAACGCCTTGTTATGCGTTTTTTTAATTTAAGTGGGTAGTTACTATTTGTTGTTTTTCATATAACACCACACTTTTTGATAACCTAGATAACCAAACCAATATATTAGCGAATAAATAACCACAGCCGCTATGTGCCCATATGTGGTTGGGTAATACCAACCTGTATCTGATGAATACTTAAAGAAAGCTTCACCCATACTCCAAAGTGGCATGTAATATCCCCAATACCCTGCCAAGCCAATTAGACCTAAAATGAACATCGATAAGTATAACGGTACTGGCAAGAAAATCAGAACCAACCATACTTTTAAAGGTTTATTCATAAATACGTTGGATTTATTTTCTTCTTTTCGCATAACGTTAAGTTAACCTGCCGCCGATATTGGCACCGATTACTTGGAAATAGTATTTGTTTTCTTGGTACCGTTTCACTTCGCAATACCGGCTAGTTAAGGTGGTCAGAGCGAGCATGGCGAGTGGGTTAGACGCCTGGTTAGCTGTTTTTTATGCACTCTTCTCTAATCTTCTCACACTGTTCTTCAAAAGAATTGTCTATACATTCTAAAATACATAATGCATTCCACACGTGATTATTCTTTCTATATTCATTTAATAGTTTTTGAGTCATTTCTTTTTTTACTTTTTCTTTCTTCAACAAAGATTCAATGACAGGTAATGCTGCGTGAACAATTGGAGTTTTTCTTTGTTCTTTGATAATTTTTAAAAGTTTTATATTTAATTCTAAACTTGCATATGAGGACAAGCTTGATAGTTCATAACCTATCATCAGAACAGCATTATCAGATATAGTACATGCGATACGTGTTGCTTCTTCATATTCATTGTCTGAATCAAACTTGAAATTCGCATCGATCTCTTCGATGAAATTAAGTTCTGATATATTTTTTGATATTCTCATTATTTTTATCAGCTAACAAGTAATACTGTAGAAACTGCATAACATGGTTTTTGTAGTATTATACACAAGGTCCTTCTGTCAAGCAACCCGCAAGATACTGCGCATAGTCATGTATGATCCTTGATGAGGAAAGCTTATGGCTGCATATGTAAAATGAGTTTAAGAAAGGCATATCCAACCTTATTCCTGTGAAGATAGATCTGCGTTTATAAAGAAAATTGCTCCGAAATGGAGTAACTGCAGACTGTACCTTACCAAAGAGAATCTCAAGCTTGAGACATTTCAAACCCAGTTTAAGGTGTTTCCTGAGTATAGGTAACAAAAACCTCTCTGCCAAATCAACATATTTCCACTCATGTTTTGACTCTGACTTGGTGTGCACGATTAATATTTCTATACCGAAGATTTCAGCTCTCGCTTAAAGGGGTACCTGAGGGTTGAGGCTGTAAAGTTTGACCAAGCGTCTCTATAGCCTTTTGCGTTTTGTTTCACACCACGATTCCAAAAACAAGGAAGTTCAGCAAGAGACTGTGCTGCTGATTGATCGACTTGTCTTTCCATGAGATTTTAAGCTTTCCCTGCCTAACTGCAATATTTAAAAACGTTCACTTATATATTTTGATGCTGGTATCTTGTTCTTTTTAGTTGCTTTTTAACGTCAATTAAGAGCAGTGGAATCACGGTTTACATGATCAATTATCCCTGCCGATAAATACTCCTCAACAAGATAATCATACTCTGGATATGAATAATTTTCTAAATCTGTTTATATTTAGTGAAATATCCATTACAAAATCTGCACATGATGCTAAAAGGCCATATTTATTTAAAGTCAGGTTGAAATATTTTACTGAAAACCACGAGACATGGGAGCTTTATGCAGATGGTAGTAGTGGATATGAAGGTATCAATAGCGCATCAACATATCATCAGTAGACAATTTCACTGTAGGCACATCCAATTATTTATCTAAGCGAGAAAAGAGTAAATTAGGATTAAATAGATAAAATCTGCGTTGCTCCAGAAAGATTAGGTGCAGTCTCACTATTTTTAACTCAAAAATACAAATGATTAAAAAATTATATATAGCTGAAAAGCCGAGTCTTGGCCGAGCCATAGCCGAAGAGATAGGTGTTGTCAAAAAAGGGCAAGGTTGGTTATCTTGCAAGGACGGTATTTGTATTACATGGTGCGTAGGCCACATGTACACACTACATACTCCAGATCATTACAATGAGTCCCTTAAAAAATGGAACATCAATCACCTTCCCTTTATCCCGCAAAAGTTTGAACGAAAGTTTTCTAGCACCAGGATCAAACCACAAATCAAGATCATCAAAGGTCTCCTCCAAAAAACGGAAATTGTGGTAAACGCGGGCGATCCAGACCGTGAAGGTCAGATTATCGTTGATGAAGTTTTAGACGAATTAAATTGGCAAGGGCAAGTTGAGCGAATATGGATCAAGGCCTTGAACTCTAAATCTCTTAAAACTGCGATCAACAATTTAAAACCCAATACCGATTACAAAGGTTTTTCTGATTCCGCCGTAGGGCGTTCTAGAGCAGATTGGGTTGTTGGAATGAACTACACAAGGGCTTTCACTGTTCTTGCTCAACAGCGAGGGCATGAAGGCGTTTTTAGCGTGGGTCGAGTACAAACACCAACACTTGAAATGGTTGTCCGAAGAGACCTAGAAATTGAGGACTTTAAAAAGCAAGAACACTTTGTCGTTGAAGCTGAGTTTAAGGTAGAAAACGGACAGTATAAAGGGACATGGCAGATTCCTGAGGCCAAAGGAGATTCCGAAGGTCGTTGTCTTTCAAAAGATGTTGCTGAACAAGTTATCGAATCGACAAAAGAACAGATCTCAACAATCATAAAAGTCGATGCCAAGAAAAAACAAACTTTAGTCGAGTTGCCATTTTCTCTTTCCTCGCTCCAAGTCTACTGTAATAAAAAATATGGTTTTGGAGCCAAAGAAGTACTTGATTTGGCTCAATCTCTCTACGAAAAGCATAAGGCCACAACCTACCCAAGAACCGACTGCAACTACTTAGAAGAAAATGATTTTGCTGATCTAAAAGAGACACTTAACGCTATTACAGCGGCAGATCATTCTACCATGCGGGAATTTATGAATTACTGCAGTATAGAAAAAATGCCAAAGTGTTACAACAGTAAGAAAGTTACAGCTCATACAGCGATTGTGCCCACTACAGAGCCGCCAGATATAAGCAAAATGAATCCAAATGAACTTCAGGTTTATGATGCTGTCAGGAGAAGGTTTGTAGCTCAATTCATGCCACCATACGTTTATAAATCTACGATTGTCCTTACCGAATGTGCCAGTGAGCAGTTCAAATCCACTGGTAACATTATGCTCGACAAGGGATGGAAGGTCATCATGGATGATGCAGACAAAAAAGATAAACTACTACCTGAACTCACAAAAAACGAACAAGGTATCTGTGTCGATGGCAAGCCTATTCAAAAATTCACCTCTCCACCGAAAAGATACACAGAAGGTCTTCTGATCGCTGATATGGAGAATATAGCGAAGTACGTTGAAGATACCCAGGCTAAGAAGATGCTCAAGAGCGAATCTGTAAAAGGTATCGGCACAGAAGCGACAAGAGCGAATATCATCGAAGGGTTGAAGCAAAGGGAATACGTAACCGAAAAGGGTAAAACTCTTATTTCAACTGAGAAAGCTCGAAAATTTATCAAGGTTCTACCAGCCGAAATCAAGGACCCTGTTACAACTGCCAATTGGGAATACCTTTTAAGTGATGTTTCAGATGGGAAACTTACCCTCGATGCTTTCGGACAACAAATAAACTCTTGGGTGACAAGGGAAATTGAAAAACTAAAATCTAATCCCAATCAATACATTCCTGAGATTGAACGAGACATTATTCCCTGCCCGACCTGTGGTCGTGAACTTAAAAGGTGGAAAAGTAAAAAAGGCGAATTTTTCTGGGGATGTATTGGTTTTTCAGATGAACAAAACACCTGCAAACGTAGTTTCCCAGACGAAAAAGGGAAACCAAATTTTAACTACAAACCTCCTAGCAATGGTGGAAAAAAGTACCTCTGTAAGAAGTGCGGCGAAGAACTCATCGCCAGGAACGGCAATCCACCTTTTTGGGGATGTGGTGGATATTACAATGCCGAAAACCAGTGTCGACAAACGTACACTGACAAGGACGGTGAACCAGACTTTACACCCGCTCAGTTTCTATGCAAAAAATGCAATGAACCATTGATTAGGCGAAAATCAAAAAAGGGAGAAGGTTTTTGGTGGGGCTGTAGTGGATATTCCCAAGGTTGCAAACAAACCTATTCTGATAAAAATGGGGAACCTCAATACTAGAAAAGATAGCATTATGAATTCTGGTTAGCCTATGACTGCTGAAAATTAAAAATTCGTTCTAAGAGTCTTAAAAATCGGCTTCCTACAGGACTGCCAATATTGGCATGTCCTGTGTCCAATGTCATTTGCAGTATCTGATATATTGCAAAAATGATTTCCAACCATATGCTGTGCTGATGGTTGGAAAAATGAAAATTGTCAGTACAAAACACTATCTAGCTGGAGTATAGTTAGCCATCTCCGGGCTGAAGTGTACGCCTTGTAGTTTCAACTGGTTGATGCGTTGTAAGTAGGCGGCACCTTTTAATAGATGGACAGCAACATCAACGGATTTGCGCTGCGTGTACTCCTCCAGATAGGTATCTTTTACCCAGCTGTTAAAGGCACCAAGACTTGGGCCGGCCCAGATCTGATAATCCATTTCCCGGCCCTTTTCACCGATGTTTGACCAGCGCGAAGACAAGCCTAAATACCAACGGAAGATTAAAGCCATTTTGCGCTTAGGATTGTTTTTTGCGCGAGCCAACATTTCAGGATCACGAGCTTCGAAGAAGCCCATGGTGCCAGCCCATATTGTATCAAGGTTTTGACGGAAAATCTGTTGTTCGATTTTTGTTCGTTCAGGTGCCGGAATTGCCTCGATTGAGTCATACTTTAAATATAACTCGTATAGCTTGTTGGCTCGCATGGCAAACATTGAACCACGCTTGACAACCTGTAATTTCACACCCATTTCAAACATATCAGCGGCGGGTGCCATGGTCACGTCGGCCATTTCAACATCTGCTAGTAATTTACGTGTATGCTCTGATGCCCCTGCCTCAATACATGCCTGATTAACTGAGCCTAAAACGATATACGCCGCACCCATGGTAAAGGCTGCAAGTGCAGCTTCTGGGGTACCGATACCGCCACCTGCGCCAACACGTAATGATGGAGAGAAATTAAATTTTGCCTGCACTTCGTCACGTAATGCAATTATTGACGGTAACAGGGTCAAAAAAGGGCGATTATCGGTATGGCCGCCGGAATCAGCTTCGGCGGTAATATCATCGGCCATTGGCACACGTTTTGATAACTCAGCCTGATCTGGAGTTATTTTCCCCTGTGCCAATAATTTATCAATTAATTTCTGAGGTGCCGGTTCCATGAATCGGCGACCTACTTCGGTACGTGATACTTTAGCAATTACTTTATGACCTATGTGAACAGTACCGTCCGCATTTTCAGATAGACCAGCCAAACGGTACCAGACAATATGCTCTGTGAGCCCTAAATATGCAGATGCCTCAACGGTGGTAACTCCTAATTTAAGAAAACGTTCCACCGCGCCACGCTCCAACGCCTCTTCTGCAGGAGCATGGATAAGATTCACTGCAAAAGGTCCATTGGGTAGTTCTGCCTGAATGCGTCGGATGGAATCTTCAACCACATCTGGCACCAAGCCAGCCGCGCCAAATGAACAGAGAAAACCGGCTTTACCAAGGGCAACAACCATTTCAACAGAAGCGATGCCGTTTGCCATGGCTCCACCATGATACGCATACTTCACTCCATGTTGTTTTTTGAATGCATCGTCACCCAAGTCTTCCGGGTTAAGTTGTTGAGCAAAGGCCTGAACATCGACCGTGCCAGCCCCTGAAATTTCCTGGATTAGTCCTAGATTCTGATCTTTTTTGGCAAGATAAATCGGTTGAGTGAGATCCATTAGGTGTTCTTTGATCTCTATATCACTGATGCTAATATCATTTTTTTCAACTTTCCATCCCCAGTTAGGGCAGCTTTTATTGTTAAATCTTAATGTAGACATATTGGTTCCTGTTATTTTGTCGTCCATTTTCGGACTGTTGTATGTTCTTTTCAGTTTTCAAAAAAGGTATTTAGTGAAGGTGCTTAAACTTAAATCTCGGTTTACTTGTCTGCTCCCCGAGATCAGTGATTATGCCTCAACTATGCTTAGGACGATATTTTTCACTTCATAAATACGCAACCCATCTTTTGCAAGATTAGCATCACCCACCACAATAATTTCACCTTTTTCTTTTTTGATATCGGTTATATGTACATCTAATGACATCTGTTTGTTAAGTGGTGTGATTTGACCACGGTATTTCCACACAACTTCCGTTGTTGGTGCAACAAAACGTGGATTAGTGAAACCGGCACCTAAGTCGTTTTTCAGTGCGTAGGTTTGTAGTAACTCGATAATTGCCTCAACGCCTAAAGATCCTGGCATGACAGGGTCTTGATGGAAATGGTAGCGGAAGAACCAGTCCCGTGAATCTATTGTCCGTTCACCATGGATGTAAGCAATTCCAGCCTTACCACCTCCTTCAACAATAGAGACGGTATCTACAAAGTTCATCTGTCCACCTGCTAAACGATAATGTTGCTGAGTCGCTGGGGCCTGGAAAAATGATAGTTGTTTGTTGGTGAGGTCAAATCGTTCAATTTGCTCATTTGGGGTGTTGTTTTCAGTAAACCATGGGTGAACGATGGTGCCGTTATCAAGCCCTAGCTGATTGGTTAATGAATCAGTACCAAAATAGCCAAATACAGCACTACCCTTGTAGAAGGGTTCGCCATCCACTGATAAACTAAAGGTGAAACTTTGGATAATTGCGCCACCGGCAATACTTGTATTGGTTAATACTGATTTATTGACAATCGTTTTGCCACGCAGGTCGATCTTTTTGAGCAATTCACCAGTGCCGTCAAGATTTCGGAAAAAGAGATCTTTTTCAGGATATTTAAGGGTGGTACCCATATAACCGGACAGAAAACCGTTTGGCTGTAAAGCAATTTCCATGATCAATGAATAGGGAATCCAGTTTTCATGAGTGTTTTTAGTAAAGTACCAAGCATCTTCAGGAACATAATATTCAGCGGTACAACTTGATGGGGTTTTCAACTCCAGTCGTTTACCCTGCACTTCCACAACTCGAGTGACCAGTTGGAGGTCACCACAAGGTGTACGTGGTGGTATGCGGCCTTCATACACATCATAATCCGGGCCAAAACATTTGGAGATGTTACCTGTAGCAAACTCAAAAAGATGCCAAGGTGTAAAGGGTACGGTGTTGGCGACACGATTCTGTCCCGGTACTTCCGGTGCTTCAAAGTGAAGAATCGGAGTTACCCCTTTCTCTTTTGGTGCAGTCTTATCCGATTCGATGCGCATCAAAGGACGCTCAGGATGTTGGAATGGCTTTTTGCCTGTTTCATCCAGTGTCTGGCGGATAAGATCACCATTTTCCGGCATAATTCCGTTGGCAACATTTTCCGCTTGAGATTGCGCCTGGATTCTCACAACATTATCTGGCAATTTTACTGAATAAGGAGAGTTCTCATCCTGCTCAATGATCATCACACAGAGATTCTTAAAATCCACCACCACCTTGCCATCAAGAATGATATCGATATTGGCTTTCAGAAATGGCTGGGGAGACATGCCTATCTCAGTCACTTCCATGCGATACGTGAGGGTGTTATGCTGTGGAATGACTTGACCACGACAACGTACAGTTTGCGACTCACCGGGCATTGGCTGGAAACGTGCATTATTGACATTGCTATTCATGCCAAGCCATAACATGAAGAACATTGCCATCTGGCCGCAACCTTCAGACATTAATGAACCGGCCATCACTTGGTCACC
This sequence comes from Desulfotalea sp., assembly GCA_051531995.1. Taxonomy (GTDB): domain Bacteria; phylum Desulfobacterota; class Desulfobulbia; order Desulfobulbales; family Desulfocapsaceae; genus Desulfotalea. The sequence continues at coordinate 18,980 of JAOPTU010000028.1, forward strand.
TTTAAAATGACAAGGAAAATACCAGTGTTCAGGATCAAGTGTTTTTTGGCCTTCAAGCAAACCAAGCCCCCAGCGACCGCCCTGGTGGTCAACTTTGGTGATGCGCTCAATCATCAAAAATTTCTCCGAGGAGAATTTCAGCGAAGGATTGCGTCCTTGCTGATCATACTGGGGACCAAAGCAACCTGTTATATCCCCGTTAACAAGCTGCATCATTGAATCATAACCATATTCGGTACGATTATTTTCAATCAACGGTTTGAAGAAAGATTTTTTTGCGCCTGCAAATTCAGCCTTGTCTTTATCGTTATGAATAACACCTTTACCATCAGCTAACTCTTCGTCGGTGAAGAAACCAGCGCAACCATTACGCATGATCAATATTTTTTTATCGCCAACAAAACAATCGTAGTGGAAAAAGAACAGTAGTTGCTCACCATTACGTGCATAAGAATCGATATGAATTTCATAACGCAGTGTTTCGCCACCAAAGGTCATCTCTTCCAGGAAGGTGAGTTCACAATCCAGCAGACGGTAAACCCTTTCACCTTTCGCTTCAAAATCGATGCCGATATATGAAATTAACAGAAGATCACACTGACCTGATTCGACAGAGACAGACCACGGAATTTGACCATCGATCAAAAACGGGGCATCGATGGGAATATCATACTCAGTAGTCATGGAAGACTTTTTGTATTTGTGGATCTTGGCATCCAGATCCGTTACGCGCGAAACCAGCAAATAATCTGAAGTTGGTAAACGAACGCGGCGCGAGTAACTGTCAATAATGTCATATTCACTGCCAAATACCTTACCAATATCTCCCTCAGCAAACTCTACCAAATCAGCCTCGCTGAATATGATTTTGCTTGGCTGACCGAAGCGTTCAGTGAGCTGTAAAGGAGGGTAATGGTATCCGGCTGCACCTTTTATCTGGAAGCCAGACTGAGGGACGGAATCAGTCGATATAACCTCTTCATATCGCCTGCTGATTTTTGTTTTTAGTGCAGTGGAGGGTGCTGTTTTATTTACTGGTAAACCGGAGATCATCTGGGCCTGTATTTTGATCAAATCGGCAATCTGTTTTTCCGCTGCCTGGCGAGTTTTTAAAAATGCATGATGGGTGGAACTTTGCTGATAGATCTCCCTGCTTGCTTTGCTTGTCATGGTAGTTTTAACGTTAGCGACCTGTGTTGCTGTAGCCTGGGAAGAAGGAATTGTTGTAAGTGACTGAAGACCACTGTGCTGAAGTGGTTGATTGAGGGCCACCGAATAAAGAGTAACAGGATTTGATACCGGATCTAGCTTTCCTGCAAAAGCCTGTTGAATTTCATTGAAGTCAATGGATATATCACTGGTAAATTCTGTAGAGTGTGCATTGTTAATGATAGACTGATAAATAGAGTCCCCACCAAGCGTAATACTTTTTACGAGTGATAAGGGCTTTTTGACAGGTGATTGAAGCGGCGCTGTATGCGGTAGAGAGCTTGTTGAGACAATTAGATGCCCACAACAGCCATCACGACCCAAGCTATTAATGGCTATAGATTGTTTCTGCTGATTATCGAGAACAAGGGCCGATTTAATAATACTGGCAACCCCTGATGCATTAAATGTATTTCCGATAGTAGTCTTCACGGAGCCGACTGAAGCATGACCATACAGTTGCTCGATGGCTGTTTGCTCGGCCTGGTTTTCGCTTGCAAAACCACTGGCAAAGGCTTCTACCTGACCAATGTTTTCGCTTTTTAAACGGGCAAGTTGTAAGGTTTTACGGGCTGCTTTAATGAGCGCCGGTGCATCTGTTCCGGAGACAAAACCAACTGCGTCAATATTGGCATAAACGGTTTCTGGCTGTGCCTGAGATTGTGGCAGAACCACCAAGGCACCGGCACCTTCTCCTACAAGCCATTCATTTTCCTCAAATACATTACCTGAAACAGGACCTTTCTCTGAAACTTTACCGTATTTACTACGTATACCAATATTTTCCAGGGAGCCGGACAGATCAACAGCGGCGATGAGCACCGCTTCGACATCGGATGTCTGGAACAAATTTTCTGCGAGTTCAACACAACGAAAGACTGAATTCTCTTCGCTGGAAACAGTCAGGGCAGGGCCTGAAAAATCCCATAACGCTGAAATACGGGAGGCCATGATATTACCGATAAAACTGGTATACTGGTTCAGTTGTGCTGTGGAGGCGATACTTTCCTTGCAAATACTGGTCAAAGCCGTTTGTTGCTCTGGTGTGAGGGACACACCTTGTTCTTTTAAGCTCTCTTCAATCTGCGTTACTAAGTTAACGCGGCCTCGGTATTGATGTAATTCAAGCTCAATACCCATTGCCACCAACACCGCAACATTTGCACCTTCTTTAAGTCCTGCATCTTTGGCCGCATTATCTGCGACTTTCATCATCATTAATTGTTGTGGGATCAGGCAATCTTTCTCATTTGGCGGCACCTTAAAACGCAGGAAATCGATGTCGAAATCTTCGATATAACCACCTTGGGGTGCCTGGTCGAGTTGTAAGGCGGACATAACAGACTGATCCTGCTCCATGCCTTTCCAGCGTTTTTCCGGTAATTCACGGAAAATGTTTTGTTTGTTGTCAATGAGGGTCTTGAACTGACGGAGGTCACTGGCACTGCCAAAATGAGCATCCATACCGATAATCGCTAACGGCTCCCGCGCCTTTGCAGGTTTGATTTTTGTTTCAAGTACGGTAGTTGCCTGTTGCATAACCAGGTGGGCATTGCTGCCACCAAAGCCAAATACACTTATGCCGGCAATCCTCGTTTTTCTGTTATTAACAGGCCATTCTACTGTTTCGACAGGCATCTGTTCACCTGTAAAATAACCGTTTTTAGAACTGATCGGCTCCTGCAATCCTATGGTGGCAGGGATTTTACCCTCTCTGAGTGCCCAAATTGCCTTGGTCATGCCCGGCATACCGGCTGCCGTTAACAGATGGCCAAGATTTGATTTGGCAGAGCCCAATAACGGTTTGTGATTAAATCGACTGAAGAAGGTTTCCATTGAAGTCAACTCAACCTTATCACCCTTAGGTGTGCCAGTTGCATGACACTCGATGTAAGAGACATCCTCAGGAGAAACATCGGCATCGGCGTAAGCACGCTCATAGGCTAATACCTGGCCTTTACTGTTGGGGCTTAAGACAAACTCGCCTTTGCCGTCATTGGACAGGGCACCACCTTTGAAAAGTGCGTAGATTTTATCCCCATCCCGTATCGCATCACTGTGGCGCTTTAATACCATCATACCGGCACCTTCAGCGGCAAAGAGGCCCTCTGAATTTTTATCAAATGGCGCATGAACATTGTTACCCGGGAATGCTTGGAAGATAGAAAATCCCATATTTACAAACATTGGATCAGCAGCTGAAACTGCACCGGCCAACATCATGTCACTTTTACCTGTATGCAGATAGTCACAGGCCAGTTTCACTGCATAACAGGAAGAGGCACATGCAGCATCCAAAGAGAAACCGGATGCGCCCAGGCCCGCAGCCCTGGCAAATAATGCCGAGGGATAACCGGCAATCAAGGCATTGTCCGGGTGGGCCGACACAGGTTTGCTGAAACCAGCGAGTTGGAAATCAGGGTTTAATATTTGTTTTAAGGCGTTGTTAATTACCTGATGGTAGATAGGTAAAAACAGGTGGTTCGATGATTTGGTCGGAAACGAGAGGTTTCCCAGGATCAGGCCACAATTATCCAGTGCATCAGAGCCCCAATAACCAGCATCGCTCAATGCCTGTTGGGTGACGTACAGTCCCCATTTATAAAGGTCATCCAACTGGTTGAGGTAGCTCGGGTCGAGGGCGAAAGGACTCGGGTCAAATTCAAAATCACGAATATAGCCGCCGTGCATACAATAAAACGTGTCACTATTGCCTTTGGGGCCAAGAAATGAAGCAGGATTAACACCCATTTCAGCTGCGGTCACTTGGCTACGGCAATCTTCTTTATTTAATAACTGTTGCCAAAATGTTTGTGGCGCGCTTGAACCGGGAAAGAGATTCGCGATACCAACTACTGCAATATTTTCCATAATATCTCACTTAAAAACTTCATTATCTCACACTGATTGGTGGCAGCAGTGTGGATTCGCCGGGCAAGGGCGTGGGTAACAGGACAGAGGTTATTTCACTTGGACTATTATTGAACCGTGAAAAAAACTCTGTAAATTAATCGGCACGCCATGACTCACCAATTTGGCAATGGCACGTGCATAGGTCAATTGATCATTGGTGCCTTTCGAATTCATCGGCATACTGATATGCTGTGCCGGGTTCTGCATATAACCTAAGGTTTTATCTACCCAACTACAGAGCGAACGGCCAGCCCCCATTTCAATAAAAATTCGTGCACCACTGTTAAATAGAACACGAATCAAACGGGGAAAATCAACTTGACCACAGAGACTTTTTGCAAGACTAACGGCAAGTGCTTTTTTCAGCTGTGGGATCGGCAGGTAACAAGAGCTGGAATACATTTTTGTGGTAATACGCTCGGTGACATCCATGGTGTATAAGGCACGTATGTTGTCATATTCTTTTAAGGCAATATCACAGTGGATGGCGTTAGACATATTCAGAGGCATTGAACGGACACCTAATTTTTTAATTACCCGTAAACAATCTTCAGGGTAGCCAGCTAACAATAAACTATCAGGGGTATTGATGATGGTGCAATAGACACGATCTTCACCAACAGAGGCTGCTTCAACCTCGGCCAGTGTTGCTTTAAAAGTGTATGTCTCCCAGATCTGTTCAAAAGTACCATCAGGAACATCAGGTAATCCCCAGTATTCACGTAGGGTGCGTAGTTCTCCTGCTAGGCCGTGATTAAAGGTATAGGATTCGGCCAAACGTTTGCTCATGATGTCATTTTTTTGCCAGCATCCTAATGCCGTATACATGCTCACCTCACCCATGCTATAACCGGCCGCAAAATCAGCTTTAACTTGAAATACCTGTTCAAATATCTTGGTGAAAACAGAGGAGAATGCCACACCACATTCGCCAATATCAGAGAGGTTATTGCGGAATTCCATATCTAAGTTTTTCAGCTCTTTAAAACCAAGGCGGGTGATAGAGCGTGGATAGAGCAGGGTATCTTTTAAACTGGACCCTATGTCATCAGATAAGCCCACCATGTGTGGGTAAATTTCCGGGAAGAGGTGGAAAAGCTCCCGACCTACACCAACATATGTTGCACCAATACCGGGATATAAAAAGGCGATATTTCCTTCTGAAGCCACACAATCAACAGCGAGATAACTGCCTCTCGGTGTTTTCCAGTCACCCTTGTCGTTGAAAGCCTGTGGTATTCCTATCTGCGCAAGTTCAATTTCTTTAAGAAGTTCAGGCCAAGAATCAGCAAGCAGCACAAGGCGATGATTAGTCACCACGCTACTCTGAAATTCAGCGTAAAGTTGTGAGGATACAGCTTTTGCGTCGAGCTGCTGCAAGCCAAGAAGCCTGTCTAGCTGGGTAAACAATTGTTCTTGCGACTCAGCCGGTATAATAAACAGTGATAGGTCAGAACTGGCATTAAAACCATTAGGACGATATTCGCTGTGACCATTTTCTTCGAGAATCAGGTGTACATAACTCTTTGCAGATAAACAACTGTACCCACTACGATGTATTTCACCATTCTGTAATGGGAATGCAGGCCGAGGATCTGGGGCCACATAAAACGGTGATTCTACCCACTTATCGTAGTCTCCATCCGCCGGTTGTGACCACTCTTTTATCCCACTAAAATAACGTTGTTGCAGGGCAAAAACGCTCTTAATCAGTCCCAGTAAAACAGAGAGTGACCCGCATTCGCCAGTGACACTACGGGCAGAACTGATAGCTGTATTAAGGCGTTTCTCGGAATGATATGCCTTTAAGAGAGCATTTGACTCCCGTATACTTTGCTGAGGATCTGCCAGTGCAGACACCTCCAGTGCAGTTATCTGCCCAGCTGTTAGAGCAGCATCGATTAAGGCAGTTTTAACCGCCTGTTCGATATTGCTGTCAGCAGCAAAGCTTTTGATATTGGCATAGATATAGCTTTTCTGCCTGGTTGCAAAATCGATGCTGGATAACAATAAACTCACCACACCGTTTACTGCTCCATAGCCTGCAAAGTCTTGATCAAAACTAATGGTTGCCTTACCAGTTTCTAAAGTCTTAGGTGCCTGCATATGAGCTGCAACAATCAGCACAGGGATTTTCTGAGTGGTTATTAGTTTATCTGCATGGCTTAAAACATCAGCTAAATTTGTTTTAGTGCAACAACTGAAATATGCTTTTCCCGCACCACTCATCTGCTCATTTTTATCGGTTAATATGATTACGGCAACTTGATCCGGTACTAAATTATTAGTTGTTAGTACACGTAGGATCGAAGCCTCACATAGGGACGAAAAATCAAATTCGCTGACTAGCTGTCCCGACTCGGACAACTGGTCTCCTTGATAAAAAACGCGCTCAACACGATCGATATTATCGCAACCATCTAGTTGTGAATCAAGACCGATAATAGCAAGTTTAGTATTATTTTTTTCCACAGTCATAGTATGCATCAGTTTTTGAATAACTCATTTAAGCTGGCACTTGCTGTCACTTCTGCACCATGTACCTCAGCCAGGACCTCTTTTGCAGCATCAACCAGCTTGATATCGGCAATGATTTTACTATTTGACTGTTCAACCACCTCTAAAACAAGATGAAAAGCTTCGTTCACATTCACTTCACGGTAAACCGTCCACGCCTTGGTACTAGAGGGTAAGCAACCTAAACCAAGCTGCTTACGTACCCAAACTAACATTGCTTGATAAACAAGATCGTTGGCAAAAATGTTATGCGATGCAATTGAGAATGCTCCTTGTTTTTCAGTTGCAAGGTCAGATACCGAACAACTGAGCAGTAGACCTTTACCATCACAAGTCATAATATCCTGGATGCCTTGTAGGCTTTGACCATGGAATAGTGTGCCATTGGTATAAAGATCTGCTGCCTCACGACTCTGTGTTGTTGCAAGTTTTGGCAACTCACCTGCAAAGCGTCGATGCGATGCTTTTTTCCTGCCAAGTAATAGGGTTGCGCCATAATGGAAAACAGCTATATCCGATTCATTTAGGCTTGAAACTTTAACATCAACCTTTAGTCCATCATCATTTGTTTCAATAAGGTTACAGTCAATGAAGTACTGTTTTGATTCAGAATTTTTGTCCTGATCAAAGACGATACCCTTGAAGAGCTTGTAATTTTCAAGCCCTTGATAAACATAACCCTGGTAGGTACTCTCAACCGCTTCTGCCATCCATGATATTGCACAAACAGAAGGAAATACACGATTTCCACCTATAACATGATCTGCCAATAAACTATTATCTGCGGCCACCAGAGATTTTGTGACGCGGCTGACTGCGGATTTTTTTTCAGCAATCTCTTCATCATTATTGTTTCCACCCATATCATTTCCCACAAGGATTTGTGGACAACGATTGCTGGCAGCTGCTATTTCATTGAGAAAGAGTTCTTCTCCGGCCTGCAAAGGAATAACGTATACGCCCCGATCATCAAACATACGTTTTAGCTCAGGTGTCACCATACCCCCATCCCAAGGCCCCCAGTTAAAGCTGACTACTTGTGCTTTTGGGTGTAAGGATTTAAAACGAAATGCTGTTTTATTTAGAATTTCATTGGCAATTGAGTAATCTGATTGACCTGGATTGCCGTAAAAACCAGCTGCTGAAGAGAATAGCACCAGATGGCGAAGTTCCTCTTGTTGAACACATGATAGCATGGATACAAGGCCGTCAATTTTGGTGCTGTACACCGCTTCAAAATCGTCCAGAGGTTTTAGTTCAATAAAATTATCAGCTAAAACTCCTGCACCATGAATAAGACCAGTTACTTCGCCAAACTGAGGTATAACCTGTTGCACCGCCTTTTGTACGCCGGCAGCATCTGTTACATCTACAGAAACATATACAGCTTGGCCGCCAACATCTTTAATAGCCGCGATGGTGGCCGAAATTTCGCGATTTGCGAGAACCGGTTTAATAAATTGGGTTATTTTCACAGGTGTTGGCTTGTCACCGTTTGCAATGAGCGTTGCCATTGCCGCTTTTTTCAGTTCTGTTACATCTTTTATGGCAGAGGACCAGGCAGGTTCCGTGGTTTCATAAGCCGAACGACCTAAAAGAATAAATTTAGATTTATACTGTTTGGCCAGACGGATAACGCAATGGGCAGTTACCCCTTTAGCACCACCACTGACTAAGAAAACTGAATTTTCGTCAATAGAGTCACCAGCTGCAATAGCGTTAATATCGGTTGTTTCACCGACGAGGGTTAAACGACCTTGACTGTCATAACCAATTTCATTGAGCGATGTATTACCATCTGAGATTTCGTCAAAAATGATGTCAGACACTTTATCTGCGCCGATTTTATTTTCCAGATCAACAGTACGACAAAAAACCATCGGCCATTCGTGAGCCAAGGTTTTCACTAAACCGCTCAAGCCGCCCTGGACTAAGTCACTGCTCAGATCGTTATTAATACCAAAGCTTCCGCCTTGCCGTGTTACCGCCATAAAGGTTGGGCGACTGCCTTTGCTCTCTTTGATATTACAATGTTTTGCAAGAACAAAAGCCAGTAACAAACCTTGCTTTGATTCCTCAGGATATTCGATATTTTCAATGCTTCTTGCAGCTTGCATATAAATTACCGTTGTAAATGGAAAATCAACGGTCAATAGTTGTTTTATTTCAGCTTCATCTAATGACTTTAGCTCAACTACCTTTACTGTTTTCACATATGCTTTCTTGCTCTTTTGTGCCACCCAGCCAGGTTTAAGAGCAGTAATTCTACAACCCTTTTTTACAAGACTGTTCGCAAGTGTGACAGATGCGCCTGTGCCATCATCTACGATTAAGGCATGTGTCGCATCGGTGTTAAGATCTATCGTGTTAATCTCCGCCAAACGTTTAATGGTCACGATTGCACTCGGTGCAGTCTCAAAAGTTACTGTTGCTGTTTGTTGAGGTGTTGATTCACATTCGCAAGAAACTTTTGAATTCGAAACCTTAGATTTCATATGGTCAACGATTTCACCAAGAGTACGAAGTTCAGCCAAATCTTCAGGGTTTAATTCAGGCAGATCTGTGATCTCTTCTTGGACGGCACCCAAAATCTCCACACGTTTGATGGAATCGATTCCAAGATCGGCCTCCATGTCCATGCTCAGTTCTAGCATTTCGGCAGGATAACCAGTTTTGTCGGCTACCACGTCCAGCATCACTGTCTGTATTTTAGCAAGATCAATGCTCGGTGCTGCAACAGCATTAACCGACGTTGCCCCAGCAACTATTGTCGTAGAAACCTTAGACGTCATATGGTCAACGATTTCACCAAGGGTACGAAGTTCAGCCAAATCTTCAGGATTTAATTCAGGTAAGTCTGTGATCTCTTCTTGGACGGCACCCAAAATCTCCACACGTTTGATGGAGTCGATTCCAAGATCAGCCTCCATGTCCATGCTGAGTTCTAGCATTTCCGCAGGATAACCTGTTTTGTCGGCTACCACGTCCAGCATTACTGTCTGTATTCTAGCAAGATCAATGGTCGGTGCTGCAATAGAAGGAACCGTTGTTGCCACAGTGATCGCTGACACAGCAGGGATTGTCATAGAAACCTTAGACGTCATATGGTCAACGATTTCACCAAGAGTACGAAGTTCAGCTAAATCTTCAGGATTTAATTCAGGTAGGTCGGTAATCTCTTCTTGGACGGCGCCCAAAATCTCCACACGTTTGATGGAGTCGATTCCAAGATCAGCCTCCATGTCCATGCTGAGTTCTAGCATTTCCGCAGGATAACCTGTTTTGTCGGCTACCACGTCCAACATCACTGTCTGTATTCTTGCAAGGTCAATGGCCGGTGCTGCAATAGCCGTAACAGGCGTTACCCCAGCGACTATTGTCGTAGAAACCTTAGACGTCATATGGTCAACGATTTCACCAAGAGTACGAAGTTCAGCTAAATCTTCAGGATTTAATTCAGGTAGGTCGGTGATCTCTTCTTGAACGGCCCCCAAAATCTCCACACGTTTGATGGAATCGATTCCAAGATCAGCCTCCATGTCCATGCTCAGTTCTAGCATTTCCGCAGGATAACCTGTTTTGTCGGCTACCACGTTCAGCATCACTGTCTGTATTTTAGCAAGATCAATGCTCGGTGCTGCAACAGCATTAACCGATGTTGCCCCAGCGACTATTGTCGCAGGAACCTTAGACTTCATATGGTCAACGATTTCACCAAG
>JAOPTU010000029.1:0-13893 GCA_051531995.1 Desulfotalea sp.
TTTTTTTTGACCTTTTTTATGGACGCGATTGATTATTTTAATTAGACCTCCAATCTCACTTGCTTCTGGCGTTTAGTTGAAAATCTATTTCTGTAGCAAATCACTTATCTTGTCCCCTGCCCTATTCCATATAAGTTCCAATTTTGGCTAGTTCTTCTGATCTATCTAAAAAGTTATACCTGAAACTCACCAAATTGTTTAATCTTATAATTTATGTTTAATTACTTTGAATAGGTTGGGATATACTTAGGAGACTTCAATGAGCTTTATTAATAATCTTAAACAACAGCTACGATCAGTTATAGAATGGAATGACAACAATGAAAATTTATTTCATGAATGGTCTGGTAATGGCGATGAAATTAAAAATGCATCCAAATTAATTGTCGGGCCAGGACAAGGCTGTATATTTGTTTATGAAGGTAAGGTCATATCTATTTTAGACAAAGAAGGATTATATGATCTCAAAACTGATAATGTCCCTTTTTGGACAAGTATAAAAAAAATACTTCAATCATTTGAGAGTGAGCATAAAACCAACTTTTACTTTTATAAAGTGACTCGCATTCTGGATCAGAAATGGGGCACAACTTCTTCAATCAAATATATTGACCCAACCTATCAATTCCCTATCGGTCTCAAATCCTATGGAAATTTTTCCTTTCTCATCCAAGAACCAAAGCTATTTTTTACCACTGTAGTTGGTCATAAAAATAATTTTTCCATCAGCGATTTTCGATCTATTATGGTTTCCCGTCTTACTATGAGGTTTAGCGATTATGTTGCTGAATCAGCAATATCTTATATAGATATTGACGCTCATCGTGAAGAAATTGCTGCAGCAATGATGTCTAAGTTAGGGAAGGATTTTAAAAAGTTTGGTTTTTCTATCACTGATTTTCGTATTGAAGGACTAGATTATGACCAAGAAACACAAACAAGAATAGACAGAATTGGCGATGTAGCTGCAGATGTTTTTGCTGCTAAGGCTGCCGGAATTGATTATGTACAACTACAAAAACTAGAAGCTCTCAAAGATTCTGCCAAAAATGAAGGCGGTGCTGCTGGCATTGGTGTCGGAATGGGTGCTGGAATTGGTATGGGACAAATGATGAGCAATAACTTCACAGAACCAAATCCTCCCAAGACCACCGGTGATATTGAAACTAAATTAATCTCTTTAAAACATCTTTATGTCGAAGAATTAATTTCAGAAAAAGAATACAAAACCAAAAAACAAGAATTATTAGCCAGCTTGTAAAAAAATGAATATTACAAAATGTACCAGTTGCAGTGCTCCACTTCCCAAAAACAAAACTATTTGTACGTACTGTAACACTAGAAATATGGTCGATATTCAAGGATATGGGTCTTACAATTCAGCTCAAGCCCAAGAATTACGGCAGTGTCCTGGTTGTAAAACTGAAATGAAAACAATTGATGTAGCCAATGGTAAAATTGGCAATGATCAATTTATCATCGATAAATGTCCAAAATGCCATGGCTTATTTTTTGATAATGAGGAACTACACCAACTACTAGAAAATAAAACCGCAAAGGTTAACTATGTAAATAATGGAAGATTAACAGAAATTAGTGAAACTCGTCCTGAAATCAATATAACCTATCGTCCCTGCCCTATTTGTAAAAGTTTAATGAATAGAACTAACTTTGGGGCAAGAAGCGGTATAGTAATCGATCAATGTCGAGAACATGGTATTTACCTAGATAGTGGTGAACTTCGACAGTTGCTAGAATGGAGAAAAGCAGGTGGGCATATAGCCGACGAAAGGTCTTCTAAACAGGCCAGGAAGGAGAAGATCGTAAAAAAAGCTGCTGAAATTAAAATTTCTCGACACAGACAAAGACTAAATTCAAATTCTAGCTCTTCAGCCACAGAATATGGAAGTACATTTACCAGTAACTTTATTGATATGCTTTATCGTACCTTTTCATGATACTTAAAAAAACCTATAAGACATCTAATAATAATACAGATTAAATGCACTATCTCGATATTACATTGTCAAATATTTAGTAATACCAGCAAACCTGTCATAATCACTCTCTTAGAGAGGCAAGTACCTACATAAATGATTAACCTAACATAGTTCTGCAGCCAGTTATGTATGTTTTATACTGCTGCTCAGCACCAGTAGTGTCCGGTAAGAAAATTACATTAGGTTTTTTCTTTTTTCTGTGTCTTCGCAGAATTTTTTGTCTTTATTCAACCGTGGCTTGATTACTACTAATTGTCTAGCATCATTAGGAATGTCATCCCTCTATTGCCGTACCCACCGGACTTATATGCATTCAAGGTATTTTTCATGGCAATAAATAGCTAAAACCAAATATGTAATTAGACCCGATATTATTTGAACCATCATACCATTTTCGCTTCTAGTAAATAAATGATAGACCTTGCTGACTTCATAGTAGCTTCCTTAAAAGATCTTTCTTTTAAGGAAGCTCGGCTCAAAATTTTATTTTGTTGTCAAGTACACCATGACATAAGTTGCCGATTAATTATTGTTTTCTCCGATACAAAACCCAACCCGGTCACTACTGGCTCAACACCTAAAATCACCCATTTTTGAAATTAACTTTCCATTGACCAGCCTACTTCTTTAAGTTATTATGTACGATATTATTGATATCAAGTGGAAGTAATACTGATATAAAGCCAAAAATATTCGCAGTCTCTTTTTGTCTTTGCTTAATATTGCATTATTAATTGAGATTTTAGAAATCAAAAAAGCAAAAAAATACCCCAGTTCATTTGTTATCCGGCGAAATTTAGTTTATCTTTATTGTTGTGATATCTAAGCTACATAGATACAACCTGATAAAATTATTTCTAGAATTAAAGATTGGTTATGTATTCTTCTCTTTACGTTGTACTGCCTAATATAAAAGTCAACCTTATATTAGGTTTATTTTTATAAAATAGTAACCAGACTTTGGTACATAGCAAATATTTTTACTCCGAAAGCAAACAATATTAATTATATATATATCGGGAAACTTATGATTTAAAGCTACCTTGAAAATTACTAATTCGCCCAATATCTTCCTTGATCTTAATTTTTACCCTAAGGGTACCTGTTTTTTACCTTTGGTAAAATTTTCTTTCAACGTAAGTTTGAGCATCTTCAAGGTATTTTAAATTAATTCATATTTTCAGTAAATTAAAATGTAAACGCTTTGTTTAAATCTAGTATCCGATAGTGAGATGCTGGTTTAAGAGTATGCTCTCGGTTTTCGAGGGTATTTGAGACAATTTAAATTCCAGGAGGAATTATGGAAACATTAGATGCAATTGTTGGCAAAATAAATGCTTTTGCGTGGGGCCCGCCAATGCTTATACTACTTGTTGGTACAGGGTTCTGGCTAACGATTAATCTTCGAGGTTTGCAGTTCACAAAACTTGGACACGCACTTTATCTTGCTCTCATTAAGCGTAAAGAGGACACCGATGAACCTGGTGATATCACTCACTTTCAGGCACTAATGACTGCACTAGCGGCTACGGTTGGTACTGGTAATATTGCTGGTGTTGCAACTGCTATTGCTATTGGTGGCCCTGGTGCACTATTCTGGATGTGGATTACTGGTCTCGTAGGCATGGCAACCAAATACGCTGAAGCTATCCTTGCAGTTAAATATCGTGAAGTTGGTCCAAATGGCGAAATGCGCGGTGGACCAATGTACTATATATCCAAAGGTTTGAATATGCCTTGGCTTGGTACTGTTTTCGCTGTTTTTGCTTCTGTTGCTGCTTTTGGTATCGGCAACATGGTTCAGGCTAACTCAGTGGCAGACGCTGTTGAAGCTACTTTCAATATCCCTTTCTGGGTAACTGGTGTTACATTGATGGCGTTTTCCGCTGTCGTAATTCTTGGTGGTATCAAGTCAATTGCAAAAGTTACCAGTTTTCTCGTACCTATAATGGTTGTGTTATACGTCATTGCAGCATTATTTATCATTTTTAGTAATATTAGTGAAGTACCTGCTGCTCTTCTCTTCATCGTTAAGCAGGCATTTAATCCTACGGCTGCGGTGGGTGGTTTTGCCGGTGCAACTATTATGATGGCTATTCGTTTTGGTGTTGCTCGTGGTGTTTTCTCAAATGAGTCCGGACTTGGTAGTGCTCCTATAGCTGCTGCTGCTGCACAAACCAAAAGCCCAGCCACTCAGGCTCTAGTTTCAATGACCCAGACTTTTATTGATACCATAGTGATATGTACAATGACAGGTTTGGTTCTGATCCTGACTGGTGCATGGTCAAACGGTCAAACCGGTGCTGAGTTAACAACAACTGCATTTAACTTAGGCATGGCAGGGGGTGGTTACGTCGTAACTATCGGAATCATTCTTTTTGCCTACTCTACCATCCTTGGTTGGTGCTACTACGGTGAGAAATCTATCGAATATCTCTTTGGTGTAAAGTCCATTCTGCCATACCGTATAGTCTTTATTCTCTTTATTGGTGTCGGTTCTGTGGCTAAACTAAGTCTTGTTTGGAATATATCTGATACTCTTAATGGGCTTATGGCAGTACCAAACCTTATTGGTTTGATCATGCTAACTCCTATAGTAGTTTCAGAAACTAAGAAATATTTTGCAAATAAGTAAGACAGCTTAATTTCAGATTAAACTGACTTTAAACAACGGCCTCTTTCAGTAAATGAAGGGGGCCGTTGTTGTTTTTTAACTAGCAGTATAATTTTCTACTAACCTACCTATAGGAGATAAACAGTTTATACAATTTGACACGAAATATTGACCACTCCCACATCTGATAATATTTCTTTATCTTTATCAACACTGGCATTGATAAAATTGTTTAAAAATTTCTATGGCTTTTATTTTGGGGAAAGATAAAATTATATCTAAGACAGGGGATGTTTCAAACATTAAACCTTCATGGTTACTGTTACTTGCCCCAATGAACCGTAATCATTATATCACCTAATCATATCAATGTGATCAATACCCTCATCATCATAAATCTCGCTAATGGTAACAAACCCGAATTTTATATAAAAAGACTCTAGGTGAGATTGGGCTGAAATTAAAATTTTGTGCTGCGGATATTTAAACTGACAAATTTCTATACTCTTTTCAACAAGAGAAACTCCAAGGCCTTGACTACGATATGCCTTTTTGACTAAAATTCGGCCTAGGTGAAAAATTTCTTCATCGCTACCGGGAGGGACAATTCGACTATAGGCGATTAAATCGCCACTGATAGATTCAATCCCAAGTAGATGATCACAATCGAGATCATGACCATCTATATCCTTATAAATGCACTTCTGCTCAACAACAAAAACCTCTTCACGAAGCGCAAGAAGTCCATAAATCTCGACAGCACTTAAATCGGTAAATGCTTTACACTGCCATCTGATTTTCATAGGGTAAACTTAATGATTATTTATTCTTAGCAACAACCCAAACAGCGTGTACTATTCCTGGTAGATAACCACATATTGTCAAAATAATATTTATCCAGAAATGCTTACCAATACCAACTTGCATAAACACGCCTAATGGTGGCAAAAGTATCGCCAATAAAATTTTCACTAATTCCATTTAAATTTCCTCATTCAATAAAATGTTGCTTCAAGCTATATTATATATTTATTGTTATTTTACTAACTTACAATCACATTTTAACATTAAACTGCCATCATCATTTTTAGTAATATTATAACCTGCGACAATTCGCAAATCATCTGCAAACCCATCTCTCTTTCTATTAAACAATGCCATTATCTCATCTTCTACTTCAACCTCCTGCCCGCCCTGCAAAACAGAAGATATCTCTTTTTCACATCTGTTACTGCCTTCTAAAGAATCCATAACTGCACCATTCCAAATAGTAACAAGAATGTTAATTACGGAGTCCATATCATTGAATTTATAACCTTCAGGAAGTTCATTTAACAAATATTTGCCAAAATCTAAAATTGTCTCTGATATGTTAAGATCACTTGCCATCAAATACTCCTATTTTTTGTCCCATGCAAGCAACTAAATATTATCTTAAATTATGCTGTTGCTTCATTTCTTTATAGACAAGTGTAGAAACATCGCGAATTACTTTACTACGAGATGTTATCCAGCTACCATAGTTTCTTGCCTTAGAAGATTTCTGGATAACCCCCACAATAACATATGGATACCCTTTACCAGATTTAGTTTTGGGAACTAATATTCCCATATCCCCACACAAGTGAGCTGTTGAACCAGTTTTGTTATAAACCAATGTCCCTTTGGGAATTGGCGTACCGAAATATAAACGATCACGACCAGGTAGTGCCATCAACCTTCTCATTTCATTGGAGTATGGTAATTTTTTATCCCACAACCCTTTTAAAAACCTTACATAATCGGAAGGAGATGCAAGGTTTTTGTAAGTCCTACCACCCGCAGGAATATATTCTGTTATCATTGTTCCTTTAAATATACTAGGATAATGCTTTTTTAGTATTCTTTGGCAAGATTTCGGCCCGCCCACTTGCTTCATCACCCAATTTGTAGCAGAATTATTTGAACGCTGAATCATAGCCGCTAATTTTCTTTTACTTTTCGACCCATATTTGATTTTTCCTTCTTTAACCTTATGGAAAAATGCTAGAGCAACAAACGGCTTAATCATGCTTGCTGCTTGTAATTTAATGTTAGCATTTATATCTACAACTGGTACACCAGAGGCAAGATCAAAAACCATCCAAGCTGTTTTCTCGTCCTTAGATATTTTTCCCTTACGCCTTAAAAAAGAGATTTTCTTTTCAATTGATTTTTCTATTTTCGAATTAGCAGCAAGTATTAATGCTTTCCTACTTTTCTTAGATGATTTCTTTTTAAATTTTAATTGTTGAGCCTGGATGTATATTTTAACAATCTTTGTTTTTTCTTTTGCTTGGCTAACTATTACATTACCAACTATTTCTACAGGCTTTGTAGTCTCAACAGTTTTCTTATAAACAACTTTATCACTAGGTCTTATCTTTATTATTTTTGGTATTTCGTCTTTACTAAAATCTTCTTTTTTGACAACTACAATATCATTTTCATTCAGTAAACTCGATTCACCAAAAACCACCTCATTATTGTTTTCTATAGCTATAGTTGGCTTAATACGTTTGGATTTTAAGACCCTACCATGCCGCCTTGCTACCACAACGGTACTCTTTTTATCACCCCGCCTTCTATAAATAAGTTTGTAATTGTTCCTATCTGTTTTTTCTATAAATAGATGTCTGCCAACATCGCCACCTAAGGTGCCATAAACCTTATCATAAATCTTTTTAAGTGCCCCAATATTGGGCCCCATCCCATAGCTTACATTATATAGAGTTTTAAAATTGTTATCAGTCGATGTAAAGGGGGCATCCATTCCAGCTTTCTCAAGTAATTTACTTTGCTCAAGTAATATTTCACTTGCACTACCTGCCGTGTCTTTGTCAAAAATAACGGCATACCTGTTTTTCCCTTTACTCGTAACACGTATCTCCCTGCCATACTTATCACCAAGCACTGATTCAAGTTCTTCTTGATAATCCAAAGCCTGTTCAATATCACGACTAATCAAATATACGATATTGTATGTTTTGGCAAAGCTCTTGGCTGGTAAGAACAAGAGAACGAATAAAGAGAGATAAATGCTAAAATGTAATTTATTGAGAATCATTCTAAATCTTTATTAAGAAAATATTAGTATGGAATTGATCCATAGATTTATGGGTTCCTAGTATTCATCAAAGTAATTTTTATAATGCTCTATTGTTTTAACATCATTAGCTTATAAATCAAACAAATCACAAAGCAAAAACATATAATATATTTCATGTTTTTGTTTTGTGATAATTTGAAGCTAACGTCTAAACCTAGTCACACATATTTTCATATGGGCAAATCTTATATTTTTGGTATATTGACTAGCTTATAATTTTATAATTTACTAACAAAAAGTTATCCTTTCACAGATAATTACGAATTCCGTAACATATAGATTATATTGGCTCTTTTGCATGCTTAAACAAGGTGTGAATCGGCTTTATATCCATAATATGCTTTTGCAACATACGTTTTCAGATATCCTTATATGTCTGAAATTTATACAAATCACACTATGTAGAGCCACTCGGTCTCACCGTAAGGAGAAAAAAATGAATTCATTACAAAATCAAGATGAAGAAATATACTCTCTGATTAAGAAGGAAGAAATCAGACAACATGACAAAATTCGCCTAATTGCATCAGAAAACTATGCATCTTCTGCTGTTTTAGCCGCAACAGGCTCAATACTTACCAATAAATACTCTGAAGGGTATGCTGGGAAAAGATATTATGAAGGCCAGCAAATTATTGATCAGATCGAAACAATTGCGATAAACAGAGCAAAAGACCTTTTTGGTGCCGAGCATGTTAATGTTCAACCTTACTCCGGCTCACCTGCCAATATGTCAGTGTTTTTAGCATTCTTGAAACCAGGTGATACTATTTTAGGGATGGCTCTACCCCATGGTGGTCACTTGACCCATGGTTCTAAAGTTAGTATCTCCGGTAAATATTTTGACTCTCACTCGTATGCACTAAACGAAGAAGGCATTCTAGATTATGAAGTTATTCGAGAAAAAGCTAAAGAATGTCAGCCTAAAATTATCATAGCTGGGCACTCTGCATACCCTCGCCATTTAGATTTCGCAAAATTTAGAGAAATAGCTGACGAAGTAGGAGCAATCCTACTGGTTGATATGGCTCACTTTGCAGGATTAGTTGCTGGTGGAGCTCACCCTTCTCCTTTTCCATATGCTGATGTTGTAACCACTACTACCCATAAATCTCTGAGAGGACCACGTGGGGCAATGATCTTATGTAAAAAAGAACATGCCGCAGCAATTGACAAGGCTGTTTTCCCTGGCACCCAAGGCGGACCACATAATAACACAACAGCTGCAATCGCAGTTGCGTTAAAAGAAGCTAACACCGATGAGTTTAAGACATACGCTGCACAGGTGGTAAAAAACGCCATCACTTTAGCTGATGCCTTAACTGCCAAAGAGTTTCAGCTAGTGACAGGTGGCACAGAAAATCACCTAATGCTGATTGATCTTAGCAACAAAAATATCTCAGGACGCCAAGCTGCAACTTCACTTGATAAAGCTGGCATAGTATTGAATGGCAATGCTGTTCCTTTTGACAAACGTAAACCATTTGACCCTAGTGGTATTCGTATTGGTACTTGTGCTGTAACGTCTCGTGGTTTTACAGAAGTAGAAATGCTCATACTTGCTGATTTTATCGATCGAGCAATTAATAACTTTGAAGACGATGCAATTCTTGCTGAAATAGAAAAACAAGTCGCCGAACTTTGTGGAAATTTTCCTGCTCCTGGTCTAGAATTTTTAGCTAGTTAACCATGTAGATATTCTTTTTTACAAGAGGGTAATTTCATTTATTGAAATTTTTTACTCTCTTGTAAAAAGATAAGATTGCAATTAGTTGTCACTTCTTAAAGTAGCATTTAACCAAAAGAGTCTAAATCGCTATTTCATCAAATAACCTGAAATAGCTGTAAAATGACAAGCAGCACCACCAATGACGAAGCAATGCCAAATCGCATGATTAAACGGCATTTTTTTTATGGTATAAAGAACTGCTCCCACACTATATATAATCCCACCAGCAAATAGCCAGTTTAGACCATTACCAAGTTCCATTGAAAAAGCGCCATATAAACAAAGGGCGAGCCAGCCAAAAGATAAACAAAGTGGCAACTCTATCCAGACCTTGTGCTTGAATGGCACGAAGGCTATAATCATACCAACAACAGCTATACTCCAAATAATAACTGTCCACATAATTGCTTCATTACCTGCTAGAGCCAACAAAGTAAAAGGGGTATATGTCGCAGCTATGAAAAGAAAAATCATACTATGATCACAGCACCTCAACCATTTTCTAAGCCTTGCCGACTTTGACCAATGATAAAGTGTTGAACTCGTAAGCATCAAGATCATGCCTACTCCAAATACCAAACCACTGACCCAATACGCCCAAGTGTTATGTATATTTGCTTGGTACAGTAAATACACTAATCCTGCTAGAGCCGCAATTGACCCAATAGCATGGGATATGACATTAACTTTTTCTTCAATACGATTATATGATGGTAGAATTTTCTGCAAAACATCCCTCAAGGAAACTAATAGTTGATTACTTAAATCACTTGTTGTTGTGAATAAGTTAACATCAATCCAAGTTTAAGCCATATTTTAAATGATAAAACAACAATGCTAAATAAATATGAGAATAGTTTTATAGTCATATTTTCTTGCCATTTGACCTCCTTTTTTGTATAAAATAGGCGTAAGATAACCATTAATAAGGAAAACAAAAATGCCAACAAATTGGTTAAAAGACAGATACAAAAGAGAATTTATTGAAGTAGTTTGTCCCACCTGCCGTATCACTAAAATAATTGCAATCCCGGAAGAAGATATCCCAAATTGCGAAAGATGCAAAAAAGAAATGGTTATCAAAGAAATATTAACTGAAGGAAAATACTAGTTTTATATTTTTTTATTTCTATTAGCGTTTAAAACCATTTTATAATTAAAATAAATTTACATTTTTTAAAAATAGCAGAATCCATAGATTCTGTATAGATCATGCTTTTACCAAAGCACACTTAACAAGGAGAATTTTAATGAAAAGTTTGAAAATTTTTGTCGCCATGTTTTTAGTTATGGCCATGGCAAGTTTTGCAAGTGCCGGCAATATGGAACTAAGCAAATCATCTACCCTCAATACTATATTGAAAAACAAAGAATTGCGTATTGGTTTTAATGCTTCATATCCACCATTTGAGATGACTGACAAAAAGGGTAATTACATCGGTTTTGATGTTGATCTAGGTAAAGAAATTGCTAAATCAATGGGTGTGAAAGCAACATTTATCAACACTGATTTTGACGGTTTAATTCCTGCGCTACTTTCTAATAAGTTTGATATTATTATTTCAGGTATGACTCTTACTCAATCTCGTAATATGAAAGTTTCTTTTTCTGATCCTTACGTTCTTATGGGACAAGGCGTTATGGTTAACGCCAAGAAGAAAGATGGTGTTAAATTCTATCGTGATCTTAATAAAGCAGATTTTCAAATAGTTTCATGTATCGGTACCACCGGTGAGGAAGCTGTAAAAAAATATCTACCTAAAGCTCAATATAAATCATTTGATCAACCAAGTGATGCTGCCCAAGAAGTTATTTCTGGCCGTGCCGATGCCTTTGTTTATGACCTTCATGTTTTAGAGGTCTTACAAAAGCGTCAAGCTGGAGATAAAAGTTATCTTCTTGACGAACCTTTCACCTTCGAACCAATGGCTATTGCATATAAGCAAGGCGATCCTGATTTCACAAACTTCATCAACAACTTCCTATTTCAATTCAAAAGCGATGGTCGTTACGAGCGTATTCATTTCAAATGGCTTGAGAGCAAAAAATGGGAATCTTTAATTGATGGTTAATTAATCAAAGATAATCAATTTATATTGTAGTTCGTAGTTTACTAGGGAGATAAGGTTTAGATTGTAACTAAACTCTATCTCCCATTTCTATTTCATAAAACAAGAGCTTTTTATGCGTCGTTATTCTGGACTTGATTCGCCTAAGAGTAAAGCATATTTCACCTTTTGGCGTAGTGCTATAGTATTTGTCCTACTAGCCATTTCAGGTTTTGTATACACTGCCTCATCTTATGTAGAGTACAATTGGAACTGGGACAGAGTCCCACAATACTTCTGGTTCGATAAAGAAGTTGAGATTAGAGTTGATGTAGCTGGCGATATAAGTGAAATAACCGAAAGTCCTGAAGGTTATACAATTGTCGTTTCAGACGGTGCTTACTCAGAAACCATTGAATCTCCAAAAGCCACTAATTTTCTATTATCAGAAGGTGACTATGCCTACGAAGGCGATATCATTGGCACCTACCAATTAAGTCAACCTGGAATACTACTAGTTAGTCTGTGGGTTACCTTAAAAGTATCTGCTTTCGCTATTATAATCGGTATTCTCCTTGGGGTTTTCACAGGACTATCTCGTATTTCTGAAAATCCACTTTTAAAATGGATGGCCATTGTCTATATTGAAATCATCAGAGGCACTCCTCTAATGGTTCAAATTTTCTTATGGTATTTCGTTGTTGGTAATCTAATTAACGCCCTACTTTCCCAGACAGGAATACCGAGTGTTCCACCTCTCTGGTATGGAGTCATTGCCCTCGCGACCTTTACAGGTGCGTACACCGCTGAAATTGTTCGAGCTGGTATACAATCTGTCCATCGGGGACAAATGGAAGCGGCTAGATCACTTGGCCTTTGTTACTCTCAAGCCATGGCTAAAATTATCCTACCGCAAGCATTAAGAAGGATTATGCCACCCCTTGCAGGTCAATTTATCAGCCTCATTAAAGACTCTTCACTACTTGGTGTAATCGCCATACGTGAGGTCACCAAAGCAACAAGAGAGATTGTAAGCACATCACTGATGCCATACGAACTTTGGATAACCTGTGCTATTTTATACTTTCTACTTACCTTTGCCTTATCTCTTTTTGTTCAATATCTTGAAAGGAAAAGCCTGAGATGATATCTGCTGAAAATGTACATAAATACTTCGATACTCCAAACGGAGTGCTTCACGCCCTAAAAGATGTATCTCTTTCCGTTAAATCCGGGGAAGTTGTAGTTGTAATTGGCCCGTCTGGCTCAGGAAAATCTACTTTTTTGCGATGCCTTAATCGCTTAGAGTTTGCTGAAAAAGGTTCCATAGTTATTGACGGCGTCGATGTTTTAGATACCAAATGTAATATTAATAAGGTTCGGGCAGAAGTTGGAATGGTTTTCCAGAGTTTTAACCTTTTCCCTCACTTATCTGTTTTAGAAAATGTATCAATGGCTCAGATCTCTGTTCGCAAAACCAAAAAAACTGAAGCTGATAAAATTGCAAGAAAACTGCTAGAGAAAGTTGGTCTATCACAGAAAGTTGATGTGTACCCAGATCAGTTATCTGGTGGGCAGCAGCAACGTGTTGCTATCGCTAGATCACTTGCTATGTCTCCCAAAGTCTTGCTTTTTGATGAACCTACATCTGCGCTTGACCCTGAAATGGTTGGTGAAGTTTTAGATGTTATGCAGGATTTAGCCAAAGAAGGCATGACCATGGTCGTCGTGACTCATGAAATGGGTTTTGCCCGGGAAGTTGCTGATAGGGTAGTTTTTATGGATGACGGACAAATTCAGGAAGAAGGTAGTCCTGAACACTTTTTTACTAACCCGCAAAATGAAAGAACCAAATTATTTCTGAGCCAAATTTTATAAAAAGTTAAGTTTTAGATTATTTTAATAGGGTATCAGTTAAATATCTTCTACCACTTCCCTGCACTAATTTACTCTATCTAAATCGCACCACTCAATAAGCAGTGACAAAATAAAAAAGGGGCGATGGTTAATTAAAACCATCGCCCCTTTTCATTTACATCATTCCTTTACAGGAACAAGACAACTAAGACTAACTTACAATACGGTCAATCTCTTCGCCTTCTTTGCTCATGATTGAAACAGATACTGGGATTCCGCCATCCAGTCGGTAAAATGCTAATTTATAAAGATTATACACACGTTTTACCGTAATTTAGCACACCTATTTGGCACAGGATTGAATGAATTGACTATTCTGTGACTATTCTGCATTATTATTTAAATTTAGATTTGCTATATCTGGACAACAACCATTAGCTAAATGGAGCATAACCAACTTATTGGATATTTTATGTTGTTTGTGAAATGTTAATTATGGTCTGTTTGAATGTATAAGT
>JAOPTU010000030.1:0-3072 GCA_051531995.1 Desulfotalea sp.
ATTCGGATACCGCTTTAAATAAAGAAAGGGGTCAAGTCGGCTTTTGACTCTTGTCGCAATTTTTAATAACCAAATAATGCACCGGATAAACTGGTGATCATCATGTTAGTTAGACTTTAAAAAACACATTGACGCATTACGTCATGCGTAATAAAGTATAGATATGATTAAATCCTTTAAGTGTAAAGATACTGAAAAACTCTTTAACGATCTAGACGTAAAGAAATTCAGAAATATTTCACGAGAAACTCGTATGAAGTTGGAAGTGCTTAATGCTACAGTTTCGTTAGAAGGGTTGAAGGTACCACCAGGCAATAGCCTTGAAGCACTAAAAGGCGATAGAAAAGGACAGTATAGCATAAGAATTGACTCTCAATATCGTATTTGTTTCAGCTGGCTAGATGGAAACACATATGAAGTTGAAATTGGGATAGGAAAGGGGTCAAATCGGCTTTTGACTCTTGTCGCAATTTTTAATAACCAAATAATGCACCGGATAAACTGGTGATCATCATGTTAGTTAGACTTAACAAAACACCTTGACGCATTACGTCATGCGTAATAAAGTATAGATATGATTAAATCCTTTAAGTGTAAAGATACTGAAAAACTTTTTAACGATCTAGACGTAAAGAAATTCAGAAATATTTCACGAAAAACTCGTATGAAGTTGGAAATACTTAATGCTACAGTTTCGTTGGAAGGATTGAGGGTACCACCAGGCAATCGCCTTGAAGCACTAAAAGGCGACAGAAAAGGACAGTATAGCATAAGAATTGACTCTCAATATCGTATATGTTTCAGGTGGTTAGATGGAAACACATATGAAGTTGAAATTGTAGATTATCACTGAGGTGACAAAAATGACAAAAAAACTACAACCAATTAATCCAGGCGATATCCTTTTAGAAGAATTTCTTGAGCCACTAAATATTTCCCAGGCAAAATTAGCCAGAGACATCAGCGTCCCTGCAAATAGGATAAACCAAATAATTAATGGCAAACGAGAAATATCTACTGACACAGCATTACGTTTAGGAAAATACTTTGGTATCGAACCAGAGTTTTGGCTAAATCTCCAAATGAGATTTAATATGAAAATTGTGAGAGAAAAGACAGGAAAGCAAATAGATAAAGATGTAAAGAAATATATACCGCCAAACAATCATATAAGCCCAGCTTCAGTCTAGATTTAAAAAATTGTCTAACGACTAAGGATAGATTGTGAGAGTCCCAGATTGAAGAATCCCGGTTAACTATAAGGAATTATATTATAAGGTGAGATTGGATTAGAAAAATCTGAGGCTCTTTTTCATATGTTTTGACGTACTAAGACAATTGCTTTTAATAAGCATTAAAAAGCAGTAGTTATCTCCATAGAATATATAAACCCTCCTTTTAAAAATGTGGTTTAGGTTTCAACCAACTGTAAAAGTTACCCAGCTCTTCCGCCATATCTTCTCACCGCCAGAACGTACATTTTAGCCTGACAGCAATGACATTTGAAAACCAGCCGTGCTCTTATGATAGGACGTATAAAAAACCTTAATATTAGTTGGATGAGAAATTCTGCCGTCTTGTATGCTGAGAAAATGAAGCGGAAAGTTGATTCAGTATTAGGAAAAGAAATTTACTCCAAAAGAATTGGAACTGCGGAGCCACCTTTTGCACCGTAGATCTGTTATGGGATTTAGCCGTTTCAGTTTTCGTGGGAAAAAAAGGTCAACAATCAATGGTTATTTTTTTGTATCGTCCATAACCTAAAAAGGTATTTCGATATGGATTAGAAGCTATGTAGTAACAGAAAATTAGCATAAAATTGAATCAGAGGATTGGTAAGCTGTCATTTGTTATGAAGTTAATGCAAAAGCCAGATGAACGATGTAACATATTGATGCCCAACTCTTTATAGTAATTTTGAAAAATCCTCAAACCAAGGATATTAATTTCCGCAAATGGGGTTTTTCTACAAACTCGTTAGCTTTATAAAAGGAAAACGCCTACAGTACAGCGATTGAAGGCTATCGTTCTTTTTTGGATGTGAATCAGTCATTAAAAAATAGAGGCAGAATTTTGCTTTCTGCCGAAAAACATTAACATGGTTTGATGTTATCATTAGGTTACTAAACAAATTATGCATTACAAAGCCCATAAGAGCTTGAACATTCCTCCCTTCGTTTTATTAGGACTTATTGTCAGTTCATGTAGTTTGTTTTTCTTTTTTGACCTCGCATTGCCTCTCGGGGTCGCGGGAGGCGTTCCCTACGTTGCGACAGTTTTGGTTGGTGTCTGGCTGCCTAAGTGGTGGCATACGCTAGGATTGGCGATTTTAGTCTCTTTTCTGACTGGGCTTGGTTATTTGCTCTCTGAGCCAGGAAGTGTTGCTTGGATAGTCCTTACGAACAGAGCTCTTGCGCTTTTTGCGATTTGGACCACAACTATTCTTCTTTTGTTGAATAAACAAGCAGAAAAACAACTAATACACCTTAACAAGAAACTGGAACAATTCTCATTTCAAGATGGATTGACCGAACTCGCAAATAGGAGAATGTTTGATCTAACCCTGGATAGAGAGTGGGGGCGCTCTCGAAGAGAGCAGCTACCATTGTCATTGATAATGCTAGATATTGATTTTTTCAAGCAATATAACGATCACTATGGACATCAACAAGGTGATGAGTGTCTAAAGCAAATTGCGCAGGCGTTAAATAGTGTATCAAAAAGATCAATGGATTTGATTGCTCGATATGGCGGTGAAGAATTCGTTGTGTTGCTTCCTAATGTAAGTAACAAACTGGCAATCCAATTGGCCAAACAGTGTTGTAGTGTAGTTGTTGAGATGCAGCTCCCACATAATCTTTCCACTGTCAGCGATGTTGTTACCATTAGTGTTGGGGTCGGCACTGTCATTCCATCGGTTGGTTCCGAGCCATCAACGTTAATCAATTCTGTTGACAAACTACTATATCAGGCAAAGAATAATGGTCGGAATCAAGTCGAATATCAATATAAAGAAATTGACTAAAAAAGCTAACGACTAAGGATAGATTGTGAGAGCGAAGCGAACCACAA
>JAOPTU010000031.1:0-3289 GCA_051531995.1 Desulfotalea sp.
TTAAGTAGCTGGGTAATTTGTTGCCCAGTCATATCGATGACCACTAATGAATTATTATATGGAGATACTGATAAAATATCAGCATATGCGATTTTTCCGGCGGCAATACTTGCTCGGATCCCACCTCCATTTTGAAAAGCGATGTCGGCTCCAGTTTTGGCGCGCATGGCATCAGTAATTAAGTCGCCTAGGTTAGTCTCCTTGAATCTGTTGATAGAATTATTACCGTTAAGCTCTGCAGATGTTTTGGCAATAGGTTTATCAAGTAATGGTTTAACACTCTCGATAAAAGGCTGTTCGACAGCTAGGATATTTGTATCTTCGGTATAACTATCAGCCGTAAGAGGGAAGGGAGATTGGATATCGTTGTTTCTTGTATTTACAGGGATTAATTTATAGCTGCTTCGCAAGATCATTTTAGATGTGTTATCTATTTCAAGATCAAGTCGACCGAGTTTTTCAGAGTAGGAGCCTGCTTGGAGAATTACTGTTTTGCCAACGGTAATAGGTTGGTAAAGATTTGTATGGGTATGCCCTCCTACAATAATGTCAATTCCTTCTACGGCTTCAGCAAGTTGTCGATCTCCAACGATTTTAGCACTGTCATCATATATTCCTAAATGAGTGAGTGCTATAACAATGTCTGATTGTGCTTTTACAATAGGAATGTACTTGCGGGCAGTTTCTATAACAGGTTTGAATTCTAGGTGATCTATGTGTTTAGCGAATACTAAATTAGGTGTTTGATCGGTGATAAACCCGATAATTCCTATCTTTAAACCGTTAACTTCTTTTATAATATATGGTCTTACTAGGTGTTTTTCAGATTCTTTATGTAAAATATTAGCTGCTAAAAATGGGAATTTTGCCCAGTTAATCTGCTGGTTTAAGATAGCCGGTGGGTTATCGAACTCGTGGTTGCCAAGCACCATGGCATCGTAACCTAATAAGTTCATAAGTTTTATATCAGGTTTTGCGTTTAACAGGTCAGAGGCTGGAACCCCAGTGTTTATATCACCTGCGGATAACAATAATACTGATCCCTTGTCCTTTTTTACTTCTGCACGGATGATGTTGATAAGCGTTGATTGGGCTGCAAGTCCACCAATATCTTTACCTGAACCATTGTTAAATTTCTGGAAATGTCCATGCTGGTCGTTGGTGTGCAGTAGGGTTAGCTTTATGTTCTCTGCAAAACAGTAAGTACTTATAGAGATGGTAAGAGCTATAGAAGATATTAGGATCAGAAGAAGGCTTTTAGATTTCATATTATATTTCATAGTTTAGATATTCCATGTCGGGATTGTTGTTCAGAAAATATAGAAACGTGTTTTGTAAAAGTATTACCAGCATGTAGTCTTCTTGTCAGATGCATCAAACCATTTTGAACAAAAAAATTCCTCACAATAGTCATTTTTAAGCATTAGTCTGTGTGTAAAGCATTGTGTCCTTTTAGGAATATGGAGTTATGTTTAGTGAAAAATACTTATTTGATGGTTAATTTTCCATAATTTTATTTCGTTTGACACATAATTTGAGGTAGTCAGTTAATCACTACTTGTCGTCAAGGTAAGAGAGGTTGTTGGGACTTGTTGATAAGGTAGCTAGCTGTTTTATCATGTTTTGTTTTGGTGTTGTGATAGGGTTGGAAGTTGTTGTATTTTTGTAATCGTTCATGTCAACATGTGAAAAGCTGTATTCTTAAGAAATATTACGTCCTTCTTTAAGGATTAAAATTTGAAGTTAGGAAATCGGTAAAGATGTTTGGGGATTTCAGATAAAGTATGATTGTCAATGGTTGATGATTCCAAGAAAGTATGATTTAGACTCAGGTAGAAATCTTTACCTATGAACCTCCACTATGATATAAAATGAAATTTTACTTTGTTCGCTTATCTCTGAGGATTAAATTTTAAGTCCAACGAAGTAGTTTGGTGAAGTGGCTATTTGTCAAAGTAGCCTTATGTGTATCAGTAAAGATCGTTATTTAAAGCTTTTATTGAGGAAATTTTAAGCCAATGGCCAAACAATTTAGTTTGACAGATAGTATGCCTAAGTCAACACAAGTCCCACTTGCAGAAAGAGTTCGTCCAAACAAAATTGAGGATATTTGTGGGCAAGAAGATTTAATTTCCACAAATTCAATTCTAAGAACAATGATTGATAAGGATGATTATTCCTCGTTCATTCTTTGGGGGCCTCCCGGAACAGGTAAAACCACGATTGCCAGATTTATTCAAACCCAGACTAACCATTCCTTCGCGTCCCTAAGCGCTGTTTTGGCAAAGATTGGAGATGTCAAAGCATTGATGGAAGGGGCTAAGGAAAGGTTATTTTCTCTAGGTAAAAAGACACTAGTGTTCGTAGATGAGATTCATCGATTCAATAAATCTCAGCAGGACGCCTTTCTGCCATATGTTGAATCTGGCGCAATTGTTTTAATTGGGGCAACGACAGAAAACCCATCATTTGAGGTTATTTCAGCTTTGCTTTCTCGTTGTCATGTGTTCACTTTAAAACATTTAAGTGTTGATGATTTGGTCCAGATTATGCAGCGAGCTTTAAGACATTCAGGTAAAAATGTCCAAATCAATGACGAGGCTATCAAAGCGTTAGCCGAAAAAGCGGGTGGTGATGGTCGAAAGGCGTTAAATCACCTAGAAACGGTAATTCGCCATGGAGAAATAGGGGATAGCATAGGTGTAGAAAAAGCCATTGAAGCAATTTCTCAAAGATCTCTTTTTTATGATAAACGGGGGGAGGAACATTATAATCTGATCTCTGCTTTTCAAAAGTCAATTAGGGGTAGCGACCCCCAAGCTGCTATTTATTGGCTAGCAAGAATGTTAGAGTCAGGCGAAGATCCCATGTATATTACCAGGAGGCTTGTGCGTATTGCCACAGAAGATATTGGACTTGCCGATCCCCAAGCAATTGTTCAGGCTATCGCCACGAAAGATGCTGTCCATTTTTTAGGTATGCCAGAGGCAAATACAGCACTTACCCAGCTTACAATTTATTTGGCGACAGCTCCTAAGAGTAATACAACGGAAATCGCTTATTTATCGGCGAAAGAAGATGCACTAAAAACAGGGCATTTAAAAGTGCCCCTGCATATTTGTAACGCCCCAACTAAATTGATGGCTGATTTAGGATATAATGCGGATTATAAATATTCCCATGCCTATGAAAACGGTTATAGCTACCAGAAAAGATTTCCTGATGAAATGATAGAAAAAGAATATTATAAACCAAGCAAATATGGTTTTGAAAAAGAAATTGAAAAAAG
>JAOPTU010000031.1:3367-3565 GCA_051531995.1 Desulfotalea sp.
CGAAGAAGTTGGCCGAAGCGGCCCTTTTTCAAGGTATCCTAGAGTATTTATAGCCCCCTAGGCTAATGCTAGCCAAACACCTACTGCCATCATTAGTACTCCTGCCATCTTGTTTATCTTTTGCACATTGCCTCTTTTCTGTAAGAATCTATGGAGGACTTTTCCTCCCTGGGCATATGCAAGAAGCGAACAAAATTC
>JAOPTU010000031.1:3623-3764 GCA_051531995.1 Desulfotalea sp.
GCAACTAAGGCAAATAGTTGCGGTGGCATAGGATGGTTTGTGTCGATGAATGGTGGAAGAAGAGAAACCATAAACGCCCAGCCTTTAGGATTTGCAATGGCTGTAACAAAACCTTGGCTTATCAGCTCTTTCCTGCTTGCC
>JAOPTU010000032.1:0-2614 GCA_051531995.1 Desulfotalea sp.
CCGCAGCTTCTCCAAAGTTGTATTCCCAACCAAAAAAGATATCCGCCACCAACGTATTTTAAGACCATAAATACAGCTGGGTATTTTAGCATAATGGAGGCAACACCAAGCACTGCTGCAATAGCAAGAATTCCTACTCCAACCAACTCCCCAGCCATCATCCATAAAGCTCGTCTCACCCCAATTGTCATTCCCATGGTCATGGAAAGTGTCATACACATGCCTGGGGTTATGGAAACAAATATAAAAGTCGGTATGAATAGAGAAAGAAGAGAATAGTTCATTGTTCTGTATGGTTTAGTGTTTGTCTTTTAAAGAGTTTTGCCTTTATACTAATATTATTGGCAAAAAAGCTCGATTTTTCTGAAATGTCTATATGAATTTACCTTTAATGTTTTAGACTAGTTTTGAGGTCTTTACTTGCTAAAATCGAGAACTTTTGCTAAATCATGAACATTCTGTCTTTAGCTCAGTTCATATTGATTGGATTTGAGTGTAGTCATTTTAAAATTCTTTTAAATTTATCATGTAAGGAGTTGTTATGTCGAAGAAGATTATTGTTGCTCTAGTTTTGGCCATGGCCATGGTTAGTACCAGTGCTTTAGCTCGCACTGTTGTGAATGGTATTGATGCTAATTACCCTCCATTTGCTTATGTTGATAAAAGTGGTGAGCCAGCTGGTTTTGATGTTGATGCTATGAACTGGATTGGAAAAACCATGGGTTTCACCGTTGAGCATAAGCCAATGGAATGGTCTACCATCGTACAGGCAGTTGTGTCTAAGAAGATTGATGTTGTTATGTCTGGTATGACTATCACCGAAGAGCGTGCTAAGCAGGTAAACTTCTCTACTCCTTATTGGACTGTTGAAAACGTATTTGTTGTGAAAAGCGATAGCAAACTTGACTCTAAAGCGATTCTTGCTTCTAAAGGTAGTGTTGGTTTTCAAGCTGGTACTAGTGATGGTAAATGGTTAGGTCAAGCTAACAAAGATAACTCTTGGGGACTAGATCTTCGTCAGTATGACTCTGCGCCACAAATCGTAACTGAGGTTCTTAATGGTCGTATCGTAGCGGGTAGTATGAACATGAGCCCAGCTGAAGATGCAATCTCAAAAGGTATGGCTATAAAAATCGCTGGAACCTTTGGTATTCCAGAGGATTTTGGTGTAGCAATGCGTCATGAGGACAAAGAGCTTGAGAAAGTGATTAACGAAGGTATCAAAAAGCTTATGGCTGATCCATACTGGGAAGAGCTAAAGAAGAAGTATAGCCCTAAGCATTAATAGAATTCTGTATTTTTGTAATATTTGGTTATAATGGCGTGTCACACCTCAAAAAAAGTGACTAGGGATCTTATTATAGAGACCTAGTATTAATAGGTTTGCGGAATCGCATAATCTATTTTGGGTGGTAATCAAATAACAATACGATAAGAGCAACGGAGATCTTCGTTGCTCTTATTCTTTTTTAACTTGGTTGTATAATGTTAACTCAAAAACTAACAGTTATTCTTGATGCCATGCCCTACATCTTGCAAGGGGCAGGTGTCACCTTAGTTATTGTGGTGGGTGCCATGATACTTGGCTTAATGATGGGCGTTCCTTTTGCTCTTGCCCAAGTCTATGGACCTTGGTGGCTTAGGAAAATTGTTGGTTTGTATGTTTGGTTTTTTCGTGGGGTGCCTATTCTAATCCTCATGTTTTTGTTTTATTTTGGTGTGTTTGAGATTCTAGGTTTAAATCTGTCAGCACTTGCTACTACTTCCTTAGTTTTAGGCATGACCAGTGCCGCATATCAGTCACAAATATTTAGGGGATCAATTCAAAGTTTACCCCAAGGGCAGGTAAGAGCAGCACAAGCCCTCGGTATGAGTCGATCCCAGGCAGTGAAGTCAATTGTTCTACCCCAAGCACTTAGAGTTTCCATTCCCGCTTGGTCTAATGAGTATTCAATTATTTTAAAAGATTCTGCTTTGGCTTATGTTGTTGGTGCTATGGATATGTTTACTCGTACCCATTTTGTCGCCTCTCGTACCTATGAGCATTTAACACTATTTATCTTTGTCGGAGTTTTATATCTAATCATTACTATCATCGGCGTGCAACTTTTGGCACGTCTAGAAAAGAAACTTCGCATCCCTGGTTATACCGCTTAAAAGAGGTTATTTATGAGCATTGACGTATTATCTGCCCACGATATCTGTGTTACCTTGGGCGGTAAATCTATTTTGAAAAACGTATCCTTATCCCTTCCTAAAGGTTCATTGAAGGTTTTGATTGGTCCATCGGGGGCTGGCAAATCAACTTTTTTGCAGACTCTTAATTATCTGATCCCCCATGAAAGTGGAACCATAGAGTTGAACGGTAAGAGTATAAATTTACAGAAGAAAAAAGANNTGTATAGCTATCGCCAACAGGTGGGGATGATTTTCCAAGATTTTAATTTGTTCGATCATCTTAATGCTCTTGATAATATTACCATTGCCTTGAAAAAGGTTAAGGGGATGTCAAAAGCTGAAGCAAAAGAACGAGCGGAGAGTGAGTTGCAAAGAGTTGGGCTTGTTGATAAGGCTGATCTTTTTCCAGCAGAATTATCGGGTGGCCAAAAACAAA
>JAOPTU010000032.1:2707-3644 GCA_051531995.1 Desulfotalea sp.
AGATTGTCTTTATGCAGGATGGAGAAATTATCGAGAAAGGAAGCCCAGAGGCGTTACTTAAAGAGGGTAGTGGATCACGAACCCAAGATTTTTGTTCTAGACTAGAAATGGTGATAGACGAGGGTAAATAATGGATCCATTTTATACAGAACAGTTAATTCCAGCTTTAAACAAAGGTTTTATCACCAGTGTGATGTTAATCGTACCATCAGCTATATTAGGGCTTTTGGGCGGAGTTATAATTGGCACATTAAGGGTGTTTGGGGCTAAGCCTGTCCGAATTTTTTGTAATTGTTATACCTCCTTTTTTAGGGGTATCCCACTTATGGTACAATTATTTATTATCTATTATGGTTTGCCAAATGTGGGGATTTATTTTGATGCCTACTGGGCAGCGGTAACAGGGTTTATTCTTTGTAGTTCCGCCTATAATTCAGAGTATATTAGGGGGGCATTGCTGGCAATAAAAAAGGGGCAGTTGGATGCAGGGGCTGCTCTTGGCATGAGTAAGGTACAAACCATCGTATGGATTGTAATTCCGCAAGCTTTTCGTAGAGCATTGCCCGGTTGTGGTAATGAAATAATTTATCTTATAAAATATTCATCTCTTGCCTATATAGTAAGTTGCGTTGAACTAACAGGTGAGGCTAAGGCACTTGCGGCTGAAACTTTTCGCTTCACCGAAGCTTTTACAGTTGTGGCAATATATTATTTAATCCTTGTGACCATCGCCACTTTCATTCTTAAAAAAGTTGAAGAGAAACTGGCAATTCCTGGTTTTGGGGTTGAGCGGTAGCTTAACTTGATAGTCAAGCTCAAGTGATCCATTTGGGAATAATAAGCAGGGGCGGGGTAGCTATTTTATTTCTCTAACTTGTATTATGTTTGTTTTGAATGTCTTAAAATAGTATTGGAAAACTAAAACGGGGTGTGAGAA
>JAOPTU010000033.1:0-749 GCA_051531995.1 Desulfotalea sp.
TTATTTAAAGCGGTATCCGAATTCTTTAATGGTTACACCATCTACACCTGGTGCTCCTCCGTTCCTCTTTACCGCCTTAAAACCAGCTCCCAGATTATCCAAGTCGCACAGTTTATCGAAAAGACTTCGTTCATCAACGTACAGGCTACGTTGTCTCATTTTGCATTTTGTTTTGAGTTGTTTTGTCATCGTCCTGTATTTCTTTTAATGTTGCAGAAGGTCTACGTCTTCCCTTAAAAAAGAAACTCCTATGGCTGGACTCGCAACAACCACTATTCTGAGATTTCGTTTCCGTATTACATGTTCCGCCCTTCGGCTCCAACATCCCTGTCGCTTTCCAGTAGTTTTATCCTCAGGTACGTCACCGCACCTTCATTGGTTACCGGTTTTACGCCTACTATGACTTCATCTGAAGACCCTCTGTCCATAACAATGACATTGCTGTCTTGCTTAGAGCAAAGCTGTCGCAGTTACAACTCGCTCGGCATGCAGACGGTCCTTCACCGGGTAAGACTACAGACTTTCATTGCCCACCGGCCTCCTTTACCTTACAGAATTACGGAAAGGAAATTGGGTTTCGGTAGTACAAGGTACCTCACCCTTCTGTATGGCCTACCAGAGGTTCACACCGAGTTCAGATGACAACTTTGGTTCCAGCTTCCTTCAGATCTCTCATTGGCTCTTTGTTACCAGAGTTTCCCTCCTCGGGCAGCAACAGAGAGTTTCTTCAAGCACCCTTGCCTTCACCT
>JAOPTU010000034.1:0-480 GCA_051531995.1 Desulfotalea sp.
GATACTGTTGAAGATTGTCTTTTGGCTGCAAGCGGACAACTTTCTGATATGGGTAATGGAGAACTTGAGAAGATCTCCCCTAAATGGTTTTCAAAGAAGCCATATCCTTTAGCTATGCCAACAGGACAAAATATTACAGATCTTTTTTTGAAGCAGGCACGTGCAACACCAGGTAAAATAATTATTGCTGATCAGATTTCGGGATGTAAATCATATCGAGAAATAGTTGCTGGGATTTTTATTCTTATGCCTCACATTAACAAAATCCCTGGTAAGCGTGTTGGTATTATGCTCCCCGCTTCAGTGAGCGCAACAATGGTTTATTTTGCGACTCTTTTTTGTGGCAAGACACCTGTAATGTACAACTGGACCGTTGGTACAGGGAATATGGCTCACGGGATAAGACAGACCGGCACCGAATGTATAATAACAGCCAAGGTCCTTTTTGACCGTGTTGCAGAGCAAGGCAGTGATCTTTCT
>JAOPTU010000034.1:501-7168 GCA_051531995.1 Desulfotalea sp.
TGGCTTTTTCTAGAAGATATTGCTGCGAAAACATCGATTGTCACAAAGCTTGGCGCATTAACAAAAACATTTTTGAGAAGTGGATCTTTGCAAAAAAATGATATTCCTGAAACAGCTGTAATTCTTTTTACCAGTGGTTCAGAGTCCATGCCAAAAGCTGTTCCTCTTAGTCACAGAAATATTCTCGCCAACTTGAATGATTTTTCATCTATGCTNNNCTTTTACAGATGAAGATTCTTTACTTGGCATGCTTCCTCCTTTTCATTCACTTGGTTTAGCCGGCACAGTTGTTATGCCGTTATGTCTTGGCTTGCGTACTGTTTATCATGCAAATCCTACAGAATCTGTGACCATTGCAAAACGTATAGCCAGTTATAAAACATCCACACTTATAGGCACACCAACGTTCATAAATGGTATTTTACAGGCAGCGCAAGTAGAACAACTTCAAAGTTTGAAGTTAGTATTCACTGGTGCTGAAAAATGTCCTGCAAAAGTATATGAAAAGCTTGCCGAAATGAACACGCAAGCAATCCTTTGTGAAGGATATGGCATAACTGAGTGTTCACCATTGGTTAGTTTAAATACTATCGAATCCAATCATCCGGGGACTATTGGCAAGGTGGTTCCTTCTACAGAATATATCATTGTTGACCACGAGACTGGAGCAGAAGTTGTACAAGGCAAGAAGGGGATACTTCTTTTGAGAGGTCCAAATATCTTCGCAGGATATCTTGGTGATACCAGCAATAAGGGATTTTGTGAACATAACAATATGCTCTGGTACCAGACTGGCGATTTCGTTATAGAGAGTATTGATCATGTCCTCACTTTTGCTGGCCGAGAAAAAAGATTCATTAAGCTTGCTGGTGAAATGATATCACTACCAGCCATTGAAAGTGTCCTTGTCGGCAATCTTAATGAGGATAGTGAAAATGGTCCGACGCTCGCCATTGAGTCAACTCCAACTGAAGAGCTTCCTGAAATAGTTTTGTTTACGACCATAGATATGACACGTGAGGAGGCGAATGCTCAACTTAAGGACGCCGGACTCAGCCCCTTGTATAATATTAGACAGGTAATACAGATTGATGAAATACCCGTACTCGGCACAGGCAAGACTGATTATAAAGAGTTAAAAGAGATACTTTCCACGAAAAACTAATGGATTATTTGAGGGTTATTTTTGATAATCTCCTTAGGTAAAACGTAATGATGTAAAGTGGGTTTTGTCGGTTACTCCTGAAATATCCTCTAGCACCTTAAAAGGTGGACGATATTCCAGGAGTAACAGTTAGTTTAATGGCCTTTTATAAAGGGCATCATCATTTAGCAAAATTTCTGCATGTATTGGCATCTGTAACATTAGAAGGGCAAGTTTTATTTACAACCTATGGGCAGTACAAACAAAATTTACTGGTCAATATCTTTATAGGTATTGTAGTAGAAGGTATCAATGTGTCGTTTGAATGAGTTGCAGACTTTGATAGGATTGTTGTTGTGTTACTTTTTAATGCTCCTTGTCTGGATGCGACGAACATAAAATTTGTGAAGGTAGATAAAAATTATTGGACCTTTTTCAAAATGTATTGGGATTGTTCTTATTTCATGTGATATCATCGAATATCTGAATGCTGCATATAAGATTGGTTTTTTATTATTAAAGAATCTAGTCGTTTACTAAGTAGCTCTTCACTTTCTTTTGTTTTTAATCGAGATCATTAATTAAGACTAACTGGAAAAACCAGAAAGGTATAATAATGTTGGTAGCGATATCTCTAACTCTTAGACACTTCTTTGTTTCACTCTCATTACTTCTTTTTTGTTCGACCAATCTCTTGGCTGTCGAGACATCACTTAACCTTACAGATCAAGAAAAAGCATGGATAGGTCAACACGAAATAGTAACAGTCGGAGTAGATGGTAATTGGCCACCAATTGATTTTGTTGAGAATGGTGATCACCAAGGAGTGACAGCTGAAATTTTAAAATATATTTCAGAATCAACAGGCATTACCTTTAAGCCTTTGGATGAAGGCGGTTGGACCGCTATGCTTGATAAGGCTAAACGTTACGAAATAGATATGGTTGCCAGCATAGCAAAAAATAATGAACGAGAAGAAATTTGGGACTTCGCTACCACTTATTTTGAATCACCATATGCCATTATAAAACATGATGGAGAAACAGAAATAGAATCACTTCAGGATCTATATGGAAAAACTGTTGTAGTCGAAAAAAACTATTATTTACATCACAAATTAATGAAAGAATATCCACTTATAAAACTTCATGTTGTGGAAAATACACTGGGTGCTCTCAAAGCGGTAGCGAGCAAGAAAGCCGATGCATACGTAGGAAACCAGGTGGTAGCAATGTGGTTAATATCTCAAAATAGGCTTATCAATCTCAGTGCTTTACCCGACACTGGTTTTGAACCTTCTCAGTTAAATTTTGCAGTAAGNNTCAATCTTAAAAAAGGCTGTACGAGCTATTCCTAACTCTCAGAGAATGGATATTGAACAAAAATGGTTTCAGCTTCCAAAACACAAAACAAGCAAGGCTGATATCATTAGCAATCAGCTTAATCTTACCAAAGAAGAAAAAGAATGGGTGAGAAATAACCCTAAAATTCGCATGGGTTCAGATGTTAGTTGGTATCCTTTTGGGTATCTTGATGGTGAAGGAGAAAATCGTGGTATTCTAGTAGATTATAGCAATATTTTGAAAAATCTTCTTCCGTTCAAAGTAGAATCTTATTTGGATTATAGCTGGGTAAATATTATAAAAGGTCTGGAAAACGGTGACTTTGTCTTTGTTCCTGGTATGGCTATTTCGCCTGAGAGAAAGAAGGAATTCCTTTTTACAGATACATATATCAATACGCCTATATCAGTTTTCACAAGAACAAGCAGTGATAGTTTTAAGAGTCTTTCTGACTTTACTGGAATGACTCTTGCCGTTCCAAGCGGTTTTGTTCAAGGTGAATTAATCAGAAGAGATTTTCCAGATATAGATATTTTAGAAGTTAAGAATATCGATGAGGGCCTCAAAGCAGTATCAATGAATCAAGCTGATGGATTTTTAGGTGATAGCATTTCAGCTTCTTTTTCTATAAGTGACCAAAGGTTAACGAGCATCAAGCATAATTTTGAAACGAAATACTATTTTAAGTTAGCCTACGGAGTCAATAAAAACTCACCAGAACTAGTTTCTATCCTAAACAAAGCACTGGCAACAATTGATGAAGAAACGCATCAACGAATTAATCAAAAGTGGTCAAATATCACCTTGGGTGGCAAAGAAGAACAAGAAACAGAAACAACATTATCAATGCTCCCATATTTTGCGTGGATATTGGGTGTTCTGTTTGTCGTTTTTGTAATATTTTTTGTTTTGTTCAAGGTAAAAGGGATTAAAATAGACAGGTTTTTGGAAAAGAAGAATTTCACTAGAATGATTATAGTTTTTGTAAGTATCTTTCTTGCTCTTCTGTTTTTGGTCGCTTGGATGGCAATGAGAGAGATGGACAACCGTCTGCGATCTGAACTTGGAGAAACATTAGTTACAGTTAACGACTCAGTGAAAAAGTCCCTGACTATGTGGCAACATCAGCATGAAATGGAAGTTGAGCATATTGCCAGTGATAAAGATTTCTTTAATTATGTGAAGTATTTGCTCGTTGTTCCTTGTACTTTGGAACGATTGAAAAATAGTTATGCCCAGAAGCAAGTCAGAGCATCTTTCAAGGAGTATTTTGAAAGCACAAATAGTACAGGTTTTTTTATTATTTCCCCCGAGTACGTAAATATTGGTTCAATGCGAGATGCTGATCTTGCTGCTATAAACCTTATTTCAGAAGAATCACCAAATATTCTAAAGCAAGCGTTCATCGGTAAAACAGTTTTTATTCCTCCCGTATACTCAAATTCCCTAGCAAAAAACAGTAAAGGTGAATTTATACCAAAAACGCCCACCGCTTTTTTTGCAACTCCAATACGAAATGAACAAAATGAGGTTATTGCTGTCTTAGCTCTGCGTTATAATCTTATACAGGAATTAAACCTTATTACTGAAGTAGGGGCGTTTTACGATACTGGAGAAACTTATGCCTTTGACAGAAATGCGCATTTAATAACTCAATCAAGGTTTAAAAAAACAGATGAAGAAAGCCATATATACTTACGTTTAGTTGAACCAGATTCGTCTTTTGAACCTGGAAATATACCCAAAATTCAAAATTCTAAATGGCCTGTGATTCATTCAGTTAAAGAGGCATTGGTAGGGAAAACTGTTTTAAATACAAAGGGTTATTTTGATTATAGAAGGACGCCTGTCATGGGTGCCTGGTGCTGGTTAGACAACTTAAATATTGGTCTGGTAACCGAAATTGATGTTGACGAGGCCTTGGAGCCTCTATCTCAAATGAGAGGTTTGTTATTCATTGCTTTTGGTGGTGTCGGATTTATTGCCATTTTACTTACAGCTATGACCACCTGGTTAGGTGAACGAGTTCGTAGTAAGCTTGAATTTCTCGTAGCGGAACGTACTAACGAATTGAACAAAGTGGTACAAGCCATTGCTCAAAATCCACAGAGTGTGATGATCACTAACATCGATGGCATCATTGAATATACCAATCCAGCATTTACCACAATTACAGGCTACAGAGAAGAAGAAGCTGTAGGTGAAAAACCATCAATTCTTAAAAGTGGCGATGTCAACGACGATTTCTATAAACACATCTGGGGGACAGTAATTAAAGGGGAAACGTGGTCTGGTGAGTTGCGTAATTTGAAGAAGAATGGAGATCTATATTGGGCGGCAATATCAATTGCACCAGTACTAAATGATGACGGAGATGTCACTCATTTTGTTACTATGTCCCGTGATATTACAGAAGAAAAAAAGATTAGATTAGAGCTAGAGGAAGCTGAATTAACAAGAGAGCTATCTCTTAATGCCGCTAATATTGGAGTATGTAGTGGTGATCTCGCAACTAATACATGGACGTGGGATGAGCGCGTTAGGCCTTTACTTGGTCTTCCAGAAGATCAGCCAACAGATCAAAAGCTTTGGGTTGAGCTGATTCACCCAGATGATCGTTCTGATGTATATACTCAATATCAAGAATCTATTTTAGGTAATGGCGATATCGATACCCAATACCGGCTTATCACTCCTAATGGTTCTACTAAGTACCTGTGGACAAAAGCGAAAACTACTTTTGATGAGTCTGGTGTAGCGACACGCGTTGATGGCATTGTTTATGATATTACTGAGTTGCGTACAGCCCAGGCAATATCTGAAAAAACCCAGAGAAAGAACGAACTTATTTTAGATTCTGTAACTGAGGGTAT
The DNA here is from genome assembly GCA_051531995.1 of Desulfotalea sp. GTDB lineage: Bacteria > Desulfobacterota > Desulfobulbia > Desulfobulbales > Desulfocapsaceae > Desulfotalea. Next base: position 5,862 of record JAOPTU010000034.1, read on the forward strand.
CTTTGGGCTAGATGAAGAGGGCAAGGTCACTTTTTTCAATATAGCTGCATCTGAAATGCTGGGTTACGAATTTGAGGAACTTATAGATAAATCAATGCATGATGTCGTGCATCATTCCTATCCAGATGGCACAAATTATCCAGAATGCGATTGTCATATGCGGGTAACGTTCACTGAGGGGAAAATTAATATAATTAATGATGAGGTTCTATGGTGTAAAGATGGAACGTCTTTTCCTGTTGAATATATTTCAACACCAATATTTCAAGACGAAAAACTAGTTGGTGCTGTAATTACATTTAGGGATATAACTAAGAAGCTAGAAGCACAGAAGGTAATTAATGAAGAGCAAAAACGATTAAAAAGTATTCTTGATGCCAGTCCAATTGGAGTAGCTATGTCAACAAACGGCGTTATTAGTTTTGTCAATGATAGCTTCAATAATATGTTTGGCTTATCTATAGATGATTCTGCTTTTGATATTTATGTGGATAAAAGAGATCATGATGCAATGATTGAAAGATTATCAAAGGAAAATAAGGCACAAAATATAGAACTGCAGATGTATGGAAAAGATAACTCAATAAAAGATATTTTATTGAGTTGTATTCAAATTCCATCTGATGGAGAGAATGGTGTTTTAGGTTGGTTTCTTGATATCACTGGTCGTAAGCGAGATGAAATCGCAACAATCAAGCAGAACAAGTTGCTTGAAGCAACACAAACGATGCAGGCAGAATGTCTTACCAGCGGAATATCGCATGAATGGTGCGATAAGAGTCTAGATAATTTGATATCCTTAACTGAGAGCAAATTTGGTTTTATTCTTGAATATCTACATAAAGAAGATGGGACTCCTTATCTTAGATCCCACGCCATATCTGACATATCCTGGGATCACGCATCCCAGCATATTTTCTTAGAGAATTATAAAGATAAATTTGAATTCACAAATATGGATACTCTTTTTGGCATTGTCGCAAAAACCGGAGAGTATATAATAAGCAATGATCCACACAACGACCCTAGAAAAGGCGGATACCCACACAAAGAAGGTCATCCACAATTAGACTCATTTATGGGGATTCCTATAAAAGGAGAAAATGGCAAATTGGTTGGCGTTATGGGTGTTGGTAATCGATCTGGTGGTTACGGGGCAGAAATGGTTGATTTTCTTGACCCGTTTGTTGCTGCTTATGGTGTGTTTATAGAAAAAAGACGTGATGAATCCCGAAGAAAAATAGCTGAAGAGGATTTACAAAAGGCTAAAGATATTGCCGAAGACGCAACTAAAGCAAAATCTGACT
>JAOPTU010000034.1:7187-8563 GCA_051531995.1 Desulfotalea sp.
ATGATATTCTTGACTTTTCTAAGATCGAAGCGGGAAAACTTAATATAGAGAACGTTAATTTCCGACTAGAAGATGTATTTGATAATTTAGCCAACTTGGTTGGATTGAAAGCTGAGGAAAAAGGGTTAGAACTTATGTTTGACCTGCCCCCAGAGCTGCCAACTTCTCTTGTCGGTGATCCACTTCGGCTTGGGCAGATACTTATCAATCTCGGAAATAATGCTGTTAAATTCACGGAAAAAGGGGAAGTAGTTGTAAGTGCTAAAGTTATTGAGCAGAGCGATACTGATGCGGAGCTTCATTTTTTAGTACGTGATTCTGGTATAGGGTTAACAGAAGAGCAACAGGCCAGATTGTTTCAATCATTCTCACAAGCAGATAGCTCAACAACTAGACAGTATGGCGGTACTGGGCTTGGCCTTGCTATTAGCAAAAAACTCTCCGAACTTATGGAGGGTAGAATTTGGGTAGAAAGTGAATTAGGTAAAGGAAGTTTGTTTCAATTTACGGTGAAGCTCGGAAAGCAACAAGGAGTATCATCAAAGAGACAACTTGCTGCAACGAAACTTGGTCCGATGCGTGTTCTTGTCGTTGATGATAACAAAGCTTCAAGGGAAATTCTTAGCTCCATAATTGCAAGCTTTGGTTTAAAGGTGGATCAAGCCGGTACAGGAGAAACTGCACTTGCACTGCTTACCGAAGCAAGTAAAGATGACCCATACCAATTAGTTCTTATGGATTGGTTAATGCCAGGAATGGACGGTATTGAAACCACTAAAGCAATACAAGAATCTAATATTGAAGAAGTCCCGACTGTGATAATGGTGACTGCTTATGGTAGAGAAGAGGCATCGAACGCTGCCCAGGGTGTTAACATTTCTTCTTTTCTTACAAAACCTGTTACATCATCTGGCCTACTAGATGCCATTATGCTTGCAATGGGCCACGAAACTGTCACCAATTCAAGAACAGAACAACAAAATGAATCTGCTACAGATAACATCAATAAACTTTTAGGAGCTAAGGTCCTGCTTGTAGAAGACAATGAAATAAATCAGGAATTAGCATTAGACCTTCTCACTTCAAATGGCATGTCTGTCGAGGTTGCTAATAATGGACAAGAAGCANNGGAGTTTTGATGGATTGCCAGATGCCAGTTATTGACGGTTATGAGGCAACAAGATTATTGCGGAAAAAAGAAGAATTCGCAAATCTACCAATCCTTGCAATGACTGCAAATGCAATGGCAGGTGATCGTGAAAAGGTAATTAAAGCGGGTATGAACGATCATATTGCTAAGCCAATTAACGTGGAAGATATGTTTCAGACAATGGCAAAATGGATCACACCTTCTGAGCCAACTTCTTTAATTGCTG
>JAOPTU010000035.1:0-1731 GCA_051531995.1 Desulfotalea sp.
ATCATAGATGTCCCCTGTTGCTGTACTGTTGCTGTATTTAAAATTGTGTATAAATATAATTTATCCACAGATTGGATTATGACAGGTGTAGGGCAACCAACAAAAGAAACAGCTAGTGTTTCAAAATTCCCATCCATTAATGAGCTAGATCAGTGGTTAAATGAAATATGTACAAATGACCCAGATGAAGAAATTTGGTTTAGAAAAGAAATAGAAAAGAAAGTTCCAGAATTTGTAAAATGGAAGAAAAAGAAGTTCCCTGAAGAAGACGAAAATAATCAGGGTGGATTTCATCAACAAGAAGCGGCTTGAATAAAGGTATTATAAATCAAGGGAATATTTTCCTTATATTAACACTGTTATCTATCACAGGAGAGTGAAATGGGCTGGAAAGGCACTGTTAGGTCAATGAGAGCTACGGGAAGAAGAATAGATAGAGATGCCAAACGTCGCCAGAAAGAGCTAGAAAAACAACAAAAAGAATTAGATAAAATGCAGGAGTTAGAACAAGCTGCATATGAAGTTGAAGTTTTTGAAAATTATTTAGAATTGATTCAATCTGTTCATAAAGATTGTAGTGATAGCATGGACTGGCAAAGTGTAAAAAATGCAAAAGAACCAGTAACACCGATTCTTGAATCATCACATGAAAAAGCTGCACAAGAAAAATTGAACAACTTCAAACCCAACTTTATAAATAAGCTGTTAGGTAACTCTGAGAAGAAAAAAGAAAAGTTACAAGATAGTATTTTACAGGCAAAACGAAAAGATGCAGAAGAATTTGATTTATTACTAAAAGAGTACAAGGAAACACATTCAGACTGGGAATTTAGTAAAAATATAGCTGGAAAAATCATTAAAGGTAACTCAGAAGCAAAGTTAGAAGCTATTCGTGAATTTAGTCCATTTGCAGAGATAGATACTTTAGGCTCTAGTATCAATATCAGTATTGATGATAATTCTCCTGTGTTGGCATCAATTAATATTCACAGTTCTGAAATTGTACCTTCTGAGCAAAAAAGTTTATTAAAAAGTGGCAAATTATCTGTAAAAAAAATGCCAGTTGGAAAATTTAACGAAATATTTCAAGACTATGTTTGTAGTGTAATGCTCAGAGTTGCAAATGAAATATTTGCTATTGTCCCAGATCAGTACGTAATTGTGAATGTAAAAGATAAAATTTTAAATACGGCTAGTGGTCATATAGAAGAACAAATAATTGTTTCAGCCTATATCCCAAGAAAAACAATACAAAGTTTAAATATGCAATCTATTGATCCTTCAGACTCAATGAGTAACTTCGTCAATAATATGAACTTCAAAAAGACAAAAGGTTTTCTACCTGTAGAGCAAGTTGAAGTTAAAAAATAATAGATAATCAGGCGTTTGACCTACTCATCATGCTTGCTCTGACCATCCTATTCAGTAGGTGTTGCGAAGTGAGGCGGTGCCAATATCGGCGGTAGGTTAACTTAACATTAGATTAAATATCAAAATCAAATAATGCTAAAAGAAATATTTAATTCAATAAGAAATACGATCACAGAAAGACTCACCAATCCTATTGTTGGATCTTTTCTAATTTCATGGCTCATCATTAATTGGGACATTGTAATTTTAATATTAGCCAAGAAAAACGATTTGCATGATGCAACGAATGTAATATTAAAAATTCAGCAGAAACATTCAATCGACCTATATTTAACAAGAAACAGGGGACATCTATGATAA
>JAOPTU010000036.1:0-481 GCA_051531995.1 Desulfotalea sp.
ACTTATACATTCAAACAGACCAGAATGGCGCTAGTTTAAGCGTTTCCAGCACGATATCTGCTCCGGTGTTTCATCTCTTCTATTTCGTGCCTTGGTAACGTCAATAGTTGGTAGTTTTTTGGGCGTCTTTTTAGGCACCTTGGTTCTCTACGTCCTGGTCTTTGATGAAGTGGTAAACCCGTTACCGTAGCATATAAATCATCAAGCATTTTAATTCGTTCTGCTCTACTCAACTTGTTATGATTTAACTGGGGCTCCCAGCTTCGAATTGCCTGCAAACTTCCTTTAAAGCTCACTAATCTAACAGCAATTCCCACCTTTTCTGCTGCATCATACATTAGCCTGCGAACACAGTTGTAAGCGACAAAGTTCATAATGATTTCTTTGAGTATCATTTCCGGAGTTTGACACCGTAAAATGTCCATCCCCATTGTTGTCTTTATATCTCGAAAGAAAAGCTCAACATCCCACCGTTTCAAGT
>JAOPTU010000037.1:0-1416 GCA_051531995.1 Desulfotalea sp.
GGCTTTTTTTTGACCTTTTTTTATTCATTCTTGAATATCAAGTCAATCATGCTCTATGTTTTAGACCATCTTAAGTTTTAATCAATTAATGCATAATTAGTTGTTTTTCTAACATCCAATCCTGCAGTCAAATCATAAATCTCGTATAGAGTTGTGAATTTCATGCATTTTCTAACTTAACTGTTGGTCTTACTAACTGCCTAAATCCGATATTTAGAAAAGCATAGATGAAGCGAACCAATAGTATTTTTATTGTGGACTCGATCCCATGAATGACATGGCTTACCCTAATAAGTGTTACATGTTCACACTCTGACTAATTCATCGATATCCGTAGCCAAAGAGTGTTAAACTCTGAAGTATGGGGTAGTGAGTTTAACTATATGCTTTTAAAGGGAGAATATTACACAGCTTATACTTCTTGCTAAGGCGACAATCACTTTTAGAACAAAATATTTTCAACAGTCAGATAAACTTACTTCTGTTTTAGCCAAAAAAGCTTGGTGTTGGGGAGAGTACAGAATTAATATTTGGCGTAATCGTGCCAATGTTGAAGATAAATCACATATGGCTAATAATCTACAAACGACAAAGTCTAAACCTCAAGAGTGCTTTGTCGTAGAGCTTCGCAAATATTTCCTACTTTCGCTAGATGATTTTTTGGTTGTCGCTCGTAATTTCATTAATATTGATGTTTCTAGACCTAGGTTGGATCGTTGTTTACGTTGGTATGGTGCTGATACGTGCAGTTTAGTATTCATTTCGCCATAATTTTAACTATATTTCTGTAATCTTAACAAATAATAGTACATGCCTAGAAATTGTAGATACGCTGTCTTTCTTCTATGCTTACATGGTTACGAAATTGCCAACACTATTTCTCATAATGATTTAGAAAAATATTCTCACAGTCCTTTAACGTTTAATGAAAATCGAAACCATTTTGTTGTGAGCTTCAATATATTTGCAGATAGTATCATGATGAAATGAAACTAAACATCAAGTTTTAATCTGCTAGTTACTTGTGAAGTTCATACCTGAATTTTACTTTGGGGTTAAAGTTTTTTGCGAATGTTTTCTTAAGACGTAATGCACCTATCGTATGAATTCAGGATATTCTAAGAAAAGATAATTTGTATTAATGTTCTATTTCCCTGTATTATTGTAATTCGTGGTTAGTTGAGTCAGTTTAGAGATAGAAAAGAAATGATTAGTGAAAGAAAATAGTTGACGAAGTCTGAGTAAACTTGTAGATTCGCCCGACGTTCCGAGCACGAGACAACAGCTTCTAGCTATTGATTTCTAGCAAAGACATAGGGAGAAAAAAGTGGTTGACAGTTAAGCTGACTTCAAGTAAATTCGCTCAGCGCTTTCAGCAGATGCCAGTTCAAACTTCGGGTTTGAGAGATAGCAGGG
>JAOPTU010000038.1:0-1073 GCA_051531995.1 Desulfotalea sp.
AAAATGTTATTTTTAACCATGAAAAACACATCAAATCCGATACCTATGTTACCTGGTTTTTATCTGCCACGTCGAGGAAGGAAACCTCGTTCGACTCAACAGGTCTTCGCAGATAAAATTGCCTCTCTCAAACAAAAAACATTCAAACAAATTGGAGAAATATTTAGCTCCTTTATTCCTTGTGATTACCTCAAGCCAGAATCATCTGGGATCATGAGCCGTAGGACTCTTTTCTCAAAAGAGAATACTTTCTGGGCGTTTATGGGGCAAGTATTAGATGCAGATGGCGGTTGCAAGGAGGTTGTCAGAAAACTCCAATCTTATGCGTCACTTAAAGGAATTAAGCTTCCTTCTTCCTCAACAGCATCTTACTGTACGGCTCGTAAGAAATTGGACGAACAAACACTTACTAAAATTTTCCAATATACAGCTGTGCAGAGTGACAGGCCGACAAAGAGTGGTCTATTAATGAACCGCCGAGTCATCGTTGTTGACGGAACAGGGCTCAGCATGCCAGACACTACTGAAAATCAGGAGGTGTGGCCACAATCAGCCGCACAAAAACCCGGTTGCGGATTTCCTTCTGCACGGGTATGCGCCTGCTTTTCGCTGGAAAGTGGCTCAATGCTCAGCTATACAATAGGGAACAAAAAAAGTAACGAATTACCGTTATTTCGTCAACAATGGGAGACTTTTCGTCCAGGTGATATTTTCCTCGGAGATAAGGGCTTTTGTAGTTACTTCGATTTGGTTAAGCTCAAAGAACGAGGTGTTGATAGTATTCTAACGCTTGCACGCCGAAAACCAGGCACCAAGTCTAACTGTTTGAGAAAATTTAGTCAAAATGACTTACTCATAAAATGGGATCGCCCCAAGTACAACCACCGCTTGTCCTACTCTAGGGATACCTTAAGCCAGCTTCCTTTAGTGCTCGAATTAAGGCAGATCAGGGTTGTTGTTGATCAACCAGGATATAGAACGACTGGATTTTTTATTGTAACTACCTTGCTAGATCCCATAAAATATCCCAGCGAAGAAATTGCCAAACTGTACTTGAAACGGTGGGATGTTGA
>JAOPTU010000039.1:0-459 GCA_051531995.1 Desulfotalea sp.
GAATGGCGCTAGTTTAAGCGTTTCCAGCACGATATCTGCTCCGGTGTTTCATCTCTTCTATTTCGTGCCTTGGTAACGTCAATAGTTGGTAGTTTTTGGGGCGTCTTTTTAGGCACCTTGGTTCTCTACGTCCTGGTCTTTGATGAAGCGGTAAACCCGTTACCGTAGCATATAAATCATCAAGCATTTTAATTCGTTCTGCTCTACTCAACTTGTTATGATTTAACTGGGGCTCCCAGCTTCGAATTGCCTGCAAGCTTCCTTTAAAGCTCACTAATCTAACAGCAATGCCCACCTTTTCTGCTGCATCATACATTAGCCTGCGAACACAGTTGTAAGCGACAAAGTTCATAATGATTTCTTTGGATATCATTTCCGGAGTTTGACACCGCAAAATGTCCATCCCCATTGTTGTCTTTATATCTCGAAAGAAAAGTTCAACATCCCACCGTTTCAAGT
>JAOPTU010000040.1:0-5425 GCA_051531995.1 Desulfotalea sp.
TTGAAAAGGTAAAAGAACTTTTCGAAGATGTTACTAATTGCACCATTGAGCCTGTGGGTGATAAATATGTTAAAACGTTGCTCAGTGCAAGGATGGCAATTATTTATGGAGGCTATAATAGTTTAATGGATGTTTGCGCTGTTCAAGTTCCGGCAATTGTTATTTTGAGATGTATGAAAGATCAAGAGCAAGATTTGCACATTAAAAAACTTGTTGATTTTCACACTGAGAAATTCACGGCATTGTCTGAAGTTACTGCAAAGGCAACAGATATTAATAATGCTATTGAGTCTCATCTGAATCAAGAGCCAGAAGAAAAGGGTATTGATCTTAATGGAAGCACTAATGCGGCAAAATATTTGCACTCGATACTCAATTAAAATTTTTGTAAAGAAGCATTGCACACTTTTTAAGGCGACTGAGATCGGCGTAGAACATAGGAAATACTGGTGCTTTTTCCACCAAAATCTACCCTCCGGCAAGTTCTGCTATCTGACGTCTCATCGCCTTATTTCCTGCCTGAATGACAGAGTAAGCTTGCACATAACTTGAAGTTGCTGCACACTGGGCTGAAGAGATGATACTGTGTAGCAGATTATCATTTACTGTTTGCCTGTTCGATATATTTTTTTACTGTTCGTCGGTCAAGCTGAGTTTTCTGGGCTACAGATTCATATGTTTTGTTTTGTTGGTAGAGCTGGTTACAATATTTTGCCAATAATTCTTGGGCGGTAAACGCGCCAGCCTTTATGCTTTCGGCTAACCCCTTTTCTTTACTATCACCTTGAGGCAACTGCCAATCGTATGAATTACTAATTAGAATCCTTCTTACACATTGTTCTAGCTCACGGATGTTGCCCGGCCATTTATAGTTTGCTGGCTGATTATTTTGAATGTATCCTGCCACTTTTGCAACTACTTCTTCTGAATGCACTCCAAGAATACGGCGCACTATAATATCTAATAGTACATTAATTTCATCTGGACTTTCTGACAATCTCTGCTTTAATGAGGGAACTTTTATCACATCGGAGCACAGCCGATAGTAAAAATCGTCTCTGAACTCACCTTCTTGCCTCATCTTATCTAGCGACTTATTGGTGGCTGCTATTACCCGCCCTTGAAAACGTTGAATATTACGGTCACCGACAGAGGTGAAACTTCGTTCCTGTAAAACCTGTAATAATTTTATCTGTACAGGGATCGCCACGTCTCCAATTTCATCGAGGAATATCGCACCACTTGCACTGCAACGCGAAAAAATACCGTGATGACTATCTACCGCTCCCGTGAAAGCTCCTCTTTTATGACCAAATAGCTCTGATTCTATGAGTTGCTCTGGAAACTGAGAGAGGTTTATAGAGACAAAAGCACTGCTGAAACTCTCTGCAAAGCAATTGTTCTTTTTGTCAAAGGGAATAAACCCAGAACGACCAATAGAAGAGGCGGCAAGTCCTTTACCTGTTCCGGTCTTTCCTAAAAGCATGGTGGAAAAATCTTCTAGCCTGCTCCATAAATATTTATCATAGAGCTCAATGTCACATGTAAAAACATTGTGCCAGAGACTTTTGCGTAAGTCTTTGACGCATTGACTTTGGCCTCTAATCCTACGAATAAAATAAAAAGCACGCCGCATTTGAAAAAATAAAGCAAAAAACCTTGTGGAATCTTCTGTTTTAAAACCATACTCCGTAAGTATGGTGAAATATTGTTCTGCAAATTTAACTTTGCAGCTGCTGGCGCCAATCTCTATTTGTTCTTGAATTAGCTGGTCGTAATCATTACAGAAAATGTGAAAAACTCTAAATAGCATGGCAGATTGTAAAAGCCCATAATCTTCTGCGGTTAATGTCTGCTTGGGACTGCTGATTCGACTGAGAATATTTTTGATTGCCTGCTCAACGCGGTGGACTAAAGCACCAAGTATTTCATCGTTACTATTGAGCAAAGACATCCCCGTCGCTTCCAGGTCTAAGGTAATACGATCCTCACTGAATGGATTGGTTGTAATTGCTTTTCTTATCTGTTTAAAAAATATTCTTTCTTCTGCTCTCATGTTCTTCTCACGGGTAGGCTTATGGCAACCTCGAATGGAATAACAAACAATTCAAGATACTCTTATGTATATCCCTATAATATGTTGATGTACTAAAAATGTACACTCTCTGTACTTTTTATGCCAGGGTGTAGTCGGGTGAAATCAAGTTTTTTAATGTGAAAAGGAATAAGCACAGTATTTCAGTCTCTTATTTGGGTTGGTGGAAATGGCATGCTTTGTGCGATGGTTTATTGAAAACATATAGAATTATCCCAATAACCATTAAAAGGAGAGTATTATGAAAAGAAAACAAGATCTATCGCATAACAACATGGGTATTTTCATTATTGTCTGCTGCTTCACCCTGATGTTTTTTGTGAAAAGCATCTATGCCGCAAGCCAAAATAAAATGATACATTTATCTACTGCACAGCAAGATACGGTTATTCTTCTCCATGGCCTTGCACGTTCAGATAGTTCCATGAAACCTGTCAAAAATATGCTGGAAAAAAATGGCTATAATGTTATTAATATTAACTATCCATCCACGAAAAAAAGCATTGAACACATTGCAGAAGAACATCTGAAACCTGTAATCGACATGCTACCACCATCTTCTGGGAAGATTCATTTTGTCACTCATTCCATGGGAGGCATTGTGGTTCGTCAGTACTTGAATAATAATAAAATTTCAAACTTGGGACGTGTTGTTATGCTGGCACCACCAAATAAGGGCAGTGAGCTTGTAGATACCTGGATAGATAATGTGGCTTTTAAAACCATACTTGGTCCTGCTGCTCAGCAACTCTCAACTTCACCACACTCTCTGCCTAAAAGCCTTGGCACTCCTTATTATGCAATTGGTGTAATTGCGGGTTCTTCCTCGTTTAACCCTGTTGCTTCATTTATTTTCAAAACTAGCCATGATGGCAAGGTAACAGTAGAAGGAACCCGTCTTTACGGGATGCGTGATCACATAACTACTCCTTACACCCATACCTTTATAATAGGTAAAGATGATGTACATAAACAGATTGTTAACTTTTTAAAAGAAGGACGCTTCAAGCGATATAAGTATAAACAGGGAAATACTTCCCAATCGCTATAAAACGTTCTTCCATTCTTCTTGCACATATAAAACAGATCACAGTCTGAAGATTTTTTTTATACGAAAATAATTCAATACAATACGAGATTATAAAATGAATACACAACAAGAAAACAAAAATACAATCCGGACAGCAAGAGGCAAATTTATTGCCATGGCATCGGCCTATTGCCTCGGTGTTTTTAATGATAACTATTTTAAACAAGCTGCCATGCTCCTTGCCGTTTCAGCAGGGCTTAGCAATCTGCAGGGTACAGCAACAATTCTTTTTTCTTTGCCATTTATTATATTTGCATCCTATGCTGGTTGGGTTGCTGATCGTTTTGCCAAAAAGAGAGTAGTTATAGCTGCAAAAGGTTTGGAGTGTGTGGCCATGCTTATTGGTGCAGCAGGACTAATTTTTGGAAGTTGGCCATGTATTCTGGCAATGCTTTTTCTTATGGGCTTGCAATCAACCTTTTTTAACCCGGCTCTTAATGGCTCTATTCCCGAGCTCTATCCGGAAGCTTATGTTGCTAAGGCAAATGGTGTTTTAAANNTTGGCAATTTTGGCTGGTATCGCAACAGCTGGTATTACTTTAGATTCTGCTCTGCCTACTAAGTTTGGCCTTAGTTCTGGAACTTCCATGGTGGCCATAATGATAGTTCTTATCTCCATTCTTGGATTTGCGGCAAGTTTTGGTGTTTATAGCAGACCTGCTGCAGATGCCACTAAACCTTTTCCTAAATATGGCCCTATCAGTTCTGTGAAAGATGTTTTTGTTTTCTGTAAAGATCCGCAACTTCTTCTGGCATTCTTTTCAGACGCTTATTTTTACTTCATTGCATCCCTCGCAGTACTTGCAATTAACACCTTCGGTCTTCAGCAGCTCGGCCTGTCGCAGACTGTTACAAGTTTACTTACAATATCACTTATGCTTGGGATCTGTGTTGGTTCTCTTCTGGTTGCCCAGATCATTGATATGAAAAATTGGACACGTTTTACTATACCATCATCACTTGTAATGGGTTGTGGGCTTTTCCTTGCTTCTGTAACTCATTTTCTTCCTGAATCTTTACAAACAATTTGGCTAGTCGGAAGTTTGGTTATTGCAGGAATTGCGGGTGGTATATTTCTTATTCCTGTAACAAGTTTCCTGCAAATTCATCCCAAATGTACAGAAAAAGGCCAAGTACTAGCTACAGCCAATTTTTGTGGTTTTATAGGTATAATGTTTTCAGGGATACTCTACTCCGCACTTGATAGTTTTATGTTGCCTTCCACAATCCTAGCCTGTTTAGGCCTCATTGCATTTTTTGCAACTGCATTATTATTACTTATAAAAAACAGCCAACAGAATATTGGTCTCGTGGTTATTGCAGCCTGTGCTCGTTGCCTTCTCTCAATTCGTTATAAGGTAAAAGTGATAGGGCTTGATCAAATAAAAAAAGATAAAGAGCAAGGCATGGTTTTCTTACCAAACCACCCAGCTCTAATCGATCCAGTACTTGTAATGACTACCTTGTACTCTAAGTTTTCACCCCGTCCTCTTTCAGATACAGGTCAGGCAAATAAACCTTTTATTCGTTATTTAATGAAAATAATTAATCCTATAACCATTCCAGATCTTAAAAGTGACGGCAGAGCAAGTCGCGGTAAAGTAAAAGCGGCCCTTGGTGAAGTAGTAAATTGTTTGAACAATTGTGAGCAGGTGATTGTATACCCAGCAGGGCGTATATATCGCTCCGAACTTGAGGATTTGGCAGGGAATTCAGGTGTAGAACACATTATAAAAAGTGGGGTGAAAGCACGCTATATATTGGTGAAAACAACAGGCTTGTGGGGCAGTGGTTTTAGTAGGGCAAACAATGTTAAACCATCATTCGCAAAACAATTGTTGCAAGCAGTACGGTTTCTTTTGGCGAACTTCCTTTTCTTTGGGCCACGCCGAAAGATCACCATTGAATTTATGGAAGACCAAAGGATTGCTAAACTTCAGGAGCGTAGCGCAATTAACAAACATCTGGAAAACTTTTATAACCATAATTATCAGGCCAACACCATGGTTCCTCTTTACTGGTGGCAAGGTTATAAAAGCCAGACTATGCCCGAAATGGTGCAAGATAAGAATAAAATGCATGCTCACAAAATTTCAACTGCCACCGCTACAATTGTTTTGCAAAAAATTGAAGATATTGTGGGTAAAAAGGTAGAGAAAGAAGAGCGTCTGGCAAATGATCTTTCCATAGATAGTTTAACCTTGATGGATCTTGCAACATGGCTTGAAAATGAATTTGGG
>JAOPTU010000041.1:0-1163 GCA_051531995.1 Desulfotalea sp.
CTTTTACCTTTTCAACTTCTTTAGTATCAATAAAAATTTTCCACTTTTCTTTAGTATCACGATGTTGCAGAGCGTCTTTAAGTGCCATTATAAAATGGAGACTATCACCACTTAGCCAAGGTATCGAGATTATTCCAGTATATTTTTTAGTTACTCTTCCTTGCAATTTCATTACTTCAAATAAACGTGATACATAACCTGTTTCTTTGGCTTTATAGTGAAAATGAGAATTTATTCTGTCAATATGTTCGCTACCAAGAACTTGCATGTCCCCATACCATAACAGAGAATGATAATGATTTTGGAATGCATTACTTAAATGATCTGACCAAAAATCACCCTGAGTCCCAATTACCGCTCGAAGACCAAGTATCCATTTAGTGTTAAATTTCTTTGATTGTGTAATAGCTTCGATAAGTTCTTTTCTCTTTCCAACTGGAGAGTGATCAACCAGAACACATTTTGGTTTAAAGGATTCAACAATTTGGGTAAGCATCGTCTGCCGATGTTGTCCTAAAACAGATTTATAAAAATTAGCAGGTCCATTTACTCCTGTTGAAACACCGTTATTGATTTGGCTCGCATAGGAAGGTAATTTAATCCAATCTAAATTCGCATTTCCAATCAAAGATTGACTGATTTTTTCTCCCGTTACCAATAATATTCGGAGTTCAGGGTACAAACGTTTAAGTGCTAAACCAATAGCAATGGTTCGACTAACATGCCCAAGACCTCTACCATCGTGGGCATAAAGAAGAATATCTAATCTAGTGGGGAAATACTTATCAAGTTTCTTTGAATAATATTGGTCGTTCATATAATTTTTTTTTATTTATCAAATGTTTGTAAAATTTTGGATGATTATTGCCCCAAAGACAATAATCACCCAAAATAACGTCATTAATCTCCGAACAATTCTTTATATGATACTTACATGTCATTAATGTCCCAGAGATTACACAAACTGTTTTTCACACAGAAAGCATGGGGCAACCCAACAAATGGTTATAGATAATTACACTAACCTCAAGATAAANNTTTTCAGTTAAGACAATGGGTATATATTCTTTCTCGTTTTTACAATAGCCATCATACTATTCTAAAGATTGAAAGATATCATGGAACAAGTTCACTTGTCGACAATATTAAATATGCCTGAATTC